>NZ_AOLG01000047.1:331293-458934 GCF_000336815.1 Haloferax prahovense DSM 18310
GTGAAACTCCGGTACTCACGCGGTTTCTTCCAGTTCAACGACCCCACGTCGTATCCTTTCGCTTTGAGCTTCCCGAGGTTCTGGATGTTGTCTCGGATACGCTCGACAGCTTTCTGGAGAACGGTCGAGTAGACCAGTTTGAGGGCGGTCCACCAGCCTTTGAGCGCCGGGAGCGTGTCTCGGACCATCCAGACGCGCTGGCGGAGCGTGCCCGCGTCTTCGGGTATCTGGTCAAACTCGTTGAGAGCGTGGTTGTACAGTTGTCGCACGGTGTTTCGTTGCCAGTCCATCGCTTCGCGTTGCTCCGTGGTGGGGAACAAACGGAAGNGTGTCTGTAAGGCGTGCGGGCGCTGTATCCCCTCCCTACTCGCTCCCTTCGGTCGCTCCTTGAGGAAGGGGGCTTAGCGCCCTCTCTTTCAGCTAAAATCGCGGCACTGGATCCGACCGAGCGGGGGCGTTGTTATAGTTGGCTTGTTCTACCAGCAGTCCACGAGGAACTCACTCCCCGTAGAACAGATACGAAAACGCCAGAAACGCCAGCACCGACCCGACGAAGAACGCCAACAGCCCCATCGTTCCGCCTGTCTGAGACCCGACGAACTCGACCACACTCTTTTCAGCCATACAACATTTCTCCCGGCGGCGGACAAAAATCTCGTGGTGACTCCGAGCTTGATATGGTGTGACTGTTCGTCACCCCCTGCAACAACCACCAAAAAACGGCCGGGAACCGCTACTCAGGTCGAGACGGCATCGCAGGTCCAGCCGGGGTCGCTCCCCGTGCGCCGGATGAGGTCCGCGCGGCACGCCGGACAGTAGTCGGGGACCGTCGTTTCGCCCCGCGGGACATAGACGCCACCGCCGCATTCCACGCACGCATCGGCGACGACTGTCGTGCAGTCAGCACAGAGGTTGAAGTCGTCAACCGTGAGGTCGCGCAGCACTTCGAGCTTTTTGTCCAGGATGTACTCGTCGATAACCGCCTGACAGCTGTGGCACGGCTTCATAGCGATACAGCGTGACAATTGAGACCATGGAACATATACTTGTCGTCGTAGGTGTCTCTTGTCGCGGAATGTCAGTCGGGGCGGAGGCTCACCGATGCCGGATATGCCACGGTTGCACGCGAGCGACCCTAGCGCGGCCGGTGTGAACGTGTTTCACAGAAATCATAAGTTGGATGGTGACGAATTTCGTTTGCTGCTGTCAGAGGCACATCAGGGCGACGAGCGGAATCATTCGCCCTCTATCCATCTATTCTCTCGGCTATCGATTCGAGCCGGCGGTACCGAGAATCGACCGTCTGAGCGGCTTCCGAGGTCCGGACAAGACCTCAACTCCGCGTTCCCGCGTCGGTTGGACTGTCCCCGTACATCTCAGCGAGCAGCGCGTCCGTCGCCCGGTGGGCCCCCACGAGAACGACCACGCTCGCGACGATAGTCGCGACCGACTGCGGCGTCGAGAGCAGGCCGAGCGAGACGATGAGCGTCGTCGCGCAGGCCGGCGGGTGGACCGCGTCGAGTTCGACCATCCCCCAGCCCGTCGCGGCGACCGAGACCGCCCCGCTCGTGACGAGGCGCAGCGTGTCCGTCGACGCGGCCGAGAGCGACGGGTCGAGCGTCACGCCGGGGGCGATGAGCGCGTAGGCCGCGAAGCCGACGACGGCACCGACGGCGTGGCCGCCGACGATGCGAGACGAGCGGGAGCGCCCGCCGCGACGGCGGAAGGCGAGGACGAACGCCGTGGGGCCGAGGCTCGGAAAGACGAACGGCTCGCCGGTCGCCCACGCGATGCCGCCGAGTGCGGCGACGAGCAGGCCGGCGGAGAGTCCCGTTTCGAGACCGCGTCGAGACATGTGACACGCTCTGTCGACGCGGCGTGAAAACGGTGTCTAACTCTGGACGAATCGAACCGGTACCGTGAGACTCGCCGACAGATACCGCGTGCTCCGCAC
Organism: Haloferax prahovense DSM 18310; assembly: GCF_000336815.1. Lineage (GTDB taxonomy): Archaea > Halobacteriota > Halobacteria > Halobacteriales > Haloferacaceae > Haloferax > Haloferax prahovense. The sequence continues at coordinate 333,248 of NZ_AOLG01000047.1, forward strand.
GCCCACGTTGAAGTGCGGCCGCGACGACGGACGAGATATGTGCGGAGCCGCGTTTCTCGAAGGCGACCGCGTCGAACTCAGAACCGTCGAGTCGGAGCACGTCGAGTTCCTCCACGAGACGGTCAACGACCCGCGGGTTCGGCGGGGAATCGCCGCCACCGACCCGGTGACGCGGGCGACAGAGCGCGAGTGGGTCGAGTCGCGCGGCGACGGCGACGACATCAACTTCGTCGTCGCGGTCGACGGCGACCCAGTCGGGACTATCGGACTCAAGCCGCCGAACGTCGTCACCGGCGCGGCCGAGGTCGGCTATCTCGTCGCGCCCGACCACTGGGGCAACGGCTACGCGACAGACGCGCTGCGGACGCTCTGCGGCTACGCCTTCGGCGAGCGCCGACTCAACAAACTGTACGCGAACGCCTACGAGACGAACCCGGCGTCGACCCGCGTGCTGGAGAAAGCCGGCTTCGAACGCGAGGGCGTCCACCGGGAACAGGGATTCGTCGACGGCGACCACGTCGACGTGCTTCGATACGGTCGGCTCGCCGACGAGTGGCGAGACGAAGAGAACGTCGGCGACGCCGAACGCGAGTCCGGGAGCGACGCCGACGGGTGGATATAGCCTAAATCCAGCCCTCTTGGGCGAGGAGTTCGCCGTTGAGGACGGACGCACCGGCCGCGCCGCGAATCGTGTTGTGCGCGAGGCAGTTGTACTTCACGCCGCGCTCGGTGGCCTGGATGCCGCCCGCGGAAATCTGCATGCCGTCGCCGCGCTCGCGGTCGAGGCGGGGCTGCGGGCGGAAGTTGTCCTCGAAGACGTGGATGAGCTGTTCGGGCGCGCTCGGGAGGTCGACGCCGGGGTACTCGCGCATCGCGGCCGCGACGTCCTCGGGGGAGGCGTCGTCGGCGAGGTCGGCGAAGACGCTCTCGAGGTGGCCGTCGAGCGTCGGGATGCGGTTACACGAGGCGTTGACCTCCGCGCCGTGGAGCGCGACTTCCGCGCCGTCGAACGAGCCCAGAAGCTTGCGGGACTCCGTCTCCATCTTCTCTTCTTCGCCGCCGATGTGCGGGATGGCGTTGTCGATTATCTCCATCGAGGTGACGCCGTCGTAGCCCGCGCCGGAGACCGCCTGCAGGGTCGTGACGTCGACGCGTTCGAGGCCGAACTGGTCGAGCGCGGCGAGCGTCGGGACCATCGTGATGGTCGAGCAGTTCGGGTTCTTCACGAGCGCGCCGTCCCAGCCGCGCTCGTCGCGCTGGACCTCGATGAGGTCGAGGTGCTCCGGATTGATCTCCGGAATCGTGAGCGGCACGTCGGGTGCCATGCGGTCGTTCGAGGAGTTCGAAGAGACGACGTAGCCCGCCTCGAGGAACTCGGGTTCGACCTCGGCGGCGACCGACGACGGGAGCGACGAAAACAGGAGGTCGATGTCGTCGGGCACGTCCGCGGGGTCGGTGCTGCCGACTTCCATCGCGGCCACGTCGTCCGGGATGGGAGTGTTGACGCGCCACTTCGCGGCCTCGTCGTATCGCTTGCCCGCGCTCGACTCGCTCGCGGTCAGCGCCGCGAGTTCGAACGTCGGGTGGTCTTCGAGGAGTTGGATGAATCGCTGTCCGACTGCGCCGGTTGCACCGAGGATGCCGACTCGTACTGCCATTACCCGTGTCGTAGTGTGGCACACGCATAAGGCCGTTTGGATTTGAACCAGTATTCGCGGCGTATAGTGCCAGAGAAGTGTAATCTCGGCCGTTCCTTCATGGTCGAACACGTAAATCGTCGTCTGTCGAAGCGGGCACCGACGTGCGTTGGTAAAACCGATAGAATAACGTGCGGTTCCCTGAAAGACTACCGCAAATGTTCAGCAAGGTTCTCGTCGCCAACCGAGGCGAGATCGCGGTGCGCGTCATGCGCGCCTGCGAGGAGTTAGGAGTCCGGACCGTCGCCGTCTACAGCGAGGCGGACAAACACGGCGGGCACGTGCGGTACGCCGACGAGGCGTACAACATCGGTCCCGCCCGCGCGGCCGATTCCTACCTCGACCACGAGTCGGTCATCGAGGCCGCACGGAAGGCCGACGCCGACGCCATCCACCCCGGCTACGGCTTCCTCGCGGAGAACGCCGCGTTCGCCCGGAAGGTCGAGGAGTCCGAGTTCAAGTGGGTCGGCCCGTCGGCCGACGCGATGGAGCGCCTCGGCGAGAAGACGAAGGCCCGCGCGCTCATGCAGGACGCCGACGTGCCGGTCGTCCCCGGCACGACCGAGCCCGCCGACTCCGCCGACGACGTCAAGGCCGTCGCCGACGAGTTCGGCTACCCGGTCGCCATCAAGGCCGAAGGCGGCGGCGGCGGCCGCGGCCTGAAGGTCGTCCACTCCGCGGACGAGGTCGACGAGCAGTTCGAGACGGCAAAGCGCGAGGGCGAGGCGTACTTCGACAACGCCTCCGTCTACGTCGAGAAGTACCTCGAAGCGCCGCGCCACATCGAGGTGCAAATTCTCGCCGACGAGCACGGCAACGTCCGCCACCTCGGCGAGCGCGACTGCTCGCTCCAGCGCCGCCACCAGAAGGTCATCGAGGAGGCCCCGTCGCCCGCGCTCTCCGACGACCTGCGCGAGCGCATCGGCGAGGCCGCCCGCCGCGGCGTTCGCGCCGCCGACTACACCAACGCCGGCACCGTGGAGTTCCTCGTCGAGGATAGCGAGTTCTACTTCATGGAGGTCAACACGCGCATCCAGGTCGAACACACCGTCACCGAGGAAGTGACTGGCCTCGACGTGGTGAAGTGGCAACTGCGCGTCGCCGCCGGCGAGGAACTCGACTTCTCGCAGGACGACGTGGAAATCGAGGGTCACTCGATGGAGTTCCGCATCAACGCGGAGGCCCCCGAAAAGGAGTTCGCGCCCGCGACGGGCACGCTCGCGACCTACGACCCGCCGGGCGGTATCGGCGTCCGCATGGACGACGCCGTCCGTCAGGGCGACGAAATCGGCGGCGACTACGACTCGATGATCGCCAAGCTCATCGTCACCGCCTCGGACCGCGAGGAGGTCCTCGCCCGCGCCGAGCGCGCGCTCGCCGAGTTCGACATCGAGGGACTCCGCACGGTCATCCCGTTCCACCGCCTCATGCTCACCGACGAGGCGTTCCGCGAGGGGAGCCACACGACGAAGTACCTCGACGAGGTGCTCGACCCCGACCGCATCCAGGCCGCCGTCGAGCGCTGGTCGCCCGAGGCCGTCGCCGACGATGACGACGACGACGAGGTCACGGAACGCACCTTCACCGTCGAGGTAAACGGCAAGCGCTTCGAGGTCAGCCTCGAAGAGCGCGGCGCGCCCGCCATCCCGGTCGGTAACGCGTCCGCGGGCAAATCCAACTCCTCCGGCCCGCGCAAGCGCCGCGACGACGGCGGAAGCGACGACTCCCAGCAGATTATCGAGGGCGACGGCGAGTCCGTCACCGCCGAGATGCAGGGGACCATCCTCTCTGTCGAAGTCGAGGAGGGCGACGAGGTCGAACCCGGCGACACCGTCTGCATCCTCGAAGCCATGAAGATGGAAAACGACGTGGTCGCCGAGCGCGGCGGCACCGTCTCGCAGGTCCTCGTCTCCGAGGGCGACAGCGTCGACATGGGCGACGTGCTGCTCGTCCTCGAATAGTCCCGAGACCTCGGGACCGACGTCCGAACCGCGAACCTCTTTTCCCGTGCGCCGGTATCCACCCGCATGAGCGACACGCGACGCGCCCTCCTCGACGCACTCGCCGAGGGTCCCGTCTCCGGGCCCGACCTCGCCGACCGACTGGGCGTCTCCCGCGCCGCCGTCTGGAAGCACGTCGAGTCACTCCGCGACGAGGGGTTCGGCGTCGAGAGCGCCGGCGACGGCTACGTCGTCACCGACGTGCCGGAGTACGGCGGCCCGGCAATCGAGTACGGCCTCGGCGTCGACTACGACGTTGAGTTCCACGAGACGCTCGACTCCTCGAACGTCCGTGCCCGCGAGCTCGCCGCCGAGGGCGCGAGCGACGTGGTCGTCGTCGCCCGCAAGCAGACCGCCAGCCGGGGAAGAAAGAACCGCGAGTGGTCCGCGCCCGACGGCGGCGTCTGGATGAGCCTGCTCGTGCGTCCCGACGAACCGCCGGCATACGCCCCGCTGTACACGCTGGCGATGGCCGTCGCCGTCTGCGACGCGGCGCGCGAGGCCGGGGTGGGCGCGAGCATCAAGTGGCCGAACGACGTTATCGTGAGCGAAGCGAACGGTAACTCATCTGACTCTGACGAGTCAGATGTAGTTGCCACGAGCGAAGCGAGTGGCAGTTCGTCTGCGAATGCAGACGGTGTTTCCGCGAACGAAGTGAGCGGTAGCTCACCGAGTCACGTCGGTGGCGTTTCCGCGAGCGAAGCGAGTGGTGGTTCGAAGGACTCCGACACGCCCGCCGACCGCGGCTACCGAAAGCTCTGCGGCATCCTCACCGAGATGGAAGGCGAGGCCGACCGCGTCTCGTGGCTCGTCATCGGCCCCGGAATCAACGTCAACCTCGACCCCGCGGACCTCCCCGAAGGCGCGACGAGCGTCGCCGCCGAGGCCGGCCCCGTCGAGCGCCGCGTGTTCGTCCAGCGGGTGCTCGAACGATTCGACGAACTACGCGGCGACCTCGACGCCGTCCTGCCGGCGTGGCGCGAGCGGGCGGACACGCTCGGCAGGCGGGTCCGCGTCCACACCGCGAACGGCGTCATCAAGGGGGAGGCGGTCGATATCGAACACCCCGGCACGCTCGTCGTTCGAACCGACGAGGGCGAAAAACGAGTCCACGCCGGTGACTGCGAACACCTGCGCCCGGCCGACGGCGGGCGCTGAAACCGCGACCGAACCCGCGCACCGCCGGTCGGCTAGTTCACTAGCCCGCTATTCTCCGCCGTCCGCCGTCGCCGTCGAGTCGGCGACCGCGTCCGCCTCGGCGGGCGACTCGGGCGCGGCGTCGTCCGGTACCTCGACGGCGAACTCGTCCGCGTCGTCGCCACCGCCTTCGATGCGGACGGTCAGGACGGGGACTTTCGACGCCCGGACGACCTTTTCCGCGACCGACCCGAGGAGGAGGCGGTCGATACCGCCGCGCCCGTGGGTCCCCATCACGATGAGGTCGCACCCGCCGCGCTCGGCGAACTCGACGATTTCCCGGCTCGGCGTCCCTTCGAGGACGTGCGTCTCGACGGGGACGCCCTGCGACTCGGCCGCGCGCTCGACCTGGTCGAGCGCCGACTCGGCGTCGGCGCGCAGCATGTCGTCGAGCCCCTCCCACGACGATTCCATCGGGAGCCCCGCGAAGCTCCCGGCGTTCACCACGTACACCCCGTGGAGTTCCGCATCGTGGACGGCCGCTAACGCCGCCGCGTGGACCGCGACGCGCTCGGAGCCGGCGGAGCCGTCGATGGGAACGATGATTCGGTCGTACAACACCATGACACTTGATAACATTTTCTCGGGGTCGGTAATAACCCTTTGCTACGGGAGGAGTACTGCGAGAATAGGTCGGCTCCACGGGAGTTCTGGGCCGCTTCGGTCGGAAGCCGAAGGCGGGGGCGTCGCCCGAACTCAGAGGTACACGTCTTTCACGTCCGCCTGCCCGGCGCGGCGGACGACGGCGCGGACCACATCCTCGACGCCCGCGAGGTTGTCCGTGTCGCCGTCGAGGACCAGCAGCTTGGCGTCGCGGCCCTCCTCGACGAGACCGTAGTTCAGCCCGGCGATGTCGGCCCCGTTGACGGTCGCCATGCGGAGGACCTCGGCGGCAGAAACGTCCGCCAGCTTGGAGGTGAACTCCATCTCGCGGAACATCGAGGGGCTGTTGAGCATCACGTTGTCCGTGCCGAGCGCGACGGTGGTGCGGTCGACCAGTTCGCGAATCGGCGCGACGCCCGCGTCGGTGACGAGGTTCGACCGCGGGCAGATGACGACCGGAATCTCGCTGTCCTCGACGCGTTCGAGGTGGAGCGCCTCGGGGTGGACCATGTGGACGAGGAAGTCCGGTTCGAGGTCCAACGCGGCGTTGATGTCGTGGGCGTCGCGCTCGCCCGCGTGGATGCCGAACAGCTTTCCGGCGGCCGCGGTCGCGTTCCGGAGCGCGCCGAACTCGCCGTCCCGCGCGCCCGACGCGCCGAAGCCGTCGGCGACTGCCATCGCGTCGGCCGTCTCGCGCCCGAAGACGACCGCCTCGATGTCGCGGCCGTCGAGCGCCCGCCGGATGACGTCGACGCCCTCGACGCCGCCCTCGCGGAACTCCAGACAGGCCGCGGTGCCGCCGGCCTCCATCATCCGGAGCGACCGGTGCATCGCGGCGGCTTTCTCCTCGGTGCTCGCGGCCCGGAGGAGTCGGTGTTTCAGGCCGTCCGGCGGTGCGACGAGGTCGTCGAGCGACAGTCCCTCGCCGGCCTCCTTGGCGATGGAGTCGCCGAGGTGGGTGTGGGCGTTGACGAACGCGGGCAAGATGATGTCCGTCGAATCCGTCGCCGTCTCCTCGATTGCGGTTATCGTGCCGTCTTCGACGACGACCCGCCCCTCGACCGGGTCGAAGTCGCGGCCGCGGAGTATCGTACCCTCGAGTTGCATCGCTCTCGAATGCGTCTCGGCGGTGCTTGAACCTCCCGTCTCGGGACGGCGGCTACTCGAACTCGTCGAGCGTCGCGTTGAGGCCGCTTCTGACCTCGGCGACGAGCGCGCCGTCGACGTCGAGGCCGAGCACGTCCGCGGCAGCGCGGCCGACGCGCTCCGTCTCCTCGCGCGGGGCGTAGACGCCGAGTCGCCACTGCTGTTCCTGTGCGGTCCGAAGCGCCTGCACGAGCGGCGATTCGCGCTCTAACTGCCGAATCTCGCCGTTGACCATCACCCGCGACGACGACTCGGTCATCGACGGGCGCGAGGGCACGTCGAGGATGACCGACTCGGGCGACACGTCGGCGGCGTCGGCGATGTCCCGCTCGAACGTCGCGAGCGCGTCGTGCCCGGCGTCGATAATCGAGTCGGGGACGTTCGGTAACTCCGCCCAGACGGCCCGCTTGTAGAGGTCGCGGGTGGCCAGTCGCTCGGCGAAGGCGCTCGTCGAGTCGGTGAGTTTGAGCGCGACGAGCAGGTCGGGGTCGTCCATCCGCCGAAGCTCCTCGGCGTCGATGTCCGGCTCGGCGAGCAGTCGCTCCGACGCGCGCCGGAGCATCGCCTTCGAGATGCGCGCGACGTGGTGCTGGTAGACGGTCGGGTTCATGAGCGCCCGAGCGAGGAGGAGCGACTCGGCGGTCTGGACGTTCCCCTCCGCGAGGACCAACTCGCCGTCGACGAACGTCAGTTCCCGAATCAGGCGCTCGTGGTCGATGGTGCCGTAGGGAACGCCGGTGTGGTGGGCGTCGCGGACGAGGTAATCCATCCGGTCGACGTCCAACTCACCGGAGACCAACTGGCCGAACTCGCCGTCGCCCTCGACTAAGGCGGCGACGCGCTCGGGGTCCAGTCCCTCGTCCTCAAGCGTCTCGCCGACGGTCCCGCGGGCGACGAGCTCCTCCACGTCGTCGTGGTACTTGCCGGTGTGGCGGTGGGTCACGTCCTCGATGTTGTGGCTGTAGGGCCCGTGGCCCACGTCGTGGAGGAGCGCCGCGGCCTCGACGTGGGCGGCGGCGTCGCCCTCGATGCCGAGGTGCGAGAGGGCGCGGGAGGCGAGGTGGTAGACGCCGAGGCTGTGTTCGAACCGCGTGTGGTTCGCGGAGGGGTAGACCAGTTGGACGGTTCCCAACTGCTTGATGCGCCGGAGCCGCTGCATCTCCGGCGTATCGAGGAGGGCTTCGGCCGCGCCCTCGACCTCGATGTGGTCGTGGACGCTGTCCTTGATGGTCGTCATTGTGGGTGAATCGGCCGCCATCGGTGAAAAAGGGTCGGACGACCGTGTGTCTCCGGCTTTCCCCGCGCCTCAGACCGGGGTCGTCACGCGAACCGGAAGTCCGAGCACGTCCACGGCGGCCGCGGCCACTTCGTCGCGGACCGCCTCGGGCGCGTAGACGCCGAGTCGCCACTGCGTCCGCTCGGCCGACCGGAGCGCGCCCACGAGTTCCGAGGCGTCTTCGAGCCGCCGGACGACGCCGTTGACGACGACGCGCGACCGGGACTCCTTGATTCGCGGCCGCGACGGGGCGTCCACGATAACCGACTCGGGCGACACGTCGGCGGCGTCGGCGATGTCCCGCTCGGCCGCCCGCGTCGCCTCGAAGTCGAGTTCGACCACGTCGGTCGGCACGGCGTCGATGGGGGCCCAGACGGCCCGCTTGTAGAGGTCGCGGCGCTCGATTCGGCGGCCGAGGTCGGGCACGCGCTCGCCGAGGGCGACGAGCAGGTCGTGGTCGGCCATCCGGACGAACGCCTCGATTGGCACGCCGTCGTCGACGAGGCGCTCGGAGGCGCGTTCGAGCATCGCGCCCGCGATGCGGGAGACGTGGTGGCGGTAGACGGTCGCGTTCATCAGCGCCCGGGCGAGAAGCAGGGATTCGGCGGTCTGGACGTTCCCCTCGGCCAACACGAGTTCGCCGTCCCGGTACCGGAGTTCGCGGACGAGGCGGCCGTGGTCGATGGTACCGTAGGGGACGCCCGTGTGGTGGGCGTCGCGCACGAGGTAGTCCATCCGGTCCACGTCCAACTCGCCGGAGACCAACTGTCCGAGACCGCCCGCGCCGTCGACCATGTCGGCGACGCGCTCGGGGTCGAGGCCGTGGTCGGTCAGGACCTCGCCGACCTCGGTCCCGTCGAGCAAGTGGTGAATCTCGTCGTGGTCGCGCCCGGTGCGCCGGCGGATGAGGTCCTCGGTCTGGTGCCCGTAGGGGCCGTGGCCCACGTCGTGGAGGAGGGCGGCGGCGCGGACGTGGGCGGCGCGGTCGCCGTCGACGCCGAGATGCGAGAGGGCGCGGGAGGCGAGGTGATAGACGCCGAGGCTGTGTTCGAACCGCGTGTGGCTCGCGGAGGGGTAGACGAGCCGGACCGTCGAGAGCTGTTTGATGTGTCGAAGCCGCTGGAAGGCGGGCGTATCGACGAGTTCGGCGGCCACGGGGTCGAGCGAGATGTAGTCGTGGACGCTGTCCTTGACGGCGGTCATAACGGGTGTTGCACGAGAGGAGTCAAATAGCCGAGCATTCGGGTCGTCGCGAGGAGGTTGTGGTCGCCCGTCCGACCGCCGGTGCCGCCCGTCTCACCGCTCGGGGAACTGCCCGACGACCTGTTCCGCGGTCGCGTCGGCGACGACGCCGACGAGGTGGGCGCGATAGGCGGGTCGGCTGACGACCCCGGTCCCGGCGCTCTCGACCGACGCTTCGACCGACCCCGCGAGGTCGGGGCCGTCTGTCGACTCGAAGACGAGCGCGTCGCCCGACAGCGCCGCGTCGACGTGTCTCTCGTGACCGCCCGCGTCGAACGCCGCGCGCCACGCCACCGACCCCGAAGGAGCGACCGGGTTCCAGCGCGAGTCCCACTCGTCCACGACGACGACCACGACCGGACCCTCAGCGTCTTCGTCGCGGATGTCGGTCGGTTCGAGCGTCACGCCCCGCTCCGCGAACGACTCGACGAGTGCCGCCGTCAGGTCGTCGCGAACGGCCTCCGGCGCGTCGACCACGAGGGTCCCGTCGGTAATCGGCGGGAGCGAATCGAGGTTCGTCCCGCCTGACGCGGCGGTCGCGGCGGCCGTCGTCTCGTAGTTCGCCGCCTCGAAATCGAGCGCGAGCAGGCCGCCGGAGACGACCGCGACGACGAGAATGAGCGCGACCACAACCGCGGTTCGAGGGGACAATTCCATGGGGTGTATTCGTCTCGCGGCGGCGATAGCCGTTCTGTGACGCGTGTTGTCTGTAGTCCGTCCCGTCGAACGGTGATGGCGGTGGTTCGACCGCCCACAAACCGTTTCACTCGGGGGCGACGAGACACCGATATGAGCCTCCGCTCGGCCCTCGGAAGCGCCATCGGCTACGCCCTCCTCGGCCTCGCGTGTCTCTTCGTGGCCTTCGCGGGCTACTGGGCTGCCATGAGCGCACTGACCGGCGTGACCGCCGGGCGCGTGATGTTCGTCATGTCCGGCCTCGGGGCGGCGCTGATAACCGGCTTCTCGGGCTACTTCGTCAGGAAGGCGGTCGCCGGACAGGTGATGCCGTCGGAGTTCGACGTGTCGGTGGCCTATCGCGGCAGTCGCTGAGGAGGACTTCGTCGGTCTGCGCGACTTATCGACATCCACCGGCGACCGGCCGGCGTCTCCGGTGAAGGAACTTTCAAACGGACACTCGCCCTACGGCGCATCATGGTTACCTTCCTCGCCGGGGGTACGGGCACCCCCAAACTCCTCGACGGGGCCGCCGGGGTGTTCGACCCCGCCGAGACGACCGTCGTCGCCAACACCGGCGACGACGTGGAACTCGGCGGTCACCTCGTCTGTCCCGACGTGGACACCGTCCTCTTCGCCGGCGGCGGCGTCCTCGACACCGACCGCTGGTGGGGCGTCGCCGGCGACACCACCGCGACCGACGACGAACTCCACCGGCTCGCCGACGCGGCCGGCCTCGAACCCGGCCCGCGCTATCTCCCCGAATCGGCCCAGACCGCCGGCCGCGACATCGCCCGCTGGCGGCGCTTCTCCGGCGTCGCAGAGTTCATGGAAATTGGCGACCGCGACCGCGCGGTCCACATCACCCGAACCTCGCTTCTCGACGAAGGAGACACGCTGACCGAGGTCACAGAAACCCTCGCCGAGGCGTTCGACCTCGACGTGTCGCTCCTCCCGATGAGCGACGACCCCGTGGCGACGCTGATTCACACCGACGAGGGGACGATGCACTTCCAGGAGTACTGGGTCCACCGCCGGGCCGACCCCGCCGTCCGCGACGTGGAGTTCCGCGGCGCTGCCGACGCGACCGTCACCGACGACGTCGCCGACGCCCTCGCGGACCCCGTCGTCGTCGGTCCCTCGAACCCAATCACGAGCATCGGACCGATGCTCGCCATCGACGGCTTCGCGGACGCCCTCGCCGACACGCCCGTCGTCGCCGTCTCGCCGTTCGTCGAGGACACCGTGTTCTCCGGCCCCGCCGCCGACCTCATGGAGGGCGTCGGCTACGACCCCTCGACCGCGGGCGTCGCCGAGGCCTACCCCTTCGCCGACGCGTTCGTCCTCGACGCGGACGACGGCACCGACCTCGACCGCCCGGTGGGTAGAACCGACACCCGAATCGACGGCCCGGAAGACGCCGAGCGCGTCGCCCGCGCCGTCGCCGAGGCGCTCGCGGAGGTGTCGTGATGTTCGAACCGCGGGTCGCCGTCGCGAGCCTCAGCGGCGAGTCAGACGCCTCGTGGGCGGACGCTGCGGCACCCCACGTCGGCGCGGCGTTCCTCGGCGGCGTCGCGCTCGACGACGCCTCGCAGGCGGCGGCTCGCGAACTCGTCGCCCGCGGGCGCTCGGAGTTCCTCGCCGACGACCCGGTCGCCTTCGTCTCCGACCAACTCGCTTCCCTCGCCGGATTCGACGGCGAGGACCGCTTCGCCGCGGTCAACGTCAGAGCGACCTCGTCGGCCCCGATTCGGGAGGTTGCGGCCGTCTGCGCCGACCGCAGTGCGGGCGTGGAGATAAACGCCCACTGCCGACAGGACGAACTCTGCGCCGTCGGCTGCGGCGAGACGCTCCTGCGCGACACCGACCGACTGGCCGCGTACGTCGCCGCGGCCGCCGAGTCGGGCGCGCCGGTCGGCGCGAAAGTCCGCGCCGAAATCGACGGCGTTGACCTCCCGAGCCTCGCGGTCGCGCTCGCCGACGCCGGGGCCGACTGGCTCCACGTCGACGCGATGGACTCCGAGGCCGCGGTTGCCGACGTGGCCGCCGCCGCGCCCGAACTCTTCCTCGTCGCCAACAACGGCGTCCGCGACCGCGAGACGGCGACCGAGTACCTCGATTACGGGGCCGACGCGGTGAGCGTCGGGCGGCCGAGCGACAACCCGGCAGTCCTCCGCCGGGTCCGAACCGCCGTGGACGACTGGTTCGGTGGCCGCGAGGACGCGGCCGAGTCGGGCGACGAGAGCGGGGTGTCCGCCTGATGGCCGCGCCCGTCTCCGACCGCGGGTTCGGCCCCGCGCGACACGCCGAACTCGCGCTCCTGCTCGAAGTCGCCGGCACGCCCAAACCGGGGAACGTCGACCGCCGCCGCGACCTCTCGGACCTGCACTTCGAGCACTTCCTGACGGGCGCGGTCGGCTCCGCGGCCGGCCTCGAACTCGCCGCGTCGGGCGCGCCCGTCGGCGAGGCGTTCGAGGAGGCGGTCGCCGGCATGAGCCGACAGGGCGGCGGGAACACGCAGTTCGGCTGTCTCCTGCTTCTCGCCCCGCTCGTCCGGGCCGCGGCCGACGACGACCGAGACCTCTCGCCCGCCGGGGCGGCCGACGTGGTCGAGTCGACCACCGTCGCCGACGCGGTCGACTTCTACCGGGCTTTCGAACACGTCGACGTGGCCGTCGGCGACGTGCCCGAGGACGCCCCCGACCTCGACGTTCGGCGCGGCGGCCACGCGGCTGCCGCGCTCCGGGACCGCGATTTCACGCTCTACGACGTGATGGACCTCAGCGCCGAGCGCGACGCCAACGCCCGCGAGTGGACCGGCGGCTTCGCCCGCACGTTCCGCGCGGCCGAGGCCGTCCTCGCGGACGACGGCCCCGTCACCGACCGCGTCGCTCGCGCGTTTCTCGACCTGCTCGCGGAGGAACCAGACACGCTCGTCGCGACGAACCACGGCGAGGCCGTCGCCCGCGACGTGATGGACCGCGCGGCCGCGGTCTCGGACCTCGCCGAGGCCGAGGAACTGGCCGACGAGTTCGTCGCCGAGGGAATCAACCCCGGCACGACCGCCGACATCGTCTGCGCGGCGACGTTCGTCGCGCTGGAGCGGGGGGTCCCGCTGTGAGCGACGACGAGACGACAGACGCGGGGCGTCGCGTCGGCGACCGCGACGGCGACGACTGGCCCGTCGAACTCCGCGGCGTCACCGAGACGGTCGTCGCCACGCTCGGGCCGAACGACCGGTGGAACTTCGCGGCGCTCGGCGTCCACGCACCGGAGACCGACGGCGACCCCCCTGCCAGCACGCCCTCGCCGCCGCCCGCCACCGCCACGACGTGGGGAAACACTCGAACCCGTCGGAACTTCCACCGACAGGGGGGCGGCGTCGTCCAGTTCGTCTCCGACCCGCGGGCGTTCGTCGAGGCCGCGATGACTATCTACGAGCGTGACTCGCCGCTCCTCGACTCGGCCGACGCGTGGGTCGAAGTCGAGGCGACTGCGGTCGATTCCGGCCAAGACGGCGGGACCGAATGGGAGGAATGGGAACTCCGGCCCGTCGATGCCGCGGTCGAGCAGCGCCGACCGTTCACTATCAATCGGGGCTTCGGCGCGGTCATCGACGCGACGGTGGCGGCCTCGCGCCTCGACGTGCCCGCCTTCGACACCGACGCCCTGCTGGATCGGCTCGCGTACTTCGCCGAGACGGTCGAGAAATGCGGCGGGGAAAGAGAGCGCGAGGCGTTCGCGCGAATCGACGAGTTGACGGGCTGGCGCGAGCGGGCGGCCGCGAGACGGAACGAATCGTTTTAGTGTTCGTCCGGGGAATCTTCCGACATGGCAATCAAGCCCAAGTACGTCAAGCAGCTTGGTAACATCCTGCTGGAGCGATACCCGCAGGCGTTCAACACGGACTTCGAGACGAACAAGGACAGCGTCGAAGAACTGACCACGGTCGAGTCGAAGGGCGTCCGCAACCGCATCGCCGGCTATATCACGCGCAAGAAGGGCGGCCAGGGCGCGTAAGTTCGAGTCAGTCGATTCTCTCTGCGAACACATCTTCTCCAGCCCGCGCGGAGCGGCTGCGCCGGTCCGCGCGCGGCCCGTGACGCCCGCACGACGGTCCCCAGTAATCGATTCCCGTACAAACTGCTCCCCACCGCTCCCCATCGCTTTCGACCGGTCCGGAGGAAGCGTTTAGTCCGCCCTCCCGCGATGCACCGACATGCGCATCATCGGTCACCGCGGCTGTCCCGCCCTCGCGCCGGAAAACACGCTCGCCGCCTTCGAAGCGGCCGCGGCGCGACTCGACTGGGTCGAACTCGACGTCCGACGCTGCGGCTCCGGCGAACTCGTCGTCTTCCACGACGAGACGCTCGACCGCCTGACCGGTGCGACCGGTCGCGTCGCCGACACGAGTCTCACGGACCTACAGGAACTCACAATCGGTGACTCAGACGAGTCGATTCCGACGCTCGCCGCGGTGTTCGACGCCCTGCCGGACCGCGTCGCGGTCAACGTCGAACTGAAGGTGGCCGGCCTCGCCGACGACCTCGCCGCCGTCGTCGGCGACGCGGGAAACGAAGTGCTCGTCTCGTCGTTCGACCCGGTCGCACTCCGCGAGGTGCGCGAGACGACCGCGCTCCCGCTCGCCTTCCTCTTCGCGGCCGACTGGGCGGAGTCGCTGTCGGTCGCCGCCGACGTCGACTGCGCGGCCGTCCACCCGCACTACGACCTGCTCTCGTCGGCGCGGGTGGACGAGGCGCACGACCGAGGCTTCGAGGTCAACGCGTGGACGGTCCCCGACCGCGAGGTCACGCGACGACTCCGGGAGTACGGCGTCGACGGCGTCGTCGTCGACGACCCGGCACTCGCGGTGTGAACTACCGACCATCGACTGCCGGCTACTGACCGCCGGCTACCGAGATCGAGTCCGAGCGTCGCCGCGAAACGCCTGAAACGCCGTCTGGTCCCGTTTCACACCGAGCGCGAGCGAGACCAGGGCGGCGACGATGCAGACCCCGACCGCGACAGTCGGGAAGACGCTATCGGGAATGTAGCCGTTCGCCATTCCGAGTTCGACGCAGGTCCCGGCGAAGACGGCGGCGAGCGCCGCGGAGACGAAGTCGAGCTCGCCCTCGTCGGCGTAGTGTGCGGCGACCGCGACGGCGGCGAACCCGGCGAGGCCGGCGTTGAGAAACAGCCAGACGAGCGCGGTTTGGACCATGTCGGGCGAACTGATGTCGGGAGAAAATGTAAGCGTTCTGGAGTGAATTTGCGGACGCCCCGACTCAGAACCGGTCGACGCGGCCCGAGGCGGCCCACGCGTCGGTCGGCGCGCCGGAGGGGACGCGACGGCCGCAGCCGGTGACCGATTCGAGGCGGCCGGCGTAGCGCCAGCGCTCCTCGTTCCACGTCTCCTCGCCGTCCGCTGCGGCCGCGGCGGCCGCGGCGACCGACTGGTCGTGGAGGTGCGCGCCGACGGCGGCGGCGATGGCCGCGGCCTCCTCGGCGTCGGCGTCGTCCGGAATCGACAGCCCCGACAGCAGCTCCCCGCTCATAGCGGGATATTGCCGTGTTTCTTGTCGGGTTGGGACTTGCGCTTGGAGTTCAGCATCCGGAGGTCCGAGATGAGGCGCTCGCGGGTCTCGCCGGGTTCGATGACGTCGTCGATGAAGCCGCGGTCCGCAGCGGTGTAGGGGTTGGCGAACTCCTCGCGGTACTCCTCGATGAGTTCGTCGCGGCGGGCGTCGGGGTCGTCCGCGGCGTCGAGTTCGTCGCGGTAGAGGATGTTGACCGCGCCCTGCGGGCCCATCACGGCGATTTCGGCGGTCGGCCACGCGTAGTTCACGTCCGCGCCGAGGTGCTTCGAGGCCATCACGTCGTACGCGCCGCCGTAGGCCTTGCGCGTGATGACGGTCATGAGCGGCACCGTCGCCTCGGAGTAGGCGTACAGGAGCTTCGCGCCGTGGCGGATGATGCCGTTGTGCTCTTGGTCCGTGCCGGGCAGGAAGCCGGGCACGTCCACGAAGGTGAGGATGGGAATGTTGAACGAGTCGCAAAAGCGGATGAAGCGCGCGCCCTTCTCGGAGGCCTCGATGTCGAGGGTGCCGGCGTTCACGCGGGGCTGGTTGGCGACGATGCCGACCGAGCGGCCGTCGAGGCGGCCGAAGCCGACGACGATGTTCTTGGCGAAGTCCTCCTGGACGCCGAAGAACGAGCCCTCGTCGAGGACGCCGTCGAGCACGTCGTGGATGTCGTAGGGCTTGCGGGGCTGGTCGGGGACGACCTCGGCGAGGTCGTCGTCGACGCGTTCGGGGTCGTCCCACGGCTCGACGCGCGGGGGGTCTTCGACGTTGTTCTGCGGGAGGTACGAAAGCAGGTGGCGGATGTCGTCGAGCGCCTGCTCTTCGGTGTCGGTGGCGAAGTGGGCGACCCCGCTTGTCGAGGTGTGCGTCGTCGCGCCGCCGAGTTCGTCGAAGGTGACCTCCTCGCCCGTGACCGTCTTGATGACGTCCGGGCCGGTGATGAACATGTGGCTCGTGTCGCGGACCATGAACGTGAAGTCCGTCAGCGCGGGGGAGTACACCGCGCCACCCGCGCAGGGGCCCATGATGGCCGAAATCTGCGGGATAACGCCGGACGCCTCGGTGTTGCGGCGGAAGATTTCGCCGAAGCCGCCGAGCGACTGAACGCCCTCCTGAATCCGCGCGCCGGCGGAGTCGTTGAGACCGACGACGGGTGCGCCGACCTCCATCGCCTTGTCCATCACCTTACAGACCTTCTCGGCGAACACCTCGCCGAGCGAGCCGCCGAAGACGGTGAAGTCGTGGGCGAAGACGAAGACGGTCCGGCCGTCGACCTCGCCGTAGCCGGTGATGACGCCGTCGCCGGGCAGTTTCGTCTCCTCCATCCCGAACTTGTGGTTGCGGTGGGTCCGGAACTGGTCGAACTCGCGGAAGGTGCCGTCGTCGAGGAAGTAGTCGATGCGCTCGCGGGCGGTCATCTTGCCCTTGTCGTGCTGGGAGGCGATTCGGTCCTCGCCGCCGCCCTTCAGGGCTTCCTCGCGCTTCTCGCGGAGTTCGTCGATCCGGTCTTCCATCGTCATGCCAGACCACCTTCGCTCATTGGAGCAACGGTCCGCAGTCCTCGGTCAAAGGAGTTCCGCAATCCGGCAACCCTTACTTCGACAGTTGTCGAAGAATAGGTGGAACAATCATCATGGTTAGCGACGCGAACGCGAAGTACTCCCCGCGGTCGGGTCGGTCGAAAACGGAGCAAACAGAGCAGTCGGAGTCGAGTCAGCGCGCCGAACGCGGCGGGGAGAGCCCCACTCAGACGACTGAGTTGGGCTGTCGCAGGCCCAAGAAGGCGGCGGCGGACGCGACGACGGCGACGCCGACGGTCGGCCAGAAGCCGATGGTCGTGTCCACGCCGAAGTGCGTGAGGAGCGTGAAGACGAGGAACAGCGGGAGGACGACGCCGACGGCGAAGAGCCACGGCGTGCCGAGAGGCTTCGAGAACTCGCCCGCGCCGGCGGAGAACTCCTCGAGCGCCTCGCGGCCCATGACCCAGCCGACGAACAGGAGGAACGCGGCGAGGCCGGCGGTCAGGAGGACGTTCACGAGCGGTCCGGCGACGAAGCCGAAGATGCCCGGATTGAACGCGCAGACGGTGCCGGTGACGGCGACGAGCGCGGTCATCCCGGTGACGGCGCGCCTTCGCGAGACGCCGTACTCGTCGACGAGGAACGCGACGGGGATCTCGAGCATGCTGATGGAACTCGATAGCGCCGCGAGCGTCACGACGGCGAAGAACGCGGTGGCGATGAGCGTCCCCGCGGGGAGCTGCGAGAACGCCCCCGCGAGGCCGACGAACAGTGCGCCCGGTCCGGTCCCGGTCTCGGTCGGGTTGACGCCCTGCGAGAACAGGAGCGGGAAGACGACGAGACCCGTGATGACGCCGACGCTCGTGTTGAGGACGGCGATGGCGCTGCCGTCGAAGGGAAGCGAGCGGTCCTCGTCGAGATACGAGGAGTACGTTATCATCGTGCCCGCGCCGAGCGAGAGCGTAAACAGCGCCTGTCCGGCGGCGGGGCCGAGGATGGCGAAGAAGTTCTCGGTGATGACCGAGGGGTCGAAGCGGAGGAAGAAGGCGTAACCGGCGGCCGCGTTAGGCTGGGTCGCGGCCCAGGCGGCGAGACCGGCGAGCAGGACGAGCACGGCGGGCATCATGATTTTCGTGCCGAGTTCGATGCCCTTGCGGACGCCCGCGAAGACGATGAGCGCGGTCAGTCCGAGAAACAGGAGGTGATAGAGCGCCGCGTCGACGCCGGCGGAGACGCCGCCGAAGTACTGGCCCGGATTCGTGAAGTACGCGGGGCTGCCGCCGACGACCGCGGCCCCGCTTTCGAGGAGATACCGGATAATCCACCCGCCGACGACGCTGTAGAACGAGAGCAGCGAGATGCCGGTGACGACCGAGAACGCACCGACGACGCCCCACGTTTTCGACCCCGAGAGGTCCCGGAGCGCGCCGACCGGCGACTTCTTCGCCCGGCGACCGATGACGAACTCGCCGAGCAGACCGGGGACGCCGACGAGGAGGACGATGCCGAGATACACGACGAGGAACGCGCTGCCGCCGTTTTCGGCGGTCTGCCACGGGAATCGCCAGATGTTCCCGAGGCCGACCGCGCTGCCGACGGCCGCGAGGATGAACCCGAGCCGTGTTGCCCATGTTTCTCGTGTCATTGACACCCATTGCCAGTCCACCGGTAAAAGGACTTTCGAACCAACGATACGTCATCGGAGAAATTTAACGGTTTTGAGTAGTCTACGCGTGAAAATCGCCGTCGAATAGTCGAGAAAAACGCACCGCTACCGACGATTCCTAGGCGCGATGAAAGCGGGACCGGTCGCCGCCTCAGAGGGGCGGAACGATGGCCGGGCTCTCGCCGAGGAACAGCGTCTGGAGCCCGAGGGCGAGCGTCGCCACGACGGCGACGATAACGAGCGTGCGGACCAGCCAGAGCCACGTCAGGCCGACGCCGTCACCGAGTCCGCTGCCCTTCATTAGCTCGTCGATGGCGGGCGCGCCGTAGACCCACGCCGCGAAGACGAGGATGCCGAGGACCGAAAGCGGGAGCAGCAGTTTGTAGGCGAGCGTGTCGAACCAGCCGAGCCACGCGGTGTCGATGGCCGACGGGACGCCGAGCAGGAAGATGGCGCCGCCGAGGCCGACGGCCATCTGCGGACGGGAGACGTCGTAGTTGTCGATGGCCCACGAGACGACGACTTCGAGGAGGCTAATCGCAGACGAGAGCGCCGCGATGAGCACGACCACGAAGAAGACGAGGCCGATTATCTGGCCGCCGGGGATGTCGCCGAACGCGCCGGCGACGCTGATGAACACCGCGCCCGCGCCGCTCGTGTTGGGGTCGATTCCCTGAGCGAACAGGAGCGGGAGGACGACAAGACCGGCGAGGATGCCGACGAAACTGTTCAGGAAGACGATGGTGATACCGTCGCCGAACAGGCTCTGGTCGCCGTCGATGTAGGAGGCGTAGGTTATCATCGCGCCCATGCCGAGCGACAGCGAGAAGAACGCCTGCCCGACCGCGAAGGGGACGATGTCGGCGAAGTTCTCTGCGAGCGCGTTGAAGTCGGGCGAGAGGAAGTACGCGTAGCCCGCGGACGCGCCGGGGAGCGTGAAGGCAAAGGCCGCGAGCACGCCGAGGATGACGACGATGCTCGGAACCATCAGTTTCGTCGCCTTCTCGATGCCGTCTTCGATGCCGGCGGCGACGATGCCGACGACGAGCGCCATGAACACGGCGTGGAGCGCGAGCGCGTCCATCCCGGCGGACACCTGGCCGAAGTACTCGGCCGGGGCGGCGAAGTACGCGCCGGTCAGGCTGCCGCCGATGTACCGGAGGACCCAGCCGCCGACGACGCTGTAGTACGACAGAATCCAGAAGCCGGTGAACAGGCCGATAGCGCCGACGACGCGCCACTCCTTGTAGCCGAGCTTTTCGAAGGCGTTGATCGTGTTCAGGTTGGTCTTGCGTCCGATGACGAACTCGGCGAGGATGGCCGGGAGGCCGATGCCGAGCGCCGCGATGATGTAGACGATCAGGAAGGAGGCACCGCCGAACTGAGCGGTCTTGAACGGGAACTGCCAGATGTTCCCGAGGCCGACCGCGCTGCCGACGGCCGCGAGGATGAACCCTGCCCTGGTTGCCCACGTTTCACGTTCGGTCATGTCTATCACCCTGTTGCCGATGTGGGTGTGATAAATGACGCGGTATGCCGTCGCATATCGGAGCGAAAATCAACATAATTCTCCAACCAACTATAGTATGTGGCACGTTCGTCCGAATTTAGACCTCGATTAGCCTCATTTTTCTAACGAGTGTCGTGTTCGTGAATCCCTTGCGCACCGCGTAAAAATTCGTGCGCACCACAACGAATGTTATGTCTCCTCGTGGCGAATGGTGCCACGAAATAGGGCAATCAGGCCTCGCCGTACACCGGGACGGCCGCGCCGCTCGTCACGGGGGTCGCGTCCGAACAGAGCGCGAGGACGGTCCGGGCGATTTCCTCGGGTTTCACCCACTTCTCGAAGTCGGCGTCGGCCATCATCTCGCGGTTCATCGGCGTGTCGATGACGCTCGGCATGACTGCGTTCGCGCGCACGACGCCGCGGTTCTCCTCGGCGATGGTCTCCGTGAGTAGACGGACGCCCGCCTTCGACGCCCGGTAGACGCCGTCGCCCTCGCCACCCTCCAGCGACGAGCGAGCCGAGACGCTCACGACGGACCCCTCGGTCTCCCGGAGGTGCGGAATCACGTGTTTCGACGCGAGGAACATCGTCTTGAGGTTTACGTCGAACAGGAAGTCGAACGTGTCCGCCTCCGTCTCGTCGATTGGCGTCCCGCCCCGCCACGTCCCGGCGATGTTGGCGAGGTGGTCGAGGCGGCCGAAGTCGGAGGCGACCTCGCCGACGACGCGCGCCACGTCGTCCTCGTCGGTGAAATCACCCTCGTAGAATCGGACACCCTCGGACTCGAAAAAGCCGTCCTCGTCGTCGGGTTCGACCACGTCCGCGGCCGCGACCGACGCGCCCGCCTCGTGGAACGCGCGAGCGATTGCGCCGCCGAGCGCGCCGCTCGCGCCGGTCACGAGAGCCACGGTTCCGTCGAAATCGAATGTCACGTCCATGCGCGTGCAATAGGTGCGCACGGGACATAATTCGGTCGCGGCTGTGTGCTCACCGGCGACCGGCCGCGTCCTCACCCCTCCGCGTCGCCCTCAGGGCGTGATGACCAGTTTGCCGAGGAAACTGTCTTCCATGACGGCGCGGTGGGCCTCGGCGGCCTCGTCGAGGTCGTAGGTCCGCGCTACGTCGATTTCGAACTCGCCCGCGCCCATCTGGCCGGCGAGTTCGCGCAGGGGAGCCGACAGGTCGGGCGTGTTGAACATGCTCATCATCGTGAGCGAGAGGTCCTTGCCGCGGGCCGACGACGACAGGTCGAAGCCGACTTCCGGGTCGTTCTCGCCGATGCCGACGACGCGACCGCCGTGGGCGGCCACGTCGGCGTCGAACTGGAGGTAGTCGTCGAGCCGGTGGTCGAGCGTCAGGTCCACGCCGTCGCCCGTCGCCGCGTCAACGACGGCGTCGGCGAGGTCGTCGCGGGCGTAGTCGAGAACCACGTCCGCGCCGAGTTCGGCCACGCGGCCGTGGTAGTCGGGCGCGGCGGTGGCGACGACGCGAGCGCCGGACGCGGCGGCGAGCTGGACCGCAGCGTGACCGACGCCGCCGGACCCACCGTGAATCAGGACCGTGTCGCCGAGTTGCATCCCGCCGTGGTCGACGAGGGCGCGCCACGCCGTGACGCCGGCGACGCCCGCGCCACCGGCCGCGACGAGGTCCACGTCGTCCGAGAGGACCGCGAGCCGGTCGGTTGGGACGGCCGCGAACTCGGCGTAGCCGCCGTAGTGGTCCTTGCCGATGCCGGTGCCGACGACGTGGTCGCCCTCGGCGAAGCCGGTGACGTCGGCCCCGACCGCCGCGACCGTTCCGGCCACGTCGACGCCGGGAATCATCGGCATCGCGAAGGGCTGGTACGAGCCCTCGCGGAAGTACGTGTCGACGGGGTTGACGCCCGCGGCCGCGACTTCGACGAGGACCTCGTCCGCCGCCGGGTCGGGGGTGTCGATGTCGTCTACCTGAAGCACGTCGCGTCCGCCGTGGTCGTGGAATCTGACAGCGCGCATGCCGAACGATGGGGTCGGACGGGTGATAAATTCGGACGACTCGGAGCGAATCGCAGCGGTTCGATTGGCGGCCGCACCGACCGTTATCTCGGCGGCGAGTAAACGCCCTGCGGCAATTCTCTCGGTCGTGCCTGAACGGAGATGAATGGGATTTAAGCGCGTGCCTTTCCCTCCCACGCATGGTAATGAAGCTTCACGAATACCAGGCGAAGGATATCTTCGCAGAGGCTGGGATTCCGGTGCCAGAGTCCCGTCTCGCGTCGTCGGTAGAGGAGGTCATGGAGGCGGTCGAGGAGATCGGATACCCCGCCGCCATCAAGGCGCAGGTACACGTCGGTGGGCGTGGCAAGGCCGGTGGCATCAAAATCGCCATGGACGAAGACGAAGCTCGACAGGCCGCAGAGGACATCCTCGGGATGGACCTCAAGGGCTACACGGTCGACCGGGTGCTCGTCGAGGCCGGCGTCGACTTCGAAAACGAACTGTACGTCGGTATCACGATGGACCGCAGCGAGGGCAAGCCCGTCGCGATGGTCTCGACGGAAGGCGGCGTCAACATCGAGGAAGTCGCGGAGGAGAACCCGGACGCAATCGCCCGCGAGCACATCGACCCCGCGTTCGGCCTGCACCCCTATCAGGCCCGCAAGGTCGTCTTCGAGGCGGGCATCCCCCGTGACGTCGCATTCGACGTCGCCTCGTTCCTCACGACGCTGTACGACCTCTACGATTCGAACGACGCTTCGGACATCGAAATCAACCCCGTCATGATTACGTCCGACCGCGACATCGTCGCCGCGGACGCCGTCATGAACATCGACGACGACGCCCTGTTCCGTCACGAGGACCTCGCGGCGATGGAAGAGGACGCCTACGAGAACGACCTCGAAGCCAAGGCCGGCGAGTACGGCTTCGACTACGTCCGTCTCTCGGGTAACGTCGGCATCATCGGCAACGGCGCCGGTCTCGTCATGACGACGCTCGACCTCGTGGACTACTTCGGCGGCGAGCCCGCCAACTTCCTCGACATCGGCGGCGGCGCGAAGGCCGAGCGCGTGGCGAACGCGCTGGACATGGTCTTCTCCGACGAGAACGTCGACTCCGTCGTGTTCAACATCTTCGGCGGCATCACCCGCGGCGACGAGGTCGCCAAGGGTATCAACGAGGCCCTGGAGAGCTTCGACAAGATTCCCAAGCCGGTCGTCGTCCGCCTCGCGGGCACGAACGCCGAGGAGGGCATGGAGATTCTGAACACGGACCTCGTACAGGTCGAAGGGACGCTGGAGGACGCTGTCCAGCGTGCCGTCAAGAACGCACAGGAGGTCTCCCAATGAGCATTTTCGTCGACGACGACACGCGAGTAGTTGTACAGGGTATCACCGGTGGGGAAGGTAAGTTCCACACCCGGCAGATGGTGGAGTACGGCACGAACGTCGTCGCCGGGACCTCCCCCGGTAAGGGCGGTCAGGACGTCGACGGCATCCCCGTCTACGACACCGTCGAAGAGGCAGTCGACGAGGAAGACGCCAACGCATCCGTCGTGTTCGTCCCGCCGGCGTTCGCCGGCGACGCCATCTTCGAGGCGCTCGACACGGACCTCGACCTCGTCGTCGCCATCACCGAGGGCGTCCCGACGCAGGACATGGCCAAGGTCAACAAGCGCCTGTCGGAGACCGACACGCGCCTCATCGGTCCCAACTGCCCGGGTATCATCACGCCCGGCGAGGCCAAACTCGGCATCCTCCCCGGCAACATCTTCGAGGAGGGTAACGTCGGTCTCGTCTCCCGCTCCGGCACGCTCACCTACCAGGTCGTCTCGAACCTGACCGAGCGTGGCATCGGCCAGACCACCGCCATCGGCATCGGCGGCGACCCCATCATCGGCACGTCGTTCGTCGACGCCCTCGAAGCGTTCGAGAACGACCCCGACACCCACGCCGTCGTCATGTGCGGCGAAATCGGCGGCGAGGACGAAGAGCAGGCCGCGAAGTACATCGCGGAGAACATGGACACGCCGGTCGCCGGCTTCATCGCGGGCCGCACGGCACCGCCGGGCAAGCGCATGGGTCACGCCGGCGCTATCGTCTCCGGTTCGGGCACGGGCACCGCGGAGTCCAAGATTTCCGCCCTCAACGACGCGGGCGTCCCCGTCGGCGACACCCCCAACGAAGTCGCCGACCACATCGAAGACTTCCTCTAACCCCGCTCGAACGCGGTTTTTCGGTTCTCGTCGATTCTTTTTCGCGCCCTATCGCAACGTCGCGCCGCACATTCCACAGCGTCCGCCGTCGGCCGCGTTCGGCACGCCGCACTCCCGGCAGACCGCCGTCCGCCGTCGCGATTTCTCCCGTGCGGACCGCAGGAACGCCGTCGGGTCGACCGCCGTCCCGGTCGGCCCGCCGCCCTCGTCGACCCTGTCGAGGACGCGCTCGACGAGGTCGTCCTCGCGCATGGCGTCGAGCAGTCTGACGAACCCGACGAACAGGAGCGACGGCGCGACGATACAGAAGCCCGCCACGAGCAGGCGGAACTCGGTTTCCATGTGGTTTGCTAGCGCCCGACAGGCGTATGGTTGACGCTCGTGTCGCCCGCGAGCACTCGCGCACGCCGTCTCCGTCGACTAGATTATCTAGATTGATATTCAAGTGCGCGGATTTATGCACCGCATTCCGGTCGGTACGGTAATGGCCGAGAATCTCGTTTTGGAAGCCGAATCACGGCTTCCTGATGCGATTACGGAGAGCTACACGCGGCGGCTCGTCGCCGCGATGCTGCTCGTTTCAGTCCTCGTCGCCGGCGTCGGAGTCGTCCAGTATCAACAGACGGCATCCACGATAGACGAGGACGCCCGCGCCGACCTCCTCACCGAGGCCGAACGCGAGGCCCTGCAGGTGAACACGTGGTTCGACGAGCGGACCCGCCTCGCGACCATCGTCGCCGACGACCCCTCGGCCGGGAGCACTCTCGACGGGCGGTCCTCGGCGACCCTGACGGCCGCAAAAGAGGACATGCCCGCCGACGTGGCCGCGCTCCACTTCGTCGACATCGAGACGACGACCGTCCTCGGCTCGTCCGAGGAGGGCGCGGTCGGGACGACGCTGTTCGAAAGCGGGTCGCTTCCGCTCCCCGCGAGCGCCGACCTCTCGGACGACGGCGTCGAGCGGACCACCGTCTACGTCGAAGACGGCGTCGCCTACATGGGTTTCGTCGCGCCGCTTCCGTCCATCGAGCCCCGCGCAATCGTCCTCGTCGCCGAGGCGTCCTCGCTCGGGACCGCGCTCGACGGCAACCACATCGACGGCGGTTTCACCCAACTCGTCACGAGCGACGGAACCGTCCTCTACGACGGCGGCGGCGGCCAGTCGAACGTCGCCTACCCCGCCGCCGAGGCGTCCGAACTCGACGCTGCCTTCGCCGGCGAGACGGGGGTCAGCCGCCTCGCTCCCGTCGAGGGCTTCGTCTCCTCGCCGCACGTCGTCGCGCACGTCCCCGTCTCCGGCGGCGTGCTCCTCCTGCACGCGCCGGCCAGTAGCGTCTTCGCGCTCTCCCGGAGCGTCGGCCTCCAGATTGCGACGCTGCTCGCGCTTTCGATGTTCGGCTTCGTCGCCTTCGCGCTCATCGTCCGCGGGAACACCGCGCTCCCGCTCGTCGACCTCGCGTCGACCGTCTCCGCGCTCCGCGACGGCGACCTCGACGTGGAGCTCGAAACCGACCGGCGAGACGAGTTCGGGCAGGTCGTCCGCGGCGTCGACAACCTCCGCGACGACCTCCGCGACCAGCGCGCAGACGCCCGCGCCTACAGCGAGGCGATGACCCGCGCGGCCGACGGCGACCTCCGCGTCCGCCTCCCGACCGACTCCGAGAGCCGCGACATGGCGACGGTCGCCGCCGCGTACAACGAGATGATGGACGACATCGAACGGACCGTCGGCACGGTCAAGACCTTCGGCGAGGACGTGGCGACGCTCGCCGACCGCGTGGCCGACCGCGCCGACGACGTGTCCGCCGCGAGCGAGGAGGTGTCCGCGTCGGTCCAGCAGATTTCCGAGGGCGCGAGCGAGCAGACCGACAGCCTCGTCGCCGCCGCCGACGAGATAAACGACCTCTCCGCGTCCATCCAGCAGATTGCCTCGTCGGCCGACGAACTCGTCCGGCTCACCGAAGAGGCCGAGGCGCGCTCGCTCGACGGCCAGACCGCCGCCACCGACGCCCTCGACGATATCGACGCCGTGCGCGCCGAGACGGAGGCGACCGTCAGCGAGGTTCACGAACTCGACGACCGGCTCGCCCAAATCGAGGACATCGTCGAGGTCATCACCGACATCGCGGAACAGACCGACATCCTCGCGCTCAACGCGAACATCGAGGCCGCCCGCGCGGGCGAGGCCGGCGAGGGCTTCGCCGTCGTCTCCAACGAGGTCAAACAGCTCGCACAGGAGACCAAGTCGTCGGCGGGCGACATCGAGTCGCTCGTCGCCGAAATCGAGACCCAGCGCGACGCCGTCGTCTCCCGCATCGAACGCATGCGGGCGCAGGTCGAAGAGAGCGCGACCTCGGTCGACGAGGCGCTTTCGTCTTTCGACGGTATCGTCGAGCGCGTCGAGGAGACGACCGCGAGCGTCCACGAGATTTCGGACGCGACGGGCAGTCAGGCCGACTCCTCCCAAGAGGTGCTCTCGATGACCGACGAAATCGCAGGAATCTCCGAGGAGACCGCCGCGGAGGCCGAGAACGTCTCCGCGACCGCACAAGAACAGAGCGCCGCGCTCGTCGACGTCAACGGCGACGTGCGCGAGCTCTCGTCGCACGTGAGCCACCTCGACGACCTCCTCGACGCCTTCGAGGTCGACGACGTGGGCGAGGTCTCGTCGACCATCGACGACGTGCTCGGCGACACGGCCGCCGGCTCCGGCGCGAGCACCGACCCGACCCAGTCGCGCGCTGCATCGGACTCCCACCACGAGCGAGAACCCTCGCCTGCGGACGACTAACATGCGCGTCGACGAAATCATGACCGAGGAGGTGGCGACCGTCGGACTGGGATCGAGCGTCGCCGATTGCGCGCGAACCATGCTCCGCGAGGGCGCGGGAAGCGTCGTCGTGATGGCCGACGGCGGCCCCGCGGGCATCGTCACCGAGTCGGACGCGCTCCGTGCCGGCGTGGCGAGCGGCAAGCCCCTCGCCGCGGTCCCGGCCCGCGCGGTCATGTCGAACCCAATCAAGTGGGTCCGACCGGACTCGACCACGCGCGTGGCCGCCGAGAAGATGCGCGACCAACGGGTGAAGAAACTCGTCGTCGTCGACGGCGCGGAGATGGTCGGCATCGTGACCGCGACGGACATCGCCCTCCACCTCTCGGACGTGGCCCGCGGGGTGGGCCAGATGATAGAACTCAAGGACAAGTGGGAGTCGGACCGCCGGTTCCGCTGACCGCCGCCTCGACGCATCGACACGTCGACTGCTACCACCCGACCGATTCTCGGCGAAGCGTTGATAACGACGTCTCGCCTCTAGTCTCGACGAGTGTACGACCGTCTCGCGTCGATTCGTCCCCGCGTCCGGTCCGGCCTCGAACGAGCGTTCGCGGCGGACCACACCCCTCACGAGGTCGCCGCCAGCTTCGCGTTCGGCGTCTTCTTTGTGGCCATGCCGACCGCAGGGACCGCCCTCGCGCTGTTCGCCCTCATCGCCTACTTCGTCGAGCGGGCGAGCCGACTCGCGCTCGTCGCCACGCTCGTCGTCTTCAATCCGCCCGTCAAGTGGGCGGTCTACGGCGCGAGCTTCTGGCTCGGCTCGCACCTGCTCGGCCCGGTTCCGGGGGCGTCCGTCGCCGACGTGTCGCTCAGCGCCGGTCTCGACCTCCTCTTCCGACAGCTCCTCGGCAACACGATTCTCGCCGTCGCCCTCGCCGTCGTCGGCTACGCGGTGGCGCTCCAACTGGCGCGCCTGCACCACCGACGACAGCGGTCGGAGACGCCGACCCGCGGCACGGACGCCCGGAACGACGACGCCCGGTCCGACGTGTCGTCGTGACGCTACCGCTGTGACCGTTCTTCTCTGCCCTCTTCGAACGCCCGGAGCGACTGGATGAGTTTGTATCCGAGGTAGACGACCGCGAGCGGGATGAGGAGCAACAGCGCCAAGATGACGAGTTCGGGACCGCCGGGGATTTGCAGGAGGGTCATGGGCGGGATTCGCGGGCGGCAGACATAGTGGTTGGGTGGGTGGGATGTCGAAATACATAGGGAGGGGTCGCTAGACGTGATTCACGCTCGCTTCGCTCGCGTGTACCTCACTCGCTCACTGCGTCGCTCGCTGGTTCAAATCTGCCCGTGACACGATTGCACGCGACTCGCGGCACCGAGCACACGCTACGCGGTGCTCGGGAGGCAACTCGTCGCGAGAAAGTAGTGGGTTGGGGCAGATTTGAACTGCCGGCCTCCTCCATGTCAAGGAGGTGTCATAACCAGACTAGACCACCAACCCGGTGTGTTGCGAACATCGCCGAACGCCGAAACGCGGGAAGAGGAGTGGGTTGGGGCAGATTTGAACTGCCGGCCTCCTCCATGTCAAGGAGGTGTCATAACCAGACTAGACCACCAACCCGGTTACGGTGCTTCCCGCGCCCGTTCGGACGCATCTCTCCGTTGTCCGGGGTTACAATTTAAGCTTTCGAATCGGACTACGTGCGGCGATTCGGGTCACAGCGCGCTCCCACCGTTCGAGGCGGGCGATTCGCTCCGAGTCCCGACCGTCGGAGCCGGCGATTTTCGCCAGCCCGACACGCTTAAGCCGATGTACTGATTTGTACATCATAACCCGAAGAAGTACATCGGTGATTACCAATGCAGGATTATATCGAACGTGTGACCGGCGGTGCGGACCTGACTGTCGAGGAGGCGCGCGACGCCGCGCGGGCGGTCTTCGAGGACGCGACCGAGGCGCAAATCGGCGCGCTCCTCGCCGCGCTCCGGGCGAAAGGCGAGACCGAGGCCGAAATCGCGGGGTTCGCACAGGGGATGCGCGACGCCGCCTTGACCATCGACCCCGACCGCGGCCCGCTCGTCGACACCTGCGGCACCGGCGGCGACGACTACAACACCATCAACGTCTCGACCACGAGCGCGCTCGTCGCGGCCGGCGCGGGCGCGGCGGGGGCCAAGCACGGCAACTACTCCGTCTCTTCGTCTTCTGGGAGCGCCGACGTGCTGGAGGTCGCCGGCGTGAACGTCGAGGCCGAACCCGAGTCCGTCGAGGCGTGCATCGAAGACAACGGCGTCGGCTTCATGCTCGCGCCCGTGTTCCACCCCGCGATGAAGGCCGTCATCGGCCCGCGGAAGGAGCTCGGCATGCGGACCATCTTCAACGTCCTCGGCCCGCTGACGAACCCCGCCGGGGCCGACGCGCAGGTCCTCGGCGTCTACGACTCCGACCTCGTCCCCGTCATCGCCGAGTCGCTGTCGCACATGCCCGTCGAGCGCGCCCTCGTCGTCCACGGCTCCGGCATGGACGAAATCGCGCTCCACGACGCGACCACGGTCGCCGAAATCGACGGCGACGAGATTACCGAGTACACCCTCACGCCCGCCGACCTCGGCCTCGAACAGGCCCCCATCGAGGCGGTTGCCGGCGGCACTCCGCAGGAGAACGCCGACGACCTCGAAGGCATCCTCACCGGCGACGTGACCGGTCCCAAGCGCGACCTCATCCTCGCCAACGCCGGCGCGGCCGTCTACGTCGCCGACCTCGCGGACTCCCTGGAGGAGGGCGTCGAGGTCGCCCGCGACGCCATCGAGTCCGGTGCCGCGAAAGCCAAACTCGACGCGCTCCGGGAGGCGTGAGATGACCCGCGTCAAAGTGTGCGGCGTCACCGACGAAGCCGACCTCGAAGCGGTCGACGCGGCCGGTGCCGACGCGGTCGGTGCCATCTGCGACGTGCCCGTGG
The DNA here is from genome assembly GCF_000336815.1 of Haloferax prahovense DSM 18310. Lineage (GTDB taxonomy): Archaea > Halobacteriota > Halobacteria > Halobacteriales > Haloferacaceae > Haloferax > Haloferax prahovense. Next base: position 363,298 of record NZ_AOLG01000047.1, read on the forward strand.
ACACGCCCCGCGAGATTCCTCGCGAGCGCGCCCGCGAGCTGTTCGCCGCCGCGCCGCCGTTCCTCACGACCGTCCTCGTGACGATGCCCGACTCCATCGACCACGCCCGCGACCTCGCCCGCGAGGTCCAACCCGATGTACTCCAACTCCACGGCGACTTCGCGGCCGACCACCTCGACTCGCTCCGCGCGACGGGCGTCCGCGTCGTCCCCGTCGTCGATGCCATCGACCTCGACCGCGCGCGCGCCCTCGCGCCTGTGGTGGACGCCATCCTCGTCGACACGCCCTCCGCGTCCGGCGCGGGCGGCACCGGCGAGACCCACGACTGGGACGCCTCGCGCGAACTCGTCGAGGCGGTCGACGTGCCCGTGGTTCTCGCGGGCGGCCTGACCCCCGACAACGTCGCCGAGGCGGTTCGGACGGTCGAACCCTACGGCGTCGACGTCGCGAGCGGCGTCGAGGCCGCCGGCGGCGTGAAGGACCACGACGCGGTCCGCGCGTTCGTCGCCGCGGCGAAGGCGGCCCGCGGGGAGTCCGGCGACCACGAGGAGGTCGTCGCGTGACGGCTCCCGACACCGACCGCGACGAGTTCGTCGACCTCGTCGGCGACGCGGACGAACCGGTCGTGACCCACCTCGTGACCGACCTCGACGTGTCCGTGGACCCGCTGGCCGCGTACACGACGCTCGCCGACCGCAGCGACTACGGCTTCCTCTTGGAGAGCGCCGAAAAGGTCTCCTCCAGCAACCCGCAGGGCGCGTTCTCCGCGCCCGCGACGGTCGCCGACTCGCACGCGCGCTTCTCGTTCGTGGGCTACGACCCCGAGGCTGTCGTGACGGTCGGTCCCGGCGGCGTGGACGTGACCGACCTCGGCGGTCCCGCCGCCGAGTTCGTCGGCGCGGGCGACGGCGACGTACTCGATTCCCTGCGCGGCGCGCTCCCCGACCTCCCGCGCGTCAACTTCCCCGAGACGGACCGCCAGACGCTCACCGGCGGTCTGGTCGGCTTCCTCGCCTACGAGGCCGTCTACGACCTCTGGCTCGACGAGGTCGGCCGCGAGCGCCCCGACACCGACGACCCGGACGCCGAGTTCGTCCTCACGACCCGGACGCTCTCGTTCGACCACCGCGAGGACGCCGTCCGCCTCGTCTGTACGCCCGTCGTCTCGCCCGACGACGACCCCGGCGAAGTCTACGACGGCGTCGTCGCCGAGGCCGAACGCGTCGCCGAGAAGCTCCGGGCGGCTGACGACCCCTCTCCCGGCGGCTTCGAGCGGACCGGCGAGGAGGCCGGCTCACGCGAGGACTACGAGGCCGCGGTCAGGAAGACGAAAGACCACGTCCGCGACGGCGACATCTATCAGGGCGTCATCTCGCGCACCCGGAAGCTCCACGGACAGGTCGACCCCGTCGGCCTGTACGCTTCGCTGCGCGAGGTGAACCCCTCGCCGTACATGTACCTGCTCCGGCACGGCGACCGGCGCGTCGTCGGCGCGAGCCCCGAGACGCTCGTCTCGGTCAGGGGCGACCGCGTCGTCGTCAACCCCATCGCGGGGACGTGCCAGCGCGGCTCCGGCCCGGTCGAGGACCGCCGCCTCGCCGGTGAACTCCTCGCGGACGGAAAGGAGCGCGCAGAGCACACGATGCTCGTCGACCTCGGCCGCAACGACGTGCGCCGGGTCTCGACGCCCGGCAGCGTCCGCGTCGAGGACTTCATGAGCATCATCAAGTACAGCCACGTCCAGCACATCGAATCGACCGTCTCGGGGACGCTCGACCCCGACTCGGACGCCTTCGACGCCACGAGAGCGACGTTCCCCGCGGGGACGCTCACCGGCGCGCCGAAGGTCCGCGCGATGGAGATTATCGACGACCTCGAAGACGAGCCCCGGGGCGTCTACGGCGGCGGCGTCGGCTACTACTCGTGGACCGGCGACGCCGACATGGCCATCGTCATCCGGACCGCGACGGTCGAATCCGACGGCTCGGAAGACACCATCACCGTCCGCGCGGGAGCCGGCATCGTCGCCGACTCCGACCCGACCTCGGAGTACGAGGAGACGGAACAGAAGATGGGCGGGGTGCTCGACGCCGTCCGCCGCATCGAGTACGGGACCGAGGAGGTGTCGCAATGATTCGACTCGTCGTCGTCGACAACTTCGACTCCTTCACGTACAACCTCGTGGAGTACTTCTCCGAGCAGACCGTCGAGGGCGAACCGCTCGACATCGAGGTACGCAAGAACACCGCGTCGCTCGACGAGATACGCGACCTCGACCCCGACGCCATCGTCATCTCGCCGGGGCCGGGCCACCCGAAGAACGACCGCGACGTGGGCGTGACGAACGACGTGCTCACGGAGCTTTCGACCGAGATTCCGACCCTCGGCGTCTGTCTCGGCCTCGAAGCCGCGGTGTACGCCTACGGCGGGACCATCGGCCACGCGCCGGAGCCGATTCACGGCAAGGCGTTCCCGGTCGACCACGACGGCGAGGGCGTCTTCGCCGGCCTCGAAGACGGCTTTCCGGCCGGCCGCTACCACTCGCTCGTCGCCACCGAGGTCCCCGACTGCTTCGACGTCTCGGCGACGACCGACCACGACGGCGCGGCGCTCGTGATGGGCGTCCGCCACCGCGAGTACCCCATCGAGTGCGTCCAGTTCCACCCGGAAAGCGTGCTCACGGGGTCGGGACACGGCGTCGTCAGAAACTTTCTCACGGCGGTCGCCGGCCTCGACGTGGCCTGAGTCGGAGCAGACACGCCGAGGTGCGGGCGCGGTTTTGCCGTTCTCTTCCCCCGATGGCCGTGCAGCCACCTCAGAGGACGTTGATGCCAAAGAACGAAAGCAGCAGCAGCGCCCCGACGACGATGGCGGCGATAGTGACCAGTCGCCACGCGACTTTGAGGAACAGTCGCCCGACGAGGATGACGACGGCGACGGCCACGAGCACCACGAGCATCTGACCGAGCGGCCCGGAGAGCAGGCCGCCGAGCTGTAACGGTGTGAGCGCGAGGGGAGTCAGTACCATACCCCGATATGACTCCCGTAGAGCGGATAAGCTTGTGGGCGGTCTCGTCTCGCGGTTCCGGTGCGATTCCGCCGTCGAAACGACCGATTTCGGCACCCCTGAGCGGTTGGCTGATTTGAACGTACGAATTCTGATACTTATCTGAATGTCGACTGTCCGGCCTCCCTTTATATCCTCTCCGGTGATGCGGCACTGTTCACCATGTGACCGATTCAGACGGCTCGTCTCCCCCCTCACGTTCTACTGGATATAGCCGTTACGTCTGCCGATTTTCTCCGCCGAGATTTCACTTCCGCTCCGCTCTAACTACGGTTATGTGGCTTCCGTCCGTTCTATGAATCCGTGCACTTCGGACCCGGTCGTCGGCCGCCGACGTAATTGCACTAATTATGATACGTTCGGCGGTGGAACCTCCGAGTTCGAAGCCCTTAACCAACCACGCAACACACACCAATATCGTCACCAATGAGCGGAATTTCCGGACACTATCGACGCGACCTCGCCCGAACGCGGCTCGGGCGGGAGGAACAGTAAGATGAGCGACGCGAACCTCTCGACGGACGAAATCGTGCTTCCGGTCAAGCGGACCGAAGGCGAGACCCTCGAAGAGCGGATGACGGGCAACGCCTACAACAATATTCTCCCCGCCCGTTACCTCCGCAAGGACGCCGACGGCGACCTCGTCGAGACGCAGGAGGACCTGTTCCCCCGCGTCGCGAAGAACATCGCGCTCGCCGAGGCCGTCTTCGAGGCCGAACAGCGCGACATCGAAATCACGGTCACTCCCGACCTCATCAAGCCGGACCATCCGCGCCGCGACGAACTCGCCGAGGAGGTCTTCGGCAAGGGCGTCACGGCCGACGACGACGAGGCCGAGACGACGCTTTCGGTCTACAACGTCAACAAGTTCGCCTACGACACCCTCGTCTCCGAACTTCCGGAGGGCGTCCGCGAGGTCGTCGTCGAGAAGCGCGAGACGTTCGAAGAGATGATGGGACAGCTCTCGTTCATGCCGAACTCGCCGACGCTCATGAACGCCGGCGACGAACTCCAGCAGCTTTCCGCCTGTTTCGTCGACTCCCCCGGCGACGACATCACGGATATCCACCAGACGGCCAAGGAGGCCGCCGAGGTGTTCCAGTCCGGCGGCGGCATGGGCTACGCCTTCTGGAAGCTCCGCCCCTACGGCGACGCGGTCGGTTCGACCGGCGGCATCGCCTCCGGACCCATCACGTTCATGCGGACGTTCGACCAGATGTGCGAGACCATCGCACAGGGCGGCGCGCGCCGCGGCGCGCAGATGGGCGTCATGCGCGTCAGCCACCCCGACGTCATCCAGTTCCTCCACGCGAAGAACAAGGACGTCTCGCTCGCGCACACGCTCCGCCTGAACGACCCCGACGACTTCACCCACACCAAGTTCGTCGACGCGCTCGACGAGGCGCGCGAACTCATCGACGAGGACGGTCGCGTCCCCAAGCACCTCCGTAACGCCGTCGAAGGCCACCTCTCGAACTTCAATATCTCGGTCGGTATCACCGACGGCTTCATGGAGGCGCTGTACAACGACGAGGAGTTCGTCTTCACGAACCCCCGCACCGAAGAGCCGCACGTCGCCACGCCCCAGACGAAGGAAATCTACGACATGTTCGGTCTCGGCGAGCACGTCGAGGTCGGCGAGGTCCTCTCGGTCCCCGCGAAGAAACTCTGGAACCAGATCATCGAGGGCGCGTGGGAGAACGGCGAACCCGGCGTCGTCTACCTCGAACGCGCGAACAAGCAGCACTCCTTCGACGTCGAAAAGCACCCCGACCACCGCATCCTCGCGACCAACCCCTGCGGCGAACAGCCGCTCGAGGAGTACGAGGCGTGTAACCTCGGACACATCAACCTCTCGACGCTCGTCGCGGAGGACTCGCCCGACTGGCGCGTCTGGTACGACGCCCACGGCGACGAGTACGACTCGCTTGAGGCCGCGACGGACGCCTTCCTAGAAGATGCCGTCGACTGGGAGGAGTTCGACCACCGCATCGAAAACGGCACGCGCTTCCTCGAAAACGTCGTCACGATGTCGGACTTCCCGGTCGAGAAGATCGAACAGAAGGTCCGCGAACTCCGCAAAATCGGGCTCGGTATCATGGGGCTCGCCCAGATGTACATCCAACTCGGCGTCCGCTACGGCTCCGACGAGGGCAACGAAATCGCCCAACAGCTCATGACCCACATCAACCACGGGTCCAAGCGGGCGTCCCACGAACTCGCCGAAGAACGCGGCCCGTTCGAGGCGTGGGAGGACTCGAAGTACGCGAACCCGACCGAGTACCGCGAGTGGTTCGAACACCACACCGGCGAGTCCGCCGACGATTGGGAAGACGGCTACCCCATCCGCAACCACAACACGACGACCATCGCCCCGACGGGCACCACGTCGATGGTGTCGAACACCACCGGCGGCTGTGAGCCCATCTACAACGTCGCCTACTACAAGAACGTCTCCGACGACGTGCAGGGCGACGAGATGCTCGTCGAGTTCGACGACTACTTCCTCCGCGTGCTGGAGGCCAACGACATCGACGTCGAGGCCGTCAAGCGCGAGGCCCAAGAGCAGATGGCCAACAACGAGTTCGACGGCGTCTCCTCGCTGTCGACCGTCCCGGACGCCATCTCCGAACTGTTCGTCGTGACCTCCGACCTCGCGGGCATCGAGCACGCGGGCGTCCAGTGCGCCCTCCAGAGTGGCGTCGACTCCGCTATCTCGAAGACCTGTAACTTCCCGAACAGCGCGTCGAAGGAGGACATGGACGAGGTCTACCGCTACATCTACGACCACGGCGGCAAGGGCGTCACCGTCTACCGCGACGGCACCCGCTCGAAGCAGGTGCTCACCACGCGCGCGAAGAACACCGAGTTCTCCGACGACGAAGAGGCCGCCGAGGCCATCGTCTCGCAGATTCGCGACGTGTTCGGCGACGTGGAGGCGTTCCTCGAATCCGAGGAGGTTTCGGACCTCATCGGGAGCGAACTCGAACTCGCCTTCGCCGATTCGCCGAGCGACGTCGGTAAGAAGCGCCCCCGTCCGGACGTGCTGTACGGTGTTACCCAGCGCATCGACACCGGCTACGGGAAGCTATACGTCAACATCAACGAGGACGAACACGGCGAGCCGTTCGAGCTGTTCGCCAACATCGGTAACTCCGGCGGCTTCACCGCGTCCTTCACCGAGGCGCTCGCCAAGACCGTCTCCACGTCCCTCCGCTCGGGCGTCGACCCCGAGGAGATTGCGAACGAACTGAAGGGTATCCGGAGCCCGAAGGTCGCCTGGGACAAAGGCGAGCAGATTAACTCCATCCCGGACGCCATCGGCACCGCGATGCGCCGGTATCTCGACGGCGACATCGACAAGGGCTACCCGCAACAGCAGAACCTGACCGAGGTCGAAGCCGAGGCCGCCGCGGCCGAGGACACGGACACCGACGGCGGCGTCGCTGTCGACGAGAGCCCCGGTGGCAGTTCCGACGCCGTTGCGGACCTGCTCGCGGCGGGCGAGAGCCCCGAGTGTCCCGAGTGCGGTGAGATGGACCTCTACTACTCCGAAGGCTGTAAGACCTGCCAGAACTGCGGCTGGTCCGAGTGCTGAACGCGAGACGGTAACTCGCCACCGTCGCTGTCTCGTCCGTCACTCGATTTCCGCTCTTTTCTTTTGCGCTCCCCGACCTCACGAGCCTGTACTATCCAGTCTCGCTGGCGTGTTCGACACGAAGGTCTCGTCGAGGCCGACGGGAGAGACACGCCGATAGCGGACTCTGTCGCTCGCCCAATAACCCTCTCTGCTCGGGAACAGCCATCGCTCCCTTCTGCTGGACCACCCGTCGACGACGGGAGAGATGTGGTGAAATAGAGTGCGACTGTGGAGCCCGCGGTCGTATCGCTCCTGTGATTCCACGCTGTTCGAGACGGGGTGTATCGGACGACGACACGAGAGACGCACTCGCTCGACCGTTAACCTCGACTGCGTAGTACGGTACGTCGTGAACTGCGGGCGCGTCGGCCCACGTAGTCGGTCACGACTGCCATCGGTCTCGGCTCACTCACGGCGGTCGACCGGCCATCGCCCGATGCAATTCGTTCTCATACGTCGCCAACGGAACGCGAAGACCGGCCTTCGACGAACCCAAACCACGCACAGCGACTGGAAGGACAAGGACCACCTCGGTACGACCGCGCGTCTCGGTTCTGTATCGTCGTCTGGTCGTCAAGCGGAGTCGTCGCTCATAGCTTTCTGACTTCGAGGTCTGCACGTCGCGACGCTACTCGCCGTTTGAGTGCGTGACGACTGTCGACGCGAGTGCTGCGGCTGTCGGGTCAGCGTCGAAAGAAAGGAAAAACGCCGGGAAGATCCCGGTGGTTAGCTGTCGTTAGTTGTCGCGGCGGACCGCGAGGAGCGCAGCGGCGACGAGCGCGACGAGGGCGACAACGACACCGAAGCCGGGCGTCTGGGACGACGTGGTGGTCGTCTCGTCAGCCGTCGTGGTGGCGGCGGTGGTCGTCGTAGCCGCAGTCGTGGTCGTCGTGTCTGCGGTCGTCGTGGTGTCAGCCGTCGTCGTGGTGTCCTCAGCCGTCGTGGTGGACGAGTCTACGGACTCAACGACGTTACCGTCGACTTCCTCGTTCGGTGCGACGCCACCGCGGGCCGTCACCGTGAAGGTGTCGCCGACGCTCTGCTCGGAGAAGTCGAAGCTACCCGAGAGCGAGCCGTTTGCCTGGACGTAGACCGTAGCGGTCTTCAGGAAGCGCGGCTGCGTGTCACCGTCGGACTCAACGCGGAGCGTGAGTTCCGTACCGGGCGCGACGTTCGAGGAACCAGAGATCATCTGGTCCGCAGCGTTCGTCACGTTGATCGGGTCGGAGAGCGTGTGCTCGGCTTCGACGTGCTCGTAGGAGTCAGTCGCCGTGGAGTCCTCGTCAACGAGTGCGAGGCCACTGACGTCGTCTTCCTCGACCATCTCGAACTGGACATCGAACGCGTCATCGTCGTCGATGGGCGTGATGTCGCTCTCGCTCTGGTCGAGAACCTCTCCGTCGTCGTCGGTGTCACGGTAAGCCGTGATCTGGTCCGAGTCGAACGCGACGAAGTACGTGTCGTTATCGCCGTCGGCAATGACCGAGGCGTTAGAGACGTTGATGATCTTCGGGTCGCGGTTCGGATCGGGGTTCGTCTGGTTGATCGTCAGACGGTAGGCGTCGTTGTACCCGTTACCAGCCGCGAAGAAGTTCGGGGTCTCGTCGTCCTGAGCGCCGACTGCGCCCTCGAGGCCGGAGGCCTCGATCTGGACGATGACCTGGTCGCCGAAGGCTATCTGGCTGTCCTCGGTGATGTTGCCGTTCTCGAGCGCTTCAGTGACGTCGTCGAGGTCACCGAGCGTCTCGCCGGACGGGGCGGTCCACGTGCGGACCGCGGAGACGCCGCCTTCCTCGAGGACGAGGGTCGCGACGTTCTGGCCGTCACCGACCGAGGCACCCGGCTCGACGGAGAGATCGTAGTCGCCCGCGTCGATGAGGTTGCTCGTGGCGAGGCCGACGCCCGTTGCGCCGTCGCTGCCGGTCAGAATCTCGTCGTCGTCGTCTTCAACGTCGAAGACCTGACTGACGGACGTGTCGTTCGATTCGTAGGAGTTCCACAGAACGACGACTTCGCCGTCGTCGTTACCGTCTTCGACGGTGACGTTCGCGGAGTAACCTTCGTCGTCGCTACCGATGGTGACCGTTGCCGTGTCGGTGTTTTCGAGGGTCACCGGGATGGCAACGACGTCACCGCGCTGGTCGGTGATGACGGATTCGCTGAAGTCTGCGCGACCGTCACCGGCCTTTTCGACGGTGATCGTGTCGGATTCGAGCGTGATGCCCGTGTTGAGGTCCGTCGCAACGACCGTGTAGTCGTCAGCGTCGGTCTCAGCGACATCGAAGTCGAAGTCAGCCTCACCCTGACCGTCAAGGGAGACGTTCTGCGTCGCGTACGTGTCGTCGCTGGAGTCGACGAGCTCAACGCGGACGGGGCGGCTGGAATCACGTGCCGAGACCGTACCCGAGACGTCATCGTCGGTCGTGACGTTCAGGTCGTCGATGTCAACTGCGAAGTTGAGGCTGCGGACCGTGAGGTTGATCGTCGTGGAGCCAGCGACCGTGATGTCGTACGTACCGGTCTCGAGACCGGACGTGTCGAGCACGTAGACCGTACTGTTCTCGCCCGTCGAACGCTGGACGAAGTAGTCGTCGGTCGCGTCTTCCGTCCCTTCGACGGTAACGTCGGTGTTCACACCGGACGTGCTCGCGTTGATAGCGAGCTTCTCACCGACGTAGGCGCTCTCCGTGGTGGCGGACTCGCTGAACGTCTGAGCCGCGAAGAAGACATCCTTCTCACCGTCGTTGGTGAGCGTCGAACCGTCCTCACCGGACACGATGTCGTCGGAGAGTTCGACGGTGATGTCGTTCGAGCGGATCACGTTGTTGACCGAGATGACGACCGTGCCGTTCGTGGTCTGGCCGACGGAGTAGGCCGAGCTCGCAAGCTCGTCACCGTCGTCAGCGACCGTGAAGTTGTCAGTCGTCAGACTGGCGGAGTCAACATTGTGAGAGAACGGTACCTCGATGACGGCGTTTCCGCCGTCGACGTAGTGAACGGCGCCTCCGCGGTAGCGGAAGTCACCGTCTGCCGCAGCAGCACTACCCGTAAACGCGATGGACCCGGCGAAAACCGAGAAGACCATCAGCGCAGCGAGAAGAACCGCGCGGATTTGCTTATTGCGTGTCATTGTTGGTGGATGTTGCAGTCGGGGACATCGTTTTCGTCGACCCTCGGACGGAACCAAGCCGGGCAGAACCCGGGCCGAGGCGAGGTACTCACAGATGCCTCCGTGGGCAGGGGTACAGTTTGCTCTGTTGACCGTTCGCGGTAAATACTTTGTGTGATTGGACGGTCTCTGAAACGTTACCAATCGTGTCACTCAGGCCTCGAAACCCGATTCTACCCCACAAAGCATATGTGCGTCTGTTGAAAATACATCTATCGCGTGCGCACGCCACCTTGGGTAGGAACGACGTCCCCGGTTCGCCGGGGACGGACTCGTTCTCAGTAACTAATCGTCGAGCGTCGGCTGTCGAACGAAGCCACTCGATATCGGTACTCCGCGCAGATTCGAAGAGGGGCCCGCGACCACAGGTGTACGCACCTCGCACTGCACCAACGCGTACGTGCGAGAGATACTGCTAGTTCTCATCGTACGGTTATCCTCGCCAGCCGACAACCTCACCGAGTAGTCCAAAAAGAACGACCGAGAACGTGTCAGAAATTCTTCGGACCTGTTCGACGACGGAGTGCCATTATCCCCTTAAACGACATATAAACACTATATTAATGCCCGAATTGTTTCGAGAAACCATCCATTAATCTGGCACGTACATTTAAGTTACCCCGGGGATACGAGTCGGTTGGACACACCGCGACGGGTGCCGGGCAGGGATGACGGTTGCGCAGCGATGAACGCGTGCGCACCGGCGTCTTCGGCGAGCGATACCGTCCCGGGTGTCGGACACAACGCATGCAACTCAAACATCTCTTCACGGAAGACCGTGCAGTCAGTCCCGTCATCGGGGTTATCCTGATGGTGGCGATTACAGTTATCCTCGCGGCCGTTATCGGTACTTTTGTCCTTGGTCTCGGCGATCAAGTGAGCGAGACGTCCCCGCAGGCGAGCTTTAGTTTCGATTACGACGGGTCTAGTGCGCTGACGATTACCCACGAGAGCGGTGAGCAGATTCCGGCGAATCAGGTCACTGTGACGGGGGACTTCAACGACTCTGGTAGTGCTTGGACTGCACTTGGTGGCTCAGACCCAATCACAGCAGGTGGCTCCGCAGTTGTAAACGACTCTAGTGGGTTCAGCGACGGAGACACCATCCGCGTCGTCTGGACCTCCGAAAGTGGAAGTAGTTCCTCCACGCTTCAAAAGTGGACCTACAACGGATAGATGAATTTCAAGCAACTCCTCGCTGAGGACGACGCGGTATCACCGGTTATCGGTGTTATCCTCATGGTCGCGATTACCGTTATCCTCGCGGCCGTCATCGGCACGTTCGTCCTCGGTCTCGGCGACCAGGTTGGCGATACTGCTCCGCAGGCCAGCTTCAGCTTCGACTATCAGGACGAGTCGTCACTAGATAACCTCACCGTCACCCACGACAGCGGGACAGCAATCGACGCTGAAAACGTCAACCTGACCGCCGATACGTCGTTCCAAACGGTTGCATCAGACGGCAGCCTCGGCACATCTGAAACTACCCAGTCCTTCGCAGACATGGGCGTCTCTGACGACGTGACAGCCGGAACGTCCGTCCAAGTCGGTAACAACGATTTCAACAGCGCAACGTTCCGCATCGTCTGGACCTCCGAGAGTGGCAGTAACTCCGCCACGCTCCAGAAGTGGTCCGGCCCCGACGCCTAAAGGCGACACAACCTTCGCGGCAACGTTTTCTTCGAACCGACTGACCACGTAGCGTTGCGACTGGCACGACACGGAAGGCATCGCTATCACGGCTGTGGCGAACGAAACGTGCTCTCACGAGAAAAGACGGTTTTAGTCAGTACGACGGGCGAGTGCCGGACTCAGACCGGCCGGCCGCCCTCGGACGTGCCGACCAGCCACGTCCCGAGCGTGAGCGCGCCGGCACCGACGGCGAGCGCGTAGGACATCACCTGTGCGGCGTTCGGCAGCATTCCCGGCAGCATCGTGAGCGTCCCGACGATCATCAGCGCCATCCCGATGACGGCCTTCTTCGAACTGAGCAGTCCCATGTCCGTCTCTCCGGAAGCGTCCGATATGGAACTTGCGCTTTTGCTTCGCCGGTTACTCGTAGTCTCGCTCCCCGGCGGGGACGACTACGTCGAGCCAGTTCTCCTCGGGGGGAAGCGGACACTCGAAGGTGTCGGTGAACGCGCAGAACGGGTTGTACGCGAGGTTGAAGTCCACGACGACTTCGTCCAACTCGTCGAGGGGCGCGTCGGGCGTGAGTTCCATGTACCGACCGCCGTTGTAGGTCTGCTGACCCGTCGTCTTGTCGCGGAAGGGAACGAACAGTGTCGGCGAGTCGTCGTGTTCCTGACGATACGCGCTGAGGGCGAGTTCCGCGTCGCGGAGTTCGAAGTGGAACGTGGCGACGCGGAGATACCGGACCTCGCCGTCGGTCGAGGTGTCCATCGCCACCGGCTCGGGGTCGTCGTGCGTCTCGACCGACGCGGTCACCCGGTAGTCGGGGTCGGGGTCGAAGTAATCGAGGCCGTCGAAGTCGTCCCGTTCTTCGGGCGGAATCGGCGACTGGGGATGCGACCCGAAGAAGTCGTCTTTCTCCTCGCGCTTCGCCCGGAGTTCGGAGACGTAGGCGTCGGCGTCAAACGCGTCGGCGGTCATACGCGGCGATACCCACCGGCGACACCTACACCTGACGGTTCGGGGGCGCTTCCGAAGCTGTTACGCGGACAGGTGACGCTTGGCGGCAGAGATGCGTTTGAACTGCTCGTTCGTGAGTTCGATGTCTGCGGCCACGACGTTCTCGCCGAGCTGGTCGACGGTTCGTGCCCCGATAATCGGCGCGGTGACCTGCGGGTGGTGCATGAGCCACGCGAGGCTGACCTGTGCGGGCGACGCACCGACCGCCTCGGCGACCTCCTCGATAACCTCGAGCGCGTCGAAGTTCGACGGCGTGAGGTAGGAGTCGGCGAACCGCTGGTCGTTCGCCGCGCGAGAGTCCGCAGGCGGGCGCTCGTCGCGGGCGTATTTCCCCGTGAGAAAGCCGCCAGCCAGCGGCGACCACGGGACGACGCCGATGTCGTAGTCGGCGCACATGTCGAGGTAGTTTCCCTCTATCTCGCGGTTGACGGCGTTGTACCGCGGCTGGGCGACTTTGAACGGTTCGTAGCCGCGCTTGTCGGCGAGTTCGTTCGCCTTGACGACTTTCCAGGCGTTGGGTTCGAGCGTCGAGGTGCCGAGGTAGTTCACCTTCCCGTCGCGCACGAACCCGTCGAGCGTCCGCATGAACTCGTCGACCGGCGTCTCGTCGTCCCATCGGTGGATGTACAGCAGGTCGACGTAGTCGGTGCCGAGTCGGTCGAGGATGCGGTCCATCTGACGGCGGAGGTGTTTCCGGTTGAGCCCGCGGCCGTTGGCGTCTTCGCGCGTGGGCCAGAAAATCTTGGACGCGACGACGAAGTCCTCGCGGTCGCGCGCTTCGAGCCACTCGCCGATGTACGTCTCGCTCGCGCCGTCGCCGTACATGTCGGCGGTGTCGATGAAGTTCCCGCCGGCGGCGGCGTAAGCGTTGAGCAACTCGTGGGCGCGGTCGCGGCCGACCTCGACCTCGCCGTCGTCGGCCTGTCGACCGAACCGCCACGTCCCGAACGCGAGTTCGGAGACCGTCGTTCCGGTCCGTCCTAGTGGAACCATCGCGAGCGACATACCGAACCCGAAGACCGGACCGCGGTAAAGCCACCCGATTCCCGATGGTCGAAGATGAGAAACGTGAGGCCGTGGCAGGTCGGCGCATCGAGCGTCTGAGGAGCGATCGAGAACCTCGATGGAGGCGCGTGGCGGGCGCTCGCGAGGCCGAGAAATGGAGAGCGGGAAGTGGAGGAGCGGGAAGTGGAGGAGCGGGAAGTGGAGGGAGAACACCGCGTCTGTTTGATTCGCCGTGTCCGGCAACGCACGCACGATTACGAACAGGCGTGTCGGCGCAGGCGTATCGGTGCGACCGGGAGACTACGACCGGGCGTAGTTGTGCCCGAGCACGAGCGCGAGCGCGTTGAGCGCGAGAAGCGCTCCGAAGACGGTGAACTCGCCCGCTTCGAGGCCGCCGAAGAGCAAGGGAACATACAGGAACGGGAGGGCGACCGCGGCCCAGAAACCGACGAACCGGAGCGGTGCGGCGACGAGTTCGAAGCCGAGGCGGAGCGGTTGCTCTTCCGTTACGACGTCGCGGAGTTGGGAGAGGCGTTCGCGGGGGACCGTGGATGGGGAGTTCGACATTGGTTGGGGGGCACCTACGACTACATCATGGAGTGGAGGGGTCATAATTACGTGCGAGAATTCCATTCGTTTCATACTCGTTTACTGGTGACTATTCGATAAATGTGAAGTTTCATAGAGTTACGAGCGGCGCCCTAACACTTCATAACCGCCTCTAATTCTTTTATTCGCACAACAGTCAGGCGTTCTTGAATAGTCGCAGAACCCTGAATTTCCACGGGGGTCGACCGAACGGATTCGAACCTCGGTGCGCTCGGTGGCCCCCCGCGTGGACCGTCGAGCGGGCGACGTTTCGACCGGCAGCGTCCGCAGGGAGCAGGGATTTAGCCCGCCGGGACGACTGTCGATGCGATGCCAGAGCTCAATCGCGTCGCAAAGCGCATGTACAACATCCACCCGAACGCCATGCACCTCACCGTCGGCGAGGAGATAGACGGCACGTTCACGCTGGAGAGCGCGGAGTTCTTCCAGACGGACTTTCAGGCCGAGGGCCGACGCGACGGCGACGACGCAGTCTACCGGTTTGCGACGACTGAGGACAACGACGCTGTCGTCGTCGGTCAACAGCGACCCGGTGAAAACGGGTGGAGGATGGTCGGCGAAGTGGACTCAGTCGAGCGGGCGGACGCGTAGCCGCGCTTTCAGTCGGTCGCGCGGACGCCGTCGCCGAACCGATAGCGGAGTTCGCGTCGAATCGCCCCGCGCTTCAGAAGGAGGAACCCGAGAAAGATGAGCGCGAACCCGCCGACCGTCGACGGGGTCGGAACTTCGCTCAGGAACGCCCACCCCGAAAGCGCCGCGAAGACGGGCGCGACGTACGAGACGAGGTTGATTTCGATGGGGCCGAGGCGGTCGAGCAGGTCGAAGTAGATGAGGAAGCCGAGCGCGCTCGCCGCGAGCGAGAGGTACCCGAGCGCGGCGACGGACTGGACGTTGAAGACGACCGAGCCGAGGCGCTCGCCGAGCGCGACGGACGCGACGTGCATCAGTCCCGCCCCGAGGAGCATCGACCACGCCTCCATCGTCTCGATGGACAGTTCCGAGTCGACTCGGCGGGTCAGCACCGACCCGAGGGCGAAAGCGGCGGCCGCGCCGAAGATGAGGAGCTTCGCGACCGTGCCGCCGGCGAGGAGGTTGCTCGGGTCGAGCCCCGAGAGCACCGCGACGCCGACGAGGCCGAGGAGGAGGCCGACGACGCCGAGCGCGGTGAGCCGCTCGCTCGGGAGCAGGAGCCGCGCGAATCCAGTGGTGAGCACCGGGCTGAGGCTCACGATGACCGCGGCGGCGGCGCTCGTCACGCCCGGGTCGGTTTCGCCGATGAACAAGAGCGCGTGGTAGGCGGCGATGAGGAAGACCGCGCCGATGGCGACTTCCGTCCACTCGGCCCTGCCGCGCGGAAGCGGCGAGTCGGTGGCGTACAGCGCGTAGGCGAGCATCACTACCCCCGCCACGTCGTACCGGAGGGCGGCGAAAAGCACCGGCGGAAAGAACTCGAGTCCGGCTTTGATAGCCATGAACGCGGACCCCCAGACGGCGGCGAGGACGACGAACAGACCGAGGTTTCGGTACCGTGTCACAGCGATGGTGCGCCCGGTGGGGGCCTGAACGTTTCGTTACGGGGTGGTTTCGCCGGTGCCGCGGGGCGAGAACTGCCCACCGCCCACCGCCCACCGCCAGCACACTGGTCGGTCGCCCGTCGGGTCTCAGTCGTCGGCCTCAGCGGTCGCGCCAGCGTTCGTCTCGATGACGGTCACCTCGTCGGAGCCCTCGTAGAGGTGACACGCCGCGGGATGCGGCGCGTCGCCGACGGCGGGGCGGCGCGTCTCACAGGGACTCTCGAAGCGTTCCCGAAGCGTCTCGCTGGCGCTGTCGGCCTCGCCCTCGGCGAGGTGGCCGAGCGCCGTGTCGACGACGCCCGCGACCTCGCCGCGGAGTTCGGCGTCGACGTGTCGCGCGCGGGCCTCCTCGATGAACGCTTCCGTGTCCGCTCGGTCGGGGTCGGCGGCGTCCCAGATGTGGTCCGGGTTGACGTCGCCGACCGCCAGCGCGTCGCGGAGGTCCATCAGGGCGCGGTAGGAACCCTGCTCAATGTCGAGGTCGTCCGGGGGGATGACCTGCGGGCACCGCGTCCGGAAGCGACAGCCCGACGGCGGGTTTCGCGGCGACGGCACGTCGCCCGACAGCGCCTCGACCCGCCGGCCGTGTTCGGTCGTGGAGGGTCGGGGAACGCTCTCCAACAGCGCCTTCGTGTATGGGTGTTTCGGCGACTCGAACAGCTCGTCGGTCGGACCAAGTTCGACCACGTTGCCGAGGTACATCACGGCGACGCGGTCGCAGATATGGCGGACGACCGAGAGGTCGTGGGCGATGAACAGGTACGTCAGCCCGAACTCCGCTTGGAGGTCGTCGAGCAGGTTCAACACCTGCGCCTGGACGGATACGTCGAGCGCCGACACCGGCTCGTCGAGCACGATGAAGTCCGGTTCGAGCGCGAGCGCCCGGGCGATGCCGATGCGCTGGCGCTGGCCGCCGGAGAACTCGTGGGGGTAGCGGTCGAGGTGGTTCGCCGAGAGGCCGACCCGCTCCAACAGGTCGGCGACCTTGTCGCGCCGCCACTCGCGTTTCGACTCGGTCTCGGTGGTCTCCGGAATCCCGTGAATCTTCAGCGGTTCGGCGACGATGTCGCCGACGGTCATCCGCGGGTCGAGGCTCGAAAACGGGTCTTGGAAGACGATTTGCGCGTCCCTGCGGAACGCCTTGAGTTCGTCGTCGTCCATCTCGAAGACGTTCGTCCCGTCGAAGGTGACCGTGCCGCCGGTCGCCTCGCGCAGTCGGAGCAGCGTCTCGCCGGTCGTGGACTTTCCGCACCCGGACTCGCCGACGAGGCCGAGCGTCTCGCCGCGTTCGACCTCGAAGGAGATGCCGTCGACGGCCTTGACGCTCGTCGGGTCGCGCCCGAGGAGGCTGTCGACGAACGAGTCCTGCTCGAAGTAGTACTTCTGGAGGTCCCGAACCGCGAGGAGCGGCTCAGTCATCGGCGCTCACCTCTCGGTCGACCGCGTCGGCCGAATCGACGGCGTCCGCGGGGTCGTACTCCTGTTCGGCGAGGACGCACCGGACGCTGTGTCGGCCGTCCAGTTCGTACTCGGGGATGCGGGTCAGACAGTCGGTCATGGCTTTGGGGCACCGGTCGGCGAAGTAACACGCGTCGGGCATCTCCGAGTCGAGCAGGCTCGGGACGTTGCCCGAGATAGGTTCGAGGCGACCCGAGGGGTCGTCCACGTCCGGAATCGACCCCAACAGCCCCTGCGTGTACGGGTGGACGGGGTTCTCGAAGATATCGGCGAGCGGGCCGCGCTCGACGACCTCGCCGGCGTACATGACGCCGACGCGGTCGCACATCCGGGCGATGACGCCCAAGTCGTGGGTGATCATCAGGATGCTCATCCCCTCCTGTTCCTGCAGGTCGCGCAGCAGGTTGAGAATCTGTGCCTGGATGGTCACGTCTAGTGCCGTCGTCGGTTCGTCGGCGATGAGGATGTCCGGTTCGCCGGCGAGCGCCTGGGCGATCATCGCCCGCTGGAGCATCCCACCCGAGAACTGGTGGGGGTACTCGTCGGCGCGGTCCTCGGGGTCGGGGATGCCGACCTGGTCGAGCAGTTCGACCGCGCGGTCCATGCTCTCGTCGTCGACGTAGCTCTTCGAGGGGAGAAGCGAGTCCACGAGGAGCGAACCGAGACCGTAACCCTGCGTCCGCGAGCGCGTGCTTCGCGGGTTCGAACGGGCGCGCCGCTGGACCTCGACCGCCTCGGCTATCTGCTCGCCGACGGTTATCGAGGGGTTAAAACTGCTCATCGGGTCCTGAAACACCATGCTGAACGACGGGCCGCGGAGCGACCTGCGGACGCCCTTCGGGAGCCGGCGGATGTCCACGAGGTCGCCGTCGACGGCCTCGGGTTTCGACCCGCGGAACTCGTCGGCGAGGTCGGCGTTGCGGTACCAGATCTCGCCTTGGGTCACGCGGCCGGGCGACTCGATGAGGTCGATGACCGAGAGCGCGGTCACGGACTTTCCGGAGCCGGACTCGCCGACGATGCCGAATATCTCGCCGTCTTCGACGTCGAACGAGACGCTCTCGACCGCGTTGACCTGCCCCTCCTCGGTGAAAAACCGGGTGGAGAGGTCGCGGACGCTGAGAATCGTGTCGGCCATCTCAGACGCCCCCCTCCCCTTCGATACCGGGGTCGAGCGCGTCTCTGAGCCAGTCGCCGACGAGGTTCAGCCCGATGACCGTCACCACGATGGCGAGGCCGGGCATCGTCGAAATCCACCACGCGGTGGACTGGTACTGCCGGCCGAGGGCGATGTCGAAGCCCCACGACACGTCGGCCCCGGAGAAGCCGAGGAACGACAGCGCCGATTCGAGCAGGATGATGGCGGCAACCTGAATCGTCGCCAACACGAGGATGGGCGTGATGGCGTTGGGGAGGACGTGTCTGAGCATCGTCCGCCCGTCGCTCGCGCCGAGGGCCTTCGCGGCCTTCACGTACTCCTCTTCGCGGATGGAGAGCGCCTCGCCGCGGGCGACGCGGGCGAACCACACCCAGTTGACGAGCGCGACGACGACGATGACCGTCCCCGGGAGGACGACCGTTTCGGGCATGCCCGTCGGTAACCCGACCGCCGAGCGGAACGCCGGGGCGAGCCCGGTGGCGACGAAGGGGTCGGGGATGGGCGCTTGGGCCTGCCCCCAGACGCCGACGAGGGCGATCGCGAGGACGAGCGAGGGGAACGCGAGCATGATGTCCGCGCTCCGCATCAGCACGTCGTCCACGCGACCGCGGTAGAACCCCGCTGACAGCCCGACGAGGACGCCGATGAGCGCCGCGAGCGACGTGCCGAACAACCCGACGAGGATGGACGTTCTCGCGCCGTAGATGATGCGCGAGAGGATGTCCCGCCCGTTGCCGTCGGTGCCGAGCGGATGGGCGGCCGTCGCGTTCGTGTAGACGGTCTGCGTCTCGGTGACGACCTGGCCGTCCTCGATGACGACGCTCCCGTCTTCCATCTTCGTCACCTCTTTCGTCTCTTTGGTGCTGAAGCCGAGCGGTGGCTGTCGGGAGTTATCGAGATTCTGTTGAGACGGGCTATACGGGGAGATAAACGGGGCGAAGACGGCCATCGCCACCATGAGGACGACGACGATGATGCCGAGCTTCGCGAGGAGACTCCGTCTGAGTTCCCGACGAAGGTTTCTGCGTGTGCGTTCCGATATCATAGAGCGTTAATCGTAGGCCACCTGCGGGTTGACGTAGGCGTACAGGGCGTCGACGAGGATGTTCACGAGGACGAACCCGACCGCGACGACGATGAGCGAGCCCTGTAAGACCGGCCAGTCGCGGGCGTTGATGCTGTTGATGATGAGCGTCCCGAGCCCCGGCCACGCGAAGACGGCCTCCGTGATGACGGCCCCGCCGATGAGGGTGCCGAGTTGGAGACCGATGACGGTGATGACCGGGATGAGCGTGTTCCGAAGCGCGTGCTTGTAGCGAACCAGCGTCTCCGGGAGCCCCTTCGCCCGCGACGCGCGGACGTAAGTCTGTCCGAGCTGGTCGAGCATCCCGCTGCGGGTGAGTCGCGTGATGAGCGCGGTGAAGTAGGTCCCGAGCGTAATTGCTGGCAGTGTGATGTGCCACAGCCACGTCACGAAGCCGCGTATCGCCGCGCCCGCCTCACCGCCGGCGAGGAGCATCGCGATGCCGTCGAGGCCGATGGGGCGCTGGCTCGTCGGGAACAGGTTCAGCTGGACCGCGAGCACGAGGATGAGCATCACCCCGAGCCAGAAGTTGGGCGTGCTGATGCCGACCAGTGAGAACACGGTCGCGCCGTAGTCCGCGGGCTGGTGACGCCGCGTGGCCGACAAGACGCCGAGCGGAATCGCGATGACGACGGCGACGACGGTCGCCGCGATGGCGAGTTCCAGCGTCGCCGGGAGCTTCGCGACGACGCGCGCCGCGACCGGCGTTCGGGTCACGAGCGACAGGCCGAGGTCGCCGAACGGGATGCCCGAGACGAACTCCCAGTACTGCACGTACAAGGGCTCGTTCAGCCCGAGTTCGGCGATGACCTGCGCCCTGACCTCCGGGTCGACGTCGGGCGGTAACAGCACGTTCGCCGGGTCCCCCGGCGAGATGAACCGGAGGCCGAAGACGACCGTGATGACCCCCCAGATGACGAACAGCCCCTGGAGCGAGCGTTTGATGAGGAACCTCGACAGCGACATCGACTACTGCTGGCTCATCGCGTACGCGTCGATGCGCTCGTCGGAGCGGGCCTCCCAGGCGATGGCGTCGTTGACGCCGTAGACGCTGTACTGCTGGTTCAGGAATATCCACGGGCACTGCTCGTGGGCCATCGCGTTCGCCTCCTGGAGGGTCGCCTCGCGCTCCTCGCCGGACTGGTTGCCGGCTTGTTCGAGTAGTGCGTCGAACTCCTCGTTTTGCCACGTCGTGAGCGTCCCGTCGGAGGCGAGAAGCGCCTCCATGACGAGGCCGCCGTCGAACGTCGCCTCGCCCCAGCCGATGAGGAACCACGGCGGGCGGGCCTCGATACTGCCCGCGAGCAGTTCGTCCACGAGCGAGCCGAAGTCGCGCTGGCGGACCGTCGCCGTGACGTTCGGTAGCTCGTCGATGTAGCCCGCGACCGCCTGCGCGATTTCGAGGTCCTTCAGGTAGCGGCCGACCGGCGTGTTGAGTTCGATCTCCGCGCCGGCGTAGCCGGACTCTTCGACCAACTGCTCTGCCTGGTCCGGGTCGTACGGGTACGGGTCGAGGTCGGGGTTGTGGCCGACGAACTCGGGGAGCGTCGGCTGGCCCGTCTGCGCGCCGAAGCCGCCGAGGACGTTCTGGACGATGCTCTCGAGGTCGATGGCGTAGTTCATCGCCTGCCGGAACTCGACCGAATCGAACGGTTCGACGTCGTAGCGCATCCCGTTGTAGATGATGCGGGTCGACGGGGCCGCGGCGACGCGCGCGTTGTCGGAGTTGGTGACGCGCTGGACCTCCTGCGGCGGGACGTTGACGATGAGGTCGGTCTCGCCCTGCAGGAGTTGGTTGACGCGAGTGCTGGCCTCGGACGCCGCGCGGAAGGTGAGGGTATCGACCGCCGCGGGCTCCTGCCAGTAGTCCTCGTACGCCGTGAGGACGACCTCCTCGTCTTCGGTGTACGAATCGAGTTGGAACGGCCCGGTGCCGTTCATGTTCTGGCCGATGTACGCCTTGTCGTTGTCCTCGACCCACGACTGCTGCATCACGTCGAGGTAGGTTGCGAACTCGGAGAACACGATGGGGTTGAGCGAGGAGTTGTTGACCTTGACTGCGTTCTCGCCCTCGATGACTTCCGCGCCGGCGACGCCGGCGAGTTGGTCGCTCTGCGGACTGGCGAAGCCCACCTCCTCGTCGACGACGCGGTTGATGCTGTACGCGACGTCTTCGGGGGTGAGTTCGTCGCCGTTGTGGAACGTGACGTCCTCGCGGAGGTCGAATCGGACCGCATTCTCCCCGTCGATGCGCTCGTAGTTCGTCCCCAGCGCGGTCTGAATCGACCCCGCCGCGTCGCGGGTCAGGACGCCCTCGTACGCGTGGAGGACGACGATGTCCGTCGTCGTCTCGCGGTGGTCGTGGGGGTCGAGGCCGGAGGGCATCTGGCCCTGCGTGATGGTCACGTCGAACAAACCGCTGTCCTCGGTCGTCGTCGTTTCGGTGGTCTCGGTCTCCTCGCCGCCGGTCGTCGTCGTTTCGGTGGTCTCGGTCTCCTCGCCGCCGCCACCGGAGCAGCCCGCGAGCGCCGCCGACGCCGCCGCGCCGCCTGCCAACTTAATGTACGACCGCCGACTAATGTGTGAATTGGTATCAGCCATCGAAGGTAGATTGCGTCGGTCGTTCTTATATCCATTGCCTGTGATTCGGCCCCCGCATAGCGTTCTGCCCATATATTGTGCACAGTTATGCTCCCGAGTCATCACCCCCCGAACACGGGGTACGTTTATTAGGGACTATCGCCGAACGATTCGTATGGCCGTGACCGGCCGTCCCACACTTCGGGACTTGTTCGACGAGTCGCCGACGCCCCACATCGCACACCCGCCGCGCACGCACCAACGACACTTCTACGTCGCGACGGACGGGTCGTACCGCCCGAACGGCGGCGGACTCGGTGCGGTGATAGAGACCCGCGACGGCGAGCGAGTCGCCCGTATCGCGCTCCCAGACGTGCCGCCGGACAACAACGTCTCGGAGTATCGCGCGCTCCATCTCGGATTGGACGTGCTCGCCAATCGCGCGCCGCCGGGCGCTCGCGTCGGCGTCCTCGTCGACCACGACGACCTCGCCGCGAACGTCAACAACGCGGTGCTCGCCGGCGACCATCCCGACTGGAAGTCGCCGAAGCGCATCGTCGTCCCCGCCGGCAGCGAACACCACTGGCGGGGGATTCAGGCCCGCATCGCCGGGTTCGAAGAGCTTCGCGCCGCGCGAATCGATAGCCGCGAGAACCCCGCGCACCCGCTGGCGAACGCGCCGGGGGAGTACGAACACGTCAACCGGCGGCCCGACCGCTGCGTGCTCCCCGACCCGCCGGAGTTCGAGGCGGACTCCGGCACGGACGTGAGCTATCTCCCGCCCTCGCGGTTCGAGGGACGCGCGAGCGACTGAGCGCAAGGCGTCGACGACGACCCGTTCGCCCCGCCCATCCGGTGGGCCGCCGAGCGCGAGCGGTCCCACCCGTCTCGCCCTACCGTCGCCCTGCCGACTGCCGGTCACTTCATCGTCAAAAAGTTGACAACGCGGAGCGACGACGCTATCGCATGGACTCCGCGGAGACCGTCGACGCGTTCGACCCCCGGCGACGCGGGCTCTCGCCGCTCGGCGCGGCCGCGAGACGCCACGCACGCCGACTCGCCGCCATCGGCCTCTTGACGGCCGGTTTCGTCTTCGCCGCCGTCCGGGACCCCGGAACCCTGTCACCGGCCGCCAGCGTCTCACCGACCGCCGGTGTTTCGACGGATGTCGTTACCGCCGGCGACCCGACCTTGCTCGTTCGCCTCGAACTGGGCGTGCTCGCCGGCCTCCTCGCCGCCGGCGCCTCGCTCGTGTTTCTCGCCGACCGCGACCCCGCAGTCGATATCCGCGCCGCGTGGGGCTGGTTCGCGCTCGCCGCCGCGGGGTTCCTCGTCGGAACCGCCGCCGCGCGTCAGGTCGCGCCCGCGCTCTTCGACCTCTTGGTCGAATGGGGCCGCGTGGCCGCCGGCTCGCGCCAGTCGGCGCTCGAACTCGAACTGTTCTTCCCGGCCGCGGTCGGCGGCGGCGCGGCCGTCGCCCCGCTCTTGCTCGGATTACGCCGCGCCGGCGCGCTCTCTCGTCGACTCGCCGGTGGGACGAGAGGGCTGTCGCTCCTCTGTCTCGTCGCCTTCGCCGCGTGCTTCTCGCCGCCGGATTCGGCGACGTTCGCGCTCTACGCGGCCCCGTCGGCGCTCGGGCTGGGCGTCGCCGTCGCGTGGGTCGAGTTCGGGTGAACGACTCGCCGAAAAAGCAGAACCGAGGTCGTCAGTTACTCTTCTTCTTGCGCGTCCACGACTGCCGTCGCCGCCAGATTGACGATGTCTTTGACTTCGTCGCCGCGCTGGAGGACGTGGACCGGCTTGTCCATGCCGACGAGCATCGGGCCGATTGCCTCCGCGCCNATGTCTTTGACTTCGTCGCCGCGCTGGAGGACGTGGACCGGCTTGTCCATGCCGACGAGCATCGGGCCGATTGCCTCCGCGCCGCCGAGGCGCTGGAGGAGCTTGTAACCGATGTTACCCGCTTCGAGGTTCGGGAACACGAGCAGGTTCGCGGGGTCGTCGAGCTCCGCGAAGTCGTAGGTGCCTTCGAGGATGTCCTCGACGAGGGCGGTGTCGGCCTGCATCTCGCCGTCCACCGGGAAGTCAACGGCGGGGTCGTCCTGCAGGAGCGCCGCGGCGTCGCGGGGCTTGCGCGTCCCCTCGTTCGTGACGCTGCCGAAGTTGGAGTACGAGAGCAGCGCCGCGCGGGGTTCGACGTTGAACTGGCGGGCCAGCTCCGCCGTGTGCTTCGTGATTTCCGCGAGAATCTCCTCGTCGGGGTCGAGGTTGACCGTCGTGTCGGCGCAGAAGACGACGCGGTTCTTGAACGTCATCATGTAGACACCGGCCGCGTAGTTGGCGTCGTCAGCCGTGCCGATAATCTGGAGCGGCGGGCGAAGTGCGGAGGGGTAGTGGTGAGTCAGCCCCGTCAGCATCGCGTCCGCGTCGCCGACCTCAACCATGACGCTGGCGAAGTAGTTCGAGTCGCGGCGGACGAGTTCCTCCGCTTCGGACTTCGTGATTCCTTTGCGCTGGCGAAGCTCGTAGAGGCGGTCGACGTAGTGGTCCCACTCGCCGTCGCGGGGGTTGGCGATGGTCGGGTCGAAGTCGAGACCCAACTCCTCCGCCTTGCGCAGAATCGTCGTCGTCTTCCCGACGAGGATGGGTTCGGCGATGCCCTCCTCCTGCATCTGGTAGGCGGCGCGAATCATCTTCTCGTTGGAGCCCTCGGCGAGGGCGACCCGCTTGGGGTGCGACTTCGCCTTGTTGAGGACGACGCGCATCATCTCGCGAGACTTCCCGAGACGCGCTTCGAGGCGCTCGCGGTACGCGTTCATGTCGAGGCGCTTGCGGGCCGCACCGGAAGTCATCGCCGCCTGCGCGACCGCGGGTGCGACTTCGAACAGCACGCGGGGGTCGAGCGGTTTGGGAATGACGTAGTCGGCACCGAACTGGAGCGGGTGGTCGCCGTAGGCCTTGACGACCGCGTCGGGCACGTCCTGCCGGGCGAGTTCGGCGAGCGCCTCGGCGGCCGCGCGCTTCATCGCCTCGTTAATCTCGGTGGCGCGCACGTCGAGCGCGCCGCGGAAGATGAACGGGAAGCCGAGGACGTTGTTGACTTGGTTCGGGTAGTCGGAGCGCCCGGTCGCCATGATGACGGTGTCCTCGCGGGCCTCTTTCGCGTCCTCGTAGGTGATTTCGGGGTCCGGGTTCGCCATCGCGAAGATGACGGGGTTGTCGGCCATCGACCGCACCATCTCCTGACTGACGATGCCGCCGACCGAGAGCCCAGCGAACACGTCCGCGCCCTCCATGGCGTCCGACAGCGAGCCCTCGTCGACCGGCTGTGCGAACTCGGCTTTGTACTTGTTGACGTCGCCCGCCTCGACGCGCGACTCGGTGATGATGCCCGTGGAGTCGCACATCGTGATGTTCTCCTTTTTCGCGCCGAGGGAGACGTAGAACCGCGCCGTCGCGAGCGCGGACGCGCCCGCGCCGGAGAAGACGATTTCGAGGTCGTCGAGGTCCTTGTCCACGATATCGGCGGCGTTGAGGAGCGCCGCACCGGAGATGATGGCCGTGCCGTGCTGGTCGTCGTGGAACACGGGGATGTCCATCTGTTCGCGGAGCTGTCGTTCGATTTCGAAGCACTCCGGGGCCTTGATGTCCTCTAAGTTGATGCCGCCGAACGTCGGCTCCATCGCCTTCGTGGCCGCCACGAAGTCGTCCACGTCGGTGATGTCGAGTTCGACGTCGAACACGTCGATGTCGGCGAAGCGCTTGAACAGCACGCCCTTACCCTCCATTACCGGCTTCGACGCCTGCGCCCCGATGTCCCCCAGCCCGAGGACGGCGGAGCCGTTCGAGACGACGCCGACGAGGTTGCCCTTCGCCGTGTACNACCGGCTTCGACGCCTGCGCCCCGATGTCCCCCAGCCCGAGGACGGCGGAGCCGTTCGAGACGACGCCGACGAGGTTGCCCTTCGCCGTGTACTCGTAGGCGGCGTCTTCGTCCTCCGCGATGTCGAGACACGGCGCGGCCACGCCCGGCGAGTACGCCAGGCTCAGGTCGCGCTGCGTGTTCGTCGGCTTCGTCGTCGCAATCTCGATTTTTCCGGGTGGGTCTTGTCTGTGATATTCCCGTGAGTCGTCGTCCAGTCCCATGACCCACACGTCCTCACGCAGGGGGCAAAAAGCTATTCAACAACGTCGAATTTTGACTTCGACAATAGTCGAACACTCACCGGACGGCGGCGAGGTCGGGACGGTGAATCGACGCCGTCGCGCTCGAAAAATTACTCCGTTTCGATGTGAAGAATTTCCGGGCGTTCGAGTTCGATGGTCTCCTCGGCGTCGGTCACGGTCCTGGTCGGCCAGCGACCGGTCGTGGTCAGCACTTCGACGCCCTCGTCGGTGACGAGCGCCGTGTCCTCGCTTTTCGCCCCCTGGATGGTCGGGTTGTAGGCGTAGCCCATCGGCGCGTGGACCTCGTCGTCGGCGTCGGGCGTGGCGAACCACTCGCGGCCGGCGAACCCGGCCGCGCCGCCCTGGTGGTGGTTCAGCCACTCCTCGGACTCGCCGACCGAGTCGTAGGCGTCGCGGATGGCGTCGAACACGTCGCCGGCGGTTCCGCCTTCCACGGCGGCCTCTCGGGTCGCCGCCAGTGCCTCCGTCTCGACCTGCATCGCTCCTTCGTGGCGGGTTTCGAGCCACTCGGGCGCGTCGAACGCGACGGTTCGCGTGCAACTCGCGTAGAGGCCGCCGCGCTGGGCCGTCACGGAGACGAGCGCGTAGTCGCCGAGTTCCTCCTGTTTGGGCGTGTAGTGGCGGTACTTCTGGGCCCGCCGCCCGCTGCCGACGAGGACAACCGGCGCTTCGATGCCCATCGCGCTGAGCGTGACTTTCAGGCCGGAGGCGACCTCGTGTTCCGTGTCACCCGGTTCGAGTTCGCGACAGACCCGCTCGACGGCGCTCGCCGCGTCGCGGCCGAGTTCGCGGTAGGCCTCGATGTCGGCGTCGGAAAGCGGCTGGCGGACGGCCGCGGCGTCCACGTTCTCGAAGCCGGGCACGTCGAAGTCGGCGGCGGCGGGGGTCGGCGAGACCGCCTCGACGCCGGACGCCAGCGAGCCTTCGTACCACTGGAAGCGGTGGACGCGAACGTCCTCGTGGGGTACTTCCTCGTGGAGCAGGCGCTCCGCTTCGATGTTGTCTGTCACGACGTGGAACTCGTCGCCGTCGTAGCCGGCGGCGGCGACGCCCAGCGGCGAGTCGCGGTCGACGACGTTGTCGCCGCCGAGGAGCCACGCGAAGGAGTTCGGTCGGGCGAACCAGACCGCTTCGAGGCCGTTGTCGTCGAGGTAGCCATCGAGTCGGTCCGCTCGGGATTCGAGTCGCTCGTCCATGTTCGCGCGTCCAACCGAACCGACTTGAATGGGACGGCTCGGACAAGTGGGACGAAGCCCGTCGGGTCGTCCGGGGCCGGCCGGTTCCGACCGGTGCCAGCCACGGGGCGGCGCTCCGGGGCGACGCCTTCGAGGACCATACCGACGAAATATAAGTTCGCGCGGTCCTGAGCCACGCGTATGACACCTCGGCTTCGCCGCCTCCTCACGGGGGCCGCCGCGATGACCGGCGTCCTGATGGTCCTCGGCGTGTACACCGCCGCCTCGGGGGCCGGCCTCACCTGCGCCGGGCGCTGGCCGTTCTGCGACGGCTTCCTCGGCCTGTTCCCGGCCAACTGGGGCAGCTTCATCGAGTGGTTCCACCGCCTCGTCGCCATGCTCACCGGCTTCCTCATCCTCGGGACGACCGTGCAGGCGTGGCGCGAGGGCGTCGCGAAAGGCGTCCGCTACGCGCTCGTCGTCGCCACGGTCATCCTCCCGTTCCAAATCGTCCTCGGGGCGCTCACCGTCACCGAGTACGAGTGGGTCATCCTCACCGCCCACTACGTGGTCGCGACGTCCATCTTCACCGCCGTCGTCGCCGCCGCGGCGTGGGGGCTCGTCGACCGCGGCATCCCCCGCATCGCCGACGCGGTCAGACTGGCGCTCGTCGGCGCGCCCGTCATGCTCGTCCTCGCGCCCCACGCGTTCGTCTCCTTTGGCCCGACGACGCAAGCGGTCTACTACGTCGTCGGCCTCGCCACCTACGCCGCGCTCCTCGCGGTCACCCTCTGGGCGAACACCGCCCACGGCCCGCGAGCGGACGCCTACGGTCGGCTCAGATTCGTCACCGCGCCCGCGAGCGTCGTGGTCGTCGCGCTCCTCATCGCCGGCCGGCAGGTGTACGGTCCGGCGCTCGAACTCGCCCACCTCGGCGGGACGGTCCTCGCGCTCGTCCTCGTCGTCGGCGCGGCGGTGCTCGTCCGCGGTGGGCTTCCGGTACCGCAGGCCGGCGCGACGAACGACGCGGACTGACGAGCGGACCGCAACCTGATTGGTCGTGCGCTCGCCCGCTTGTCGGAGCTGGCTTCAATACTCGCACTAATCGCGGCAAAAGTTACAACAGTATCGCCAGAAGTTGTACGGCAATCCGAGACCCACGAAGGGGCTGACTCCGTTTCGCGGTTGGAGATATATCCCACCCATCTACACAATTCCCGGATATTTTTCGTCAATATCGGAACGAATTGATGAACGGACCGAAGAAGTGTTATACGGGGCTGTGCTACCTGATGGCTGTTATGGAACGTCGTACCTTTCTGAAGGGCTCCGCCGGGGCCGCGGCCGCGTTCACGCTGGCCGGCTGTCTCGGCGGCGGCGGCAGCGGTAGCGAGACGATTACCATCGGCTCGGACATCCCGTACCGTCCGTTCGAGTACGAGACGACCGAGGGCGAACTCGTCGGCTTCGACGTCGACATCGCGGAGGCGGTCTTCTCAGAGGAACTCGGCTACGAACACGAGTTCCAGAAGACGAGCTTCGACAGCATCATCCCCTCGCTCAACAACGGGAACTTCCGCGTCATCATGTCCGCGATGACAATCACGGAGGACCGCGCGGAGCAGATCGACTTCTCGGACCCGTACTTCACCGCGTACCAGACGGTCATCGTCCTCAACCAGAGCGACATCTCCTCGAAGGAGGACCTCCGGGGCGTCACCGTCGGCGTCCAGAAGGGGACGACCGGCGAGAGCGCCGCGACCAGCCTCAAAGAGGAGTTCGGCGGCGACCTGACGATTCAGAGCTACGACCAGGTGACCGGCGCGTTCGACGCGCTCCGGAACAACCAGGTCAGCGCCGTCGTCAACGACAACACCGTCAACGCCGCGTTCGTCGAGCAGAGCGACAACGTCCGGTTCCTCGAGGGGGCCGGTGCCGCCGAAGAACAGGGCAAGGAGAACGCCCCGCCGTACCTCACCCTCACCGTCGAGGAGTACGGCATCGGCTTCCGGCAGGACGACGACGACCTCCGCGAGGAGGTCAACGGCGCGCTGGAGACCATCCGCGACAACGGGACGTACGACGAGATCTACTCGGAGTACTTCTCCGGATAATTCGACCAGGACGCGTTTTTTTATCCCACTACCGTGAGAAATACTACCAATGGCTGAATCTTACTCCGAGGGACGAACCGGCGACGGTGAGTACCAAGAGCAGTTTTTGAACGACAAAACGCTCAGACGACTGGGCGCGGCCATCGCGGGGCTATTCACGCTCGGAGTCGGCGGATTCATCGCGGCGATTATCTTCACCCAGGTCGATTTCGAACTCTTCGTGGAGATCATCCACCCGCAGTTCGTCAACGCGTTCCTGCGAGTGCTCGCCATCATCCTCGTCGGGAGTCTGTTGTCCGTTACCGCGGGCATCTTCGTCGGACTCGGTCGGGTGTCGAACACGGGGTTCACGAACGCCGTCGCGACCGCCTACGTCGAGTTCTTCCGCGGGACGCCGCTTCTGTTCCAGTTGCTCGTCATTTACGTCGGGATTCCGGCGTTCTGGCCGCCGGGGGAGTTCCCTATCTCCAACTGGCAGTACCCTACAGCCATCATCGGGCTGACGCTCAACCACGCCGCCTACGTCGGCGAGGCCGTCCGCGGCGGCATCGACGCCGTCCCGGAGGGACAGATGGAGGCCGCCCGCTCGCTCGGGATGTCCTACGTGCAGGGCATGCGCGAGGTCGTCCTGCCGCAGGCGTGGCGCAACGCGCTCGCCGCCATCGGCAACGACCAGGTCATCCTCGTGAAGGACACCTCGCTCCTGACGGTCATCGCCGTTCCGGAACTCATCAGCGCGTTTCGCAACGTCAACTCGACCACGTTCGACCCGTGGACGCCGATTATCCTCGTCGCCATCGCCTATCTCATGATTACGGTTCCGCTCGGCAAAATCGTCAGCTACCTCGAAGCCCGCTCGGACTGGGGGGGTGACCGCCGATGAGTCTCCTCGAATTCGACGAGGTTGACAAGTACTTCGGCGAGACGCACGTCCTGAAAGACGTCGACCTCGACGTCGAAGAGGGCGAAGTGTGCGTCATCATCGGCCCCTCGGGGTCCGGGAAATCGACGCTCCTCCGCTGTGCGAACCGCCTCGAAGAGATTCAGGACGGCGAGATTCGACTTGAAGGCCAGTCCATCTCCGCGGCCGACGCGGACATCAATCGCCTGCGCCAGCGAATCGGCATGGTGTTCCAGAGCTTCAACCTCTTTCCGCACAAGACGGCGCGGGAGAACGTGACGCTCGCCCCGACGAAGGTCAAGGGTCTCAAGAAAGGCGACGCCGAGCGCCGCGCCGACGAACTGCTCGACCGCGTCGGCCTCCGCGCGCAGTCGAACTCCTACCCGAACCAACTCTCCGGCGGCCAGCAACAGCGCGTCGCCATCGCCCGCGCCCTCGCGATGGACCCGCACGTGATGCTGTTCGACGAGGTCACGAGCGCCCTCGACCCCGAACTCGTCGGGGAGGTGCTCGACGTGATGCACGACCTCGCCGAGGAGGGGATGACGATGCTCGTCGTCACCCACGAGATGGGCTTCGCCCGCGAGGTCGGCGACCGCATCGTCCTCATGGCCGACGGCCAAGTCGTCGAGGACTCGCCGCCCGAGGTGTTCTTCGAGAACCCGAAGACCGACCGCGGCAAGCAGTTCCTCTCGAAACTGCTCTGAGCCGGGGTAGCCGGGCACACACCCGGATTCATCCAACAAGCTTATCCCCCGAAACGCCGCTTGCTGCGGCATGAACTACGCTCCCCGCGAATTCAGTCACGAACCGCCCGATTGCGAACACACCAAGACCGTTCTCTTCTGTCAGACCTGCGGTCGCGCCGCCGGTATCGACGAGTGGCCCGAACAGGTGCGCGACGGCCGTGCGGTCCGACTCGACTGCCCGGACTGCGGCGAGGTCGTCTGGCGCGGACTGGACGACGACGAGTCGTCAGAAAAACGTCGGGCGCCGACGCCGACGCCCTGAGCGGGCAACGGGCATCCGAACCGACGACCGCTGTTTTACGGAACCATCACTTCGACGCCGACGGTGTCGTAGTCGGTCATCGCGGCCAACCGCCCGGGAACCTCGTCGAGCGAGACGGTCTTCGTCACGAGCGACCCGGGGTCGACCGCGTCCGACGCGAGCAGCGAGAGCAGGTCGTCCGCGCTCGTCGGCGGCATCCCGCGCGCCCCGAGGAACGACACCTCGTGTCTCGTCATCCAGTCGGTCGGCAGCGACACGTTCCCCTTTTCGGCCTCGGTCGTCAGCCCGACTTGCACGTGCGAGCCCCGCGGCCGGACCGACCGAACCGAGTTTCGGCAGGTCTCCGCAACGCCGAGCGCGTCGAGCGAGACGTGCGCCCCGCCGTCGGTCAGCCCCCGGATGGCGTCCACGGGGTCTTCCGCCGAGCCGTTGACCACGGCGTCGGCTCCGAGGTCGGTCGCGGCGTCCAGCGCGGAATCGCGTACGTCGACCGCGACCACGCGCGCCCCGAGGACGTTCGCCACCTGAATCGCCGACAGGCCGACGCCGCCGCAGCCGTGGACGGCGACCCACTGGCCCGCGCGGAGGCCGGCGCGGGCGTCGAGGGCGTTGTAGGCGGTCATGAACCGACAGCCGAGCGCGGCCACGTCGGTCGGCGAGACGCTCTCGGGGAGCCGAATCGCGTTGTAATCGGCGGAGGGGAGATGCACCAAGTCGGCGAACGCGCCCTGCGCGGAGAGTTCGAAGCCGAGGGCGTTGGGGTGGTCGCCCGTGCAGACGTTGCCGTGGCCGGTCCGGCAGTAGCCGCACGAACCGCACGCGAGGTTGAACGGCAAGGCGACGCGGTCGCCCTCCGCAATTGTCTCGACGTCCTCGCCGACTTCGACGACGCGGCCCGCGGGCTCGTGGCCGAGAATCTGTCCGGACGGAACGGCGTCGTTTGCCCACTCGCCGTGGCCCATCCACGAGTGCCAGTCGCTCCGGCAGATGCCGCAGGCCTCGACCTCGACGACGACGCCGTCGGAGTCGCACGTCGGGTCGGGGACTTCGGTCACGTCGAGCGGTTCACCGTGTTCGCGGAGGACTGCGGCTCTCATACGCGCGGTTCGTCGGGCGACCTGAAAAAGCTCCGCGTGGCGTCAATCTCGGGCGTCGGTGCGGCGGAGACGAGACGGCTGGCCCGCTCAGAAGAAGTCGTCGAGGCCGGACTGTCCGTCGTCGGTCGACGCGTCGGTCTCGTCGCTCTCGGCCGACTCGTCGGCGTCGGCGTCCCGGTCGAGCACGTCGTCGGAGCCGCCACCATCGCCGTCGGCGGCCGCGGCGTCGCCCTCGATGGCCACGTCCTCCATCCCGGCGAACGCGCCGCCGGCGTGTGCTTCGACCAGTTCCTCGCGGAGTTCGCCGGCGTCCTCGACGATGGACTGGACCTTGTTCGTCGTCTCGCCGCTCCCGGTGACGAAAGAGACGTGGGACTCGTCGAACTCGTAGTAGGCGGCCGTGGCCACGGTCAGCTCGCGGGGCTTGCAGTGGTGGGTGATAGCCGAGAGGTACGGAAGGACCTCGCGACGGGCGGTCGCCATGCTGAAGCCACCTTGCTCCGCGATTTTCCGGACGACGGTGTCGCGGGTCTTGTCGCGGGTCGAGCGGTAGGGTGCGCCGCCGTAGCGCGTCCACCCGCCGCGGGTCCGGTCGCGGGAGGCCGCGACGCCGGCGGCGAGGTTGTCGGTCGCGTAGCGCCAGTAGGAGTAGTTCTGCGTGGCGCGGACGCGGCCGAGCCAGCGGTCGGCGTTGGCGAGGAAGTCGTAGGCGCGGGCGAGTTCGTCGGGTTCGTAGACGAGCGAGACCTTGTCCTCGACCCACTTCGTGAGGTCGTCGGGCGTCTCGTCCACGTCGTAGGCAGTGTAGAGCGCCTCCTGTGCGGACTTTTCCTTGAGGACGGCGTCGAGGAACTCGAACAGGCCGACAGAGCGGTCGCGGTCGCCCATGACCACGTCCTCCTCGGTGATTTTCTCGCGGCCCTCGGCGATGGCCTGCAGGTCGTTGACGGCCGACCGGAGGTCGCCGCTGTTCATCTCGGCGATGCGGTCGAGGGCGTCGGACTCGAACTCCAGTCCCTCCTTGCGGCAGATGTCGCGGAGGACGGGGACGATAGAGCGGGCGGACACGTCGCGGAACTCGATTTCCTGACAGGCGTTCCGAAGCCCGCGGCTCATGTCGTAGAACTCGTTGGCGATGAGGACGATGGGCTGGCTCGACGACTTGACGAGGCGGGTGACGGCGCTGGCCCCGCCGCGGTCGTAGTTGCCGTGGATGTTGTCGGCCTCGTCGAGGATGACCAACTGCCGGGTGGACGTGCCCGCGGAGGAACCGGCGAGCGTCGCGTTCTTCGCGGCGCGGCCGGCGAAGCGTTCGATGACGTCGCCGGTCCGCTGGTCCGACGCGTTCAGCTCGACCGTCTCCCAGCCCATGTCGGCGGCGAGCGCGTGGGCCGCGGAGGTCTTTCCGATGCCCGGGCTCCCGTGGACGACGACGGCCTCCCGGTGGTCGTCCCACGTCTTGGCCCACTCCGCGAGGGCGTCGCGGGCCTTGTTGTTGCCGCGGACCTCGGAGAGCGTCGATGGGCGGTACTTCTCCGTCCAGTCTACCATTACCGGAAGGAGGACCGAGGCGCGTTTAGTGGTTGCGGAGCGCCGCGCGCCGGTCGGACGCGGACTCACCACGCCGCCCGCCGCGCCCGGTTCCGGGCGTCGACGAGCAACCAGCCGAGCGCCGCCAGAGTGACGAGGCAGACGACGAACAGCGCCACGACGACGCCGACTCGTCCGACACCGGCGTAGTAGCCGGCGCTGTCGATGACGCCGGCGAACAGCAGGCCGAAGGCGACGAGGCTGAGCGGCCGCGCCCACAGTTGGCTCCGGACGAGTCCCACGCCCGTCGCCAGCAGCGACACGCCGGTCAGCCCCCCCAACACGAGCGACGCGAACAGCGCGAACGGGTCGGTCCGCGGTTCCATGACGGACCCGTGCTCGACGGTCAACACCCAGATGGCGAGCGTCACGGCTCCCATGACGAGCGCGTAGCCGCCGACCGTTCGCTCCCAGTCCATACTGACTCCCTTCTGTCAGAGGCGCTCCCGCCACAAATACGCATCTCCGCGTTCTCGCACGGGAGAACGTATGTACGACCGGAAGGTGTTCGAATCCGACTGCTCTGTCGTCCGCGACCGCTCGCCGGACACTGTCCCGTGCCGACATGTGTCAATATTCAGAAAACTTATTAGCGCCCTCCGAGTGGACTCCGTTCCATGTTTCCCGACGAAATCGTGACCCCGCGGCTCAGGCTCCGCGCCCTGTCGCGGGAGGTCGTCGACCCGTTGGACGCGTACGAACACTTCGCCGCCTCGCGGTCGGACACCATCGAAGAGGAGACCGAGTTCGTCACGTGGGGGGCCCACGAGACGCCCAAGGAGACGCTGGACTTCCTCGAACAGGCCGAGGACGGTCACGAGTCCGCCGACAACGCCATCTACGCCGTCTTCCCCCGCGACGGCGAGGACGGCGCGGGCGAGTTCGCGGGCACCGCCGGCTTCAACCCCGAGTGGGACAAGCGCCGGGCCGTCTTCGGCATGTGGCTCCGCAAGGAGTTCTGGGGCCGCGGCTACTCGGGCGAGCGCGCGGCCGCGTTCTTCGCCGCCGTCTTCGACGTGCTCGACCTCGACGTCGCGCTCGCGTACGCCATGCCCGAAAACGAGGCGTCGTGTCGAGCCATCGAGAAGTACACCGACCGCTTCGGCGGGCAGGAAGACGGCCTGTTCCCCAACGAGGCCGTTGACGCCGACGGCACTCCACGGGACGTTCGCGGCTGGTCCGTGACCCGCGAACAGTGGGAAGACGCCACCGGCGGCGACTACGACGCCGAGTTCCGCTGGGAGGGCCGCGCGTGAGCGACCTCTTCCCCGAGGTCATCGAGACGCCGCGGCTCCGACTGGTCGCCCGCCGCCCGAAGCACGTCGGTGTCCACGAGGCCTACGACCTGTGTTCGGCCCCCGAGATGGACGACGTGACCCGGTACATGCCGTGGTCGCGCCACGAGACGCCGAAGGTGACGAAGGACTTTCTCGACCGCGGGGAGTCGAGTTGGACCGACGCCGAGAGCGCCGACTACGCGATTATCCCGCGCGAAGGCGAGGAAGGTGCGGGCGAGATTGCGGGGTTCGGCGGCCTCCACACCGAGTGGGACCGCCGCGTGGGCGAACTCGGTCTGTGGCTCCGGCCGCGCCACTGGGGTCGCGGTTACTCGGGCGAGCGCGCCGCGGCGCTGGCGGCGCTCGCGTTCGACGTGTTCGACCTCGAAGTCGTCGCGGTGTCACACGTCGCGGCGAACGAGAAGTCCCAGCGCGCCATCGAGAAGTACACGGCGGCGCTCGGCGGCGGCCTCGACGGCCGTGAGCGAAACAGCATCGTCATCGACGGCGACCCGGCCGACGAACTCCGCTACAGCGTCTCCCGCGAGGATTGGCTGGCGACGACCGGCGGCGACTACGACGCCGAGTTCCGCTGGGACCTCGACCCCGACGACGTTCGCTGAGGCCGACTTATTCTCCGCCGGGGACCGCGCCGGCGACGACGCGGCCGCCCTTCAGGACCGCCGTCGGGTCGTTCAATACCGTCAGGTCCGACAGCGGGTCGTCGTCGAAGACGAGCAGGTCGGCGTACACGCCGGGTTCGACGACGCCGCAGTCGTCCAACCCCACCGCGTCGGCGGCCGTCTCGGTCATCGCTCGGATAGCGTCCAGTGGCTCCATGGCGTGTTGCGCCATGAACTGCACCTCGGAGGCGTTGCCGCCGTGGAAGTTGAACGGCGTGCCCGCGTCGGTGCCGCCGGCGATTCGGACACCGGCCTCGGCGGCCAGTTTGAACGACTCGATGTGACGCTCGTAGACGGTCTCGGTCTTCGCCACGTCCTCCTTCGTCGCCGCCTCGGTGTTGCGGACGATGTGGTACGGCGCGGAGAGCGTCGGCACGAGCGTCACGTCGCGCTCCACGAACAGGTCGATGGCCTCGTCGTCGAGGAACGTCCCGTGTTCGACCGTGTCGACGCCGGCCCGGATGGCCGCTTTCACGCCCTCGCCGCCGTGGGCGTGGGTCGCGGTGTGGACGCCCCGGCGGTGCGCCTCGTCCACGAGCGCGTGGAGTTCCTCCTCGGTGAACGCCACCGCGCCGGGGTCGCTGCCGGGCGTCGTCACCCCGCCGGTCGTCATGAACTTGATGAAGTCGGCACCCAGTTTCACCTGCTCTCTGACCGCCTTTCGCGCCTCGGTCGGCCCGTCTATCTCGCGGCCCATGTGGTGGCCGTGGCCGCCGGTGATGGTTATCGACCGGCAGTTGGCGACCGTCCGCGGACCGGGCACGTCCCCGGCGTCGATGGCGCGTTTCAGCGCCACGTCGATGTCTCGCGCGCCCATCACGCGAGCGCCCGTGACGCCCGCTTCGAGTGTCTTCCGAGCGTTTCGCGCCTCGACCAGCGTGAGTTCGGCGTCGGACATGCCGACCACGTCCTCGACGCTCCGCTCGCCCGACAAGGAGAAGTGGACGTGCGCGTCCACCAGTCCGGGGGTGACCGTCTTCCCGGCGAGGTCGACGACTCGCTCGTCCCCGCGGGGGTCGAGGTCGCCGACGGCCTCGATTCGCCCCGTCTCGGCGTCGATTCGAACGTCCGCCTCGTCGATGACGCGGTCGCCACGAATCACCCGTGGGCCCCGAAGTAACATGCCCGTCGCTATCGCACGGCGAGACTTGAACGTGACCCTCCGGTATTCGATGGCCGTCGGGCGGTCGCTGGACGCGTCGCCACCGTCACGTATCGGCATCACGTACCGCGAGAGGCCCTCTCACGGCGGCCACGAGACATTTACGGGAGAACGACAATCGCTTCCGACACGATGTCAACGACACCTGAATCAACGCCCGGTTCCACACCATCGACGCTTCGGTCGGTCGGCAGCGGCGGCGTCGCCGGTCTCGGGGCGGCCCTCTTCGGCTACCTCGTGACCTACCTCCTCACCTCCTCGACCATCGAGAACTCGACGGCCAGCCAGGTGCTCGAAGCCCTCGGCTCCGACATCTCGACGTGGAAGGTCGTCGGCTGGGTGTTCATGAGCGCCCACGGCGTGACCACGACGTTCCCCGGGCTGTTCGGGACCACCTCCGCCGCGAACCTCATCGAGAGCGTCGAGGCGTTCTCGCCGGTGCTCTACGTCGCGCCCGTGGTCGCGCTCCTCGCGGCGGGCGCGCTCGCGGCCGTCGTCAGCGGCGCGTCCTCGACGCGGGCGGGCGCGCTGGCCGGCGCGGGAACCACCGTCGGCTACCTCGTCTTCGCGCTCGCGGGTATCGCGCTTTTCACCGTCACCGTCGGCGACGCGGCCGTTAGTCCCGACCCGGTCACGTCCGCGCTCCTCGCGGGCGTCGCGTACCCCGCGGTTCTCGGCACCGTCGGCGGCCTCGCGGCCACGGCGCTCCGGTAGTCGCGCCTGTCCGAGCGCTCGAATCGCCGTTCTCCAGTACCTCGCTTTCTTCGACTCAGAGGTCGCGAGCGACGAGCTCTCCCCAGTGGTCGAAGCCGTAGCGGTCGTAGAACGCCCGCGCCCGGTCGTTCGCCTCGTCCACGTCGAGGACGATTCGGTCCAACGGGAGGTCCTGCGAGCGCGCGTGGTCCAGTACGGCCTCCATGAGTTCGTCGGCGACGCCCGTGCCGCGGTAGTCGGCGTCGAGGAACAGCTCGTTGAGGACGGCGGCGTCCCAGATGAACGTCATCTCCTCGGGGAGCGCGAAGGCGTAGCCGACGAGACGAGCGTCGTCGCCGCGGTCGTCGCCGTCGCTATCGACGCCGACGTCACCGTCCTCGTCGCCCGACACCGCCTCCGCGACGACGACGCACCCGGGGTCGTCGCTCGCGCAGTGCTCGACCCACGAGAGGTAGCGTTCGCGGTAGTCGTCGGTGAGTTTCGCCTCGTACGTGGTGAGCTTGTCGTCGCCGCCGGTTCCCTCGCCGATGCCGAGTTCGAACCCGCGTTTCAGTTCCCAGAACGCGGCCGCGTCGCCCGGTTCGTAGGGTCGCACCTCGACGCCGTCGGGTGTCTCGCTCATGGACGCGAATGCGTCGCCATCGGTTATGAACGCTCGGAGTCGCGAGCCTCGGCCGCTCCCCCGTCTCGTTCCGACGACTCACTCCATCCGCCCGCGCAGGCGCTCCGAGAGGAGTCGACCGCCGACCACGCCCGCACCGAGCACGATGAGCATTAACTCCGTCCCCGACGAGGCCAGCGGAGCGACCCGCTCGACGTTCTCGGGTTCCGCGCCCGGCGAGGGGTCGACGACGGTGCTGTAGTGGAGCGTCTCCGTCGTCGGCGCTGGCGACGACGCCGGCCGTCGTTCGACGAACGTCTGGACGAACCCGCGCGTGCTCGACCACTCGGCGCGCCCGCTAATCGAGTAGAACGCGTCGTGGAGCGGGTAGAAGGCGTTGACGCCGTTTGTGAACAGGTCGGGGAAGATGCCGCCGCAGAGGAGCGCGGCGACACCGACCCACGAGACCACGACGCCGCGAGCGCCCCACCGACCGCGAATCACGGATCGCTCGGGGTCACGAACCCGCGTGTCGTAGGCCACGACGGCGGCGAGAGCGAGCGGAAACAAGAGCGTGTGAAACAGCGCGCGGTGGCTGCCGGGCAGGAGCGTGCTGGTGAACGAGTCGAGGTCGGGGACCGCGGCGGCGACGAGCGCGACGCCGACCGAGCGGGCGTCGAACCAGCGACCGAGGAGGGCGGCACCGACGAGTCCGCCGACCGCGACGTGGACGAGGGTCGATGGCATACCGCGTAGTGGTCGGGCGACGACCTTCAGGGTTCCCACGGGGTTCGTCAGGCGACGACTACCCCTTTCGACACCCTTTTGCGGGACACTCACGCACGTTGTCGCATGATTCACTCGTCCGTCGAACCGAGGTGTTCGCGATGACCGCGGCACCGCGCGACGACCTCGCTCGACGCATCGCGGGCGAGATTACCCTCTCGGACGACCCCGGTGCGACGCTCCGGAAGTGGCGGACCGACTTCGACATCTCGCAGACGGCGCTCGCCGAGCAGTTGGACGTGTCGTCGTCGGTCGTCTCCGACTACGAGAGCGGCCGCCGCGAGAGCCCCGGCATCGGCGTCATCCGCCGGATGGTCGAAGCGCTCCTCGACATCGACGAGGCCCGCGGCGGCAGTCGCATCCGGCAGTACGCCCGCGTCCTCTCGGCCGGCTTCGAGAGCGACATCGTCCAGGACCTCCGGGAATACCCCACGTCGATTCCGCTGGACAGCTTCTACGACGCCATCGGCGCGACACCCATCGTCGACGGCGACCAAGACCGCATCAGCGGCCACACCGTCATCAACAGTATCCAGGCCATCACGCGACTCTCTTCGGAGGAGTTCTACCGGCTCTACGGCCAGTCCACGAGTCGGGCGCTCGTCTTCACCGGCGTCACCCGCGGCGAGTCGCCGCTCGTCGCCATGCGCGTCGTCACGCCGACGCCGAACGCCGTCGTCCTCCACGGCCTCTCGGAGGACGAACTCTGGGAGCACGCGCCCGCGCTCGCCACTATCGACGGCTTCGCCCTCGCCGTGACCGACCGGGACCTAGACGAGATGCTCGAAGACCTGCGGAAACTCCCCTGAACCGGCGTCGGAACCCGTTTTTCGCGTTCTCTCCGATTCGATTCGAATTTCCAGAGTGTCCGTCTAAGGGCGAAAAAAGCCGAAGGGCGGCCGCGACGATGTCCGCCCATGGACATTCGCGACCTCCGATCACATCTCGAAACGGCGTTCGAATACCCCGTTACGACCGACCGCGTGCTCGAACGCGCCGGCGACGTCGAGGTGACCGCGCCGAACGTCGACGACGCGGAGACCGTCGAGACCATCCTCGCCCCGCTCGGAACCGAGACCTACGAGTCGGCCGCCGACCTGTACAACACGATACTCGGAAGCGTGAGCGACGACTACATCGGCAGAAAGTTCTACGACGACCGGGGCGCGGACCCGGCAGACTCGTGGTCGATACTCCCCGAACAGGCTCGTTCGTTCTAACGACCGGCCGCGAGCGCAAGCGAGGCGCTCGCGTAGACGGTCCCCGCTACTCCGCGTATTCTACCTACTCCACGTACTCGTAGCGGCGCTCGTTCATCCGACCCCAGCCCGTGAAGACGAACTCGGCTTCGGGTTGGGTGAACTCCTCGACCTCGATTTCCTTTTCGTGGTTGTGCACGTCGTGGATGAGCTCGTAGTCGTCGAAGGAGATCTCGGTTCGGGCCGCGAGCTGGTCGTCCACGTCCACGGCCTCGATTTCGTCGCGCCACGTCTCTTGGACCGTTTCGGCGTGAATCTCGGCCTGCGCGCCGGAGCCGTACGACCCGACGAGAAGCTGCTTGCCGGTCATGTCTTTCCCCTCGTCGGCGGCGGCGATGAGCGCCGACAGTCGGGCGATGTGGACCGAGCCGGTGTACCAGTTGCCGACGCGGCTGGAGATGTCGAGCGTCGGCTCGATGACGCGGCCGTACCACTCGCGGTACTGTTCGGTCGTCTTCAGCTCGTCCATGTAGCCGCGGATGGCCTCCTCGTAGTCGTCCCACGTCTCGAAGTCCTCCTCGCGGGGCTGTCGGCCGATTTCGGCTTCGAGGTCGTCTTCGATGTCGGTGTCGCGGGTCATGTGACGGAACCCGAGGAGCGCCGCCTTCCGGACCATGCCGGGGAACGGCGTGTGGAACGGGATGTACTCGAAGAGGTCGGGGTGCGTGCGACCCGCGACGCTCTCGTAGTCTTCGAGCGCCTCGCGCATGCGGGCGAGGTACACCTGCATGGAGCGCTTGCCGTCCACCGAGGGGAACTGCTGGTTCGGCTTGAGGAAGTCCGTCTCGTCCATGCTGCCGTAGCCCTGCTCGGTCGAGAGTTCGACGAGGTCCGGGTCCTCGTCGATGAGCATCGCCACCGCCCCCGCGCCCTGCGTCGCCTCGCCGGGGTCGCCCCGCTCGTAGAGGGCGGTGTCGGTGGCGATGACGAGCGCCGCGCGCCCGCGGTTGCGACCCGCCTTAATCCAGTTGTAGGCGTCGTCGAGGCTCTGGGTGCCGGCGATACAGGCGAACTTGCGCTCGCCCTTGTTCGCGTGGCGGAAGTCGCCGTCGTACACCTGTTCGAGACAGCCGGCGATATACGTCGACACCGGCTTGGAGTTGTCGAACGCCGACTCGGTCGCCACGTCGATGCGGCCGATGTCCGCGGGGGTCAGGCCCTTCCGGTCCATCAGTTGCTTGGCGGCGTTCGCGCCCATCGTGACGATGTCCTCGTACACGTCCGGGAACGACGACGTGTGGAGACCGAGGCCCTTCGTGTACTTCTCCGGGTCTTCGCCCTTCACCGGCGCGAAGGTGTTGGGGAGGTCTAACACGAGTTTGCCCGTCCAAATCTCCATGGCGTCGATGCCGACGGAAGTCATGGTCGATGCTACAGAACCGAGGGATAAGGTTTTGTCGATGGTGAGTTACGTCGGTTGTCGAAGAATAGGCGACGAGCGGTCAGGCGTTCTTGTCGCCCGCAATATCCGAGAGGACGTACCGGTCGACCACGATACCGTCGGTGTCGACGACGCGGACCTCGATGTCGTAGGTGTCTCCAGTTCCGTAGGTCTCGGCGTATTCGAGGTTGTTCTCGCTCGTCGCCGAACTTCGGACGACCCCGCTGGCCTGCGGTTGCTGACGGTTGCGGAAGTACACCTCAACTTCGGCGAACTCGCTCGTCCCGATAACGTCGTAGTCGACCCGGTAGCGAACTCGATTCCGGTTAGTCTGCGACTGATCCGACACAGACACCGAGTCGAGCGCGGGGCTTCCCGCGCGGGAGAGGCCGTCGTTTCCGGACGGGTCGGTCCAGTCCGCGTCGTCGGTCACGATGCGCTCGTCGACGACGACGCCGTCGGCGTCGAGCAACTGAAGCCGGATATGGTAGGTCATCCCAAAAGTCCCGCCGTTGTCCTCGGCGGCGAAGTCGTCGATGGTGTGCCGCGGGTCCGCGCTCTCGTAGATTCCCTCGGCGTACGACGCGTCCACGTTCGAAACCCACAGCCTGACGCCGCCGAACTCCGCCCGGTCGGTGACGTTGTACGAGGCCTCGTAGTCGGCCTGCGTCATGCTCAGGTCGTCAATGATGGTCCCCGCGAACGACGGGCTGGACGCCCGCGTCAGGTCGTCGTTGCCGGCGGGGTCGACGCCGTCGGCCACGTCCGAGATGACCCGGCGGTCGACGAGTACGCCGTCCTCGTCGAAGACGCGGATGACTGCCTCGTAGTCGTCGCCTTCGGTCCCGTCGTACGCCGAGTAGCCCGCGATGGTCCCGCGGGATGCGGTCCCGCTGAGTTCCGCGGTCGCCGAGGGCGCGTCGAGGTTGTCGAACTCGACGCGAATTTCCGAGAGGTTCGAGGCGTTCGTGACGTTGTAGTTCAGTTCGTACGCCGCACCCTCCTGCGTCAGGTCGATGAGCGCGGCACCGCGAATCTTCGGGTCGTTCGACTCGGGGAGTCCCGTGTTCGCGTCGGGGTTGTCGCCGTCGGCAACGTCCGAGATGGTCCGCGAGTCGAGCACGTTGCCGCCCGCGTCCAGCGCCGCCACCGTGATTCGGTAGCGGTCACCGACGCCCGCGCCGATATCGTAGGTCGCGAAGCCGCGGGCGTTCGTCTCGGTGACCGTCTGGGTCGCCCACGACGAATCGAGGTTCTCGAAGGTCACGCGGACGCGGTCGAAGTCCGGACCCGCGGCCACGTCGTAGTCCACGCGGTAACCGGCACCGCCGGAGTCGGTCGTCCGGTCTTCCACGTGCACCCCGTTGATAGCGGTCGATTCCGGGGGCGTCGAAGTGGTCGTGGCCGTGGTCGTCGTTGCGGTCGTCGAAGTTACGGTCGTCGAAGTTGTCGTCGCCGTGGACGTGGTTGTCACCGGCGAACTCGTCGTCGTCGGCCGCGGCGTCGGCGCGGGGCCGGGCGTCTCCGTGATCGCGCCGAGCGTCCGCTCCGCGCGGTGGATGACGGTGTTACTCGGTTCGTGGACGACCAATACGAGGTACGGATCGCTCCCGTCGAACCCGACAGGGGCGGCCGGCCGCCAGCTGTCTCCGGGGCCGAACAGCGACTCCGTCGTCGCCGCTCGACCGTTGATGTCACCGTCAGTCCCGAGTGAGTACCGGGTCGTCGTGTCCTCGCTTCGGGTGATGACGGCCACCTCGCCGGCGCGGAGGGTGTCGCCGGCGCGGTGCGCGAGCGTCAGGTTCGACCCGTCGACGGTCACGTCGAGTTCCACTAGCGGAGCGTCGTCTCGGTAGTCGTCGACAGCGGCGAGCGCGGCGACGCCCCCGACCGTGACGACCACCACGACGAGTCCTAACAGGAGGACCATCCCGACCGTCTCGCTCTGTGCGCGCGAAGCGACCTGCACGACTGAACGCAGGCGGGTGCGACATAAAAACGTACGCGGCAACAGACCTTTATCAGTCCGACCAGTTGACCACCCCAATGGAACTCCTCGACAGCGAACGGGGGCAGGCGGTTCAGGTCGGCGCTATCCTCCTGTTCGGCTTCCTCGTTATCGGCCTGTCGCTCTACCAGGCGACGGTCGTTCCCCAGCAGACGAAAGCGACGGAGTTCGGGGCCTATCTGGACGCCTCGGACGACCTCGTGTCGCTCCACAACGACGTGCTGGCGACCGCGACGAGAGGAGTGCAGTCAGGTGTCACGGTTCAGACCGGCGTCCAGTACCGCCCGCGCGTCGTCTTCATCAACCCCGGTCCGACGACCGGAAGCCTCGCGCTTACGGACTCGCGGAACGTCACTATCGCCGGTGCCGACGCCGTCGACGGCGAACCCGAGGCCGTCCGGACGCTCTGGGACGGCGGGGCGCGAACCTACGAGAGCAAGGTCCTGCGCTACTCGCCGGACTACAACGAGTTCGACGGCACGCCGATTACGGTCTCCGGCGCGTCGGTCCAGCGCGAGGCCGGCGCGAACGTGGTCCCGCTCGGCG
Source organism: Haloferax prahovense DSM 18310 (assembly GCF_000336815.1). Classification (GTDB taxonomy): domain Archaea; phylum Halobacteriota; class Halobacteria; order Halobacteriales; family Haloferacaceae; genus Haloferax; species Haloferax prahovense. The sequence goes on from NZ_AOLG01000047.1 coordinate 407,788, forward strand.
GCCAGACGCTCGTCTCGGGGAACCGAATCACCGTCGTCTCCGTCGACGGCCGAGTCGGTCAGACGGCGACTCGAACCCCGCTGACCGTCGCGCCCATCTCGTCGGCCACGCGGACGGTGACCGTGACGAACGAGTCCGACGAGGACATCACCCTGACTCTCCCGGTCGGGTCGAACGCGACGGCGTGGAGTCGGTCTCCGACCGCCGACCGGATGCTGGAGAACGTCCGGGTGAAAGCCGTTTCCGACCTCGGCGACGGCGCGGACCCGACGAACAGCCTCGTCCGCGTCACCCTGAACGGCTCGTACACCTACGAACTCCGACTCGCCAAGGTCGAACTGTCGTCCTCGTCGGCCGCGTCGACGGTCGCCAGTCCCGACGGACAGTACCTCGTCCCGGTCACGACGGGAACTTCCGCCGCGCCCGGCGAGTCGACCGGAGTCGTCGTCGAGGCTCGCGACGGCTACAACAACCCTGTCGAAGGCGAGCGTATCGACTTCACCGTTACCGAAGGCGACGCGTCACCGACGAGTCGGACCATCACAACGACCGACGATGGCCGCGCCGGGTTCGCGTTCACGCCCGCCGCCGACGCGGACGGACCGATAACCATCCGGGCGTCGGGCGACCTCGACGGTGACGGGGCGGTCGAAGCAATCGAACAGACGACCTATACTGTCCCGCTCGTCAACGGAAGCGGCGGTGGCGGCGGCACGGGCGCGGGAGACGACGGGTCGACAAGCGAGATTAATCCGCCGCAGGAGGACCAAGACGTCATCCTAACGGGGACAACCGCCACGAACGGGAACGACGCCGCTCGAATCTCCCTCAACAACACCGGAACGGAGCGCGTCGTGACGAGTTTCCGCGTCTCGTTTTATTACCCCGACCAGGGCGGTAACGGCGCCGAGACCGCGTCGTTCAACGGTTCTCCAGCTCAGAACGTTGGGGCTGATCAGTACACGCTTGGCCCGGACCGGGTCACGCTCCCGTCGGACGCGACGACGGACATCACCATCGACTTCGCGGCGAACAAGAACCTCGACACACGTGGCGACTTCTTCATCCTCACCGTCCAGTTCGACGACGGCGAGTTCGCGACGTACTTCGTCGCGGTCCCGTAGCCGGGGCTCGCCGTCGGAACTACAGGTGGGCCGATTCCGGGGGACCCCGACGCTCTCGGCGGTCGAAAAGCGAGACGAAAAGCAGCGTGAGAGAGGCCGAGCTTAGTCTTCTTCTTCGACGACCTCGGGCTCCGAGAGACCGCTCTGGAGGCTGTCGAGGCCGTTGACCCACTCGGTGACGAGTCCGAATTCGAGTTCGTCGAGAACCTCGATATCGAGGTCCTCGCCGTCGATGACGCGGGTGCCGACCTGGACGATGTAGCCGAGCGCGCTGTCGAGGTCGTCGGCGGCCTCGGCGTCCGCGGCGGCGCGGATGTAGGCGTCCATGTCGTCTTCGAGTTCGGCGGGGCCGGCGACGATGAACTCCTCGGCGGCGAAGAAGGCACACGAGAGGCTCGTCTGGACGCTCCCGATGAGGATTTCGGCCTCCTCGTTCTCCGACTCGAACTCGGGCTCGACCATGACGATGTCGTGGACGGTCGAAAGCTCGTCGAGCGCCTCTTCTTCGCCCAGCGTGTCGTCGTCGTAGGCGGTCAGAATCTTGGCGATGGCGATGGCCGCGTCGTTCTGGATGTTCATCAGAAGACGGCCGGTCTCCTCGCTTTCGAGGTCCAGGTCCTCTTCTTCGACGCGCGTCAACCAGTTCTGCCAGCGTTCCGGCGAGTAGTATCGTTCCTCGGCCTCGGTCATACCTACAACCTCCCGTGCCGGACTCAAATGCCTTTCTTATCCTGCTCGTGACCGTGTGAGGGCTCGACGTGGGAGAAGACGGCGCAATTCGGCTCGTGCGCCGGTCTCGGTGGCCGTTCCGCGCTCCGCCCGACGGTCCCTATCGGTCGAGCGTCGCTTCGGTGTCGACGCCGTAGACCAGCGCGGGCGTCTCGACGTGGGCGTTCCTGACGGCGTCCTCGCGCCCCTCGTCGAGGAGCCAATCGACGCGCCGGGGGACGGTCTTCGGCCCCATCACCGCTCCGGGCCGGTCGGGGTCGTCGATGAAGTCGGTCTCCATGAGGAACGGGTCGCCCCGCTCAGCGGCGTCTTCGAGGCGGTCCTTGTCGCTCATGACGCTCGGCGTGCCGCCGGCCAGGTGGCCCTGCGCGTAGTGTTTGACCACGCGCTCTCCGGGGACGCCGCGCTCGGCGGCCCACTCGGCCACGTCCGAGAGGTCGGTCGTCGACTCCGTGTGGAGTTGGAGCGCGCAGTCGCAGTCCGCGGCGAGGTCGAGGCCGTGTCCGAGGACGGCGTTCGAGGCCTCCCAGACGGCGTCCGTGACCTCGTAGTGCGGGCGGCCGGACTTGAGCGCGAGCGCGTCGCCCCCGCGGACGAACTCGGCGGCGGTGTCGAGACCGGCGCACATCAGGTCGCGGGCGTCCTCGGGGTCGTAGCCGCGGTCGTCGACGAGTTTCGAGACGAGGCCGGGGTGGACGCCGAGGACCGGCCACGCGCGTCCGGGAAGTAGTTCGGAAGCCTCGCGGACGACCTCGACCGTCGTCTCGAACACCGGGCGGAAGTCCTCGCCCGTCTCGACCTCGTGGCCGAGGAGCCACGAGGGCTTGTTGACGACGAGGAGATGCGTGCCGCCGCTCCGGGCGAAATCCTTCACCGCCTCCAGCCCGCGCCCGTGGTCCGGGTCGAGGTGGAGGTGGTTGTCCACGACCGGCGTGTCGAACTCCTGCATGGACGAGTGGTCGGTCGGGGGAGGAAAAAGCGAACCGTTCGCGGTCGAGTCGGTGTGTGGTTGGTGCGGTGTCGTTGCGGCGTCGATGTCAGGGCAGGCGGCGTCGGGAGAGCCGGTGACACCGGCCCGCTCGTCTCCCGGCTCAGTCGCCGCCGTCGGCGAGTTCGTCGAGCGTCATCGCGTGGGTCGCCGCGTTCTGGAGCGCGTCCGAGCGGCCGTAGCTCCCCGGCGCGATGGCGACCGTCCGCAGGCCGTAGGCGTTGGCCGTCTCCAGGGCGGGCTTGAAGTCGGTGTCCCGCGAGGCGACCGCGATGACGTCGGCGCGGTCCTCGACGGCGTACCGGGTGAGGTCGACCGCGAGCTTCACGTCCACGTCGCCGCTCGTGACGATGACCTCGAAGCCGCGCGCCTCGGCCGCCTGAATCAGCCCCGGCGTGGCGTGCTCGTCGAGGTAGAGCCGCGCCGCGCTCAACTGCCCGCCGAGCGAGCGAGCCGCCGCCCGGATGTCGTCTAAGTCCACGTCGAACTCGTCGCGGAGGACGTTCGGGCCGTCCACGAAGAGCGCCACTCGGCCCGACGGGAGCCCGTCGGGACCGACCAACCGCCGCAGGAGGTCCATACACCATCTCACCCGGTTTCGGGTTTATAAATTTCGAGGGAGGGGCGACCGAAGCAGGAACGACGATTCGGGAATCTGTCGAGGATTTATTTTGGTTTACGATTCTGTTCCGAATGGTCTTTGAAGAACAGGCTGAAATTGAAATTTCAGTCAAGCTAACAAATATTGCCACGGTCTCCCGAGACATGTGTGCCCATGGCAGGCACACCGAACTTCGACAGACGAACCTTCCTGAAACTCGCCGCGGCCGCCGGGCTGACCGGCGCGGCAGGCGTGACCACCGCGACGCCCGGTCGGTCCCCCGGCCCGAAGAAAGAAGAGATTCTCGTCGGCGTCTCGAAGACGGCCGACAGTCCGCGCAAGGCCGTGGAAAAGCACGTTCCCGGCAACGCGACGGTCGTCCACGAAAACAAGACCCTCAGTTACGTGGCCGTCAAGTTCCCGTCGGTCGCCGCCGACCGCGCCCGCGAGAACTTCATCTCGGCCGTCACGAAGCGCGACGAGGTAAAGTACGCGGAGAAGAACGTCACCCATCAGGCGCTCTACACGACGAACGACCCGCAGTACGGCAGTCAGTACGCCCCGCAGCAGGTGAACGCCGACACCGCGTGGGACACCACGCTCGGCAGTTCCGACGTGACCGTCGCCGTGGTCGACCAGGGGGTCAAGTACGACCACCCCGACCTCTCGGCGCAGTTCGGCTCCGACAAGGGCCAGGACTTCGTCGACGCCGACGGCGACCCGTATCCGGACGTGCTCGCCGACGAGTACCACGGCACCCACGTCGCCGGCATCGCCGCCGGCACCACCGACAACAGCGAGGGCATCGGCGGCATCAGCGACTCCTCGCTCCTCTCGGGGCGGGCGCTCTCTGAATCCGGCAGCGGCTCGACGAGCGACATCGCCGACGCCATCGAGTGGGCCGCGGACCAGGGCGCAGACGTCATCAACCTCTCGCTCGGCGGGGGCGGTTACACGTCCACGATGAAGAACGCCGTGTCGTACGCGACCCAGCAGGGGAGCCTCGTCGTCGCCGCCGCCGGCAACGACGGGAGCGGGAGCGTGTCGTACCCCGCCGCATACAGCGAGTGCGTCGCCGTCTCCGCGCTCGACCCCGACGAGACGCTGGCGTCGTACTCGAACTACGGTACCGACATCGACCTCGCCGCCCCGGGGACGAACGTCCTCTCGTGTTGGACGACCGATACCGAGTACAAGGAAATCTCTGGCACGTCGATGGCGACGCCGGTGGTCTCGGGGGTCGCCGGGCTCACGCTCGCCGTCTACGACCTCTCGCCGGCCGACCTGCGGAGCCAGCTCAAGAACACCGCGGTCGACGTCGGCCTCTCCGAGAACGAACAGGGAGCGGGCCGCGTCGACGCCGCGAACGCCGTCACGACCGAGCCGGGAAGCGGCGGCGGCGGCGGTGGCGGCGGCGACTCGACCACCTCCACCATCGACGACTCGCTGTCGTCGTCGGCCGACTCCGACTGCTGGAGCTACGCGTGGGAGTACGGCTCGCCGTCGCAGGTCGTCGTCGACCTCAGCGGGCCGTCGAGCGCCGACTTCGACCTCTACGTCAACGAGGGCTCGGGGACGTGCCCCACGACCGGGTCCTACGACTACCGCTCGTGGACCACGGACAGCGAAGAGCAGATAGTCATCGACGACCCCGACACGTCGGCCGACCTCTCGGTGCTGGTCGACAGCTACTCCGGCGGCGGCAGCTACACCGTGACCGTCACCGAAAAGGAGTAACCGCGACCGCCGACTCGGTGGCGGGACCGAACCGATAGCCGACTTCATGAGCAGGTGACCGCCGCGCCCGCGACGCGTCGCGCGGCGTCACATTCCGATTCTGCGGAACCTCGCGATGCGCTGATGCGACCGCGACGCGTAGTGTCACCCATGGAGGGGGACAAACCGACGGTCACCGTGGGGATTCTGGGGTTCCACGACAGCAGGGAGACGAAAGCCATCAGCAACGCGGTCACGGCGCTCGGCCACGAGGCTGTCTGGCTCCACGAGGAGGCGGTCGGTATCGACGTGTCGCCGTCGGGCGTCGCGCTCGACCCCGACGTCGACGTGGTGGTCAATCGGCTCCTGCTGTCGAAGTCGACGAGCCCGCTCGAAGACCTCTCTATCGCCAGTTGCTACGCCGCGGTTCGGCCCGTACTCAACGACCCGCGGAACGTCCTCTTCGCGGTCCACAAACACGCGACTTCGAGCAGACTGGCCGCCGCGGGCGTCCCGGTGCCGCACACGTACATGGCCACCGCGGACGCCAGGCTGAACGCCGCGCGAGAGGGGTTCGGGACGCCGGTCGTCTACAAGACGGCCATCGGGACCAACGGCGGAGGGACGTGGCTGGTCGACCACGACCGGGCCGTCTCGGCGACCGTCGACGGCCGGCGAGCGTTCATTCAGGAGTACGTCGACGCGAGTGAACGCCACCGCGACCTCCGAATCTATATCGTCGACGACGAGGTCGTCGGCGCGATGTACCGATACGCCCCGGCGGGTGACTGGCGCACGAACGTCGCGCTCGGCGGCGACGTCGAGGACGCGACGGAGGAACTCTCGCCGGAGGCCGCGGAAACGGCGCTCCGGGCGGCGAGGGCGCTCGGTCTCGACTACGCCGGCGTCGACCTCATCGAGAGCGACGACGGCTGGGTCGTCCTCGAAGTCAACCCGACGGCGGGGTTCCGCGGGCTCTTCCGCGCCACCGGTCGGTCGCCCGCGGCGGCCATCGCCCGCCTCGCAATCGAGCGCGCCGGCGGACGCGTCGACCCGGCGCTCGTCGAGCGGGTCGGGCGCTCTCTCGACGGGACGCGACCGGCAGACGCCCCTTCGGGAATCCGCGACGAGCGAGTCCCCGTCGTCGGCCACGCGGAGCGCGTGACCGTCACCGGCGTCAGCGGGTCGAAAGCGGTGCTCGCGCGCATCGACACCGCCGCGTCGACGACGCGAATCGACCCCCGGTTGGCGGCCGACCTCGGTACCGAGCCGCCGGACGTGGTTGACGACGGCGCGCCCCCGCGAGTGGATATCGTGGTCGAACTCGCGGGGGAACGGCGGACCGTGACCGCGGTGCTCGACGAGGACGTGGGTCCGGAGACGCCGCTTCGAATCGGCCGAGACCTGCTCCGCGACTACTACGTCGACGTGCGCCGGGGCGTCCGCGGCGACGCGGGTGACTAATGAAACCGGATATATCAAGCCATTCGGTTAATTGGCTCCAACCCCTAGGATGACCGCGCCCCGTCCCCGATTCGAGAAGCCGTACTTACGCGACACGATTCGTTTCGACGACCCACCCGCGCTCGATAGCGTGGCCGTGTCGCGTCACGTCCCACGCCGGTCGCAACCCAACAGCCGGCGCACGGCGCGTCGAATCGACCACCGGACGCGGGCCATTCTCCGAAAATCGACTGACGGCGAGCGGACAGTTTCCCGTGGGGAACAATCACGATGTGGTTTATAACGATTTACTAAACGCACCGCCGGGTTTTATGTATCCAATTAACATATAATTGGGTATGTCTGAGACAGCGTCCAGAAATAATTCGAATACGTTCACAATCGTAAACGAGGTAAACGACCACGGTGCGGCGACCCTCCGCGGCGACAACGGCTCGACGTACCACGTGACCTCCTACGAGAACAGCACCTTCCGCGCCTACCTCGCGAACCACCACGCCGGCGACCGCGTGCGGATGGACATCGAGCGGGCCGGCGTTCGCGCGAACGTCTGGCAGGTGTCGGCGCTCTACCCCGGCGCTAACGAGTGACGCCGCAGGCGGCGGACGCTCACACGCGGTTTGTGACCAATCGGTCGACCGACCGCCGTGCAGACGGCCCAACCGCTGTCGCGGCGGTGGGACGAAAAACGGTGGTCGAAACCGGGCGCTACTCGTAGACTTCGAGGACTTTGCCGGCCGCGATGGTCTGTCCCATGTCGCGGATGGCGAAGCTGCCGAGTTCGGCGATTTCTGACGACGGTTCGATGCTGAGCGGCTTCTGGGGACGCAGCGTGACGACGGCGGCGTCGCCGGCCTTGATGAAGTCCGGCTCTTCCTCTGCGACCTCGCCCGACGCGGGGTCGAGCTTCTGGTCGAGCGACTCGAACGTGCAGGCGACCTGCGCCGTGTGCGCGTGGATGACCGGCGTGTAGCCCGCCGTGATGACCGAGGGGTGTTGCATCACGACGATTTGCGCCTTGAACGTCTTGGCGACCGACGGCGGGTCGTCGGCCGGGCCGCAGACGTCGCCGCGGCGGATGTCGTCCTTGCCCACGCCGCGGACGTTGAAGCCGACGTTGTCGCCGGGGCCCGCCTCCGGGACCTCCTCGTGGTGCATCTCGATGGTTTTCACCTCGCCACCCGCGTCAGAGGGCATGAACCGGACGTTGTCGCCGGTCTTGAGAATCCCCGTCTCGACGCGGCCGACCGGGACCGTCCCGATGCCGGAGATGGTGTACACGTCCTGAATCGGGACGCGGAGCGGCGCGTCCGTCGGCGGTGACGGCTCTGGGAGGTTGTTGAGTGACTCCAGTACGGTCGGCCCGTCGAACCACGGCATGTTCTCCGATGGCTCGGAGATGTTGTCGCCCTCGAACGCCGAGATGGGGATGAAGCCGGCGTCGTCGGAGTTGAACCGTACCTGGTTCAGGAGCTGTTGGACCTCCTCTTTGACCTGCTTGTAGGAGTCCTCGCTGTAGTCGACGACGTCCATCTTGTTGACCGCGATGATGAGTTCCTCGATACCGAGCGTTCGGGCGAGGAAGACGTGCTCGCGGGTCTGCGGTGCGACGCCGTCGTCGGCGGCGACGACGAGAATCGCGTGGTCGGCCTGCGACGCACCCGTAATCATGTTCTTCACGAAGTCGCGGTGGCCGGGCGTGTCCACGATGGTGAAGTAGTACTTGTCCGTGTCGAAGCGCTGGTGGGCGATGTCGATGGTGACGCCGCGTTCGCGCTCCTCGGCGAGGTTGTCCATGACGTAGGCGAACTCGAAGCCCGACTTCCCCTTGGACGCCGCCTCCTCGCGGTGCTGTTCGATGATGTGTTCCGGGACGCTGCCTGTCTCGAACAGGAGCCGGCCGACGAGCGTGGACTTCCCGTGGTCGACGTGTCCGATGATGGCTAGGTTTTGGTGTGGTTTGTCTGCCATGGGTATCAGGGCGGTGTCGCCCAGTTTGATAGAATATGACACCCAAAGGTAAATCCGTTTTCCCGGGGCGAAGCGCGTCTCGCGCCGGTTCAGACGGGTCGTTGAAACGGGCTATCAGGAAACGCGAAAACTCAGGAAATCAGTCATGTCGCGGCGCAGTCGGGCGAACTGAAAGGAGAACCGAACCCCGACGAACCGCTCAGAACCCGCGCATCGCGGCGGCCATGTCGGCGAAGGTGGCCGTGCGGCGAACGGACTGCTCGTGAGCGTCGGGCGCGTCGGTGTTATCTTTTACAACAATCATAGTAACTAATTGTATCGGATGGGTAATAAATCTATCTCCGGAGACGACGGACCTCGGATGCCGAGCGGGCCTCCGTCCGAGCAATATCAAAGGATAAAGTGCTCTCCTCTCCGATGTAGTGGTATGGCTGGCGAGGATATCGACGACGTAGACAAGGCGATTCTGTACGCGCTCCAAGAGGATGCCCGGAACATGTCGTCCGGCGACATCGCGAAGCGAACGGGAACCTCGGACAGCACCGTCCGCAAGCGCATCCAGCGACTCGAATCCGACGGCGTCGTCAAGGGTTACAGCGCGAGCGTCGACTATGGGAAGTCGGGCTACCCGCTCCGAATGTTGCTCTACTGTACGGCCTCGATTCCCAAGCGGGGCGAACTCGTCCCCGAGATTCTGGAGATGGACGGCGTCGTGGCCGTCCAAGAGCTGGTCACCGGCGAACAGAACCTCCTCGTCACCGCCGTCGGCGAGACGGACAGCGACATCACCTCCATCGCGCAGGAACTCCTCGATATGGGCCTCACGGTCGCCGACGAGGTGCTCGTCCGCACGCACGAGACGACGCCGTTCGGGAAGTTCGACGCCGAGAGACACGCCGAAAACGATTCCTGAGCGGACGCGCGCACGATATCCTCGCGACGAACGGAGCGTTCACGAATCGGTCAGCGAGTCCGACGAACGACTGCAATCGCGGATCGTCGCGGAAAGTCGCCCCCGTGTGAACCGTCGCCGACACTCGGCCGTCGAACGGGCAGATAGCAGGGCACGAGGCTCGAAACGAGCGTTCTAAGCCGATTTCCCCTTCCAGAACCGGCGGTTCAAGCCGGACCGCACTCACAAAACCATAATGTTCTATAATGGCTAATTTGCGAACGATTTGTGAATGTAGGTAGATTTAATAGACAATCTGTTCTCGGATGGGTGTAAGGACGACCAGTATCGGACGCCGAACGCGTTTCGGTGACCGTTCTGGTCAACGACGAATCGAACGATGTCAGGACACAGCTCGAAGCCGACGGTCGGAGCACTCCCGGACGCGGTGGCGGACTCGCCACTCGCGCCCGTCGCACTAACGAAGCTCGTGTGGGCGCTGTTCGCCGCGAGCGTCGCCGTGCTCTTCGCCCGAGTCCGACTCGGCGGCGCGTGGGAGGTTCCCGGCGTCGTCGCCGTCGACGGCCTGACCGTGCTGCTATGGGTGGTCGTGACGTTCTTCAGCGGCATCGTCCACAGCTACTCGCGCCGCTACATGGCCGGCAGTCGCCACGAGACGAGCTTCTTCGCTACCGTGTTCGGCTTCACGGTCGCCGTGATGGGCCTCGTCGCGGCCGACCACGTCGCGCTGTTTTGGCTGCTCTGGCTGGCGATGGGACTGGCGATGGCGAAACTCATCGGCATCGTCGACGGCTGGAGTCAAGCGCGGGCCGCCGCGAGCGTCGCTCGCAGGTACTTCCTCGCCAGTAGCGCGTTCCTCGGCGTCGCGCTCGCGGCTCTGTGGTGGGCGACCGGCGCGGCGACGGTCTCCGGCATCGCCGCGAGCGCCGACGGGCTCGGCGGGCCGGTGTGGCTTCTGGCCTGCGTCGCGCTCGTCCTCGCGGCGATGATTCAGTCCGCGCTCGTCCCGTTCCACGGCTGGCTCCTCTCGTCGATGACCGCCCCGACGCCCGCCTCCGCGCTGATGCACGCCGGGTTCGTCAACGCGGGCGGCATCCTGCTGCTTCGGTTCGCCCCGGTCGTGACCCTCGACGCCACGCTCATGCTCGGCATCGTGGCCGTCGGCGCGACGAGCGCCCTCCTCGGAAAGCTGCTCAAGAACGTCCAGTCGGACGTCAAGAGCGAACTCGGCTGTTCGACCATCGGACAGATGGGCTTCATGATTATGCAGGCCGGCCTCGGCTTCTTCGGAGCCGCCATCACCCACCTCATCCTGCACGGCTTCTACAAGGCGTACCACTTCCTCAGCGCGGGCGCGGCGGTCGAACACACCGCCCCGACGGACCACGACGCCCACGAGACCGGTGTCGCGGGCGCGGTCGTCGTCCTGGCGACCGGGCTGGCCGGCGGCGCGCTGTTCGCGGCGCTCACCGGGAAGGGAACGCACCTCGACAGCGGGCTCCTGCTCGTGACGTTCGTCGTGCTCACCACGCTGCACGCGGCCCGCAACGTCGTCGCGCACGCCTCGCTTCCGACGACAGTCCGCTACGGCGCGGTCCCGCTCGTCTTCTTGCCGGCAATCACCGTCTACGCGCTCGCCTACGAGGCGATTTCGAGCCTCCTGTCCGGGCTGCCGGTCGTCGAGGCCCCGGCCGAACTGAGCGCGCTCCACGCGCTCGTCGCCGGCGTCTTCCTCGTCGTCTACGCCGCGATAGAACTCGGCGTCCACGAGCGCAGCCACCGCCTCTACGTCGCGCTGTTGAACGCGAGCCAACCCGCCTCCAGCACCGTGCTGACCGCCACGGAGGACTACAATGAGTACTGAACACACCATCGAAGACAGCATCGACAAAGCGGCGACGACCGTCGGTTCGGTCTGGCCGATTCACTCGTTCGTGACGGCCAACCCGCTTTCGGGGTTCGAAGACATGCCGTTCCACGAGGCCGTCACCCAGGCCGCTGACCTCGTCGGCGGTCGCGGCTACCCGACCCCCGAGACGTTCCGGGCGGCCCTCGACGACGGGCAAATCGACCCCGACGTGCTCGCCTCGGAACTGGCCGACCGCGGCTACGAGGACGACCCCGAAACGCTGCTGGAGCGCATGGACGCCGGCGTCGAGTCGGAGCCCTCGGACGCCGAGACTGACGCCAACACCGACACCGCTCGGGTCGACCGCGTGCTGACGAAGTGGCTGTCGGCGTTCCTCGACGAGGGACAGGCCCACTGGCCGATGCCGAACCGCGAAGACGGGTTCTACAGCGCCTTCCGGTCGATGGCCGCGTACGACGGTCAGATTCCAGACGACGGAATCGTCGCCGACCTCCCCGAGTCGCCGGTCGAAACCGTCGAAGCCGCGCTGGAGTCGTATCCCCAGGGCCAGTGGGTCCCGATATTCGAGGAGCAACTCGCCGCGCTCCCCGGCTGGACCGGCTTCGTCAAGCAACGCGCCGCCGACGGCGGCGAGTGGCAGTCCACGCACCCAATCACGCTCGAAGGCTACCTCGCGGCACGTCTCGCGCTCCTCGACGCGTTCGGCGTCGATGTCGAGCCGTCGACCGGTCCCGAGACCCCCAAGGCCGACGCGGCCGACGAACTCGCCGACGCGTTCCTGAGCGCGTGGGAGGCGAGTTACCGCGGCGAGGTCGTCGACCGCGTCGCCGCCGAGAGCGAGGCCCTCGACGATAGCGACTCCGCCGGCCGCCCGGACGCGCAGTTGGTCTTCTGTATCGACACGCGTTCCGAGGTCATCCGCCGCCACATCGAGGACACGGGCGACTACGAGACCCACGGCTACGCCGGCTTCTTCGGCATCCCGATGGAGTATCAGGGCTACGACGCCGATGTTGCGGTCGACGCCTGTCCCCCGATTCTCGACCCGCAGCACCACGTCTCCGAGGTCCCGACCGACAGGGAGACGAAGGCGAGTCACGACCGCTGGTCGAACCTCCGTGAGACCGCGGGCGAAGTCATCGAGTCGCTGAAGACCAACCCCGCCACCGCCTTCGGATTCGTCGAGAGCGCCGGAAGCGGGTACGGACTGGCCCTCGCGGCTCGCACGTTCGTCCCCGGTCGCGTCTCCGACCTGCTGGGAACCGCCGACGACGCGGTCCCCGACAACCACGAGTTCTGCGACCAGGCCGTCCACCGGCAGCACTCCTACGTCGGCGACCTCCCGGTGGGGCTGACCGACGAGGAGAAAGTCGAGTACGCCGCGAACGCCTTCGGACTGATGGGCTGGGAGGAGTTCGGCCGTCTCGTCGTGTTCACCGGCCACGCCAGCGAGACGGCGAACAACCCGTTCGATTCGAGTCTGGACTGCGGTGCCTGCGCCGGCAACCCCGGCGGCCCGAACGCCCGCGTCCTCGCGGCAATCTGCAACGACGAGACCGTCAAGGCTGAACTCCGCGACCGCGGGTTCGACATCCCCGAGGACACGGTGTTCGTCGCCGGCGAGCACAACACGACGACCGACGAAATCGACCTGTTCGACGGCGACGTGCCCGAGAGCCACGCCGACGACCTCGACCAGTTGCGCGCGGACCTCGCGGTCGCCCGGGAGAACGCGACCGCCGAGCGCGCCGAGTCGATGGGTGCCGACGGCTCCGCGGGTGTCAGGGAGACCGAGCGCCGCGCCGCCGACTGGGCCGAGACGCGCCCCGAGTGGGGACTGGCCGGCAACGCCGGTTTCGTCATCGGCCCCCGCGAACTGACGAGCGACCTCGACCTCGACGGCCGCGCGTTCCTCCACTCGTACGACCACTCGACGGACTCCGACGGCGACGCGCTCGAAGCGATTCTCACGGGACCGATGGTCGTCACGCAGTGGATTAACGCCCAGTACTACTTCTCGACGGTCGACAACGCCGTCTACGGCAGCGGGTCGAAGGTGACCCAGAACCCCGTCGGCAACGTCGGCGTCTACCAGGGCAACGGCGGCGACCTGATGACGGGGCTCCCGCTCCAGTCGCTGATGGCCGCCGACGACAGGCCGTACCACCAGCCGCTCCGCCTCTCGACGATTATCCACGCGCCGGTCGACCGCGTCTCCGACGTGCTGGCCGACCACGAGGAACTGACCGAACTGCTCGACAACGACTGGCTCTCGCTGACGGTCGTCGACCCGACGCAGGACCACCGCGCCTTCCACTACGAGGAGGAACTGACGTGGACGCCGGCGTCCGAACAGATAGCCGCCGAGGTCGAAGCGCGTCCAGAGTCGCCGAACGCGCCCGCCGTCGCGGACGACTGAGACCGGCCTCGCCCCGAACAGGCGGCAGCGACCCCGACGGTCTCCGCTTTTCTGACTCTCTGTCACCACCCAGTACGACACGGATAGCGATCTCGCGGCGCGTCGCAACCCCGTTTCGGAGTTCTGTATCGCAGTAGTCGGTTTATCACTCCGAACGCCGTCCAGACCGCAACCGCTCCCGGACGGCAGATTTCGCCACCTGGTTGCGGGTTCGTGGTGTTTACCCCCGTAACTCGACCCAGATTCATGCAAGATAATGAACAGACCGAGCGAACAGATACCAAAGCATTACTTATCGCAGTTCGCAGGGGCCTGTATGGGCCTTCGCAAGCCGCCGTTGTACGACGTCCACGCGGACGCCGGGGCGACGTTTACCGAGTTCGGCGGATGGGACATGCCTGTGGAGTACGACTCCATCAAGGCCGAACACGTGGCCGTCCGAGAATCGGTCGGCATCTTCGACGTTTCGCACATGAGCGAACTCGAGGTGTCCGGCCCGGACGCGACCGCGCTGATGCAGCGCCTGACGACGAACGACGTGACGGCCCTCGAACCGGGTGATTCGCAGTACTCGGCCATCGTGAACGACGAGGGCGTCATCATCGACGACACCGTCGTCTACCGACTCCCCGACCGCGACGAGCGGGTCTACCTCTTCATCCCGAACGCCGGCCACGACGAGGAGATGTACGACCGCTGGACCTCGTTCCGCGACGACTGGGACCTCGACGCCACCGTCGAGGACGTGACCGAGGACTGGGCGATGTTCGCGGTACAGGGCCCCGACGCCCTCGATTCGGTCACGGACGCCACCCCCGACGCCGCCCTCGACGACCTCTCGAAGTTCCAAGCGACGTTCGCCGACGTGGCGGGCGTCGAGTGCTGGGTGGCCCGGACGGGCTACACCGGCGAAGACGGCTTCGAGGTCCTCTGTCCGTGGGACGACGCCGAGACCGTCTGGTCGGCGCTCGACGCGACCCCCTGCGGGCTCGGCTCCCGCGACACGCTCCGACTGGAGATGGGCTACCTGCTCTCGGGACAGGACTTCGACCCCGAGACTGAGCCCCGGACCCCCTACGAGGCCGGCATCGGCTTCGTCGTCAAGCTCGATACCGAGTTCGTGGGCCGCGACGCCCTCGAACAGCAGTCCGAGGCCGGCGTCGACGAGACCTTCGTCGGCTTCGCCCTCCTCGACCGCGGCGTTCCCCGACACGGCTACGACATCGCCGACGCGGACGGCGAAGTCATCGGCGTCGTGACGAGCGGGACGATGAGCCCGACGCTGTCGGAGCCTATCGGCCTCGGCTACGTCCCCGTCGAGTACGCCGACGACGAGACCGAGATTTCGGTGCTCGTCCGCGGCCGCGAGAAGCGCGCAGTAATCGTGACACCTCCCTTCATCAACTGACAATGTTCGAAATCCCTGACGACCGGAAGTACCTGGAATCGCACGAATGGACCACCACCGAGGGCGACGCCGTCAAAATCGGCATCTCCGACTTCGCGCAGGACGAACTGGGCGACGTCGTCTTCGTCGAACTCCCCGCTGAGGGCGACGAACTCGCCGCCGGCGAGGAGTTCGGCGTGGTCGAGAGCATCAAGGCCGTCTCGGACCTCTACGCCCCCATCTCGGGCACGGTCACGGCCGTCAACGAGGAACTGTTCGACGCCCCGGAACTCCTCAACGACGACCCCTACGGCGACGGCTGGATGCTCGAAGTCGAACCGGCCGACACGAGCGAGTTCGACGACCTCCTCTCTCCCGAGGAGTACCGCGAGCAGACGGAGTGAGATGACGGCTGGAAACGGACGGCGGGTCGGAAGCCCGTACGCCCCACACACCGACGCCGACGAGGAAGCGATGCTGGACGCCGTCGGCGTCGACAGCGCGGAAGACCTCTTCGACATCCCCGGTGAGGTCCGCTTCGACGGCGAGTTCGGCGTCGACAGCGCCGACGAACAGGAGCTCAGGAACGCCATGGCCGACCTGTTTTCACGCAACGAGGAGCTGACGGAGTTCCTCGGTCGCGGCCACCACGCCCACTACGTGCCGGCGCTGGTCGACGACCTCTCGCGGCGCTCGGAGTTCCTCACCTCGTACACGCAGTACCAGCCCGAAATCGCACAGGGCTTCCTGCAGGTGCTGTTCGAGTACCAGTCGATGCTGGTCGAACTGACCGGGCTTCCGGTCGCCAACTGCTCGATGTACGACGCCGCGACGGCGCTCGCCGAGGCCGCGCTCCTCGCGAACCGCCTTCGCCGCGGCGCGAGCGGCCACCGCGTGCTCGTCCCCGAACACCTCCACGAGGGTCGTCTCGGCGTCCTGGAGAACTACCTCGACGGCGCGGAGATGGAAATCGGCGAGTACCCGATGGACGACGGCGCGGTCGACGTCGAGACCCTCGCGGACCTCGTCGACGACGAGACCGTGATGGTCTACGCCGAGACCCCGACGGTCCGCGGCGTCATCGAGGAGCGACTCGCCGATATCAGCGACCTCGCCCACGACAACGACGCGCTGTTCTGTCTCGGAAGCGACCTCGTGGCGCTCGCCCTGCTCGAAGAACCCGCGAGCGTCGGTGCCGACGTGGTCGTCGGCGAGGCCGGCGCGCTCGGCCTCGGAACGGCCTACGGGATGGGTCTCGGCATCTTCGCCACCCGCGAGGAGTACCTCAGGCAGGTCCCCGGCCGCCTCGTCGGCGTCTCCGAGGACAGCGCCGACATGCGGGCGTTCACGCTGACGCTCCAGACCCGCGAACAGCACATCCGAAAGGAGCGCGCGACCTCGAACATCTGTACGAACCAGGCGTGGGTCGCGCTCCGAACCGCCATGCACATGGCGTGGCTCGGCCCCGACCGCCTCGTCGACTTGGCGACGCAGGCCGTCACCGACGCGCGCGACCTCGCCGCCCGACTGGACGAGCTTTCGGGCGTCAAAGCACCGCTGTACGACCGCCACCACTTCCGCGAGTTCGTCGTCCGGACGGACCAGCCCGCGCCAGCCATCACGAACGACCTCGCCGGCCGCGGCTTCGCGGTCCACGCCCTCGACGACCACCATCTGCAGGTCTGTATCACCGACGCGAACGCCGACGCCGCGGACGGACTGGTCGCGGCCTTCGAGGAGGTCATCTGATGAACTTCGACCAAGCCCGATTCAGCCGCGACGACGAGTACGAACCGCTCCTGTCCGAGAAAGACAGTACCACCGTCGAGGTCGATTCCGACGGCGTCCTCCCCGACGACCTGACCCGCGACGAACTGACGCTGCCGGCGCTGTCTGAGCCGCAACTGGCGCGCCACTACACGCGCCTGTCGCAGATGAACTACAGCGTCGAACTCGGGCCGTACCCGCTGGGGTCGTGTACGATGAAGTACAACCCCTCGTTCACGGAGGACGTGGCCGCGGACCCCAACGCCGGGGTCCACCCCGACCGCTCCGACCGGACGATTCAGGGGACGCTCGGCCTCCTGCACGGCCTGCAGGAGTACCTCGCCGACATCGGCGGGATGGACGCCGTGACGCTCCAGCCCCCGGCGGGTGCCGCGGGCGAGTTCACGGGTATCCTCGTCGCCAAGGCCTACCACGAGTCGCGCGACGACGACCGCTCGGAGATTATCATTCCCTCGTCGGCCCACGGGACGAACTTCGCGTCGGCCGCGATGGCCGGCTACGACGTGGTCGAACTCCCGTCCGACGACGACGGCCGCGTCGACATGGAGGCGCTCGACGCCGCCATCTCCGAGGAGACGGCCGCGCTCATGCTCACGAACCCCAACACGCTCGGGCTGTTCGAGCGCGACATCGTCGACATCGCCGAGATGGTCCACGACGCGGGCGGCCTGCTGTACTACGACGGCGCGAACCTCAACGCGCTGCTCGGCCGCGCCCGCCCCGGCGACATGGGCTTCGACATCATGCACTACAACGTCCACAAGACGTTCGCCACGCCCCACGGCGGCGGCGGCCCCGGTGCGGGTCCGGTCGGCGTGGTCGAAGAGCTCGCGGAGTTCCTCCCGAGTCCGATGGTCCGCGAGACGGCCGCCGGCTACGAGCAGTACGAACCCGAGTCCTCTATCGGCAAGGTCCACGGCTTCGCCGGTAACTGGCTCGTCCTCGTGAAGGCGTACGCCTACATCGCCCGCCTCGGCGACGCCGGTCTCGCGGACGCCAGCGCCAAGGCCGTCCTCAACGCCAACTACCTCGCCTCGCAGATAGACCTCGAAGTCCCGTACGGGCCGTTCCACCACGAGTTCGCGGCGACCTCGGGCGACCGCGACGCCGCCGACGTGGCGAAGCGCATGCTCGACTACGGCGTCCACCCGCCGACGACGAAGTGGCCCGAACTCGTCTCGCAGGCGATGCTCACGGAGCCGACGGAAGTCGAGGACAAGGCGTCGCTCGACGACCTCGCACACGCCTTCAACGCGGCGTACGCCGACTCCGACGAGGCGCTCGAAACCGCGCCCACGAAGACCAGCGCCCGCCGCATCGACCAGGTGTCCGCCGCGCGGAACCCGCGGCTCTCGTGGCAGGCGCTCGGCGACGGCGAATAACGAGAAAACCTCTTTTTCGCGGCTTACGCTTCCGCTTTCGCGTACGTCTCGATGTCGTCCGTGATGTGGATGTAGCCGTAGTCGCACTCCGTGCAGTGCCACTTCGTCTTCGTGCCGAGGTGAATCTCCATGCTGGCGGCGAGGTAGAACGTGTCGTTGCCGCAAGCCGGGCATTCGCGCTGGATTTCGAGGTCGCTCATGGGGTCGAATCCGTGGTAGTCGTTGTTGAAGATATTGGTTCGCGGGCGGGATCGGCCCGTGATAAATCAATTACGACGATATGAAATTCGTCTCGGCGGCCGAATGCCCGCAATGGCGAGGGCATCGGCGTCTGCGCGCTCGACACGAGAGCGACATCGGCGCGAGCGTCCAGAGCGTCGTCGCCGGGATGAAGACCTCTCGGCGTCTGCATCGAGGTCAAAGCGACCGGCCGACGGGAGGCGAGACTCACCGTCTCGGGACTCGCCGGCGTCGACGAGACACTCACCGTCTCGATATAGGCGGCCGACGAGCGAGTGCGACGGGGACCGTGTCGGCCTTGCGCACACCTGTCTGTGAAGTAGTGTTATCTCCTTCCAGACACAAGCGACCGGCGTGTCCATCACCGCTATCGAGCGACCCCGCGTACTGCTGTTTTCCCTCCTCACCGTCGTCTTAGGCGGCCTGACCGTTCGGGCCACCGTCGGCGGTCACGACCCCGTGCAAACGCTGCTCCTCGCCTCGCTGACGGGGTACGCGGTGACGGGGTTGTTGTTCCACCGGGTACCGAACGTCGAGCGCCTCGCCGCGGTCCCGCTCGGCGTCATCGGCGTCGCCGCCTACGCGGTCGGCGCGCCGACGGACCTCCCGGTGCTGTTGGTTCTTCTCGGCGTTGGGGGAGTGGTCGACCTCCTGTGGGACCCGACCGGGAACGTCCAGGGGAGCCAGTCGGACTGAGCGCGGGCAAGCCAGCAAACGGCTCGGGCGGGCGTCGAAGCGTGATTTCGTGGTCGCCGAGAGACGAGGGTTCGGGTGTCCGAGTCCCCTGAACGGCACGCCGACCGGCGGCCAGCGGGACCATCGTCACTAGGGAACCAGTCCGCCGAACCATTGATGCACGTAGAGAACAGCCGGGTACGTCGCGGGAAACGCGAGTAGGAACCCGTTCAAGCCCATGAACGCAGCGTTGAAAACGTGGAACAGGACGCCGAGTGAGAGCAGTCCGACCGACAGTTCAATCGGTCGAAGGAGTACTAGCGGGAAAGCACACTCGAAGGCGATGACGCCCCACGAGCCGACCTGGGTGAGCCGGGGATAGCGGTCGAGAAACCGAAACACGCGGCCGTTCCCCCAGTTGTTCGTCGCGAAGACACCGAGCACTGCTGTCCCGTCCCGCCACTCGTCCGACATCGCCTTACTGAGCCCCGCAATCGCGTATGAGAGGACCGCCTGGGCGGCGACGAACGCCATGGCAGCACGGGAAAGAACGCTCCCCTGGGGGGCGAGCGTGACGAGCAATACCCCGAAGGTAACGATCGTCGCCATCTGGAAATCACCGCTCAGGCCGCCCTGACACCGAAAGACGATGCAGACGTCGGTGAAAAGAACGACGAGAAGTCCGAGCGGGGATGGCATCCCGAACGCCGCCGTCACGCCGACCGCAGCGCCAGCCAAGAGTCGGCAGCCGAGTACCCACCGGAATCGGGGATACGTTATCAGCGGAACGACCACCTTCGAGGCCGGTCCGGACTCCGCGAACAAGCGGGAGACGTCCCAATTCAGTACGCCGTCGGGCTCGAATCTGCCGCGGGTAGCTAACTGCTCTGCCGACTTCAGGACCGTGTGAACGCCGATAAGGAGTGCCATCACGCGCGTGGCTCCGATGAGTGTGAGCGTTGGAATCATGTTAATCAGTCATCGAGTGAGTGAAATTCCGAGGCGAATACCAGTTCGTGCCCGTCGCTCGCGCGCGAGTACTGCATAACAGCGAACTGCGTGGACTCTCCGAGCGGTGAGTGTTCCTGTGCCGTCACGAGCTGCAAGAGCGTGAGGTACATCGTCGAGAACTTCACCTGACCGAGATCGACTCGTCTCGGTTCCGGGGGGGTTGCCGCTGTTACCTCCGTTTCGGAATCTGCGCGCTGTTCGTCGTCATCAAAGGCTGACGTGAGACCCTGTGTGAGGTCGAAAAGTGCCTTACTCCGGTACATCGATGGGTTCCAGACCCACCGGACGATAGCCGGAGGGGCCGACTGACTGAGTTTGTCGACGCTCCGCCAAGCGCTCAGCGACCCGTCGGTTCGACGGTCGCGGTATAATAAGACGTAGTCGTGTTGCCCCGGATGTGGCGAAAAGAAGTTCCACTTCGGAACTATCGCGTACAACGGACCGAGCCGTTGGGAGAGCGCGCTTGCGCCAATCCGGGTTGAGTTTCCTACCGTGGCTCCGACCCACGCACCCAGAAACGCGAGAACGACCGACTGAAGCGGCGTCATCGCGGACCAATTCGGGAGGTTTGCTGCATGATTGGAGCCAGATGGCGTCGTTTAGGCGCCAACCCGCGCCTCGATCAGCTCACTCACCGACTGGCCCGAGTCGGCGTCGGAACTGGCACCCGAGGGAGCCTCAAACGCATGGTTAGCTCGTCCGCTGCTCGAGACGGCAACCGCTGCGATGGTGACGGCGACGACGGCCGCCGCGGCGGTGGACAGGTCGGACTCTGGGTCGAAGTCGGGGACGTCTTCGCCCGCTGGAAGCCGGTCGAGCGCATCGCGTTCCGCCGAGTTGAGACCCGGCGGCGCGACGATGATGTGGAACGTCAGTTCGTCGGCACCTGCAGCCTCGCGGACCCAGAACGACGACGAGTCGATGCGACCGCCATTGAACGGGACGGAGGTGACGGCAATTGAGGCCTCGGATGGAATCGCCCGGTCGGCGACGATTTCCCGGTCACCGTAGCCGAGGTCGAAGCTCGAAACGTCACCGCTCACTTCCGAAGCCGGGCGGGGAGCGACCGACTCGTCGGCGATCTGCTCGGCGATGTGGTCGCGCTCGTTCGCGTCGAACGCCCCGTCTGCGTCGTCGAGGCCGGCGAGCGGATCGTCAGCCTCCCGGGAACAGATCAGCGTGATGCTCCCGCTTAGTTGCGGCGGCACCACGTCGAGTTCTGACCGTGAGAGCACGGTAACTTCGGGGGAATTGGTCTCGATGCTGGCACTACTATTCTCAACGCTTTCACGTTGATTTATGACACTGCCGGACATGTCATCAGTATAATAATGTTAGATGATAATAAAGATACTCCCGGGGCAAATCCGAGTGACTGGAGTGCAGCCCCGTTTGAGGAGGCAGTTTAATTATCGTGATACACGACGAACGAAACGTGCCGCTAGCAATCGAGACCGAGTCGCTCCGGAAGGAGTACGGCGACACCGTCGCAGTCACAGGGCTCTCTCTCCGAGTGGAGTCGGGGAGCGTCTATGGATTCCTCGGTCCGAACGGTGCGGGGAAGACGACGACGATGCGCATGCTCACGACGCTGACGGCGCCGACGAGCGGCCGCGCGCGCGTCGCCGGGGCGTCCATCGAAGACAGGGCGTCGGTGACGAGTCGAATCGGATTTCTGCCGGACGTTCCGCCGCTGTACGACGAACTCACCGCGCGCGAGCAGTTGCGGTACGCGGGCGGCATCCGTGACCTGCCCGCCGAGACGATTCGCGAACGGGTTTCGGCGCTTCTCGACCGGTTCGACCTGTCCGACGACGCCGACCGCCGCCTCGGAGCGTACTCCCGCGGGATGCGAAAGCGCGTCGGACTCATTCAGATACTCTTGCACGACCCCGACGTTGTGTTTCTCGACGAGCCCACGTCCGGACTGGACCCGCGGTCGGCGCGGACGATGCGCCGCGTCATCGAAGACCTGGCCGACGACGAGACCACCGTGTTCCTCTCCTCGCACCTGCTCACCGTCGTCGAGGCGCTCGCGGACCGCGTCGGCGTCATTCAGGACGGACGGCTCGTCACCGAGGGGCCGCTGGACGCGGTGAAACGCAAAGCGCAGCGCGACGGGGAGTCGGAAGGGCTCGAAGCCGCCTTCCTAGAGATGACCGAGGGCCGGAGCGAGTGACCGATGGAGACGATGGTTCGGCAGGTCGGACACGTCGTTCGCGTCCGCGCCCTCCGCGGGGTCCGGCGAGCGCGCGACCGCCCGATGGTGTCTGTGCTCTATCTCGCCGCCGTCTCGTTCGCACTCCTCGCGGTCGTCGGCCGACTCCCGGTCTCCGGCTACGAGGCGGTCTGGAGCGACCCGGGTGCGTACGCCGCCGGCGTCGCCGTTGCGGATGGGAGAGGGGCCGGCGCGCTCGGCACCGCGCGCGGGCTGTCGGGACTGTTGGCAGTCGCGACCTGCTACGGTGTGCTCGTGAGAACGGCCCAACGAGAGGACGACGAACGGACTGACCACCGGCGCCTCGCGCTCTCCCCGACGGCGTTTTTCACCGCGGAGCTTCTCGACCAGCTCGCGTTCGCCGGCCGGCTCGTCGGCGTCGTGGGCGTCGCCGGTGGCGTCGCGTTCGCCGCCGGAGCGGCGTCACCGACGACGGCTGTGACCGCGCTCGTCGCCGTCACGGCGCTGGTCGCGACGGCCGTTGCGGTGACATTCCCGGTCGCGCTGGGTGTCAGATTGGCGTTCCGTCACTATCCGCGAGTGCGACGGCACCGGCTCCTTTTCGGCGCGCTCTTGGTCTCGGTCGTGGGCTTCGCGTTCGTTCGAACTCGGTCGTCCTTCGCGCTCCTGAGCGGACTCCCGGTCGGTTGGTACGCCGACCTCGCGCTTGTCGGCGCGGGCGTCGGTGCCTCGGACGGGCGCGCCGTCGCCGCCCTCCTCGGAACGCCTGTCGCGTGGTGGCTCGGTGTCGCCACGGCCCGCCGGATAACTGACTACCAACGGGCGGACGCTGGAAAGGCAGGGGAAACGCGGGGAGACCCGGCAATCGTAACCCGGCTTCGGGTCGCCGGCGGCCGGCTCGTCGCCCGTGTCGCCTCGCGGCCGACGGCCGCCGTCGCCCGCGTCGTGTGGCTCCGCCTGTGGCGCGAACCGCGCGCACTACTGTTCAGCGGAATCGTCGTCGGAGCCACCGCGGGGGTGGGACTCGTGGTCGTCGAGACGTTCCCGACCGCGCTTCCGGCCGTCGTCGCGACCTACGTCGCGGTCGCGACGGGCGCGGGAGTGACGCTCGACCCGCTCGGAACCGAAGGTGCCGCGCTCCCGCTTACGCTCACGGCACCCCACGGGCGCGAACGAGTCGTGACGGGCTACGCGCTGTCGGCGGCCATTCCGGGGACCGCGCTGTCGGCGGCGGCCGGACTTGGAACCGCGCTCTCGATTGGCGCTGCCCCGGCGGCCTGCGTCGGCGCGGCGCTCGTCGGCTCGATACTGGGTGCGACAGCGCCCGTCGTGTCGCTCGCGGCCGGTCTTCGGCTTTCGCCGACGGACGCGGCGACCGGCTCGCGAGGCGTCGGGCTCCCCCCGCTCGGCGCGCTCTCGGCGTTCTCCGTGGTCGTCGCGCTCATCGGGATGCCGGCTATCGCCGCGACCGCCGCCATCGAGACCGGTTCGATGTCTCTCTCGACGGCCATGACGGTCGCCGTCGCCGCGACGGCGCTTCTCGGACTCGGCGTGGGCTGGTACGCGTTCCGGGACGCGGTCGGGCGACTCGACCGGTACGAACCATGAGCAGCCTCGAAACCGCCGAGCTGACGGACGGGGCGAAAAACGCGAGCGACGTTACAGGTCGGAGGACTCGATACTCCCCAGTTCGGGCGTCGCGTCCTCTCCGGCGCGCGACTGCAACTTACCGATGGCGACGGAGACGACGTAGATACCGACCGCGAAGAGGACGATGACGCCCCCCGCGGTGGCCTCGCCGTAGTAGGACGCGCCGATGCCGAGCAGCACGGCGAGTTCGGCGAGGACGACGGAGACCAGAAGCGACTCGGAGAAGCTTCGGGAGACCTGCGCCGCGCCCGCGACCGGGACGACGAGCATGGCGGCGACGAGGATGACGCCCATAATCTGCATCGCGCCGACGACGACCAGCGCGGTCAGCATGACCATCACGCGGTTGTACCACGTCACCGAGATGCCCGAGACGGCGGCGGCCGTCTCGTCGAACGTCACGTAGAGCAGTTGGTTGCGCGTGAGCGCGACGGTGCCGACGATGACGGCGAACAGCACGAGCAGGATGGCGGCGTTCTCCGCCGAGACGGTCGAGAGGTTGCCGAAGAGGTACTGGTTGATGCCGACCGCGAGGCCGCCCGCGTTGAGGCTGATGAGGACCGTCCCCAGCGCGAATCCGGTCGACAGCACGATTGCCATCGACACGTCGTTGTAGGCGTCGGTCGTCTCGGAGATGAGTTCGATGAGGAGCGCCGCGATGACGGCGACGACGACGGCGGTCAGGTACGGCGAGACGCCGAGGCTGAACACGCCGTTGAGAAAGAGGCCGACGGCGACCCCGGCGAAGGCGGTGTGGGCGAGCGCGTCGCCGATGAGCGCGAGCTGGCGGTGGACGAGAAACGTCCCGATGAGGGGAGCCATCACGCCGATACAGAGGCCGACGAGGATGGCGCGGTGCATGAACCGGTAGTC
This sequence comes from Haloferax prahovense DSM 18310, assembly GCF_000336815.1. Taxonomy (GTDB): domain Archaea; phylum Halobacteriota; class Halobacteria; order Halobacteriales; family Haloferacaceae; genus Haloferax; species Haloferax prahovense. Next base: position 432,768 of record NZ_AOLG01000047.1, read on the forward strand.
GAGGAAGCCGAGACCCGTTGCGTCGCCGACGGCGAAAAGCAGGTCGGACCACAGCGCGAGGAACCAGTAGAACGGCGCGAGGACGGCGTCCAACGGTCCCGCCTGCAACGCGGCGAACAGTTCGACGGGTATCACGCGCCACCACCACCGGCGAACGAGGCCGCGGTCCCGAACGCTCGTGCGAGCGCGTCGCTCTCGACGAACTCGTCGGTCGGACCGTCGAAGTAGACCTCGCGGTTGAGACAGACGACGCGCCGGGCGTGGTCGGTGACCGCGCCGAGGTCGTGTTCGATGAGGAGAATCGTGATGCCCTCCTCGTTGAGCGCTTCGAGCAGGTCGTAGAAGGCGTCGACCGACTCGGCGTCGACGCCGACGGTCGGCTCGTCCAAGACGAGCAGGTCCGCCTCGCCGGCGAGCGCACGGGCGATGAAGGCGCGCTGGCGCTGGCCGCCCGAGAGCTTCGTCACCCGGCGGTTGGCGAAGTCCGTCATGCCGACTGTGGCGAGCGCCTCGTCGACGATGCGGTGGTCCTCGGCCGAGAGCCGGCCGAAGCCGACGTGGGGGAACCGACCCATCTTCACGACCTCGCGGACCGTGATAGGCATCTCCTTGGAGGCGCTCGCGTGCTGGGCGACGTAGCCGATGCGCGCGCCGTCGTCGAAGGCGTGCGAGGGCTCGCCGAACAGCCGCGCGGTCCCCGCGTCGGGCCGGAGCAGGCCGAGGATGAGCTTCATGAGCGTCGATTTCCCGGAGCCGTTCGGCCCGACGATGGCGACGTACTCGCCGGGGTCGATGCGGAGCGAGATGTCCTCCACGACGGGCGTCGCGGTGTACCCGAACTCGACGTCTGCGAGTTCGACGAGGGGGCCGGACGAGCCGCCGGCGTCGGCGGTGGCGTCGTCGGCGACGCCGATATCAGCGGACTCCGCGGACTCGCCGTTCCGGAGGGCGCTCATTCGAAGTTCCTCCACTCGTCGGCCCAGCCGTCGTGGCCGACCTCGTCGGGCGACTTGTTGCCGAGGACGACCTCGAACGTGGGCATGTTGATGTTGTACGCGATTTCCTCGTAGCCCCAGTCGTTTTCGACCCAGTCCTCGCGGACGCCCGCGTAGGGTGTGACGGGGAAGTACGCCTCGACGGGCGTCTCGGCGATGAGCTGTTTCGCCGGGCGACGCGTCTCGAAGACGCCCGCGCCGATGTACTTGATGTCGTTGTCCTCGATGACGCGCTTCGCCTCGGTGATGTCCGAGGGCTTCACGTCGCCGCTGGCGGCGAGGTTGACGACGAGCGGGCGCATCTCGACGCCGTAGCGGACGCCGATGTACTGGAAGGCGTTGTGGGCCGCCAACTGGACGACCTTGCGCGACGCCCGGTCGAAGATGTCCTGGTAGTCCCGGTCGATGCGGTCGAGCACGTCGGCCTTGTACGCGTCGGCGTTGTCGCGGAAGGTCTCCTCGTGCTCGGGGGCGAGTTCGACCAGCCCCTCGGTGATGTTGTCGACGGCGGTCTTGGCGCGCCGCGGGTCGAGCCAGAAGTGGGGGTCTCTCCCGCGGCCCTCGCCGACGCCCTCCTCGTCGCGGTCGAGGCTCGCGGCGAGTTCCACGAGTTCGACGCCCTCGCGGACGTTGATGAGTTGGGTGTCCACGTCGTCGTCTTTCAGCGTCTGGATGGCGCGGTCGGCCCACGGTTGGAAGTCCTCGCCGACGTGGACGAACGCGTCGGCCTCGATGATGTCGCGCGTGACGCTCGCGTCCGGCTCCCAGCCGTGGCCGTGGAGGCCGGTCGGAATGAGGTTCTTGAGCGTCACCGGCGTGTCGGCCGCGACCTTGCGCGCGAAGTCGTAGAAACTGAAGAACGACGCGACGACGACGAATTCGTCTTCCGACTCGGACCCGCCAGAGGCGTCGTTGGAGCCGGTGTTCGAGCCATCGCTTCCGCTTCCGGCTCCGCCGCCACCGCCGAGACAGCCGGCGAGGCCGGCCGTCAGCAGACCGGAACCGGCCGCGACGACCGACCGCCGAGAGAGTTTGGGGTCGACCGAATCTGCGTTAGTGTTCATCACTATGTGAAATAGATACAAGCCACCATATAGATTTGTTGCTCTAAGGTTGAATTTTGACGTGTCTAAAACATGCGGGTGGAGAGCCGTAACGGCTCACGGGGCACCGACGGCACGACGACCGAGGCGTGGCGGTCGGGTCCATCGGCGTGCAAATCTCTTTGAGTCGGCGCGCCCAACGGCGGGGCATGGGAATCGAACTCTACGCGCTCGACGGCTGTCCGTACTGCGAGAAGGTCCACGACGCGCTGTCCGAGGCGAGCGTCGACTACGAGACGCAGTGGGTCGACGCGCTCCACTCGGACCGAAACGAGGTCAAGCGCGTGAGCGGCCAGCGCGGTGTCCCCGTTCTCGTTGACGGCGACCGCGGCGTGACGATGTCCGAGAGCGAGAACATCCTCCGGTACGTCGACCAGACGCTGGCATGAAGATATACACCGGCCGCGGCGACGAGGGGATGACCGACCTGCGGGACATGACCCGCGTGTCGAAGACGAGCCACCGCATCGAGGCCTACGGGACGGTCGACGAGGTGAACGCCCTCGTCGGGACCGTCCGCCCGACCGGCCACGACGACGTGGACGACGTGCTGGAAGCCGTCCAGAACCACCTCCACATCGTGCAGGCCGACCTCGCGAACCCCGACCCCGACGAGGACGACCCGCAGATAGCCGCCGACCACGTCGACGAACTCGAAGCGTGGATAGACGAGGCCGACGAGGAACTCGACCCGCTCACGTCGTTTATCCTCCCCGGCGGGAGCGAGACGGGAGCCAAGCTTCACCACGCCCGCGCGGTGTCGCGGCGGGCCGAGCGTCGCGTCGTCTCGCTCGCGGCCGAAGAGCCGGTCAACGAGGAAGTCGTCGCGTACCTCAACCGCCTCTCCGACGCGCTGTTCGTCTTCGCGCGACTGGTCAACAAGCGCGACGGCGTGCCCGAGGAGTCGCCGACGTACTGAGTCCGAGCGCCCGCTTCACCCGCCGGCGTCGGCGCGGTCGCTCACGAGGATAATGGGACCAGGACGGACGAATCGTGCCCACGGTATCGCCGTCCCGGAAAGGGGCCAGACGCTAACTGGAACCGACCACGAAGCGTGGCCTGCGTTCCCGGTTTTAGGTATGCCTAAGAATCACTAAAGTGTATCGCTCTTTCCCAGACAAATGACTCTCGGTAACACGTGACATAACCGTTTTCTCGTCGCCGTGGCTATCCAGAGGTATGAACCGACACTTCACCGACGCGCGGTACTACTTCCGACGGGGATTCGAGCACCTGTACGCCGGTCTGGACGAGGAGACGGCACCGCTCCGTCGCCGCCTCATGGCGGCGCTCGGGCGCGAGGTTGAGGACGGGGAGGAGTCCGAGCCGCAGACGCGGCGAGAGCGCGTCGAGTACGGCGCGCGCCGGGCGGCGACGCGGAGTCGCCGGGCCGCCGGGCGGGTTCGCCGTCGCGTGCGGCGACCCGAGTAGGCTCGTTTGTGCCCTCGAATCGGGGCACAACGTAAGTCTTAATTGGCGGCGCGGAAAATCGAAATCGTAGCCGGGTTGGTGGTCTAGCCAGGTTATGACGGCTCCTTCACACGGAGCAGGCCGGCGGTTCGAATCCGCCCCAACCCACTTCTCTTCGACACCACCGACGAGCGACAGCGAGGAGCGTGTGTCGAAGTGTGTGGTCGCCGCGGATTCGAAGCAGGGAGCGAACGGAGTGAGCGACCGAGGTTCGAATCCGCCCCAACCCATTTTCTGATTCCTCGAACACCGAGCGGAGCTGAACGTCGTGGCCGGAGCGAGGCGTCCGTGGAATCGGAGACTGAGCACTACCAGGTGAACTACCGAAAAGCGCCGCCCGCCGACGCCTACGCGATGTCGTCGAGCGAGACGGCGCTTCCGCGGTCGACCGTAATCCACGACGTCGTCAGCTCATCCGACTTCGGGGAAAACACCGTCAGTTCGGTCGGGTTCTCCGGGTCGTCGTAGATACATTCGAGGTCGAACACCGGCGCGTCAGCCAACTCGTCGGAACTGTGTGGTGCGGCCGTGCTCATCAGATGGATACGTCCGTCTGGCAACTCGCACACAGCGCGTCGGCGACCGCCTCCTTCGGGACGGACGTCCCGCATCGAGGGCACCGCGAACGGGTGCGCGAGTACTCCGTGTACGGTGCAATCCGCGAATTCTCGTTGGATTCGCTCATACACGACCAAATAGGACACGAGTACAAGAAGTTTTGGATATTAAGAGTGTAATTCCCCAAATTCGAACTCATATGTAACGGCAATTCTGATTATATTGCCTACTCCTCAACGTCGTGGGGACAATCGGTACCCGGGTGGGAAGTCAGATGAGACTACTCGAACGACACGTGGGACAGCCAGCGATTCGACACCGTTCCGTTTTCGAAACGCTCAGCCGACCCCGTCTCTCAAAATGTCAAGAACTTCGAATAAACGAGAAGCTACCACGTTAGCTTTGGCGACCGACTCGCTTTTCTGACAGTTAAATCGTAGCGTCTCGCGTGAAACATCGTGTTTCGTGAACTGTTGCAAAAAAACAGGTCAATGAGCCCCCAGTATCGAAATCAGAGACAGACTAACCACCTATACCATCAGGTAAGTTGACAGCTTGCACGCGAAACTATTGAAACTATCTCGTCAGCTTTTGCCCACAGCGTCGGTAGATTGTCACTGCAGACACATGAATACACGAACACGTATCGCCGGCGTCCTCGTCGTCGTCGCGCTCGTCGCGGCGGCGGCGACAGGAACTGGGATGGCGGCGGTCGACACACGGCAGGCACAGGTACAGCAACAGACACAGACACAGATGCAGGCGGAGTACTGCACGTATCCGAGCAACACGACCTACGGGTCGTTCGAGGTGAGTAACCTCTCCGCGCCGTCCGGCGTCGAAGCCGGTGAGCCGGTGACGGTATCGGCGGACATCACCAACCCGAACGACGTGCCGATGATTCAGTGCGTCGAGTTCCGTCTGGAGGGTGACGTGGTCGAACGGACCGGCTGGGCGCTGAACCCCAACGAGACCGAGACCATCACGTTCGACGTCAACACGACGGGCCTCGAAGACGGGACGTACATCCACGGCATCGAGACGCGCGACTTCGGTGAACTGGCGACGCTCACCGTGGGCGAACAGCCCGAGCCAGAACCCGAAGAACCGACCGCGTCGCTCCAGTTCGACGACCAGGAGTCCGACGGGAGTAGCGTGACCGTCGCGAGCGCGAACCTCTCTGACGGCGGCTACATCGCTATCCTCGACGAGAACGGCTCGGTCGTCGGTGCGACCGACTACCTCGAACCCGGCGAGCAGGAGAACGTCTCCGTGCCGCTCCTCGAATCGCTCAACGAGAGTGCGACGCTGACTGCACAGGCGCACCTCGACACCAACGACAACCAGACGCTCGACTTCCTCACGTCTAACGGGACTGAAGACGGCCCGTACACGGTCAACGGGACGCCCGTCACCGACGACGCTGACGTGACCGTCGGCGAGGAGCCGACGCCGGAAGAGCCGACCGCGTCACTCCAGTTCGACGACCAGGAGTCCGACGGGAGTAGCGTGACCGTCGCGAGCGCGAACCTCTCGGAAGGCGGCTACATCGCCGTCATCGACGAGAACGGTTCGGTCGTCGGCGCGACCGACTACCTCGAACCCGGCGAGCAGGAGAACGTCTCCGTGCCGCTCCTCGAACCGCTGAACGAGAGTGCCACCCTGACTGCACAGGCGCACCTCGACACCAACGATAACCAAACGCTCGACTTCCTCACGTCCAACGGGACCGAAGACGGCCCGTACACGGTCAACGGGACGCCCGTCACCGACGACGCTGACGTGACTGTCGGTGAGGAGCCGACCACCGAAGAACCGACGACTGAGGAGCCGACCACCGAAGAACCAACTACGGAAGAGCCAACGACTGAGGAACCGACCACCGAAGAACCGACAGCGACCGTCGAGTTCGAAGACCAGAACTCCAACGGGGCCACCGTGACCGTCGCGAGCGCGACCCTCTCTGAGGGCGGCTTCGTCGTGATTCACAACGAGAGCGGCGACGTCGTCGGGATATCGAACTACATCGAAGAGAGCGACAGTAACATCCGAATCTTCCTCACCGAGTCGCTGAGCGAGAGCGCCACCCTGACCGCCATGGCGCATCTGGATACGAACAACAACCAACAGCTCGATTTCCTCTCGTCTGACGGCGCTGAGGACGGCCCGTACACGATGGACGGGTCGCCCATCACCGACGACGCGGAGATAACCGTCGGTGACGAGCCGACGACAGAGGAACCAACGACAGAGGAACCAACTACGGAAGAACCGACCACGGAAGAACCGACGACTGAAGAACCGACGACTGAAGAACCGACCACGGAAGAACCGACGAACGAGACGGAGACACCACCGCCGACCGAGACGCCTATCGACAACGGAACGGAGAACTGAGACGACGACCGCCGACCGACCCGGTCCTACCGCCGAGTCGGCTCGAACTATTTTTCACGACGAGCGCCGGTCCGACCGACCCGGCAGCAGTCACCGACCGAGCGCCGCGAGCAGGCCGTCGGGAACGGTGAGGAAACCGAACCAGACCAACAGGACCACGAGCGCAGTGTAACCGATAGAGATGGCGAAGTCCTTGGCGAACCGTCGGGTCGTATATGGATGCGATTCGGCGGACACCGCGTCGACAGCGCCCTTGTGGAGCAGGACGAAGCCGACCACGTTCGTCAGCCAGTAGCCGGCGACGACACCCGGGAGAAACCAGCTTCTGGAGACGAGACTCACCGTGACGCCGAACGCGTAGGCCAGCGGGAGGTTGACCACGAGGTCGTTCCACCACGAAAGCGGGGACAGAACGAACCCGATAGCGGCCAAGATTCCGCCTTTCACGCGCCGGCGTTCCATCCAACTAGATGAACGGCCAGCGACAATAGTATTGTGAGCACCTGGCGCGCGGTTCCCGCGAGCGGGTGCGAGCCGTGGGGTCAGTCCGCCGTCCCGCTTTCGTCGCCGACGAGCGTGTCGACGAGCGCCGTGAGGTCGGAGACAGAGAGGTCCGGCTCCGGTCCGAACGGTTCCCACGGCGAGTCCTTCCGGTCGACCCAGACGCCCTGCATCCCGGCGTGTTGGGCCCCCATCACGTCGAACCAGCCGGCGGTCGCGTGGGCGATTTCGTCGATGGGCGTCCCGGTGCGGGCGGCCGCGTGGCGGTAGAGTTCCGCGTCGGGTTTGAACACTCCGACCTCGTCGGCGCTGACGACGCCGTCGAGGAGGTCGCGGATGTCGGCGTGGTCGACCATCGAGTCGAGCATCTCCGGGTTCCCGTTCGAGACGACGTAGCAGTCGTAGCCGGCGTCGCGGAGGCGGCCGACCGCGTCGCGCACGTCGTCGAACACGTCGAGTTCGTGGTAGACCGAGAGAATCTCGTCGCGCTCGGTCGCCGAGACCGACGCGTCGTGGGCCTCCAGCGCGTACTGGAGCGCCGCGCGGTTGACCTCGTAGAAGGGCTCGTACTCGTCGATGTGGTTGCCGACGAAGGTGTATTCGAGCGACCGCGACCGCCAGAGCCTCGAGACGGGCTCGGGGTCGTCGACGCGCTCGGCGAGCGCCTTCTCGGCGGCGTCGACGTCCACGAGGGTGCTGTACGAGTCGAACGTGACCGTCGAGACGCGGTCCGGGTCGAACGACATGCGAGACCCTACGGCGACGCGGGTGTTAACGATACGGCGGTCGTGCGAACCCGGCGGGAAAAAAGACCGAAGAATGGGGTTGGCGCTCCTGACGAGCGCGGCGGAGGTGAGTCGGCCTACTCAGTCGTCCTCCCAGAGGGTCACGAGGATGACCACGTCCTGCATGTCGAAGGCGTTGCTGTTCGTGTTCGTCGTGCCGAGTTCGAACAGGAAGATGGCTTGGTTGCTGTCGAGTTCCATCGTCTGTCCGTCGTCGCTGATGTAGGGGGCGACGAACTCGGCGGCGTCGTCCTGTCCGTTGTAGCCTTTTATGTCCGGCACCGGGTCGCCGTCGCGGAGGACCGCGACCTGCCGGTGGTCGACCGACGAGTCGGCCGTGACGTAGCCCTCGGCGGCGGCGACGATGGAGAGGCCGTCGCCTGCGTCGCCCGCCACGTTGAACGAGCGCGACGCGCCGTCGTTCACGTTGTTCCAGTCGAACGGGCTGTGGGACTCGCCGTCGACGACGAAGGTGACGGAGACGGGCACGTCGTACCGCCCGTTCTTGATGGCGCTGCCGAGCAGTTCGAACTCGCCCGTGAAGTCGTCGGAGGGGACGACCTCGCCGTCGTCGATGGTGAAGTCATCTTCGGGCTCCGGCGTCGGGGTCGGCGTGGGTGTTGGCGTTGGTGACGGCGTCGGCGTTGGAGTGGGCGTCGGAGTCGGCGTCGAGGTGACGACGTTTCTGACCTCGTAGGTCTCGCCCATCCCGCGGACTTCCAGCGGGAAGGTGACCGTCGCGCCGGGGCCGGACGCCCCGTCGAGGGTGACGGTGACCGTGTCGTGTTCGATTTCGGTCACGCCGTCGGGCGCGGTGTACGTGAAGCTCGCGCGGCCCGACTCGTCGGTGACGGCGGTCGCCCCGTCGGTGGGGGCGACGGTGCCGCCGAGCGAGGTCGGCGATGCGACGGTCAGCGTCGCGCCCGCGGCGGGCGCGCCGTACCGGTCGAACGCGCGGACGACGAGCGTCTCGCGGCCGCCGGAGGGGACCGCGGCGTCCTCGCCTTCGACCGCGACGGCGTAGGCGGCGGGGTCGGGTTCGACAGCCTCGCCGACGCCGAGGCGAGCGACGCGGAAGTCGTAGCGGACGCCCGCGTCGAGTTCGATAGTGACGACCGCGTGGTCGCCGCTGGAGGTGTAGGAGACGACCCGCGCGTGGGGTTCCTCGGCCATGAGGTCGACCCACGCGTCCTCCGAGAGGTAGGTCGGCACCGAGATGCGAACCGGGTCGGTGGCGCTGTAGACGGGTAGCGACTCGGTGCGGACGGAGACGGGCGCGAGCGCCACGGTGTCGCCGGCGGTCGTGTGGCCGTCGAGGTCGCCTTCGAAGAAGACGAGCGTGACGGTCGTGCCGCGGACGAGCGACTGGCGGTGGACGACGGGGGTTCCGTCGGTTTCGAGGTACGAGACGCCGCTTTCGAGCACCATCCGGGCCTCGTCGCGCTCGGCGTAGTCGGGTTCGTAGACGATGGCCCCGGTCGCGTAGGTGTGCGTCGAGCCGTTCCAGAAGACCCGCTCGGGGCCGACCGCGGAGACGCCCGTGACGGTCACGGCGTCCGCGCCGTCGACCCGGAACGTCCCGACGCTGTCGGGCGGTGAGACCACGAGGTAGCGCTCGGGGTACGACACGTCGGAGTCGACCGCGACGCGGCTGCCGGCGTCGACGCCGGAGGCGCGGAACACCTGCGAGTCGAGCGACGCGAGGTCGGTCGAGACGCTGGCGCTGTGGTCGGCTTCGTCGCCGGCGGTCCAGACGGGCGTGCCCGCGAGTTGGACCATGGCGATGACCGACACGATGAGGCCGAACGCGAAGACGAGCCCGAGGATTTCGGACACGCCGCGAGAGTCCAGAGAGAGGCGAGACACGGCTCAGACCTCCACGTCGGGCGCGTTCAGTTCGGGCGAGTCCTCGTCCTCGATGGCGGAGTCGGGGAGGTAGATGCGGGTCGCCGCGGTGATGACCACGTCGTCCTCGGCGGAGATGGCGGCCTCGCGGCCGCTGACCATGCCGCTGTCGGAGGTTATCTCCACGTCCGTCTTCGCCGAGGCGATGTTCGCGCCGACGACGAAGATGTTGCCCTCGGCGTCGACGAGGATGTCGCCGTCGCCGAGCATGACCACGCCGTTGAGGTTGACGCCGCCGCGGGCGGAGTCGATTTCGAGGTCGGCGTTGTCCTTGACGCCCGAGAGGCCGGCCCCGGCGAGGTCGACGCCGTCCGCGCCGTCGATGCGGACGTCGCCTTTCCCGCTGATGTCGGCGCTCCGGGCGCTGACGAAGCCGTTCGTCGAGGTGACAGCGAGGAGGTTGCGATCCTGCGTGAGCGTCACCCCGGCGTTGTCGAGGTCGATGTCGCCGCCGGCCTCGATGGTGAGGTCGGCGTTGCTGCCCTGCGTGACCGACGCGCCGGAGAGGTCGATTTCGTCTCCCGCGGTCACGTCGATGTTCTTGCCCGAGACCGAGGTGACGCTCACGCCGACCGCGGCCAGAGAGCCGCTTCCGGCGTCGATGTCGATTCGACTGTTCGAGCCGGTCGCGACGACGTCGACGTGGAGCGAGACCCCGTCGCCCGCGAGGGTGATGTCCTCGTCGGAGACGATGGTTCGGACGCTCGGCGGGACGACGAGCCGGTCGGAGCCGGCGTCGTAGACGATGTCGCCGCCCGTGCCGGTGTTGTTGACGCGGTAGTCCGCGCCGTCGAACTCGCCGTTGCCGTCCACGTCAGCGTAGACGAAGCCGGGGTCGCCGATGGCGGCCACGAGCCCGCGGAGCGGGTCGGTGACGCCGCCCTCGCGGAGCTGCACGTCGAAGGTCACGCGGTCGACGTTCGCGCCCGCGGAGTCCTCGACGACCACGTCGAACTCGTCGGAGACGACGCCGTCGACGCTGCTCGTCGCGGTGTAGACGAACGTCGCGCGGCCGTCGCCGTCGGTGACGGTCGAGATGGTTCCGGTGTCGCGCGCGACGATGCGCCCGCTCTCGGCGGTCAGGCCGGGGCTGGCCTTGACGACCGCGTTGGGGACGGGGTTGTTCTGCGCGTCGCGGACCTCGACGACGGCCCGGTGGGTCGCACCGGGCGGGACGACGGCGTTGTCGCCCTCGACGTCGACGATGTAGGCGGGCTCTTGGAGCGCGCCGGGGGTGTCGATGCCGACCCGCGAGAGCCGCAGGTCGTACGTCTTGCCGGGCGCGAGTTCGACCGTCAGGGTGTTGTAGTCGGCTCCGGTCGCGTAGGCGATAGAGCGGACGTTGGGTTCGTCGGCCAGCAGGTCGCGCCACGTGTCTTCGGAGAGCCGAGTGGGGACCGAGATGGAGATGGGCGTGCCCGCGTCGGTGACCGTGATGTAGTCGGTGCCGGCGCTCAGGGGGACGACGCTGAAGGTCGTCGCCTCGCCCGTCGCGGTGTCGATGTCGCCTTCGAGGAAGACGAGAGACACCTTGGTCCCGTCGACGAGCGACTGGGTCGCACCGACTTCGCCGCCGCCGTAGGCGGTGTACTGCGCGGTCCCCTCGTGGACGAGCGAGGGTTCGCTCTGGAGGTACCGGTAGTCGGGTCGGTAGACGAACTGCTGGGTGTCGAACGCGTGTTCGGAGCCGTCCCAGTAGGTGCCGGTCTCGCCGGTCGCGACCGCGCCGGAGATGCGGGCCGTCGCGGGGTCGGTCGTCCGGAGCGAACCGGAACCGGCCGCGGGCGAGACGAACAGCGCGCGGGTCGGGTAGTCGACGCCGGCGTCGAGGGTCGCGCGGGTCTGCCGGCCGTCGACGGCCTTGGCGACGCTCTCGTCGAACGCGGCGAAGTCGGTCTCGGCCGCGGTGAGGTGTTCGAATTCGGTCTGTTGGTTCCACGCGGGGACCGCCGAAACCTGCACCATCGCGACGAGCGAGACGACGAGCGCGAACGCGAGCATCGTGCCGAGGATGGCCGAGGCTCCGCGGCGGTCACCGCGGAGGTGCGAGCCGCGGCGGGCCTCGCCCGCGACGAACCCGCGCAGTACGTGCCTGAGGGGCGATTGCGTGTGTTGATTGGGAGTGTTGTGAGTCATGGCCTTACACCAGTGCGAAGGCGACGAGCGCCAGCGCGGACAGTCCGAGGGCGTACTTCAGTCCGCTGAGGGCGCTGTTGTCTGCCAGTTTTCCGGCGAGGAGTCCGCTTCCGACCGCCTGAATCAGCGCGGAGTGGAAGAACACCACGTGGAAGTTCGCCAGCGGCACCGACGAGATGCCGATGGGGAGCGACTGTCCGTCCATCGACGCGGACGCCGACGGCCCGGTCATCTCGGCGAGGGGGCCGAGGTAGCTCGCACCGAGCATCAGGATGACGAACAGGTAGACGAAGTACCCGATGACGACGATGGCGATGTACGAACCCATCGCGCGACGGCGGGACTTTTCGAGCTTGTACCGGTTGCGGGTGTCCTCCGCGGCGACGCTGAGGACGCGCGAGAGGTCGCCGCTGGTGCGGCCGCCGCTGGCGATGAGCCGGATGACCCGCGAGAGCTGCGGGACGTTGAGCCGGCTGGCGAACGCCATGAGCGCCGAGTGAGCGTCGTGGTTCCAGTGGATGTCGTTGCGGAGCGCGCGGAGTTCGTCCGCGAGCGCGCCGTTCGACCACCGGGAGACGAGCGCGAGCGCCTCGACCAGCGAGATACCCATCTGGTTGGCGCTCGACAGCAGGTTCAGCGTGTCGGGGAAGCGCCGTTCGAGCGTGCGCTCGCGGCGGGTCCGAAGCTCGTGGAAGACCGTCAGGGGGACCGCGACGATGGCGAACGGGAGGACGACGAACCAGACCGTCGTGTTGTACGGGTTCGCGAGCATGGCGTCGAGCGTCGGCGTCGCGAGGCCGAGCACGAGGACGCCGACGACCGACAGGAGCGCGAGAGGCACCGTGACGACGGCCGAGAGGTACGGCTGGCGGCGCATGATGTCGAGCGGGTCGCCGACGAGCGTCCGAAGCTCGTACACCGCGTTTTCCCGGCGGTAGTCGTCGAGTCGCTCGTCGACGAAGCCGCCGTCGGAGGCGACGCCGTCACCGCCCCAGCGGGCCTCGCGGGCGCGCTGGACTTCGCGGCGCATCGCGCCGAGGAAGTTGGCCACGACCGTCCGAATCTCTTCGAGGACGGTCACGTCGTGTTTCGTCCGGACCGTGTCCTGCGTGTACGGCGAGGAGAGCACGTCCACGAGGAGCAGGAACAACGCCATCCCCAGCGGGAAGATGAGGTAGTTCAGGGCGTACAGCTGGACGAGCGTGTCGCCGCCGAGGAAGCTGATGACCATCAGGGTGACGATGAGCAAGAGCGGCGCGGCGACGAACGCGGCGACGAACACCTCAGAGAGCATCGACAGCGTCTCGATGAAGTCCTCCTGCTCGTCGCGGGCCTCTTCGAGGTACGTCGCGGACTCGCGGTCGAGGAAGGCGGCCACGTCGCCGCCGGAGTCGAGGACCGAAAGGAGGTCGTCGAGGAACTGTTCGAAGTTGATCGACGGCGTCAGGTTCCGCGAGTTGCGGAGCGCCGTGAACAGGTCGTTGCCGAACAGGTCCATATCGCGGGCAATCATCTCGAACTCGCTGGACACCTCGCCGTAGTCGGGCGCGTCGGCGACAGAGCGGATGACTTCGAGGAAGCTCATCCCGCCGTGGCTGAGCGCGTACATGTAGACGATGGCGTGCGGGAGCAGGATGTCGATGCTCCGGCCGCGCATCTCGGCGCGGCTCTTGGGGAGGTAGTACCGGGCGTAGTAGGTCCCGGCGGCCGCCAATCCGCCGACGAGGGCGACGACGGCCGCGCCGAGGATGGGCACCTTGTAGGGGAGCAGGGGAACGACGTACTGCGCCGCGATGCCGAAGCTCACGGGGCTCGACGCGTTCGCCAGCACGCCCATGCGGGCGAGGACGAACGTGAGCGCGAGCCCGACGAGCGAGCCGAACACCGCGGTGACGAACGCCAGTTTGAGCGACTGCGTGAGGTACAGGTCGTAGGTCGTACCCACGCGGGTCTGGTTCAGCCAGCGCTGGAGGTCGCGGTGGCCCGCCGGGTTACGCTTGAAGTACGTGCGGACGTACCCGTAGCGCTGGCGGAGCCGCTTGACCTCCTCGGGCGACTCGTCGAAGTGTTCGCGCGGGAAGTACTGCTCGACCTCGTAGTCGGGCAGGGGAACCGAGGACGACGAGTCAGCGGGCATCGTCGGCCTCCCGGTCGTCGTCGTCGCTCACGGCTTCGTCCGCGTCCGAGGCGTCATCGGCCGGCGCGGGGCCAGCCTCCACGATATCGTCGAACTCGGTGGCGTCGTCGTCGCTGTCGACGACTTCGGAGTCGTCAGCGTCCGAGGCGTCGTCAGCGACGGTATCGGCATCGTCGTCGCCGACGACTTCCCAGCCATCGGCGGCAGCGTCAGCGTCAGCGTCGCCGTCGCCGTCCGCGCCGTCGTCCAACTCGATGTCGAACAGGTCAGCGAGCAGGCGCTCGGTCTCGGGCGAGACCTCGATTTCGTCGTCGTCGAGGTCGTCCCCCGCGGCGTCGTCCTCGTCGCCCTCGTCGACGGAGACCAGCGAGGTCTCGGCGTAGACGTGCGCGAGGAGGCCTTCGCGGTCGCGCTCGAAGCGGCGAATCATCGCGGAGACCGTCAGGTAGTCGTCGACGCCGGAGGCGGCGATGTACCGGAGCACGTCGGCGCGAACGTCGAGTTCGTACTGCAGGTCGGCGGCCGTCCAGCCGCGCTCGGCGGCGATTTCGTCGAGGACGACCGAGTCGCCGACGCGCTCGTGGGCGTCGTTCTCGGGGTTGCGCTTGAACACGTCGCGGAGTTCGACCTCGCCGTCGTCGTCGACGCCGGCGATTTCGGTGACGGCGATGTTCCGGCGGGTGCGGTCGCCGTCAAGGTGAATCTGCTTTTGGACCGAGATGATGTCGAGGTCCGAGAGCATCTGGGCCGGCACGCCGAGGGGCTCGTTGCGCATGCGGTGGACCACGCCCTCCGAGGAGTCGGCGTGGAACGTCGTGTACGCGGTGTGGCCCGTGGCGATGGAGTGGAAGAACGTCAGGGCGACGCGTTCTTCCGTGCGAATCTCACCGACCAGCAGGTACTCGGGGCGCTGTCGAAGCGCGGCCTGCAGGAGCGCGTACATCGACACCTCGCCGCGGCCGTCGGCCGTGAACGTGTCGCGGGTGACGGACTGAATCCAGTTGTCGTGCGGGAGAGTGATTTCGCGCGTGTCCTCGATGGAGACGACCTTCGCGTGGCCGGGGACGAAGAAGGACACCGCGTTCATCGAGGTGGTCTTCCCGGAGCCCGTGCCGCCCGCGAAGATGAGCGACCGGTTGTTCTCGATGGCGAGCCAGAAGTACGCCATCTGCTCGACGCTGAAGGTGTTCCAGCGCACGAGGTCGACCGGCGACAGCGGCACGTCCGAGAACTTCCGGATGGTGAAGTTCGACCCGCGGGTGGCGATGTCCGAGCCGAGGGTCAACTGGACGCGGGAGCCGTCCGGGAGGCTCGCGTCCACGAGCGGGTCGGAGACGGTGACCTGCTTGCCCGCGCGTTGCGCGAGGCGGATGGTGAACGACGAGAGGTCGCCGTCGTCGAAGACGACGTTCGTCGGCACGTCCCGGTAGACGCTGTGGAAGACGTAGACGGGAACGTCGTCGCCGTCACAGGAGATGTCTTCGATGCCGGGGTCCCGCATCACGGGGTCGATGCGGCCGAAGTGGATGAAGTCGCGGAGCAGGAAGTAAAACAGCTTCCAGAGCGACCCTTCTTCGACCGTCGCCGCGTGTTCGGTGATTATCTCGCGGGCCTCGTCGTCGAACACGTCCTCGCGGTCGCCGTCGGCGTCGAGGTCGCGGTACAGGAGGCTGTTGCGCAGAATCTTCGTCAGGTCGTCGCGCACGAAGTCCTCGAAGTCGTCGAGACGCGGTTCGCTCACGTGGTACTGGTGTTCGCGCTTCTCGTGGTCGTACAGGATGGAGACGAACGCGAAGGGCTTGTTCACCCAGTAGTGTTCGACGGCCTCGACGCCCTCGAGGAACGAGAAGTCGAAGAACTGGTCTTCGATGAACGCCTCCGAGGGCGTCGGCGCGAACGCCGTCTCGTCGTCGATTTCGGCGAAGAACGCCTTCACCTCGCGGAGGACGGCCTCCCGGAGCGTTTCCGGGCGGTCTTCGTCCGCCGCTTCGTCGTCGGTGAGGTCTTCGACGGGGCCGTATTCGATGCGGTCCGACGCGGGGACCGGTAGTTCACTCGCGCGGGCGGCCATCGCCTCCAGACCGGTCGTGGGGACCAGTTCGGCGGTGCCGGCACCGTCTGCTCGGAACGATTCTTCGCCATCGCGGCGGTCAGTCTGGGAGTTCTTGTCAGGAGACGCCATTCTCTGGAAATACTGAACGGTAGGAACGGCTGTAAGTATGGAGCGACTAGATGTGCGAATTCGACCGGTTAGGCCCGAACTACCGGCATATCCCGAATTCATCTAGTCCGATCTCGACCGGGAATCGAGGCGGGGGTGTCCCCAAACTCGCCTGTGAGAGAATGGCAACTGAGTTACAGTATTCGGCCGCGCGCACCGTTCACGGTCGACGCGTCGGCGAGAAACGACGATATTCAGCGTGAGAATAGTGTTACCAATAAGCACAGGCCGTCTGTCGTCGGAATTCCACCCTTCAGCCCCGTCGTGGCCTTGCGATTTCGGTCCTTCCTCGCGGGTGGAAACGGGACGAACCTTCAAGAGAAGCGGCGTTGTATGTAAGGATGTATTATGGATATTGCTGATATCGCCACTCCTGATTTCATCGAGGTCGACGTTGACGAGCGATTAGGCAAGGTCCGCTCCATCTTCGAGCGGGAAAACCCTAAAGGCATCATCGTCCAGGACGACGGCGAGTACGCGGGCGTCATCGGTGAGAAGCAGCTCATCAACTCGCACGTCGAAGACAACACCAAAGCGGCCGCGCTGACGAAGGCCGTCCCCAAGATAGACCGTCACGAGAACGTGCGCGAGGTCGCGCGCATGCTCGTCGAGGGCAACACGAAGGTCGCGCCGGTCTACGAGGGCGAAAAACAGTACGGCATCATCACGCAGGACGCCATCCTCGAGGCCGTCCTCGACAACCTCGACGCGCTGACCGTCGAGCAGATTTACACCGACGACGTGGTCACCATCGGCGAGCGCGACCACCTCGGACAGGCCATCAACCGCCTCCGCGAACACGGCGTCTCGCGGCTGCCGGTCGTCGACCCGGACGGCCGCCTCGCGGGCATCCTGACCACCTACGACCTCGTCGAGTTCATGGTGCGCGACGAGGGTCGGCAGGGCAAACAGGACCGCCGCGGCGACACCGACCGGATGCTCGACCTCCCGGTCTACGACCTCATGACCAGCCCGGCGCGCACGGCGACGCCCGAAGAGAGCGTCCGCGACGCGGTCGCGCGCATGCTGGAACACGACATCGCCGGGCTCGTCGTCACGCCTGCCGACGACGACGGCGAGGTCCTCGGCGTGGTGACCAAGACCGACGTGCTCCGCGCGCTCACCTACACCGAAGAAGAGCAGATGGACGTGCAGGTCACGAACATCGGCCTCCTCGAAACGCTGAGCCGCGCCGACATCAACTCGGCCATCACCGAGGTGGCTGACAAGTACCAGCGGATGAGCGTGCTCCACGCCCACGTCCGCTTCCACGAGCACAAGGAGAAGCTCCGCGGCACGCCGCTCATCCAGTGCCAGATTCGGCTCCGCACGAGCCACGGCCAACTGGCCGGCAGCGGCGAGGGCTACGGCGCGGAACACGCGTTCCACGTCGCGCTCGATAAGCTCGAACGCAACGTGCTCGAAGTCAAGGGCTTCGAGGCCGACGAGCGCTACCGCGGTCAGCTCCTCCGGAAGCTGAACGAGCTGTAACGCCGACGCACCGGACACACCGGTACGCCCGAAATCGAAACGCGAACGGAACACAGGAGCAGGATTGGGCCGGGTCGTCCGCCCGGCCGCGTCGACCTTTTTCTACACTTCAGTCGCCGAGAGCCCGCGGTCCGTTATCTTGAACGTCGCCGTCTCCCCGGCGGGTTTCGCGCGATGTTTTTCGAGCGTCGCCCGGCGGTTGCCGCCGCGGAAGCGGTCGAGGCGGACGACGGTGCCGGTCCAGTGTTCGAGGGTGTGGCCGCCGAGCGCCCGCGTCCGGTCGGTGTCGGGGTCGGAGTACACCTGATTCGTCAGGACGACCGCGAGGTCGTGTTTGCGCGCGAGCGACAGCAGGTGCGTGACCTGCCGGGCGACCCGACGGAGCGCCTCGCCGCCGTCGCCCTCGGCGGTCCGTTCGAGCCGGTAGAAGCCGGTCGCGGAGTCGAGGACGATCAGGTCGGCGTTGGGGGCGAGTTCCTCGGCGTCGCGGACGGCCTGTTCTTGGTCCTCGAAGTCGTACGCCTCGCTTATCATCAGCCGCGAGGTCACAGACTCCACGTCCTCGGGGGCGACCGCCTCCGCGAGCTGCTGGAAGCGGTCGACCGACAGCCCCTCGGTGTCGATGTAGACGACGGTGCCACCCGCTGCGGCGACCCGGACCGCCGCCGAGAGCGCGACGTTGGTCTTGCCGGCCGCAGAGGGGCCGTACACCTGCGTGACGGTGCCGCGTTCGAACCCGCCGTCGAGGAGGTCGTCGAGCGCCGTGCACCCGGTGGAGACTGACTCTGTCACGTCAGGTGGTGGGTGCCACCGGCCGAAAAAGACCCCGGTCGCCCGGCGCGGTACGGGCCGCCGCTTCGGTGCCAGTCCGCGACCGTCGAGGGCGACCCGCGCACGACGCTTTATTCGTCGCCGTCGCCAAGGGAGGGTCGTGATAGTCGTCGCCACCGCTGACTTCGACCTCTACCACGAGGCCGTGTCCGAACTCCGGAGCCGAGGAGTCGCCTTTACCACCGTCGAGCCGGGCGACCCGCTTCCCGAGCGGGCGCGGGTCCTCCTCACCAGCCCGGACGACGACCTCGACGGCGTCGATACCGACGGCGACGTGGCCCGCGTGACCGCGACCGGCGACGACGTGCGCCGGGCCGTCGACGAGGCGCTCGCGAGCCTCCGCGGCGGCGACGGACGGACCGTCGTCGGCGTCGACCCCGGAACCAGACCCGGCGTCGCCGTCCTCTCGGGTGAGACGGTCGTCGCCGCGTTCCACGTCCCGCTTTCGGACGCCGTCGAGGTCATCCGCCGCGAGACCGAGGACGCGGTCGACCCCGTGGTCCGCATCGGCGACGGCGCGCGCCTGCAGGGCGCGAAGCTCATCAACGACCTCGACGACGTCGCGGTCGAACTCGTCGACGAGACCGGAACGACGCCGTACCTCGGGACCGGCGCGCGCGGCATGGGTGACGTGCTCGCCGCGGTGAACATCGCCCGCCGGGACGGCGAGCGCATCGAATCCCGCGAGATAGAGCCGACCGAGGGCGAACTCACGCGCATCAAGGCGCGTTCGCGCGAGGCGTCCGACGACAACCGCACCATCGACGACGCGCTCGCGCGCCGCGTCGCCGGCGGGGAACTGAGCATCGACGAAGCGCTGGACGAACACCGCTCGCGCGAGGAGTGAGCGTCCGTGTCGGCGGTTGTGCCGCCGTTAACGGCCGCCTAACGGGTGTCTACGCGACCGGTCGAGGGGCCGTGTTCGAGTGGTCGGCAGGGAAAAGAACGCTATTAACGCGACTCTCGGTTTATGAGACGCGCCGTGCCCGATTCATACCTACGTTCTACCGTCGCGTATCTCGTGTCGCATGAGCACATCACGCACCCCCGAAGTCGGGCGACGAACGTACCTGAAGGCTCTCGGCGTCGGCGCGCTCTCGCTCGGCGCGTTCGCCTCGCCCGTGGCGGCGCACCGCGGGGCGCTCCAGCGCGAACTCTCGTCGGTCCGGGCGGCCACGTCGAAGTACGCCGACGTTCGGAAGGCCATCGCGGACGGCTACGTCCTCGGCAGTCCGTTCGTGCCGGGCATGGGCTACCACTACGTGAACCACCACTACATCATCGAGAACTACGACGACGAGGTCGATATCACGAAGCCCGCCGCGCTCGTCTACGGGAAAAACGAGGGCAACGGCAAAGAGGAACTCATCCTCGGCGCGGTCGAGTACCTGTTCGACGAAGGGCCAGAGTACGAGGGGCCGTTCCCGGACCTGTTCCACGGCGACAGCGACGACGGTATGTGGGGCTTCGCCGGCGGCCACTGGGGCCTCCACGCGTGGGTCCACGTGAACAACCCCGCGGGGACGTTCGCGCCGTTCAACTCCCGACCGCAGTTCAACGAGAAGTGACCTGACGGGTCGGCCGCGACCGCTTTTTCGGCAAATCCTCCCGGACGGTGAGCCTCGCGAATCGCTTATTCACCGTCGTTAGACGCCACCGCGTCCACGGCGCGGCGCATGACCTCGCGGACGGGAAGTCCCGTCTCGTTCGCCACGGCGAGCGCGTCGTCGTACTCTGCGCTTCGGTCGTAGACGACGCCGTCGGCGTCGCTTCCGACCTTGACGCTCACCTCGTACTCGTCGCCGTCGACAGCGAGCGTCGCCGTCTCGAACTCGCGACGGGCGGTCCAGCGGTGCCCCGCCCCGTGTTCGCGGATTCCGAGCGTGCCGGTTTCGACCGCGAGGCGGTAGGCGACGCGCTCGGCGTCTTCCGGCTTGACGACGACCTTGACGAGGTGGCCGGGGCGGGACTTCTTCATCGTCGTCGGGACGATTGATACGTCGCGCGCGCCGGCGTCCTTCAGGGTCTGCTGCAGCCCGCCGAGGACTTCGGGCGTCGCGTCGTCGAGGTTCGTCTCGAGGACGGAAATCTCGTCGCGGACGAGCCGGGAGCCGCCGTCGCCGACGACCGCGCGGAGGACGTTCGGCCGGTCCGGGAAGTCCCAGCCGCCGGCCCCGTAGCCGGACGACTCGACCGACATCGACGGGAGCGTCTCGACGCCCTCGGCGAGGTGCGCGAGGATGGCCGCGCCCGTGGGGGTGAGCAGTTCGGCCTCGACGGGGCCGCCGCGGACCGACCAGTCGGCCGCCTCGGTGATGTTGAGCACGGCGGGCGCGGGGACCGGGTAGGACCCGTGGCTCATCTCGGCCTCGCCGCCGCCGACGGCGACCGGGCCGGTGACGACGCGGTCGACGCCGAGGTCGTCGAGGAGGAGACAGACCCCGACCACGTCGGCGATGGCGTCGTCCGCGCCGACCTCGTGGAAGTGCGTCTCGTCGAGGTCCGTACCGTGGACCTCGGCTTCTGCCTCTCCGAGCACGCGGAAGATGGCCGTCGCATCCTCGACGACGCTCGCGGGCAGGTCCATCGACTCGACGAGTTCGACGACCTCGGGGAAGGTCCGGTGCGGGCCGTGACCTTCGGCGTGGGTGTGGTCGTCGTGGGAGTGGTGGTGTTCGTGGTCGTCGTGGGAGTGGTGGTGTTCGTGGTCGTCGTGCGAATGCTCGTGGCCGTCGTCGTGGTGGTGAGTGTGCTCCCCGTCGTGAGCGTGGTCGTGGTGGCGGTACTGGTGTTGGTGACTGTGCTCGTCTTCGCCGTCGCCGTCAGCGTCGTTGTCGGAGTCGCCCCCGTCGTCGCCGTCGGCGCGCAGGCGTCGGTGGTCGTCGCCGTGGCCCTCGCCGCGGGGGTCGCCGCCGTCGGTCTCCGCGAGGAGCACGTCCACCTTGGTCGCGAGGATGCCGTTTTTGTCGACCTCGTGGACGCGGTAGGTCACGTCGAGGGCGTCTTCGACGGGCGAGAGGACGGACGGGTCGGCACCGGCGGCGACGAGCGCGCCGAGGAGCATGTCGCCGCTGGCACCCATCCGGCCGTCGAACGCGAGGAGTCGCATGCGTGAACCGTCGTGTTCGAGGGTAAAAACGCCAGCCATCGACGCGCCGACGCCTGTCCAGTCGGTAGGGATTAGTAGCCGCCCGCCCTACGGTGTGCTAGGCTGTAACCACGGGAGGACGGTGCCTCGGGCCGACCGGGGAAGGACTTATCCGATGGCCTCTCACAGGTATCAGCATCCCCGCGAGGTAATCATGAACGAAGTCCAACTCGAAGTGGCGAAAGCGTACCCGAACGACTCGGGGCGCGGTATCGCCCGTCTTGATCCGGACACCTTGCTCCATCTCAAGCTCTCGCCGGGAGACATCATCGAGATAGAGGGAGGAAAAACGACCGCCGCGAAGGTGTGGCGGGCAGACCGGCAGGACTGGAACACGGATACGGTCCGCATCGACGGGTTCACTCGGCAGAACGCCGACGTGGGCATCGGAGAGCGGGTCACCATCCGCAAGGCAGAGGCCACGAAGGCCGACAAACTCGTGTTGGCGCCGCCCGAAGAGGCGAGCGTCCAGTTCGGGTCCGACGCGGCCGGCATGGTCAAACGGCAGATTCTCAAGCGGCCCGTGGTCGAACGCGACATCGTCCCGGTGATGTCGAGTACGAACCACCCATTCATGCGGTCGCCCGGACAGGCGATTCCGCTCATCGCCGTCGAGACGAAGCCCGACGGCGTCGTCCTCGTCACCGAGGACACCGACGTCGAACTCCGCGAGGAGCCCATCTCGGGCTTCGAGAAGGCCGGCGGCGGCATCACCTACGAAGACATCGGCGGGCTGACCAACGAGATTCAGCGCGTCCGCGAGATGGTCGAACTGCCGATGAAGCACCCCCAGATATTCAAGAAACTGGGCATCGAGCCCCCGCAGGGGGTGTTGCTCCACGGCCCGCCGGGCACCGGGAAGACGCTTCTCGCCCGCGCGGTCGCCAACGAGACTTCGGCGAGTTTCTTCTCTATCGCAGGGCCGGAGATCATCTCGAAGTACTACGGCGAGTCAGAACAGCAGCTCCGCGAGATATTCGAGGACGCCAAAGAGGAGTCGCCGAGCATCATCTTCATCGACGAGCTCGATTCCATCGCGCCCAAGCGCGAGGACGTGACCGGCGAGGTCGAACGCCGGGTCGTCGCCCAGCTGCTGACGATGATGGACGGGCTCGAAGCCCGCGGACAGGTCATCGTCATCGCGGCGACGAACCGCGTTGACTCGGTCGACCCCGCGCTCCGCCGCCCCGGTCGCTTCGACCGCGAAATCGAAATCGGCGTGCCGGACGAGGAGGGCCGCAAGGAAATCCTCCAGATTCACACCCGCGGCATGCCGCTTTCGGACGACGTCGACCTCGACGACCTCGCCGACGACACCCACGGCTTCGTCGGTGCCGACATCGAGGCGCTGACGAAGGAAGCCGCGATGAAGGCGCTTCGGCGCTACCTCCCCGAAATCGACCTCGACAGGGAAGACATCCCGCCGAGCCTCATCGACCGCATGGTCGTCAAGAACGACGACTTCGGCGGCGCGCTCGGCGAGGTCGAGCCCTCGGCGATGCGCGAGGTGCTCGTCGAGATTCCCAAGGTCACGTGGGAGGACGTGGGCGGTCTCGAAGGGCCCAAACAGAAGGTCCAAGAGAGCGTCGAGTGGCCGCTGACGACGCCCGAGAAGTTCGAGCGGATGGGCATCGAGGCCCCGAAGGGCGTGCTCCTCTACGGGCCGCCCGGCACGGGGAAGACCCTGATAGCGAAGGCCGTCGCCAACGAGACGAACGCGAACTTCATCTCGGTGCGCGGCCCGCAGCTGCTGTCGAAGTGGGTCGGCGAGTCGGAAAAAGCGATTCGGCAGACGTTCCGCAAGGCGCGGCAGGTCTCGCCGACCATCATCTTCTTCGACGAGCTTGACGCACTCGCCCCCGCCCGCGGCAACGACATGGGCAACAACGTCTCCGAGCGCGTCGTCAACCAGCTCCTGACGGAGTTAGACGGCCTCGAAGACGCGGGCAACGTCATGGTCATCGCGGCGACGAACCGCCCGGACATGATCGACCCCGCGCTCATCCGCTCGGGTCGGTTCGACCGCCTCGTCCTCATCGGCCAGCCCGCAGAGGAGGGCCGCGAGCAGATTCTCGATATCCACACGCAGCGGAGCCCGCTCGCGCCCGACGTGAGCCTCCGCGAAATCGCGGAGATAACCGACGGCTACGTCGGCTCCGACCTCGAATCCATCTGCCGCGAGGCGGCCATCGAGGCGCTCCGCGAGGACTCCGACGCCGAGGAAATCGAGATGCGCCACTTCCGCAAGGCGATGGAGTCGGTCCGGCCGACCATCACCGAGGAACTGATGCGCTACTACGAGGATATCCAAGACCAGTTCAAGGGCGGTTCCCGCGAGGGCCTGTCGCCCGACACCCGCGACGGCGGCCGTATCGGCTTCCAGTAAGTCGGACGGTCGGCGGTCGGTTGGTCTGGTTTTTCTTCTTATCTCCCGAAAAAGAAGCGACGCGTCGGTGTGTGGCGCGCGCTCAGAACAGCAGCGAGTCGTCGTTGTCTATCATGTAGAGCGTCCGCGCCGCGACGTTGACGGCGTGGTCGCCGATGCGTTCGAGGTCGCGAACCGTAAGCAGGAGGCGGCGCACGTCGACGAGGGCGGTCTCGGGTTCGAGGTCGCCGTCGCCCTCGAAGTCGTCGCCGCTCATGAGGTCGCGGACGATACTCTGCGACGCGTTGTCACACATCGTGTCGAGGCTGTCGTCGCGCTCCGCCACGGACTGACAGAGGTCGGTGTCTTCGGTCTCGTAGGCGTCCATCGCCTGGTCGACCATGTCGAGCGCGGCGTCGCCGATGCGGCGGATGTCGACTTCCGTGTACACGTCGTTTTCGGCGTCGATGGCGTACTGCGCGAGGTTGGTCGCGAGGTCGCCGATGCGTTCGAGGTCGGTGATTATCTTGAACGACGCCGCGATGAATCGCAGGTCGCCCGCGACGGGCTGTTGGAGCGCGAGCAGGTCGATGCAGTCCTGCTCCAAGTCGAGGTAGATGCGGTTGATTTCGTGGTCGCCCTCGATGACCTCCTGGGCCTTCCGCTCGTCTTTGTCTTCGAGCGCGTCGAGGGCGTACCGAACTCGCTCCGAGACGAGTTCGCTGAGATACAACACGTCCTCTTCGAGCTGATTGAGGCGAGATTGGTACGTGTTTCTGGCCATACGTGACGTTCCGGCAGGCGAAGTGAAATTCCTTGTGATGGTTTCGGTGACTGAGCCGCCGATACGTCCCGAACGACCGTGTTCGATACACGACGCCGAAACGCGGGCGTCGGGTCGGCGATGCGGACCGAGCGTGGCACAAAACGAGCCGCGAACCGCGCGAGCGAGAGCGGGTTATCCGAACTTGCCGGTGATGTAGTCTTCGACGCGCTGACTCTCGGGGTTCTCGAAGATTTTCTGGGTGTCGTTGAACTCGACGAGTTCGCCGCCGGTGAGGAAGACGGCGGTCTTGTCGGAGATACGCGCCGCCTGTTGCATGTTGTGGGTGACGATGACGACGGTGTAGTCCTCGGCGAGTTCCTCGACGAGGTCTTCGATCTGCGAGGTCGCCACGGGGTCGAGCGCTGAGGCGGGCTCGTCCATAAGCAGCACCTCGGGGTCGGTGGCGATGGCGCGGGCGATACAGAGGCGCTGTTGTTGACCGCCCGAGAGATCGAGACCGGACTCGTGGAGGCGGTCTTTCACCTCGTCCCAGAGGGCGGCTCGCTTGAGCGACTCCTCGACGACCTCGTCGTAGTCGGCGTCGATGCCCTGAATCTTCAGGCCGTAGACGACGTTCTCGTAGATGCTCTTCGGGAACGGGTTCGGCTTCTGGAACACCATGCCGACGCGGCGGCGGAGCGCGACGGGGTCGACGTCGTCGTCGTAGACGTTCTTGCCGCGGAGCGTGAGCCCCCCTTCGACGCGGGCGACGTCGATGAGGTCGTTCATGCGATTGATACAGCGGAGGAACGTGGACTTCCCGCAGCCGGAGGGACCGATCATGGCGGTCACGCTGTTTTCGGGGATGTCCATCGAGATGTCGGTGAGCGCGTGGTCGTCGCCGTACCAGACGTTGATGTTATCCGAGCTGATGACGGTCTCGGCGTCCCGCCCCACCGAACTCTCCGACGCAGAGAGCCCGTCGCTCACGTCGGTTTCGACGAGCATCTCGTCGTTCGTCGGGTCCTCTGTTCCGTTCATGGCTTGCTGTTCTCCCTCGGGTGCTTTGTCTCTTTGGCTCATTGGTGGTGTTCAGTTTTCACTTTCGAACTTGTTGCGCAGGACGATGGCGATGGAGTTCATGGCGAGGAGGACCGCCAGGAGGACGACGACGCCCGCCGGGACTGCCTTCGTGTAGAAGTCCTCGCTGGCGAACAGGCTGGACCACGCGTACACCTGCAGGGGCATGGCGCTCACCTTCGAAGTGAGCTCCGTCGGCAGGCTGAAAAGCACGTTCGGCGCGCCGATCATGATGAGCGGCGCGGTCTCTCCGATGGCCCTGTCTCTTATACACATCT
>NZ_AOLG01000048.1 GCF_000336815.1 Haloferax prahovense DSM 18310
ATCGCCTCGCGCGAGGAGATGATGACGATGGGCAGGATGAGGAGCGCGAGCGTCGCGCCGCCGATGAGGACCGTCCCCGTCGGCTGGCCGAGGTAGGTGACGAACACGCCGAGTCCGAGCAGGCCGTAGACGACCGAGGGGACGCCGGCGAGGTTCGAGATGTTCACGTCGATGAATCGGGTGAAGGCGTTGTCCGGGGCGTACTCCTCGAGGTACACCGCCGCGCCGACGCCGAGCGGGAACGAGAGGGCGGCGACCGTCGCCATCAGCAGGATGGAGCCGCCGATGGCCGGGTAGAGGCCGGCGTTCTCCGCGGTCCCGCTGTGGGCGCTCGTGAGGAACTGCCAGTCGACCCACGACTGCGGGCCGGCGAAGCCGAGCGCGTCGACCGCGACCGCGCCGACGAGCGACCCGCCGATGATGACGCCCGCGAGCAGCAGGCCGATTCGCTCCTGTTCGCGGGTGACCGCCGCGCCGCCGGCGTAGGCCAGCGTCGGGACGAACGCGACCGACGTGACGACGGCGGCGGCGTTGGCGTCGACGCCGAGCGTCGGACCGACGACGGCCGCGAGACCGGTCAGGACGAGCGCGGACGCGCCCGCGGCGAGGCCCGCGGTGGTGTCCTCACGGATGCGGGCGACGTACTGACCGACGACGACCGCGGCCACGCCGCCAAGGACGAGCGTCAGAATCATCCAGTCGGCGGGGACCACGGGGAGTTGACGGACGATTTCGGGGATGCTGTGGAAGTACCCCGGCACGCCGACGAGCGAGAGAATAAACGCGGCACCGGTCGCGGCGACGCGGAGGGTAAAGGGAATCTGCTGTTCGTACTTGGTCAGGACGACCGTGAGCGCCGCCGGAACGAGGAGGCCGACGACGTACGACAGGCCGGTCAGCGGCGGGACGATGTCGACGAAGACGATGGCGACGCCGCCACTGAACAGCAGGAACACCCCGAGCATCCCGATGACCATCCCGCCGAGCTTGAGCGCCGGGACGTTCCGGCGGGCGAGAGAGCCGCCGACGACCGCCGTGGGGACGACGAGCGTCAGGAAGAAGGTGAGATGCCAGCCGAGGTCGGCGGTGAGCGGGCGAATCGCGTCGTTGGCGACGTAGATGAGGAGGATGGCGAGCGTGACGATGCCGAACATCGTCGCGCCCAACAACAGGTACCGGAAGACGGTTCCGGTGGTTCGGCTGACCTGTCCGAACCCGTCTGCGTAACTCGATTCGGTGTCGGTCGACATCTCAGTATGCCTCCCGGTAGCGTCGCGAGACGTAGTCGCTGATGACGTTCATGATGAGTGTGATGACGAAGAGCACGAGGCCGATGGCGAACAGGCTGCGGTAGGCCAGCCCGCCGCCGGTGATGTCACCGGTGAGAAGCTGGACCATCGCAGCGGTCATGGGCAGCGCGCCTTCGAGGTACGACGCGGGGTTGAGCGGGTTGAGGAACTTCGCCTGCGCGCCCGCAGCGACGGTGACGGCCATCGTCTCGCCGATGGCGCGCGAGAGCGCGAGGATGAAAGAAGAGAAGATACCGGAGAGGGCGGCGGGGACGACGATGCCGGTCGACACGTCGAACTTCGTCGCGCCCATGCCGTAGCCCGCCTGTCGGAGTTCGTCGGGGACGGCGGACATCGCGTCCTCGCTGATGGAGGCGACCATCGGGATGATCATGATGCCGACGACGATGCTCGCAGAGAGCATGTTGAACGTCCCGATGCCGGGGAAGACGACTTCCAGTGCCGGCGTGATGTAGATGAGCGCGAAGAAGCCGTAGACGACGGTCGGGACGCCGGCGAGGATTTCCAGCGCGGGTTTGAGAATCGAGCGCGCCTGTGCGCTCGCGTACTCGCTGAGGTAGATGGCGGTGGCGACGCCGAGCGGGAGCGCGATGACGGCCGACCCGATGGTGACCATCAGGGTCGCCGACACGAGCGCCAGCACGCCGAACTCTTGGCTGTGTATCTGCCAGGTGGTTCCGGTGAGGAAGTCGACGATAGACGCCGTCTCTCCCGCTACTCCCATCAGCGGGGCTGTCAGCGTGAAGAACTTGGCCGCCTCCGTGATGAGGAGCCCGACGATACTGAGGGTCGTCACGACGGACAACGCCGCGCACAGGAAGAAGAACGACCGCGTCAGTAGCTCACGCGGGGAGTTCTCCGTGTTCCGCGTGAGGTCGGTTTCGAGGTCATCTGTGCTCATTGGTTGGATTGAATCGTGGTGTATGAAAAAGCGCTTCGTTAGCTGATTCTGTCGGGGAAGCGGCTAGTTGGCTTCCTCGATGGCCGCGTTGAGCGTGTCGAGCATCTCCTGTTGCTCGTCTTCGCCGAGCGGGACGTAGCCGACCTCGTTGGCGACGATTTCACGGCTGGTGGAGTTCTCCATCCAGTAGCGGGCGAACTCCGCGACGTGGTCCTCCGCGAGCGACTCGCGGGCGGGGTAGGTAAACAGCGGGCGGGAAAGCGGGTTGTACTCGCCGGACAGCGCCGTGTCGAGCGACGGCTCGACGAACTCGCCGGCGTCGTTCTCGATGGGGACGGCCTGCACGGCGTCGGTGCTCTCGCTGTAGTACGCGAAGCCCATGTAGCCGATGGCGTACTCGGAGCCCTGGACGCCCTGGATGATGGTGCGGTCCTGCTCGGTCGCGGAGTAGTCCTGTCGGTGGCCCGGTCCTTCCTCGCCGATGATGGCCTCGATGAAGTAGTCGTACGTGCCGGAGGCGTCGGTGGGGCCGTAAATCTGAATCTCCTCGTCGGGCCACTCGGAGTTCACGTCGGACCACGTCGTCGGGGTCGACTCGGCCGAGAAGATGGTCCGGAGCTGTTCGACGGTGAGTCCGTCGCCGAGGAAGTCGTTGTCGTTGTTGACGATGACCGTCAGCGCGTCGGTGGCGACTTTGAGTTCGACGGGGGTCACGTCGTTGTCCTCACACTGCGTCTCTTCTTCGCCCTTGATGGGGCGCGAGGCGTTGTTGAAGTCGGTCTGACCCGTACAGAAGTAGTTCGCGAAGCCGCCACCGGAGCCGGTGGACTGGAGGTTGATATTGACCTCGGAGTGCTCGGTCTGGAAGCGCTCGCTCATTGCGGTCGCGAGCGGGAACACCGTCGAGGAGCCGGCGATATCGATGGTTCCCGAGAGCTCGTTGCTCCCGTCACCCGACGAGTCCTCACCCTCAGAGTCGCCGCCGGAGCCACCGCCGTCGGTGTTGTTCTCCGTACACCCGGCGAGTCCAGCGAGACCGGCCGCGCCCGAGGCAATCAGGAACTTACGCCGCGAAAGACCACTGTCCGAGTTACGCGTCATCGATTTTGACGAGCCGATTTTGGCGTAAATACCCTGCTATGACAACTATATAGTGATACGTTCCGGTATGTCCACAACGATTGATAACGTGTGACAAGAACGGGGCGTAATCGACGAAAGCAGCCGATTGTTCCATTCGTAGCCGTCTCGTGCGCGAACTTTCGCCGACGTGTCAGAAAACACGGGGACGCGGGCCGGCGGGAGCGGCGCAAAAACAACTACTGAGGGAGCGGTGTTTCGAGCTCGAATCGGCACGGGTCACGTTCGGTAGCGCTCATCACATAAAATGCGCCACCGATATATAGAGATAGACAGTTTTATTGTGTATTGAGAACCACCCACGGACATGGTCGAAACCCGAAAGGTGCAGGTGACGGGCGGTTCCACCTATACCGTCTCGATTCCCAAAGATTGGGCGACGGACAACGGCGTCTCGGCGGGGAGCGAAGTCGAGTTCTACCCGGAGGGGGACTCGCTGTTCTTGACCCCTCGCTCGGAGGAAGAACGCACCGAGGGCACCCTCGACATCGCGACCCTCGAAGGAGACGAACTCACCCGCGCCGTCATGACGATGTACGTAAGCGGGTTCGACATCATCGCGCTGGAGAGTTCGCGCATCACGACCGACCAACGCCGGACCATCCGCGAGGCGACCCAGAGCCTCGTCGGCCTCGAAGTGCTCGAAGAGACGCGCGACCGGGTCGTCATCCGCGACCTGCTCGACTCCTCCGAGCTCTCCATCCACAACGCGGTCACTCGGATGCGGCTCATCTCGCTTTCGATGCTCGAAGACGCCATCGCGGCCATCGCCGAGCAGGACGACGACATGGCCCGCGACGTCATCCAGCGCGACGACGACGTCGACCGCCTCTGGATGGTCGTCTCCCGAATCTTCCGGGCGACGCTCCGGACTCCGAAGGCCGCAGAAGAACTCGGCCTGCCCCGCGAAATCTGCTTCGACTACCAGTCCGCCGCCCGGCAACTGGAGCGCATCGGCGACCACGCGACCAAAATCGCCCACCTCTCATTGAACTTCGAAGAGCCCGTCGACGGCGAAATCGTCGAGGCGATTCAGGAACTGTTCGAGGAGACGAAGGCCGTCGTCAACGGCGGTATGGACGCGCTGTTCGCCGAGGAGAGCGACGAGGCGAGCCGCCTCGCCAACGAGTCCCGCGAGGCCGTCCAGGCCATCGACGCGAGCGCCCGCGGCATCGACGAACTCCTCCGCGGCCTCGACCCGGCCCGCGCGCAACTGCTCGGCCTCATCGTCGACTCCGTCTCCCGGAGCGCCGACTACGGTGGTAACATCGCCGAGACGGCGCTTCAGAAGGCCGCGCCGACGCCCTGACCGGCCACGAGCGGCCAGCCGCGACGCCGCTTTTATCGCTCACTTCTTGTTCCGGATTCGACTTCGACCGAACCACGCCCGCGAGCGACGGCCGCGGGGCTCACGGGGTAAAACAGTCGAGCCGCGCCGAAACGACGACGCGGGGAGAGAGACTTACTCTTCGTCGACGACGACGGCGTTGACCTGCCCGTCCTGACCGGGGCGGGAGGTGACGCGGGCGCGGCCGGCGCTCGTGTCGATGATGGAGCCCTTCGTGATGATGTTCCGGCGGGCGTAGTTGACGTTCGACGGGTTGTCGAAGACGCCTTCGATGTCGGCCTGCGTCACGTCGGAGCCGTCGGCGACCTGCGCGACGTTCGTCGAGAGGGCGCGGACCTTCTCGTTGTTACCGCGGGAGTCGATGATCTGGAACCGGGGCTCGCCGACCGTCGTGGCGGCGGGTTCGCGGCCCAGCTGGTAGCGCTTCTTGTTTCGGGACGGCTTGCGCCGACCGCCGGTCCGCTTCCGCTTGGAGCGTCCTTGGTCCTTCATACGGGGTAAAAACCTCGGTGACTACTTGAATCGCTCGAATCGGTGCTCGGCGGAGACGGGTGACACCACGTCTCTCGGGCGCGATGGCAACGCAAACCGTTTAGTTCGCCCGCGCCCGCCGTCGAACCGATGAGTCTCGACGTCACCGTCGCCGTCCCCTTCCGGCAACACGGCTCGACCCGCCTCGGCGAGGGCGAGTTCGTCGTCGCCCTGTCGCTCGACCGCGACTGGTTCTCCCCGGACCAGGCGAAGCGCCTCATCGACCTCGCCGCGGGCCGCGGCCTCGTCGAGCGCGACGACGGCGAGGTCGTCGCGACGTTCGACCCCGCCGAGGTACGGATACCCGAGGAGTTCGAACCCGACGCCTCCGTCCTCCGCGAGCAGTCGGCGTTCGAGCAGATTCTCGACGCCTGCGTCGCCGCCGGCATCGAAAAACAGGCCGCCGTCGCCGGCATCAACGAGCGACAGTCCCGCCTCGGCGTCACCGCCGAGGCCGCCGCGGTCCTCTTCGCACGCGCAAACGAGGTGAACGTGGACGACGCGGCCGAGAAAGCAAAGCGGTCGCTGGCCGAGTAGCGTCCTCCCGTCTTTTCGCTTCGCCCCTCCGCCCGCCAGCGAAGCGACACCCCGAAACCGTCCGGGCGCGAACGGCCGGCATGGTCGTCGATTCGCTCTCCGACGGGACACGCATCGCCCAACTGCTCGCCTCGGAGGTAACGGGCCACGAAGACGCCTTTTCCGTTCTCTCCGTCGTCGACGCCGACCCCGACGTGGAACCGACCGACGACGGCGCGCTCGCCTACGCGGTCGCCGCCGGCGACGAGCGCGTCGCCGAGGTGTACGTCCAGCCCGACCGCGCCCGCGTCGAGTTCCTCGCCCACCCCGACGTGACCGCCGAGGCCGCCTCCGAGGAGGGGCTTCGCGTCCGCCCGAAGGCGGTCCGCCCGCCGCGGACGCTCGTGTTCGTCGAGGACGGCGCGCAGGTGAAGTGGACGCTCCCGGCGTTCCGCGCGCTGGTCGCGGCGCTCGAAGCCGAGGGCCGAGACCAATAAAATCCGCCCGCCGCGCGACCGACTCAGAGGTCCGCGACGAGTTCCGGAAGCGCCGTCGGCAGGTCGTCGTGGTGGATGTGTGCGACCGCCCGCGGGTCGGGGTCGTCACAGCCTTCGCCGAGCACCTGCACCGGGAGCAGCCCTGCGTCGTGCGCGCCGGCGATGTCGTGGTGGACGCTGTCGCCGACGTAGACGGTCTCTTCGGGCTCGGTTCCGAGCTCGTCGAGCAGGGCATCGAACGCCCGCCGGTCCGGCTTTCCGGCGGGGAGCGCGCCCGTCACGAGCGCCGTGTCGAAGTGGTCGCGCCAACCGAGTTTGTCGATTTTCGCCTCTTGGGCCACGACCGGCCCGTTGGTGAGGAGGCCGACGCGGTAGGTCGTCCGCAGGCCGGCGAGCATCGCCTCGACGCCCTCGACGGGGACGACCGCGTCGGTGATTCGCTCTCTGTACGCCGTTGCGACGTGCTCCGGGTCGACGGTGGAGTCGTGCTCGTCGAGGAGGGTCTCGAAGATGGGCGCGCGGGTCTCGCGCGTGAGGTTCTCTTGGTGTGCCCGGAGATACGCCTCTCGGGTCAACGGGGGCGCGCCCGCCGCCGCCGCCGCCTCCGAGAGAATCGTCTCGCGGTCCCGCGTCGGAACCGCGAGTGTGTAGTCGAGGTCGAACCCGACCGCGCTGACAGACATTCTCGGCGAAGCGTTGGCAACGGAGCGATATGAGCGTGCCGGGACCTGTCGAGGGGGCGACCCGTCGCGCGTCGGCTCGCCGCGGGCCAGTCCGGACGACGCCTCACCGGCGACGACAACCACTATACCCGTCGGCGACGACGCCGAGATATGACCCTCGACCCCGTCCACGTGGACGACATCGCGTCCATGGCGAGTTCCATCGCGGACTCGGTCGACGACGCCGACTACGACGACCTCGCGCGGACGGTCTGGGAATCGTGGCTCGACCCCCTCGAATCGCCCGATGGGGGACTTCCCATCGTCGAACCGCTCGGGGAACAGCGCCTCCACGCCGCCGCCATCGACGACGTCGCGCTCACGGAGTCGCCGTTTCCGACCGTCCACGGCCTCGACTCGGGGACCATCAACCCGACGACGTTCAAAAACGGGCTCGTCCTCGACGTGGCCCACGCCGCGATGGCCGCCGAGCCGTCGGACCTCGACCTCCACCGACACCGCTCTATCGTCATGGCGGCGCACACCCACGACCCGGTCCAGTTTTTCGACACCGACGAGTGGCTCCGGTCCGACGAGGGCTACGGCCGCCGGCGCGTGCTGAGCGTCCCGCGGGTCAACCGCTACGCCGAGGGCGTCGTCCACGCGCTCGCGCTCTACCTCGCCGAGAGCGCCCACGCGCTCGAACACGCCGACGCCGTCTCCGACCTGCTCATCCTCGACGGACCGGTGTACCCGAAGGAACTCCTGAACTGGCGCGACCGCGACGCCGAACTGAAGGACCTCGCGCGCGACGCGAAGCCGAAGGCCGTCGTCGAGAACTACATCCGACTCGTCGAGCGCTTCGTCGAGCGGGACGTGCCCCTCGCCGGCTTCGTGAAGAATCCCGGCGCGAAACACGTCGTCCGCACGGTCAGAAAACAGCTCGACGGGAACGACGCCGGCAGGCGGCCGTGGGTCGACGACGCCGCCTTCTTCGTCAACCTGCTCGAACGCCGGGAGGGCCCCGACGGCGACGAGCGCCGCACCGAGGAGCTCACGTTCACGAGTTGGTTCGTCTCGCGCGGCGGCTCGGACCGCCAACTGAGCGCCGAGGGCGAGGCGTTCGGCATCGAGCGAACGCTCGACCCCGAGGCGTACACGGTGACGTTCTTCGTGCTGTACGACCCCCGAACCGACGTGTGCTACCGGGTCGAAGCGCCCTACGCGTTCACGAAGGACTCCGAGCGCCGCGCCGACCTGATGCACCACGTCGTCCGCGACGTGGCCGCCACGCGCGGGCCGCCGCTGGCGGTCGAGAAGGCCGACGAACTCGCGCGGGTGAGCGTCGGCGAGAAGGCCGCGCTCAGACGAAAGCTCTCGGAGAAACTCGACTCTGACCAGATGAAGAGCTACGACAATATCCGCTGGGTCGACGCCGACGAGTAAGAGTAGCGCGACCGAGGAGCGCGCCTCGGCGGTCGACCGCCCTCAGAGCGACGCGTCGCCCTCGGGAGAGCCTTCGTCGGCGGAGCGGTCCGCCGCGTCCGGCTGTTCGTCCTCCGGCGTCCCTTCCTCTTCGGGCCTGACGACCTCGACTCGTACGTCGTCGGCCGAGACGCCGACCCGCGCGAACTGCGTCTTGACGTGTTCTTTCGCGGCCGACAGCGCCTGCTCGCGGGTGTCGAAGCCGCGGGGGAGCGGCGTGTCGAAGGCGACCCGAATCGTCCGGCCGTCGATTTCGGTCTCCGACCCGCCGCTTTCGACCTCGTAGAACTCGTCGCAGACCCAGACGTAGGGCGCGTCCTCGTCCGGCGCGCCGCGGTAGGTCGGCGCTTGCTCCCCCCGTTCGAATATCGTACCGGTGAGTGCCGTGCCGCCGCCGTGACCGCGGACCAATAACATAGCCGGGCTAGGTGCGCGACACGGAAAAGTCGTACGCGACGCCCGAGAGCGCGTCATCCGGGACCGTTCGACAGGGGAACCGCGCGCCGTCGCCGACGCGTGGCTTTTTACTCGCCGCCCGCAAGCGTTGGAACATGACCGATTTGGGGGACTTCAGCGACTTCGCCGGCGACGACCCCGACGACTCGTCCGACGCGGACCGAGACAGGCCGGCCGCTGACGCCGCCGGAAACGGGCGCTCGGAGCGTTCCGAGGCCGCCGCGGGAGCCGAAACTGCGGCCGCCGCGAGCGCCGCCGGCGGTGATGGCGTCGAAACCGACTCCGGCGAGCGCGACGACGCCGGCTCGACTGACATGGGCGGCGTGACCGACGAGGCCGACGACCTGCAGTTCGACGACTACGACGCCAACCCCGTCGGCGACGAGCGGGGCGTCGGCGCGATTGCGGTCTCGCAGGGCCTGCGCGTGTCGGAGGACCCCGAGCGGACGGCGCTCCGGGCGTTCGTGACCGCGGGGAACCGCGAGCGCGTCCGCCTCGGGAAGTACCTCGTCGTCCCCTATCCCGACGACGAACTGCTGTTCTGTCGCATCGTCGGCTTGGAGTACGCCCAGGAGTTCCAGGCCGACGACGCGACCGAGATTCACGCCCGCCGGGCGATGCGCCGCCCCGCCGACGAGTTCGAGGAGCGCGATTTCAAGTTCATGGCCGAACTCGAACCCATCGCCGTCCTCTTTTCGGACCGCGGCGACCTCAAACGGCGGATGGTCGACCGCGTACCGAAACCGCAGGCGACGGTCGGCGAGGCCACCGACGCGACCCAGATTAAGACCGGCCTGAAGATTCCCGAGGAGGGCGTCTTCCTCGGCCACCTCTCCGTCGGCGGCGAGAAGGTCCGAACCGCGGCCCGACCGCCGACCATCGACTACCGCCTGAACGACGACTACACCGACGGCGACCCGCTCGTGTTCCGCCACACGCTGGTCGCCGGCGGCACCGGGTCGGGGAAGACCCACGCCT
Source organism: Haloferax prahovense DSM 18310 (assembly GCF_000336815.1). Lineage (GTDB taxonomy): Archaea > Halobacteriota > Halobacteria > Halobacteriales > Haloferacaceae > Haloferax > Haloferax prahovense. The sequence continues at coordinate 9,825 of NZ_AOLG01000048.1, forward strand.
CGAAGAACATCCTGCGGCAGTACCTCTCGGCTGAACGGAGCTACGAGATGGACGACGGCCGTCAGGTCCAGACCGCGGTCGTCCAGTTCGACCCGCAGGACGAGTACGCCCAGATGCACGACGACAACCCAGACATGGACGACGAGACGGCCCGGCGCTACGAGCGCGAGGGCGTCGCCCACGGCGGCCACGACGACACCCTCGCGCTCGTCCCCAAGATGGCCGGGTCGTCGTACCCCGGCGCGAACCACCGCGCCGAGCAGTTGGAGTTCACCATCCCCTTCTCGATGGCGCGGGACCTCCCGTGGCTCGTCGCCGGCAGCAGCCTCAACGACAACCAGTACCCGGCGCTCACCGAACTCCTGAACCGCTTCTTCCGGAACTACGGCGATTCGGGGACGTACAAGCAGTTCCTCCAGTTCCTCGACGACCCGGCGCTGAAAGAGGAACTCCACGAGTCGGGGCGAGTCCACGAGGCCACCTTCGACGCGGTGAAACGCCGGGTCCGCGGCGTGCCGAGCGGGGTCTTCGACCAGGACGCCCGGCCCATAACCGAACTCGACCACGAACTCGTCCGCCCCGGCGGGCTGACGGTCGTGCCGACCTACCACCTCTCGTCGAGTCGGGCGAAGGAGCTGTTCGTCCTCGCGGTGTCGGCGCTGCTCATCGACGACAAACTCTCGAACGACCCGTCGAGCGACCGCATCAAGGAGACGCCGGTCGTCCTCGGGATGGACGAGGCGCACAACTTCCTCACCGACGCCGACACCGTACAGGCGCGGAAGGTCATCCAGAAGTTCACCGAGGCGGCCAAGCAGGGCCGAAAGGAGCGACTCGGCCTGTTTCTCATCACGCAGGACCCACAGGACATCGCCGACCCGGTGTTCAAGCAGGTGAACACGAAGGTCGTGCTCAACCTCGGTGACGAGGACGCCATCAAGAGCGTCAACATCCCGCCGAACCTCGAAGACAAGGTGCCGTACATGGAGAAAGGGCAGATGGTCGTCTACTCGCCCGATAACTCCGAGCCCGTCGAGCTGACGGGGCTTTCGACCTGCGTGACGCGACACGGCGACTGAGCACCCGGAACGTCCCGCGCCGTCCGTCGCAGACGACCGAGTCGCGGTTGTCCCGGCCCGCGCCCGCCGGGCGGATTTTTAGCCCGCGGCCGAGTAGGCCGCGACATGGCCGAACACGTGCTCGTTCCGACCGACGGGTCGCCGCAGTCAGTCGCCGCGGTCCGTTTCGCTGCCACGGAGTGGCCCGACGCGGAACTCACGCTTTTGAATGTCATCAACCCCGCCGACGCCGACTATCGTGAGCGGGCACTCAGCGGCTCCGAAGAGTGGTTTCAAGCGGAGAAACGAAAGTCGAGAGAGACGTTCGCCGAGGTGAAAGCCGAGGTGGGGCTCGTCGACACCGACAGGTCGGTCACCGACCGCATCGAGGTCGGCAGCCCGCAGAAAGTCATCGTCGAGGTTCTGGACGGCGACGACGCCGGCTACGACCACGTCGTGATGGGGAGCCACGGCCGAACCGGCGTCTCGCGCATCCTGCTCGGAAGCGTCGCCGAGGAGGTCCTCCGGCGGTCGCCGGTGCCGGTGACTATCGTCAGGTGAGTCGCGGCGAGCGGACGGCACCACAGAACCGTGTCTCCGACCTCGCGGTGACACGGGCGTCACCCAGTAGCGTGCTGATACGAGTACTGCGAGCACACCGGAATCGGCCGGTTCGACCGGATTGCAACGCCCTATTTTGGTGCCGCCCTTGGCGGGCATCAATGGAATTCACAGAGGTCGTAACGACTCGCCGTTCAGTCCACGAGTACGCCGACGAGTCGCTCGACGACGAGACTCTCCGGACGATATTCGAAAACGCCGTACAGGCCCCGTCGAGCTACAACCTCCAACCGTGGGAGTTCGTCGTACTGCGCGAAGACGAGACACAGCAGACGCTCCGCGAGGCGGCGTACGACCAAGAACACGTCACCGGTGCCGCCGCGTCGGTCATCGTGCTCGGTAACAAGGACCCCGAGGCCCACGCCGAGACCGTCACCGACGACATGCTGGAGAAGGGCTACCTGCCGAGCGAGGAGGTCCGCGACGGTATCCTCGAAAACATCGCCGACATGGCGGACCTCCCCGAACAGGAGCGCCGCGTCTGGACCGTCCGCTCGACGTCGCTGGTCGCCATGTCGCTCATGTACGCCGCGTGGGACGAGGGCGTGGCCACCTGCCCCATCGGCGGGTTCGACGCTGACGCCGTCCTCGACGCGTTCGACATCGACGGCGAGCGGTACGAGCCCGTGATGCTTCTCACGATGGGCATCCCCGTCGACGACGCCGACGAGCTGCGGGCGGAACGCAAGTACCGCCGCCCAGTCGACGAGGTCGTCCACTTCGAGCGCTTCGAGTCCGAACAGTCCGCCGAACCGGCGCCCGCCGACGACTGAGGCGGCTGCAACAGGGGGGTCGCGCTTAGCCCTCTCACGGGAACCCGTACGGTCGTGCACAGAACCTCCGTGAGCCGAGAGGCGAAACGCAGGCTCAGAAAATATTCGCCTGCTGGTAGACGCTGATACCCTCGTTCGTGAGTTCGTAGGGCTTGGTCTCGCGGGAGTGGTTGGCATCGCGTATCTTCTGAATCTCGATTGCGAGCCGCGTCTCGCGGAAGTCGTCGTTTCGGACGTACTGGAGAACGAACACGGCGTCAGAGAGGTACTCGACGATACCGTGTCTGGAGACGTAGGGGTTGGACTGGTCCGCCTCGGAGGTGAGCATCGTCGTCACGCCCGCGTCCTTCAGCGACCGCGTGAAGTTGAACACCTCGCTGCGGCGCTTCGAGGGGTGGTCGTACATCATCTCCAAAAGCGAGACGGAGTCGAGGACGAGCCGGTCGGCACCGAACTCCTCGACCAGCCGCGGGAGGTCGTTTCGGATGCTCGACAGGCTGTTCGCCATCTCCACGGGGTCGAGGTCCACGACGGCCAGTCGGCCCTCGGCCTCGTGTTTCGAGAACTCCCACCCCTTCTCGTCGGCGGTGTCGAGGATGCGCTCGCGACTCTCTTCGAGCGTGATGTAGACGCCGCTGTCGCCGTCTTCGAGCGCCTTCCGGAGGAACTGCAGGCCGAACGTCGTCTTGCCGGTCCCGGCGCTCCCGATAGTGACCATGAGCGACCGCTCCGGGACGCCGCCGAGAATCATGTCGTCGAGGCCTTCGATGCCGATGTCGATGCGGTCGATGTCGGAATCGAGTTCCTCGTCGTCGAACGCCGGCGGCTCCGACTCCCCCGGATCCGGGCCGAATCCGAACTCGTCGTCGGACTGCGCGCCGCCGAGGCCGCCGCCCGCGTCGGGCATCGGCGCGTTCTCGAACGCCGTGGCGAAGTCGGTCGAAAACGGGTCGTCATCGCCGTCGAAGCGGTCGTCGTCACCGTCGAAGGGGGCGCGGTCATCGAACGACAGAGGCTCTCCGACGCCGCCGGCCCCGCTCTCGGGGCTGTCTTCCGACGGCTCGTACGCGGGGTCCGCGACCGCATCGCTCTCGGGAGACCCGTCGGTCTCACCGTCGTCGCGCTGCTCGCGTTCGTCCGGGTCCGCGTCGTCTGCGTCGGTCTCACCGTCGGCGCCCTCGCGGAGTGCCCGCTCGAACCAGTCGTCGTCACTCACGGGAGCCACCACCGAACGACAGCGCGGCCGGCGTCCGTGCCTGCCATCACCTCAAGGTAGGCAGGCGTCGTGATGAACGTTTCCCGTGCGCGGAGCTACCGCGCGGCGTCGAGCGGAGACGGGGCCGGGCGACGTGACGGTGGGCTTTTGCCGGGGGACGCCAAACCGCGGGGCATGAAGGTCGGCATCGTCGCACAGAAGGGCAACAGCCGGGCCGCGTACCTCGCGGCGGACGCGAGCGAGGCGCTCGCCGAGGTCGACGCCGAGGCGGTCGTCGACGCGGCGACCGCCGAGGAGTTGGGCGTCGAGGGCGCCCCCGTCGAGTCGCTCGACGACTGCGACCTCGTGGTGAGCATCGGCGGCGACGGAACGTTTCTCTACGCCGCCCGCGGTGCCGACGGCGTCCCCATCCTCGGCGTCAACCTCGGCGAGGTCGGCTTCCTGAACGCGGTCTCGCCCGACGACGCCATCGACGAGGTGTTGGCCGAGGTCGCCGCGTTCCGCGAGGGGAGCCAGTCGATTCGGGAGGTCCCCCGAATCGTCGCCAGCGGTGACGGCTGGGAGATGGACCCGTCGATGAACGAGGTCGTCGTCCACGGCCCGCGCCGGGGGCACGGCGGCGGCGCGGACTTGGAAGTCCGCGTGAACGGCTCCGTGTACTCCGGCGGCCACGCCGACGGCGTGCTCGTCACGACGCCCGCGGGGAGCTCCGCCTACAACCTCAGCGAGGGCGGCCCGCTCGTCCACCCCGGCGTCGAGGGGCTCGTCGTCACCGAGATGGCGGCCGACGAGGGGATGCCGCCACTCGTCGTCCCGCTGGACGCGGCCGTGACCGTCAGCGTCACCGACGCGGCGTCGGCGGTCGTCGTCGGCGACGGGCGGACCCGGCGAACGGTGTCGCCGCCGACGGAGATACGTATCGAGCGGTCCGACTCGCCGGTTCGACTCGCCGGTCCGACCTCCGACTTCTTCGAAGCGCTCGGAAAACTCGACTGAGCGCGCCGCCGCGGTCGGCTACTCCGCGAGTTCTCGTTCGCCCTCGTCGCCCGACGCCTCGGCGCGGGGGAGCGGCGTCCAGTCGATGTCGACCACGTTATCCGGCCGGCCGCGGAGCCCTGGCCGGGAGACGACCTCGAACGTCCGGTTTTCGGTCTCGCGGGTGAAAAGCGAGTGCGCGAGGACGTTCGCCACGTCCGCGCGCGGGACGCTCCCGCAGACCGAGTCGCCGCCCTCGCCGACGACCACGTCGGCGGTCGCGGGGGCGTCGGTGAGCGCGCCGGGCCTGATAATCGTGTGGTCGAGCGGCGCGTCTCGAAGCCGCGTCTCGCTTCGTTCCTTCGCCGAGAGGACGCCCGACGCGGTGAGAATCGCGCGGAGCGACAGCGGGAGTCCGCCCTTCGAGTCGCCGACACCGATAGAAGACACGAGAACGAACCGCTGCGCGCCGGAGGCGGTCGCGGCGTCCACGAGGTTCTCGACGCCCGCGCCGTCGACGAGGTCGCCGCGGATTGCGTCGAGTCCCGCCGAGACGCCGACCGCGGAGACGACGGCGTCGGCGTCGAGGACCGCCCGCCGGGCGTCGTCGGGGTCGAGGAGGTCGCCGACGACGACCTCGTCCGCGCCGCGCGCTCGGAGGTCGGATTCGGCGTCGGCGTCGCGGGTCAGCGCCCTGACGACGAGGGGAGTGTCCGCCAACGCGTCGAGGACGTGTCGGCCCGTCCGACCCGTCGCACCGGCGAGGAGGACGCGACCGCGATTGCGTGCCATACCCGCGCATGGGTGCGGGGCTCAATAACCTTCGGGAACGCGTCAAAAGTCCGGGGTGGCGGCGGTCGCCGGCCCGAGGAGAGAAGAACCGAGTCGGTGGGAAATCGAGGAATCGAGTCGGGGGGTTCGCGCGCCGACCGGTCGTTTACTGACCCCAGTTGGCGACGACGCGCGGGCGCTCGCCGACCGGGAGCACGTCGATGTCCTCGTCGGCCGCGCCGCGCGCTTCGAGGGCCGCCTTCGCGGAGGCGTACGTCGAGAAGTAGCTGACCTCCTCTTCGACGCAGTCGATGAGCGTCTCGCGGTCGCGGGAGACGACGAAGTCGAAGTTGTCCTCGCGGAGCATCGTGAGGAAGTCGTCGACGTCCTCGGGCGTGAGCACCTCGTAGTACTCGCCGAAGGCGTCGAGCAGTTCCTGTCCGGCCTCGCTGTCGGCGTCGGGGAACTCGGGGTCCGCGAGGTCGACGTAGATGGTTCCGTCGGCCGGAATCGGGTCGTTGGCGGCCGACTGGGCCTTCTCGTAGGCCTTCCCGAACGAGGTCGCGGTTCCCATGACCTCACCCGTGGACTTCATCTCCGGGCCGAGACGCGGGTCCGAACCCGGCAGGCGGTCGAACGGGAGGACGACCTCCTTGACCGACACCTGCTCGGGAATCTGCTCGCTCACGTCGAGGTCGGCGAGCGAGTTGCCGGCCATGACCTTCGCCGCGAGCTTGGCGATTGGGACGCCCGTGGCCTTCGAGACGAACGGGACGGTGCGCGAGGACCGCGGGTTGGCTTCGAGGACGTACACGTCGTTCGAGCCCTCCTCGTTCTGCTTGACCGCGAGCTGGACGTTCATCAGGCCGACCGTGTCGAGGGCGCTGGCGATGTCCTCCGTAACCTCGCGGACGCGGGCCATCGTCCCGTCGTCGAGCGAGCGCGGCGGAATCATACAGGCGGAGTCGCCGGAGTGGACGCCGGCGGCCTCGACGTGCTCCATCACGCCGCCGATGAGAACGTTCTCGCCGTCGGAGACGGCGTCAACGTCGAGTTCGACGCCGTCGGCGAGGAACTCGTCGATGAGGATGGGCTTGTCGGGGGAGACGCGAACGGCCTCCTCGATGTACTCCTTGAGCTCCGCGTCGGAGTGGACGATTTCCATCGCGCGGCCGCCGAGGACGTACGACGGGCGAACGAGCACGGGGTAGCCGAGGTCGTTGGCGAGGTCGAGCGCCTCTTCCTCGCTGGTCGCGGAGCCGCCTTCGGGCTGGAGGATACCGAGGTCGTCCATCAGGCGGTTGAAGCGGTCGCGGTCCTCGGCGAGGTCCATCGCGTCGATGGTCGTGCCGAGAATCTCGCAGTCGACGCCGCGGCGGTCGAGTTCGGATTCGAGCGGGTGGCCGATGTTGACCGAGGTCTGCCCGCCGAACTGGAGCATGACGCCGTCGGCGTCGATGGCCTCGATGACGTCGGCGACCTCTTCGGCCGTGATGGGCTCGAAGAAGAGGCCGTCGGAGGTGTCGTAGTCGGTCGACACCGTCTCGGGGTTGTTGTTGACGACGTGCGCGTCGATGCCCATGTCGCGGAGCGCCTGCACCGCGTGGACCGAACAGTAGTCGAACTCGACGCCCTGTCCGATGCGGATGGGACCGCCGCCGACGACGACGACGCTCTCCATGTCGCGGTCGACGCGGAGTTCGTTACCGGCCGAGTCGCCCTCGAAGGGCCCGCGGAAGAACTCGGGCTTGCGCGCGGAGTAGTAGTACGGCGTCTGCGCGGCGAACTCGCCGGCGCAGGTGTCGACCTGCTTGTAGGTGCGGCCGGGGACGTCCTGTTCGACCTCGCCGACGCTCGTACCGGTCGCCGCGGCGATGCTGGCGTTGGTGTGGCCGGCGGAGGCGGCGGCGGCGAAGTCGCCCTCGGAGGCGGCTTCGACCGCCTCGACGACGCGGCCGAAGCGCTCGACGTACCACTCGTGGATGTCGGTCAGTTCGACCACGTCCTCCGTGGTGTAGCCGCGCTCGAACGCCTCGAAGATGGCGTACGGGCGGTCGGGGGTCGGCGTTTCGAGGTACTCGGCTTCGAGTTCCTCGTCGGAGACCTCGTCCCAGTCGGCGGCGGGGTCGTACTCGGACGAACGGAGCGCTTTCAGAAGCGACTCCTCGAAGGTGCGTCCGATGGACATCGCCTCGCCGGTGGACTTCATGGCCGTCGAGAGCTCGAAGTCCACGTCGGTGAACTTGTCCTTGGGCCACCGCGGAACCTTCGTGACCACGTAGTCGATTGCGGGCTCGAAGGCGGCGGTGGTCTCGCCGGTGATTTCGTTCGTAATCTCGTGGAGGCGCTTGCCGAGGGCGACCTTCGCGGTGACGCGGGCGATGGGGTAGCCGGTCGCCTTCGAGGCGAGCGCGGAGGAGCGCGAGACGCGCGGGTTCACCTCGACGACGCGGTACTCGCCGCCGGGGGTGCCGTCGTCGTGCCACGCGAACTGGATGTTACAGCCGCCCTGAATGCCGAGTTCGCGGATGACTCCGAGCGCGGCGTCGCGCATCTCCTGGTGGCCCTCGTCGGGGATGACCTGCGAGGGCGTGACGACGGTGGACTCGCCGGTGTGAATCCCCATCGGGTCGATGTTCTCCATGTTGCAGATGATGATACACGAGTCGTCGGCGTCGCGCATCACCTCGTATTCGAGTTCGACCCACCCGGAGATGGACTCCGTGATGAGCACCTCGCTGTTGCGCGAGAGGCGAAGTCCCTTGCGGACGCGGGAGACGAGTTCGTCCATCTCGTGGACGACGCCGGAGCCGGAGCCGCCGAGCGTGTACGTCGTCCGCGAGATGACCGGCAGGCCGCCGACGGCGTCGACGGAGGCTTCGACGCGCTCTTCGAGGGCCTCCTCGGTGATGTTCTCGACCGCCTCGTCTTCCTCCAGCGAGATGGTCGTCGACTTCGGGACGGGCTGACCGATTTTCTCCATGCGCTGGCGGAAGAGGTCGCGGTCCTCCGTCGCGTAGATGGTGTCGAGCGGCGTGCCCATGATGTCCACGTCGAACTCCTCGAGGACGCCTTCCTCTGCGAGTTCGGCCGTGACGTTGAGTCCGGTCTGACCGCCCAGTCCGGCGATGACGCCGTCGGGGCGCTCGCGTTCGATAATCTCGGAGATGGCCTCGGTCGTGATGGGTTCGATGTAGACCTTGTCGGCCATCTCGGGGTCGGTCATGATGGTCGCGGGGTTCGAGTTGACGAGGACAACTCGCGCGCCTTCCTCTCGGAGCGCGCGGCAGGCCTGCGCGCCGGAGTAGTCGAATTCCGCCGCCTGTCCAATCTGGATTGGGCCGCTTCCGATGAGCAAAATCGTCCGGTCCTCTGTACCTTGCTGAGGTCCGGCCGAGGTGTCCTCGTCAGTCATCGTCGGAATCCAATCCGCACATCGTAATAAGTCCGGCGAAAAATTACGAGGTCCGAAACTCGATTGCGAATTTCGAAAATGTTGCCGAACGCCGCTGTCGCGCCCGGGGAAGGCTTTTGACGGGTATCCGAGTACCGGCTACGCATGCCCGCGGTATTCACGACGCCGCCGCCGCTCGACTCCGGGAGCCGGGTCGCGGTCGTCGCGCCGTCGCGCCCCATCGACGAATCACACTTGGACCGCGCGTGCGCGCGTCTCCGCGACGTGTTCTCGCTCGACCCCGTCGTCTTCGAGTCCGCCCGCCGCGACTGGGAGTGGCTCCGGGACAACCCGGCGGCGCGCGCGGAGGACGTGATGGAGGCCTTCGAGGACCCGTCGATACGCGGCGTCATCGCCGTCACCGGCGGCGACGACCAGCTTCGAATCCTCCCGCACCTCGACCCGGCGCGGCTGACCGCGTCGCCGACGCGCTTCTTCGGCTTCAGCGACAACGACAATCTCCGGCTGTTCCTCTGGACCCACGGCGTCGTGAGCTACGGCGCGACGCTCCACCCCACGCTCACCGTCGACCCCGAGCTACACCCGTACGTCGAGCGATACCTCCGCCGGGCGTTCTTCGAGCGCTCCATCGGCGTCGTCGAACCCGCGCCGGAGTGGACCGACGACTGGTTCGACTTCGACACCGAAGACCCGCGCGAGTGGCACGACAACCCGGGTCGGACGTGGCGGGGCGACGAACGCGTGACCGGGCGACTCTGGGGTGGCAACTTCAGCGTCCTGAAGTGGCATCTCCAGACCGACCGCTACCTCCCAGACCCCGAGGAACTCGACGGGGCGGTGCTCGCGCTCGAAACCTCGGAGGACGTGCCGCTCCCCCGGGAGGTCCGGTACACCCTGCGGTCGATGGGCGAACGCGGCCTGTTAGAGCGGTTCGACGGGCTCGTGATGGGTCGGCCGCGGACGTACTCGCCCGGACTTGAGTGGGAACCGCCGGCCGACTACGGCGCGCAACTCCGCGCGGAGGTGCTGTCGGTCCTCGACGCGTACAACCCCGACGCGACGGCGGTGTTCGACGTGGAGTTCGGCCACGCCGACCCGACGGTTCCGCTTCCGCTCGGCGCGAAGGCGACCCTCGACCCGACGGTGGAGCGACTTCGAGTCGACTGAAAAGCGGGCGCTCGGCCCGCACGCTACATGTACGGTTCGGGGTCGAGGTCGCGCTGGGCGCGGTACTGGTCGACGAACTCGCTCACGTCGAACTGGAGCATCTTCGACTCGAACTCAGAGACGACTTCGTCGTCGTCGGCGTGGCTGACGGCGTGTTCCATGAGTTCCACGACGAGTTCGACGATTATCTCGTGGAGCCGTCGAGAGTCGAAGTCGGTCACCCAGACGATGCCCGCGCCGAGTTCGCCGTCCTCGGACACGTCTTCGGAGACGACGGCCTCGGGGAACTCCTCGAGGACGATGCCCATGAGGTGGGCCGTCCCGAACTCGGGCATGTCGTCGCTCGTGGTCTCGATGGTCTCCTGGAGAATTTCGACGAGGAACTCCGGGAGAAATCGGTCGGGCGGGTGGACGTCCATGACGACGGCGTGGCTGTCCCCGCACGGACAGTCGAACTCCCGTTTGCCCAAGTCGAGTTCCCGGACGCGCTTCGTCTCGCCGCAGGGGAGGTCCAAGACGGCCCCGCGGCCGCCGGGAACGCTCGGTTCAGACATACCCGTGGGTTGCGGTTCTCTCCGTTTAAACGTCGCGTTCTTCGGAATCGTCGCGAGAGAAAAACGAGACGCCGACCGTCAGTTGCGGTCGGTCAGTCCGTCGTACTGTCGCAAAAAACGGCGGTGACCCGGGCCGAAACGCCCGGCGGCGTCCCCTCAGCGGCGGCCCGAGACGTAGACGATGGGGCCGACAATGAGGAGCGCAATCCCGAGGAACAGGTAGTGAGCCTTGCCCAGCGACACCGGGGTCAGAAGGAAGATGAGCCCGAACACCGTGGTGTTGATACCGAGGATCTGCCGGGACTTCAGCGGCAGCGTTCCAACCGTCGACAGGATGAACACGAGCAACAGCGCCTGCCCGATGTTGTAGTCGAGCAGGAAGGTGTCTACGAGCTGAAGGGGAAGCATTCTTGTTTTCTCGGTCGGTTCGAATCGACTATCAAAGTTCCGTTATTCTCGTTGGAAACCGGCGGTCGGACCCCCCGATATTGGGGCGACCGGGCTGCCGGGGCGATTCCCCCGGGGTCTGCACCGCTGTCGGCACGGAGCGGCGTCCGGTGGTCGGCGCGCGCTACTCGGACGGGCCGGTGATGTCGAGCGGCCGAATCCACCCGTACCAGACGACGAAGACCATGCCCGCGTAGCCGAGGACGAACACGACCATTCCGAGGTCGTTGTAGCCCGCCTCGCCGAGGAAGCGGCGTGCCACGCCCGGGAGGACGATGCCGAGCGTCACGACGGCCGCGAGGAGGAGGTTCCCCCGCGATACCAACGACTGCTTCGTCTCGCTCATGTGCAGGGCTCGGGACCGAGACGACGTGAATCGCACGGTTCGGGAAGCGGCCCACGACGGAAGCTTTCGTCGCGCCATCGGTCTCCGCCGTCGGTGTTATCGTATCGTAATCGACCGCCTGCGAGCCCGCGTACCGAAAACATATACCGTCCCCCGACGCACCGCGGGCATGCACCTCCGTTCCCTCCCCGAGGAGCACCGCGAGACCTACCGCGAGTTCCTCAACTACGCCTTCCGCCCCGAGAACGGCCCCGATTGGTCGGACGAGCGACTTCCCGACCCGGAGAGCTACCACCCACGAGGGTTCTACGACGCGCCGCCCGACACGCCCGTCGAAGACCTCGACGCGGCCGACCTGCGGACGGTGTGTGCCTTCTACGACTTCACGGCTCGCGTCCGCGGCGAGTGGCACCCGCTGCCCGGTATCTCGGCGGTCGCGTCGCCGCCGCCGGCGCGCCGGCGGGGCCACGTCGGCGCGATGCTCGACGACCTCCTCGCGGAGTTCCGCGACACCGGTCGGTCCCTCTCGGCGCTCTGGCCGTTCGAGTACGCCTTCTACCGCCGGTTCGGCTGGGCGACGGCGAACAACTACGCGAAGACGACGGTGCCGCCGGACGAACTCGCGGCGGTCGCCGCCGACCCGGCCGGGGAGTTCGTCCGCCTCGACGCCGACGACTGGGCGCGAGTCGAGGACGTGTACGCGGCCGCGGCGACCGAAGACCTCGCAGTGGACCGAAGCGAGGGCTGGATTCGCCACCGGCTGTTCCGCGGTTGGGACGGCGACCCGTTCGCCTACGGCTGGGAACGGGACGGCGACCTCCGCGGCTACGTCGTCTACGACGTGAGCGGCGACCGGGAGTCGCGGACGCTGTCCGTGGGCGAACTCGTCGCCGTCGACGCCGAGGCCCGCGCACAGCTGTTTCGGTTCCTGCGGGACCACGACTCGCAGGTCGACGAGGTCGTTCTCTCGTCGGAACGCGAATCGACCCGGCTCATCGACGGCCTGACCGACCCGCGGGCGGCGACAGTCGAAATCAAGCCCGGCCCGATGGTCCGCATCGTGGACGTACCGGCCGCCCTCGAAGCCGTCTCGTTCCCCGGTGACGCCGCCTGCGACCTCGTCCTCGCGGTCCGCGACGACCGCTGCGACTGGAACGAGGGGTCGTTCCGGGTCGCCGTCGGCGACGGCGCGGCGAGCGTCGAATCAGTCGGTGGCGACGCCGACCCGGACGCGACCGTCGAAATCGGGGCGCTCTCGCAACTCCTCGTCGGCGCGCGGAGCGTCGAGGCACTCGCCCGCACCGACCGCCTCTCGGTCGCCGGGGAGGAGACGGCCGGTGCCCTCGCCTCGGTGTTCACGGAGCGGGACCCGTACCTGCGCGAGGGGTTCTGAGCGAGCGGGTCGAGCCGAAATCAGCCGACGCAGCCAGTCGGGTCGGTTTTTTCCCACCGGCCGCCGAAGTGCGGGCGTGGCATCAGTTCCGGTTCTCGTCGCGTTCACAGCCGCCGGCGCGATTCTCGCGTGGAAGGGCGGCGGCATGCTCGTGCAGGCCTCGGACCGTTTGGGCGCGTACTACGGGCTCCCCGCCATCGTGCAGGGAGCCATCATCGCCGCCGTGGGGTCGAGTTTTCCCGAGCTATCGAGCATCGTCATCGCCACGGTCCGGTACCAGTCGTTCGACATCGGCGTCGGCGCGGTCGTCGGGTCGGCCGTCTACAACATCCTTATCATCCCGTCCGTGTCGGCGATGGTCGGCAAGGGCGGACGGCTCGCTTCGAACCGCGACCTCGTCTACAAGGAAGCGCAGTTCTACCTGCTTTCTATCGCCGTTCTCGTGCTCACCTTCTCGCTCGCGGTCATCTACCGACCCGTCACCGACACCGCGAGCCTCGACGGGTTCGTGAGTCCCGCGCTCGCGCTCATCCCGCTCGCGCTGTACGGCCTGTACCTGTTCATGCAGTACCACGACACGCTGGAGCACCGCGCCGGACTCACCGCCGTCGTCAACGACGTGAACCCGAGACGCGAGTGGGTCGCCCTCGTGGCGTCGCTCGCGGTCATCCTCCTCGGGGCCGAACTACTCGTCCGCGCGGCCGTCGGCCTCGGCGACGTCTTCGGCACGTCGCCGTTCCTCTGGGGGCTGACGGTCGTCGCCGCCGGCACGAGCCTCCCCGACACGTTCGTCAGCGTCTCGGCCGCCCGGCAGGGCAACGCGCCGATGAGCCTCGCCAACGTCTTCGGGAGCAACGTGTTCGCGCTCCTCGTCGCGCTCCCGGTCGGCATCCTCGTCGCAGGGGGCGCGGTCATCGCCTTCGAGGAGGTCGTTCCGATGATGAGCTTCCTCACGGGCGCGTCGGTCGTCTTCTTCGCCGTCCTCCGGACCGAGATGGCGCTGACGCGCGGCGAGTCGTACCTCCTCCTCGGAACCTACGCGCTGTTCATCGCGTGGCTGGTCGCAGAAAGCCTCGGCGTGACGAGGTTCCTCGCCTGAGAGGTCGCCCGGCGGCGAGCGGGGTCGCTGCGGCCGCCTCTCTCAGTCCGGCGGTTCGACCCAGACCGGACCCACCCACGCGGTCCCGGGAAACTCGCAGTCCCGCGGGACCTGGGTGACTCGGAGATAGTACGCGTCGGCCGCCGAGCGCCGGTCGTCGTCCCAGACCGTCCCCTCGACCGGGTCGCCGTCGGTCCACGAGACAGACGTCGTGTACGCCGAAAGCGGCGCGTCGGGGTCCGAGGTAATCGCCTGTGACCGCCACGTCTCGCCGTTTTTGACGATTTCGACGCGTTCGAGCGGGGCGGTCCCCGCGACCTCGACTTCGACCTCGCGGGGTTCGTCGCGGGTGTCGAGGCGGAGCGAACTGTCGTTCTCGCCGGGTTCGACGCCGCCGACTGAGAGGGACGCGAGGATGCGGTGCGGCTGGGTCGTCCCGTAGACGCGGCGACTCCGGAGGCTCTCGAACACCGCCTCGCGGGTGAGTTCGGGCGCTCGGAACGCCGAGAGACCGCCTGGATAGCTCCGCTCGTTCCAGACGCGCCAGATGCTCGACCAGCCGACGCCGTCTTCGACCCACTCGCGAACGGAGGGGAGGTGCGGGTCGGCGTGGATGAGCGAGTGGCCGGGGTGCGGGCCGTGGTAGTCTGCGCCCGCGACGAGGCCGACCCGGTAGCCCATCGACAGCGCGTCGCGGACGAAGTGGCCCGGCTCGTCGGTCTCGCCGCGACCCATCGCCAGTGGAAACGGGTTCCCCTCGTCGCCCGGCAGTTCGCCGGACCCCCACTGCGAGTACACCTCGACGAGCGGCGCGAGTTCGTCGTCGTACTCGACAGCCGAGAAGTCGAAGGGATACATGCGCTCCGTCGGGTGGTGCGGAATCGTCACGACCCGCGAGTCGCGGGTCGACTCGAACTCGCGGAGGCGGCTCCAAAGCTTCTCGTAGGTGTCCGTCGTCCCGCCGCGGGAGTCGAGAAGGACGGCGTCGTCGGCGTCCTCGAAGTAGACGTTGACGTGGCCGCCGCAGTTGGGTTGTTTCGTCCACTCGTAGCCGACGAGCGTCACGAACTCGTCGGGGTCGTAGAACCGGTCGGCGACGCGGCGCGACCGGTCGAAGTACCACCCGTGCATGAGGGCGCGCTGGAGCGACGGCGGGATGAAAAACCCCATCGTGTCGTGGTCGGTGTAGGCGACGACGTCGAGGGCCATCGCGTCGCGCCCGAACCGATACCCCTTCTTCAGGCTCCCCGTCCCGTCCGAGAGCCGCGAGTGCAGGTGAATATCGCCCCAGTAGACGCGCTCGTCGGGGGAGTCGGTGGAGACGGAAACAGGGTTCGAGACGTACCGCTCATCGAACCCGGGGCGCGAGAAGGTCAGGTAGTGGACGCCGGGTGTCTCGAAGGAGACGGCGTCGGCGAGTCTGACGTAGCCCTCGTCGTCGCCGGCGAGGGAGACGCGGTCTGGATACGTCGCAGTATCGTCGGTCGCAGACACCCGCAGGTCGCCGTCGTACGCGCCGTGAAGCCGTTCGTACTCGTCCCACACCTGTACCGTGAGGTCGAGGGACTCGCCGACCGCGACGGTCGATGGCAGGACCGCGTGGACGCGGTCGAGCGACCCGGTTCGACTGCGCAACAGGTCGCGGACTGACGGCCGCCGCTCGGCGAAGACGCGCACCGTCTCCGCGAACTTCCCGAGGGTTCCGGTGGGTTCGGCGTCGAACACGCGAGAGACTACGGACGCGTCGCTAAAGAAGGACGAGGCCGACGGGCGCGACGGCGAACCCGCTCGCGGGTACTATCGCTCAGAAAACGGAAAACGGACTCGCCGCAAACAGGGCAAGTTGCGGCGAGCGGGGTTGATGATGACCGCACGCGCGGTCAGGGGTCGAAGGTGGTCCGAATCCTGTCAGTCGCCGGGCGTGTTACCGCGCTGGTACCGTCCGACCATCTTCCACATCGCCGCGTCGAGGTCCTCGCCGTCGGCGGCGGACTCAATCTGGCGGTACAGGTGTTCGGAGACGTCGATGGTTGGCATCACCAACACGTATGGCGTGTACGGGTTTAATACTACTGGGATACAGAACTGAGTAAATTTGTTCGGATGGGTCGCTCGTCGGACCACGAAATCGAGAGACAGCGCAGTCCCTCGAACGAACGAGACGGTGATAGTCGAGAGAAACTCGGATTCGAAGACCTGACGGAAGTTCGAGTAGTCGGCTACTGCCGCGCCTGGCGGAGCGACGCGCCGTCGAAGCGCTTCAACGCGAGCTCGCCCGCCTCCAGCGGGTCGACGGGCGTGTCGTGTTCGTCGTCCATGTGTTCCATCACGAGAACGCCGACGCCCTCGCGGGAGTCGGCCGTGGAGGTGTGGCCGCACCCGTACAGACAGGTGAGTTCGTATTCCATGTTATTCGGTACCACAATCTATTGCGTGATATAGCTTTCTCAGAATTCGTCCGTTCGACCAGCTATGTGCTGATAAATGCGGACAAATCTGTGTGAATTGGTGCATATTTGTGAGAGATGCTCGGGGATTTGAGTCAGACATTAGTAGTTCTCTGTGTCGGGACAGTCGTGCTCGGTCGGGGCGGTCGAGTGTTCGCCGCTGATTCGTCCCGACGACACGAACGATAGACCGAGCGTTCTCTCGGTCGGTAGTATCCGCAGAAGTTGGGTGGCCGGGGAGTTTGAGCCCCTAACTCGCATCGGCAACGAATCGTTGCCAACGGGAGTGGGCCAACGCGGATTTGAACCGCGGGCCTCCCGGTTATCAGCCGAGCGCTCAACCTGACTGAGCTATTGGCCCAGGTAAGCGCATTCACTCGTTGTGCGCTGTTGATTTTAAGACTTTCTTTTCGGAGGCGCGTTGGTGCGTGTTAGTGAATGTCGGCGTCGTCGGTCGATTACACCGCTTCAGACGCTGGGCGTGAAGTCGAATATCGGAAGGCTTCGCGCGGCTACGCGCCGGAAACCCGAACAAGAGAGACGACGCGGGACCGGAGGAAGACGCGCTACTTGGAGTCGTTGCCGTCGCCGTCGAAGCGGTACGAGTCGGGGTCGGCGTCGTAGACGCCGTCACCGCCGCTACTGTTGCCGCTTCCGCCGGAACCGCTCCCGCCGCTCGGGCCGGGCGATCCACCGGGACCGCCGGGTCCGAAGTCGCCCTGCGGGAAGCCGGTCGTCCAGACGTTGCCGGTGACGAAGCCGTCGGCGCGCTTGTCGAGGTACGGCTTGACGACGAAGCGCTTGAGCACCTCGCGGATGGGGTACCGGGTCACCGGGATGGCGAGCAGGAAGCCGATGGTGTCGGTGACGAGCCCCGGCGTGAGGAGGAACGCGCCCGCGGCGATGAGGAGGCCGCCGTCCATGACCTCGTTCGTCGGGAGGTCGCCCCCGGCGAACTTCGACTGGAGGCTTCTGAGGGTGTGTCGCCCCTCGGCGCGGACGATGAGCATCCCGACGAGCCCGGTCAGGACGACGAGCGCGACCGTCGGCACGAGGTTGATGTACTGCGCGACGACCACGAGTAGCAACGCGTCGGAGAGGGGGATGAGGAGCAAGAGCGCCATCAGCGTGCGCGTTCGCATGGGCGACACTACCGGGCCGCGGCCCATAGCCCTTTTGTCCCGCCCGCGACGCGCCGGTCTCCCGAACCCGTCCGCGGCGACCGTCGAGGATGCGCGCGACCCGCCGACTGCGACCGGCCGCGCCACGAGGGCTCGAAGCGCTTACCCGCGTCCACCGCGGATGGGTGGACATGACCGACGAGACGCGCGTCGAATGGCGAGAGTGGGGCCCCGACGCGTTCGCCGAGGCGCGAGCGGCGGACAAGCCCGTCCTGCTTTCGCTGTCGGCGACGTGGTGCGAGGACTGTCACGAGATGGACGCCGAGACGTACGCTGAGCCGCGCATCGCCGCGAACCTCAACGACGGCTTCGTCCCGATTCGGGTGAACGTGGACCGCCAGCCGCGCATCCGCGAGCGGTACAACATGGGCGGCTTCCCCTCGACCGTCTTCCTCGCGCCCGACGGCCACCCCATCACGGGCGCGACGTTCATCGGCCCCGACGGCATGCGGCAGGTCGTCGACCGCGTGCGCGAGGTGTGGGAGAAGAAGGGCGCGGACGCCGGACGGCTCCCGCGGGCGCTCAGGGGCGACCTCCCCCCCGCGGGCGAGGTCTCGCCTCGAATCGAGTCGCACCTCGCCGGCCAGTTGGAAGTCGCCTTCGACGAGGCCCACGGCGGGTGGGGCGACGCCGCGAAGTTCCCGCTCCCGCGGACCGTCGGGTTCGCGCTGAAGCGCGACCGAAGCCGGGCGCTCCGGTCGCTCGACGCGATTCGCGACGGCCTATTCGACCCCGTCGAAGGCGGCTTCTTCCGCTACGCCGACGACGCCGCGTGGTCGAAGCCGAACCGCGAGAAGACGCTCGAATCGAACGCCGCGCTCCTGCGGGCGTTCGCCAACGGCTACCGCTACACCGGCGAGGACGCCTACCTCGACCCGGCCGCGGGGACCGCCGAGTTCCTCGTCGACTCGCTGTGGACGGGGACCGGCTTCGCGGGGAGCATGGGTCCCGCCGCGGGGACGGACTACTACCTCCTCGGAAAGGAGGGCCGCGACAACGCGCCCGGCCCGCGGACCGACCTCACCGTCTACGCCGGCGGCAACGCCCTCGCCGCGGACGCGCTGTTGGTGCTGGCTGGCCTCACCGACGACGAGCGGGCCCGCGAGTTCGGCTCCCGCGCGCTCGACAGACTCGCCGAGGACCTCGTCGACGACGGCGTCGTGACTCACTTCCGGTCCGGCGGCGACGCGGGCGAGAAGCTCCTGCTCGAAGACCAGGCGCGCGTGGTCGCCGCGGCCTGCCGCGCCCGACAGGTGCTCGGCGACGAGTCGGTCGCGGGCGACCCGCTCCTCGCGTTCGCCGCCGATGCCGCCGACGCCGCCATCGACGAACTGTTCGACGAGGGCTCGTTCCTCGACGGTCCCGCGAGCGGCGAGGCGCTCCTGTCGTCGCCGCTCCGCCCGCTCGACGGGAACGTGGAGATGGCGAACGCGCTGCTCGACCTCGCGGCGCTCACGGGAGACGAACGCTACCGCGAGGTGGCACAGGAGACCATCGGCGCGTTCGCGGGCGCGTGGGACCGTATCGGCGTACAAATCGCCGCCTACGGGACCGCGGCGGCGCGTCTGCTCCGCGACCCGCTCGTCGTGGAACTCAACGACGGCGCCGGTTCCGACCTCCACCGGGCGGCGCTCCGCGTCGCCGACCACGAGGCGCTCGTGGTTCCCGAGGCCGACGCCGACGGCCTCGCCGACGGGACCGCGCGCGTCAGCGCCGGCGAGACGACGGTGGAGGCAACCACTCCCGAGGAGTTGATGCAGGCGGTGTCCTCAGTCACGCCCGACGCCTGACCGCAACCGACGGCAACCGCGAGCGGGTGTAAACATCCGGTTTGTTTATCAGGGAGAAACGAGACGGACGGTGCATGACCAGTCTGCGAGACCTCGGGTTGTCCGAGTACGAGGCCCGAGCCTACCGCGCGCTTCTGCGGACGGGCGCGACGACGGCCAAGGAGCTATCGCGCGCCAGCGACGTCCCCATGGGCCGCGTCTACGACGTGCTGAACAGTCTCGAACAGTATCACCTCATCCGGAGTCAGGCGGCCAGCCGGCCGAAGAAGTACGTCGCCGTCGAGCCCGACACGGCGCTCGACCGCCTGCTCGAATCGAAGCGTCAGGAGCTGGCCGAGAAGGCCGAGCAGTACGAGAACGTCGTCGCCGAGCTGACTGACGAACTCGACGCCGCGGAGCCCGTCCACGACCAGTTCTGGACGGCCGCGGTCGGCGCGGACGAGACCATCGACCTGCTCGTCGAGCGACTCGCGGCGGCCGACCACTCGCTCGTGATGGTCGCCGGAACGCCCTCGCCGCAGTTCGACCTCGACGCCGTCGGCGACCTCGTCGTCGACGAACTGGAGGCCGCGCTCGACCGCGGCGTGGAGGTCTCGATGCTCATGTCGCCGGACCTCGTCGACAGCCTGCCCGAGAGCGTCGGCCAGAGCTACATGAACCGGCTGTCGAGCGCGCAGAACTTCCACGTGCGAACTGCCGAGAACGTCACGGGCGTGTTCAATCTCATCGACGACGTGGAGGTCTGCATCGAGGTCCCGAACCCCCTCGACCCCGGGCAGGCGTTCGCCATGATAGACCTGAAAGACCCCGAGTTCGCCGCCGACCTCCGAGAGACGTTCGACCCGCGCTGGGAGGAAGCGGCACCGCTCCCACTGTAGGGATTCGGAGAGAGAAAGCGGTTGTGTCCGGGTGCGGAGACCGTTCAGGCGTCGAGTTCGTCGCGGAGCTGTCCCAGCGTCACCTCGCGCTCGGCGTGCGCGTTGTGCTGGTGAATCGACTCGTCGTTCGACTGTTTCATGTGGACCACCGCGTCGTCGCCGAGGTGGTCGAGTGCGTCGACGGACATCTCGGCCATCGAGCGGACGCAGTCCTCGACGAACTTCGCGTTCGCGTGGGCGTGGTAGGTCATGTGGTCCTCGTCGGGGCGCTTGGCGAGGTTGTAGATGCGCGCCGACATCGAGTCGCGGGCGATGTCGATGAGGTCCATGAGGTCGACCTCGGGCGAGCCCTGCGTCTCGACGGTGAGCGTGGCGTGGCCGCGCTGGGAGTGGCCCGGCTGGGGGACCTTGTCGAGGAACTCCTCGATGGTGTCGTCGTCGACCGAGAGGTCCTGCAACACGTCGCGGGCGCGGGAGGCGGACATGCCCTGCGAGCAGGGACAGACGGTCATGCCGACCACTTCCGCACCGATTTCCTCGCGGGTGCCCTCCTCGGTCGCGGTGGCGCTGGCGATGATCTGTGCGGTGCTCTGGGTGGAGAGTCCGCTGGCGGGGGTGTCCTCGCGGACGACGAGTTCGGCGGTCATGCTGACCTCGGCGGTCGTCGTGTACTCGTGCTTCGCGAGGAGGCGCTCGGCGGCGTCGCCGCACATGTCTTCGACGCGGTAGGCCGGCTCGGAGACGGCGGCTTCGAGGACCTCGTCGATGACCTGCATATTTCGGCTCATGTCGATGCCCTTGCGGCCGCCGGGGAGGTCGACGAAGACCTCGAACTCAGCCATCAAGACGAGGGGTCGCTTCCCGTCGCGGGCGATCTTGACGAGCTTCTCGACGCCTGTGACGCCGACCTGGCTCAGCCCGACGGTCACGTCCGGCTGGGAGGCCTGTACGTCAGGCAACTGGTGACTCATCGAAGAATAAAAAGTGCCGTTGCTGATTAGTGCTTTCGATAGGGGAACAGAATCGCGGGCGAACGCCCCGCTGTGCTCCGACTACGGCCAGTCGTCGCGCCCCTCGTCCTCGAAGGGGTCCGCGGGGGCGTCGTCGTCGCCGGCGAGCACCCACTCGGCGGCCTCGGCGGCGTCCTCGACGGGGAGGTACTCCCAGCCGGTCTCCTCGGCCACCGCGCGGTCCTCGTCGGACGTGCCGACGAAGACGTGCCGGTCGGTGTCGAACTGGCGCATCACGTTTTCGAGGCTCTCTTTGACGCCGCGCGGTCCGGAGAAGAAGTCCTGCCGGATGCGCTCTTTTCGGGTGAAGTTCGTCACGACGTACGTCGGCTTCTCGCTCACCACGCCGATGTACTTCGTCCACGTCCGGGCGTCCGAAAACGCCGCGTTCGGGTCGCCGAGCTGCTTGAGCGCGGAGAGTTCGAACGCGAGCGTCATCGTTCCTTGGCCGCCACCTGTTGCCATACCCGGCGATAGGCGGCGACGCGTGGAAAACGACTTCGGTCCCGGCCGTCCGCGAGCGGGAGGCCGTCGGCTCGGGGGCGACCGAGTCGGGCGGAGAACGCGAGCGACGGGACGGGCGCAGCGAGATTACTGAACGCGGACGTAGTCGGTGAACACCACGATGTCGCCCCGCGAGAGCCGCGAGGTGGTCGTGTCGATGTCGAGCCGGCCGGCGGGACTGGCGCTCGCGAGCGCGTGCTGGGTCCGCTCGCTCAACTCGTCGAAGTGATGGACCCGAGCGCCCGGCGGCACGTCGGTAACGGGTGCGACGGTCGGCGGCGCGGTGACTGCTGGGGAAGACGGCGACTGTCCGTCTTTTGATGACATGTGGTAACACACACCATGGGTGGGGATAAATGTTTGGCCGGCGAGACGACTGGCGGGGCGCGTAACGACGGGCGAAAGAGAGCCAAGAACGAGGGGGCGGGGCGCGTAACGACGGGCGAAAGAGAGCCAAGAACGAGGGGGCGAACCGCGAACGCAGGCGAGCGCCCGGCGGGCCGAAGCCGCGCCGGGCGGCCGCGCGCAGACGCGGCTGGCCGGGTGAAAACAGCGGGAGCGGGTCCCGAGTTACTGTTCGGCCGCCGCGCCTTCGAGGTCGTCGAGCTGGAAGTCCTGCTTCACGAGGATTTCCTTCTGCCCGCTGACGTCGACCTGCTCGCGCATGAGCTTCTTGTACTTCGTCTGCGGCGAGAGGTCGCCGATGAGGACGCCGCCGACGATTTTGCCGTCCTTGATGGCGAGACGCCGCCACTCGGTGTCGGAGTACTTGGCCTCGACGTGGTCGTCGCCGAGCGTCGGGTGGCCGAACGAGAGGAACGGGAAGTCGAAGTGGGTGATGGAGTACGACGAGACCCAGCGGAACTCCTCGGAGCCGTAATCGACCATGTTCTTGGCCGCGATGGTGCCCTGCTCTTTGGCGGAGCCCCACGCGCCGTTCTGGGCGCGGTCGCCGAGGATGAGGTCGTGGAACTCGGTGATGTCACCGGCCGCGAAGATGTCATCGTGGTTCGTCCGCATGAACTCGTCCGTGTAGATGCCGTTGTCGTACTCGATGTCGGTGCCACCGAGAATCTCCGTGTTGAAGTTCAGGCCGATGGCGATGCCGACGAAGTCGGCGTCGTAGCGGTCGCCGTTGGGGTCGACGGCGGTCGTGACGCGGTCGTCGTCGTCGACCTCGAAGTGGTCGACGCCGGAGTCGAAGACGGGTTCGACGTTGCGCTCGCGGAGCGCCTCGTGGATGATTTCCGCGCCTTCCTCGGAGAGCGCGTAGCGCCACCACGCCTTGCCGCGCATGAGGTACTTGCCCTCGACCTCCTGGGCGGCGGTGATGGCCGCGAGGTCGATGCCGAGCAGGCCCGCGCCGATGACGACGGAGTTGTCCGCGCCCTCGATGTGCTCTTTGATGTCGCGGGCGTCTTGGAACGTCCAGAAGTGGTGGATACCCTCCGCGTCGGAGTTCTCGACGGGGAGCTGGGTCGGCGTGCCACCGATGGCGAGAAGCAGTTTGTCGTAGTCGTACTCGGTGCCGTCGTGGGCGGTGACGGTGTGGCCCTCGGGGTCGATGTCCGTGACGAGCGTGTTGAGTTCGAGGTCCACGTCGCGGTCGTCGTACCACGACTCGTCGTGGATGGAGATGGGTGCCTCGGGCAGTTTGCCCTTGGCGAATTCCTTGATGAGAATGCGGTTGTACAGCGGTTCGCCCTCGTCCGTGATGATGGTGATGTCGGCGTCGGGTTCCTCTTCGCGGAGTGTCTCAGCCGCTGAGGCCCCGGCGATACCGTCGCCGACGATCACGTACGATTGGCTCATGACCCGACGTTTGTATTCGGGGTTAATGTGGATTGCTATCTCCCTCATGATTGTTTTGCAGCCGGAAATCGGGACGAGATGGGGAGACGGGAGCCGAATCGCGGCTGTTACTGCGTCTCACCGAACCGCTCGGTGAAGTCGCCGTCGGCGGCGGCCGGGCACTCCGAGGGTGCCGACTCCGCGTCGTCGTCGCCGCGAGCGAACGCGGCGCGAACAAAGCCGCGGACGCGGGCGGGAACGCCGCTGGTGGCGGCGATGCGGACGACTCCACGAACGCCAGCGACGCCGGCGGCGAAACCGAGCGGCCAGCCCAAGAACAGCACCACGAGACCGAGACCGGGCGCGAGCGGGGCGACGAGCGTCGCGACCGCGGTGGCCGCGACGACGCCGAGGACCGCCGCGACCGCGACGAGCGCCGTCTCTGAGAGCGTTCTGAACCGGATCGGGACTATCTCTCGTACGTCGCCGCGGCCGAAGTGGATATCGTCAAACATGGTCGTTCTCCTCGTTTGGAGAGACGACCGCCGACACCAAAAGGGTAATCTGAATTACATTTCTGTAAGCGGGCTTACCGTAGCGCGCTTATGCAATCTTCTCGACAGCTTCGACCGCAGAGTCGACGACCGAGAGTTCGTCGTCGAGGTCGACGACGAGCGCCTCGTCTCCGTGTTCGATGCGGACGCGGACGCGCCACGGGTCCTCCGAGACGACGGTGAGTGCCTCGTCGCCGACGACCCACGGGAACCGCCAGAAGGGAGTTCCGCACACGTCCTGTCCCCGCGAGGAAAGGAAGCCGAGGACGGTCGACTCGTCGAGCAGGACCAGCCCGACGGGCGAGACGGCCTCGTAGGCGCACTGGCCGCAGCGGTGGGTCACGACCACGTCGAGGTCGAACGGGTCGGCGTCGCGGGACAGCGAGGTGCTCGTCGTCCCGCCGCACTCGGGGCAGACGCCGTCGGCGGCGAGGCAGTGGAGGTGTCGCACGCGCTGGTCGAACGCCGATAGGAGCGCCTCCGTGGTGCGCCCTTCGAGGCCGCCGGGTGGGAACTCCTCGTGGGCGTGGGTCCGCGCGCAGTCGGCGCAGGAGATTGTGAGTTTCTCGTCGCCGTAGTCGGCTTCGAGCGGGCCGTCGCAGGCGACACAGGAGCCGGGTGCCGAAAAGGCGGGGAGGACGGGGTCCTCGTTGAACGTCCCCGCGAGCACGGCGCGGACGACCTTCTCGCCGGCGTGGCGGAAGTCGTAGCCGTCGTCGGTCTTGCGGACGAACTGGCCGCGGAGCTTTCCGAGGTGGTAGTTGAATCGCGCGCTGTCGTCGACGCCGACCCGTCGGCGGAGTTCGGAGAAGGGAACGGGTCGGTCGGGTGACTCCCAGAGCGCTTCGAGGATGGTGAGTCGGGTCTCGTCGGCGACGATGCCGAACGCTTCGGCCGGCGAGATGCAGTCGTCGCACTCGAGGACCGAGTCCTCGCGGACGGATGCGGAGTCGCTCATACCCCTCACATGCGGGCGAACCGCATTAAATCACCTCGTAAAATTTCGTTCGGGAACTCGCGGGTCGCGTCGCCCGCGTGAGTCAGGCGGGGTCGCGTCCGTCTCGCGCGGGACGCCCGCGAAGCGCCCCCGGAGACGTGGTCTTTACGTGTATCCGACCCGAAGCGGACGACGGAATGAAGATTCGCCAGAACATCCGCCACTTCGCGACGAAGAAGGCCCTCACCATGCCGGTCATCGGCGACATCGCCACCGAGAAGATGGTCGACCTCCACGTCCGTATCTTCGGCGAGCGCGCGGACTCCGACCGCAGAGTGGAGCGAGAGGCCCACATGGCGGCGTTCTTCGAGTGCACCTTCGACACCTATCTCGCGGCGCTCGACGCCGGCTTCCCCGAGGCCGAGGCCCGCGAGATAACCCACGTCCAGGCCAACTTCGACTTCTACAACCACGGCTGGACGGAGATGATGGAGATTCCGGTCGACGAAATCGAAGCCCACTACGAACGCTACGAGGAGTTCTTCGAGCGCCACGGCATCGACATCGCGAACCCCCTCGGCGACTTCCGCACCATCGACATCCCGGACGCGCCCGCGACGCTCGGCAAGCTCGACGACCCGAACCACCCCCACGCGGAGGGCGGCTTCGCCGACGACGTGTACGTCGAGGACGACTCGGGCGAAGTCGAGGTCGGCGGGGCCGACGAACCCGAGGACGTGGACGTGTCGGCCGCGCCGGGGATGCAGGACGTCGACGGCACCGACGAGAAGACCGCTTAAGAGACGTCGCGCGGAGTCGGGTCGGTTCTAATCGTCGGACGGCACGCGGGGGCCGACGTCGACGACGCTGTGTTTCCACGTCCCGCGGGTGAACCACGCGAACGCGAGCAGCGCCACCCCGACGTTCGAGAAGGCGATGCCGTACCAGACGCCGGTCGGGCCCATAGAGAAGAACTCCACGAGCACGAACGCCGCCGGGATGCGCAGCACCCACAGCGAGATGAGCGAGAACACCATCGCCGTCCGGGTGGACCCGCTCCCGCGGAACCCGCCGTTGACGACGTTGAACGCCCCGAGGAACAGGAACGTCGGGCCGATGATGCGCAGGTAGTCCACGCCGATGGCGATGACCGCCTCCTCGCCGGGGATGAACACCGCAACGATGGGTTCGGCGAACAGGTAGGCGGCGGCGGAGACGAACACCAGCGCGGTGACGATGATGCCGACGCCCCAGAACACCGCGCGCTCGGCGCGCTCGGCCTGGTCAGCGCCGAGGTTCTGGCCGACGACGGTCGAGGTACCCTGCGCGAGGCCGATGGCCGGCAGGAACACGAGGGAGTTGAGGCGGTTGCCGATACCGAACGCGGCGACCGCGGTCTCGGTGCTGGCCCCGCCGGCGTTGACGGCGGCGTAGGCGACGAGCGCCGTGAGGGCGGTCACGCCGAGCGCGCGGGTCGACTGTTCGATGCTCGACGGCGCGCCGATGCGGACGATGCGCTCGACCATCTCGCGCTCCGGAATCAGGTCGCGCGGCGAGAGGCTGATACCGACCCGCCCAGAGAGCAGGAGCCAGAAGCCGACGAGCGCGCCGACGCCGCGTGAGAACACCGTGGCGATGGCCGCACCCTGCACGCCGAAGCCGGTGAATCCGGTCGCGGCGAAAAGCGACTGTCCGAGGCCTTCGAGACCGACGAGGCCGAATATCGGGTTCGCGTTGAACCCGAGGATGAGGAACGGGTCGAGGAAGACGTTGATGACGACGCCGAGGCCCATCAGGTACATCGGCGTCTTGGTGTCGCCCCACCCGCGGAGCAGCGCCTGGAAGATGAAGAAGCCGAACATGAACGCGACGCCGAGGAAGATGGTGCGCGTGTAGTCGACCGCCAACTGGTGGACTTCGGTGCCGGGCGTCGTCCCGATGAGCGGGAGCAGTATCGGCGTCAACAGATAGCCGATGACCGCGAACCCGGCCGAAAGCAGGATGACGAACCCGAGGGTCTGCCCGGCGGCGTGGTCGACCTCGTCGTGGTTACCCGCGCCCTTGTTCTGGGCGACGAGGACCGTCCCGGCGACGGTGAACCCGCCGCCGAACGAGATCATGAGGAAGACGAGCGGCCACGAAAAGGACAGCGCCGAGACGGCCTCGGAGCCAACGCGGCCGACCCAGAAGGTGTCGGCGAGGTTGTACGCCACCTGCATAATCTGCGAGAAGACGAGCGGCAGCGACAGCACCAACATCGGCTTGACGAGGTCGCCGTCGACGAGGTTGACGTCCTTCGCCTTCGCGCTCATTCGTCACCTTCCTCGCGCACGAGGTTCTCGACGACGAACTCGTCGAGCGCGGCGCGGACTTCGGTGGGCGCGTCGAAGGCGGACTGGCTCGCCGTCTCGGTTCCCGAGGGGTCGGTCACGGCGACGCGCTGGAGGCGCGCGCCGTCGAGCGCCGCGAAGAGGAGCGACGCGGTTCGGTCCGCGTCGACCTCGCGGAAGTGGCCTTCCTCGACGCCCTCGCGGATGATGTCGGCGAGGCGGCGGCGGATAATCGCCTCGTTGCGGGCGACCTGCTCGCGGTAGGCCTCGACGTAGGGGGCCTGCGTCCGCAGTTCGTTGAGGGCGAGCCCGAAGCGGTCGTAGTCGCCGTCGTCGTCGCCGTCGGGGACCATCTTATCCAGGAGGACCCGGAGGCGGGTCTCGGGGGCGTCGCCCTCGGTCGCGGCGACCCGCTCCTCGAAGCGGTCGAACAGGTAGCCGAGGAACGCGACGAGCAGCTCCTGTTTGGTCCCGTAGTGGTAGTGGAGGAGGGACTTGCTTTTTCCGGCCTCGTCGGCGATTCGTTGCATCGTCAGGTCCGCGTAGCCGTGGGCGCACAGCGCCCGGTAGGTCGCGGCCATCAGTTCTTCGTGGACCTCGTCGGGGACCGACTGGTCCGGCGTTTCGTCTGCACTCACTAACTGACTAGTCAGTCAGCTACTTAAAAAGAAGTTACGAACGAGAAACAAGTTGCCGGTAAGTGTGCGACGGCGCGCCACGAGAGAAATCGGCACGCTGTGGGGCGGCATCCCGCGGGAAGGTCGGAAAACTCCGAGAGCGTCGGCGTTACGGTCGCGCTACAGGCGACGGTCGATACGGTCTGCGACCTCGTAGCCGGCGACGATACCGCCGTTGAGCGACCGCTCTGGGTACTGCGCTTCCGACGCCATCCCCGCGTAGTAGACCCCCTCGGCGACCTCCTCGCCGAGGTCGTACGGCACCACGAGGTCGAGGTAGCCCCGCTCGTACACCGGTCCTGCCCGCGGGTTGCGAGCAATGCGGAACTCCTCGACCGCCGACCGGTCGAAGTCGGGGAACATGTCTTCTATCTCGTCGAACCACGCGTCTTCGACCTCCTCGTCGCTCATCTGCCAGAGCGCTTCGTGCGGCCCCTGCACGTAGCTCGCGACGTACAGCAGGTGGTCGCCGCCGTAGCGCTCTTTCGGCACGAAGTTCGTGTGCTCGATGAGCGACCCGAACGGCGCGTCGTGGGCGATGTTGAGCCAGTAGGTGTCCATCAGCGACTCCGACATGGTCGCCAGTCCGCAGACCGCCCCTTGGAAGTCGATGTCGCAGGGGAAGCCCGTGAGGTCTTCGAGCACGTTCGGCATCGTCGCCACGACGACCGACTCGACCTCGTGGGTCTCGGTCCCGTCGTCGGTGTCGACGGTCAGCGTCGAGACCGCCTCGCCGTCGGTGTCGAGTTCCGTCACGCGCGCGCCGGTCTCGATGTGCTCGCGGCCGACCGCAGAGACGAGCGCGTCGATGAAGGGCGCGAAGCCGCCGTCGAAGTAGCCGAGTTTCTCCCCGCGCAGCAGGTCGCGCTCGCCGCGGAAGCGGACGCGCCCGAGGAACCACGACGCCGACACGTCGTGTTTGCGCTCGCCGAACTTGCCGTCGAGAAGCGGGTCGACGAAGTTGTCGTAGACGCCGCGGGTCGTGTGCTCGACGACGAACTCCTCGATGGGGGTGTGTTCGTACTCGGCGAGTTCCTCGTAGGCGTCGAAGTCGGGGACGCCTCCGCGAACGTCGACGCCGAGGGTGAGCATGCCGAGACGGAACTTGTCGTAGAGGCTCATGTGGGGGTAGGCGGCGATTTGCCACGCGGTGTCGAGCGGGTGGACGACGCCATCGACGTAGTAGGCGTTCTTGCCGATGCGCCACTCAAGGTCGTCTTCGAGGCCGAGTTCCCCGGCGAGTTCGACGATGGTCTCTTCGGACTTCGAGAGGTGGTGGTAGAACTTCTCGATGTCGTCGCCGTCCGTCTCGTAGGTTGCGGCGAGGCCGCCGAGAGAGTCGGCCGCCTCGAAGACTCGAACGTCGTGACCCCGGTTCTGGAGTCGGTACGCCGCGGCGAGGCCCGCGATGCCGCCGCCGACGATGCCTATCATGCCCCGACGTTCGGCGTCGGGTGGAAAGTCCTTTCTGATTGGCCGGGTCCGCCGCCGACGGTGGGAGTTTTAACCCCTGTCGACAGAAAGCCGGGCATGCACGGCGCTCCGTACTGGCAAGCGACGCCGTACACGATTCCCATCGGAATCGGCGCGGCCCTCTTCGTCGCGCTCGGCGCGTACCTCTTTCGCCGCCGGACGGAGCGTCGCCTCGTCCCCGGCGCGACCCTCGGTGCCCTCCTGCTGTTCGCGTCCGGGCTCTGGATGGGGACGTACGCGCTCGAACTCTCCCTGACCGACTTCTCGACGAAGGTCCTCTTGAACCAACTCGGCTACTTCGGCATCGCGCCGCTCCCGCTCCTGTGGTTCGCGTACGTGATGCGCCACGCGGGCGTGAAACTGGAGTCCCGAGTCGCGTGGGCGGCGCTCGGGTCCGTGCCAGTCGCCGTCGTCGCGCTCGTGCTGACGAACTCGTGGCACGGCCTCATCTGGACCGACCTTTGGCTCGACGCCGACCACGGCTACGTCGTTCTCGTCAACGAACACGGCGTCGCCTTCGCCGGCTTCATCGTCTACGCCTACGCCCTCATCCTGTTCGGGTGCGCCACCCTCGGCCGGACGCTCCTGCGGTCCGACGGCATCTACCGGAAGCAGACGCTCGCCCTCCTCGGCGGCGGACTGGTCCCGACCGTGGGCGGCGTCGTCTACGTCGCCGGCCTGAGCCCCGTTCCAGGTCTCAACATCCCCGTGCTGGCCTTCTCGGTCACCTCGGGGGCGGTCGCCTGGAGCGTCTTCCGACACCGACTGTTCACGCTCGTCCCCGTCGCGTGGGAGTCGGCCGTCGAGTCGATGCACGACGCCGCGCTCGTCCTCGACGGCGACGGGCGCGTCATCGACGTCAACCCCGCTGGCGAGCAGTTCCTCTCGCTTCCCCTCTCGGACGCCTACGGACGGTCGGTCGTGCGCGTCCTCCCCGCGGAAATCGTCGACGCGCTCGACGGCGTTCCGCAGTCCGACGCGGAGACGGAGACGACGGTCCCGACGGACGACGGCGAGCGCGCCCTCCTCGTAGAGACGACGCCGCTGGGCGACGAGGCGAACATGACGGGGACGCTCGTCCTCCTCCGCGACGTGACAGAACGGGTCGAACGCGAGCGACGGCTCGAACGCCAAAACGAGCGGCTCGACGAGTTCGCGTCGGTCGTCTCTCACGACCTGCGGAATCCGCTCACCGTCGCCCGCGGCTACCTCGAACTCGCAGCCGAGACCGGCGACGAGGAGTACTTCGAGCGAATCGAGGACGCCCACGACCGGATGGAGAACATCATCGAGGACCTGCTCACGCTGGCCCGCGAGGGCGAGACGCTCACCGACGTGACGCCGGTCGCGCTGCGAACGGTCGCACAGGAGGCGTGGGACGGCACGGTCGTCGGCGACGCGGCCCTCGACGTTCGGGCCGACCGGACTATCGCCGCCGACCGGGGACGACTCCGCCAGCTGTTCGAGAACCTGTTTCGGAACGCCGTGGAACACGGTTCCACGGGCAACCAGACTACGTCTGGTGATGCTGTCGAGCACGGGAGCGAAGACGACGACGCGCTCACCGTCGCCGTCGGCGCACTCGACGGCGGCTTCTACGTCGAAGACGACGGGCCGGGCATTCCGGAGTCCGAGCGAGCGGACGTGTTCGAGCGGGGGTACACGACCCACGAGAACGGGACCGGCTTCGGCCTGCCCATCGTCAAGACGATTGCGGACGCCCACGGTTGGTCCGTCAGCCTCGGCGAGTCGGACGCCGGCGGGGCGCGGTTCGAGTTCACCGGCGTCGAGACCGACCCCGAGCCCGCGAACGCGGAGCAGTCGACGAGCGACTGAGCGCGCGACGAGGGGTCGGTTGCGACGTTCGCCACATTTTTATCTGCGATAAGGCAACAGCGGGGCATGGTTACGGTCCGCGCACCCGCCACGAGCGCCAACCTCGGAAGTGGGTTCGATGTCTTCGGCGTGGCTCTCGACCGCCCCGCCGACATCGTTCACGTCGAACGGGCGGACCGGACGACAATCGAAGTGACCGGCGTCGGCAGTCAGTACATCCCGACCGACCCCGACCGGAACGTCGTCGGCGCGGTCGCGGAGGCGCTCGACGCCCCCGCGCACATCCGCATCGACAAGGGCGTCCGCCCGTCGTCCGGACTCGGCTCGTCGGCGGCGAGCTCGGCCGCCGCCGCCGTCGCGCTGAACGAGCTGTACGACCGCGGGCTCTCCCGCGAGGAGCTCGTCCCCGTCGCCGCCGAGGGCGAGGCCGTCGTCTCCGGCGAGGCCCACGCCGACAACGTCGCGCCCGCGCTCCTCGGCGGCTTCACCGTCGCGACCGACGAGGGCGTCACGACCGTCGACGCCGACATCCCGCTCGTCGCCTGCCTCCCCGAAATCGCCGTCTCGACCCGCGACGCCCGACGAGTCGTCCCGAGCGACGCCAGCATCGAGGACATGGTCCACACGGTCGGCCGGGCGGCGACCCTCGCGGTCGGGATGTGCCGCCGCGACCCCGACCTCGTCGGCGCGGGGATGGACGACCGCGTTGTCACGCCCGCGCGAGCAGAACTCATCAACGGCTACCACGGGGTCCGCGAGGCCGCCCTCGACGCGGGCGCGTCCGGCGTCACCGTCTCCGGTGCCGGTCCCTCGGTCCTCGGCGTCTGCCAAGCGGCCGACCGCACCCGCGTCGCCGGCGCGATGCTCGAAGCGTTCGACGAGGCAGACGTGGACGCCCGCGCCTACAAGACACGGGTCGGTCGCGGGGCAGAAGTATTCGAACTCTGAGTGGTACAGAGAGAACCACTCGCACGCACGATTCTCGTCTCTTCCCGCGTCTGAGCTACTGCAACGCGTTGACGCGGTCGTTGGTAACACGATTCCGAGAAGACTTTTCTCACTATCACGATATATTCGACCATGGAACGAGCACTCGTCGTCGTCTCCCCCGAAGAACGGTCGCACCGAATCCTCCGCGAGGCCGGCGAACTGGCCGCCGGCAGCGGTGCGGAACTCGTCGTCCTCACGGTTCTCCCGGACGAGGAGTTCGAACGGACCCGCTCGGCGCTCGCCAGCGTCGGCTCCTCGGACGTCGTCTACGGCATCGACCAGGCCATCGAGTCGGCCACCCGTCGCGCCAAGCGCGTCGCCCGCGAGGCGTTCGAGGGACTGGACCTCGATTATCGCATCGTCGCCGACATCGGCCCCGAGGCCGACACCATCCTCGAAACGGCCCGCTGGGAGGGCTGCGACCACCTCTTCATCTCCGGTCGCCGCCGCTCGCCCGCCGGCAAGCTCATCTCCCGGGACCTGACGCAGTCGGTCATGCTCAACTTCGACGGCCCGGTCACCGTCCTCCTCGGCGAGGAGTCGTCGGACGACGCCAAGGGGAAGTCGGGACTCCTCGCCTGAAGCGGGCGGCGCGCCGAGTCGGAAGAAAAATCGAATCGAAAACCAAGACGGCCGGTCGTCGGCGGGTGTCGCCGCGTTAGACGCCGCGGCCCTGCAGCTTGTCCTCGTCGGCCATGCCGACGTTCGCCTCGCCTTTCATGCCCTTGCCGATGCCCGACGCGATGTCGGCGAGTGTGTCGGGGTCGTCCCAGTTGTTGACGGCCTCGACGATGGCCTCACCCATCTGTTCCGGGTCCTCCGCGCCGAAGATGCCGGAGCCCACGAAGATGCCGTCGCACTCGTGGTACATCATGAGCGCGGCGTCGGCGGGCGTGGCGATGCCGCCGGCCGCGAAGTTGACGACCGGCAGGCGACCCATCTCGGCCGTCTCGTGGACGAGTTCGGCGGGCGCTTCGTGCTCGCGGGCCCACTTCTCGCGCTCGTCGAAGTTGAGACCGGTCAGCGTCCGAATCTGGTGTTTGATGGTGCGCTGGTGCGTGACGGCCTGGTTCACGTCGCCCGTGCCGGCCTCGCCCTTGGTTCGAATCATCGCCGCGCCCTCGTTGATGCGGCGGAGCGCCTCGGGGAGGTTGCGCGCGCCGCAGACGAACGGCGAGGTGAACTCGCGCTTGTCGATGTGGTAGTCGTTGTCCGCCGGGGTGAGCACCTCGCTCTCGTCTATCATGTCGACGCCGATGGACTCGAGAATCTGCGCCTCGGTGTAGTGGCCGATGCGGGCCTTGCCCATCACCGGGATGGAGACGGCGTCGATAATCTCCTTGACCGTCTCGGGGTCGGCCATCCGGGAGACTCCGCCGCGCTTGCGGATGTCCGCCGGGACGGCTTCGAGCGCCATAACGGCGACTGCGCCGGCTTCCTCCGCGATTTTCGCTTGCTCTGCGTCGACGACGTCCATGATGACGCCGCCCTTCTGCATCTGGGCGAACCCGCGCTTGACGAGTTCGGTCCCGCGCCGAAGCTCCTCCAGGTCGGTCTCCTCTGGCATATCCGTCGCTTGCGACTGGGTTTACTTAAGCGGTCGCTTCCATCCGTCAACCGTTCGCATTCCGCACAGGATGTGTTTCTGGGCCGCCAACACCGGCCGCAGTCACCGAGACCGGCATCACTTTTGCATCCCCCCGCTTCGGCGTGGGTATGGACGCGGCGACCCGACTGCGCCGACTGCTCGACGACGACGACCTGCCGGCGGGAACCGACCTCCCGCGGTGGCTCGCACCCCTGCCGGAGTGGCTGGAGAACTTCGGCCTCAACATCGCGTGGCTCGTGGTCGTCATCAACCTCGTCGGGACCGCCTTCGGCTTCTGGTACTACGGCTACCAGTTTAGCATCGAACCGACCGCGATGTGGCCGCTCGTCCCCGACAGCCCCGTCGCCACGCTGTTCATCGCGCTGTCGCTCGCGCTCTGGAAACTCGGGCGGTCCAACGAGTACGTCAACGCCCTCGCCTTCTTCGGCTGTCTCAAACTCGGGCTGTGGACGCCGTACGTCCTCCTCGTGTTCAAAAGCGACTTCTCGTACCTCCACTGGGCGATGTACAACTTCCTCTTCTGGAGTCACCTCGCCATGGTCGTCGAGGCCTTCCTCATCCAGCGGTACGCCGAGTTCCCGTCTCTCGCCGTCCTCGTCGCGGTCGGCTGGTACGGCCTCAACGACCTCGTGGACTACTTCGTTCCCATCGTGGGCACGCCCCACCACACGCTCATCCCGGCCGAACCAATCGTCGACGGCGTCGTGCAGCACGTTTCGCCCGCCCACGAGTACGCCGCGGCGGGCGCGGTCCTCCTGACGGTCGCGGCGACGTTCCTCGCGCTCGCGACGCGGGTCGCGAAACTCGAACGGGGCGGCATCGACTGACCGAGAACCGACGGCGCGTCGGCCGACCCGGACGTAGCCTTTTGTCCCGCCGCCCCTAACGGGCGAGCCATGCGCCTCTTCGACCACGTGGCCGACCTGCCGCTGACCGTCGAGTCCGTCTCCCGCGACCGCTTCGAGAGCGACACGTCGAGCGGCTTCCTCCGCAAGACGACGGTGTTCTCGCTCGCCGGCGACGGCGCGGTCGGCCGCGGCGAGGACGTGACCTACGACACGGAGGACCACGACGCCCTCGCCGACGCCCCCGAGGACGCCTTCGACCTCGCCGGAAGCTACGACTCGTTCGCCGACTTCTCCGCGGCGCTCGACGGAGTCGACCTGTTTCCGACGAAGGAGCCCGAGCGCGAGACGGCCGAACACTACCGGCGCTGGGCGCTCGAATCCGCCGGGCTCGACCTCGCGCTCCGGCAGGCCGGCACCGACCTCGCGTCCGCCGTCGACCGCGAGCGTACCCCGCTTCGCTTCGTCGTGAGCACCCGCCTCGGCGACCCGCCGTCGGCCGACCGCGTCGAGATGCTCCTCGACCGCGACCCCGACTGCGAGTTCAAACTCGACCCGACAACTGACTGGCACGATGAGCTTGTGTCGTCGCTCGCCGCCCACGACTGTGTTCGCATCCTCGACCTCAAGGGTCAGTACGAGGGGACCGACGTGGACCAAGCGCCCGACCCGGAACTCTACGAGCGCATCCTGTCGGGCTTCCCCGACGCGGTCGTCGAGGACCCGGCGTTCACCGACGAGACGCGACCGCTGTTCGACGGGCACGAGGGCCGCGTCTCGTGGGACGCGCCGATTACCGGCGTCGCATCCGTCGAGAGCCTGCCGTTCGAGCCGTCGTGGCTGAATATCAAACCCTCGCGGTTCGGCACGGTCGAGTCGCTGTTCGACACCATCGAGTACGCCCACGAACGTGGAATGTCGCTGTACGGCGGCGGCCAGTTCGAACTCGACGTGGGGCGGGACCACATCCAACTGCTCGCGTCGGTGTTCTACCCCGACGGTCCGAACGACGTGGCTCCCGGCGAGTACAACCTTCCCGAGCCGCCGGCGGGACTGCCGACGAGCCCGCTCGAACCGGGCGACGACCCGTCGGGGCTGGAGTTCTAAGAACCGAAACCCGGCCGTTCCAGAGAGACGCGTCGAGGGGTGCGCTGGCCGCGTTACTCGCCTTGCTGTACTTCGAATATCTCGTCGGCGACGAGGCCGTGGGCCTCTTCGTGGACTTTCGCCCCCGCCTCCTTGTTCGGTGCCTCGAAGAGACAGAAGACCGCGCCGTCCTTCTCGTCGACCCAGTAGTGCTTGTAGTTCACCCCGTACTTGCCCTGCGTCTCGATGTCGGCGCGGTGGGCCTCAGCGACGTCTTTCGCACTTCCCTCTACGTTCCGGTGTACGTCCATGTATAGCGGCATGGTTGCTAGTATATAGCACGCCAGCGCTGATAATCGTTCTTCACTATTTACCAGAATGTACTGACACAAGTATCAGACGCCAACTTAGTCGAGTATTCCCCGGTTCGAACCACGCGAAGTGTAATCAGATAATCGTCAGATGCGCGACGCCGTGACGAACGCCGCATCCGTGCGGTCCGGGCTGAATCGGTTCTCTCCCGTAGCCCGCTTCACCGACGGCTCACTCGTCGCTGTCGGCGTGGGCACGGACCCACAACTGGCCGATTCGGGAGAGGCGCGTCCGGTAGGACTTCCCGCGTTCTTCCTGTTCGATGTAGCCCTTGCCGCCGGGGCCGAGGCGGTCGACGTTGTAGATGACCTTCGACCGGAAGGAGTCGGTGTACTCCTCGTTCATCTCGCGGGCGAGCGCCTCCGCGAGTTCGGAGACCGAGCCGAACTCGCCGTGTTCGCCGAGTTTGAACAGGATGACCTCCTCGAACGGCTTGACGTTAGAGAAGGAGGCCACCGGGAGTTCGACGATGTGGCGGCCGTCTATCTGCTTCGCACCGATGGTCGTCCCGCGCTCGTCGAACTCCGACAGCAGGTCGGAGGTGGCGTCGAGGCGCTCGCGGATGCGGTCGGCGTCGATTTCGCCCGATTCGAGGAGGTCCGAAAGGAGCGCGCGCTCGGTCCGTAACTCCTCTGCGAGTTCGGTTTCGAGGTACTTCTCGGGGGCCGTGTAGTAGGTGTGGATGCGCTCGCGGTCGGCCTGTCGCTCGACCATGATGGAGTGGGCCGCGGTGGCGAACGCGAAGGAGACCGGCCGAGGCATCGCGCTCACGTTGA
This sequence comes from Haloferax prahovense DSM 18310, assembly GCF_000336815.1. Classification (GTDB taxonomy): domain Archaea; phylum Halobacteriota; class Halobacteria; order Halobacteriales; family Haloferacaceae; genus Haloferax; species Haloferax prahovense. Next base: position 46,746 of record NZ_AOLG01000048.1, read on the forward strand.
CCCAGACCTCGCCGGGTTCGTCGTCGTCGCCGCGGAGTTCGTCGTCGGCGTCGAGTTCGGCGTTGATGAGGTCGTACGCCTGCTCGAACGCCGCGTCGTAGTCGTACACGTCGTCGACGATGACGCGCTCGGTCTCCGCGCCGAGGAGGTTCTCGAAGTCCTTGCCGAGTTTGCCCGAAAGGTTCCGCGAGTACTCGACGTTCGCCTCGCTCCCGACGGCCCCTTCGAGGAGGATGACGCGGTCCACGTCCAACTGATCGCGGATGAGCGGCGCGATGAGTCGGTCGTAGTCGAAGCCGACGGGAACGATGTGCGTCTGCATACGTGGTACGTGGGTACGGTGCTTATAAAAAACACCAGTTACCGTATCATTGAACCACACATCGAGGATGTGCGTCCCTCCGCCGTCTCGGATTTCGTGAGAAACGACGGGGGTGTGGGACATAGTAGTTTCGGGGGGTTGAGGAACAGGATTCAGATGAGTAGATAACGAAACCGGGGACGCCGGGAAAGGGAATAGTACAGGGACAGAATCGTTCTGGAATGTATTTTTAATCTAAGGAATTGTGATGACAAACATACGAAAGATGGACAGTCAACAATACCGCCACATTCTGTACTACTCCCCATCACACATTGAGCAACTCTTTGTCGACAGGATTGGCGAAGAGACAGAGGTTGTAGAGGAAACAGAGACGAGATTCTCCCAGAGGTTGGTAGCTGGCCTGAATGTGCTGATAAATGGGAGCGTCGAAGGAAAGCACCAGACGCGAAAAAGCGTCATGAGATCAGTCAATCAAAGCGAGGAACACATACAGACTAAAAAGGTCGTCAATGATTTACTTCGAGATGAAAACATTCCTCGAATCAAGGATATAAATTTGGATGACGTCTCCCCTCTCTATCGGTTTTCTTGTGAATGCCAAACTTTACCCATTGAGGAAGACGAGTTTACCGACTCAAAATTACTGGAGGTGGTTGGGAAAGAAGGTAATATCACATTCAGGGGTGTTACTTCTTTAGAAAACTGGAGTTCGCTCAGTGACACGCTCATGTCTGTCAGAAACGAAATTCCGTATCCATTGAAAGGAATTGTCCAACTACGCGATGTGAACGAGCAGATGGTACGGGAAGTTGAGGACGGTTGGGAACTCGAACAGGCAGATTGTGATGTGAATTTCGTATTCATCTGCCAGTCAGACCAAGATGAGGTCCAGAAGTGGTGGAACAGAAGAGACTTGTTGGGGGAGTATCACGAAAAGAAATCCAATTGAGAATCTGATTTGGCAACTACATTGGTGCAGGACCGGGAATTTTGACTTCATCAAGCCCGTCGTCGATGTCGACGTGAGGATAGAGTTGTTTGACCGCGTGATTGAACCATACCCTCACATCAGACTGCATATACGCTTCTGCGAAGGCGTTGTTTCGCTCGAAGGATTCATCTCCTGACTGGTTCACAGCGGCCTGCAGATTGATTATATGACCATAGAAAGCAACGATTGCCTCTACTTCTTCATCAGAGAGTATCGTGAGGTCGTCAGCATTGTTTTCGTAGATGGTCTTTCGTAAGAACTGGCCTTCTGGACCGAATGTTCCAGCGAGATAGGGACGAACAGTCATCATCTCAGCCCATATCGCTCGACGAAGGTTATCACGTTTCTTTCGCTTATTCCAACTCTCCCATACAATGTTAGCAGTAGCACCGAGGGTTGCGCCTATCAACGTGGCTGTGGCGAGAACTAACGTACTCCACTGGAGAGTAATCATTGATTTATGGACATTTGACGGGTTTGAAAAGACTTGGAAGTCTTTGGCGTCAATACGACATTTCCGTACTACCCTGAAACAATGCGCGTCTGCATACGTGGTACGTGGGCGGGGTTGGTTGTAAGCTACCACGTCCTCCAAGACGTGTCATTCAGCGTGGGATCCCGTTCTAACTGCTCATGCAGTAGGCGAATACTCACCGTTCACGTTCAGCATCCCGCTGTTCAAGCGCACGCCTACGGGTGCGCCTCCACGGCCAGACTTTTGCTGGTCACGGAGATACTTCAGACCGATATTCTTCGCTGCGTTGTAATCCGCGTGAACATCGTAGCCGCATTTCAGACAACTGAACTCGTCCTGACCCCTCTTGCGTGGACGATTATCCTTGTGGGTAAACCCACACTTCGAGCAACGCTGACTCGTGTACGCCGGATTGATCTGTTTTACCACAAGCCCCTCCGACTCGGCCTTGTACGTAACATACTCGAACAAACGGTGGAACACCCACTTGTGAACTGCCTTCGTGTGCGGTAGGCGTTCCCGGAGTCCTTTGAGTTGCTCGAACACGATGTGCGTACACTCGTTCTCCAGAGCAACCTCTACGAGTTCGTTTGAGATAGTATGGAGCACCTGCTCGAAGCGCCTGGTTTGCTTTCGACCGACTCGCTGGACATTCTCGTGTGCCCATCGAGTCCCAGTCTGTTGAAACGAACTACGACGCTTCTCGTACTCTCGGTGCCAGTGGTTGAGTTCGCCGCCGCTCCAGAATTGGCCAGTTGAGGTGGTTGCGATGTTTGTGATACCGAGGTCAACACCAAGGACGGAGACGTGCTTGGCATCGGCTGTGTCGGTGTCATCGTTCTCCACGGCGGGCTTTGTCCGCACATGAAGGTAGAAACAGTCCTCAACCTCATCGTAATGGAGTGTAGCTCCTTTTACGTCGTAGTCGTCGTTGAACAAGTACTCCGAGTGTGGCGTGTCACGCTTTTCGTCGGGTAGGAGGAACTCTGCGGTCACTCGCCCATCGATAGTGGCGAGTGTGGCGTGGTCGTTGTTCACGGTGAAGGTTCGGGCGTCGTAGCTAGCGAACCGTGATGTGAAGTGTGGCTTCGAGGCATTCTTGTCTGCCTTCCAGCGTTCAACGATGCCTTTGACGGCTTCGGCGGCGCGGTTTCGTGCGGCTTGCACGAGGTTGGACGGGAGCGGCGAATCGTCTCGAACGTCGTAGTAGGTAAGGTCGTGAAGTTTCTGTTTACTGGTGATCTTCCAGTCAGGTTCCCACGCTACGTCTACAACGTAGTTAGCGGCGTCAAGGAAGTGGTCGATTGTCTGGTGGAGAAGATCAGCGGCACTCTCGCCCACATCGAGTTTGATGGGTACGGTTCGAGTGCTTGAGTCGTCCACCATCTGTATTTCATATGTAGACGAATGTATTTATATTAGTTCGGATTTCGTGAGGATATCGACCTGCTATCGAGGATAGTTTGTGTAGTGGGTTGCCAGCTTTCTCCCGCGCCTAAGTTGTGGGATCTGCCTTGCAGTCATAATGAATCCGACCAACTGACCCGACTGTCACTCCCCGTCCCACACCGCTCGGCCCCACCGCTCCCACACCAGCCACGCCGCAACCCCACCGACGAACGCGACACCCAGATTCACGACGACGCCCACGAGGCCGATAGCGACCACGAGGGCGTAGCCGTCCGCGCGGGTCAGGCTGGTCAGGCTCGTCCGCGCCAGTTGCAGGCCGATAATCGCCAAGACAACGCCGAGCATGGCGACGGGGTAGGCGGCGACCACGTCCACGGCGAACAGGGCGACGAGGACGTAGCCGACGCCGAGAATCACGTTCGCGCCGGCGGTCCGCGCGCCGAAGGCGTACTTGCCGGCGACGCCGCCGCTGCCGTGGCACATCGGAAAGCCGCCGAGAGGGACCGCGAGGAGGTTCATCGCGCCCATGCTGGTGGCGAGTTCGTCGGCGGAGACGTCGCGGTCGAAGTAGTCCGCGAGCAGGACCGACGTGGCGAGCGCGGCGTTGCCGACGGTCATCGCCAACTGGGCGACTGCGGCCTCCGCGACGGAGAACGAGAGGTTGTCGAGCGAGAGCAGCCGGGCGTCGCCGACCGACGGGACCGCGAGCGACAGGTGTCCCACGTCGACGACGGCGACCGCGCCGCCGACCGCGAGGACGGCGAGGGCGCTCAGGTTCGAGCGCTTGGTGAGGAGGGCGACGGCGGCGACGGCGACCGCGAGGCCGGCGAGCGGGAGGTCGCCCGCGCCGAGTTCGAGCCCGGTCGACAGGAGGACGAGCGCGACGCCGAACTGGACGCCGCGGACGACCGGCGCGCCGATGTAGCGGCTTACGCGGTCGAGCGAGCGAGTCCGACCGATAGCGAGGAGAACGACGCCGAGGCCGAACCCGGCGAGGAGCGCCTCGCCGGTCGTAACCGTCTCGGCGAGGACGAGCGCGGCCAGCGCCTTCATCGGTTCGACCGACAGCGGGGCCGCGTAGTACAGCCCCCAGACGACTTGAAACACGCCGAACCAGACGAGCACGACGGCCAGCGAGAGGTCGGTCAGGCGGGCGACGGCGACGACGATAGGGAGGACCGTAACCGAATCTCCCACCGCGCCGGTGAACTCGTGCCACGAGAAGTCCACCGCGAGCTCGTCGCCGTACGGGAACGAAACACCCATCGGAGGGTGATTCCGCGCCGACGGGGAAATGTATTTGCGTAATCGTAAGCCGGAACCGTCATCGGTCAGCGAAACTGAAATAAGTTACGTCGATTCCCGCAGGCGTCGACCCCGACGCTCACTCGAACGTCGAGAGGTCGAAGTGGACGCCGCCGCGGAGGTAATCGATGCCCATGAACAGCATCACGGGGGCGAGCAGGAGCGCGGACAGCCCGCCGAAGTAGGGGTCGCCGCGGGCGTCGAGGACGGACGACAGGCCGTTGGCGAGCACGGCCAACCCGAAGCAGACGTAGCCCGCGCCCGCGACGACGTGCCACCGGAGCGTCGTCGACCCGAGAGCGACCGATTCGCGGATGCCGGCGACGACCAACAGCACGCCGGCGGCGGTAAACAGCGCGAACCGGGCGAACGAAACCGGGTGAGCGGGCGCGCCGAGAAGCACGAGGCCGACGGCGATGAGCAGGTCGAACACCCCGACGACGGCGAGAAATCGGCGGTCCATGTGCCACCGTCTCGGCGGGGATATGAAAATCTGACTACAGCTTCGTGGACGGCCGGCGGCGAACGCGACGACCACTCACCGCGTCGCCGACAGGTCGGCCGACTCGACGACGGTTGCGAACTCCCGGTTCAGGTGCGCCAGCGCGGTACGGTGCATCTCGTCGGCCGAAAAGCGCTCGCCGTCGTGGCCTTCTCGGTCGAACGTCGCGGTCGCGTCCGCGGGGAGGTACACGTCGAAGCCGAGGTTCTCGGCCATCCGCGTCGTCGTCGAGACGCAGTGGTCGGTCGTGAGACCGCAGACGACGAGCGTCGAGCGGTCGCGCTCGCGGAGCCACGCTTCGAGGTCGGTGCCGATGAAGCCGCTGTTGACGCGCTTCGTGAACACCGGTTCGCCGTCGTCGGGTTCGGCCTCGGGCTTCCACGCGAAGCCCTCGCCGTCGCGCCGGAGCGGCGAGTCGGGTTCGGTGGAGTCGTGGCGGACGTGGACGACCGGGCGGTCGGCCGCGCGCCACGCCGCGAGCAGGTCGGCGACGCGCGCTTCCATCTCCGGGTTGTTGCGGTCGCCCCACGCCGGGTCGTCGAAGCCGACCTGCATGTCGATACAGACGAGAACGGCGTCGTCGGGGAGGTCGGCGGCGGTCATCGGCCGGCCCTCGAATTAGCGGCCGTCATCAGTCGTCCGCCGGGGCCATCGGCACCTTCGGGTGCTCGCGCGTGATGCGAATCGGGCACTCGTCGGGCGCTTGCGACTCGTCGGAAGAGAACATGTACTGCGGCCACTCACGGTCGCCCTCGACGCCCCAGTCGCCGAGGTCGGCGTGGGGGCAGACCCCGTCGTACTCCTCGATGCGGTTCTGGATGACCTCGCGGGCCTTCTGGCCGGCCTCGGTGTCGGCGGTGATGCCGTCGAACAGCGCGCGCGGCTGGAAGGTGATTTCGAGGCCCCACGGGCAGTAGCGGCTGACGCGCTCGTCGTAGAACGGCGCGCGGGTCGTCGGGAACATCGGTTCGCCGCCGAAGGAGAACTCCCATTTCGGGTCGTCGGGGTCGGTCGGGATGTCCGCCGGCCACGGCTCGGGGTCGTTGACGTGGAGGAACTGGAGGACGTGCCAGAGGTGTTCGTGGTAGTCGGCCTCGGTGAGGTCCTCCGCCGGCGGCTTGAAGAACGCGACGAGCGAGCACGCCTCGGAGTAGTCCGGGTACACGTCGAGGTATTCGAGGAGCGTGTCGCGGAGCGCCAACAGCGCGTCCTTGTCTGTCATCGAATCCACGAAAGTGTAGAGGGCGTCGCCGTTGCGCTCGGACTCGATGCCGAAGTAACACGGGAACGGCGCGCCGTCGCGGTCGCCGAGCATCGTCTCGCGGAACGTCTCGTAGTGTTTTCTCGCCCAGTCGGGGAGGTCGCCGTCGTCGAGGCGGCGGCGGAGCACGTCCTGCTCCATGAGCACTTGGTGGCCCGACTCGTTCATGCGCGCCAATTGGATTCAGCGGCTTTGAGGGTTCGGGTTCGGGGGGCGAACACGACCCTCGAAACCGCGGGTGACGACCCTTGTCGCCATCCGCGAAGCCGCCGTCGTCTCCGCCCTCAGAGCGGGCGGTCGAGTTTCAGGTACCGCGTCTCGTATCCCATCGACTCGTAACACGACCGGGCGGCGTCGTTGTCGGCGTGGACGCTCAGCGCGGCCCGTTCGCACCCGCGGTCGCGGCCCCACTCGTGGGCCCGTTCGAGGAGTTCCGTGCCGACGCCCTCGCCCCGCGCCGCGGGCGCGACGTAGAGGTCTTTCACCTTGGCGACCGACCCGCGGGCGAACACCGGCGGGGAGTCGGCGTCCGCGACCGTGACGTAGCCCCGGAGCGACCGCTCGGCGGAGTCCGACTCCTCCGCGGCCGCGACGGCGACGAACGTCCGGGTGTTCTCGGCTTCCACCTGCTCGGACCGGTAGTCGAGCGCCTCGGCCCGCACGTCCACGTCCTCGGCCAGCGCGTCGTAGTCGTCGATGTCGCCCATCTCCTCGGCGAACGGGAGCCACAGGTCGTCAACCAGCGCGTCCACCTCGTCGGCCTGAAGCGGTCGAATCTGCATGAGTCACCGACGACTCGTGGGAATGTCAAAAGGGTAACTGTGTTGAGCGTTCGGGACGATTCGTCGCGCCGGCCACACTCGAATCGGGGCACGACCGGCGCGCCCGGCTCACTCGATTTCGAGGCCGCCGGCGTCGGCTCCGTCGTCCGCGCCCTCGTCCCACTCCAGTTCGAACTCGATGCTCAGTTCGTAGGGACCGCCAGCGGGGCCCTCGCGTTCCGCTTTCACCTCGAACGTCGGCGACGCGGGCGGCTCCATCGTGACAGTCTGGTCGCCGGACTTCAGCGTAATCGGCTCGCCCGCGTCGAGCTTGTCGGCGACGGTTCGGAGATACGACGCGATTTCCGCTCGCGCCTGTCGGTTCTCGGATTTGAAGAGCACTTCTTCGGGCATGGACCGTAGGTTACACCCGCAGGGGGTTAAGCTTCGTTGCGGTGACGAAAATCGATGGGGAGAGGTGCGCCGACGGGTCAGTCGGCCCGGAGGCCGTCGGTGAAGCGGGACTGGTTCTCCTCGGGCGCGGCAGCGGTCATCGCGGAGACGCCGACGGTCAGAAGCGCCGACAGCGCCATGCCCCAGAGGGCGTAGTCCCACGTGAGGTAGGTCGCGCCGAACAGCGTCATCGACCCGACCTCTACCGCGGGGACGAACACGTGGGCGAGGTAGAACGCCTGCGAGCCGAGGATGCCGGCGAACATACCCGTTCGGGTCGTCCTCGCCCAGTAGAGCGCGACGATGACCGGCAGGGCCATCTGGGCGAACCCGCCGAAGGCGGTGTCGCCGACCGAGACGAGCGTGCCGGGGCGGAACAGGCTGGCGACGAAGGTGAGCGTGGCGAACAGCGCGACGCCGATGCGGGCGAGCCACGCCTCGCGGGCTTCGCTCGCGTCGGGGTTGACGAAGGGGCGGTAGAGGTCGCGGGTGAAGTACGACGACCCGGAGAGGAGCATCGAGTCCGACGACGACATCATCGCGGCCATCGCGCCGGCGATGACGAGCGCGGCGAACCACACCGGCGTGTACTCGTTGAGGAGCACGGGGAGGACGTTCGCGCCCTCGGGCACGGAGATGCCGAGGCCGGCGGCCCACGTGCCGAGGATGAACGCGGGCACGAAAAGCAGGACGACGAGGACGGGCCACAGGGCGAACGAGCGCTTGAGGACGGCGCTCGACTTGGCGACGAAAAAGCGCTGGTTTATCTGTGGGAACATCGCCACGCCGAAGGCGATGGTGACGGCCGACGAGATGATGAACTGCGGCGAGTAGAGGCCGCCGCCGAGCGCGAGGAACTCGGGGTTGTTCGTCGCGAGGGCGTTCGAGAGCGCCGTGGGGCCGCCGGCCGCGGTGGCCACCCAGCCGACCGCGAGCCAGACGACGCCGAGCATGAACAGCCCTTGGAGGGTGTCGGTCCACGCGACGCCGCGGAGCCCCGCGATGACGACGTAGGCGATCATGAACACCGTGATACCGGCCGCGCCGGCCCAGTACGGGACTATCCCGTTCGTCAGACCGACGATGGCCTCGCCCGCGCCCATCTGCTGGAGCATCACGTACGGGAACAGCCAAAACAGGCTGATGCCGGCGACGACGGCACGCAGGCGGGTCGAGCCGAAGCGGTCGCCGAGCATCTCGCCGAGGGTGACGTAGCCGTGGGCGCGACCGACGAGCCACTGTTTGTAGCCGACGACGTACCAGAGGATGGCGAACAGCACGCCGTCCATGACGCCCATCACGAGAATCCACTCGGGGCCGGCACGGTAGGCGAGGTCGGGGCCGCCGAAGAACGTGAAGGCAGAGAGGAGCGTCGCGAAGGTGGTAAACAGGAGGACGACGGTCCCGATGGAGCGACCGGCGAGATAGTAGTCCTCGGCGTCGCGGCTGGTCAGGCGGTAGGCGAGTAAGCCGACCGCGAGCGCGACCACGAGGTACGCGCCGACGACGCCGAGTTGGATACCGAGCGCCGAGACCATCAGCGACCCTCCCCGACGATGCCGCGGTCCCACGCCGTCCGGGTGAACAGGTGGAAGACGACTGCGGTCAGCCCCATCCAGCCGATGTGCCACCAGAGCCACAGCGGCAGGCCGGCGAAGACCCTGCTGTCGCCCCAGAGGAACCACGGAACGGCGAACGTCACGAGGATTGCGAAGACGGCAACCCAGCGGTAGTCGATGCGCACTCGCGTCATTCGTAGGAACGATAATCGACAATGAGGCGTAAATCTTACTCTATCGACCTACGTTGCCCCACATTGAAGAACTATTTTCTTCAACAGGGACGGTCGAACGACGGGAACCATCCACGGACGCGCACGCGACAGAGCCGACGCGGAAGGCGGGGTCGTCCGCGGGCGAATCGGCCGCCGGAGAATCGGCCGCCGGAACAGTTTCCAGCGGCGCGTGCGACCGGAGACACATGGACTTCGGTATTCAGCTGTACTCGCTTCGCGAGCTCGACGAACCGACGTCGGCGCTCGTCCGACGCGCCGCGGACGCCGGCTTCGACGGCGTGGAGTTCGCGGGCGTCGACGACGCGGCGGCGGTCCGCGCGGCCCTCGACGAGACCGGACTCGGCGTCCCCGCGGCCCACGTCCCCATCGAGGACCTCGAAGCCGACCTCGACGCGGTCTGCGAGCGATACGGCGCGCTCGGCGTCGAGACCCTCGTGGTTCCGTATCTCCCGCCCGAGGCGTTCGCCGACGCCGACGCGGTGGACGAGACCGCACACCGACTGGACGACCTGACCGCGAAGTGCGACGAGCGGGGCGTCAGACTGCTCTACCACAACCACGACCACGAACTCGCCGCGGTCGAGGGCGAACCCGCGCTCGACCGATTGGCCGAGGAGTCCGGCGTCGGTTTCGAACTCGACCTCGCGTGGATTCTCGCCGCCGGCTACGACCCCGTCGCGTACCTCGACCGCTACGCCGACCGGACCCCGGTCGTCCACCTGAAGGACGTCGTCCGCGACGCCGACGCGGAGCGCGGCGGTCGACCCGTGTCGCTCGGCGAGGGAGAACTCGATATGGACCGCTGTCTCGCGGCCGCACGCGAGGGGTTCGTCGAGTGGGCCGTCGCCGAACACGACTTCCCCGAAGCGCCCGCAGCGTTCTGTCGAGACGCGGGCGAGTTCGTCGCGGCGCACCGAACCGACGAGGGGGCGTGACAAATCACGCGGTCGGGCGAAACGGCGGGAGAGCGACGGTTCGCCGGCGTTTCGCGGGACACGGAGTCGGAGTCGAACGCCCCGCGAGCGTTCGAATCGTCGGCCACGATAGATATTTCCCTCGGGCGCAACTTATATAATGACGTTCGTGGGTCCGGCCCATGACATCATCACAATCATCACATCACCACCCCCAACGGGGTGACTTCACCAATGGACGACACTGCAAAATATCTCATTCACGCTTCCATCTCCGCCGACGGGGTCGTCGAACGGAGCGACGTCGTCGGGGCCGTCTTCGGCCAGACCGAGGGCCTCCTCGGCGACGAACTCGACCTCCGCGACCTCCAACAGTCCTCCAAGGTCGGTCGGATAGACGTACAGATAGACTCGGAAAACGGCCACTCGTTCGGCCAGATGACCATCGCCAGCAGCCTCGACAAGGTCGAGACGGCCATCCTCGCGGCCTCGCTGGAGACGCTGACCCGCGTCGGTCCCTGTCAGGCCGTCATCGAGGTCACGAACATCGAGGACGTGCGCGAGGCCAAGCGACGGATGGTCGTCGAGCGCGCCAAGGAACTCCTCTCGGAGTCGTTCGACGACACCGTGATGAGCTCGACCGAAATCCTCGAAGCGGTCAAAGAGAGCGTCCGCGTCGAGGACATCACCGAGTATCAGGGTCTCCCGGCCGGCCCCCGCGTCGCCGACTCGGACGCCATCATCGTCGTCGAGGGGCGCGCCGACGTGCTCACGCTCCTCCGCTACGGCATCAAAAACGCCGTCGCCGTCGAGGGGACGAACGTCCCCGACGCGGTCGCCGGACTGACCCAAGAGCGGACCGTCACGGCGTTCCTCGACGGCGACCGCGGCGGCGAACTCATCCTGCGCGAACTCTCGCAGGTCGGCGACGTGGACTACGTCGCCTTTGCGCCCGACGGCCGGTCGGTCGAGGACCTCGACCGCGCGTCGGTCGTCCGCGCCCTCAGGAACAAGGTCCCGCTCTCGTCGCTTCCGGACGACGGCGACGGTGACTTCCGGGCCGCCGTCGCCGCCGCCAACGGGACAGGAGACGTTCCGACGGACCCTCGCACGGAGTCGCCGACGACTGACGCGTCGTCGACTCCACCCGCAGACGGCCACGCGAACGGGCCCGCCGACGCGGTCAGCGAGCCACCCGCCGAGGCCGGCACCGGCGGTACCGTCACGGTCGGAAAGCCCACCGGCCCCGCGAGCACCGACGCCGACGCCGACGCAAACGGCGGGGTGGTCACCGAGTCCGAGGTCGAAGCCGTCGCCGAGGCGGTCGAACCGACCGACCAGCGTCCCTCGCTCGCCGACCACGTGCGCGAGGTCATCGCCGACGAGAGCGGCATGGCCCGGCTCCTGGACGACGACCTCGGCATCGACGACGAGGTCGCGGTCGAGAAGGTGTACGACGCCGTCGAGTACGCCGACCCCGCCCCGGCGCTCGTCGTCGTCGACGGCGAGGCGAGCCAGAAACTCGTCGACATCGCGGCCCAGCGCGGCGTCGAACACGTCGTGGCGCGCTCGGCCGGCGAGTACGTCAAAAAGCCCGTCAGCGTCCGCGTCAGAACCGCGGACCAGCTCCTCGACTGAGGACGGAACGTGGCCCGACGCCGGCCGAGACGGTCAGCCCTCGCTCGATTCGAGGACGAACCGTAGCCCGTCGTCGCCGTCGAACGCGTCCGGAATGCGGGCGTCCCGGCGGAATCCGAGCGCCTCGTAACAGGCACGCGCGCCGTCGTTCTCCGGATGGACCAGCAACGTGAGCGGCGCGTCTGACGCTGGACGAGAGTCCCGGTACGCTTCCACGAGCGCGGTGGCGCGGCCCTCCCGGCGGTGGTCGGGGGAAACCGCGAGTTCGGTCAGATGCGCGCCGACGGCGAGAAGGTAGCCGACCGGCCGGTCGTCGGCGTCGACGGCGACGAGAAGCGTCCCGACGGCGGGCCACGCGCCCAAGAGGTCGGGCGAGGGATGCGAGACGAGCCGTTGGAGCGATTCGACGGCCGGCACGTCGGTGTCGCGGGCGGGGCGAACGCCCGTCACGGCCGAGTCACCCCCGTCACAGCGGAATCCAGACGAGGACCGCGCCCAGCGCGCCGGCGAACGTGGCGAGGAAGTTGACCGCCTGGTTGCCGAGGCCGGCTCCCTCGACCGTCGCACCGAGCAGACTGTCGACCGTCATTCCGACGAGTCCGCCGGCGAGAATAGCGATAGCGGCCGTCTGCGCCGGCAGGGGAAGCACCAGCACGCTCACGCCGGCCACGAAGGCCGCGCCCAGCGCGCCGGCGACTTCGCCTTGCCACGTGACCGCGCCGTCGGTCCCGGCGGGAACCGGTTTGAGCGAGGTGATGAGCCGCGGCTGGTCGAACAGCCCGCCGATTTCGCTGGAGAGCGTGTCGCTCATCGCGGCGGCGGCCGACCCGGCGAATGCGAGGACGAGTAGGTCGCTGACGAACGGGTAGCCGAGCGTTTGCGCCGCGGCGTAGCCGACGACGGCGACGAGCGAGACGCCCGAGTTGCCGAGGACGTTGCCGGTGCCGCGAGCGCCGTCGTTGTCCTCGGCGACGCCGCGTTCGGCCTTGCTGTCGTACCGGAACTTGGTGGCGAGCGCGCCGACGCCGAAGAAGGAGACGAGCACGAGCGCCCAGCCGAAGCCGCCGAAGACGACCGCGAAGAGGAGCAGGAGGACGCCGGTAATCATGCCGGCGACTGAGGCCGTGCCGAGGGCGTAGGCGGCGTAGCCGAGCGCGACCGTGAGGGCGAGCGCGACGCCGGTCTGCGTCGGCGACACCGGCCCCGCGAGCACCTCGACGCCCCACAGGACGAGGCCGATAGAGAGCATGACGAGCGGGTCGTCGCGCTCGTAGAGGGCCGTCCGGAGCACCGCGCCGACGAGACCGCCGACGGCCGCGAGGAGGGTGAATCGGGCGAGCAGCATCGCATCGCCGGTCAGCGACGCGATTGCCGCCTGTCCCGCGGTACCGGCGAGGACCGCGGCCACGACGAAGCCCGCCGCGCGAAGCGACTCGTCGGACGTTCTCGAATCCACCAGTCGCGCGCCGAGGTTGCCGTAGGCGAGTGTCAACACCGCGGCGGCGAACACCGAAAGCGGCATCGTGACGCGCGGGACCGTCGCCAAGAGGGCGAGGCCGGTCGCGGCCAGTGCGAACCCGGCGAGCCCGTTGAGCCGGCCGTCCTGCCGGTCGCCGGGCCGCGCGAACAGCTCGAAGAGGGGGCCGTCGTCGACGACGAAGGCCGCCAGGAGCGCGACTGCGGCGAAGGGCGCGAACGCGGCCGCGCCGAGACTGGGGGCCGCGAGGGCCAACGTCCCGACGACCGCGAATCCGCCCGCTCGCCGTACCGTGGAAGTCACACCATTCGGTATCCCCGACGCGCACTTAACCCTCCCGACATCACCGACGACCGCACAACCGCGGGTCTGCGGCCCGGTGTCGGACGGACCGAACCTCGGTGCCGACACCGAACCCGAAGCGTTAGGAGAATCGCCGCGAGAACGACTCCCGTGGGACTGTACGACTCCTATCTCGCCCTCCGATTCCGCCTCGACGACGCCGACGCCCCCGAGCACGTGGCGCTCGTCATCACCGAGCGCGACCTGCTGGAACAGGGCGCGTACGAGACGCTCGAAGCCTTCGTCGGCTGGGCGTTCGAGTTCGGAAGCGACCGCGTCACCATCTCCGTGAGCGTCCTCGACGAGGCGGTCGTCCCGACGCTCGCCCGCGAACTCCGCGACCTCGACGTCCCCCAGCGAGTGGAGGTCCGCGAACCCGGCGACACCGAGCGCGCCGACGCCCCGGTGCAGGTGAGCATCGGCCTCGGCGGGAAACGCGAGTTCGCCACTGTCGTCCGGTCGTTGGCCGCGGAGGTCGACGAAGGTGCGCTCGCCCCCGACGACATCGACGCCGCGGACATCGAACAGCGGCTCGTGTTCCCCGACGAGCCGGACTTCGTGGTCAAGACGGGCGCCGAGCGCCTGTCGGACTTCATGATTTGGCAGTCCGTGTACGCGGAACTCTACTTCACCGACGTGAACTGGCGGGACTTCAGGAAGCGCGATTATCTGCGGGCGTTGCGGGACTATCAGGACCGGCAGCGGAGATTTGGTCGATAGGCCAAATCCCGTGACAGCGTCGCTGGCACGGTGGATGGCCGATGAGCGTCAGCGAATCGTCCAAACGCTATCGCGCTCGGAGAGTGCGACAGAAGTTCGGCCGGTAGGGCGAATCACGCCGGTCCGCTTTCTCGGAGAGCGAACGCCGTTAGTCCCACGACCGGCGCCCGGTAGTTCGCTCCCGAGAGATTCGCTGTGCGCCTCGAATCAACAGCGCGACGCCGAACCAGAACCCGAGCGTGTAGGCGACGACCGTACCGACGTACAGCGTGAGTTCGGTCGTGAACCGGAGGTTGACGATTTCCGCGCCGGCGACGAGGAAGACGCCCCCGAACAGTATCGGCGTCGGGGTCCGCTCTTTCGTGCTCCAGAACTTGGTCGACATGCCGATGACGGTCACGATGACCGTGACGACCGTCCAGTAGAGGCGAACCGACTCGCCAACCCCGAGTTCGATGGGCCCCCAGACGACCGCCGCGACGAGGGCCCACCCGGAAAGTACGACCAGGAAGAACGCGAGGAGTCCACCGAGGAGCTTCCGTCTGAACGACCCGCCAGACGGGGCTGAACGCCGTAGGACCAGGTCGACGACCTTCTTGTATATACTAATCGCCGCTACCCCCTCAAGGAAGCCCGTCAGTAGGACGATGACGACGGCAATCGGAGCGAAGACAGAGATCGAACGCGTCCCCCAAACCGTGACGCCGACACCGATACCTAACAGTATCACACCGAGAACGTCCTGTCCGGTTTCGACGCTCAACTCGTCGTCGGCGTCGACGAAGGGGAGCCCCCACGTCACGAACGTCGAACCGACAGCCAGCAGCGCTATCGACAGCCACTCAGGAACGTACTCGAAGAGGAACGATATCTGCATCATGTCTTCCCCAAGTACCGGTCGACGAACGCGACCGTGAAGATGTAGAACGCCAGCGCCATGAACAAAAGCGGGAACGCTACCGTCGACTCCCGCAACGAGTAGCCGAACGCGAAGTCGCTCGTCACGTCGATTCGGTCGACGTACCAGACGAGGACGCCGGGATAGACCAGCGTAGTGAACAGCCACAGGCCGAGAAAGTCGTCCACGTCGTCGCTCAGAATGAGAAACAGTCCCGTATAGCTGAAGAAGGTTCCGAGCAGGACGAGTGGCGGGTACACATCAAGCGTCTTCGCGACCCCGTCGGGGAGTGAGGGTGCGGCGACGAGGAGCAAGTCCATCGCTTGCCACCAAGCAGACTACCGATAGTAAAGTTTGATACCTCAACATGTTTTGATACCCGTGAGAACCGCCGCTCTCGCGGCGTTACTACAGTCCACAAGAGCAGTCGAGGAGCACGTTCCCGACTCTCAGTTGCCGAACAGATGCCCTCCACCTCGCCCAACAGAACAGACCTCCTCCCGCCGCCACCGCCGGCCAGCGAGTGGCTCGAAGACGGGCACGTCCTCCTTGCGCTCTCGCTGTTGCTCATCCTCTGGCTCAATCAGCCCGCCCCCCCAGACTGGCCGTGGGCGCTCGTCGGCGTGGCTATCGTTCCGCCGTGGCTGTTCCTCGAATCGCGCTACGACGACTGGCGCTCGTGGGTTCCGACCGCCGCCTACATCGGGATGGTACTGGTGTTGTGGCCCCGGCAGGAAGCCGAGTTCGTCGCCATTGTGCTCGGGCAGAGCGCCGCGTTGCTGGGATGGCTCTGCTGGCGGACGTTCCAGCGGCGGGTTCGCCGGTAGGGTGACCCGCCGACGTCTCTCAAACGGCTGTTTGCGCTTACAGAAGACATATTGTTAGACCGCTGAACGTTCCGACATGAACCGCCGCGAGATGCTGGCGTTGTCGGGGGCGGTCGCTGCCGCGACGATAGCCGGCTGTACGGGCGACAGGCAGTCGCCCGCCGAGACCGAGGCGACGGCCACCGCAACCACGACCACGGACACGCCGACAGAGACCCCGAACGACGAACCGCCGACCGGCGAACCGAGCGTGGACGACGAGCAACTCGCCGCGCTCGCGGCCGGCAACGCCGAGTTCGCCCTCGACCTGCACCGACAGGTCGCGTCCGAACAGGGCGGCAACCAGTTCCTCTCTCCGTACAGCATCTCCGTCGCGTTGGCGATGACCTATGCGGGCGCTCGCGGAACGACCCGCGAACAGATGGAAGCGACGCTCCACTACACGCTCGGCGAGGACGTTCACCCGGCGTTCGCAGACCTACAGGCGGCGCTCGAAGCGCGGGAGACCGCTCGGGACCCGGTCGACGGCGGCGAAGCCGACGCCTTCCGACTGGCCGTGGCGAACGCGCTGTGGGGCCGCGAGGGGTACGCGTTCTCGGCGGACTACCTCGACCGACTCGACTCGAACTACGGGGCCGGACTCCGACGGGCCGACTTCGCCGGCGACCCGGACGGCGAGCGGGAGCGAATCAACGAGTGGGTCGCCGACCGGACGGAGGGCCGAATCGAGAACCTGCTTCCGGCTGGCTCCGTCACGCCCGACACGGCGCTCGTCCTCACCAACGCTATCTACTTCATGGCGCAGTGGGCGCGCACGTTCGACCCCGAGGACACCGAAGACGGGACGTTCACCGCGCTGGACGGGGGCGAATCGACCGTGCCGCTCATGCGGCAGGAACTCAAGGCGAACTACGCCGACCTCCCGAACGCGCAGGCCGTCGAACTGCCGTACGTCGGCCGGGACGTGTCGATGGTGCTTTTGCTCCCGGACGAAGGCGAGTTCGAGTCGTTCGAGCAAAGTCTGACCGCGAGCCGGCTGTTCGGCGTCTTCGAGGCGATGCAAAAGCGAATCGGCGATGTCGTGCTCCCGCGGTTCGAGTTCGAGACCGAGGTCCAACTCTCCGCGGCGCTGTCGAATCTCGGAATGCCCGCCGCGTTCGGCTCGGATGCTGACTTCGGCGGAATGGCCGAAGGTGACGGAGCGACCCTCGCCATCGACGAGGTGTTCCACAAATCGTTCGTCTCCGTGGACGAGGAGGGGACCGAGACCGCGGCGGCCACGGGCGTCGTCGTCGAAAGTTCGCTGCCGCCGAGTTGGGGCGAACTCCGGTTCGACCGGCCGTTCCTGTTCTGCATCCGCGACAGGCCGACGGACGCGATACTGTTCTACGGTCGCGTCGTCGACGCCGGGGCTGCCCAGGGCGACGAATAACCGCAAAACAGCCCGGGGCAACCGACTCAGTCGGCCGTCTCGTCGGTCCGCTTGGCCAACTCCGCAGATACCTCGTCGGCCCCCGACGAGGGGAGTTGCTCGCGGAGGCGACCCGCGACCGTGCGGGCGTCTTCTAACTCGACTTCGGCGACGGCCCGGACGAGCGTGACGGCCCGCTCGGTCCGGGTGCGCTGCCACGACTGCTCTCTGGACTCGTAGGTGCGGATGCCGCGCAGAAAGTCGACTTTCGAGAACTCCGGCCAGTAGGGCGCACAGAAGTAGACGGCGGCCTCGTTGCCGTTGGCGTGCCACGGCAGGAAGTTCGAGGTGCGCTCGTCGCCGCCGGGGCGGATGATGAGGTCCACGTCGCGGACGGGCTTTCTGGACAGGCGGCGGTCGACCGCCGACACGTCCACCTCGTCGGGCGAGAGGTCGCCGCGCTCGACCGCGCGACAGACGTCGCGTGCGGCCCCGAGGAGTTCGGCTCGGCCGCCGTACGCGAGGGCGATGTTGAGCGTGAACCCGTCGTAGTCGGCGGTCCGAGTCTCCGCGTACTCGACAGCGTCGCGGACGCGGTCGGGGAGCATGTGGACCTCGCCGATGGCGCGCACGGCGACCTCGCGCTCGTGGACGCGGTCGGCGTCGGCGAACTCGTAGAGCTTGTCCTCGATGAGGTCGAAGAGGGGCTGGCGCTCGTGTTCCGGGCGGTCGAAGTTCTCGGTCGAAAAGGTGTACAGCGTCAGTTCCTCGATGCCGAGTTCCTCGCACCACGTCAGCACGTCCTCGGTCGTCTGCGCGCCCGCCTTGTGGCCGTCGGGGGCGTCGTCGCCGTTCTTCCGGGCGTACCGGCGGTTGCCGTCCTGGATGATGGCGACGTGGGTCGGCCCGTCGTCTATCTCTCGGTCGAGCACCCGCTCGTAGGCGCGCCGAAAGCCGCGTTGGACCCACCCGAACATGTACCGTCGGTTGCCTTCCGAGGCTATGTGTCTTGTGGGTTACACCGTCGCACGGTGTCCCGAGGTCGGGAGATCGCCACAAAATGGCGGGTCATCACGACGGGCGACGAATCGCCATCCGTTTGTACCTCCCCGAGAAGACTCGGATATGAGCGAGACCATCGACGAGGACCTCTACCAGCGGACCCTCGCGCTGCTCGAACCCGGCGATATCGAACTCGTCGGGGCCATCGTCCACACCGACCTCACCAGCCGCGAGGACCTGGAGATGCAGGAGCTGACCGTCGAAATCAACGAGATTATCGCCGAACACGCGGGGAAGGGCGACGCGTGGATTTACGCCGGCAACGACGACACCGACTTCTCGTCCAATCAGTTCCAGGGGCTCTCCGTCGAGGACGACGAGTTCGTCTGGGAGTGCCAACAGCTCGTCCGCGACGGGACGTTCGACCTCGTGTTCTACTACGAGGCCATCGCCGACCACGACGCCATCGTCGAGGGCCTCGAAGCGCTCGACGACGTCGACCGCGTCACGCCGGTCCCCTGAGCGCGGCGGCGACCCGACGACGAGACACCTCTTTTACTTCGTGAGCGAGGGCGCTCGCTCCGCCCGCGTCGGCCGTTCACCGGCGGCTCGCCGGGCGTTCGCTTGGGTTCATCGCAGTGAGAACAAGCGAGGCGTTTATCCGCCTCGCATCCCGAGTGACGCGCATGATACAGGCGGACGCGGACCTCTCTCGTCTCGACCGCGCCATCGTCAACGCCTTCCAGGGCGGCTTCCCCGTCGTCGAACGTCCCTTCGAGCCCGCGGCGGCCGCGCTGCGCGAGCGCGACGTGGACGTGACGGCGACCGACCTCTGCGAGCGGGTGCGGACGCTCGACGAGGAAGGCGTCCTCTCGCGGTTCGGCGCGCTCGTCAACGCCGAGGAAATCGGCGGCACGGCGACGCTCGTCGCCATGCACGCGCCGCCGGAGCGGTTCGACGAGGTGGCCGAGCAGGTGAACGCCCACCGCGAGGTCGCGCACAACTACGAGCGCGAGCATCCCCACCTGAACATGTGGTTCGTCGTCTCGGTCGCCGAGGCGTCGCAGGTAGACGAGGTGCTCGGCGACATCGAGGACGAGACGGGCCAAGCGACGTACAACATGCCCAAGCGCCACGAGTTCCACGTCGGCGCGACGTTCCTCCTCGACGGACCCATCTCGGACGGCGACCTCGACCTCTCGCACCTCGGCCCCGACGTGGAGCCGACAGACGCGCGCACCCTGACGCCCGACGAGCGCGACCTCGTCATGGAGATTCAGGGCGGCCTGCCGATTACCGAAACGCCCTACGCCGACGTGGCAGAGGCAATCGGACAGGAGCCGGCGTGGGTGGTCGAGACGGTCAAGCGGTTCAATCTTGAGGGGAAGGTCCGGCGCGTCGGCGTCATTCCGAACCACTACGCGCTCGGCTACTCGGAAAACGGGATGACCGTCTGGAACGTCCCCGACGACCTCGTTGCGGAGGTCGGCCCCGAAATCGCCTCGCTGGACTTCGTCACCCACTGTTACCGCCGGCCGCGACACGAGGGCGTCTGGCCGTACAACTTCTTCGCGATGACCCACGGCCGCTCCGAAGAAGAGAGCGAGGCCCGCATCGAGCAGGTGCGCGAGGTCATGAGCGACTACTGGGACGTGGGCGACGACGACTGGGACACCCTGTTCTCGACGCGCATCCTGAAGAAGACGGGAATCAGGCTGGACGAACGAGCCGAGGCGAACACGGAGTGAGATGATTCCGCTTGTCCACGACCTCTCCGACGAGACGGTCGTCGTCTTCGGCGGGGGCCCCGTCGGCGCGCGGAAGGCCCACCGGTTCGCCCGCGAGGCGCGGACCGTCGTCGTCAGTCCCGAGTTCGCCGACCGCGACTTCGGCGACGCGGAGCGCGTTCGGGCGGCCCCCGCGCCCGACGAGGTTCCCGACTGGGTCGAACGGTTCGCCCCGGCGCTCGTCGTCGCGGCGACCGACGACGACGCGGTGAACGACGCCGTCGTCGCGGCGGCCCGAGACGCCGGCGCGCTGGTCAACCGAGCCGACCGGAGCGGCGAGCGCGACGCGGGGAGCGTGGTCGTCCCGGCGACCGTCGAGGACGGCGACGTCTCGGTCGCCATCACGACCGGCGGCGCGAGCCCCGCCCTCTCGAAGCACCTCCGAGAGCGCGTCGAAGCCGAGTTGGAGGGGGCAGGCGAGATGGCCGCGTTGACCGCGGAGCTTCGCGCGGAGCTCAAGGCGTCCGACCGGTCGCCAACAGAGCGCCGTGATGCGATTCGCGCGGTCGTGCGAAACCCGTCAGTTTGGAAGGCTTTACGTACCGGCGACGCAAACCCCCGCCAAGAGGCAGCGCGCGTGATACGAGACACACAGCGAGGTGATTCATGAGAGATTCGGGCGTCATCTCCGGTGTGAGCGTCGCCCACGACCGGGCCAGCGTTCGCGAGATAGAAGCCGCTTCGAGCGACGACGTTCA
Organism: Haloferax prahovense DSM 18310; assembly: GCF_000336815.1. Taxonomy (GTDB): domain Archaea; phylum Halobacteriota; class Halobacteria; order Halobacteriales; family Haloferacaceae; genus Haloferax; species Haloferax prahovense. The sequence goes on from NZ_AOLG01000048.1 coordinate 67,738, forward strand.
GACGGTCGTCGAGCGACTCCTCGCCCGCGACGGCGTCTCAGAGGCCTTTTCGCTTCAGACGTGTAACCGCGCCGAGGCGTACGTCGTCACCGACGACGCGACCGACGGCCGCCGCGCGCTCGACGACTTCGCTCCCGACGTCCGAGACGGGAGCGTCCGCTACATGGACCACGAAGAGACCCTGCGCCACCTCATGCGGGTGGCGTCGGGGCTCGAATCGCTCGTCCTCGGCGAGGACCAGATTCTCGGACAGGTCAAAGCCGGTATCGAGGCCGCCCGCGAGGAGGACGCCATCGGCCCGATGCTGGAAGACGCGCTCATGAAAGCCGTCCACGTCGGCGAACGCGCCCGCGAGGAGACGGCCATCAACGAGGGTGCCGTCTCGCTCGGGAGCGCCGCCGTCAGGCTCGCCCGGGCCGAGCTCGACGCCCCCATCGGCGAGGTCGACGCCCTCGTCGTCGGGGCCGGCGAGATGGGCACGCTCGCGACGAAGGCGCTCGCGTCGGTCGACGTGGGCGACCTCGTCGTCGCGAACCGGACGGTCGCGAACGCCCGCCACCTCGCCCGCGAGGTCCCGGGCGTCTCGAAGGCCGCCGGGCTGGGCGACCTCCGCGGTCGCCTCCGCGACGCCGACCTCGTCATCACGGCCACGAGCAGCCCCGAGTACGTCGTCACGCCGGAGGAGCTGTCGGACGGCTCCGAGACGATGCTCATCGACATCGCCCAGCCGCGGGATGTCGACCCCGCCGCCGCCGACCTCGACGGCGTTCGCGTCCGCGACATCGACGATTTGGAGACGGTGACCGACCGGACCGCGGAGCGCCGCGAGCGCGCCGCCCGCGAGGTCGAGGCGATGATTGACGACGAGTTCGACCGCCTGCTCGCCGCCTACAAGCGGAAACGCGCCGACGAGGCCATCAGTTCGATGTACGAGGCCGCAGAGCACGTCAAGCGCCGCGAGGTGTCGACGGCGCTGTCGAAGCTCGAAGCGCAGGGCGACCTCACCGACGAGCAGCGCGAGACGGTCGAGTCGCTCGCGGACGCGCTCATCGGCCAAATTCTCGCCGCACCGACCAAGAGCCTCCGCGACGCCGCCGGCGACGACGACTGGACGACCATCCAGACCGCCATGCGGCTGTTCGACCCCGGCTTCGACGACCTCGGTGGGTCAGACCCCGCCGAGCCGTCCGGGCCGTCCATCGAGTTCTCCGGCGAGCCGCCGGAGGACCTCGACCGCGAGGCGCTCGAAGGCGAGGTGCCCCGGCGCGTCCTCGAACAGCTCTCGGACGACTGACGGGCGAAGCGGCCGACCGGCGAACCTTCTTATCCGAACGCGGAGCCACTCCGCGACGATGTCACCGCCCAGACCGTCAGCGACGGGCTTCGTGCGTCGTTCCCGTACCGACGCCGCCACCCGAGAAGCCGCCGGCCGCGCGCCCCCGGCGCTCGGCCATCGCCTCGTGAACCGCCTCCGAGCGCGAGCGCGTCGCCGCCTCGTCGATGCGACCCCGGAGCGGCGGATTCGCGACCTCGACGGCGTCGCTCGGGCGACCGTCGTCGGCACGGTCGCGGGAGTCGCCGGCGACGGGCCGGCCGTCGAGGCCTGGAGGGGAGCCGAGCAAACAGACGACGACCAGCGAGGCGGGGGCGAGCGCACGGTCGTCGGCCGCGCGACGCGCCCGTTCGTCCTCCGGGACGCCACCGGCGAGATTCGGGTCCGCGTCCCGCCGGACGGACACGTGGTGTTCGGCGGCGACGGTGAGGGTGGCGTCGTCGCCCGCGGCGACGAGGTCGCGGTCACGGGGCGAGTCGCTCGCGGCCGCGGCGGGCGGCGACTCCTGACCGGGCCGCGGTTCGTCGTCCGCGCGGACGCGACCTGACAATCCGGCAGAATCCTTATCGGGATGCCACCCGACGGATTCGGCATGGCAGAGCTGCTCTCGGACGACGAAATCGACGCACAGCTCGGTTCGGACTGGGAACGCGACGGCGACGAAATCGTCCGCGTCTACGAGTTCGACGACTACCTCGACGGCGTGGCGTTCGCCGCCAGCGTGGGCGAGGTCGCAGAAGAGGAGTTCCACCACCCTGAGATAACGATTCGGTACCAGGAGGTCGAGGTCCGCCTCACGAGCCACGAGGAGGGCGGCATCACCGACAAGGACCTCCGGCTCGCCGACCTGTTCGACGACGAACTGTGAGCGACGAGGGGACCGCGACGCTCACCTACGTCTTTCGGGTCCGCTTCCGCCTCGACTCGGCCGCCGGCGTCGAGACCGACCCGCGGGAGTTCGAGACGACGGTCCGCGTCACGCCGCCCCCGCCCGGCGAGGAGGGCTGGCTACTGTTCCGCGACGCGCTCTGGCGGGGAGCGGTGAACGACGAGCGCCACGCCCGCGACCTCGCGGCGTCGTGGCTCGACGTGCCCGTCGTCTCCTGCGAGTTCGCGGAACTCCGGGCCGACGAGGCGTCGCTGGACGCCTTCCGCGAGGCCGTCGCCGCGGACCTCGGCGCGTTCAACGCCGAGTCGGTCCGCGAGGTGCTCCACAAGTACTTCGGGAGCGCGATTCGCGTCGAATCCGCCGATTCGTGACGCAGGGCAAGACATTTATCCACGCCTGACGTACTCTGTTGTCCGAATGGTCGCCGATGACTACGATTTCTGGCTGTTCGACCTCGATGGGACCTGTCTCTTATACACATCTCTGAT
>NZ_AOLG01000049.1 GCF_000336815.1 Haloferax prahovense DSM 18310
CCCCGCCGAGTTCTGGCCCGCGTTCCACCGCGAGGAAGACCCCGCAAAGCGAGCAGAAGTGACGTACCTCCACGACGACGCCGAGCGCCTCATCGGAGAGATTCACGCCGCCGGCCGGCCGGTCGGCATCGTCACGCACTGCCAGCAGTTCCTGACCGACCCCGTGTTGGACCACCTCGACGTGCGCGACTGGTTCGACGCCGTCGTCTGCTGTACCGAGGAGACGGGGTGGAAACCCGACGCCGCGCCGGTGCGGCGCGCTATCGGCGAACTGGGACTCGACGACCGAGTCCTGACCGACGGCGGCACCGCGGGCGTCCTCGCAGGCGACGGCGAAAGCGACATCGGGGCCGCGTGGAACGCCGGCTTGGACGGCATCCACGTCGAACGGCACGGACCCGAACACCGCGGGCGCTGCGTGCTCGGCGAGTACCGCGTCGAGAGCTTCGACGACCTCGTTCGGTCCCGCTGAACGGGTCGGTTCCGACCAAAGCGGTGATTCACCGGTCGCGACAGTCCAGAGGGAAGAAAAGAGAAATCGACGCTCGGAGGAGGTCGCTCAGGACAGCGTCTGCTCGGGCGTCGGCCGGGCGAAGATGTCGCCGGTGCTCGTGACGGCGACCTGAATGTCCTCGTAGGGGAACCGGACTTCGATGCCGGGACGCTCTTCGGCCTCGACGACGGGCCGAAGCAGTTCTTCGAGCGCGTCGGTGTCGATGTACTCGTACAGCGGGGTTTCGATGGCCGAGAGCCCGCCGTAGGACTCGACGGCCTCGACGACGACGATGCCGAGTTCCTCGTCGCCGAGCCACTGCCCGACGAGTTCCCAGTTGTCGTCGAGGCTGAACGTGGCCTCGGCGGCCGCGTCGGCGTGTTCTTCGAGCGCCTGCGTGACCGCGGAGGCGCCGACCGCGAGCGCGGAGTCGACGCTGTCGTCGTCGACGAGGCTCCGGACCCGCTGGAGGACCGTCGCGAGGTCGCCGGGGCCTGCTTTCTGGACGTACTCGGTGACGCCGGCGGTCGAGGCGACGTCGGCGACCTCGGGCCACGACTTCGCCGTGAACAGGAGGATGGGGATATCGGCGTGTTCTTGTCGAACGGCTTTGACGAGCGGCACCCCGTTCGGGAGCACGAGGGAGTCGCTCACGACGCAGTCGACCGACTCGGCCGAGATGACGCCGAGCGCCTCGGTCGCCGACTCGGCGGTCAGAAGAGAGACGGCGTCGAGTTGGCGGAACGCGGCTTCCGAGAGGGCGAGCATCTCGGGGTCGTCGTCGACGTGAAGGACCTTCAGAGGGCGGTTCATATACCAGTTGTACACGCTACGCGGATAAAAACGTTCTACTTATTTTATACTTCAGCGGGAGATGAATATCTAAACGAGTCACGGCCGCTTTCTAAAGGGTTACGGCGGCGCTTAGGTCCTCTCGAACCCTGCGAGGCCGGCAATCACGTCGTCGTTCGTCGCGAGTGCGTCGCGAAGCGAGGCGACGCCGGCTTTCTCGGTCCGGGCGGGGTTCGCGAGGACGACGACCCGCTGTTTCCCGAGCGAGACGAAATCAAGCCCGAGCGAGTCGGCGGTCGCCCGAAGGCCGAGACCGGCGTCGGCGCGGCCGGCGGCGACCGCTCGCGCCGGACTCTCGAACGCTTTCGTCCCGCGGTCGAACCCCTCGATGGCCTCGACGAGTTCGTGTCTGGTCGTCCCGCGCTCGTCGGCGAGGGCGGCGACGGCGTTCCCGAGGTCGGTCCGCAGCCCGGAGTTCGAATCGCGGTTGACGAACCTGAGGTCGTCGTCTACGAGGTCCGCGAGTCCGGACACCCCGTCGGGGTTGCCGGCGGGGACGACGAGGCCCCACTCGCGCGTCCACGAGCCGAGTTCGACCGCGTCGATTTCCTCGACTGCGCCGCCCCGATCGCCCGCGACGACGGCCACGTCGGCAATTTCGTCCCTGAGCCGTCGCAGGCCCTCGCGGGAGCCGAACGGGAGGTACCGCGGCGACGACACGCGGTCGAGCAGGCGCGAGAGCGCGGGGTCGTCCTCGCCGACGCCGAGCAGTTCCGGCGCGCGGACGTCGGGCGAGAACAGGTGGACCGTCACCGACTCGCCCTCCGCGAGGTACTCCACGTCGGCGGCGACCTCGACGACGCCGTCGGCCTCGACGAGGCTCGTCGTCGCGCCCGACCCCTTGTCGACGGGGTAGACGAGCGTCTCGCCGTCGCCGTCGGCGACCAGTCCGACCGGCATGAGCCGCGTCCGGCCCTCGGCGTACCGCTCGCGGGTGGCCATCGTTCCCTCGACCGTCGCGGTCCGAGGCTCCGGGAGGCCGGCGGCGTCGCGGATTGCCGGCGCGACGAACGTCCGGAAGATGGTGAGCGCGGAGACCGGGTAGCCGGGCAGACCGACGTAGGCGCTCCCCTCGCCGAGCGTGCCGACGAGCATGGGTTTGCCGGGCTTGACGGAGACGCCGTGAAGCAGGAGTTCGCCGCGCTCTTCGACCACGCGGTAGATGACGTCGACCGCGCTCGCGGACGTGGACCCGGACGAGAGCACGAGGTCGCACTCGTCGGCCGCCCGTCGGAGCAGGCGCTCCAACTCCCCGTAGTCGTCGCCCGCGTGGGGATAGAGCTTCGGTACGCCGCCGGCCTCTTCGACCCCCGCGGCGATAGTGTAGGAGTTCACGTCGTAGATTTCGCCCGCCTCCGGGCGGAGTTCGTCGCCCGGTCGGACGAGTTCGTCGCCGGTCGAGACGATGCCCACAGTGGGCTTCCCGCGGACCGGCACCTCGTCGACGCCGAGCGCCGACAGCAGGCCGATTTCGCGGGGGGTCAGACGCGTTCCGGGGCCGAGGGCGCGAGCGCCGGCGGCGATGTCGGTCCCGGCGGGCATCACGCTATCACCGGGCGCGACCGCCGAGTAGACGACGAGCGAGCCGTCTCGCTCGTCGGTTCGCTCCACGATGACGACGGCGTCCGCGCCCGGCGGCATCACCGCGCCGGTGGAGATTTCGACGGCGGTTCCGGGGTCGACCGCCACGTCCGGTTCGCTGCCGGCGTGAACCGCCCCGGCGAGGTCGAGTTCGACCGGTTCGGCCTCGTCCGCGCCGAAGGTGTCGCGGGCGCGGACCGCGTAGCCGTCCATGCTCGCGCGGTCGAAGCCGGGCACGTCGAGTTCGGCGTCGATTCGCTCGGCGAGGACGCGGCCGCGGGCGTCTTCGAGCGCCACCGTCTCGGCGTCGGGCGTCAGGTCGAGCGACGCGATGGCCTCGCGCGCGTCCGCCGGGGAGGCGAGGTCGCGGAACTGCTTTCTCATGCGGACCACTCCCAGCCCTCGACGGCGACCGTGTCGCCCTCGTCGTAGCCCTCTATCTCCTCGGGGACGACGACCCAACCGTCCGCGAGCGCGACGCTGGAGAGGATGCCCGACCCGCTCGTCCGGGTCGGCTCGGCGGTCGCCTCGTCGCCCGACGTGTCGAGTCGGACGCGGGCGAACGTCCGCGTGCCGGGTGAACTCGGGATTTTTCTGGTGAGCGTCGCCTCCTGCGTCGGGAGCGGGCGCTCGGGGAGCGACCCGACGCGCTTCAGCACCGGCCGGAGGAACTGGAAGGCGTTGACGACGCAGGCGACCGGGTAGCCGGGAAGCATCACGACTGGCGTGTCCTCGACGACGCCGACCGCGACCGGGTGGCCGGGCTTGAGCGCGACGCCGTGGACCAGCACCTCGCCGATGTCGTCGACGACCTCGGGGATGAGGTCGCGCTCGCCGACCGACGACCCGCCCGTGGTGACGACCACGTCGTGGTCGAGGTCGGATTCGACGGCCTCGCGGAGCAGGTCGGCGTCGTCGACGACGATGTCGCGGTAGCTCGCCTCGCCGCCCCAGCGCTCGACCAGTCGGGAGACGGTCAGGCCGTTGGTCTCGATGACCTCGCCAGGACCGGGGTCGGCCTCGACGAGTTCCTCGCCGGTCGGGACGACCGCGACGCGGGGGCGTTCGAACACCGTCACCTCCTCGACGCCGACGGAGCGAAGCAGGCCGATGTCCGACGGGCGAAGCTCGTGGCCGGCCTCGAACAGCGGCGTTCCCTCGCGCACGTCCTCGCCGCGCTCGCCGACGTTCTCGCCCTCGGCGAGCGCGTCGAACACTTCGAGTTCGTCGCCGAGTCGTTCGGTGTGTTCGACCATCACGACGGCGTCGGCCCCGTCGGGTACGTCGCTGCCGGTGTGGACACGGGCCGCGGTCCCCGGTTCGACCGGGCCGTCGACGATTCGGAGGACGTTCGGTGAGCGACCGCTCGCGCCGAAGGTGTCCGACGCGCGAACGGCGTAACCGTCCATGGCGGCGCGGTCGTAGCCCGGCACGTCGGCGGGGGCGACCGCGTCCTCCGCGAGCGCCCGGCCGTCGGCCTCGGCGAGCGGTCGGCGCACGGTTCGGTCGTGCGGCGTCGCCGCCGCGAGAAGCGCCTCGCGGGCGTCCGACAGCCGCGTTCGTTGCTTGAACCCGGCCGTGCGTCGGTCGTCGTGGTTCATACCGACCCTTCGGTTCGGGGGGCAAAAAGCGTCGGCCTCGGGCGCGGCGGCGGTCGATTCCCGAGCCGTATCGGCGGCTTCGCGCTCGCGCGCTCGCGCGAGACCGCCGGGTTTTTCGACCCCGACTCCCTATGAGCGTTCATGTCAGCACTGCGCGACGCGCTGTCCGACCTCCCGGACGCGGTGTTCGCCGACCTGTTGGAGTCCGAGACGTCCTACCTCTTGGTCCTCGACCTCCCGGGCGTGACCGCCGAGACGGCGGAGCTCCGGGTCGAGAAGGGGCGATTGGTCGTCGAAGCGCGACGCGACAAACGCCTTCCAGCCGAGTTCGACTACGTCCGCGAGGAACGACCGCTGTTCCTCGACGCCGAAGTTCCCCTTCCGCCTGACGCCGTGGCCGACGAGGCCGAGGCGTCGATGGAACGCGGGACGCTGGAAATCCGGCTCCCCAAGCGCGAGGCCGCCTCCGAGCGGGCCATCCCTATTACCACCGGCGACGAAGACGCCTGACGAGGCGGTGGTCACGCTGGTCAACCTCCGCGCCTATTGGCGGTTCCTCGTCGTCCTGTACCAGTTCTTCCCGCTCATCGTCGCGTACACCCGTGACACGCGGAAATACCTCCTGTTCGGCGGCGGCCGACGCGTCACGACCGAGATGCGCATCAAGCGCGCCGACGTCCTCTTGGAGTCGCTACTGACGCTCGGGCCGACGTTCATCAAGCTCGGACAGCTCCTGTCGACGCGCCCCGACATCCTCCCCCCGGAGTACATCGAAGTGCTCGGGAGCCTCCAAGACGACGTGCCACCCGCGCCGTGGGACGAGTCGAAAGCCGTCCTCGAAGCGGAACTCGGTCCCGTCGAGGAGGCGTTCGACGCGTTCGACACCGAGCCGATAAGCGGCGCGAGCCTCGGGCAGGTGTACGTCGCCGAGTACGAAGGCGAGAAGGTCGCCGTCAAGGTCCGCCGCCCCGGCATCGAGGACCTCGTCGAGGCCGACCTCCGGGTCATCCGGTGGTCGATGCCGCTTCTCATGCGCTTTATCGGCGAGGGCCGGGCGTTCTCGCTGGAGAACCTCGCCGACGAGTTCGCCAAGACCATCCGCGAGGAGATGGACTACGACGAGGAGGCCGAGACGCTCGTCGAGATTCAGGAGAACTTCGCGGACGACGACACGCTCGTCATCCCCGAGCCGATTCCCGAGCGCTCCGACGACCGGGTGCTCACGATGGAGTACCTCCCCGGGACCAAGATAAACAACATCGAGGCGCTGGACGACCTCGGCATCGACCGGACCGAACTGGCGACGAACCTCCAGCGAATCTACCTCCAGATGATCGTCGAGGACGGCGTCTTCCACGCCGACCCCCACCCGGGGAACCTCTCCGTGACCGACGATGGCCGCATCATCTTCTACGACTTCGGGATGCACGGCGAGGTCGACCCGTTCATCCAGGACAAAATCGTGGAGTTCTACATCGCCGTCGCCAACCAGGACGTCGACGGCATCCTCGACACGCTCATCGAGATGGGGACGCTCAGCCCGAACGTCGACCGGCAGGTGATGGGCGACGTGATGGAACTCGCCATCGCCGACGCCCGCGGCGACGACATCGAGCAGTACCGTGTCAACCAGATCCTCGAACAGGTCGAATCGACCATCTACGAGTTCCCGCTTCGGCTCCCGCGGAACCTCGCGCTCGTGCTCCGGGTCGCCGGCGTCGTCGAGGGAGTCTGCGTCACGCTCGACCCCGAGTTCGACTTCATCTCGGTGGCGACCGACTACCTGACGGAGGAGGGCTACCGCGAGGAGAGCGTCCAGAAAATCATCGAGGGCGTCGGCCAGCAGGGCCAAAAGACCGCCCAGTCGCTGTTCCGCGTGCCGCCCAAGCTCGAACGCGTCCTCGACCGGGCCGACCGCGACAACCTGACGCTCAACGTCCGACTGGAGGACAACCGCGGCATCCTCGACAAGCTGGCCAAGCGGCTCATCTACGGCATCTTCCTGTCGTTCGGCTTCGTCTCGACGGTCATCATCTACGCGCTGAACCCGGAGAACCTCGTCGCGGTCGGCGCGGCGGGCGCGCCGACGGGGGTCGTCGCCCTGCTGCTCTGGAAGTCGTTCCGCTCGCGGAAGGGAATCCGGGCGACGCCGCAGTTCACCCGACAGAACCTCAAAGAGCGCCGCAGAGAGTAATCAAAGCTGAGAATCGGGCGCGTAATTTTATCGGCTCCCGCCGATACACTCTCGCTCATGACGGAGTGGCGACCGGTGTTCGTGGGGGTGTGTCTCGCCGCGTGCACCGAATCGCTCGTCTACGCGATGACGGGCCAGTTCACCCTCGTCGGTGGGGTCACGGGGAGCGCGCTCGCCGGCTACGTCGTCGGCACCGACCCCGCCGACGGCGGCTGGCACGGCCTCATGGCCGGCGTCGTCTGGGGCTGTCTGCTCATGCCGGTCTCCGTGCTTCTCACCTTCCTCGAACGGACGCCGATTCTCTTTCCGTTCCAGTACCTCATCCCGATGTTCGAGACGGCGGGCGAGTTGACGACCGCCATCATGCTTGCGCTCTCGCTCCCGAACGTCGCGTCAGGGGCGTTCGGGAGCCTCGCCAGACGCGACGCCGCAGGGACGTGGTTCGACCCCGAGATGGCCGAGGTTGACCCGGTCGAAGACGCGTGACTGTCCGGGCCGCCCGCCCGCGATTTCCACGGCAAGGAGTCGCGTGCGAAGACGGTTCCAAACCGTTTATACCCTCCATCCGATAACGGAGAGACATGGCGAAAGAGCAGAAGCAGGTGCGCGAACTCCAAGAAGGGAGCTACGTCATGATGGAAGAAAAGCCGTGCAAAATCAACGCCTACAGTACCGCCAAGCCGGGCAAGCACGGCAGCGCGAAGGCGCGCGTCGAAGCCCGCGGTGTCTTCGACAGCAAGAAGCGCTCGCTCTCCCAGCCTGTCGACGCGAAGGTGTGGGTCCCCATCATCGAGCGGAAGCAGGGCCAGGTCGTCTCCGTCACCGGCGAGGACGCCCAGATCATGGACCTCGAGACCTACCAGACGTTCACGATGCGCATCCCCGAGGAGGAAGACCTCAACCCCGAAGACGAGATCGAGTACCTCGAGTACGAAGGCCAGCGAAAAATCGTCTAAACGGGGGTCACAGAGATGTTCCCCGGAGCAATCGCAGACCGCGAGGTCGCCGACTACGTCCTTCTCGGCGCTCCGCTCGACATCTCTACGTCTTTCCAACCCGGAACCCGTTTCGGACCGAATCGAATCCGTCGGTTCGCCGAGTCGTTCGACGACTACGACCGGCGGACCGACCAGTTTTTCACTGACTTACGCGTCCACGACGCGGGCGACGTCCGCGCGTGGGACGACGCACCTGAGTACGTCGAATGGCTCGCCGGGAGCGTCCGCGACGCCGTCTGGGACGACGCCGTCCCCGTCGTCCTCGGCGGCGAGCACACCGTCACCGCCGCCGGCGTCACCGGCGTCGACCCCGACGTGTTCGTCTGTCTCGACGCCCATCTCGACCTCCGGCGCGAGTACGACGGCAACGAGTGGAGCCACGCCACGGTCACCCGCCGCGTCCTCGACGAACTCGGCGTCGACGAGGCCGTGATTCTCGGTGCGCGAACCGGCTCGCCCGGCGAGTGGAAGCGCGCCGAGGCCGGCGACGTGACCGTGGTCGAACCCGAAGCCGTCCCCGACTGGGAGCCCGAGTTCGACGAGGACCAGTCCGTCTACCTGAGCGTCGACATCGACGCCGCGGACCCGGCGTTCGCGCCCGGCACGGGCACCAAAGAGCCGTTCGGCCTCACCTCCCGAGAGATGCGAGACGCCGTCCGGGCGGTCGCGCCCCGCGCCGACGGCTTCGACGTGGTCGAGGTCAACGACCGCGACGACGGACAGGCCGCGTCGCTGGCGGCGAAGCTCCTCCGGGAGTTCGTCTTCTCGCACGCCGCCAAGCAACCAGACGAGTAACCGACTCCGCGGCGAACCCCGTTCCTTACAAGTCCCCGAGTCACGACTCCCCGGTATGCAGCTCTCCGACATCGTCGCCCGACTCGACGAGACGCTCGCGACCGACGACTTCGCCGACGTGGACGCCAGCGCCAACGGCCTGCAGGTCGGCCCCGAGGAGAAATCGGTCGAGAAGGTCGCCTTCGCGGTCGACGCCGCGGAAGCGACTATCGACGCCGCGCTCGACGCCGACGCGGACCTTCTCGTCGTCCACCACGGCCTCGTCTGGGGCGGTCTCGACCGGGTGACCGACCGCGACTTCGACCGCATCGAGCCGCTGATTCGCGGCGACCTCGCGCTCTACGTCTCGCACCTCCCGCTCGACGGCCATCAAGAAGTCGGCAACGCCGCCGGCGTCGCCGACCACCTCGGCCTAACTGACACCGAGCCGTTCGGGTCGCTCGGACCGATTCACATCGGGCAAGCTGGGGAGCTCGCGTCGCCGAAGACGACCGACGAGGTCCGGGCGGCGCTCGACGAACTGGACGGGAGCGCGGGCACGACCGCCCTCGACTTCGGCCCCGACGAGATTTCGTCGGTCGCTATCGTCACCGGCTCCGGCGTCGACTGGCTGGACGAGGCCATCGACCGTGGCGTCGACGCGTTCGTCACCGGCGAGGGCAAACAGAAGGTGTACCACGAGGCGCGCGAGGCCGGAATCTCGGTGTTCCTCGCGGGGCACTACGCGACCGAGACGTTCGGGGTGCGGAGCCTGCGGGACCTCGCCGACGAGTGGGGACTGGAGACCGAGTACGTCAGCCACCCGACCGGGCTGTAGGCGCGACCGAGCGCCCGACACCCCATCGCACCTGTCTCTTATACACATCTCTGATG
>NZ_AOLG01000050.1 GCF_000336815.1 Haloferax prahovense DSM 18310
GTGTATAAGAGACAGATGCTGGCCGACGACGACTGCACGGTGTTCATGTCGCTGGCCGGCGCGATGGTCCCGACCGGGATGCGCAAGGTCGTCTCCGACCTCATCCGCGACGGTTACGTGGACGCCCTCGTGACGACGGGCGCGAACCTCACCCACGACGCCATCGAGGCCATCGGCGGCAAGCACCATCACGGTGCTGAGCACCACGGCGAGAAGACCGAACGCGAGCACGACGAGACGCTCCGCGACGAGGAGGTCGACCGCATCTACAACGTCTACCTCCCGCAGGAACATTTCGCACTGTTCGAGTCGCACCTCCGAAGCGAGGTGTTCCCGGCGCTGGAGGAAGAGGGGACCGTCAGCATCGCGGACCTCTGCCGCGAACTCGGCCGCGCCAACAGCGAGGTCAACGACCGCGAGGGAATCGACGAGGACGCCGGCGTCGCCGCCGCGGCCTACGAGGCCGACGTGCCCATCTACTGCCCCGCGGTACAGGACTCCGTCCTCGGCCTGCAGGCGTGGATGTACTCGCAGACCTCGTCGTTCTCCCTGGACGCGCTGGCCGACATGACGCCGCTGACCGACCTCGCGTACGACGCCGACACGGCCGGCTGTCTCCTCGTCGGCGGCGGCGTCCCGAAGAACTTCACGCTCCAGACGATGCTCGTCACGCCCGGCGCGTACGACTACGGCGTCCAAATCACGATGGACCCGTCCGCGACCGGCGGTCTCTCGGGCGCGACGCTCGACGAGGCGCGCTCGTGGGGCAAACTGGAGAAGGACGCCCGCAACACGACGGTCCTCGGCGACGCGACCATCATGCTCCCGCTGCTCGTCGCCGCGGCGCGCGAGCGAATCGAGTAACGCGACGAGGCCCGCTGACGGCCGCGGCAGTCCGCACCACCGGCCGTCGCGTCACACCGCGTCAGGTGGGATACCTTTTTGCCCGGCGAGCACCCTTCCATGCCAACGAATGGCACGAGAGGGTGCACAGGGCGTTCGCGTCTGCCTCGACATCTGGCACCCGGACTGCTGGACGCTACAGGTGACGAGGGAGACGAGCGGCGGCTTGCTCGGCCACGGCGTCCACGAGATCGACGGCCTCGCCAACGGGCGTTTCACCGCCTACGCCGACACGGCCGAGGAGGTCGACGAACTGCTCGCGGCCATCCGCGCATCCCCGCTGACCGAGTCGGTGTGGGAGACCGACGAGCACGACGGCGACGTCGGGGTCCCGGGGAGCGCCGCCCGCGGCATCGTCGTTCGCTACGACCTCAAGAACTCAATCAACGACGCCCTCGTCTCCCGGGGGTTCATCCCCGACGAGCCGGTTCGGATGCAGGGCGGCCGCGAGCGCTGGACCGTGCTCGTCCACGAGACGCGACGGACCGTCCACGAGCGGTTAGCGGAGATTCGAGCGGAGCGAAACGCCGACATCGACGTGGAACTCGTCACCGCCCCCGAAGACGGCGGCGGCATATTCCGGACCGACGCGCTCTCCGAGCGTCAGCGCGAGGTGTACGAACTGGCCCGCCGCCGCGACTACTACACGTGGCCCCGCGAGGTGAGCGCCGCGTCGCTGGCGGCCGAATTGGACATCTCGAAGGCGACACTCCTCGAACACCTCCGGAAAGCCGAATCGAAACTGCTCGGCGACTACTGACTCCGTTCTTCGGGTTCTCGGGGTCGAAATCCGGCGGGTCGGCGCTCGGCCCACTCATGAGAGGGAGGGGTACTTTACCCGATACTCGAACCATGTGACAGTATGTCATCGGTAGACGTGAACGACGGGCGGAGCCTCTCGCGGGACATCGGACTGTTCGGCGCGGTGAGCACCGTGGTGGCAGGCACTCTCGGCGCGGGGCTGTTCGTCACCCTCGGCACGGCGAGTTCGACGACGGGGCCGAGCGTCATCCTCGTCGTCGTCCTCTCGGGGCTGCTCGCGATGAGTATCGCGCTCAACTACGGCTGGATGGCGACCATCTTCCCCGGCGCGGCGGGGTCGTACGCCTACGTCTCACGGACGTTCGACAGCCGTCTCCCCGGGTTCGTGGTGACGTGGTCGAAGTGGCTCGGCTACATGGCCGCCGACGCGGTCCTCGCCATCGGCTTCGGGAGCTACTTACAGGTGTTTTATCCCTCGGTCGACCCGACGCTGGCCGGATTCGGCCTGCTGACGGCTCTGTTTCTGGTCAACCTCGTCGGGTCAAAGAGTTACAGCGTCTCGCAGAACGCCATCTTCGGCTTCCTCATCCTGTCGATACTCGTGCTCGTCGGCCCCGGCCTGCTGAACGTCGACGCCGCGAACTACCAGCCGTTTTTCACCGGCGGCTTCGACGGCTTCGTCGCCGCCGCGGTCCCGCTGTTCTACGCCTACATCGGCATCGCCGTCGCCGGGCAGATGGGCGCGGAGGTGAAGAACCCCTCGCGGAACCTCCCGTTAGCGATGGCCGGCGGGACGGCCATCCTCATCTTCCTGTACGTGCTGACCGCCGCCGTCATCTACGGCGTCGTCGGCGACTACACGGTCCTCGCGAACTCGGCGCGTCCGCTGTCGACGGCCGCCGAAGTGTTCCTCGGCGACATCGGCACGGCCATCGTCGGCGTCGGCGGCCTGCTCGCGACGGCGTCGTCGGTCCACGCGGTCATGGCCGCGGGCATCAAGATGCCCTACTCGTGGGCGTGGGACGAGGTGTTCCCCAAGAAGTTCTCGGCGGTCTCCGACCGCTTCGGGACGCCCCACTGGTCGCTGTTGACGCTCTACGTCGTCGCCGCCGGGCTCACCTTCTGGAGCACCGGCCTCAGTCAGGCCATCGCTATCGCGACGTTCAGCTACCTCATCGCCTACGCCGCGGTGTCGATAACGGTGCTGTACGTGCTCTACAGCCGCACCGATCTCCGCGCGGAGGCGGGCTTTTCCCGCCCGTCGCTCCTCACGGTGACGGGACTCATCGGCTCGCTCGGCGCGGTCGGGCTCCTGACCGAGGCGTACAAGGGTTCGCTGTCGATTTACGTCCCGTGGGTCGCCGTCGGCCTCGTCGTCTTCGGCGTCTACTGGTACCGCGGCCAACAGAAGGACCACGACGTCGAGGCCATCCTCGGGACGCTCCCCGGCGTCCCCTCCGACGAGTACAACCCCTCGGTTCGCGGAGTGAGCGATGACTGACGACGCGACACCGCGCGGTGACCGCTCGGACGACTCCGACTTCGGCCTCGACTCAGCCCTCCGCGTCGACCCCGACGAGACCATCGACCTCTTGCAGGAACTCGTGCGGATTCCGAGTCCGTACTTCGAGGAGGCCGAGATAAGCGAGTTCGTCTACGGGTGGTTGGACGCCCGCGGGCACGACCCGGAGTACCACCACGTGAGCGAACCGGACATCACGGAGTACGAAGGCGACAACGTCGTCGCCCGACTGGCGGGGCCGGACCCGGACGCGCCGACGCTCCTGTTGAACGCCCACGTGGACACCGTGAAACTGGTCGAAGACTGGGACGAAGACCCGTGTTCGGGTCGCATCGAGGACGGCAAACTGTACGGGCAGGGCGCGTGCGACATGAAAGGCGGTCTCGCGGCCGTCATGACCGCCTTCGACACCCTCGCGGACTGCGACCTCGCCGGCGACGTGCTCCTCACGGCCGTCGTGGACGAGGAGGGGCCCTACGGACTCGGCACCGACCGGCTCATCCGAGACGGCGTCGTCGACGACTGCGACGCCGCAATCGTCACCGAACCCGGACCGATTCTCGCGCAGGAGGACGTCGAGAACCCGGCGCTCCTGCTCGGTGCGCGCGGCCGCTACTTCTACGACATCGAAGTGCGCGGGGAGGCGGCCCACGGGTCGAAGCCGGACACCGGCGTCAACGCGGTCGTCGAGGCCGGCAGGCTCGCGGCCGCGCTCGACGACCTCGACGTGGGCGACCACCCGAAACTCGGCTCGGGGTCGACCTGCCCGCTGAAAATCGAAGGCGGAAACCAGACGCTTTCTGTCCCCGAGCGCGCTCGCCTCATGGTCGACCGCCACGTCGTCGTCGGCGAGACCCTCGAAGACGCCCGCGCCGACGCCGAGCGCACCGTCGAGGAACTCGGGTTGGAGAGCGAGGTCGACGTCGGCTTCCGCGAAGCCCCCGACGAAGGCATCCGTTACGGCCCCTACGTGACTGACGAGGACCACCCGCTCGTGGGCGCGCTCGCGAACTCCACCCGCGCCGTCGCCGACACCGACCCCGCCTACGGCTACTTCTCCAGCGTCGGCGACTTCAACTACCTCGGCGACCGCGCCGCCCTCCCGACGGTCATCGTCGGTCCCGACGGCGAGAACATCCACGCCGCCGGTGAGTTCGTCTTCACCGACGACGTGGTCCAAGTGGCCGACATCGTCGCGGACGCCGCCGTTCGGTACCTCGGCTGACTCGGCGTTCGTGCCCGTTCCCGAGGCCGCGCGTTCTCAGCTCCGAGAATCGGGCGTAAACACCTAACAGCCCCGCCCGGTACCTCGGACGCAATGACAGCGCCCCCGCTCACGTCGGTCGTTTCGGACCGCACCGACGTCGAGCTCGCCGCCGTCTTCGAGCGCGTCTGGGAGGCGCGGGGCTACGAGACGCGCGTCCGGTTCCGCGGCCCGGACGTGCACGTCGAAGCCGCCGGGGAGACGCCCGAGGGCGCGACGCGCGAACTCCGAATCTGGATTACGACCACCGGAACCGTCACCGCGGACAAGACGAGTGCGTTCGTCCGACGGTGCGAGCGCGCCGGTATCGAACCCTACGTGGCGGCGGTCGGAGGCGGCCGCGTCGCCCCCGACGCCCACCGCCGCGGCCTCGTCGTTCTCGACGCGCCGGCGCTCGCCGTCGAAATCCGCGAGACCGGCGTCGAATCGTTCGTCCGCGACCTCGCTGCCCGAGAGGAACCGGCGGCGACGAACTGGCTGGGCGAGCGAATCGAAGGCCGCGGAGGCGATGGCGACGACGGCACAGAAGGCGAGCGTGACGAAGCCGAAGGCGACGAGGCCGACCGACTCACTCGACGCGAGGCGCTCAAAAAGGCCGGCACCTACGTCGCCGGCGGCCTCGTCACGTATCTCGCCGTCGAGCGCGTCTCGGATGTCGTCCAGCAGTCGCCGGAACTCCGCGCCGCGGTCGCCCGTCACGCGGTGTGGGTCGACGACCGCCTCCCCGACGTAGCGCTCCCGACCGTCGAGTGGTCACTCCCGACGCCGCAACCACTCTCCGAGGAATCGACGCTCCCGAATCGAACGACTGCGGTGGCGACGCCGACGAACGCGACGACGATTCCATACGGCGACCTCCGGACGAATCCCGAGTCGTACGCGGGAACGACCGTCACGTACACCGGTCGCGTCGAGGAGACGATGGAACGCGACGAGGTCCGACTGGCGCTCGTCGCCGTCGAGGACGACCGGGGGCGACTGAGCGGCGATGTGGTCGCCCGATGGCCGACCGGGCGCTTTTTCGGCGACGATATCGGCTTTCGACTGCTCGCCGACGAGCGCGTCCGACTCTGGGGCGTCGTCGCCGGCGAGGGCTCGATTTCGGGCGGCGTGCAGTACCCCCGCATCGACGTGTCCGTGTTGGAGAAGTCGTGAGCGAGTCGGTTGCGGGGCGAGCGAGACCGATGGTGATTACTCGGTCGCGAGGCGAGAGCGAGGTGGCCGATGACGACGGCACCGTTCCGAACCGAACTAGGCACTCGGTGATGCGGAGCCCTATGAGTGCCGAGGCCAGCTTTCTATCCATAGACTTTGGAAGAGAAGTAAACGAACGTCAGAGAATCACGTCTGCTACTCTCTGAGAGAGGAGGGTCGTATTCAAAAGGCGAATAGAGTGCGCTTTGAGGAGCCACATATGCCCCGTTACTTCTCGCGAGGTACCGACTCTATTAGTCGAAATGCAGGTTATACAGCGAGAATCGGTGACTTCCATTTCCTCGTTCTTGAATCGCCGGAGTAGAGGTTTATTTACCCACCTTGTCCAAGAAGGTCGTGAGTCCCGGATGGACGTGCTGGACAAACACTACGACAAGCGTTCCGGACAGGTGAACATGGAATAAGGCCGGACATACCTCGAAGATGACTAAGTCAAAAAACCGGCATCCAGGGAATCAACCGAATAACGAAGTCCGCAATCACGGTGAATAGTCCGAATGCCTCCAACACGAGAACTGCAGTTAGAACTGTTACTACAATTGTGAGCCAGTACACTCCGTTCTGAAGGTCAAGGCTTGACTGGGTGAGAGTCTTCATTTCCTCCTGAAGTTCGACGCTGGTTTCCGCAAGCTCATAGTTCATCTCGGATATTTGAAGGTCTAGTTGTTGATTTAACAAATCAATAGCAATACTATATCGGTCCTCGAACTGTCCATACTGTTTAATTACTGCTTCATTCATTTCGGCAGTGTCTTTCTTTATGTTTGGGAGGACACCCATTACCTCAGGATTGTATCCTGGATTTGGGAGACTCTGGTTCTGCTTGAGAGGGATGGGGAGTTCCTGTGAACTTCCAGTAAATTGGATGGTTCCGCCACCTGTTCCTGCATATGCCATTTGTGCTTCTTTTTGTCCCATTAGGAGAGATTCAGTAGCATCTGTTCTATCTAGAATATCGATATACTCATCATAGAACCCAGCCTGCGCCTCTTGTAAAATCTCGATATAGTCCTCTAAGTGATCTTCATCCACGCTTCTCGGCATTTTCCTAAGCCTTTGACTATATCCATGTATCTCATCAGGTTGTACCCTGAACCAATATAGGTAGTACAGATAGGGTAACAGTTGTATAATTTTTTCCGTTGAGGAGTAATTCAGAAGAGAGGGAAAAGGGTCTTCGAATTGTTCAGTTTCGGGGAAACGAAACGGAGCGGACTTATCCTCGTCATGGAACTCAACGATTGATAAACCAGAGTAACCAATCCAGTTTCCCATCCCGCTAGTTTTCGATTCTGCATTTAGCAAGGCAGACGACTCAGTGATATAGTCGAGAGACATGAGACCGTTTGGTGAAATCCGGAAACGAGAACAGAAGTCTTCGTCCCGAAATGTATTTGTGAGATCACTCAAGTCTTCTTTCGAAAGGTTCCCCTCGGGAATTGGAAAGGCCGATTGGAGATTCTCACAGAGAATCTGTGTAGAGGTGAATGTAAGGGGTGAATCCACTGAGAGAACACCTCTATTGTTTCTACCATACTCTGCAAGGATTCCAGGATAATCCGTCGAAAATGCTGACTCCCAAATTTCAGACACTTTGTTGTGTGCCTCGCTCAAATTTATTAGCGTATCAGAATCCTCATCCGGTAGTAAATCATCCCAAGATGTCTCTGGTATTTTCACCAGAAGTATACGCATTTCAGGAGCCTTTTCGGGGAATTCTAGCACAAAAACCTGGGAGTCACTGACGTTAGAATCGGAAATAGCACCCCAGTCCTGAAACCTGAGGGAACCCGTACCCATCGAGCTCATTAGCCCCCAACCAGGTTCGTGAGTAGCATTGGTTCGTTCCAGCAGAAACTCAGAGAGTTCTTGATAATCCGCTCTCTCAACAAAATCGACCCCCAATCCTTCTAGACCCTCTAAGTTCATTTGTTCTACCAAGTTCTATTCATCCATCTCTCATAAGATGTCTGGACTATGTTACTATTTTCTAATGAGTTGATTACAAGTCATAGATTAGTAGTTGGTCCAGTTCGCTCCTACTACAATCAAACGGGCTCGGAAGTCGTCAACGAAAGCCCGAACGAATCCTCTAGTTCCCGGTTCGACCATCACTTCGGCGTTGGCGTGAACCGTCTCGCCGTCCTCGTTCTCGTAGGTCGTAGCATGAGTACGGCCTCCTCAAGAAACTCCTGCGAGACGTTTCTGAGTGCCTCGCTCTCCGTATGGAGATTCCCGTTCGTATCTACTGTTCCGACAACCTCGCCCCGCTCGTGATTGATACTCTCGATCTTGAAGGTTGTCTAATCATCAGTTGCATCCACCAGCCCCTCCCCGACGGAAAATTGTCCTCTATCGTTTCATATAGGTCACACCCAGAGATTCCGTCGAGATGTGTGTTCGAGGGTGCTAATTGGGGAATATGTCGAACACAGAATCAACCTGCTTAGACGCTATTCTCTCTTGTTCTGGCCACTCAAAATATAGATGCAGTTGGCAGGTGTATGCTACAGCACGTCTGAAACCGAGTAGCTTTCAATATTATCTACCCCGTTTAGTGCTCGCGCTTCACCAATCATCGTTAGTCTATAACGACTCGATCAAATCCTATATACGCTGTTCAGAGGCCTTTGGAGAGCACATCGTTTACAGATTTATTTGCGAGAGAACGAGAGAACGAGTCTCTATCATGTTCTATCAAGTATTCCCAATTCTACAGCTTAGAGTGAATACGCTGATCCAAACGCTGATTCAACAAAATCTGTATTTATCGTCAGGAGTTTGCCTTGTACACAGTATTCACATTATTATATTATATATGGATGAAGTGGTCTGAAGGGTCTGACTTCGCCTCAGACTGTTTCAGTGACTCAAGAACTCTTTTCTCTGCTTACGGATCTCATCGTGGTTTCGAAATTTAGACAAAAACTCGTCGTCATCAATTAAATGCTCATCATGTTCATATATCCAGTAGTAATTATGTCCTTCTCGTTTCTGAGAGACATAACCCATCTTCTCAAGAGTCTTGAGGCTGTTATAGACCTGTGAAGCTCCGACCTGAACGTGACTCGAGTTGGTAACGTCTTTTCTTCGGGTTTTGCCGTCATGTTCAAACACAATTGACCGAACAATTGAGAACATAGTCTCTCGTGACACACCTCGCCGGTCGGACGTGTTCGGTTCAAATGGTGTTATGTCTTGCTCTACTTTTCCAAGCACTTTTTCAATGGTTAGTTGTCTGTAGTCCGGTCTACTTGCCCACTTTGGTGGGCTTAGATAATCCATCACATCTACTACATCCTGTTTGTCCCCAAATACCCAATAGAGAATGTATATCATCGAAGCCTCTGCCTGAGAGCGGTTATCGAAACGCCTGCATTCTCTTTCAGCAACTCCTGCCTCCCGAAGGAATGGTCTCGGGTCTAACTGTCCAGACTGGGCCCAAGCGGTAAATCCATCCATCTTTGCGTTAACGCTACGTGCCCATGCAAGGAGTCTCCGCTGCTCCCCAGTTATTTTGGAGCTACTTATCCTACCATTGTACGTGGTATTTTTCCGGGACGAGTAATTGTCAAAACCCTCTACGAGATTCACCAGTATGTCCGAATCTAGTTCAGCTATCGGGACATTGCTCGAAATTTTATACCTGCCTTCACCGACTTCAGAACAATCGTGTTCTGATTTGTCGCATGAGTTTAGAACTGAACCCGGACCAACAACATACTGGTTGTGGGCTCGGATCTCGATGATATCTGGAGCTGGGTTCCGTCTTCCAATTTCTTGTTTTAGATAATCCGGAGTTGACTCATCTACAAGATAATACAGATGTAAACCACCATGAGGGGTGGAGACAGTCAGTGTTCTAGGTAATTCTTTAACATAATCAGGGGTGGCGTTGTCCGCGTTATTGTAGGTATCTACGTCGATTACCAGGAGCCCCTTTCCACCTCGAACTGCGTACTGATTTTCAACTTCTTCGATTGGGAGCCAGTCATGGTCATCTTTGGGCTCTTTTTGTCCATTCAGTGGGAACGACCGGTTAGTCGTAAGTCCTGCACGAGTAAGTTTGCCTATCAGGTTTTCACGTTCTTGGTCTTGCTTGAACTTCATTTTCAGTCACGAATTCAGAATTCATTGCGTGACTGGCGAAAACCCTAGGCCTCTGGATATCGTGTTTTCACACGCTCATCCTCAACCAGTGAGCTTCTCGATGTGATGAATGCGGTGACGAGATCTACGAGTCTCGTTTTACACATTCATCATCGTCCAATCACGTTCTTCCGATGGTTCTCTCTGAATTCAAATCACATATGGTCCAGAGAGTGTTAAATTCTCCCCAAATTGTGTGTAATATACTCCAATATGTTACGAATGCACATCATGAACGGACCTATACGATATGATTTAAATCATATCTGATGTATTTTGGTGACGCCTCAGGGGCTTATACAACGACTATGAGTTCGTCACCCATGATGATATTGTCAATTTGAGATGCAAGAATACGGAAGTTAAGAAGTTCACCGACAAGTACCGTAGCTTCTTCTTTTGAACTGAGATCGTGAGTGGAGATAACGAATACAAGGTCATCAATCGGAATCGTTGTCCTATGCGGGATATCCTGAAAGCACCCGAAATTTGTGTTGTGACTTCGATTTGCTGCCTGTAAGAGTCTACGTTTGAATGGAATTTGCCCCCATACAGAATGAGTGATGGGCCGAGAATCAGTCATCTACTCCTCTGAATCCAATTGTATTTCGTCGTCTTCAACCTCACCAGTAAGATATCGTTCACCAAGTTGTGTGATCCGATAGTTCGTGGGGTCTACTCGCTGGAGAAGGCCAGCATCCATGAGCTTTCGACACCGTCGAGAAATATATTCAGAGGTATAGTCGATGTTGGCTGCAATCACCGACGCAGACGAGATTATGTCTTTCTCGTGTAGGAACTCCAAGATTCTCTCGTCTGCCTGTGTCATCCATTCGACTCGGGGTCGCATCAACGCCCGACAAGTCGTGTGATTGCCGTTTATGAAGTGGCGAATGCGTGGTTGTGGACCGTGACTATAGTGACTGAAACCACAATATTTTGTGGTTAGTCTGTGTCGAGTCGTCGTACAGCACAGAAATGACTCTGAACAAGAAAGAAATCGAGAAGCTAGCAAGGGAGTACCACAAGGTTGAGGGAGAGCACAATTACAAACTCGAAAACAGGTTACTCAGCTCTCTGCCATCGAAATTCGAGAACAGCAGTTGGGGAATGAACGACATGATGGACATTATGTCTTGGATGCGGCCAGCTTTGAAGAATCATTTCAGTCAGAATAGCCACTCTGATGTCCAGAACGCTGTTCGTCGTGCGACGAAGGCAACGGATGTCTCAGACAAAATTGAGGCACTCAACGAGATCTACGGTGTCAGAACGAAGGTTGCCTCGGCAATTCTGATGTACATGGATCCAGACGATTTCTCCGTCATGACGAATCCATCTCTGATCGGGCTTCGAGATAACGGCTACTCTGTTCCAGCACCTTCTGATAACCCTTCAGCTGACGAGTACGCGCAATATCTGGATGAGTGCCGTTCTATTGCGAGTCAAAACAATGTGAGTTTACGAACTCTCGATAGAGCGATGGTCGTGTCCAGTAGCGATTGAACTCTCGCACTAGATCGTCGGCTTAATGCAATGGAGATACTCTCTCCGCGCTTCGTCGCGGTCAACTCTTGTGTAGATATCCATCGTCTCTTGCTTCGAGTCTCCACGGATGTATTTCAGAATGTGTGGCTTCATTCCCTCATTGCGCATTAGAGTCGTGAAGACTGTCCGGTAGGTGTGTGGTGTGAACTTCTTATGGAATCGCGTCTCTCCTTCGTCCATGATGTCTACGGCGACAGCGGCCTTCTTAATCGACTCCTGTATTCGAGTTGGTCCAACGCGGTTGTGACGAACGCTCAGAAACAGATAATCCTCGTCAACAGGTGGACGGACGATTTCGTAACGTCGAATCGCCTTCGTCACCTCGTCATCAATCGGGACAACAGTCTGCTTGCCACCTTTGCGCTCTTGGAGTCGAATGAAGCCGTCTTCAAGCATTAAGTCGTCTCGCTTGATTTCCAGTGCTTCGCGTATTCGACATCCAGTCTTCAATAGAATCGTCGCAATCGCCTTGTCTCTGGGGTCTGTGATCTCGTGAATGATACGACATCCGTTTGACCAAGTCGCGCAGTCTGGCCGGTCTCTGTACAGCTGTGGGATTTCTTCGAGCACGACAGCCGCAGGATTACCAGTTACGTCCTCAAAACGAGGACGCTTCATCGTATAGCTGTAGAACGAACTCAGCGATTCCAAGTAACGACGTTTGGTGTTCTGCGATAGCTCACGTTGGTCTAACTGGAACAGATATTCCTCAATGTCGTGGACTGTGATCTCTGAGGGCTCCTTCTCAGGGAATGTATTATGGAAGAAGTTTTTCAGAGTCCTACTGTACTCATTTAGCGTACGAGGACTGCGCCCCATAGTCCGCTTTCGTTTGATGAAGTAGTTGACCGACTCGTGCTTGTTCTCGTAGATTATCTCACGAGACTCGCCAGTCATTGTTCGCCCTCCACATCAGAAACAAGACGCCAACCGTGACCGCTCTTGTATTCAGACTCGTTATTTGATGCAAGGTCGAACAACTCGTCTTCAACTATCTGTTGGACTCTGTCTCGAATAGCGTCAGAGTTCAGTGCCTCATCGATAATCGAATCGAGTGGTTGGAATCTGTCCGTGAGATGCTGTCCGACGTCTACTCTATCAACAACATCAACCTCAGATGTCGGAGACTTACGCGCTGCTTTGAGTTTCGTTTCCAGCTCCTCAATCTCATTGGATAACTCTTCGATGCGCTTGTCTTGCGGCTCTGACGCAGAGAGAAGGCCCTCGCGTTTTGCACGTGCTTCTTGAATTAGTTCGATGAGGTAGCGACTTCGGCTTCGGTAGCCCTTCTCGTCTGCTTCGTCCATCCACGTCTCCGCGCGTGTTCGCGAGGGGTAGATTGCGACGTAAGTTGTCTCTTCTTTTAGACCGACTTCACGTTCCCAAGTGCCTTGGTCTGGTTTTTGTCCCATACCAGACATAATGCATGGAACGTCCTAGGCGTATGGATAGAAACACTGGCCATATCAGGTGTTAAGATATAATTCGTGGCCAATGATTGATATAGTGTCAAGTAACTCTGTATTCATGAACTCCATGTCATATCTTGTAACTAACGTGACTGCTGATGATCCCGTTTGGGAGTATGATTTCCGTAGAGAAATAGCCGAAGTGAGTGGGAAATACAAGATAGCGACTCTCAAGCGAGAATTAAACAAATTGATGGACAAAGATCCAGACTCAAAGATCTCCACAAAAAGTATGAAATCTTTCTGTCCAGCCGTCAGTCCAGCAATTCCGGAGGCGTATGAAATACATGACACAAATAGACCCGCTGGAAAGAAGGCAGGAGAACTTCGCCGGTTCCTATCTGAGCAGATTGGCCGCCCTCAATATGAGAAGATCATCCGTGTCACGAAGCGAGACCTGGTAGAACTAGTCGTTGCTCTTCGTGCAGCCAAGGATAATATTGATCGACCAGTAACCGCTGTTCCAACAATACTACCTGAAGGCGCAGAGCAATTTATCCCTGATACTGCGCCCGCACGTGAGCAAGCAACACATCATCCAGAAGTGGACCCAGACAAGGTCATCAAGTTGGACAAAAGCTGGGAGACCCACCTCGAGTCTTCGATTTCCGATGATCCTTGGCACGTCTACGAGATTGATGTGACTCCACGAATTAAATCAGAGCCAGAAGATATCGAGCTTCTCCGACGCCACGCAAAAGCAATGGAACGTTACGGGATAGCCATCAACCAAGTTGAAGGCTCTGGTGAATCACTAGACGGCGTCGGTTTCGACCGTTAGAATTTGGAAGATGAAGCGGGAAACCGTCGATGCTCTATGTCGAAAATCTCCCGCTTCACGAAGAAGGCGGTCACGTTGGCTAAAAATGTTGTTGGTGACCGAGGCGAAGTCGCCGCCCCCGAAGGGGGTGGCGGCTTCGCCGACTACGCTCTCGTATCGCTGCACTGTCTGCGGATTTACCTCGATGAGTCGTACCGCAACGCACTGGATCTGCTGAGCGAAATGCCGCATATTCTCGCCGAGATCGGCCTCGAAGAGGGCGATCTCCCTGATCACTCGACGCTAGTTAAGGCGTTTGATAGGTTTCAGATGAAGGTCTGGCGAGTGCTGCTGCGCCTGTCGGCGCAGCTGCACGACCCCTCGGGTCACGCCGCCATCGATGCCACCTTTTTCGACCGCGAAAACGCTAGCAAGCACTACTGCCGCCGCACGAATTATCGCGTTCAGACACTCAAAGCGACGGCTCTCGTCGATACGCAAACCCAAGCTGTTCTCGACGTTCATTGTACGACCGAGAAGACCCACGACACACAACTCGGCTGGCAGGTCGCCTGCCGCAACGCAGGCGACCTGCACAGCCTCGCCGCCGACAAAGGCTACGACTTGATGCAGTTACGCGAAAAACTACGCGAGGAAGGCGTGAGACCGCTGATTAAACATCGTATCTTCCGGCCCATCGNATGTGTGAGACCGTCTTCTCGTCGATCAAGCGCACGCACGGCGACGCCGTGCGTGCGCGAACGTGGTACCGTGAATTTCGTGAACTCGTCTTGAAATGTGTCGTTCACAACATCAAGCGTGCCGCAACATAGCCAAATCAACCGCTGTATGGCGATTCACCAGAGCCAAGTTGAAGGAATCTACCGAGCGGCCTATCATCTCAATAATAACGACTCAGTCTACTACGTGGGAATCTCAAACGAGGTCAGCAGGAGGTTTGAACAACACGTAAAGGGTGCTGCTTGGAGTGGGAGCAAATTTCCGCATCTGTTTCATCCCACGAATGGCGTGATAGACATAACCGGAGCTGATTCAAAAAAAGCGGCAAAGACACTAGAAGAGCAGCGTGCATTAGAACTCAGTAAGACCGATTTCTCTTGGGCGTATTTTAACTGATCTTAGTCACCACAAACAATCTCAGATTCTCTGTGTGGTCTGATTTTTCTAAACTATTGAACCAAGATCGAACTACGGAGTTGAGTTCTGCAATAGCGACATGGATAGATTCGCTTAGGATGAGTGCCGAGGCCACTTTCTCACGCGAAGTCTCTCACCCCTCGGCCAGCGTCACGCGACCTAGTGAATTTGCCGCCCGAGCATATTAAACCCACTCTCGGTTCGAGTCGCGAGAGAACGGGGCGAGTAATACAACAAACTCAATCAAGAACACACAGAAAGAAACAATGGCATCAGTCGAGATACTAGCACTTGCGGCGAGCGTCCCGATAGTCGTCGCGTTCGTCCTCCTCGCCGGGCTTCGGTGGTCGGCGGCGCGGTCGATGGGCGTCGGCTGGGTACTGGCGACGGCGTTGGCGCTCACGGTCTGGCACATGGAGCCGACCGCGTGGGCGGGGGCCGCGATATACGGCGCGCTGGAGGGGCTCAACATCGTCCTCATCGTCTTCGGGGCGATTCTGCTCATGAACTATCTCGAGGTCAGCGGTTCCATCGAGACGATTCGGTGGTACTTCCGCCGACTGGAGCGCGACCGCCGCATCCAGTTGCTCCTCATCGGGCTCGGCTTCGAGACGATTATCGAGGGCGTCGCGGGGTTCGGGACGCCGGGAGCGCTGGCCGCGCCGCTTTTCATCGGGCTCGGCTTCCCGCCGCTGGCGGCGGCGGTCTTCGGCCTGTTTTTCAACGCGCCGAACCCGCAGTTCGGTGCCGCTGGGACGCCGATTATCGGCGGCGTCAGCCAAATCGAGTCGATTCTCCCGGCGGCGATGGCTGGGGGACCGTTCCGGCAGTTGGTCTCGGCATGGACCGGCGTCATGACCGGACTGACGTTCGCGTTCTGGGGCCTCCTCGGCGTGTTTCTGCTGGTCTACTGGTTCGGCGACGACGACGAGCGGTCGGTGCTGGGGGCCGCGCGTGCCGCCGCGCCCATCGCGCCGTTCGCGCTCGTCCTCGGGGCGTTGACCGGGGCGGTTCAGCTCGCGGTCGCGTGGTTCATCGGCCCGGCGCTCCCCGATATCGCCGCCGGCTTCGCCGTCCTCGCCGTCGGCGTCGTGATGGCCGACCGGGACGTGCTCGTCCCGTCCGAGCGGTGGACGTTCCCCGACCGCGAGGGCTGGCTCGACGAGTGGCTGGGCGGCCTCGACCCGTCCTCTCTCGACACCGACGAGCCGCGAAAGCGGATGCCGGTCTGGATGGCGTGGGCACCGTACGTCTCCGTCGCGCTCGTGCTGCTCGTCACGCGCTGGCCGACGTTCGACCTCGTGTCCGTCTTGCAGGGGTACACCGTCGGTCCCTACGAGATATTCGGGTACGAGACGATGTCGTGGTCGCTGGCGTATCTCTACCTGCCGGGGACGATGCCGTTTCTCCCCGTCGCTGTCCTGACCGGTGTGTTCTACCGGATGGACACCGGTGAGATGGCCGACGCGTGGACCGAATCCGGGAGACAGGTCGCGACGGCGGCGGTGACGCTCGTCGTCGCCGTCTCGCTCACGCAGGTCATGATTCAGTCGAGCATCAACCCCACCGACACCGTCGGGATGATGAACGTCCTCTCATTGGTGCTGGCCGAGGGTGCCGGGGCGGCGCTTCCCTTCGTCGCGCCGTGGATCGGCGCGCTCGGGACGTTCGTCACCGGGAGCAACACCACCTCGGACATCCTGTTCAACGCCCTGCAGTACAACGCGGCCGCCGACGTCGGACTCTCCCGCGCGCTCGTCGTCGCCATCCAGAACGTCGGCGGCGGCGTTGGGAACATGATTTCCGTCCTCAACATCGCCGCCATCTCCGGCGTCATCGGCATCGCGGGCCGCGAGGGCGACATCCTTCGGAAGGTGGTCGTGCCGACCGTCGTCTTCGCGCTGTTCGTCGGTGCCGTCGGGTCGCTTCTGGTCTACGTCGTCGCGCCCGGCGTGTTCTGAGCGACCGCCGGGGAACGCCGCCCTCGCAGAGAGCGAACCACTTTTGGGCCGATTCGTGAAACGGACCCCATGCAGCGACTCGAGGAGTCCCTACACGAAGCGCCCATCATCGACAAGGACGGCTACTCCTATCTCGTCCATCCCATCAGCAACGGCGTGCCGATGCTCGATCCGCAACTCCTGCGCGAGGTCGTCGTCGGCATCACCCGCGCGGCCGACCTCGACGTGGACAAAATCGTCGCGCCCGAGGCGATGGGCATCCACATCGCCACCGCGCTGTCCCTCCAGACGGACATCCCGCTCGTCGTCATCCGCAAACGCGAGTACGGCCTCGACGGGGAGGTCGCGCTCCACCAGACGACCGGCTACTCCGAGTCGGAGATGTTCATCAACGACATCGAAGATGGCGACCGCGTGCTCGTCGTGGACGACCTGCTTTCGACCGGCGGGACGCTCGCGGCCATCTGCGGCGCGCTCGACGACATCGGCGCGGACATCTCAGACATCGTCGTCGCCATCCGGAAGGTCGGTGAGACCGCGCTCGACGACACCGACTACGAGGCGACGAGCCTCGTTGACATCAGCGTCGACGAGGACGGCGTCGAGATTCACTGAGCGGAGCCAGTTGCGGTCGATGCGACGTCAGTTTCCCCCTCTCGCTCACCGAGTATGCACGCTCGTGTTCAATACGGTGTGTCAGAGGCAGTGAAATACGCTCGAACGCGAAACTATTATTGAATGGGGGTCGCTCGTGGCGAGTACAGATGGCAGACGACAGCGGTGAACTCGGCCTCGAATACGAAATCGACGACCGGCCGCCGTTGCTGGAGTCGATTCTCCTCGGGATACAGCACGTCTCGGTGATGATCGTCCCGGCGACCGCCGTGGCGTTCATCGTCGCGGGCGCGGTCGGCCTCGGCGTCGCCGACACGGCCTACGTGGTCCAGATGGTGCTCCTGTTTTCGGGGCTCGCGACCGTGGTACAGGCGTACGCCGTCGGGCCGGTCGGCTCGCGGCTCCCCATCGTGATGGGGACGAGCTTCACCTTCGTCGGCGCGGCGACGACTATCGGCGTCGATTACGGCCTGAGCGCGGTGTTCGGCGCGATTCTCGTCACCGGCTTCGTCGTCGAGGGACTCATCGGCTGGCAGTTCGACCGCATCAAACCCTTCTTCCCGCCGCTCGTGACCGGACTCGTCGTCGTCATCATCGGGCTCTACCTCGTCCCGGTCGGCATGGACTACGCCGCCGGCGGGGTCGGAGCCGCCGACTACGGCGCGGCCCACAACATCGGTCTCGCGGCGCTCGTCCTCGGCGTCGCCATCGCACTCAACCTCTTTACCGACGGCATCACGCGACTCCTGAGCACGCTCGTCGGCATCGCCGTCGGCTACGCCGTCGCCGTCCCGCTCGGCGTGGTCGACTTCTCGCCCATCGCCGACGCGGCGTGGTTCGCGATTCCCCGCCCCGGCGCGTTCGGCGTCAGCTTCGAACCGGTCCCCATCGTCACCTTCGCGTTCCTGTTTCTCGTCTCCGCGATGGAGACCGTCGGCGACATGTCCGGCATCACCGCCGCCGAGGGCCGCAACCCGACCGACGAGGAGTTCCGCGGCGGCCTGTTCACCGACGGCTTCATGAGCTCTATCGCGTCGGTGTTCGGCGCGTTCCCGGTCACCTCGTTCTCGCAGAACGTGGGCATCGTCAACTTCACCGGCGTGATGAGCCGGTACGTCGTCGGCATCGCGGGCGTCGTTCTCGCCGTCCTCGGCCTCAGCCCGAAGGTCGGCGCGGCTGTCGCGACCATCCCGAGCGCCGTCTTCGGTGGCGCGGTCCTGCTCATGGCCGGGATGGTCGCCGCCAGCGGCGTCCGTCTCGTCTTCCTCCACACGAATCTCGACCGGCGGAACATGGTCGTCGTCGCCACCTCTCTCGGCCTCGGTCTGGGCGTCGCCACGCGTCCCGACGCGCTCTCGGGACTCCCGCAGGCCGCCGCGACGTTCTTCAGTCAGCCGGTCATCGTGACCGCGCTGACGGCGCTCGTGCTCAACACGCTCGCGCCGGGCGACCAGAGCCCGCTTTTCGACGCGGCAGACGAGTCGGTCGCCGCGGACGGCCGCGCGTCAACCGACGACTGACACGCACCGGATAGCTGATAACCGGTTCCGGTTTCAGTGGTCGGTTTATATTTCGTGTCTCGCGACTGTCGGGAAACCGTCCGGATTACCGACGAATTGATTTCTGTTCGCCGCATCATCACTTCACGAGATGAGCGAGCAGCGGGTCACATTCAACGGGGATACGCGGGTACTGTACCGGCAGGCGGTCAGAACGCCCCTGCCGGACGAGGACGCCGAGCGACTGTTCCACGAGAACATGATGAACATCGCTGACGCCCAAGAGCGGAAGGCGGACATGCTCGCCGACCCCGACATTCCTCTGCTCGAAGCCTACGAGACGCAACTCGAAGGCATTGCCAAGAGCTACAAGCGGCGCTGTCACCACATCGCCGGCGACGACTACGAGGAGATAGCGATGGCGTACAACCGCGGGGAGCGAGACGACCGCGTCGGCGCGCTCACGGCCTACTACTTCGAGGGGCTCTGGCGGATGCAACAGCGAATCACCGTCACCGACATGCTGTTTTTCCCCATCATCCTGCGGTATCCCGACTGCTTTACGGTCAACATCCGCTTCGCCAGCGGCCACACGACCACGGAGTCCGTCCTCTACGAGTCGCCCGAACACTCCACCGAGGAGCTCGACGACGAGTAGGCAGAGCGCTACTACAACGAGAGCCTCTACTCGCAGAAGGAGGCCGCCGAGTACATCAGAGACACCGCACAGATAATTCGCGAGGAGTTCCCCAGCCCCGACGAGTCCACGTTCGAGGAGCGACAGTACGGCGGCATCACCTCCGCCGGCGGCCGCAAGGGACCGGTGTTCTCGTCGATGCTCAAACGGGTCGAACCGGACCCGAACCGGTTTTCCGAACCGGTCGACGAGCCGACGCTCGTCGAGGAGGGCGAGGAGGCGCGGCGCACCGAGCGTGAGCTACTCCCCGAGGGCGCTATCGTCCTCTGAGGCGGTCGCCGCCGAGTCGCCGCCGTCTGCCGCCCTGCGAGCAACGGTATAAGTATTTCACCGCCAAAGACGAGCCATGGACGATCACGCGCGGGGGTCGCGCCGCGAGACGCCGCGAGACGTGGTCAGATTCTATCTTCTCGACCACCGGACTGCGGTCGGCAAGACCATCGACATCGCGCTCCTCGCACTCAACCTGCTTTTCGTCGGGGTGTTCGTCGCCGAGACCTATCCGCTTTCGGCGTCGGTGCAGTCGATGCTCTGGTCCGTCGAGGTCGTCGTCTCCATCGTGTTCCTCGCGGAGTTCCTCCTCCGACTCTACGGCGCGCGGGACCGGACCGCCGAACTGTTCAACGTCTACTCGTTCGTCGACCTGCTGGCTATCTTACCGACGCTGGCGGTGCTCGCGCTCCCCGTTTCGTCGGTCGCCGCCAACATCGGCTTCCTGCGAGTGATTCGCGTAGTCCGCGTCTTTCGGTTCTACCGGTTCACGCGCGACGAGGAGTTCTTCTTCGGCACCGTCTCCGTCGGGACGCTCCGCGTGATTAAACTGCTGTTGACGGTACTCACCATCTTCTTCGTCGCCGCGGGGATGTTCTACTCGTTCGAACACCGGGCGAATCCCAACGTCGGGACGTTCGGCGACGCGTTCTACTTCATCGTCGTCACGCTCTCGACGGTCGGTTTCGGCGACATCGTCCCGGTGACCGAGGCGGGGCGGTGGGTGACGGTCGCCGCTATCCTCGCGGGCATCATCCTCATCCCGTGGCAGGCGAGCAAGATTGTCAAGGAATGGGGCCACCGCAACAAGGTCTCCGTCACCTGCCAGAACTGCGGACTCGCATACCACGACGCCGACGCCTCTCACTGCAAGTCCTGTGGCCACGTCATCTATCAGGAGTACGACTCGCGGGAGTGAGAACGCACGCGGCCGCGACGCGGTCACAACCGCGGGTCGAACCGCCGCCGCTGTTCGAACATTAATATTTATTATAGATTGGTCTGTACTGCCGGGTACAACAATGTCGGTCGTACGCGTACTTCGCTAACTCTTCTCGTCGCCGCATAGCCGTCCGACCGACCCGAACCATCCAAAATCGTGAGCACAAACGCCACCCCGACCTACGAACCGACCCTGCGAACAGACCGCGAGCCGACCGCCGAGACCGACGCCAGCGCAGACGCCGACCCCACCGACCCCGCGTCAGGCGTCGCCCGGTGTCAGCGCCAGTTCGAATCGACGCGCACCGAGCGCATCCACAACCTCGTCGACCGCGAGAACCGGTCGATGCCCCGGATGAACCGGGAGTCCGCATCCGACTGAGGTGCGTCGGCGGCGCATCCGTGACCGTTCCCGTCTACGTTCACTTGCGGAGACACGTCGCTTGAAGTGAGTGGCCGACCGACGGGTGAGCGATGCGATTGGCACGGATTCGAACCGACGACGGAGTGGTGTCGGGCCGGTACGACGACGGCGTCGTAACGGCCGACGGCGAGGAGTACGAAGTCGGCGTCGACGCCGAGTTGCTCGCGCCCTGCGAGCCGACCGCGCTCTACTGCGTGGGTCGGAACTACGCGGCGACGGTCGACCAGATGGACTACGATATTCCCGACCAGCCGGACTGGTTCATCAAGCCGCCGGTGTCGGTGCTCGACCCCGGTGCGGACATCGAGTACCCCGACTGGACCGACGAACTGACCTACGCCGGCGAACTGGCGGCCGTCATCGACCGCGAATGTTCGGACGTGGCCGAGGAAGACGTGTCCGATGTGGTCCGGGGCTACACGATTCTCAACGACCTCGACGCGCTCGACCAACCCGGCCGGACCGCCCGGAAGGCCTTCGACGGCTCCGGGCCGCTCGGCCCGTGGATAGAGACCGACGTGGAGCCCGCGAACATCGACATGACGACCCACGTCGGCGGCGAACTCCGGCAGGAAGCGAACACCGAGCGGATGCTCTTTTCGCCCGCCGAGGTCGTCTCGTTCCTCTCGGAGCGCTACACCTTCCGGCCGGGCGACGTGATTTCGTTCGGCAGCCCGGCGAACCCCGGACTGGTCGAGCCCGGCGACGACGTGGAAATCTGGTACGAAGGCGTCGGAACGCTCACGAACAGCGTCGTCGACGGCGAGTAAGGAGGCGCGCGGCGAGACGACGAGGTGTGAGCGGACGACCGACGGTCGTCAGACAGCCCGGCTCAGTTCAGCGCCTCGACCTCGTCCGTGAGGTCGGCCGGCTCGTCCACGGGACCGTTGACGAACAGACCGTGAGCCATCACGACGGCCGCGAGGGCGCTGAAGCCGACGAGCGTCGTCTGCGGCTCCATCGGGGTGAGTCGACCGGCGGCGACGCCGGCGACGAGGCTCCCGAGGATGCCGAGGAGTACGAGGTCGTAGTACTGCCACGTGTAGCCCATGGAGAGGCGTTGGAGAGCCAGCGGCGAAGGCGTGGCGCTCGGTTCCGCCGTCGAGGACGGTGAAACGAACGCCGACGCGTCGGTGCCGCGGGGAGGACGGTCACGGAACGGCTATACGTCGCCAGACACTCGAACCCCTATGGAGTATCAGACTGCGCTCGACCGAGCGCTCAACGTCCTACCGGAACGAAACGTCGAACAGGAACGCCTCACAGTGCCGGACCCGTCCGGCGAGACCGACGGCGCGTTCACCCGCCTCACCAATCTCGGGGAGATCGCGGACGCGCTCTCGCGGACGCCCGCGCACCTCCACAGCGCCATCCAGCGCACGCTCGGGACGAGCGGCCAGCTGGAGGGCGACCGCGCCCGCTACAGCGGGTCGTTCTCCATCAACGACTTCGAGGAGGCCATCGACGGCTACGTCGAGGAGTACGTCATCTGCTCGGAGTGTGGCCTGCCGGACACCCGCCTCGTCACCGAGGACGGCGTCGACATGCTCCGCTGTGAGGCCTGTGGTGCGTTCCGGCCGGTCCAGAAGCGCTCCAGCGTGAGCAACAAGCGCCAGCGCGAGGCCGTCGAAGAGGGTCGCACCTACGAGGTCGAAATCACCGGGACCGGCCGCAAGGGCGACGGCGTCGCCCAGCGCGGGAAGTACACCATCTTCGTGCCCGGCGCGCAGGAAGGACAGACCGTCCGCGTCTACATCAAGAACACGAGCGGGTCGCTCGCGTTCGCGCGACTCGCCTGAGCCGGACGCACGCGTCCCACCGACGCGGCGGAACACGAGTCGCTCGGCGACCGAATTCCGCGCACAGTCTCATATTCTCTCGCCGCGGTCGCTTCTTTCGCGGGCCGGTTCACCGACGTCGGTGACGCCCGCGAGACGCAGTTATTTGTCTTCGTCTGGCTCACCGGTCTCACCGGTCTCACCGGCCTCACCGTCGCACCGACCGCGAAGGCCGAACAGCGCGACGAGGAGGAACACCGCTCCCTCGACGCGCGCCGCCGTCACCACCCACGGCTTCGCCGTCATCTCGCCGCCGTCCTCGTAAGCGAGGCGCGTCATCACGGCGACCAGTTTGTCCGGAACGAGCAGTTCAACCAGACCGAACGCCGCCAACAGAGCTCGGAGCATATCCACATATCGGGGCGGAATCGGTGAAAAGGCGACGCTCGTTCCTACGACGCGGGAGCGATGGCCTCCCCCGTTCTCGGCTTGCCGCCGCGACGACCGACGGACTCACTCGCCCGACTCGAACCCCGCGACGAACGCGTCGGTCGCGTCCCGCCACGCGGCCGCGAGGTCGTCGGAAAGCGGGTCTGCATCCCACGAGTCCACCGCGTCGTGGTCGTCCAGCCACGACACCACCCCGCGGGCACCGTCCTCGAACGCGACCGTGTAGCGGAACCCGAGGTCGGCTCTCGCCCGGCTGTTGTCGAAGACGGTGCTGTACCGGAAGTGGTCCCGGAGCATCCGTGTCCGGTCGGGCGCGACCGCGCGGAGCACCTCGGTCGGGACGTGGACGAGGTCGGGTTCAGGCGCGTCGAGCGCGGCCGCGACGCGCTCGTGGTACTGGTTCCACGTCATCGTCTCCTCGCTCGTGACGTTGTAGGCGCGGCCGCCGACTCCCGGACGCTCGACCGCGCCGACGAACGCCCGCGCCACGTCGTCGCGGTGACACGGCCCCCACAGCGAGGTGCCGTCGCCGTGGACGACGATGGGCTTGCCCTCGCGGATTCGATCGATGTACGACGAGTTCGTGCCGAGGGTGTGGACGAGCGTGCCGCCCTCGCCGTAGGTGTTCCACGGGCGGAGGACGATCACCTCGAACTCGTCGGGGTCGTGGGCGTCGAAGAACGCGTCTTCGGCGGCGATTTTTCCCGCCGCGTAGTCGCTGACCGGCGGGTTCCGCGGGCTCGATTCGGTGACGGGATTCATCGGCGGCGGCCGGTGGTACACGTCGATGGTGCTGCAGAAGACGTAGCGGTCGACGACGGTTCGGCAGATTTCGACCGCCTCGCGGGCGGTCTCGGCGTCGAAACACGCCATGTCGACGACGACCTCGGGGCTCGCGTCCCGAATCGCGCCGCGGAGTACCGACGGGTCGTCGCGGTCGCCGGCGACCCGTTCGACGCCCGACGGGAGGTCGTCGTCGGTCTCGCCCCGCTGGAGACTGGTCACGTCGTGGCCGGCGGCGACGAGCCGCCGAACGATTCCCGTGCCGAGCAGTCCGGTCCCGCCGATGACGAACACGTCCATGCGTCGTGAGCCGCGGCGAGCGGCCATAAACCCCCGACAGCGGAGCGACAACACTCATCCTGTCTCAAAGCCAATAATTGATTATGAAAGTATATCTCACGGACGGGACGAGCTTCGAGTGCGGCGGCTACAAGGCCCTCGACTCCGGCGGGGTCGTCCTCACCGCCGACAAGAAGCGAAAACAGGTCGTCGGCTACGTGCCGGCGGACGCGCTGGTGTACGTCCTCCCCGACGACGTGGAGCCGGGCGACTCGCTCGCCGAAGGTGGCGTCGGAGACCCAGACGCCGACACCGACGACGCGGACGACGCGTCCGGAGACGACGAGGGTGAAGGGGAAGCCGATTCCGACGGGGACGGACACGACACCGGAGACAGCGAGACGGCCGACCGCGACGACGACGCTGACCCGACCATCACCGAAGCTGGCGTCGACCCGGACGTCGCGGGCGTGACCGCCGCCGACGGGAAGAACGAACACACCCACGAAGACCTCGCGGCGCGCATCGACGAGGTCGAAGGCCGAGTAGACGGCCTCGACGGTCGCGTGGACGCGATGACCGAACAGTTGGCGACGGTCGTCTCGGCGGGTGGCGTCGATGCCGAGGCGGCCGCCGAAGCGGAGCGACACCCCGAGGACCCGCGGAACATCCGCGGTATCGGCGAGGCGTACGCGGCCCGGCTCCGGGCGGCGGGCATCGACACCGTGTCGGCGCTCCGTGGGGCGTCGGACGAGGAACTCGCCGCCGCCGCGGACGTGTCGGCCCGACGGGTCACCGACTGGAAGCGACGGGCCGAGCGGTACGCCGAGCGACTGGCGTCGGAACGCGACGCCGGGCCTGAGAGTGACGCGCGCACCGAAAACGAAACCGACGCCGACGACGCGACCGGTGACGAGTAGCCGCCCGTACCGCTTCCGTTTCCGGAATCGCGTCTCCTCGCGAGGTCGGTCCCGCGTCCCTCGTCCCGCGTAGTTCCCATCGCGCGGGAACTGGCGAAGAGGGTGATACTGTCCCCGCCTAACTCCCAGTTGATGTACGACACAATCCTCGTGCCGATAGACGGGAGCGACTCGATGCAGCCGGTCGTCGAAGACGCCGCGGAACTCGCCGCAGAGCGCGACGCCGCCGTCTCCCTGCTCTACGTCGTCGACGAACGCGCCTTCCTGACGCTCGCCGACGAGCGCGTCGACGAGGTGTACGAGGAACTCAGGTCGCAGGGCGAAGCCGCGCTCGCCGAGGCCGCCGAGACGATGGCCGAGTACGGCGTCGACGCCGCCACGGAACTCCGCCGCGGCGATCCGGCCGAGGAGATTCTCGCGTTCGCCGAGGAGACAGACGCGGCGCTCATCTCGATGGGCACCCACGCGCGCTTCGAGGACAACATCCTCGGAAGCGTCTCGCGGTCGGTCGTCGTCCAGTCGAAAATTCCCGTGCTGGCCACCCCCATCGAGCGACGATAACCCGCCCGCGCCGGGCGAGCGAGTGCGTCGCAACCGCAAATCGGGTTCCGAGGTCCCGTGTCTCGCGTCTGTTCCCGATTCTCGCCGGGGCCAGCCAGTCCGCGATTCTCGTCGCGCGTCCGACCCGGACCCGGACTCCTCGACTCAGAGTCGCAGGAGCAACAGGAGGACGCCGAAGAACGTCGAGGCGGCGCTGATGAGAAGCAGGCCGCCGCTGAGGACGAGCGTGCCGCCGTCGAACGCCGGGGCCGTTCCGCCGGCGGCGACGTTCATCACCGACATGCCCGCCGAGAGGTCGGCGACGGGGGCGAGGACGGCGATACAGAACGTTACGAGGCCGGCGACGACGAGGGCGTAGGGCGTGAACGGGGGAGTCCGCCGAGTCGGGTGGCGGCGGACCGGGTAGCTGCGAGACATACCTCTCGTACGTCGCCATGCTAATTTGGTACGTGTCGGCTACTCACGGGAAACGAGCGTTAGACCCGGCCTACCGCCGTGATACCGCGATTCTCGACGTGGCGCGCGCACCGTCGGGTCGCCCCCGACGGTCGGGCGGTTTTGGGCCTAGGTCGGGCCTAACGCCGAGCGAATGCACCGCGAAGTCGTGGTCGTGGTCGTGTTCGGGTTCGGAACCGGCTCTTTTGTCCCCGGGCGACGAGGAAAACAGAGAACAGGCCCCGACAGCCGCACATCGGCGGTCGGCGTGAGGGCGGCGGCGAGTGCGTCGGTCCGGCCTCCGAACTCCGGGTCCTACTCTTCGTCCGCCTCGAAATCGAGCGCGACCGAGTTGATACAGAAGCGCTTGCCGGTCGGCTCCGGGCCGTCGTCGAAGACGTGGCCGAGGTGGCCGTCGCAGGTCGAGCAGACGACCTCGGTGCGGTCCATGCCGTGGCTCAGGTCGCGTCGAAGCTCGATGTTCGAGTCCTCGGCGGCGTA
Source organism: Haloferax prahovense DSM 18310 (assembly GCF_000336815.1). Classification (GTDB taxonomy): domain Archaea; phylum Halobacteriota; class Halobacteria; order Halobacteriales; family Haloferacaceae; genus Haloferax; species Haloferax prahovense. The sequence continues at coordinate 26,866 of NZ_AOLG01000050.1, forward strand.
GAAGCTCGGCCACCCGCAGTTGGAGTCGTACTTCGTCTCCGAGCCGAACAGCTCGGTCCCACAGCCGGCACACCGGTAGACGCCGTCGTCGCTCCGGTCGACGTGTTCGCCGGAAAACCGCGGCTCGGTCCCCTGTTCGCGGAGGACGCGGTAGGCGTCCTCCGAGAGTCGCTCGCGCCACTCTGACTCCGAGAGGCTGAATTCGCTATCGCTCATACGTCGAAAGAGGGTTCGGACGCCCAAAGGCTCGTCGGCTACTCGCGTCGGAGCTCGGCCGGCTACCCGCGTCGGAGGAACTCCGGCAGCCGAATCCGAGAGAAGTCGTCGCCGCCGCCGTCGAGGACGGACGCTCGGCCGACGGCTTTGGGAATGCCCTGTTTGTCCGTCGGCTTCTGCATCGTCACGTCGGCGCGCCCCGCCGTGGAGGGCGATGTCTCCTCGTCGACGAGCGCCTCCCACACGTCCTGTTTCGAGTCGTACTCCGACTCGTTTCGGGCGACCCGCTGTTTCCCCTCCTCAAAGGCGAGTTGGAGGACGCTCCGGCCGTAGGCCGTGCCGGCCTGCCGGCGGATGCGCTCGAACTCGCCGCGGTTCGGGTGGCCGAGCGCGCTGGAGACGCCGAGGGCGTACATCCGGCGGATGGCCTCCTCGTCCGAAATCGTCCGCCAGTCCGTTCCGAAGACCCGTTCGTACATTGTTGTGGTTACCTCAGAGGTCGACCTTCGACCGGGGGTCGACGACCAGTCCGTTGTCGGTGAAGTCGAGCGACCGGATGTCGCAGTCGATGTTCGTCCCGCGCATCTTGATGACCTGAATGCCGCGTGTCATGCCAGTCGCCTCCAGATAGTTGTGGAAGAACACCACGCCGTGGGCGAGGAAGTGCTCGTCGGAGTACGACGAGGGGTCGGTCATCTCGGAGATGAGAAGCGTCGTGGCGTCGCCCTGCTTGAGTGCCGTCAGAAACCGCGTCATCTCCTCGGAGCCGTTGGCGAAGAACAGCCGGAGCAACATCGTCGAGTCGATGACGAGGCGGTCGACCTGTCGGGAGTTGACGAACGCGACGATTTTGTCGGTGAGGCTCTGGACGCTCGACGACCCCCCGGTCTGGGAGAACTGGTTGAGGATGTGTTTCCCCTTCGGGCTCACGAGGTTGATAAAGCGAAAGCCCTCGGAACTGGCGAGCGTCTCGAAGCCGAAGTCGAAACTCGACATGTCGTTTATCAGCTCGTCTTCGGTCTCGTGCATAGTGATGTACATGCACTTCTCGCCGTTGCGTAGCCCCTCGGCCATGAACTGCGCCGTGAACGTCGTCTTCCCGCTCCCCGGCGGTCCGCTCAGTACGTACAGTCGGCGCGGGAGGAAACCACCCTGGATGAGCTCGTCGAACCCGCTTACCCCACTCGGAATCCGCATGGTCGGACACTCGCCCGTCTTATTATAATCGTTCCGGGACTAGTATCGAAATTGAGACTTCGAGACGGCGCCGAGCGGACGATTCATCACTCAGGAAACAGTTCGACTTCAGATTTGATACCATCGATGGCCGTCACGTCGCCCGCGTCGAGTTCCAGCGAGACGGCGTCGAGGTTCGCCCGGAGGTGGCGCTCGCTCGACGCCTTCGGAATGGGACACAGCCCCTTTTCGGCCACCCACGCGAGGCTCACCGCCTCGGGCGTCGCGTCGTGTTTCTCCGCGACCGCGACGACTTCGTCCACGCCGCGGACGCGGCCTCCCGAAAGCGGCGAGTACGCGACCACGTCGTAACCGCGTTCCTCGGCGTGGTCGAGGAGTTCGGGGCGCTGAAACAGCGGATGATACTCCGTCTGATGGGCGACGAGCGGTGCGTCGAGCAGGGCGAGCGCCTCGTCTAGCTCGGCGACGGTGAAGTTGCTCACGCCGACCCCGCGGACGAGGCCGTCGTCGACGAGTTCGTCGAAGGCGGAAAGCGTCGCCTCGGCGTCGTAGGTGTCGACGGGGCGGTGGACGTACAGGAGGTCGACGTAGTCGACGCCGAGTCGGTCGAGGCTCTCGCGGGTCGTCCGGCGAACGTCGGCGGGCGCGAGGCTGTCCGCCCAGACCTTGGTGGCGAGCGTCACGTCCTCGCGGGGCACGTCGGCGGCCGCGAGCGCGTCGCCGACGACCGTCTCGTTGCCGTAAATCTGTGCGGTGTCGACGTGGCGATAACCCAACTCCAGCGCCGTCGTCACGGCGGCGGCCTCGTCGGGCGTGTCGAGGCCCATCGTCCCGAGACCGATGCGGGGGAGCGACCGGGTCATCGAGACGATTCACCGCCTTCGCGGCCGCCGTCGGCCGCGGGACCCGTTCCGTCCGGTGCGCGCGACGCGCCCGCCCCGCCGTGGACGACGGGCACGCCGTCGAGTTCGAGCAGGTCGTCGAGGCCGGCGATTTCGTGGGTCGGGTCGGGCGTCGGCGTGTGGTCGGCGCGGTGGCCCCGGCGGATGAACGCGGAGTCGACGCCCGCGGCCTCGGCGGCGGCGATGTCGCTGTCGCTGTCGCCGACGAACAGCGGCGAGTCGACGCCGAGGTCGGCCATGGCGCGTTCGAGGTAGTAGGGTTCGGGCTTCTTGCGGTGGAGACTCGTCATCGAGGGCTCGCGGCCGTAAGCGGTGCCGAACAGGTCCGCGGCGTCGAGGTGGTCGACGACGAAGTCGATGGTGGCCTGCTGGTTGCTGGAGACGATGCCCATCGGCGCGTCGATGCGGCGGAGCGCGTCGAAGTCGTCGTAGGGAACTTTCCGGCCGTCGGCGATGGCCCGCCGTTGGGCGGCCGACTGGAGTTCGTCGCGGACGCGAAACAGCGTCTCGGGGTCGAGGTCGTAGGGCTCGGCGGCGGCGCGCACGTCCTCGGGAGAGACGTGGATGACCACCTGCTCGACGTGGTCCGGGTCGGGGTCGGAAACGCCGAGTTCGGCGAAGGCGTCCCACGTCGCGTCGCGGAGGGGCGAGAGTTCGACGAGCGTTGTCAACACGCCGTCGTGGTCGAAGATGACCGAGTCGTACATACCCGGACTCCGGCGGCGCGACGTGAATCGTTTTCGCCTCCGGCCGCGGCCGCGAGCGCGAACACGGTCCCCAATCCCGCCGCGTTGCGAGTCTTTTAGCGCCTCGAAGCCGCAGGTCTATCCGATGCTGGCTGGACTCACACGCGGGGTGGCGAGATGACTCGCGACGTGTGCATCGTCGGAGCCGGGGCCGCTGGGGCTGGCGCGGCCTACGCGCTCCGCGAGGCGAACGCGAACGTCACGATTCTCGAGAAGAGCCGCGGGGTGTGCGGTCGCGCCGCGACGCGCCGCCGACACGGCTGTCGGTACGACCACGGCGCGAACTACGTGAAAGACTACGACCGCCGAACGGCGCAGCTCGTCCGCGGACTGGGCGCGGACGGGCTGGTCAACATCGACGAACCGGTCTGGACGTTCGACGGCGACGGCGTCATCTCGGAGGGTGACGCCCGCGACCAGCACAAGTGGACGTGGACCGAGGGCATCACCCAACTGGCGAAACGCCTGCTCGCGGAGACGGAGGCGACCGTCGAGCGAGAGACGCGCGTCGCCGCCATCGACCACAACCCCGACAGCGGCTACTGGTCCGTCGTCGACGAATCGGGGACGCGCCACGGCCCGTTCGACTCGGTGCTTCTGACACCGCCGGCCCCCCAGACGGCCGCGATTCTGACCGAGATGGGCTGGGGCGACCAGTGCATGGTCGCGCTCCGCGAGGCCATCGGGAGCGTCGAGTACCGAACGGTTCGGACCGTCGTCCTCCACTACCCCTTCGAGCGCGAGGAGCCGTGGTACGCGCTCGTCAACCCCGACAAGACCCACCCGGTCGGCTGGGTCGCCCGCGAGGAGTGCAAGGAGGGCCACGTCCCCGACGGCGAGAGCCTGCTCGTCGTCCAACCGAGCCCCGAGTGGTCCGAGGCGCACTACGACGATCCCCTCGACGACGCGGCCGACGAGGTCGCCGCGATGGTCGCCGAACTCCTCGACGACGAGCGCCTGCGCGACCCCGACTGGGTGGACGACCAGGGCTGGCGGTACGCCCTCCCCGACGGCGTCGCCGACCGCGAGATACTCCGCCGCGGGGAGTCTCACGGCCTCTACTTCGCTGGCGACTGGACGGTCGGCGAGGGCCGAGTCCACGCCGCCCTCTGGAGCGGCGTCGACGCGGGCGAGCGAATCGCCGAGCAGTAGTCGAAAAGAGCCGACGGCGACGACGTCAGAGGTCGACGCGACGACCCCGACGCGGCCTCAGATGTCGACGTCTTCGCCGTACACCGACTCGCCGCGCTGGAGTCGCGCGGCGATGCTGAACGTCTGTTCTCGCTCCCGGCGCGTCGGCGAGTGCGCCGCGAGGTAGCGCGCGACGCCGACGAGGAGCGTCCGGGCCTCCTCGGGCGGCCGCGTCGCCGCCTGCTCGAACCCGGCTTCGAGCGCTTGGTAGGTGTGGAAGCCGGCGTCCTCGCGGAGCAGCGCGCCCCCGAGTTCGCGGCGGAGCCTCGCCGGGTCGCCGCCGCCGTCGAGGAACCCCGCGGCCGCCCGTCCGGCGTCGTTCACCCGCCCCTCGGCGTCGAAGGCCGCGGACAGCGTTTCGAGTGCTTCCGCGGGGTCGGCGTCGGGGGTCGGGTCAGGAAGCGGGGCCGGGGGCGTGTTCAGGAACCGGTCGAGGTAGACGTTGACGGCGGCGTCGAACGCGCCGCGGTAGAGTTCTCTCGCGCCCGTCCGCTCGGCGAGCCGGTGGACCGCGTTGGCGTAGGTGAACGTGTGGTGGACCGTGTTCCAGTCGCCGAACTCGTTGGTGGTCGAGAACCGCGCGACCCGCGTGCCGGCGGCGAAGGCGACGACAGCGGCGAGCTGGGCGGGCGTCGCGCCGCCTCGAATCGCCTCGGTCAGCGCGTCGACGACGGCGTGCGGGTCGTCGCCGAGGAGGGTGTCGAGCAGGCCGTCCGGTCGGGACCACGTCTCGCCCGCGCCGGCGTCGACGTGGTCGTCGAGGTCGGCGAACACGTCGTCGAGCGTTCCCGCGAGGTCGATTGGGCGACGCCACTCGGCGGACTCCTCGGCGCGGTCGGCGCGGGCGAGTCCGCGAACGAGGCTCGGGAGGACCTCGTCGGCGCGGTCCCAGCCGACGTGGTCGAGCGCCTCGCAGGCCTTGTTGACGAAGTCGAGGACGTGCCCCGTGTCGAGGTAGCGGTGGTCGGTGGCCGCGGCGGCGACCATGCCGGCGAGTTCGGCGTCGTCGCGGCCGGCCGCAATTGCGGTCCGGAGGACGCGCTCCGCCCCGTCGGGGTCGCGGACCTCGACGTTCTCGCGGAACCACGACCGCAGGCGGTCGAAATCGGTGTCGGTCGCGCCGAGGGCGTCCTGTTCGAACTGCGGCGGTTCGCCGGAGGCGTCGCCCGCGACGTGGACGAGTCCCTGATAGAGCGCGCGCTTTCGGTCGTCGGGGTCGAGGTCGGGGAGGACGTTCGCCATCGCGGTCAGGATAGTGAGACCCGACCCCCAACCGTCGCGCCGGTAGCGACAGCCGAACCGGACGCCGGTCGAAAGCGGCTCCGTCGGCTCGACGCCGGCGTCGAGGAGGCCGATGACGGACTTCGCGACGACCAGTCGGAGGTTCTGTTCGAGGCCGTCTTCCAGCCGATTCGACCAGCGGACCGCCGGCGGTTCGTCCGGGTCGGGGTTCGGGTCGACGTAGACCGTCCCGTCGCGCACCTCCACGGGGTAGGTCCGCACGTCGTCGGCCCACGGGTCGAAGGTGTCGCCGCAGGAGAGTTCGAACCGGGCGTGGTGCCAGTGACAGGTCAGTACGCCCTCGTCCACGGAGCCGCGAGCGAGCGGGAAACCCATGTGCGGGCAAGCATTGTCGACGGCTCTGACGGACCCCTCGTGGTCGAAGAGGGCGATAGAGCGTCCGTCCAGCGCGACCAGTTCGCGGCCGGACTCGCGGAGGTCCGCGAGGTCGACGGCGGGGTGAAAGCGGTCTTCGGATGCCATGTGCACACGTTCGACACGATAATTCCTAAAGATTCGCTGAAGCGAATTTACGTCGGCGACGTGATGTGTTCTCGAAGAGTCTGTGTCTGCGCGGTCCTCACGCCCTGTTTCGGGTGAATCCGGGGTTCAACGACCGATGAATCCCGTGCTGCGAGCTAGCACGATTCGGGCGTGTCTTTTTCCTCGCCGAGACCTAACGAGGAGTCGTGTCCGCGCTGACCGTCCGCATCGACCCCCACGTGCACTCGGAAGGCTCGTACGACGCGCACGACCCGGTGGAGCTCATCTTGGAGCAGGCCGCCGAAATCGGGTTGGACGCCGTCGTCGTCACCGACCACGACGTCATCGACGAGTCGCTCCGAGCGGCGCAACTCGCGCCGATGTACGGCCTCGTCGGCATCCCCGGCGTGGAAGTCTCGACGGCCGACGGCCACCTCCTCGCGCTCGGCGTGGAGGAGCTTCCGCCGCGGCGTCGCCCGCTGGACGAGACGGCCCGCTGGGTGCGCGAGCGCGGCGGCGTCGCCATCGTCCCGCACCCCTTCCAGCGGAGCCGACACGGCATCGGTCGCCGTCGGCTCGGCCGGTATCACGACGCCGCGGGCGGCGACGCCTTCGACGCCATCGAGACGTACAACTCGTGGCTCTTCACGGGCTACAAGAACCGCCGCGCCCGTCGGTTCGCCGCGAAGCGCCAGTACCCCGGCGTCGCCGGGAGCGACGCCCACAAGGTCGGGTACGTCGGCCGCGCCTACACGGAAATCGACATCCCCGACGTGTCGCGCGCCTCTCTCACCGCCGACGACATCTTGGACGCCGTCCGCAACGGCTCGACCGAGGTGCAGGGCCGGCGGACGCCGATTCCGACGAGCACGAAACACTACGCCGGCGCGGCCGGCCGGAAGTCCGCGTACTACGCCAAACGCGGGGCGCTCGGGAGCGCACTCCTCGCCAAGAAGGGCGCGTTCAAGTCCGGCTACTACGCGAAACTCGGCGCGCTCAAGAGCGGGTCGCTGGCGAAGACCGGCGTCGCGCAGGCCGTGCGGATGCTCTACCGGATGTCGCCGTTCTCGCGGTAGCGGGCAGTAACGCGGACGCCGGCGCGAGCGTCGAACAAACGAGTGCTGTTCTGTCCTCAGTCGTCAGAGCCCACGAGTTCCTCGTACTGCGCGCCGGTCTGTTTCAGTTTCGCCGTCGAGTAGAGTCGCTCGTGGTCGAACGGCAGGNAGTCGTCAGAGCCCACGAGTTCCTCGTACTGCGCGCCGGTCTGTTTCAGTTTCGCCGTCGAGTAGAGTCGCTCGTGGTCGAACGGCAGGTGGTCGTCGGCCAGTTCGTCTATCTTCTCGTCGACGGCGTCGGCGTCCCGGCCGTGAATCATGGTAAAGAGGTTGTACTCCCAGCCCTGTCCGGGGCGGCGCGGGCGGTGGTAACAGAGCGTGACGTACGGGAGGCTCCCGACGGCCTCGCCGCGGGCGTCGAGTTCCTCGTCGGGGACGTTCCAGACGACCATGCAGTTGTTCCGAAAGCCCGTGACGATGTGGTTGACGACGCAGCCGATGCGCTTGATACAGCCGTCGGCGAGCAGGCGCTCGACGGCGACGAGCACGTCGTCGACCTCGGTGTCGAGGGCGTCTGCCACGTCGCGGTAGGGCGTCTTCGACAGCGGGAAGCCGCCCTGAATCTCCACGAGCAGGCGGGCTTCGAGAGACGAGAGGTCGCCGGTGGCGTCCTCGGAGATGCGGGTGGCGCTCACGTCGGTCTCCCCGAGGCTCTCGCGGGCGAAGCGGTCGTCGTTGACGATGGGGAACTCGAGGTCGATGTAGTAGTCGGTGAGCATCGGGAGGTTCAGCACCTCACAGCCGGTTCGCTCCTCGATTTCGTCGAGGATGCGGTCGCGCGTCTCGCGGGAACCGGCGGTGACGACGAACCACATGTTCCACTCGTGGGCGCGGCGGTAGTTGTGGTTGACTTGGCGGTAGCCGTTGATGAGTTCGGCAATCTCCTCGAAGCGCTCCTCGGGGGCCGAGACGGCCGCGAGCGTCGAACTGCCGATGACGGGCGGATTGAGAACCGGGCCGAACCGCCGGAAGATGCCGTCTTCGCGGAGCCGACGGACGCGGTCGAGGGCGTCGTCCTCGTCGATGCCTAACTCCGCGGCGACGACGCGAAACGGCCGCTGTTCGACCGGGAAGCCGCTTTGGTATTCGTCGATAAGCGCCGCATCGACCTCGTCGATGCCGTCCCGCCAATCGTCCGACAACGCGCTCATTACCCGGCGTTAGGAGTCGGGAAGCCTATCGCTTTCGGACGGCGTCGTCGGTCCCGGCCAGCGGGACCGAACGGGACGTTTTTTGACCGCTCGGCCGAACACAGAGGCATGGCAGTAGTCGAAAGCGAGTTCGGGGAATGGCCGCTGAAGCGTCTGATGACGGAAGTCGTCGGCACGGGCACGAAGTCCGCCGAGGACATGACCCGCGAGCAGGCGTCCGAGGCGATGCGCCGCATCCTCGCCGGCGAACCGGACCACACGACGCTCGGCGCGTTCTGGCTCGCCAACCGCTGGAAGCACAACAACGCGGAGGAACTCGCCGCCTACGCCGACGTGATGGCCGAACACGTCGAGTACGCCGAGCCCGAGGTCGACCCCGTCGACTGCGGCGCGAACTACGACGGCAAGGGCAAGACCGCCATCCTCGGCGTCGCCGCCGGCGTCGTCGCCGCCGCGGCCGGCACGCCCGTCGTCGTCCACTCCGGTGACCGCGTCCCGACCCAGAAGCAGGACGCCTACAAGCACGTCCTCGACGAACTCGGCGTCCGCACGGAACTCGACCCCGACGAGTCCGCCGACATGGTCGACGACACCGGCTTCGGCTTCTACTACCAGCCGCGGTTTAACCCCGCCATCCACGCCCTCTGGGAGCGCCGCGACAACATGGGCGTCCGGACGTTCGTCAACACCATCGAGACCATCGCCAACCCCGCGAACGCCTCGGTTCACCTCGGCTCGTTCTACCACCTCGCGTTCGCCAAGAAGATGGTCGACACCTTCGAGGCGAGCGAGCACCACGACCTCGACCGCGTGCTCATGTTCCAGGGCATGGAGGGCTACGACGACATCCGCCCCGGCTACACGAAGGTCGCCGAGTGGACCGCCGGCGACGACGGCGAGGCCACCTTCGACGACTTCGACATCGAGACCGCCGAGTACGGCATGGACTTCGAGTACGACGACCTCGGCGTCGACGAGGACGACGTGGCCGGCGACTCCGCCGAAATCACCGAAGCCGTGCTCGCCGGCGAGCGCGAGGACCGCTTCGCCGACGCCGTCGCCCTCAACGCGGCGCTCCGCATCTACGCCCGCGAGGACGCGGAAACCATCGACGAGGGACTCGAGATGGCCCGCGAGACCATCGCCTCCGGCGACGCGGAAGCCGTGCTCGAAGACCTGCGCGAGTTCTGAAGTCGCAGTCGCAGCCGACTCGAACGCTTGCCCTTCAACACGCCGGCCCCACCGGCTCGCCGCCCGCGTATTGGACCGACTCCACGTCCACGACGTAGACTGATTCTGACGACCCGTCGGCGTGCAACCGGTCGGTGCTGTACCAGTACGGGTGCGAGACGCGAACCGTCCAGCCGTCGAGGCTCCGAGCGACGACCGACGCCGATTCGCCGCTGACGGTCGCCGACGTGCCGTACGTCGTGACGCACTCGCTGGCCGCCAGTTCGGTCTGGAGGCGCGTTTCTTCCGCCGCTATCGCCCGCCGCTGGGCCTCTCTGTCGAAGACGAAGACGGTGCCCGCGGCGACGACGAGGAAAATCAAAAGAAGCGAGAACGCGGCGCGGCGGTCCATACGCACCCGACCGCCGGCGCGAATAAGTGTTTTCTTCCCCTAGATGTCGAGGTCGCCACTCTCGTCGGCCTCGTCGAAGGGGTCGCCGCCCTCGGCGTCGCTCTCGCCGTCGTCCAGCGGGAGCGCGATGCCGACGAGCGTCTCGCCGGCGGTGACGGTCGCCTCGCGGGCGATGGAGTAGACGAGGCCCGCGCGCTCGGCTTCGACCTCTTGGAGCACCTCGTAGGTGGTCGGGTCGTACACCCACCCGAGGTGGTCGCCGGGGCGGACCTCGCGGGCGAGTTCCACGTCCTCGCGGGCGACGAACAGGCCCGAGGCGGCGGCCTGCACGCGGCCGAGGTGGTTGCGATAGGTGCGGCCGTCCCACGGTTCGACCGCGCCCGAGAGGATACCCATGTCGCGGCAGACGTTGAGGACGCCCTCGACGCCGGCGACGATGGCCGGCTCGACGAGCTGTTTGTTGTGGGCGAGTTCCGGGGTGATAGAGGGGATTCCCGCGTTCGTGGCCGCGACGCGGAGTTTGCCGTCGAAGCTCCGTTCGGTCCACTCGTCGTCGGCCTCGTCGCCCGCGGCCTCCGCGAGGAGGATGTCGACGCCGAACGCCCGCGCGAGGTCGCGGGAGGCCTCGTCGCCCCGGAGGTAGACCGTGTGGGTGAGCATGTCCGGGCTCCCGGTGTGAAGGTCGACGATGGCGTCGGCCTCGCCGATGTACTCCCAGAGCTTCGCGGCCATGCGCTGGTGGAGCGACCCGTCGGCGTCGCCCGGCCAGACGCGGTTCATGTTGGAGTTGACGGAGTCGAGCTCCTCGGGCGTGACGTAAGAGACGCGGTCGAACGTCAGCGGGTCGGCGACGGGGACGGCGACGACGCGCCCCGAAAGCTCCGCGCGTTCGAGGCGGCCGTGCAGTCGGCGGAGCACTTCGGTGCCGTTGATTTCGCGCCCGTGCTGGGCGGCCTGCACGTAGAGCGTCGGGCCGTCTGACCCGTCGGCTGGTTCGTAGGTGTGAACCGTCGTCTGTACCGGGACGCCGGAGGGGAGGCGAGTGAGCGTCACGGTCTCCGCGGTATGCATATCCGACGCATCGCGGTGGGGTGTCTTGTAGTTAGGGGAGCGAGAAAAGCGGGCGGTGCGAGGCGATGCCGGGCGTCAGTTCCGGTCGTCCGAGGTGTCGATGCCGAACGGCAGATACAGCGGACACGTCCGGCGAAACCCGGTCACGAGCAGGATGACGCCGACGGCCGCGACGAACACGGCCCCGAGCGCCGCGGGCACCGAGCCGAACCCGAGCGAGAACAGCCCCGCGTAGCTTCCGACGCCGCCGACGACGAGGAGCGCGCCGAGCGCGAGGCGAACAGTCCGGTCGAGCGTGCCGACGTTTCGTACCATACAGTAGTGCTTATAATTTACAATACATCAATCTAGCGCAGATTCCCGACTGACGGGGCGTATCGAAAGAAGGTGGTCGCTCCGGGCGATTCAGTCGTCAGCGGGCGTTCCACCCGACGGTTCGCTCGCGGTTCGGGAGAAGTAGCTCGCGAGGAGCGGGCCGGTGATGTTGTGCCAGACGCTGAACAGCGCGGGCGGGAGGGCGGCGGCGGGCGAGAAGAACGACAGCGCGAGGGCCGCGGCGAGCCCGCTGTTCTGGAGGCCGACTTCGAACGTCGTCGTCCGGACGCGGTCCTCGGACATGCCGGCGAGGCGGCCGGTGCCGTAGCCGGTTCCGAGGCCGATGGCGTTGTGGAGGACGACGGCCCCGATGGCGGCCGCACCCGCGCCGAGGATGGTGTCGACGTTGAGGCCGACGACGGCCGCGACGATGGCGACGATGCTCAGGACCGAGACGAGCGGGAACACGTCGAGGCCGACTTCGGCGACCTCGGGCGCGTTGCGGTCGAGCACGAGGCGGAGCGCGAAGCCGAGGACGACCGGGATGAAGACGATTTGCAGGATGTTGACGAACAGGTCCATGAAGCCGACCTGGAGCTGTTCGCCGGCGAGCGCGACGACCCACGCGGGCATGACCAGCGGCGCGGCCAGCGTGGTGACGGTCGTGATGGCGACCGAGAGCGCCACGTCCCCCTTGCCGAGGTAGGCCATGACGTTCGAGGCGGTGCCGCCGGGGGCCGCGCCGACGAGGATGACGCCGACCGCGAGCTCCGGCGGGAGCGAGAGAACCACCGTGAGCGCGTAGGCGGCGGTCGGCATGATGAGCCACTGGGCGAGCGCGCCGATGGCCACGTCTCGCGGGTGCTCCGCGAGTCGACGGAAGTCAACGGGCTGGAGTGTCAGCCCCATCCCGAGCATGATGAGCCCGAGCAGCGGCGAAATGTAGGGCGCAATCCACGTGAACAGGTCCGGTTGGACCAACGCGGCGGCCGACGCGAGGAGCACGAGGCCGACGAAGTAGGTATTCGCGAGTTCCGACAGGCGTTCGAGGGTCGACCGAGCGTTCATTCGGAGTGTCCTCCGTCAACATGTGATGTCATCTCACGCCACTCGGTCGCGGGGGAGAAAAACGTCTGTCGGTGTGACAGTCCGCGGTGCCGACCGGAAGACGCGGGCCGAACGGAGTCGTGTCAGCGCCGCGGCCGACCCCGAGGCGGCACGGTTTTCACTCGCCCGCCCGACGGGTCGAGTATGAGCGACAACCCAACGGCCACGCTCCACACGAACAAGGGCGACATCACGGTCGAACTCTTCGAGGACAAGGTCCCGAACACGGTCGAGAACTTCGTCGGCCTCGCGACGGGCGAGAAGACGTGGGTCCACCCCGAGACGGACGAGACGATGGAGGGCGAACCCCTCTACGAGGACATCCTCTTTCACCGCATCATCTCGAACTTCATGATTCAGGGCGGCGACCCGACGGGAACCGGCCGCGGCGGCCCCGGCTACACCTTCGACGACGAGTTCCATTCGGACCTCAGCCACGACGGCCCCGGCGTGCTCTCGATGGCGAACCGCGGCCCCAACACGAACGGCTCGCAGTTCTTCATCACGCTCGACGCCCAGCCCCACCTCGACGGCAAGCACGCCGTCTTCGGAAAAGTCACCGACGGCATGGACGTCGTCGAAGACATCGGCTCGGTCCCGACCGACCGCAACGACAAGCCGGTGTCCGATGTGGTCCTCGAATCGGTCGACGTCGAGCAGTAAGCGCCGCGAACACCGAGACGCGACCGAGACGCGACCGAGCGCGACGGACGCTACCCGCTCGCGTTCGCTGGGACGACGGTCCGACCGCCGTTCGAACCGTCGGCGCGGTCGAGCCACGCCGGTCGCGTCACCGTCGTCTCGCCGACCGCGTCGTACGCGAACCAGACCTCGACGCCGAGGCCGTCGCGGGTCTCGTAGGTGACGCGCATCGAGCGGACGAACCCGCTTTCTTCGACGATCGCTTCGACCCGATAGCCGCGCGACCGCGGGAAGTCGGTGTCGCGGCCCTCGATTCGGTACAGCGGGGTCCCGTCTTCGACAGTCGCGTTCGTCACACTCTCTACGCGCGTCACCGTCGTCTCGTCCGCCGAGAGGTACCACTCGAGGTAGCGGGCGGCGCGCGAGGCCTGTCGCCCCGGACCGTCGCGCACGTCGGGGTCGAGGACGCGGGCGGCGACGCCGTCCGGCTCGGCGGGGCGGCGGGCGTAGCGCGTGGTCCCGTCGGCGTACGCGTCCTCCGAGGCGGTCGGGCGCGGGAACGCCCTGAGTCGCCCGGCGCGCTGGACCTCAGAAACGTAGACGTGCGGGGCCTCGACGTGAACGACCTCCACCTCGCGGCCCGTCTCGTCGCCGGCGATGGACTCGCGGTATCGGAGGGTCCACCGGTACGACCGGTTCGCCGCGGCCCTTCGGTGGGCCGCCGCGAGGAGCGTCGCGTTCTCGACGCCCGCGGTGGTCACGCCGGGGGCGACTGTCCGCGGTTCGGGCGTCGGCGTCGGCTCGGACGTCGTCGCTGCCAGCGTCGGAACCGACGGCTGTTGGCCGCCGAGCGCCTCGCCGAGCACCGGTACGCCGCCCGGCCCGGCGGTCACGGCGACCGCAGCGAGAAGGAGCGCGACGAAGAGAAGCGGCACGACCGGGAGCGACGAGAGCGCGGGAGGAAGCAGGGACGCGAATGGCCCGGTCCGCGCGCCGCCTGCGCCCTCGGTGCCCCCTGCACCCCCGCCCCCACCGTCGGCCGGCAGGTCGGCGAGGCGGACGCCGAAATGGTCGGCGACGACTTCGTCGCCGCGGCCGCCGAGGAGGCCGTATCGGACGAGTTCGTAGAGGTCGTCGACCGAGAGGACGCGGGCGTCGTCAGGGGCCACGCGTCGGGTCCGCTCGGGGTCGCCGAGCGCGACGACGACTGTCGCCTCGTCCGGGACCGGCGGCGACAAGAGACGTCGAGACCGAGCGGCGACCGCGATTCGGTCGATTCGGTCGCCGCGGCGGGCGACGACGAGGCGGTCTTCGACGGTCGTCTCCCACCCGCGGGCGGTCCAGAGGTCGGCGAGAAATCGGCGGCGGTCGCTGGGACTGGCGGCGCGAATCAGGTCGCCGAAGCGCGAGCGACGGGACTGCCGCATCGTCCGATAGTAGGGCTCGATAGCGAAAGAATCACCGGGCGCACACCGAGATTCGGTTTGGTTTCTCCCGCCGCGCGACCGACAGCGCAAAGACCACCGCGCCGCAAGGGCCGACGATGAGCGAGGAGTCCGAGCGTCCGAAGCCGAGCGACTTCGGAACCGACGAGAACGCCCCGCCGGTCGACGAAAAGCCCTACAAGATAATCTTCGAGGCGAACAAGTGCTTCGGGGCCGGTCGGTGCGCGGAGGTCGCCGACAACTGGGAGATGGACCTCGAAACCGGCCTCGCCCGCGCTAAATCGTACTTCGTCGGTGAGGACGAACTCGACGAGAACATCGAGGCGGCGGAGGTCTGCCCGGCGAAGAAGGGCCGCGGCGTCATCCACGTCATCGACCGCCGAACAGACGAGGAGCTATCGCCGAACCCCCACGGCGACGGAACCCTCTCGGTCGACTGGTAAAGCGAAAGCACTTTTCACCCCCTCGGAGAACGGGAGAGTGCGCGGGGGTGGCTGAGCTAGGCCAAAAGCGGCGGACTTAAGATCCGCTCCCGTAGGGGTTCGCGAGTTCAAATCTCGTCCCCCGCACTTGTACCGAGGAACTACGTGACGAGTGTCAAGTGCGGGGGACGAGATTTGAACCCGACGAGTCGCAGCACCCGAGCGACAGCGAGGGAGACCGTCTCGGCACGGTTCACAATCTCGTCCCCCGCACTCGCTTCTGCGAACGATAGTGGGCGGAGCGATGCGTCCAGCCGTCTCGCACTACTTCTCGACGAGACACCACGGACCCGGTCGCACAAACAGCAAAAAATCTGCGTCGGTGATGGCTCCCGCCGGCGCGTTCACGCCGGTAGTTCGACGCCGAGTTGCGAGAACACGCGTCGCCATGCTCGCGGCGTCTTTCACTTCGACGATGGTTCCTTCGTCGATGCGGCGGTAGCTGAACCCGTCGACGGCGATCTGCGAGCCCGTCGGTTCGATGCCGCGGAACGTCCCGAGATGCGTGCCGCGGAGGGTCCACCAGACTATCACGGCGTCGCCCTCGGCGACCATCGCGTTGATTTCGGTCGTCGCGTCCGGGAACGCGCCGTCCCACTCGCCGTGCAGTTCCTTGCTATCTTCGCGCGTGACGAGCGCCTCGTCGGACCCGCTTCGCGTCGTGGCGATGCAGACGGTGTCGGCGTACAGTTCGTCGAGCGCGTCGAGTTCGTCGCGGTTCCACGCCCGGTCGAACTCGGTTCGAATCAGGGTGCGGTTCTCCTCTGTGGCCGTTCGTGTCGACATGCGTACCCACCCGGCGTCACCACGGCGACCCGCCCGACCGCGCGCCGACGCCGTCGTGAGGTACGACCCGCGAGGACATAGCGTAGTGCTACCAGATAGCACCCAGTAGAGGATATGAGTGACGTGCGGATTGGCGGGCGAGTCGGTGGGCAAACGCCACAACCGCCGACCACGTTATGTCGGTTCCCCGCCAACGTGTAGGAATGGCTTCGACGCGTAGACACCGCTACTCGGATGGACAGGGGTTCGGCGACCCCTACGAAGGGTTCGACCTCGACCCGCCGACGTACCGGGTGAACGGACGACTCGTCGACCCGGCGGACGACCACGTCCTCGCCGAGTTCGTGGACGAGGACGGAATCGACCCCGAGGCGGTCGACGCGGCGGCGCTCGTCGAGGTCGGACTGGCTTACGCCGCCATCGAGGAGTACGAACAGGCAGTCGACAGTTTCAGTCGGGCGGTCGCCTACGCCGACGAGGACTCGCCGACGGCGTGCGAGGCGTGGGTGAACAAGGGTGTCGCCCACGCGCAACTCGGCGAGTATGACGAGGCAATCGGCGCGTACCGCGAGGCGCTCCGCATCGACGACGACGGCGAACACGCCGCGGCCGCGGAGACGAACCTCGCGTACGCGCTGTGGGAACTCGGCGACTCGTCGGGGCCGCTCGACCGCGCCGAGCGCGCCGTCGAACTCGACCCGCGACTCCCGCAGGCGTGGTACAACCGCGGCTTCTTCCTCGCCGAACGCGGCCTCCACGAGGAAGCCCTCCGCTGTTTCGACACCGCCATCTCACTCGGACTGCGCGATAGCTCGGTCCGGGGCGAGCGCGACCGGTCCCTGGCGTTCCTCGAAGCGGACCTCGTCGAGGGCGAGACCGAGGCCGAACCCGAAGCGCGGGAGGAATCGGAACCGGACCGGGCCCGTGACGTGGAACCCGGAGCCCACGAAGTCGCCGACGCGGACGGGTCCGACGACCCGGCCGTCAGTGAGCGAGGCGAGTAGGGCCGCACCCACAAACATTTTGACAGTTCGGCTAATGACATGTAATTAGACCGTGTCACCCGGACTCCTCGTCACGCGATTCGACGCCACGCTCCTCGGGATGGCCGTCTTCATCCTCGTCGGGGCCGTCGTCGGCGTCGTGTCCGCCCTGCCGACGCCGCTCGCCGCGGGCGGTGGCGCAACCGGAGCCGCCGCCCTCGCGCTCGGCGTCACCGTGAGCGAACTGTAGTCGATTCTCGGAACTCGTAATTCCGTGAGGCTCAGAGACCCCGCTTCTCCCGCCAATATCATTCCTGATATCTAGCGGGACAACGCTTTACGTCGCTCTCTTGCTACCAAGTGGCATGAAGCTCGCCACGCTGGTTCCGGCGGTGCTCAGGCGGAGCTACCTCCGGAAGTTTCTGTTCGTTATTCTCCTCGTGGCCGCGGTGATGGGCGGGTTCGGCCTGTACGTCTCAGACATGGTCGGGACCGAGGTCAGAGCCGACACCCACAGCGACTTGGAGATGGTCGCCGCGCTGGAGGCCGAGGGACTGTCGAGTTGGATGGACGGCTACGCACGGACCACCCGGATGCTCTCGGAGTACGAGACCGTCCAGACGGGCGACCCCGACACCATCGACGAGACGCTCGAACGCGAGAAGGACACGCTCCCCGACGAGGTGATGGCCATCCACTACGTGAAGCCGTCGAACCGCGACATCGTCCGCAGCACGAACGGCGTGATAGAGGCCAAGTCGGTCTCCGACCTCGGCCTGTCGTGGACGACCGGGTCGCTGACGATGTACGACCCCGACGCGGTCGCCGTCTCCGAGGTCTACCGCTACGCCGGGAGCGAGCGCCTCGCCTTCCTCAGTCCCGTGGAGGGTCGAGACGGAGCGGTGATGGTCGTCGTCGACGCGACGAAACACGCCGAACTGCTGAGCGAATCGGTCGAGGGGTCGCAGACTCGCGTGGTGACTGAGGGTGGTGTCATCGCCTTCGACAAGTACGGCAAAAACGTCCTCACGACGTACCGTGAGGGCGCGGCGACGCCGGCGCTCGACGCCGCACTCGGCGGCGAGACCGGCGTCATCGAGCGCGAGGGCGAAGGCGACGCGGGCGACGAAGTCGTCGCCTACGCGCCCGTCTCGGGAACGAACTGGGCGGTTCTCGTGGAAGCGCCGCAGCGTAACGCCTACGCGGTCGCGCAGGTTGTCGAGCGCGACGTCGCCGTCCTCATCGGCGTGGGCCTCGCCGGCCTCGCGCTGGTCGGCGTCGTCATCGGTCGCAACACGGTGCTGTCGCTCCGGCGACTGCGGACCAAGGCGGCGGCGCTCGCCGGCGGCGACCTCGACGTGGACCTCGAAACCCGCAGAGTCGACGAGTTCGGGGCGCTGACGAACGCGTTCGCCGAGATGCGCGACGGCCTGCGCGAGCGCATCGAAGCGGCCGAAGACGCCCGACGCGACCTCGCTAGTGCCGCCGACGACTACCGCGAGACGATGGACGCCGCGGCGACGGGCGACCTGACGGTGCGCACGTCGGTCGAACCGGACGACGAGGCGATGGCGGCTGTCGGCGACGGCATCGACGCGATGCTCGCCGACCTCGAATCGACCATCGGACAGGTCGCGTCGTTCGCGGCGACGGTCGACGCGGCGGGCGAGCGCGTCACCGCCGGCACCGAGGAGGTCAGCGCCGCCTCCGAACGCGTCGAACTGGCGACCGCCGACATCTCCGACGGCGCGGCCGAGCAGGCGTCGCTCCTCTCGGAGGTCTCTTCAGAGATGCAGGACCTCTCCGCGACGGTCGAGGAGGTCGCCGCCTCCGCCGACGAACTCGCTGACCTCGCGGGTGACGCCGCGGACCGCGGCGAGGCCGGCCGAGACGCGAGCGCTGCCGTCCACGACGAGATGGCGAACATCGACGCACGCGTCGCGGCCGCGGCCGAGGGCGTCGAAGCCCTCCGCGACGAGGTGGCTGACATCGGCGAGGTGGTCGACCTCATCGAGGACATCGCCGACCAGACGAACCTGCTCGCGCTCAACGCCTCTATCGAGGCCGCCCGCGCCGGCGAGGCGGGCGCTGGCTTCGCGGTCGTCGCGGACAGCGTGAAATCGCTCGCGGGCGAGACCGCCGACGCGACGACCGAAATCGCGTCGTCAATCGAGTCAGTCGAAGAGACCGCCGACGAGACGGTCGATGCGGTCAAGGCCGCCCGAGAGCGCGTCTCGCAGGGCTCCGAGACGGTCGAAACCGGCGTCACCGCCATCGACGAGGCGGTCGACCGACTGGCGGAAGTCGACCACGGCGTCGCCGCCATCGACGAGGCGACCGCCTCGCAGGCGTCGGCCGCGCAGTCGGTCGCGCGCCTCGCGGACGAGGCCGCCGAAATCGCCGACGAGACGCGAACCGAGGCGGCCGACGTGGCCGGCGCGGCCCACGAGCAGAACGACGCGATGGTCACCGTCGCCGGGAAGATGCAGGAGCTTTCGTCGACGACCGACGAACTGCGGGCGCTCGCGGACCGGTTCGAAGTACGCGAAAAAGCGGAGCGAGACGGCGACGTCGACGCGGTAGAATCCGGAGTCGAGGCCGATGCGACCGCGGCGGTGGACGAGACGAACTCCGAGCCGATTTCGGCACCGACGATGTCCGATCTCGCGACCGACGGCTCGGGCGGAGACGAGTCGGACGGAGGCGGAACCGTGTCCGGAGACGGAACCGAGTCGAGAGAACGCAAACCTACCCGCGACGGACCGGACGAGAACTGACGCGGCCGCGTCGCTGGCGGGTTTTTACTGGGGAGGATATCACTCGATTCAGTTGTTCGATTCGAGCGCGCGAACGCGAGCCGTCGACTCTTCGATGTGAGTTTCGTGAGAAAGGGATAGGCAGCCGCACGGGAGCGGCCCGCGCGGCAAATGCCGCCCTAGATTGGTCCCCGCTGACGCTTCGGCCCTCCAAAGCGAAGCGTCACCTGAATGGAGTGCGGCGAGATACTTAAACGTGCCGCCATTCGCCCAAATCCGGCGCAGGCGGGCGATTCGAGGGCGCTCGCGACGCAACGGGCTTTTCTCCTGTCGGGACCTTCGTCCGGGCATGAGCGAAGACGACATCCCCGGTCGGGTCCGCCGCGCGTTCGGCGACCACGGGTCGTTCGAGCGGGTCGACGACCGCACCTTCGAGTCCGTGACGACGCCGTTCGACGGCACCGTCAGCGTCGCGGCGCGGGACAACGGCCACGTCGAGTTCGGCGTGGAGGTCCGCGTCCCGATGCTCTCGGCGGTCGCCGACGACGTGGCACCCATCGTCGAAGACGGCTGGTACGACACCTTCGAACTCCGCCTCGAAGACGTGAACGGCGTCGTCGCCGGCGACCACGGCCTCGACCCCGACGTGACGCGGGCGGGCGACGAAGCGGTCGTCCGGGCGAGTTTCGCCGACGTCAACGAGCGCCGCGGCGTCGACGACGCCGGCGCGGTCATCGACTACGTCGAGGGCACGTTCGTCGAGGGCATCATCCCGGGCTACGACTACGAGGAACCGGTGACGAGCCTCATCCAGAACGCGCGAGACGCCGCCGGCGCGGGCTTCTGAAAACAGGCAACGAACGCGTCGGCTCGGTTCGAGCACGGGTCGGCGAACCCGCGCGGTCGCTTCCGACTCAGTCCATCGCGATGTACGTCTGGGTGTCCTCGATGCCCGGAACCGACTGGATGCCGCCGGCGATGTCCTTCACGTCGGCGGGGGTGTCCACCTCGACTTTCACGATGAAGTCCACGTCGCCGGCGACGATGTGGGCGCTGACGATGCCGTCCGAGACGGCCAACAGCTCCTGTTTCAGCTGGTCGATACCGTCGGAGACGGGCGCGGCCTTGACCATGATGTACGCGTAGACCATCGTCACGCACCTCCCGCCGTGGTGACGACCTCGTCGCCGACGAGCAGTTGTCGCACGTCGTTGAGCACGTCGAAGTCCGCGAGGACGGCCACGCGGTCACCCGTCTCCAGCGAGTCGTCGGAAAGCGGGATGCCCATCGGACCGTCTTTCTTCCCGAACGCGAGGACGCGGGCGTTCGCCGGGAGCGCAACCTCCTCGATACTGTAGCCGTTCATCGGCGACGCCTCCGTCACCGTCACGAGGATAACCTGCAGGTGTTGGGCGATGTCCGCGATGGCGCGGATGGACCCGCCGAGAAGCGCGTTCTTCGCGCCGATAGCGCCGAGGCGCTCGGGGTAGACGATTTCGTCCACTTCCTTCGCGTACTTCTGGTACACCTCCTCGCGGTAGTCCTCGTCGACCCGGAGCACCGTCCGACAGCCGAAGTGCTTGCCGATCATGCACGCCGCGAAGTTCACGTTGAGGTCGGCGGTGAGCGCGCCGAGGGCGTCGGCCGCCTCGATACCGGCGTCGACGAGCACCTCCTCGCGGGAGCCGTCGCCTTCGACCACCTCGAAGTCTGCTTCGCGGGCCCGCTTGACCCGGTCGCGGTCCAACTCCACCAGGACGATGTCGTGACCCTCCTCGCGGAGGACGCGAGCGGTGCGCAGCCCAACCCGTCCAGCACCAATGATAACGAACCGCATGATAAGACGGTATGTCGGCGGAGGCAAATAACCTTCCCCCGATTCGACCGAAGGGGCCGCGCTCGGTCGAAGCAAGGCTTTTGACGACCGTGGTAGAATATCTCACGCATGGTTCACGCGTTCATCATGGTGAAGACCGGAGCCGGCGAGTCGGAACAGCTTCTCGGTCCCATCCGCGACTTCGAGACGGTGACGGAGGCGCACATCGTCGCGGGCGCGTACGACATCATCGCCGAGGTCGACACCGACGCGGTCTACGAGGTGCTGAAGACGGCGTCGAGCCGCGTCCAGAGCTTAGAGGGCGTCGCCGACACGAAGACGTACATCTCGCTGGACGACTGAGGGACCGCGCGCTCAGCGCTCGATGTCGAACGGTCCGTTGCGCTCGACGAACGCGACGTGTTCCTCGCGCTGGCGGGCGAGCTCCGGCGGCAGTTCCTCGTAGACGTTGTCGAACAGCTCGTCGGTCCCCGGTTCGGGCGTTGCCTCGGCGCGCTCGACGGCCTCGCGCAGCTCCTCGTCGGCGTCGTCACGCATGGCGTCGAGCGCCGCGTCGTCGACGACCTCCTGCTCGCGGCAGAACGACTCGAAGCGGTCGAGGGGGTCGCGCGTCCGCCACTCGGGGAGCCCCGGGTCGTCGTCGCGGTAGCGCGAGGGGTCGTCGGCGGTCGTGTGCGGCCCCTGTCGGTAGGTGAGGCTCTCGATGAGCACCGGTTCGCCGGCGCGGGCCTTCTCGAAGCCGCGCTCGACGGCCTCCCTGACCGCCAGCGGGTCGTTGCCGTCGACCTGCATGCCGTCCATCCCGTAGGCGTCGGCCTTCACCGCGATTGACTCGCTCGCTGTCTGGCGCTCGCGGGGGAGCGAAATCGCCCAGCCGTTGTTCTCGCAGAAGAAGACGACCGGCGCGTCGAAGACGCCGGCGAAGTTCAGCCCCTCGTGGAAGTCGCCCTCGGAGGTCGCGCCGTCGCCGAAGCAGACCAGCGCCCCGTAGTCGTCGCCGCGGTAGTTCGCGGCCATGCCGACGCCGGCGGCGTGGGGAATCTGGCTCCCGATGGGGACCGCCTGCGGGAACACGGGCACGTCGTGGTCCGAGTCGTACTCGGCGTGGCCGCGCCGAAAGAGGAGGATGTCGCTCGGCGGCACGCCGCGGGCGAGTTGGAGGGCGTTCGACCGGTAGGTGGGCAGCAACACGTCGTCGTCGCGCATGGCGTGGGCGGCCCCGATTTGAGAGGCCTCCTGTCCGCAGAACGGCGGGTAGCCGCTCATCCACCCGCGTCGCTGGAGGGCGAGTGCACGCTCGTCGAACCGTCGCGCTCGAATCATGTCGCGGAGGGCGGCGCGGGCGTCGTCTGCGGTGAAGCCCGTGTCGTCCAGCCCGCGCTCTGCGATGAGTCGGTGCATGGCGGTGAGTCACGGTCCTTCGTGATAAACATCACCCGTCCGCGGGGCGGCCGCGGCGGGCGGTTCGACCGACGGCGGCGCGGGACGAGCGGGCCACCGAGAGCGACAGGCCAAAGACCACCGCCTCCGTAGGTCGGCTATGGTCTCGGTGGTCAACCTCGTGCTCATGGGCGCGGTCATCGCCCTCCACACGCTCATCGCGGCGGTCATGACCCGCTTTTTCCGCCTTCGACTGAAGACGCAGTGGGGCTACATCCTGTACGCACTGTTTCTCATCCCGCTCGTGCTGTTCGTCTCGACGCTGGTGTTCTCCGGCGTGTTCGGCATCGGCGTTGACCTCGGCAGCCCCACGGCCGCGCTCGGCGTGATGATAGGGATGCCACTCGCGCTCGGGTTCACCATCGACACGCTCTACGTCCCGCCGCCGGAGGAGTACGAGAACCTCCCGAACTCGCGGTGAGGCGTGAGCCGGTCGGTGACTAGTTTAGTTCTCCGCGAGAATCTCTTCGAGCGCCGCCTCGACGGCGTCGAGCACGTCCTCGGGCGACTGCGTCGCGTCGACGCGGACGAACCGCTCCGGTTCGGCCTCGATGAGTCGCTCGTAGTTGGCGCGCACGTCCGCGAGGTACGCCGCCTGTTCGAACTTGTTCGTCGCGCCGCTGCGCGCGGCGGCCGTCTCGGGGTCCACGTCGAGGTAGATGGTCTTGTCCGGCGGCCGAGTGAACGCCGTGTGGATACCCCTGATGTACTCCATCGGGCGGCGGAGGTCGCTGTCGCGGAGCGAGGCGGCCTGATAGGCGTACCGCGAGTCGGAGTAGCGGTCGGAGATGACGAGGTCGCCGTCGGCGAGGGCCGGACGGACGACCCGCGAGAGGTGGTCCGCGTGGTCGGCGGTAAAGAGGAACAGCGTGGCGAGCGGGTCGGCGTCGTCGTCGGCGATAGCGCGGTTGACGGCCTCTCCGTACCACGAGTCCGACGTGGGCTCGCGCGTGAAGACGGCGTCGGGGTACGCGTCGTGGAGCGCCTCCCAGACGGTCGTCTTCCCGCTCCCGTCGAGCCCTTCGAGCGTGACGAGCATACCCTACCAACTCGGCGCTCCGGAAAAAGCGCGCCGAAGCGAGCCGCCGCAATGATAATGTCAACGCAAGCCGATACGTGAGACAGTGACGGCCACCCGAGAGTGGTGGAACGACCTCCTACCGAGGGAAAAACCGTACAGCGTCGTCCGCTTCGACGAGAGCGTCCCCCCGACTGACACGTCGTTCGCGACGAAACAGTCCGAGGTCGACCACCCGAGCGACGCGCCCGACGAGTGTCCCGAGGCGACCGCGGAGATAGTCGTCTACGACCGAATCGGTCGGATGGTAAAGCGCACCGACGGCTCGGTCGCGCCTTCGGTTCTCTTCTGAGCGGGTCCGCGTGGAAACCGTCGCCGCGGGTCGGAGAGTCGAACACACCCGTTCGAGGAGCGTCGTTCCCATCGGAGCGTTCCCCGGCGAAATCGACCTCTATCCCCCGTTAGCTTTACCCTCATTCCGCCGAATATTACGCCATGAAAGTCCTTGTCGTCGGCGGAAGCGGATTCATCGGGAGCCATCTCTGCCGCGAACTGCAGTCGCGGGGACACAGCGTGACCGCGATGTCGCGGAGTCCGAACAGCGAGGACCTCCCCGACGGCGTCGAGAAGGCGATGGGGGACGTAACGGACTACGACTCCATCGCGGGCGCGTTCGAGGGGAAAGACGCTGTCGTGAACCTCGTCGCGCTCTCGCCGCTGTTCGAGCCGAAGGGCGGCAACCGGATGCACGACATCGTCCACTGGCAGGGGACCGAAAACGTCGTGAAGGCCGCGGAGGCCAACGACGTGCCCCGACTCGTCCAGATGAGCGCGCTCGGGGCCGACACCGACGGCGACACCGCCTACATCCGCTCGAAGGGGAAAGCCGAGCAGGCGCTTAAGTCGTCGAGCCTCGACTGGGTCATCTTCCGGCCGTCGGTCGTCTTCGGCGACGGCGGCGAGTTCGTCTCCTTCACGAAGCGGCTCAAGGGGATGTTCGCCCCCGGCGTCCCGCTGTACCCGCTTCCGGGCAACGGGAAGACGCGCTTCCAGCCCATCTGGGTCGGCGATCTCGTCCCGATGCTCGCGGACGGCGTCGAGGACGACGACCACGTCGGCGAGACCTACCGCATCGGCGGCCCCGAAAAGCTCACGCTCCGGGAAATCACGGAGATGGTGTACGACGCCGAGAACAAGTCTATCNTGATCTCGTCCCGATGCTCGCGGACGGCGTCGAGGACGACGACCACGTCGGCGAGACCTACCGCATCGGCGGCCCCGAAAAGCTCACGCTCCGGGAAATCACGGAGATGGTGTACGACGCCGAGAACAAGTCTATCACCATCGTCCCGCTGCCGATGAGTCTCGCGGGCGTCGGCCTGACCGTCCTCGGAGCGGTCCCCGGCTTCCCGATGGGGAAAGACCAGTACCGCTCGCTCCAGTTCGACAACACGACCGACCAGAACGACGTGGGCGTCTTCGGCATCGACACCTCGTCGATGAAGACACTCGGCGCGTACCTCGCCGATCGAAACTGACGGTCGTCCGACGTTTGGCGGGAGTTAATCGGTTGTGAACTCCGGCTCATTTCGCCGGTATTAGCCGTTCTTACGGGATAATGTCCGATTAACACCGGTTTCGTGTCGCCGTTTTTCGCAGATAATCTGACGATTGATATACACTTCCCCATCACAACGCTTATGTCTGCGTTCGTACTGCAATTCACGCAATGGCGAGGGGACCGAACCTATGAAGCTCGCAATGATCGGATTCGGGCAAGCCGGGGGAAAAGTAGTCGACAAGTTCGTCGAGTACGACCGGGAACGCAACGCCGGAATCGTCCGCGCTGCGGTCGCGGTGAACTCCGCGAAAGCTGACTTGCTCGGACTGAAGAACATACCGAAGGACCAGCGCGTCCTCATCGGCCAGTCCCGCGTGAAGGGACATGGCGTCGGTGCGGACAACGAACTCGGTGCCGAAATCGCCGAGGAGGACATCGACGAGGTACAGGGTGCCATCGACAGCATCCCTGTCCACGAAGTCGACGCCTTCCTCGTCGTGTCCGGGCTCGGTGGCGGCACCGGCTCCGGCGGCGCGCCGGTCCTCGCGAAACACCTCAAGCGCATCTACACCGAACCCGTCTACGGTATCGGCATCCTGCCGGGGTCCGACGAGGGTGGCATCTACACGCTCAACGCCGCGCGCTCCTTCCAGACGTTCGTCCGCGAGGTCGACAACCTCCTCGTGTTCGACAACGACGCCTGGCGGAAGACCGGCGAGTCGGTACAGGGGGGATACGACGAGATCAACGAGGAGATCGTCAACCGATTCGGCGTGCTCTTCGGCGCCGGCGAAGTCCAGGACGGACAGGAGGTCGCGGAGTCCGTCGTCGACTCGTCGGAGATTATCAACACGCTCGCCGGCGGCGGCGTCTCGACCGTCGGCTACGCCTCCGAGGGCGTCGAACCGCGGAAGAACAAGGGCGGCGGCCTCCTGTCCCGGCTGACGGGCGGCGACGAGCCCGACGACAACCTCGACACCGCGCACACGACCAACCGAATCACGAGCCTCGTTCGCAAGGCCGCGCTCGGTCGACTCACGCTCCCGTGTGAGATCGAAGGCGCGGAGCGCGCGCTGCTCGTACTCGCTGGTCCGCCGGAGCATCTGAACCGGAAAGGCATAGAGCGCGGGCGGAAATGGATCGAGGAGCAGACCGGTTCCATGGAAGTTCGCGGCGGCGACTACCCGATTCCGGGCGCGGGGAAGGTGGCGAGTGTCATCCTCCTGTCGGGCGTGACGAACGTCCCGCGCATCAAGGAACTGCAGCAGGTCGCCATCGAAGCGCAGGATAACATCGAAGAGATCCGCCAAGAGAGCGATTCGAATCTGGAGAACCTCATAAACGATGACGAAGACGAACTGGAGTCGCTTTTCTAAGCTGGCGCTCGCGCTCGTCGTGCTCCTGTCGGCCCTCGCGGGCCCGGTGGGGGCGGTGAGCGTCGCGTCCGAGAACGTTCCCAACGAGGCGCAGGTCGGTTCACAGGTGACCGCGACGGCCACCCTCGATGAACTGTACAGGAATCCGCAACTCGAATCGTGGACGCTCGCGGGCGAGACCGACCTGGAAGACGTGACGTGGACCGTCACGTACTACGACCAGACGGGTGCGAAAGTCGACCAGCAGTCCTTCGACGGGCAGAACTTCAGCGGCGCGCAAGTCGCCGCTGGCGACGGCACGAGCGAAGTGGAAATCTCCGTGACGGGGACCGTCCCCGAGGTCGAGGCGTACTCCTACGACCCCGCGCAGACGTTCACGCTTATCTCGCTCGACCAGACCCGCGAAGGTGGCTCCAGTAACGATATCGACACGTGGACCGCCCACCACTACACCGAAGACAGCGCCGCCGCGCGCGCCGAACTCGACAGCGCGCAGGCCGCGATTCAGAGTGCGAGTGGGGCCAACACGCAACAAGCCCAGCAGACGTTCAACAACGCTGTCGAAGCGTTCAACGGCGAAGAGTTCAACCTCGCGACGAACCTCGCCAACGAAGCCGAGACCAGCGCGAACCAGGCACAGCAGTCGAGTCAGACGACCCAACTGCTCATCTACGCCGCGGGCGGCCTGCTCGTCGTCGCGCTCATCGCCGGTGGGTTCCTCTACTGGCGGTCCCAGCAGACGACCTACGACAAACTGGGCTGATTCTCAGTGCGAGTCGTCGTTCCCTTCGGGGGACGAACGCCGAAGACCCGACTCGCCCCGTTTTTCGACGCCGACGAGCGACGCGAGTTCGCCGTCGCGATGCTCCGGGACGTGCTCGACGCCGTTCGCGCGGCCGACGGCGACCCGACAGTCGTCGCTGACGCGCCCGTTTCGGTCGATGCGCCTGTCACCGTGGACGACCGACCGCTCACCGAGGTCGTCGGCGACGAACTCGGCGGCGACGACCCGGTCGCGGTCGTCATGGCCGACCTCGCGCTCGCGACGCCTACGGCGCTCGCGCGGCTGTTCGAGACCGACGCCGACGTGGTCGCCGCGCCCGGCCTCGGCGGCGGCACGAACGCGCTCGTCGTCCGCCATTCCGACTTCTCCGTCGACTACCACGGCGCGTCCATCCTCGACCACCGGCGAATCGCCCGCGACGCCGGCTGTTCGTTCGCGGAGGTGGATTCGATGCGACTCGCCGTCGACGTGGACGAGCCGACCGACCTCGTCGAAGTGCTCGTCCACGGCGAGGGCCGCGTCCGCGAGTGGCTGGTCGACGCCGGCGTCCGCCTCGAAGGCGGGTCGGGCAGAGTCGAGGCCGTCCGCGAGCGCCGATAAGACCTTAACGGTCCACGATAAACATTGACTGGCGCGGTTGTCCGTCTGCCCGGCGGGAACTGAGGCAACGTGCGCCGCGCGCTTCCGCGTCGCGAAGACGACGTGGGAGTCGAAGTGGAGTCCGAACGTCGCGACGACGACGCGAGTCACACTCGCAACCAAATCGGGGCGAGCGCCTGACGGCGCCTCGGACGGGCCGGAGACGTGTCTGGCACCAACTATCCGGCCCCGAGCTCGACTTCCGTGTTACCGTCTCTCCGTGCGACCCCAATCGCCGCTGTATCGACCGCGAGTGACACGCTTTTAGTGGCTCGTCACGCACCGGGAGATATGTTCGCGGGTGCCGACGAGTACGGAGTCGACCTGACTATCGACGACGCCGACGTGGAGCGACTGCTCGCCGTCACCCCCGATGACGCCGACGCGCCGGCGGCGCTTTCGTTCTCGCGGAACGTGTTCATCCCGCTGACGACCGCCTGTCGGTACACCTGCACCTACTGCACCTACTACGACGTGCCCGGCGAGGCGACGCTCATGTCCCTCGACGAGGTCCGCGAGACGGTTCGCACGGGCGCTGACGCGGGCTGCACGGAGGCGCTGTTTACCTTCGGCGACGCCCCCGACGAGCGCTACACGGAGGTTCACCGCCAGCTCGACGAGTGGGGCTACGACGACATCCTCGACTACCTCGCGGCGGCCTGCGAAGTCGCCCTCGACGAGGGACTCCTTCCGCACTCGAACCCCGGCGACCTGACCCGCGAGGAGTTCGCCGACCTCGCGCCCCTGAACGCCAGCATGGGCGTGATGCTGGAGACGACCGCCGACGTGGCCGCCCACTCGGGCAACCGGCGGAAGACGCCGGGCCAGCGGCTCAACACCATCCGCGCCGCGGGCGAAGTGGGCGTCCCCTTCACGACGGGCATCCTCGTCGGCATCGGCGAGACTTGGCGCGACCGCGCCGAGAGTCTGCTCGCCATCCGCGCGCTCCACGAGCGCTACGGCCACGTTCAGGAGGTCATCGTCCAGAACGTCGTCCCCAACGAGCGGTCGGACTACGAGCGCCCGTCGCTCGACACGATGCGCCGGGTCGTCGCGATGGCGCGGGTCGCGCTCCCCGAGGAGGTGTCGGTGCAGGTGCCGCCGAACCTCTCGGCGGCGGCCGACCTCGTCCCCTGCGGTGTCGACGACCTCGGCGGCGTCTCGCCGGTCACGGACGACTACGTCAACCCCGACTACGAGTGGCCGGCGCTCCGGGAACTCGCCGACATCGCCGACGAGGCGGGCGTCCCGCTCCGCGAGCGACTGCCCGTCTACGAGCGGTTCCTCCCCGACGGCGATAGCGTCCGCGACCGGGACGAGAAGCCCGACGGTGCGCACGGAGCCGAGCGGGACCGCGAGTGGCTCCGCGAGCCGATTACCGACCGGCTCAGCGCCGACGACGTGCACGGACGACGGTTCCGGAACGTCGCTCACGGCGACGGTCCGCTGTCGATTCCGCGGTGAGAGCGACGCGGCCGTCGGCCGGTTTGGGGTAGTTTTCTACCGACGGCGAACGAGAACTGAGTAGAGCGCGACGACCGCGGCGGTCACCGCGGGCGCGCGGCCCGAGAGCTGCGGCACGCGTTTTCTGACGAGCGTGTAACCGACGCCGACGGCGAGGCTGGCGAGGAGAATCCCGCGCGGGCCGTCGCCGAGCGTCAGGAGGCCCGGAACCGAGAGCGCCGCGGCGAGCGCGAGGTCGCCGGGTGAGCCGTCGTAGGTGGCGAGTCGGCGGGGTTCGACCCAGCCGCCGAGACTGCGGACGTAGACGCCGCGGTCGGTCCGCGCCTCCCACGGGCGAGCCTCGCTGCTGCCGCCGAGGTAGTCGGCCGCGCAGTGGAGCGCGGCCGCGCCGAACCCCGTCGCCGCGGCCGCGGCCAGCGGGTCGCCCGTCAGGAGCACGGCCGCGCCGAACCCGACCGAGCCGACGACGAACGCCTCGACCTGATGGAGCGTCCGGCGGTGGACGCCGACGACCATGTCGAGGTCGGGACAGACGCCGCCGACGAGCGCCGCCGCGACGACGAGCGGCGCGGTCGCGGGAGCGACGAACACGACGGCGGCGGCGAGCGCGAGGCTCATCGCCACGTGCGTCGGGGCCATCACGGGGCGAACACCCCCCGCGCCGGTCGGCGTCGTCGAGTCGTCATCGTTTCGCCTACTCGGCGACCGAGACGTATGAGTTTCGTGGTCAGAACGAGCGCCTGCGGGCGCGGTCGCCACCTCGGAGACTGCGTCTCAGATGCCGAACCACTCGGGCATCCGCTTTCTGAAGCCCGTGTAGAACAGCGCGACGACGACGCCGACCGCGATGGCGACCCGGACGCCGCCGGAGAAGGCGAGGAAGCCGGGGACCGAAAACAGGAGCGTCAACGCGAGGTCCTCCGGCGCGCCGTCGTAGCGGACGAGGTAGCGGGGACGGAGCCACCGCCGCGCCGGGTGGACGTACACCGCTCGGTCGGAGGTGCGGTCCCACGGCCGGAGTTCGTCGCCCGCGCCGAACCAGTCGGACGCGGAGTGGAGCCCCGCCGAGAGGAAGAAAAAGGCGAGCCCGACGGTGACCGTCGAGGGCGAGGCGACGGCGACAGCGCCGAAAACGGCGGCGGCGACGCTGTAGTAGACGGGAAAATGCAAGGTCTTGCGGTGGACGCCGACGAAGAGGTCCACGTCGGGGAAGACGCCGCCGGCGAGCGCGCCGACGGCCGCCGCGGTCGCGAGTTCGGGAGCGACCAAGACGAGCGGGGCCGCGAGGGTCAGCCCCACGGCCGCGTGGGTGGTCGCCATCATCTCAGTCGTCGGCGGTCGCCGGGTCGCGGCGGCCGTCGAGCAGGGGTGTCCCGTCCGCGCGGGGCCCGAGCATCGGGCCGTGCGGGCCGTCGTCGGGGTCGATGGGGCGGCGAGTCCGGTAGTCGGTCGAGCGCTCGACCGGCCGGCGGCCGATGGCGGTTATCATGTCGACGTAGTCGTCGAACGAGCGGAACTCGCCGAAACCGCCGCCGGCGCGCTTCGTTATCTCCTCGGAGAGAATCGTGCCCATGAGATCGTCAGCGCCGCAGTTGAGGAGCTTCAGCGCCTTCGCGTTCCCGAACTTCACCCACGACGACTGGATGTGCTCGACGTTGTCGAGATAGAGGCGCGAGACGGCGACCAGCAGTTCGTCCTCGTCGTCGGACGCGCCGCCGGTCACGAGGCCGCGGTCGTACAGCGGCGTGTTCTGGTGGATGAACGACAGCGGGACGAACTCGGTGATGCCGCCGTAGCGGTCTTGGAGGTCCCGAATCACGTCGAGGTGGAGCACGCGGTGTTTCTCGGTCTCGACGTGGCCGTACATGATGGTCGCCGTCACGTCGAGGCCGGCTTTCATCGCACCTTCCATCCCGGCGACCCACTCGTCGGTCCCGATTTTGCCGGGGCAGATGACCTCGCGCACCTCGGGAACGAGAATCTCCGCGGCGGTGCCGGGCGCGCTGTCGAGGCCGGCGTCGGCGAGGCGGCGGTAGACCTCCTCGTACGTCCAGTCGGTGCCGCGCTTTGCGTGGGAGGCTTCCTCGGGCGTCATCGAGTGGACGTGCGCGCCGTCGACCGACATGGCCGAGAGCTGTTCGGCGTAGCTCGCGGGGTCGGTGTCGTACGCCTCGGGCGGCTTGTAGTTCACCTCGGCGGCGGGGTTGTCGGAGGATTCGAGAATCTCGCGGTGTTCCTCGTCTAAGACGAGCGCGGGGTGGAGCCCGGAGACGGACGTGACCTCGTAGATGCCCATCTCGACCGCGTCGGCGACGATGTCGCGGGACTCGGCGGGCGTCTTCGTGAAGCCGCCGTGGTCGGCGTCGGAGTCGGACTCGAACAGGTGGGCGGTGTTCTTGAAGTTACAGAACAGACAGCCGGTGTTGCAGGCCGTCGTCACGTTGTTGTTGAGGTTGGCGACGAACGTCACGTCGTCGCCGACCATCTCGGCGCGCCGCCGGTCGGCGGCTTCGAGCACGAGTTCCTTGCGCGCGGCGTCGATTCCCTCGCGGTCGGTGCCCGTCGTGATGAGTTCGACGCCGTCGTCGACCGTGAGGCGCTCGCCCGCTCGCGCCTTCGCCAAGGCGTTCTCGAACGACTGGTCTGTCTCCGGGACGTGGTCGAACCCGAAGTCGTCGTGGGCGGCACCGGTCATGCTCGTTTGAAACGCGCCACGGTCCTAAAAACGGGGCGGTACCGGAACTCCGACCGCGGGACGCCGCGGCGGAGAAAGCGTTAGGCCGCCCCGCCGTGTTGTGTCGGGCATGGAACACTCCCCGTCTTCGACGACCGACTCGTCTCCCGGCGACGACCGCGAGAGCCTGCTGTTTTCGGCGCTCGTCGGCGCGGTCGCCAGCATCGTCCTCTCGCCGCTTCCGGGGTCGACCGTCCTCGGCGGCGCAATCTCCGGCTACCTGACCGGAAGCGACCGCGAACTCGGCGTGAAATCCGGCGCGGTCTCCGGGCTGTTCGTGAGCCTCGTCGGCGTGGTCCTCGGCGTCGTCGTCCTCGGCTTCTTCAGCATCTTCGCTATCGGCGTCAACCCGCGCGGGTTCGGCCTCGGCATCCTCGGCATCGCCATCGTCGCGCTGTTCGGCCTCGCCTTGCTGCTCGTCTACACCGTCGGCCTCGGCGCGCTCGGCGGCTACCTCGGCGCGTACCTCCACGAGGAGTTCGCCTGAACAGGTCCACGCCCCTTCGACCCGGCTTCAGGACTCGGATTCCACACCGGTGAACTCGAAGCGAGCGCCGCCCGCGTCGCTCTCTCCGACCGAGACCGTCCAGCCGTGCGCGTCGGCGACGTTCGAGACGATTGTCAGTCCGAAGCCGATGCCGGCGGTGCCGGTCGAAAAGCCGCTGTCGAAGATGCGCGAGCGGAGTTCGGGCGGGACGCCAGCGCCGTCGTCCTCGACGTAGAAGCCGTCGTCGAGCGCGCCGACGGTGACGGTGAGGCGGTCCTCGGCTTCGTCGCCGCCGTCGGTAGCCCCGGAGTCACCCGACGGGCCGTGCTCGACAGCATTGCGAATCAGGTTCTCGAACAGTTGGTGAAGCCGGCCCGCGTCGGCGACGACGGTCCGGTCGGACGCGACGACGAGCGTCGCGTCCCCGGTTTCGACGTTCTCCCAGCACCGCTCTGCGGTCTCCGCGAGAGACGCGGGCGTCGTGGTGAACGCGTCGGTTCCCTGCCGCGCGAGGACGAGCAGTTCCTCGGTGAGTGCGTTCATCCGGTCGTGCGCCCGCGCCACCGCCGCGAGGTGGTCGTTGTCGACTTCCTCGCGGGCGATGTCGAGGTGGCCCGTGGCGACCGAAAGCGGGTTGCGGAGGTCGTGGGAGACGACGCTCGTGAACTCGTCGAGCCGACGGTTCTGGGCTTCGACCTCGCGTTCGACGTCCCGGCGAGCCGTGATGTCCGTGTAGACCGCGTAGATGGTGTTCTCGCCGACCGGAACCGACCGGAGGAGGAAGTCCCTCTCGCCGTTGGCGGTCCGCCTGCGCACCTCGGTCTGGACGAAGTCGCCGGCGCGGACCATCTCGGTGAGTTCCGCGGCCTCCTCGCGGCGGTCGTCCGGCGCGACCACGTCGTCGATGGCGCGGCCGACGACCTCGGATTCGTCGTAACCGAACGTCGCCTCGAACGCCGGGTTCACCGCGCGGATGACGGACTCGCCGTCGACGAACTCCGAGTCGATGATGCAGTCGGCGCTGTTCTCGAACAGGGCGGCGTACTGGTCGCGTTCGACCCGAAGCCGGCGCTCGAAGCTGAGCCGTTGGAGCGCCGCGTTCGTGTGGGCGACGAGCAGTTCCGCGAGTTCGAGGTCGATTTCGTCGAACGCGCCGGTCTGCTCGGAGACCGCCTGAAACACGCCGAAGGAGCCGATGGCGACGCTGAGCCCGGAGCGGTAGTCGCCGAACTCGGGGCGGCCGAACGCGTGGAGTTCCATGTCGACCGCGCGGTGGGACTCGCCGGTGCGGAACGTCTCGCCCATCGCGCCCGCGCCCTTCGGGACCGGCCGGAGTTCGCGGTCGGTCGGCGTCGAGGACTGCGCCCTCGGGACGAACCGGTCCGCCTCGGCCTCGAAGGCGAAACAGATGTCGAGGTTCAGGATGCGCTCCGCCGCCTCGACGGTCTCCTCGTAGATATCGTCGGCGTCGGAGGCCGACGCGAGCCGCATGGCGACGCCGTGGAGCGACGTTATCTTCCGCTCGGTGCGCTGAATGCGGCGTTCGAGTCGGGAGACGATGTCGCGTTCGGTGCGCTGGGCCTGCGAGCTTCGGTAGCGGGCGACCGCCGCCCGGACGCGGTCCGCGAGGCGGTCGTAGGAGATAGAGTCGACGTCGTCCGAAAAACGGTAGACGGCGGCGTCGGTCGCGAGCGGGTCGCCACCGCCACCACCACCACCACCGTCGTCGCCCGCCTTGTCGGGGCCGAGAAGAACGACCGGAACTTCGGGATGGCGGTCGCGGACG
Source organism: Haloferax prahovense DSM 18310 (assembly GCF_000336815.1). Lineage (GTDB taxonomy): Archaea > Halobacteriota > Halobacteria > Halobacteriales > Haloferacaceae > Haloferax > Haloferax prahovense. Next base: position 61,443 of record NZ_AOLG01000050.1, read on the forward strand.
AGCGCGACGACGTCGGCGGCGGTGTGTTGACCGAACTGCCGCGGGACCAAGAGGCAGTCGACCGTCCGGTCGTCGATGCGGTCGAGCGCGGCACCGAGGTCGAACTCGACGGTGACGGACACGTCGTGGCGGTCGAGCGCGGCCGCGACGGCGTCCGCCCGTGTGCGGTCGGGTGCGACGAAGAGAACGGACGGTGCCGTCCCCGCCGACGCCCCCGGCGAGGGAGACCGAGTCATGCACCGACATGACGGGGAGAGAGCATCAATTGATTGGTGAGTGTAACCGGGTGGGCGTTCGTGCACTCGGCCACCACCTATTTGCCGCGGGCGACGTGAGCTAGCGCCCCGATGTCCGACGACACCGAAGCGGACGTGACCGACCGCGAACCGAGCGTCGAAGACGACGACGGCCACGGCGTCACGGTCGACGGCGGCGGCGACGCCGGCGCGTCGTCGCCCGAGGAGTCCGAGGAGGCCGATGCCGAGCGTCCGAGCGAAGGGGAAGAACCAGACGCCGAAGACGAGATGCGAGAACAGGAGGCGGCCGAGACGGAGAACGTCGATAACCACCGCGACGGCGAGCCGTTCGACTCCTGACGGGGCGGCTGCGCGGTCGCGCTCAGACTCGTTTGACTCGTTTTTCGACTTCGGGGAGGAACGCCGCGAGGTCCCCGCGGACGACCCGGTCGGCGCGGTCGTCGTACTGCGTCGCGTCGAAGTTGACGACGACCAGCGAGCCGCTCTCGGCGGCCCGGCCGGCGAGGCCAGCCGCGGGGTGGACCGTCAGCGACGACCCGAGCGACAGGAACACGTCGGCGTCGCCGGCGAGACGGTTCGCCTCGCTGTAGGCGACGCGGGGAAGGCGCTCGCCGAACAGGACGACGCCGGGCTTGAGCAGGCCGCCGCAGTCCTCGCAGGTCGGCGGCGCGTCGCCGGCTCGGACCGCCTCGAACGCGGGGTCGGCGTCGGTTCGCGCGCCGCAGTCCTCGCAGACGACCTCCGCGGCGTTCCCGTGGAGTTCGACGACGCGGTCCGAACCCGCCTCGCGGTGGAGACCGTCGGTGTTCTGGGTCACGACCGCGTCGAGGACGCCCCGCGATTCGAGGGCCGCCAGCGCGTCGTGACCGGGGTTCGGCTCGACGCCGTCGGGAAACATGCGCTCTTGGAGGCGGACGCGGTCCCGCCAGAACCCCGCGGGGTCGTTGACGAAGCGGTCGCGGTGGAACGACGCCGGGTCGAACTCGGTCTCCCAGATGCCGTCGTCGCCGCGGAAGTCGGGAATTCCCGAGGCCGTGCTCATCCCCGCGCCGGTGAAGGCGACGGCGGTGTCGGCCTCGCGGAGTCGCCGGGCGACCCACGCGGCGTCTGATTCGAGGGCAGCGTCCATAGCCGAACGGAGGGTACAGCCGCGAAAAAGCGATACGATTCGTTTGGTGAGCGCGTTCGTGTATATATTCTCTTGTTCGGGTGCCGAGATGCGCACGGAAGTGGAAGCTTCTTAGTGGGATGAGTCCAGAGGACGACCATGACCAGCGTGAAGGACTTCCGCGTCGAGGAGGAGCCGACGGCGACCGACCTCGGGCGGGGCCGCTTCGTCTTCTCGGACCGCTACTCGGTGTTCGACTGGGGCGAGATGCCCGACCACGTCCCGAACAAGGGCGCGAGCCTCTGTCTCATGGGCGCGTACAACTTCGAACTGCTCGACGTGAACCACGTCCCGACCCACTACCTCGGCGTCGTCGAAGACGGCGAGGTCAAGGAGCTCGGCGAGTGCGAGTCGCCGCCGACGGAGATGGCCATCGAACTCACGCAGGTTCCCGACCTCCCCCACGAGGACGGCGCGTACGACTACGACGCCTATCACGAGACCGCCGGCGACAACTACCTCATCCCGCTGGAAATCGTCTTCCGCAACACCGTCCCCGTGGGGTCGAGCCTCCGGCGGCGCGGCGAGCCCGCTGACTACGGCCTCGAACTGGACGAGTGGCCCGACGAGGCCGTCTCCCTCCCCGAGCCGGTCGTGGAGTTCTCCACGAAGTACGAAGAACAGGACCGCTATCTCTCCCGCGAGGAGGCCGACGACATCGCCGGGAAAGTCGACCTCGACCGCCTCGAAGAGCTGGCGCTCGCCGTGAACCACGTACTGACAGAGCGCGCCGAGAGGGCCGGCTTCGACCACGAGGACGGCAAAATCGAGTGTCTGTACCACGACGGCACCGTCAAGGTCGGCGACGTGGTCGGCACCTTCGACGAGAACCGGTTTTCCTACGGCGGCCAGCAGGTCTCGAAGGAGGTCGTCCGCCAGTACTACAAGCGCGTCCAGCCCGAGTGGGTCGAGGCCGTGAAAGACGCGAAGGCCGAGGCCATCGAGACGGGCGAGCCGAACTGGCGCGAGAACTGCGCGGTCGAACCCGAGCACCTCCCCGCCGACATCGTCGAGGCGCTAGCTGACCTCTACTGCGCCGGCACCAACGCCTACGTCGACCACGACTGGTTCGACGCGCCGGCCATCGAGGACGCCGTGGCGCGCGTTCGGGACCTGTAGTCGGTCGCGGAGCGAGAACCCCGTTTTTCGTCTGTTCCCCTCTCACGACGCGTCGTCACCGACGAGGAACCGCCAGCCTCGGCGGAGCATTCTCCCGAGACCGAGCGCGACGAACACCGCCGCGCCGGTCACGACGCCCGGTTCGACGCCGGGAAGCAGCGGGATGATGCCGAGTTCGTGCGCGACGAGGGGGACCGTCGCAACGAGCCACAGCGCGTAACAGCCGAGTGCGACGCGATACCGGCGGGAGACGGGCACGGCTCCGAGTCGCGTCGCCGGAAAAATAGGTCTGGCGGGGGCCGCCCCGCTCGGAGACGACTCAGTCCTCGGACGGTTCGGGCGCGAGCGCCTCGCGCTCGCCGAGGGCGTCGATGATGCCGTCGACCGGGCGGTCGGGGTTCGACGCCTGCGCCTCGCGGGTGAGGCCGAGTTGGTAGCGTTCGGGGTCGGCGCTCTCGCGGAGACTGGTGCGCCCGCGGTGGACCGAGATATCGTTGTTGAGATGGAGCTTCACGGCTTCGAGGAGCGCGTCGGCCTCCAGCGGCTGGCCGCGCTCTTTGATTTCGTCGATGGTGGCGTCGTCGGGCACGTCGAAGGCGCGCTGGGCGATGACGGGACCCTGGTCGAGGTCGGTCGTCACGTAGTGGGCGGTGACACCCGCGATGCGGACGCCCTCTTCTTTCGCCTGCCGGTAGGCCGCCGCGCCGGGGAACGACGGGAGGAGCGATGGATGGATGTTGATGATGCGGTCCTCGTAGCGGAAGACGACGTTCGGGCCGAGGATGCGCATGTAGCGCGCGAGGACGATGAGGTCCACGTCGTACTGTTCGAGGAGGTCGAGCATGCGCTCTTCGTTGGCGGTGCCCTTCTGGTCGCCGATGTCGTGGAAAGGCACGTCGTAGTGGCTCGCCAGCGGTTCGAGCGTGTCGTGGTTGCCGATGACGACCGAAATCTCCGCGCCGAGGTCGTCGTTCGCCCACGCCTCGAACAGCGCTTCGAGGCAGTGGGACTCCTTCGTCACGAGGACGGCGATTTCGCGGGTCTCGCGGTCCGAGGGGAACCGGACCTGCACGTCGACGCCGAGGTCGTCGCCGAGGTCCGAAAGCGCCTCCCGGAGTTCGTCGCGGGAGCAGGTCATCTCCGAGGTGTCGGCGTGGAGGGTCATCCGGAAGATTCCCTCGCGGACCGCCTGGTCTAAGTCCTCGACGTTGATTCCGCGCTCGAACAGCAGGGTGGTCACGTTCGCGATGAGTCCGGTCTTGTCTCCTCCGATGACCGTGATTTCGGTGAGTTCGCGAGTCATACCGTCACCTCCAGCTGTTCGAAGCTGAACATATAGCGTCCTGCGTCGGCGAGCGGTAAACCGCTGTCGTTCTCCGCAAGCGAATCCCTCCGGAACGACCGTGAATCACCCGCAAAAAGGAAAAGCCAGCGTGAGCGTGAGGCCGCTACGCCAGCGGGAGCACCGACGAGACGACGAGGACGACGACGAGCCCAGTCACGGAGATAATCGTCGTCAGCGCCGTCCACGTCTTCAGCGTCTCCGCCTGCGTGAGGCCGCCGATTTCCTTGACGAGCCAGAAGCCGGAATCGTTGTACCACGAGCAGATGTTGCCGCCCGCGCCGATGACCATCACCAGATACGCGGTGTGGACCGGGAGTTGGCCGGTGAGCGGGGCCATGATGCCGGCGGCCGTGAGCATCGCCGCGGTCGCGGAGCCCTGCGCGATGCGGACGATGGCAGCGATGAGCCACGCGGTCACGAGAAGCGGGATGCCGAAACCTTCGAGCCCGTTGGCGAGGTACGAGCCGATTCCGGAGGCCGCGAGGAGCGCGCCGAACGCGCCGCCCATCGAGGTGATAGCCGCGATGTTGCCGCCGCTTTTCAGCGCCTCGGTGAGTTCGTCTTCCCACTCGGACCGCGAGAGGTCGGACCAGCGGTAGTACGTGTAAGCCGCGGCGAGCGCGGCGACCGTGAGCGCGACGTTCTTGTCGCCGATGAACGCGACGAACGGGCGGTTGTCGACGACGAACCCGACGAACGGTCGGAGCGGTTCGGCCACCGTCACGCCTTCGAGGGCGTTGACGACGGTGAGCGAGCCGACGAGCGCGACGGCGATGACGATGGGAGCGGTGGCTTCGAGGAAGCTCGGAAGCGACGACACGTCGCGCTGGGCGCGCTCCTGCAGTTCGTCCGTGGTCGTCCCCATCGCGTCGCGGAGGGGGATGTCGATGCGGCGGTTAATCCAGCGGCCGTAGACGAGGCCGCCCATGGTGGCCGACGGGACGGCGACGGTGACGCCGATGAGCATCGTGATGCCGATGTCGGCCCCGATTTCGCTGGCGACCGCGAGCGGGCCGGGCGTCGGCGGGATGAACACGTGGGCCGTCGCCGCACCGGCCCCGACGACGACGAGATACAGCGCGTAGTTGTCGCCCATCCGCGCCCGCATCGACCGCGCGAGGGGGGCCATGAGGTAGAACACGCTGTCGAAGAACACGGGGATGGCGAGCACCGTACTGCTCCCCCACAGCGCGATGTCGCTGTTTTCTCTCCCGACGAGCGACTGGAAGGAGCGGACGATGCGCTGGGCGGAGCCGCTTTCGAGCATCGACTTCCCGATGATGGCGGCCATCAGGATGGGAATCCCGATACCGGCCATCCCGTTTCCGAACGCCGTCGCCGTTCTCGTCGCCGCATCGGCGAGCGCGAAGTCCGGGACGAACGCCGCGTTGACGAGGCCGACCGCGAACGCGGCTATCGCCAAGCCGACGAACGCCGGGAGGTCCAAGACGACCAGTAACAACACGACCAACGCGAGTCCGACGACGAACGTCAAGAGCGGACTCTGTGCGAATTCGATTGCCATGCGTGAGATGCCATCTCATTCAGAGTATAAAAATGATTATCATATATCATGTGTGTAATTATTTTTTATATATTTATATAAAGTAATAAACTATTGCGACGTGTAATCAAAAGAGTTGTCGAGATGCGTTCGCGGTGCGCCGTCAGCTAGTGAGTACTGTCGCATCTACGACGGAGCGTGGTCTCTGCCGGTGTCGTCGCCGGTTCGATAACCAGTAGTCACATTCGTGTATAACAAACACGACCCAAAACCGTTTTTGCACATCACCACGCATCGCCATCTGATGACCACCTACACCGCGACGGTGACGGTGCGCCTCAAGCGTGGCGTGCTCGACCCCGAGGCGGAGACCACGAAGCGCGCGCTGGAACGACTCGGGTTCGAACTCGACGCGCTGCGCTTTACCGAACGGTACGAAGTCGACCTCGACGCGGCCGACGCCGACGAGGCCGAGGCCCGCGCCGACGAGATGGCAGAACGCTTGCTGGCGAACCCGACCATCCACGACTACGAGGTCGCGGTCGTCGAGGCCTGAGATGATCGCAGTCGTGCAGTTCGGCGGCTCGAACTGCGACCGCGACGCCGTGCGCGCGCTGTCCGACCTCGGCTTCGAGGCCGAGCGCGTCTGGCACGAAGACCCCCTCCCCGAGGAGACGACGGGCATCGTCCTCCCCGGCGGCTTCTCGTACGGCGACTACCTGCGCGGCGGCGCGATGGCCGCCCGCTCGCCCATCATGAAGTCGGTCCGCGAGGCGGCCGCAGAGGGCGTCCCCGTCCTCGGCGTCTGCAACGGCGCGCAGATCGGTTGCGAGTCCGGGCTCACCCCCGGCGCGTTCACGACGAACGCGAGCGCCCGCTTCCAGTGCGAACACGTCTACCTCCGCGTCGAGAACGCGGACACCCGCTGGACCGCAGCGTACGAGGAAGGCGAGGTCATCGAACTCCCCATCGCCCACGGCGAGGGACGCTTCGAACTCGACGCCGACGGCTACGAGGAGCTCGAAGCCGACGACCGGATTCTCTTCCGCTACTGCGACGAGGACGGCACCGTCACCGACGAGGCGAACCCCAACGGCTCGCTCGGGAACGTCGCGGGTATCCTCGGCGACAGCGAGTCCATCGCGGTGCTGATGCCGCACCCCGAACGGGCGTCGCTACCGCAGCTCGGCAACACCGACGGTCGGGGTGTACTGGCGGGCTTCGAGGGATAGAGTATAAAAAGACCGTCCGCCGCGGTGGCGGGCGGCACGGGGTCGGTTGGCGAACGGAGCGGCGTACACGATGAGCGATGTTGGAGTGTCGAGGTTTCCGACCCGCGTACCGCGTGCTATGGGGCGAGAGCGCAGGGAGCGTCCGTGGCGATCCACGCCTCGGCGTTCTCCTCTTCGCGAATCTCGAACCACCCATCCGCGTAGTAGACGGTCTTGTACGTGTGTTTCGTCATGATGGCGGGCGGCTCGGATGGACACGTCCGAACCACCGAATATGACAACGACTCACACCCTCTTTGATACGAATATCCTATCCGACGGTTAGGGGGCAGTTACTCTCCGATAGCACTACCTAACGCGGTCGAATCGGAGAAAACGAGCCGGGATACTGGACGAACGGTCGGAGATGCAGGCGGGCGACGGCCCGGCCCGGGTCGAAGGTCGTTCGCCCGCGCGAGCGGCGTGAGCCCGGGTGGCGCGGAACGCGCCGACCTACTTGACCAGCGGCATGTTGTAGCTCGTCTCGTTATCGAGGACGAACTCCCACGTCGCCTCGCAGTCGCAGGACACCTGGTCGAAGACGGTCGGGTCCTGCCGGAGGTTGAAGTCCTTGACCGCCTTGAACACGAGTTCGTCGCAGTCGCCGCAGTTGTGCGCGCCGCGCTCTTGGCCGCCGCCGACGGGGTCGGAGACGACGATGGCGTCCACGTCGGCCGTCTCTCGGAGCGCGTCGGCGACCGACCAGAGCCACGGCGGGCGGTAGCCGCCGTTGAAGAACAGCTCGTCGACCATCGTGTAGCGCTGGACGTTCGTCGGGTTCATCGAGACGGTGTGGCAGTTGTCGACCGCCGCACACCGGCGGATGGACGACTTCATGTCGTCGAGCGCCTCGGGCTCCGAGAGGAACGGCGGCTTCATCAGGAGGTACGCCTTGACGCCGCCGCCGGCCGCGGCGGCCTCCTCGCAGGCGTCCTCGAAGTCGGCGAAGTCGAAGTACTTGTTCACGCAGTCGTGGCGGACGCGGTCGGTGGCGGTTTCGAGACCGACTGCCACGTCGGTTTCGAGGCCGCGGTCGGTGAAGTCCGCGAGCTTCTCGCGCGTGACGAAGTCGGGGAGCGACTCGACGACCATGCGGTCGCGGTCGGCGAACGTCTCGGCGATGGCGTCGCGGGTCTCAGCGGGCACCTCGCGCTCGTCGAGGAACGAGCCGGAGGTGTAAATCTTGATCAGGCCCGCTTTCTCGCCGTCGTCCATCTCTTCGACCTCGTGGTCGAGACAGACCCGAATCTGGTCCATCAGCGCCTCGTGGGCGACGGTGCCGCCCTCGACGGACTCGGCGACGTAGCCGCACATGGTACAGCCGCCGGCGCGCGCCCACCGGCAGCCGCCGGTGTTGAGGATAATCGTCAGCGAGTCGTAGACGCCGTCGGGCGTGTTGTCCTCGTCTATCCACACCCGGGTGGGCTCGTGGGGGTCGTAGGTCTTCTGCTTCCGCGAACGGATGTCGCGCATCACCTTGTTGTGCGCGTCCATCCCGCGTCCCCGCTCGTAGACCTCGGGGCTCGGCTTACTCATTGGATACCCGTATCGGACGGGCGCGTAAAGCGGCTTCGTCTGGCTTCGGCGGCGGGCGGTAGCGGCCGCCGGCCCTCACATGTTCCGCGAGATGTACCGGTCGATGTCGGCGACGAGCGACGGCCGGAACGTCCAGTAGCCCTCCCAGCGCTTCGGTTCGGTCTCGAGCGCGAGGAGGGCGACGGGGTGGCCCGGGGCCACCCCGTCGATACTCCGCTCGTCACCTGCCTTCTCCCCGTCGGCCGCACCGCCGGTTCCGGTCGTTCCGTCCAACCCACCGTCCGGCGGCGTGTAGACCACGAACCACGAGTCGCAGAAGTCATCGGTGTAGCCGCCGTGGCTCATGAGTTTGGAGTTGAACGGCGGCGTCCAGTCCGGAATTCCGTAGATGTGCGTCTGCACGTCGGTCGACGCGACCTTCTGGTAGACTGCCCGCGTCCCCCGCTCGTCTTCGATTCGGGAGAGCCGCTGGAACGACGACCGGAGTCTCCCGTCGCCGGCGCGCCACGCGTGGCGCTCGATGTACCGCGAAATCGCCACGAGCAGCAGTTTCTCCTTGTCTGATTCGGGGTAGCCGCGGAGGGAAAACGGCACGTCGTCGAGTCGCATGAGCACCGACGGGAGTTCGAACTCGGCGAGGTTCGCCTGTCCCGTCTTGTAGAGGTCCGAGTTCACGAGGAGGACGGCGTTCATCACTTCCTCCAGCGGCGAGGTCGCGACGACCTCTCGTCCCTCGGGCGTCTGCTCGGTGAGCACGACCACGTCGTCGCCGTGAGCGTCGTCGGACAGTTCGTCGACGCCGACCGGCTGGTCGGCGAACGTGGTTTCGAGCATCCGCTGGACGGGGTCGGGAGCCGAGCGGTTGACCACCGAAAGCGACCGACTCGCGGTGTCAATCGCGCCGAGGAAACTGTCGAGTCCCATCTGGTTCGTGGAAACGACTGACCGCCGACGAAATAGCTGTTTTGGAGGTCGGGGGTGCGACCGTGCCGCCGCGGCCGAACACGGCACCGCAGCGACAGACGTTCATATGCGTCGCGCCCGTAGGTGGCCCATGGAGCGCCGCACGCTCCTCTCGCTTCTCGCGGGCGGCCTCGCCGGCCTCGCCGGGTGCGGGACGCCCGAGTGGGAGACGGAGACGCCGACCCCCGAGGAGGGGACGGACGCGCCGATCGAGACGCCGACGACCGAAGCGCGCGTGGAGCGGTCGCTGACGCTCTGGAACCCGACGCCGGACCCGGTTTTCACGACCGTCGTCGGCGTCCGCGACGACCGCGACGTGTTCTTCGAGAACCGCGACCTGCTGCCCGGCGAGCGGGCCGGGCTATCGGTCGCGGTCCCGACCGGGGAGACGGCGGTGCTCGTCGAGACGGACACCGGCCTGCGGGCCCGCTCGACGTGGACCGTCGACGCGGCGTTCGAAGGGCTGGAGGTCGTCCTCGGCCGGGGGAGCGCGGAGTTCTGGCGGACCGTCTCGTGCGACGCCCGGGGAGAGTGCTCGCTCGCGGCGGCGACCCCCGACGACGGGCCGAGAATCGACCTCCCGCTCGTCGGCGACGGCTCCTCACGGTGGTACGCACCCGCTGGCGTCGTCGTGGAGAACCCCGGCCCCGAGACGACCGCTCGGCTCCGCATCGACCTCGGGAACACGGTGCTCGTCGACCAGGCGTACCGCGTCCCGTCGGGGGCGCGGCTGTCGATTCCGGTGACGTACCGAAGCGGGGACTACCGCGTCGCCGTCGAGACCGACGAGCGACGCGTCGAGACGGGGTGGCCAGTACCCGACGAGCCGACGAAGTACGTCGACGTGTCGAGCGGAGCGACGGGCTGTGGACCGTCGAACACGACGCTCACAATCGCCAACCGCGACGACGAACCCCACCGACTCTCGCTCCGGGTCGACGCCGCGAGCGGCGACGAGTCGTTCGACCGCGTGCTCGCCCTCGCCCCCGGCGAAGTCCGGGAACTCGTCCCCGTGACGACCTCCGGAGCGCACGCCGTGTCGGCGAGCCTCGAAACCGGGGCAGCGGTGTCGGGAACGTGGTGGTCGTGCCCGCCGCGCGGCCCCGCGAGCGTCGTCGTCGACGCCACCGGAACCGTCTCGTTGCGGGTCGCCGGCCCGCAACCGGGATAAGTCGCACGGATTGCCGCAATCCCCTGACGGTTCCGCGTCGGCTCGCGACGGGGTAACCTCGAACGGTTACATGGAGGTGGGAATCACTAACCCGACAGCGTCCGTATATAATCAACGAGGATTACAATGACTGAATTCGGTGGTTATCACGACAGGGTCGCTCGGGTGGACCTGTCATCCGGCGACATCGCGTACGAGGGAATCGACGACGAGGACGCACGGAAGTACATCGGGGCCCGCGGCCTCGGCGTGAAGTACGTCTTCGACCAGGGACCGGACGTGGACCCGCTTGGACCGGACAACCTCCTCACGTTCATGACCGGCCCGCTCACCGGCACGCAGACGGTGATGAGCGGTCGCATCGCGGTCGTGACGAAATCCCCGCTCACGGGGACCGTCACCGACTCGCACCACGGCGGCTGGAGCGGGGCGCGACTCAAGTGGTCCGGCTTCGACGGCCTGCTGTTCGAAGGGAAAGCCGAACACCCGGTCTACGCGGTCGTCGAAGACGGCGAACTGACGCTCCACGACGCCGAGCACATCTGGGGCCGGGGCGTCCACGACACCATCGAGGAACTCGAAGGCGAGGTCGACGGGAGCCTCGGCAAGAACCTCTCGATAATGGCCATCGGCCCCGGCGGCGAAAACGAGGTCAAGTTCGGCTGCATCGTCAACGAAGACGACCGCGCGTCCGGCCGTGGCGGCACGGGCGCGGTCATGGGCTCGAAGAACCTCAAGGCAATCGTCGTGAAGTCCGGCACGCGGATGCCGAAGCCCGCCGACGCCGACACGTTCAAGCAGGGCTACCAGCAGGCGATGCAGCTCATCCGCGAGTCCGAGGTCACCGCGCCCAACGAGGGCGGCCTGTCGCTGTACGGGACGAACGTCCTGATGAACGCGGGCGAGGAGCTCGACGGTCTCCCGACGAAAAACGGGAAGTACACCTCGACCGCGGCGATGCGAGACGCCGAGGGCGTCGACATCGACTCCGAGCGCGTCTCCGGCGAGAACGTCCGCGAGAACATCCTCGTCGACGAGCCGACCTGTCACTCCTGTCCCGTCGCCTGTAAGAAGGAAGTCGAGGTGTCGGTGATGCACAAAGGCGAAGAGATGAACGTCCGCGGCGAGTCCTACGAGTACGAGTCAGCCTACGCGCTGGGCCCGAACTCCGGACACACCGAGCGCGACGAAATCGCCGTCATGATCGACCGGTGTAACGACATGGGCGTCGACACCATCGAGATGGGCAATATGATGGCGATGGCGATGGAGATGTCCGAGCAGGGCAAACTCGACGGACTGAGCGAACAGCTCGACTGGGGCGACACCGAGCGCATGATCGACCTCATCACCGAGGTCGCGAACCGCGACGGCGACCTCGCCGACGCGCTCGCGGAGGGCGCGAACGGCCTCGCCGAGCGCTTCGACGCCCACGACAACTCGCTTGCCGTCAAGGGTCAGACCATCCCGGCGTACGACCCCCGCTGCATGAAGGGCATGGGCATCGGCTACGCCACCTCGAACCGCGGCGCGTGTCACCTCCGCGGCTACACGCCGTCCGCCGAGATTCTCGGCATTCCGGAGAAACACGACCCCCACGAGTGGCGCGGGAAGGGCGAACTCGTGGCGCTGTTCCAGGACATGCACGCCATCTCGGACTCGTTCGACATCTGCAAGTTCAACGCGTTCGCGGAGGGCATCGAGGAGTACGTCCTGCAGTACAACGGCATGACCGGCCGCGACGTGAGCGAGGAGGAACTGCTCGAAACCGGTGACCGAATCTACACGTTAGAGCGGTACTACAACAACCTCGTCGGCTTCGACGGTGCCGACGACTCGCTGCCGGGACGCTTCGTCGAGGGCGACGAGGCGATGCCCGGACAGGGCGCGTCCGAGGGCCAGCTGTGCGAACTCGACGAGATGAAAGAAGAGTACTACGCCCGCCGCCAGTGGGTCGACGGCGTCGTCCCCGACGAGCGTCTCGACGAACTCGGCATCGACATCGGCCCCGGCACGGGCGTCTCCCGCGGCGACTCGCCCGCGCCCGCCGACGACTGAGGCGACCGCCCGAGTCGGTCGCACTCGACTCCCACCGATTCACGCGTTTTTCGACCGATTTCGAACCGTCGTGGCGACGAGTCTCTCGACGAGCGCCGCGGCGGCCCCGCCGAGGCCGCCGAAGCCGACGCCGAACACCAGTCCGGAGAACGCCCCCCAAAGCGGGAGTCCGACCGAGTCGCCGTCGAGGTCGGGCGGGCGGAACCCCGTCGAACCGACTCGGACGAACCCGTCCGCGTTCGGGGGCACGTCGCCGAGACCGACGCGGGCGACGACCGCAGCGACGGCGACTGCGGCGGCGAAGCCGAGCGCGACAGACGCCCCCGTGACGAATCCCTCGGCGGGGCGTCGGGACCACGCCGTGAGGCGCGCCGTGACGACCCCGGCGAGAAAGAGGCAGGCGGCCGGCAGCGCGCCCAGCCAGTACCACGAGTCGGCCGGGCCGTCGAGTCCATCGACGAGGTTGCGGAGGACGACCGCGCGACCGGAGCCGGTCGTCTCGACGAGTCGAACGGGCAGTCCCATCGCGCCGCCGAACGTCCAGACGGGGACGAAGGCTGACGGGACGGGCTTCCCGGCGGTCATCTCGGTCGCAGCATCGAGCGTAGAAAACGAGCCGTCGGTAGCGAGGGCGAGCCAGGCGGTGACCGCGAGCGTGCCGACGACGAACGCGGCGACGCCGGCGGCGAACCCGGTCGGCAGGAGGGCGCGACCCTCGTCGTCGCGGGGGAGCGAGTAGAGGCGCGGGGACGGGGAGGGCATGTGTGCGGTCGTGGTCGCCCGTGAGACGAGTATCTTGGGGGAGGCGACGGACCGGACCATTGGGGGCGACGATTCAGACGACGAACCGGAGGACCCAGAGCGCACCCATGCCGACGAGGATGGTGACAAGCACGCGTTCTGTGTACCACGCGGCGAGCGCGGCCAGCGCGCCCGCGACGAGTTTGTCGTTGCCGACGGAGACCGCGAGGTCGCCGGAGGGGGCGAGGAGCGCGGGGAAGACGAGCGCCGCGAACACGGCCGCGGGGACGTACTCCAAGGCCGACTCGGCCGCCGGCGGCACGTCGTCGATGCGGCCGAACAGGTAGATGAACGACCCGCGGATGGCGAACGTGAGGACGCCCGCGAGGGCGATGACGAGCCAGACGGTCGCCGAGTCGTAGCCGGTCGGCATTCAGGCGTCGCCTCCGAGTGATTCGACGCCGAGGCCGGCGAGGACGCCGACGACGGCCGCGACGATGATGTCGAGGTGGAACGGGACGCCCGCGACGACGACGCCGGTGGCGACGAGGCCGCCGACCAGACACGACGCGCCGGACGCGCGGTCTTTCAGCGTGGGGACGAGCAGGGCGAGAAAGACCAGCGGCGCGGCGAAGTCGAAGCCCCACTCCGGCGGGAGGCCGGAGCCGAGGAGCGCGCCGGCGACGGTCGTCACCTGCCAGACGAGCCACAGCGACGCGCCCGCGCCGACGTAGTACGCGAAGCGGTCGGTCTCGCCGTCGCGGCCGTAGCGGGCGATGGAGACCGCGTAGGCCTGGTCGGTCAGGAGGTACGACGCGAGCGCCTTCGACCGGGCGGTCAGGTCGCGGAAGTAGGGCGCGATGGACGCCGAGTACATCATCGTCCGGAGGTTGATGACGACGGCCGTGCCGACGACGATGGCCAGCGGCGCGTCCGCGCCGAGGAGTTCTATCATCGCGAGTTGCGACGCGCCGGCGAAGACGAGACTGGAGAAGCCGAGGGCGTGCGCGACCGAAAGCCCCTGTTCGACGGCCGCGACGCCCGCGACGAGGCCGAACGGCGCGATGCCGAGTTGGAGCGGCCCCGCGGCCCGGACGCCGTCGAGGAGGTCGGAGGAAACGGTTGGCATCTGTCGGTAGCAGGTCGCCGCCCCCGAAATAGCCGTCTATCGTCGGGCGGTTTGCCGGCTCTTCGGCCTACCGCCTGACGACGGCGACCTCGCGGATTTCGAGCGCCGTCTCGAACTCGTCGCGGCGGTCGGCGTCCGCGCCGACGCGCCGGAGGTGTTCGGCGTGCGCCCGGCGGACCGCGTCGACCTCGCGATGCGAGAACTCGAGGTCGAGCCCCTTCGTGTCCCAGTGGCCCAGCGGGACGAGAAACACCGCCGTCTTGTCGTCCTCGTGGACGCATTCGAACCCCTGTGCGTACTCGCTCGCCCGACCGTCGAGGTACGCCTGCGCTCGGTCGAGCAACAGCGGGAGGCTGCTGGCGGGGACGCTCGCCTTCGCGGCCGCGAGCATGATGGCCGTGCCGTCGATGGCACCGCCGCGGGGCGAGCCGTCGTCGCCGTCCGGCGCGAGGCGCTCGCTGAGTCGTTCGCGCCCCGGCCGCCGGTCGCCGTCGGCACCCACGGTCATCCCCCCGCGCGCATCGCCTTGCGGGCGAACCGCTCGACAAGGTCGTCGAGCGTCTCCTCGTCGCCCTCGAACGCGAGTTGCACCTCGGTGAGTTGGATACTGCTCGTTATCGTGACCTCCTCGGTCTCGATGTCGACGGTCCAGTCGGGACCGACCACGCGGCCGTCGCCGTCGGCCTCGCCGCCGAGCCCTTCGAGGTACTGAATCGCGAGTCGGGGCGAGATGCCGCGGAACGCTCGCTGTCGGCGCGCCACGTCAGCCCCCCGCGACCGGTGGGAAGACGCTCACGGCGTCCCCGTCGTCGAGCGTCGTGGCCATCCCCTCGAGGTGGACCACCTCGCGCCCGTTTTTCAGCACGTTCACGTGCGGCTTGACCGCGCCGTCTTCGATGAGTCGGCCGGCGAGACCGTCGTACTCCGCTTCCAGCGACTCGAGGACGTCTCCGACGGTCGCGTCGTCGTCGACCCGCCAGTAGATGGACTTCTGGCCCACTACCTCCCGAAACGTCGCGAAGAAGCGCAATTCGAGTTCCATACCCCTTGTCGGCGTCCACGAGACAAAAAGGTACGTCGCGGGCGGCCACAGCGGACGGTTGGCTGGACTTATCGAGGTCAATAATTCAAATAAACTGCAAGATTATTGCCTGAAAGATCTCAACCAATTAAGTAGAATGAGCGTCGAAACGTCTCGCCCGAACGGACAGTCCAAGCGCCTTCGATACCGATCCGCGCGGGCCGGATAATTGCGGTCGGTGCGAACCGTTCGACAACGGTCGAAACATCCCCAATTAGTGTCGAACGGCCCGGCCGATTACCGTCCCGCGTCGCGGACTTCGATACGACCGACGGACTCGACGGTGACGACGAAGTCGGCGTAGTCGAACTCGAGCGATGCACCCGCCACGCGCGGGGCACCGGGCGTGTCGCGGCCGAACAGGGCGTCGAGGGCGTCGGTGTCTACGTGCTCTGTGAGCGGCGGTAGTTCCGTCGGGTCGCGGCGCGTGTGTTGGTTCACGGCCGCGGCAACCGCCTCAGAGACCGGCTCGGTACGCTCGCAGTCGTACCAAACTCGTGTCGGTTCGAATTCGTCTCGTAGCTGCGTGTCAGATGTGATGATGGTTTCGTCCCCCCAGTATCGTCCGTTCGATACGTTGGTTCGACGTGTTATATTTCTTGCGTACTAACGGTATGTCCCTTTGATAGTGTTATTATAATGCAATACTACGGTTGGGGGTTGACCGCTAAACAGCAGTGGGAGAGGCGAGTTATCGGACCATCGAGTCAATTCGAGAGGGGCAAAAGAGGTAGAGAACAGACCAGACGGGAACGGAGGAGACGGAAACGCGACCCTCGTCCCGACATCGCGCGGACTGGTCTGGTCAGGCCGCGGGTGCCACGTCGGTTCCCCACGTGACGCGCCGGTACGACTCGTCGAGGGCCTGCGCGTCCTCGGGGAGGAGGGCCGCGACGAGGAACGTCGGATACTGCTCGAAGTGGTCGACCAGCGCGGCGATGCGCTCGGCGTCGATGGCCTCGACAGAGTCGAGCAGCATGAACGGAACCTCCTCGTACACCTCGTGGACGAGATAGCCCGCGAGGGCGAACACGAGACCGACGACCTCGCGCTCGCTCTCGCTGAGGTGGTCGATGGAGTCCTCGTACACCGTCCCGGAGTCGGATTCGCGGACGATATGGAGTTCGAACTGGGTCTTTTCGACCTTGCGGCGACCCTCGCGGACCCGGCGTTCGACCTGCTCCAGCCAGACGCGCTCGATGTTGTCGTAACCGAGGAGGTCGAGAACCGTCTCCATCTCCTCGTTGAACGCCTCGACCGCCGCCGTCGTCAGCGACCGAATTCGGGTTCGCGCATCCTCGAGTTCCTCCGTTACCTGTTCGCGTTCGCGTTCGAGTTCTTCGCGCTCGTCGAACCGGTCGTCGAGCGCGTCGAGGTCGTCGTGGACCGACGCGAGGTCGTCGCGCGTCCGGTCGAGCGTGAACTCGACCTCGTTGAGCTCCTTGTGGAGTTCGATGAGGTCGCCTTCGGCCTGCCCGCGGAGGTCCGACGCGTCGGCTTCGAGCGCTTCGACCCGTTCGGCGAGCTCCTCGCGCTGGTCGGTCAGCGAGTCGATTTGTCCGGTCCGGCGGTCGAGTTCGTCTTCGAGGCGCTGGAGCTTATCCCGGAGCTTCCGGCGGTCGCGCTGGGCCTGTTCCGCCGCCCGCATCGAGCGTTCGAGTTCGTCGAGTTCGCGGCGGAGTTCGGCGCGTTCTTCGCGCTGTTCGTCTCTGACCTCGCGGAGGCGGTCGGTCGTCCCCCGAATCTGGTCGCGGTCGACCTCGGTGCCGCAGGTCCAGCACGTGATCGTCTCCGAGGAGACGAGTTGGTCCGTCACCGAGCCGCCGCCGACCGCGCCCAGCGAGTCCTCGACGAGGTCGGCCTTGCCTTCGAGCACGTCTTCCGTGTACTGGACGATGGTCTGAAGCTCCGAAATCGTCGAGTTGAGCGACTCGATGCGCGACCGAATCGACCCGATACGCTCGTTCACCTCGCCGCGGTCGACCTCGTCGGCCTCGAACGAATCGAGTTCCGACTGGAGTTCGGAGCGCTCCTCGCGGAGCGACTCGACGCTCTCGCGCTCGCTCTGGAGGCGGAAGCGGACCGTTTCGAGGTCCGACCGCGCCGACTGCAGGTCGGAAAGCACCTCGTCTAAGGCGGCTTGGTTCTCGCGTTGCGCCTCGACCGTCCGGTCTTCGGCCTCGATTTCGGCTTCGAGGTCGTCGCGCTTCGCTTCGAGGTCCTCGATTTCGGCTTCGAGGTCGTCGCGCTTCGCTTCGAGCGACCGGCGGTCGTCTTCGAGCGAGTCGAGCGAGTCGAGCTGTTGTTCGACCTGCGTTCGTCGGGTCTGTAGGCGCTCGATTTCGGCCTCGATGGCGTCGGTGTCGACCGGGGCCATGATGACGTCGTGAAGGTCGCGCTCCGCGACGACCGCCCGTCGCGCCTCGTTCGAGCCGAGGAGGAACGCAAAGCGGTCCGCGGTCGTCGTATCCCGGAGGTACGGCGTACCGTCGGTCGTGACACCGCCGTTTTCGCGGGAGAAGACGCGGGTGTAGGTCCGGCCGTCGAGTTCGAGTTCGACCGACCCCTCGTCGGCGTCGCCCTTGAGACTGGCCGCGTCGCTCCCGAACGCGCCCATAAGCGCGCGCAGGAATGACGTTCGGTTCGTCGCGTTGCGCCCGGTCAGAACGGTGACGCCGGGTTCGAGCCCGACGGTTCGTTCGTCGATACCACCGATGTTTCGTATACGGACAGTCGCCGTCTGAAGTGCCTCTGAATCGTTCATGTTTCGGATGTGGTGTGTTGGCGAGCCCGAGCCGCTACTCGTCTCTCTCGTGTCCGCAGTCGCAGTGCCCGGAGTTGAGGAGCGTCGTCGGGGTCATTCGAGTGTCACAGTCTGTGCAGGTGACGCGGATGTCTACTTCGACCTCGTACGTGCCGATGAAGACCGCTTCGGCCTTCACTAAACGGTCGATAACATCGATAGTCACCGTCCGAAGTCGGGACCGGAGCTTCCGAATCGTCGCGACTCCCGACTCGGTCGCGCTCTGCCCGTCTTCGTCGTCTTCGCGTTCGACGTTTCGGTGTCGCTTGAGGTAGTTATACACTGACTGGTAGGAGATGATGTCCGACTCCAACTGGTCGATGTCGACGCCGCGCTCGCGGAGCGTGTTCCGCGCGTCGGTGCGGCTCCCCGCGGTCACGTCGTCGCTGGTCAGGAGTCGGTAGAAGTTCTCCGCCTCCCCGTCGAGGACGTGCGCGCCGGCTTGGTCCAGCGCGGCCCGGATGAGTCGCTTGTTCACGTCGCCTTCGAGTTCACGGAGGCTCCGCCGCTCGCGACCCTCGCCGAGCCACGCGTCGACGAGGTCGTCACCGAGGCCATCGAGACCGTATCGGTCCGCGATACGCTCTATCTTCGGACCTCGGCCACCGCGGCGGGAAACCGTACTTCCAGAATCTGGCATTGTGACCTCGTTACTCGGACCTTAGCGCGGAGTACCCTAAACGTTACTTATGAATTATCAGAGGTGATAAAACTAGAACACGAACGAATTACACGATATACGCCGATTTTCTCACAGGATTCGGGCGACGACTGAGAGATATCGACGAATCATAATGCGTCGCCCGACGTCACGCCTCGCGAACTGTCACCCAGAGGTGGACCTCGCGGTAGGCGTTGTCCACCGTCGGTGACGCCGGCGGCGCGCCCTCGTAGAGGAGGTACGTCAGCCGTAGGCGCTCGCCCGTCATCGTCGGGCGAACCTCGTGTGGCTCGTGCCACGTCTCGTTGTGTTCGAGCCGGGGCGTGAACGTCCGGACCCGCTCTGACTCCAACACGGTCGTCGAGTTGTTCGACACCTCGACGCGCTGGAGCACCGCGACGACGGTGTAGTTCACCGTCCGGTGTTCCTGGTTGCCGACGCCGAGGACGAGCGACGCCGGCTCGCCCCGGACGAGTTCTTCCGGGTAGTTGTCGGCGGTGAGTTCGTCGTTTCCGTCTTCGGTCAGAAGATACAGTTCGGTGAACGACTCGCCGTCTTTCGGCACCGCCACCGCGTAGCCGACGCTGGCGGTCGCGAGGACCACGCTCACGACGAGGACGACGTTCAGCATCGCGTCGGTCTGCGACGCCGGATTGAATAGCTCGTCGCGCGCGGCGGCGAACCAGCGCTTGTACGGGACCACCAGCCGTTCTTCTTCGGGAAGCGCGGACCGGCGGACCGCCGCGAACGTCGTCGCGACGAGCGTGAAGCCGCTCACGGCGACGAGGATGGGCACGAGGCGAATCCCCCAGGGCGTGAAGTTGAGGACGAGCCCGAGCAGGGGAACGACCGCGATGCTCGTCCCGAACGAGAGCGCGACCCGCTCGATACCGTCGATACCGCCCATCCTGTCGTGGTCCTCGGGGGCGTCTATCGGCGGGCCGCGCTCGGGAAACAGCGCCGCAATGAGGGCGTAGCCGGGGATGAAAAGCACGAACGGCAGGCCGACGACGACTCGCAGCGGTGTTCCCTCCAACCCGGGCGTGAGCGTCGCGACGAGCGTGAGCGCGACCCCCGCGACGACGACCGCGAGGTCGGCCGGGAGGGTGCGGAGGGGCTCGGGGAGGAACAACCGCCAGTCTTGGCGCTGCGACATCTACCCGAAGTGGGAAACACGAGCACAAAAATCATTTGTCAGCCGTCGGGGGTCGCAGCCGCACTACTCGACCGGGCCGACCGGCTCCGACGCGTCCACACCGTCGCCCGAATCGGACGACTCGGGCACGCCGGTCTCGTCCGGGGCGACGACAGAGCGGGCCGTCTCGACCAGCTCGGTGGCGTCCGCGTCGCTCACCGAGAGCCCGCTGTACGCCGCGCGCTCGTAGCCCGCAGTGAGCGATTCGAGCGCCTCCGCGGGCCCGACGCCGGCGTCGACACAGCGGTCGCAGAACTCCCAGTGGGTCGCGGCGTCGTCGATGCCGGCGGCGGCCCCGAGCGACCGGCGGACGCCCGCGTAGGCCACGACGACCGCGTCGTTGGGTCGGCCCGCGTCGAGCGCTTCGGTCGCCGAATCCAGCGCCGAAGCCTCGGTCGCCGCCTGCTCCGGCTCGGTCGGTTCGGCGCTCTCCGTCGCGGCCGACTCGGCGACGGTCGCCGCCGCGGCGTCGTCGGCGTCGTTCCGACGAAGGAGCACGGCGGCGACGAGGCCGACGACCGCAGTCCCGGCGACGACCCACGCGAGGTCGAGCGGGTCGAACGGGAGTCCGTCGGAAGCGCCGTTTCCGGCACTGGTCGCGCCGTTCGAGAGGCGAATACTCGCCGTCGCGTCGGACGGTTCGAGGTTCGTCCCCTCGCCGTCGAAGGCGACCGAGACGGTCGCGTTCTCGACGCTCGCATCGCTCGGGAGGTCGACCGCGGCCCGGTACGCGCCCGACGCGCCGGTCGTCGCCGCGGCGACCTCGCGCCCGTCGACGCTGACCGCGACCGACTGGCCGCTCACGGCCTCGCCCTCGTCGGTTTCGAGTCGGCCGTCGACGACGACGGTCCGGTCGGCGGTCTCGCGGGCGGTCACGCTGAGCGCCGTTCCCTCGGTTTCGAGCGGGACCGCGGCCGTCGCCGGGGCGAACGTGACCGCCCTCCCGTCGCCGTCGGGCGCGACGCGAATCGACGCCATGCCCGTCGCGGTCGCGGGGACGGTCGCCGAGACGGCCGACGCGCCGCTCGCGTTCGTCGCCGGCGCGGTCGCCGACGACCCGGCGAAGCTCGCGGCGACCGGGTAGTTCGACACCGGTGTCCCGTTCACCCGGACCGTCGCGCGAACCGAGACGGCGTCGGCGTAGCCGTAGGCCGACGCGGACGGCTCCGACAGGCCCGCGGTCGCGTTCACCTGCGAGACGGCGACGGGAACGACCCGCTCTGTCGCCTGATACATCGACGTGTCGTCCGGCAGGTACCGGACCGTGAGCGACGAAGTGCTGGCCGGAATCCGCGCCGGCCGGTAGGTCAGTTCGAACGAGCCGTCGGGGTCGACCGCCGACTGGACGGTCTGCCCGCCGACCGCGAAGCGGGCGCTCGTCGCCTCGACCGGCGTGCCGTTGTCGGTGACGAGCGACCCGGAGAGCACGAGCGGGTCGGTAAAGGAGATGTTCCGGTCGTAGTCGTCGACGGCGAGGCGGGTGGCGACGAACTCCCGGGAGACGATTTCGTCGCGCTGTTCCGAGACGTTCGCCTGTACGTCCGCGATTTGGGCGCTGCTCTCGGCTAAATCGCCGTCGGTCCGGTTCGAAATCGTGTCGAACGCCGCCAACAGCCGGTCTGACTGCGTCTCGCCGTCCTCGGCGAGCCGCGTCAGTTCGCGGGCGAGTTCGCGGGCGCGTTCGTCGTTGCCGGCCCGCCTCGCCGCCTCGTACTCGCGGCGCGTCTCGCGGAACTCGCTGACTGTGTCGACGTACTCCCGCTGGGTCTCGCTGACGGTCCGGTACTCCTCGCCCGCGCCGTCGCCGCCGACCTCGCCCTCGACGTCGACGTACTTGCCGAGCGAGTCGTCGTAGTCGTCGCCGAGGGCCGCTTTGGCGGCGGCGTACTCGCCCTGGCTGAGCTGCAGGGTGCTCGCCCCGATGTCGCCGTTGAGTTCGCCCGAGAGGTACGACAGCAATCGGTCGAGTTCGTTCTCGTCGTCGACCTCGTCGGGGTTCTCGTGGAGGACGCCAGTGCTGTTGTTCGTCGCGTTCGCGGTCTGTTGCAGCGGACCCGGAGCCGGCCCAAGCGCCGATACTCGGTCGGCACCCTCGAGAGACGCCGGCGCGTCCGCGTTCGGGGCGGGCGCGTCGGGCGCGTCGGCGACCGCTCCCGCAGAGACCGCCGCTACCGGCGCTGTCGCGACGAGACAGCCGACGACCAACATCGTCCAAAGCAACCGCGCCGGGCGGCCCGATTCACCACGCACTACCCGTAGCCAGACGGGGGGACCTAATGGGTTTTGGCATTCGGCTGACTCCCGGCGGGAGCAGGACGCCGGGATTCGCAGACTGCACCGAGTTAACGGCGGGTTTAACGCCCCGGTTGGCGCGCCGAGCGCACCGGGTTTCGACGGGACCCGCGCGGCCGACCGTCGCGCGCGCCAACACAAACATTCAACTTGGGCGGCACGAATCGAACCCACGATGCTTCCGACCCGTCGGTGGGCCGCGCTCGCAGGCGTCGCCTGCTTCTTCGCCGTCTACGCGGTCGTCCTCGACGAGCCGACGCCGCTTTTCGCAGCCTGCGGCCTCGCCGCGTGGCTCGTCGTCGCGCAGGTCGACGCCGTCGGGACGATGCGCGCGGTCGACCGCGACCTCTCGGCGAGCGTCTCGGTCGAGCCGACGTCCGTGTACGTCGACGACCGCGCCGCGGTGACGCTGACGGCGTCGCTGTCCGAGGCCGTCGACGCGCCCGTCGAGGTCGAACTCGTCGCGCCGCCGAGCGTGAACGCGCCAGAGCGCACGCGCCGGACGGTCGCGTTCGACCCCGGCGAGACCGCCGGGTCGGTCACGTGCAGTATCGAGTTCCCCGTCGCCGGGCGAATCGCGTTCGACGAGGTCGAAGTCGATATCGAGGACCGTGCCGGCTTCTTCACCGAGACGCTGACGCTCGACGCCGACGCCCGCTGTCTGGTCGAATCGCCGGCCCCCGACGGCATCCACGTCGGCCGCGGCGGCGAACTGGTCGGCGCGTCCTTCGGCGACCACTCCAGCGACCAGACCGGACCGGGGCTCGTCCCCCACGAGACGCGACAGTACCTCCCCGGCGACACGCTGTCGCAGATCGACTGGAAGACCACCGCGCGCATGGACCACCCGTACATCCGCGAGTTCGAGTCCGAGTCCGACTACCTGCTGTCGCTCGTGGTCGACTGCGGTTCGAACATGAACCGCGGCCCGAACGGGCGAACGATGCTTTCGTACGCGCGCGAGGTCGCGCTCGGCCTCATCGACGCCGCCGACTCCCACGGCGACCCCGTCTCGGCGCAGTTCGTCGGCGACGCCGGGACGACCTGGGAGTTCGGCCCCTCGTCGTCCTCGAACGCCTACCAGACGATTCGGCGGCGGCTGCTCTCGATAGAGCCGACCGCGCGCTCGCGTCGTCCGGTCGGCACGTCTCGGCCGGTCGCCCCCGAAGAGGCCCGAAAGCGGAGTCGCCTCCTCGAAGGTGCCGACTCGGCGTTCGCGTCGACGCTCCGCCCGTACCTCAGCGACGGCGAGAGCTACGTCTCGCGGGTCAGCGACCGACCGGTTTTCGACGCGGTGAAGTCCGCGTGCTCGCGGTCCGACCGGCAGGACCACCTCGTGCTCATCACCGACGACTCGGCGAGAGTCGAGACCTACGAGGCGGTCGTCGTCGCGTCCAAGCGGAGCAGCCAGACGAGCGTCTTCCTCACGCCGACGACGTTCTTCGACGACGCCGCCGGGGGCGCGGGCGACACCGCCGGGGTCGTCGCCTTCGAGGAGTTCCGAAAGCGCCTCGAACGGCTCCCGAACGTCACCGCCTACGAAGTCGCCCCGAAGAGCGCGATGAACCTGGCTTCGGACCACGCCACCACAGCGGAGTGAACACCGATGGAGACACCTGTGAACCAGAGCGAACGGACGATTCGAACCGTGTTGGACGCGAACGAACTCACCCCGATGGACGTGGTCGGCGTCCTCTGTATCACGCTCGTGGCGGGGCTGACGAGCGGACTGTGGGGCGTCGCCGCCGGCGTCCTCGTCCTCGCCGTCGCGGCGGCGACGACGGGACCGCTCGCGTTCGTCGTCGCCCAACTGACCGCCGTCTCGTTCTTCGGAGACACGAGCCTCGTCGCGCTCGGTGGCGCGCAGCTCGCGGCGTTCCCACTCCTCGCGAGCGCGGCGTGCGCGTGGCCGCCGGACCGGTCGCGACTCGTTCGACTGGCGGCGGGG
>NZ_AOLG01000051.1 GCF_000336815.1 Haloferax prahovense DSM 18310
GCGCCATCAGAGATGTGTATAAGAGACAGCCTACGGGCTTCACCGCTACGAGCGCGTCGCCCTCGGCCTCGTGAGCGCGCCGGACGCGGGGGCGGAGCGATGAGCGCGGACAGCCCCTCGGACCGACCCGACCGCGAGTTGGCGAACGGCGAGACTCGCACCGTCGTTTCGGCCGCGGCTCGAGGCGACGGCGACGCCGGTCGGGGCGACACCGACGAGGCGACCCCCGACCGCGTCGAAGTCGCCGACCTCCGCCGCGAGAACGCCCGGCTCAGACAGCGCTACGAGGCGCTTCGAAGGGGTCGGTACCGACAGACCGCGACCGCGCTGGCCGCCCTGGGCGTCGCCGGCCTCCTCGGCGGTGCGGTCTTTCCGCCCGTCCGAGAGACGCTCGTCGTCCTCGGGGCTATCGGGCTGTTCGCCGCCGCGGTGACGCGGTATCTCAGCCCCGAGCGGTTCATCCCCGTCGGCGTCGGCTCGTCGGTGTTCGGCGCGCACGCGAGCAACCACGCCGCCGTCGTCGACGAACTCGGCCTGCAGGACACGATGGTCTACGTCCCCGACGCCGGCCGCGACGCCGTTCGGCTGTTCGTCCCGGAGCATCGCGGCTACGCGCTTCCCGACGCCGAGGCGCTCCGCGACACCTTCGTCGTCAGCGACGACGAACTGGCGCGCGGCGTCGCGTTCAACCCCAGCGGCGGCGGCCTGTTCGACGAGTTCGAGCGGAGCCTCGACGGCCCGCTCGGCGACGACCCCGAGACGCTCGCCCGACAGGCGACCGACGCCCTCGTGGAACTGTTCGAACTCGCCGAGACCGCGACCGCCGAGACGGACGCTGCAGACGGTCGCCTGACGGTCCGCGTCGAGGACTGCCGGTTCGGGTCGGCCGAGACGTTCGACACGCCCGTCGCGTCGTTCGTCGCCGTCGCCGTCGCCCACGGTCTCGACGCGCCGGTCGTCGCCGAGGTCGCCGCCGGCGAGGAGATGGACTTCGCCGTCACCTGCCGGTGGGACGTCGAAGACGACAAAATTGAGTCACCCGCGAGCGCGGCGTCGGAGGCCGAGAGTGAGGCCGAAGAATCTGTGACCGGTGAAACGGAAGCCGAAGACGCAGAAGCAGAGGCGGAAGCCGACGAGCGGCGATAGCCGTCGGCGGGTCGCGCTCAGTCGTCGTCGCCGGCGACGGAGGGCGTCGCCGACTCGTTGAGGTCGACTTCGGGCGTCGGAACGGTGTCGACGACCTCCTCGACGACCTCTCGCGGGTCGCGCCCGCTGATGTCCGCCTCGGTCCCGAGGACGAGGCGGTGCGACATGATGATTGGCGCGAGTCGCTTCACGTCGTCCGGAATCACGTAGTCGCGGCCGCGAATCGCCGCGGCGGCCTTGCCGGCCCGGAGGAACGCAAGCGAGGCGCGGGGCGACGCGCCGAAGTCGACCGCGGCGTGCGTCCGCGTCGCGCCGACGAGGTCGAGGATATAGTCGAACACTTTGTCGTCGACGTGCACGCCCGTGACGACCTGTCGGGCCTCCCCGATGTCGGCGTCGTCGATGACGTTCGAGATGTCCGAGGGCTTGAGCGACGGCGAGCGGTCGAAGCGTTCGAGAATCTCCCGCTCGTCGGCCCGCTCCGGGATTTCGACGACGACCTTGAACTGGAAGCGGTCGCGCTGGGCCTCCGGGAGGTTGAACGTCCCCTCGTACTCGATAGGGTTCTGCGTGGCGACGACCATGAACGGATAGGGGAGTTTGAGCGTCTCGCCCTCGATGGTCACCTGTCCCTCTTCCATCGCTTCGAGGAGGGCGGACTGCGTCTTCGGCGTCGCCCGGTTGATCTCGTCGGCGAGGACGACGTTCGAGAAGACCGGCCCCCGCTGGAGTTCGAACTCGCCGAGGTTCTCGCGGTAGATGTGGGTGCCCGTGATGTCCGCCGGCAGCACGTCGGGCGTCATCTGAATCCGCTGGTAGTCGAGGTTCGCGGCGTGGGCGAACAGGTTGGCGATGGTCGTCTTGGCCACGCCAGGAACCCCTTCGAGGAGGACGTGCCCGTTCGTCAGCAACGCGATGGTGAGCGCCTCTATCGCGTCTTCGTTCCCGACGAGGAGTTGTGACGTCTCGTCTAGGATGGCCTCGTAGACCTCTTCGGGAGCACTCATATACGAGACACTCAGAACGGCGACCACATATAACTGCGGTCTCGGTTCCCCGGCGAGCGAGCGGGCCAGACGAGCGGGTCGACGGAGCCGGACGGCCGCGGCCGCGACGACAGACTACGAGCGCCGGCCGCTGCGGGCGACGAGCGCGACCGCGCCGACGACGACCCCGCCGAACAGGAGTTGGAGTCCGCCGGAGCCCCGGAGCGCCCGGAGCGCGACCTGCAGCGGCGGGCGCTCCTCGGCGTGCGAGAAGTCCAACACGACGGTCGGCCGGTCGGCGACGAGCGCCTCGGCGAACGCCCGGTTGTCCGGCCGTTCGAGCATCGCGTTGATGAAGACGCTCGGGTCGCTCACGACGACCACGTCGCCCGCGCCGAGGCGCTCTGTGGTCACGACGGGGTGCGATTGGAGCGTCTCGCTCTCGTCGAGTTCGCCGTCGTCGTCGCGGTCGAGATACGAGAAGTTCGACGAGCGGACGAGGAC
This sequence comes from Haloferax prahovense DSM 18310, assembly GCF_000336815.1. Classification (GTDB taxonomy): domain Archaea; phylum Halobacteriota; class Halobacteria; order Halobacteriales; family Haloferacaceae; genus Haloferax; species Haloferax prahovense. The sequence goes on from NZ_AOLG01000051.1 coordinate 2,637, forward strand.
GGTGCTTTCGTTTTCGGTCACCGTCGCCGGGTGGTTCAGCGTGAGTTGCGTCACGTCGCGGGTCAGCGGGTCCGCGGCGACGCGCGTCGCCACCGGGAGCGCCCCGGATTTGTACTGGTGGCGGTCGTCGCGGAGCGGCGTCTGATTGATGCGCGCCGACGCGCCCAGTCGGCCGAGCAGGTCGTTGCCGTGGGGTCTGAAGTCGTCGGCGACGACGACGGTCCCGCCGGCCCGGACGAACGCCTCGATGCGGTCGGCCTCGGCGTCGGTGTAGCCCCGCTCCGGCGAGATGACGAACGCGACGGTTCCCGCGGGGTCGACCTCGCCGTACTCGGTGGTGTTGTAGACGACTTCGGTCTCGGCACCCGCGTCCGATGCGACCCCACGGATTCCGGAGCCGCCGTCCCACGCGGCGTTGAACGCGCCGTAGGTGGACGACGAGGTGCTCGCGCCGACGCCGACACCGAGGAGCATCGTGACGAGGAGCGCCGCGGCCAAGAGGTGCGGGGAGCCGACCTCGCGTGAGCCGACGCGCACTCAGAACACCCCCGGTGGGAGGATGTCGAGGATGCGTCTGACCACGATGTAGCCGAAGACGACGAGGCCGCCGCCGATGAGCCACAGGAGCCGCCGCCGCCACGCGGGCGTCACCGCGACCGGCGCGGTGAGTTCGACGACGACGAGGAAACCGATGAGAGACACGACGAAGACCAGCTCGTACGAAAGCGAGTCGAGGAGGACCAAGACGAGGGTCGCGCCGAGCATCCAGGCGAGCTGGGCGCGGATGAACCGCTCGCGTCGTGCCGTTGCCATGTACGGTCGTGGACGGGGCGGGATAACTAAACTATCGCTTGTGGGGTCCGGTCAGGACGGGGGCGGTGTGAGGTGCGACTCGTCGGTGACGCGCGTGGCGAACGACACCGCGGTTCCCATTCAATCGGAGCGGGTTCTCACCCAGAAGCACAGCACTGCGGCGAGGAGCGAGCAGGCGGTGAGGAGTATCGATGGGCCGGGAACGGCCGTCTCAGTCGATTCCGTCGAGCGCTCGGTGGTGGCTCGTGTGGTCTCGTCCTGTCCGTCCGTCGTTGCGCTCGCCGTCGATGACGACGACGTCGCGGGCGAACTCGTGTTGTTCGCGTCCGTCCCGGAACTACCCATCGCCGAGACGGTCAACTCCCCACCTGTAGCGTCCGAGTCAGCATCGGAACCGCCACCGCCGTCTTGGGACGACGAACTATCATCGACCGTATCTGCTTCCGCGGTCGTCGTGGCGTTCGAACTCACCTCGCCGACGGCGAGACTCCCGTTCTCGACGGCGTCGATTCGGTAGCTGACACCCGCTTCGCTCCCGACGTCAGTCACGTTCACGCCGATTGGGGACGTCCCGTTCGCGCTGCCTTCGACGGTGACGGTCGCGATAGTGACGGACCCGGACTGCGACGTGTCGATGAGCGCGCCGTAGAGCCGAACTCGCGAACGCCCGTCGTCGTACGTGACCTCGTTCAGGCCGGGGTCGGGAACGAACGACGCGTTAGCGACGGACGCAATCGAACCGTTGACGCGGACGGTCAGGTCGACCGCGCCAACCCCGCCGCCGTCGAGGCCGCGGACCACGAGGTCGTAGGTCGTCGTCGACCCGACGTCCGTCTCTTGGGACGCCGGCGTCACGACGACCGAAACGTCGTCCTGCGCTGCCGCCACCCCCACGGGGGCGACGGCGAGGCTGGAACCGACGAGCACAAGCAGTCCGAGCGGAACGACGAGAGCCTGTCGAGTCGACATTCGAATTCGGTACCGGCGTGTTGAGAGTCGGACTACTTTTCTGTTCCGGGACCGGCGGCGAGCGGGACGCCGGGGTGCAGCCGTCGGCACGGAGTGTAATGTGAGTATGCCTGTTACACTATTCGGTCGACGAGTCGGCACGACCGATGGATGTTTTAGGCTTGTAGCCGGGATGGACACTACCTATCGAGTAAGATGCTCGCCGTCACAGCCGTGTTCCCACCCAGACGACTCTCGAAGAGATGATTCGAACGCAACGAGGGACACGGGCCGTCGTCGTCGGCATCGTGTTCTGTCTCCTCCTGAGCGCGACGCTCGCGCCGGTCTCGAAAGCGGCGCTCCCCACAACTGACGTCGACTCAGTGGGACCCGAACGCAGTACGGCCGCGGCGACCGTCTCCGACTCCGCGAATAACACGACTGCATCCGACAACGGAACGACCGGGAGCGACGTTCTCTCGGGCGTCGCGGCGTATCGACTATCGCGCGCGGAGTCGGACGAACTCGTCCCGGTAATCCTCGTCTTCGACGACCAGTCGCGCGACGGGGGCGGTCGCAACGACACGACGACGCGCGCACAAATCAGAGCGACGACCAACCGGACGCAGTCCGACGTGCGCGAATTCCTCGACGCTCGGCGGGCGAACGGGACCGTTGCGGACGTGAAACCCTTCTGGACTCGAAACGCACTCGCAGTCGAGGCGACGCCCGCTGTCGTGCGGACGCTCGGCGGGATGCCGAACGTGTCCGCGATTCACTACGACAGGCCGATTTACGCGACCGGATCGGTGTCGCCGAGCGTCTCCGCGTATCTGGACTCGCTGTCCGCGTACGGTGAGACGGTCCGACCCGACAGCGTTCAGCGCGCGACGAGCGGAACGGAGTCGTGGAGCGTCAAATCCATCGGCGCCGACGCGGTACAGGAGCGCGGAATCACCGGTACGGGCGCGAACGTCAGCGTCATCGACAGCGGCATCGACGACAGCCACCCGGCGCTCCGCGGGCAGGTCGTTCGGTGGCAGGACTTCGTCGGCGACTCGTCGCAGCCGTTCGACCCGTGGGGCCACGGCACGCACGTCGCGGGGACGGTCGCCGGGAGGACAGACGCGAACAGATCGGTCGGTGTCGCACCCGGCGCACGGCTGTTCGGCGCGCGCGCCCTCAACGCCGACGGACAGGGCAGTATGTCGGACGTGATGGCGGCGATGGAGTGGAGCGCCGAGAACCACGCGGACGTGGTCTCCGCGAGTCTCGGTGCTAGTCCGTTCCCGCTCGAGTACCGCGGGGAACGGGGGGTCCGGCCGAACGAGACCGGAACCGCGGACATCGAACTCTACGCGAACGGCTCCGGCGTGTACCAGACCAACGCGAAGTACGACGGGTTCAAACCGGCGTACGTCTACGTGCTCGTCGAACCGACGCGGGTCGGCGGCGAGCAGATACAGAGCGACGAGCGGCGCGCCGAGGTCATGCGGAACCTCTCGGTGACGCTTCGAGACCCCGCGGGCGAAACCCCGCTCAGAGGCGTCGATGCGGGGTGGTGGTTCGCTGACGGGCGCGTGCCGGCACAAATCGCGTACCAGAGATTCACACCCCGGAACGGGACCGCAATCGAAACCCCCGGGAACTGGTCGCTCGACGTCGAGAACGACCACCCCGAGTCGGTGTCGTATCGGTACCGAACGACGGCGTACTACCCGTCGAACGGGAGCGACCAGTTCTCTCGGTACGTCGACTCGCTCGTGACGACGACGGACACAGTCGCGGTCATCTCGGCCGGCAACGCCGGGTTGCTCGGGAACCGCTCCGTGGCGAGCCCCGGCGCTTCGGCGGGGGCGATTACCGTCGGTGCGTCACGGCAGACAGCGTCCGACGTGACCTCGTTTTCGAGCCGCGGCCCGGTCGGGTTCGGGGCTGACCGGCGACCCGGCATCGACCTCATCGCCCCCGGTGAGAACGTCACGTCCGCGTACTCGACGTCACAGACCGACGAGGCCGAACCGTACGTCACCCGCGACGGGACGTCGATGGCGGCCCCGCACGTGAGCGGCACGGTCGCGCTTCTTCTCGACGCGAACCCGAACGCGACTCGCTCCGACGTGACCCGGGTGCTCCGGTCGACGGCGCGACCGCTCCCGCAGACAGCGCCGACCGTCGGCGCGGGGATGCTCGACACGTGGAGCGCGGTCAACGAAACGGCCGAGCTGCCACCCTCCGTGACGACCGAAACAGCGCCACCGACCGACCCCGACGGTGACGGCCGCTACGAGGACGTCAACGGAGACGGCAACGTAACGCTCGCCGACGTGCAGACGCTGTTCGCCCACCGCAACGCTGGGGCGGTCGAAGACAGTCAGGAGGCGTTCGATTTCTCCGGGAACGGCCGCGTCAACGTCGTGGACGTGCAGGCGCTGTTCGCGGCCGTCCGAGAAAACTAGTGGGGCCGGTCAGGACGATTCGGAATTCGAGTCGGTGACGTTCACCCAGAGGTGGACCGCTTGGGCGGCGTTTTCGGCCGTCGGCTCCGCGGGTGCCGTTCCCTCGTACAGGAGGTAGGTGAGTCGGAGCCGGTCGCCGGTCATCGTCGGCGTGACCGCGTGCTCGGTCCGCCACGTCGAATCGGCGTCGACCGACGGTCGATACCGCGTGAGAGACTCGCGTTCGAGGACCGTCGTGGTGTTGTTGGCGACCCGAACGCGCTGGAGCTGTGAGACGACGACGTAGTCGGTTTGCGTCCCCTCGTGATTACCGACGACGACGGTAAGCGGCGTCGGCTCCCCCGCGGTGAACTCAGTCGGGTAGTCCTCCGCGGCGAGTTGCCCGGACTGGTTCTCCGTCAGCACGTACACCTCGGAGAACGACTCCCCGGACCCGGGAGCGGCGACCATGTATCCGCCGACCCCGACGGCGACCGCGAGGCAGAGCACCAACACGACGGCGAACGCCGCGTCGGTCCGCGACCCGGACGAGAAGGGGTTCGGGCCATCCGGGAGACTGGACCGGACCGTGACGCCGAAACGTTCGCCCTCGGGGAGGGCAGCCCGCCGACGCGACCCGACGACCGCGGCAACGACCGTCAACGCCCCGATGGACACGACGATTGGAACGAGTCGAAGCCCCCACGGCGTGAAGTTGAGGAGAAGCCCGAGAAGCGAGACGACGGCGATGCTCGTCCCGAACGAGAGCGCGACCCGCTCGATACCGTCGATTCCCGTCCGGTCGGCCGCGTCGGCGTCTCCGTCCGCGGCAACTGACGGCCCAGCCTCGGGAAACAACGCGGCGATAACTGCGTAGCCGGGGACGAAAAGCACGCACGGGAGGCCGAGCACGATTCGGAGCGGGGTGTCGCGAACGCCGGGAACGGTGACCGCACCGCAGGTGAGGACGACTACCACCACGACCGCGAGCAGGTCCGCGGGAGTAGTGCGAACCGAGCGTGGGACGAACGACAGCCAGTCCGTATCGGAGGGCATCGGCTATGGGTGCGACAAGGACTCACTAAAAGCGGTCGGTCTCACCGACTGTCGTGCCCGGGGCCTCGGCGGTCCAGACGTGAGACGAACCCACCGAATCAGTTACTTACGCGTCTTCCGCGCGCGAGAGTGTGTCCAGCACTTTGAGCGAGAGTTCGTTCGCAGAGAGCTCACCGTCTTGGTAGTCGGCGAACCACGACGACTTCGCGTGCCACGTTCCGAAGCGAGACTCGGGGCTGTCCATGACGATTGCGTTCAGGCGTTCGGCCTCCCAGCCGTTTGCGACGCGATTGAAGAAGCCGCCGGCGATCGTGCCGATTTCCCCGCCGACTTCCTCGTACTGCGCTTCGTTCGAGACGTACGTGAGTTCCACCGTGTTCGCCGGCGGTTGCGGGAGGAGTTCGACGATGGATATCTCCTCTTGTTGGAGGAACGCCCGAAACTCGTCCGCCTGCTCGGCGTACGGTGAGGGCGTTTTCGTCGGGAGCGCCGTCGTCGTGGTTGACTGGGTCGACGCCTCCGTGTCGGACTCCTGCGCACAGCCGGCAGTTCCGACGACCATCGCAGAGAACGCAGTAAGGAACCGGCGTCTTCGCATATGCTACTCACAAGACTACCCGCCTTCTTTAATGTGACCACGGTCACAAAACAGCCAGACCGTTGGTCGGTTTGGATGAGTGTCAATACAGCCGGACGGTATTATTCGGGTATATGTCTCTGAATAAAATCATGGTCGATACAGAAGTATTTTATCTCTCCTATCAGATGAACATACCATGAGGCCTACGACCAGCAACAGGACTAAACTCTTGAGTTTAGTTCTGACGGGGGTTGTGGTTCTATCCATGGTGGTAGGGCCCGTTAGCGCGAGCACCCTCGCCTCAGAAGATGCATCGGCCTCACTCAGCGGAGGGGGTTCCGTTCCGATCGACGGAGCAACGACACCCGCGGTGAGTGACGAGTTGAAGATAGACGCCGGAGAGAACGTCTCCGTGTGGCAGTATTCACTACTGACACTCCGGCCAAATAATCCAGCAGCGTCGAGTGAATTTGTCACACTCGACGACGTCCCGTACATCAGCCACGAGATACGGAACACGAATATCTTCGTCGGGACGAGCGACCTGGAAACCAGTTTGGACAAAAATCGAATCTACGTCTTCAACAAGACGGAGATCACCGCGACCTTCAATCCGGGCAAAGCCGGAAAGAGCAGCGTGGTCGACGGGGAGAAAGTCCAGTTGGTCGCTGTCCGCCTGAAGGAGGGCGCGAAGCAACCGGGTGGCATCAGCGATATCGGCAACCTGCTCACGACGAGCGAAGACACGAACGCCGAAATCGTTCGCAAGTTCACGGGGGAGAGCGGAGAGCAGAACTTCAAATTCACCCCCGACAAGTCCGGACAGTACATCTTCGCGACGGTTCTCGTCGAAAACAGCACCGACCCGGGTCTGGTGCAGGGCTCCTCGGCCGGTAACCTCACCGCCGAAGGGAACGTGACGGTCGTCGGCTTCGACCACTTCCTCGTGCAGGACGGTCGGTCGACGGTGACGCCGCCGGAAGTCGCCGCGGTCGGCAACGACGTGAACGTCGACGTCGACGCGTCGAACCTGGGCACGGACGACGTTTCGCACACGACGATTCTCCTGAACGAGTCGGTCCTCGGCGACCAGCAGCAGACGATTCAGCTCAACGGGAGCGAAGTCGAGGAGATTCAGTCGTCCATCGACCGAATCGAGGGAGCGACCGACGTGAAGCCCGGAACGAACTTCGCCGGGAGCACGCTTCCCGCGAGCCGCTACAACGGGAACACGAACATCGTCTCGCTGCTCTCGCGGCTCGCCGGTGAAGACAGCGTGACCCAGACCGACGACACGGTCATCTACACGAGTATCAACGGAACCGTCGGCGGACCGAAGGAGACGGTCACGCTTCGCACGACCGAGAACTTCACGCCGGGTAACTACTCTGTCGTTCACTTCGCGACCGCACAGAACGGCACGGCGACGCTGAGCAACAAGGCGACCGTCCAGCTCGTCGACGGCGTCCAGCTCAACATCGAGCCGAGCGCGGTCGAAATCCAGCAGGGAGACAGCGTCACGCTCAACGTCACCCGAGCGGACACCGGCGACCGCGTCGCTGGTGCGAACGTGACCTACAACGGCAAGACGTTCACGACCGATTCGAACGGTCAGGTGACGTTCACGCCCGTCGAGTCCGGAACCGCGACGGTCACGAAAGAGCCGTCGGACGGAACCGCGTACATCTCGTCGAGCGTCGACCTGTACGTCATCACGCCGGAAATCCAACTCACCGACTACAACGTCTCGTCGACGTCGGTGACGACGGACGAGACGGTGACGGTCAACGCGACCATCGAGAACACCGACTACTTCGGTGGAAACTTCACGGTCGACCTCAAGCGTGACGGCCAGACCGTCGAGTCGAAGACGGTGTTCGTCGACGAAGGCGAGACCGTCGTCGAGCAGTTCGAACTGAGCTTCGACACGCCGGGCACGTACGATGTGACGGTCAACGAAGCGCCGCCGACGGCCATCGAGGTCAGCGGCGTCCCGGACATCGTCTACTCGAACCTCACGGTTCCGAGCCAAGTCTCGCCCGGGGATACGACCGTCGTCAGCGCCGACATCCGTAACAACGGGACCGGCACCGGCGAGTACAACGCGTCGCTCGTCATCGACCGCCAGACCGTCGAGTGGATGAACGGCACACTCACACCCGACGAATCCACGACGGTCACCTTCGAGAAGGAACTCGGACCCGGCACGTACCAGATCGCGGTCGACGGGCTTCCCGCCCAGACCGTGACGGTCGACAAACCGGCGAACCTCGAGTACTCGAACCAGCAGGTCAACGAGACCGAAATCGGACTCGAGGACGCGGTCAACGTGAGCGCGACGGTCACGAACACCGGCGACGTGTCGGACACGTTCACCGCCACGCTCTCGGTCGACGACGAAATCACACAGACGAAGGCTGTGACGCTCGACGGGGGCGAATCGAAGACGGTCTCGTTCACCGTCTCCGGTCTCGAACTCGGTGAGCACACGGTCCGCATCGGCGACCTCTCGCCCGAGACGGTCACCGTGAAGGCACCGGACATCACGCCGACGCTGTCGGTCGAGACGAACGTCACGAAAGGCGTCGTGCCGGTCAACGCGACGGTGAAGAACCGCGGTAACGTCGAGGCGACGGGCGTCGACGTAATCGTGGAGGCGAAAGCCGACAACGGTGGGTCCTGGGAAGAACTCACCAGTCGGTCGGTCGACCTCGCCGCGGGCGAGTCGGTCGATATCAACACGACGCTCGCACGCGTGGACGCGCGGAACTACTCCGTTCGCGTCATCGCCGACCCGGCTGACGAAATCGCCGAGGCGAGCGAGACGAACAACGAGGTCAGCGCACGCGTCACCGGCGGTCCGCTCGCGAAGGGCTACGTCAAGCTGCCCGACGGGAGCGCCGCCGTGGACGACCTCGTCTACACAAGCCGCACGAACCCCGGCAACGAGTCGTGGTTCGTCGGACAGACGTTCACCGACGAGAATGGTCGGTTCCTCGTGCCGGTCGTCAACGGAACCGCACAGACGATTGCGTACGTGCAGGACGAAGCGAGCGGCTGGAGCGGCGACCACCCGCGCGACGGGTCGCCCGACATCTACTCGCTCCACACGACGCGCGGAACCGAGCGGGTTCTGAACGTCGGGAACACGACGCTCCCCGACGCCGGCCTGCTGAACGTCACCGTCGTCGACCAAGACGGTGACCCCGTGGAGAACGCGACGATTGCGGTCCACCACAACAACGACGGCACCCGCTCGGGTGTCGCGTACAAGTCCAACGCCGACGGGCTCCTCCCGGCCGGTGAAGGCGACAAGACCGGTATCGAGGTCCGCGGCGACATGGAAGTCCGTGTCACGCCGCCGGAGAACGACCGGTTCGTCAACCGGACGTACTGGCAGAACCTCACGGTCGACACGAGCGGCGCGAACCTCACCTTCCGCCTCGCGGAGGGTGCTGACCTCTCGCCCGAACTCGACGTCGAACAGCAACAGCGGTTCAACGACGGCGTGAACGCCTCCGTGACCGTCTCGAACGACGGTCTCGTCAACGTCTCGAACGCGACGGTCAACCTGACCGTCGAGGCCGCAAACGGTGCCACGGAGACGTACACGAAGTACACCGGCAACCTCTCCGACAGCACCGACGCGCCGAACAACGAGACGACGCTCAGCTACGACCTGACCGAGTTCGCCAGCGAGGAACTCCTCGGAACCCTCGCACAGGGTAACGCGCGGGTGACCGCGACGGTCGACCCGGCGAACGAGATTCCCGAGACGGACGAGACGAACAACCAGGTCGTCAACTCCACGCGCGTGGTCTACGCCGACCCGGCGGTCCGTATCCAGGGACAGAGCACGGTGCTCCAGAGCCAGAGCGCGACACTCGTCGTGTTCACGAAGAACAACGGTACCGCGCCGACCGGTGAGTTCAACGTGACCGTCGACTACGACGACGGGACGACGGAGAACATCACCATCGGAAACCTCGGCGTCCAACAGCCCAACACGACGCGCGTCACCCACAGCTTCGCGACGGGTGGCGACAAGGTCGTGACCGCGAGCGTCTCCGACGGCGTCCCGTTCGACAACAACGAGTCGACGAAGAACGTCACGGTGAAGCCGTACACGCTGAGCATCGATGACGAGGACGTCTCGGTGCCCTCGACGGTCGTGAACAACTCGACCGTCACCGTCCTCGCCGAGTTCGACGCGAACTACCCCTCGGACGTCAACGCGACGGTTTCGCTCCCCGCGGGGCTCGAACTCGTCGACGGACAGCGCGCTGAGAAACAGGTCCGGTCGTCGGCAAAGGGCGGTTCGGTTGCGTGGAAGGTCCGCGGCAACACGACCGCCGACATCGACGACGCGCAGCTAGACGTCACCGTCGAAGCGTTCGGCCAGAGCGACACGGCGTCCGCGACGACGAACGTCACGGTGCCGAAGGTCCGCTACACGACGACGAACGCGACGACGCTCGAGTCCGCGGGCGAGACGCAGTCGCTCGCACTCAACATCTCGGACGCGACGACCTACGAGCACACCCTCAACGTGACTGTGCAGTCCGGGACGGACGGACGGACGCTTCAGGGTCTCGAATACCTGTTCTCCTACCCCTACTGGTGTGTCGAACAGACGACGACCCAGATGATGTCCGCGCTCCGGACCGACCAGTACTACCGCAACGGTGACCTCCCGAGCAACTACGACCGCGACCGTGCGAACAGCACGATTAGCGCGGGTATCAGCAAGCTCGCCGATGAGGACACGCCCGGTGCGTACGTCAACATCTCCCAGCACGACAACGGCGCGTGGAGCATGTACGGCAACAACCCGCGCGGTGACCTGTTCTACACCATCTACGCCCTGCAGGGCGTGAGCGCCGTCTCCGACGACACGGTGCAGAGCAGTCGCACGGACGTGAACAAGAGTCTGCAAAACATCAACCAGAGCGGTGCGGTGCTCTGGCTGGCAGACAAACAGCGCAACAACGGACGTGTCCGCCCGAGCGGGTACTTCCTCCGCGACGACACCTCCGCGACCGCCTACACGACGGTCGCAATCGACCGCGCTGGCGACGACCTCAACGCGACCGCACAGACGGCCGCCAACGAGTTCAGCGTCGACGCAGCGGTCTACCTCATCGAACAGCAGAACGGCGACGGAAGCTGGGAAGCCGGTTCGAGAGAAGCGCAGGCAACCGCCTACGCGGTGCAGGCGCTCGCAGCGGTCAACGACAGCGACACCCTCTGGACGCAGGTCAACAACGAACTGAGTTCGGGTAACGTGTCGATGGCCCTCGACAGCGGTGTCCAGTGGCTCGCGGCGAACCAGCGGGAAGACGGTTCCTGGGCTGGTTACACGAACTCGCCGTACTGGAGCAACACCGGTGAGAAGGCCCGCGCGACGGGCAACGCGATCATCGCGTTGAACGCCGCGGAGGGCTACACGGCGGCGAGCAACGATACCGTCTCCGACGGTGTCGGCTACCTCGTCAGCATCTACCAGCAGGGTGGCTCCTTCGGTAACACGCGTGCGACCGGCGTCGCAATCGACGCTCTCACCACGGCGGACCAGCGGAACGCTGGTGCGCAGACGGTGACGGTCGAAATTAACTCGACCTTCACGGAGGACGTCACCGTCGACGGCAACACGCCGACGGCCACGGTGTCCTTCACGACTGACGAACTCGAGACGCTTCGTGAGACCGGTACTATCACGCTGACCGTCGAGAACTCGACTCAGACTCCAGTCGTTGTCGGTGCCGAGTCCGAACAGCTCGTCAACGAACAAGAGTACGAGGACACCAACTGAGGAGAAACGATGACACGAAAACTTTCAACGACACTGGCTGCCCTCCTGGTCGTGGCATCGATATCGTTCGGTGTCGGTCCGGGCGTTGTGTCTGCTGCGGACCCGTTCAGCGTCGAAATCGACGCGCCGGACGACCTCAGCACGAACGGCAACCAGACGATTGCAGTAACGGTTACGAACAACGACAGCACCGCGCTCCTCAACCCGCTCGTCGAGGTCCCGATTAGCAGTCCGGTCGGCCTCCCGAACGGAGCCGAAGACGCGGTGTACGTGAACGACACGTCGGATCTGCGGGACGCGGCCGTCCAGCAGAGTACGATCTCGACCGGCGAATCCCTGGTCATCACGGGCGAAGTGGTGCCGGCCGGCGAATCCCGGACCTACCACTTCAACGTGACCGTCTCATCGGCGGGGACCACGTCGCTGACCGCCGACGCGCGCCCGCTGTACAACGAGCCGAACAACGTTCGGACGACCGAACAACTCGACGTGAGCGGCGTCGGAACGGTCAACGCGAGCGTCGTGGACAACGACGGAAACGCCGTCAGTGGCGCGTCCGTCGTCCTCGACGGACAGAGCCAAGCCGACTCGGTCAGCGAGACGGTGCTCGAAGGCGACCACACGGTCGGCGCGAGCCTGACGAACGCGCCCGAGTTCACCGTCGGCGTCGGTATCTCCGAGACGGCGTCTGTCACCTTCGTCGACGGCGACGACAGCATCCAACCCGTCGCCTACGTCGGCGACGCGCCGTCGCTCGTCGGTGACTCGACCTCGGAATCGGACGGGAACGCGAAGACGCCCGTCAACACGACGGTGTCCGTGACCATCTCGAAGAGTGACGGCACGGTCGTCTACGACATCGCACCGCCGAGCGACAAACCGTTCCGCGGGAACGGCGTCGCGACGACCGACGCGAACCTCGTCAGCCAGACGACGGTCGACGACGAGACGCGGGTCCAACTCAACCAGACCGGCGTCGGGACGCAGGTCTCCGTGGAGTTCGAAGGCTACGAACTCGGGAACGCAGACCTCGACGGCGACGTCGACGCGGACGACGCGTCCGCAATCGCACAGGCCGCCTCGAGCGGCTCTGATGCCGCCTACGGCGACGTCAACGGCGACGGTCAGGTGAACGCGGTCGACGCGATGCTCGTCCAGCAGTACAGCGAGAACAACCGCGACGCCGACTACACCATCGGAGGTACATAACTCATGAACACGAAACAGCTACTCGCAGTAGCGATGTGCGCCGCCATGCTCGTCAGTGCAGTCGGCGTCGGTGGTGCGGGTGCCGCGACGGCCAAGACCGTCTCGGTCGACGCCGTCGGCTCGCTCGACGAACGCTCTGCGGACTCGACGGCGACGCTAACTGCGTACAACGTCGAGGACGCGGACGGTATCGGGTCGTACGAACTGAACATCAGCTACGACGACAGCTTGGTCGACGTCTCGGTCGCCGGGAACTCCCGGTTCAACGTGGAGACGACCGACCACGGCAACGGAAAGATCACCGTCGTCGGGTACACGGGTGAGACCGCCGGCTCGACCGGAAACGTCTCGCTCGCGGACCTGACGGTGAGCGCGCAGTCCGTCGGGAGCGACACCGCCGCGTCCATCGACGTCACCGTCGAATCGATCACGGACACGAGAGGAAACCTCCTGTCGCACAGCGGCGACACGACGACCGTCGATGTGAACAACGTCGACGGCAGTACGCCGACCCCATCGACGCCGACGCCGTCGACGCCGACCACCGAAGCACCGTCGAGCGGCGGTGGCGGCGGTGGCGGCGGATCCGTTCCGAACAGCGGAACCTACGAGAGCGTCCGGCTCTTCTACGGTTCGCAGGTCAGCGCGTCGCTCCCGGACGGTGCCACTGTGACGAACGTCGACGTGGCGTTCGGCAGCCAAGGAACCGGCGAGGTCATCGTCCGCGAGCGGACGAGCCTCCCCGGAACGGTCGGTCGACCGTCGAACGCCGCGATCGGCTACGTCCAAATCGACGTCCCGAACTCCCTCAGCGATTCGCCGTCGACGATAACGCTGAGCGTGAGACAGGACCGGCTTGACGAACTCGGAATTACGGCACAGGACCTCGCAGTCGAACGCTACAACGACGAAAGCGGTGAGTGGGAGACCCTCGACACGCGCGTCGTGAGCGAGGGCGACGGACGGGTCGTGCTGGAAGTCGATACGCCCGGCTTCTCGTACTTCGCCGTGACGTCGACGCAGGCCGTGACGACGACGGCGGACGACGGTGGTGACACCACCACGTCCGACGACGATGGTGACGACACCACCACGTCCGACGACGGAACGCCCGGCTTCGACGACGAGACGACGACCGGAGAGCCGACGACGACTGACTCGGTCATCCCCGGCTTCGGCGTCACCGCCGCGCTGATTGCGCTCGTCGCAATCGCGCTCATCGCGGTGCGACGCGAATAACTCGCGTCACGGTTCTCGGTTCTTTTTTGTTCGGTCTGCGCGGACGACTCGCTCCCGAAACGGACAGCCATGCACGGCGCTGTTGAAATCCGTCGTTACGGAGCGTTTGTTGAGTCCGTGGTGAATAGCGGGCACGAGTTTACCGAACAGTACTTCCCCGGTTACCTGCGCGGAGTCGGTCTGTCACCCGGCCCCATCGAACGAGAGGATGACGGCTGACAGGTATCCATAGCACCGAACAACGTTCGAATCTCTCCGCGAGCGATATCGAACTGTACCTGAAAGCACTCGTTTTCGCCCCAGTCATCGACTAATTGGTCCACGTCCGATGTTGAGAAGGTGGCCTCGACTCGAGGATTCCGTGCAGTCACCGTAATCTCGTAGGTGACATGCTGCCCCATCCACGATTCAATGACTTCAACCATATCAGCGCTGTTTCCCTCGATGCCTTCGAGCGTGTGCGATTGTTCGTACACAGAGTGGCCGTCTCTGAGAACAGTGATGTCGGCAGTAGTCTGAGCCTCCCGGACGTTGAGCACGCTGATCTTCCCGAGGCCGACACGTGGCGACGATGGTTCATCACGAAGCGGGGGAGAACCCAGACAGCCTGCTCCGAGAGTAACGAAGGGGACAGCAGCGATGAAGCGGCGACGCGTAGCGGAGGGAGCCATTGTCGAATGGTTCGTAGAGGAACGTAAAGAAAAACACGCGAGGGGCGCAGCCGGCCGTCTCGATTACGACCGCCGACGGAGGAGACTGACGCCGACGAGACCGACGACACAGACCAGCGCAATCCCGACCGGGCCCCAGAGCGGCGCGGCGGTTTCGGTCGTGGTATCTGTCGCGGATTGTCTCGACGTCGTCGGTGTTGCGGTCTGCGTCGAACTCTCTGTTCCGGTCGAGCCGGTGGGTTCCGTCGTCGAAGACGACTGGTCGGCCTCGTCCGCATCGTTCCCGTCGTCTGCGTCGTCTGCGTCACCCGTGGGCGTCGGCGAGTCAGTCGTCTCCGCCGAACTTCCACCGGAGGACCCTGCCGTCGTGTTGGATGTGGTCGACTCGTTGGTTTCGGTCGTCGTGTCGGTCTCGGTCGGCTCTTCGGTCGTCGTGTCGTCGGATTCGTCCGTCGAATCCGAGTCCTGGAGCGACCCCTCCTCGACGACACTCACCGACTGGGTTCCGCTCACCGCGACGAGCTCGGGCTCACCGAACACTTCGTCGCCGGTCTGGGCAGCCGAATAGAGGCGATAGTCGCCCGTCGAGAGCGACCCGACATCGACTCTCGCCGTGTAGTTCAGTCCCGTCTGTTGGGTCGCGGTCGTGCGGACGGAGGTCGACTCGTTCCCGAGTACGACTTCGACACCGGCCGGCGGCGACTCAACGTCGTTGCTGACCTTGGAGAGGTTCACTTCCACGAGGAGTTCGTCGTCCGCTTCGACGCGGTCCGCCGCGGTCTGTTCGACGTCGAACCCGTTGATGACGAACGGTTCGACCGCGTAGACGGTGTCAGTTCCGTTCGTGAGCGCGATTGCGTACGTACCGGGGTCGTAGCGGTCGAGCGAGAACGACGCCGAGGCGGAGCCGCCGCCGTCGACGTATTGGTTGTCGCGGAGTCGCTGTTGACTGTCGACGACGCGGATGGAGTACGAGTCACCGGACGGTCCGTCGGCCGAAACGGAGACCGTCCCATCCTCGGACGCGCTGCCGATGGCTTCGATGGTCTGGTCTCCCCACTGCGTCGAAATCGTTCGGTCGGGGATATCGAGGTCGTCGTCGATGTCGACGTCGTAGTCGGCGCTCTGTGCGGCCGTCAACGGAGCGACCGTCGAACACACCAACACGAGCGCCAAGAGGAGGGCACGGGACGAGTGCATATGCGCTCCCTACACCCGTCTGGGGTAAGTGCATTTTCATGACGAGTCGAACAATCAGCGGTGGAGCAACCGCCCGACGTCGAACCGAACGAACGGCGTCGCCGCGATGACGGCGCTACAGACCGCGAGGCAGACCGCGCCGAGGGCGGACACGCCGACCAGCAACGGGGTAACGGGGACGGCGAGTCGAATCCCGAAGACCACGAGCACGTCGACCCGCGCGAGCACCCACAGGAGCGCCGCCGCGAGGCCGAACGAGAGGACCGCCGCGGGAATCGCGAGACGGACGGCGTCGGCCGCGAGGAGGGCGAGAACACGTCGCCTGCTCGCGCCGGTCGCGCGGTAGATGCCGATGACGCGACGGTTGGCGTGCACCGCCTGCGCGAACGTCGCGGTCGTACCGCCGATGGTGCTCAACCCGGCGAGCGACACGAGCACGACGAACAGCAACTGCACGTTCCCGAAGACGTTCTCGATGGCCCGTCCGATACCGGTCCCCTCGGTGTACTCGCCGCGACTGCTGAGCGTCGCCGCGACGCGCTCGTCGCCGGTGACGCGGTAGGTCGCCGTCGAGATGACCGTCCCGTCGACGACCAGTCGGAGGTCGTACGACCCCGGCGGCGGGTCGTCACCGAGCCCGACCTCGGACGCCGACAGTTCGATCTCCGAGACGTTTCCGGCGGTCAGTTCGACGGTCCGCGTCTGTGTCCCACCCGGCGAAACGAGGGTGAGGTTGCGGACGAGGAAGCGACCCCACGGGTTGGCGACGCGTGCGGTCACCGTCGGATTCGTGAGTCGCGATCCGGTCGACGGTGAGACCGTCAGCCGCCCGCCGAGGCGCTGCGGCGCGCCGCGTTCCACGGTGAGCGTGTGTTCTTCGGCCACGTAGCCGTCTTTCGAGAGCCGGAGCGTGTACATACCCGGCTCTTCGGGAACGCGGATGGGCACGCCGCCGCGGGCGTCGGTCGTCGCACTCCGGCCGTCGAGCGTGACGGTCACGCCGGAGACCACGGACTCGTTCGGCGTCGTCGCCGGCACGACGAGGGTGGAACCGGGCGGCGCTCGAGTCGGATACTCGGACGGGAGCTGAAGCGTGTTCGGCCGGTACACCGTCACCGAGCGCGTGACGCCGTCGGTCGCGAGTTCGTACGTCCCCGCGGTCTGGAAGCTCGTCTCGAACGAGATTCGAGTCGATTCGTCGCTCCCGAGCGTCACATCTCGTTCGAGCGTTCGGTTCCCCGCGCGGAGCGTAACCGTTTCACTCGCGGTGGTGGACCCGAGGTTTCGAACCGTCGCGCCGAAGCGATACGTCGCGTTCGTCCGGACCTCTGACGGTCCGGAGAGGCTCGTCACGAGCAGTCCCGACGAGCGGTTCTGCAGGGACGCGAGCCTCGACGAGGCGTTTCTCGTCCGAATCAGGTGGACCGTTCCGGGACCCGTCGCCAGCGGCTGTGTCGTCTCGAGCGGGACGACGAGCTGGTCGTTCGTCACGCCGCTTCCGGTGAACGTCCCGACGATTGTGACGCGTCTGACGCCGGGCGTGACGCTCCCCCCGAGCGTCACCGTCTCTCCGACCTCGAGTCCGAGCGTCCGTGCGAGGTCGGTCCCGACGACGGCCTCGTCGGCGCGCTGTGGGGCCGTCCCCGCGACTAACGACGCGTCGGTAACCGAGCTAAACGCGGTGTAGTTCGCCCCGCGGACGAGGTACGGCGCCCGGCCTCGGGTCTGCGCGTAGATGACCTCCGGACTTGCCGTGATACCGTACGAGCGGAGGACCGTCGCGTAGTTCTCGTCGATGCGGCTGTTGAGGGGGTGTGCGGCACCGCTCTCGACGACGGTGCCGCTCGACGTTGTGGCGAGCGGAGCGAGCGCGCCGCCAATCGACCCCGTCAGCAGGATGATGAGCATGAAGACGGCGAGCGTCGCCGCCGTCGGGGTGAAGGCCCGCCAATCGACGAGCGTCGGCGAGGCGACCGCTTGGAATCGGCGAATCGGCTGTGGCCATCGACTGGTGGCCCGGTGCGTTTGGTCGAACCTCGGGTCGCCGCGGACGACCGGAAGCGCCGCGAGGACCCCAGCGAGCAGCCCCATCACGAGGAGGAACCCGGCGATGCCGATGAGCGAAAACGCGATATCCGCGGTCACGTTCGTCTGAATCGACACCGGGAGGCCCACGTACGTCGCGGCGTTGACGACGCCGTTGGTCACGATTACGCCGAGGGCGTATCCCAACGCGACGCCGACGAACGTGAGCGACAGCACGCGCCCGAGGATAATCGAGAGGATGCGCTGCGGCGACGCCCCGGTCGCGCGGGCGACGCCGATGAGACGGGTCCGGTCCCGAATCGACATCTTCGTCACGTTGTACACGACGACGAGAATCAACAGCCCGCCGGCGAACGCGGCGACCGAGAGCGTCCGGACGACCTGCGTGATACCGCCCGCCAGAAACGGGAGCGCCGCGATGAGCGGGACGGTCGTCGGTGACGACGGAGCGTTCGAACTCCCGGTGTCGAACACCAAGGCACCACTGGTCCCCAACCGCTGGACGGTGTCGGTGTCGGCGACGTACCACGACTCGGGAAACAGCGTCTCGTCGACGCGGTGCGGCGAGACGGACGTCGAAACGGTGTTGTCAGGCCCGGCTAGCGCCACCCGCTGGACCGTCGATACCGGGGCCGAGACACCCTCTTTCGGCGGTCTCGGAAGCGTCGCGGCTTGCCACGAGACCGACGCGCCCGAAATCGTTCGCGGCGCGTCCGGCGGTATCCCGACGACGCGATGCGTCTCGCCGTCGGGGAGCGAGACGGTCGTGACCGCGATGACGACCTCGTCGGCGGACGCGGCCGCAACGGCGTCGTCGTACGACTGCTCGTAGGTGACCGTCGCCGAACTCGAGAGGTCGGAACTGAGGGTGCCGGTGTAGGTGGCCGCCGTGAGCAACAACAGCGCGGAACCGAGGAGAAACGCCGTCGTGACGGCGACGACCGCGATGCTCAGCCACTCGCGGCGCGACCACCTCGAGAGGAGCGCTGTCGCATAGCGCATGTTATCCGAGGAGGATCATTGACGGATGAACTCGTCCGGTTTCCGGCGGAGCGAGCCGTCTATCAGCACGTGCGTCTCTTCGAACTGGTCGGACAGCGTGGGGTCGTGACTGATAACGACGAGCGCGGTGTCCGTCTGGTCCTTGACGCGGAACAGGAGGTCGAGGACGCGCGCTGCGGTTTCGGGGTCGAGTTGCCCCGTCGGCTCGTCGGCGAAGACGACGTCCGGTCGGTTCGCGAGGGCGCGGGCGATGGCGACGCGCTGTTTCTCCCCACCGCTGAGCGTCGCCGGATACTGGTCTTTGAGGTCCAAGATGTCGAGGGCGTCGAACAGCGTGTCGAGCCACGCCTCGTCTCGGCTCCGGGTGTGGTCCTGCGGCAGCGCGGCGTTATCCCACGCGGTCAGGTCCGGGATAAGCTGGAAGTCCTGGAACACGAACCCGAGCGCGTCCCGACGTAACACGGCGCGTTTTCGTTCGGGGAGCGCGCTCGTGTCGTCGCCGTGGACGTAGAGCGAGCCGCTGGTCGGGGTACTGAGCAGTCCGAGGACGTTGAACAGCGTCGTCTTCCCGGCACCGCTCGGGCCTTGAATGAGGAGGGACGTGTCAGGCTCGACGGTGATGGAGACGTCCGCGAGAATGGTGGAGTCACCGCGTTCGACGGTGAGCGAATCGCCGCGCAGTACGGGGCCCGTCATCGATATGCTCCCTTCATGCTTCACGTATGTATAGTGTATGGGTGCTCGGTCAGACCGTTCGGTTCGTCGCGGCCGCACACGTCGCGTTCCCGACCGGTCGAGACACCACCACGGGGTCGTTCCCGGTGTTGGCGTAGACGACGTTCCGCGTCGCGGTCCACTCGGCGTACGCAGTCGCCGAGACGGTCTCCGGTGCGTTCGGGAAGAGGTGCGCACCGGTCGTCGTCCACGAGCGCTGTGAGATGACGAGACAGTCCGGGCTCGGCCCGCCGGAGAGCCAGTTCGCGACGGCGCTGTAGCCGACCTGCGCCTTGAAGTAATGCGCTCCGACCCGCGTCAGCGAGTGGTCGCTCACCCACGGCGCGTCGGTGTGTGTGGAGGCAAATCGGACGCCCTCGAACTCGGACTCGTACGTCGTGGTCGGGACGGTCGCGGTGTCCATCGTGAGGTACGCGAGCGGCGCGGTCGCGAGCGTCGAGACGAGTACGAGCGCGACGAGCGCGAGCCGAAGCGTGCGCCCGGCGGTCGCCCGCGAGACACCTTGTAGGAGGCGCACGAGAACGACTCCGACGAGCATCGCCGCCGGGACGTGCAGGAACGTCTGCGCGCGCATGACCGTGTCGTAGTACTCGGGCGTGAGCGACGCGGTGAGTCCGAACCCGATGATGGTGACCGGCGCGAGGAACATCGCCGTCGGTATCGCGCCGCCGCGGTACGACTCGAACAGTTCGAGTCCGAAGGCGGCGGTCACCGCGAACACGCCGAGAATCGCGACGAGCCCCAAGATGAGCGGCGGCGTCTGGGTCGTCCCCGGGAATATCGGTGAGACGGCGTTGAGTCCGACGATTCCGAAGAACGACCCGACGACGGCGAGGTACGAGACCTGTTTGACCCGCCGACCGGTCTGTTGGACCCACACGATGCCGATGGCGAGAAGGATGAGCCACGCGAGAAAGAGCCCGGGATAGGCCATGACCCGGTTCACGTACGGAACGCTGAGCGTCGTCGACGACTCGGCGAAGCGGTAGTACGAGAACATGTACGCCCAGAAAGCGACCGCGAGCGCGCCCGGGCCGAGCACCGAACGGAGCGACAGTCGAACGGAGACGTGGCGCACGACGAGCGCGGTCACGACGAGCGCGGCGATAAACGTCGAAAACGTGTGGGTCATCGGGAACACGACGAGCAAGAGCCCGACGACGAGCCACCACCGCCGAAGCCGACTCCGTAACGCGAGGTGCAGGCAGAACGCGAGCGTAATCACGAGGAGAATGCCGAGAATTTCCTCGTCGGGAACCGTGGTCCGACGGAGGAACAACCCTTGGACGGCGAGGAGCGTCGCCGTCACCGCACCGACCGCGGTGGCGGTCCCGTCGCTCGACCCGCTGTCGCGGAGCACGCGGCGAGCGACGACGCCACCGACAAAACAGATAACTCCGCCGACGACGGTCGCGAGCGGCTGAATCGCACGGACGGGAACGGCGTCGGTGACCAGCGACACGACGCTCAGGTACGTGCTGAACACGAGGTTGTCAGCGCGCTGGGTGAGCGGAATCGACCCCGTCTCCGTGGTCGTCTTCGCTAACCACGCGTAGTCGAATCCGTCGAGCGTCGATGGAAGGCCGCTCCAATAAAGCGGGAGAGCACGGAGGGCGAACGCGAGGGCGACACCCGCGATGAGAATCACGAATCCGCGGCGGCGTCCGTTACTCATTGGTGATACTACCCTCTCCCTCGGGCGTCGGTATATGTCTATCCACTAAGAGTGCCGCGGGGTCCTGAAGCAACAGATAGCCCGTCGCGAGACAGGCGCTCGTGACCGCGAGCCCGAGGCCCGCGAACACCATCCCGGCGATGACACCGGGCGAGAACGCCGGCGTGAGCGCCACGCCGAACACGCGGAGTTCGCCGACCGACAGCAGCGCCGTCACGGCCGCGGTGGCGATGACGAACGCGACAGCCGAAGCGACGAGGCCGACTTTGAGCGTGTCGAAGAGGACGAGCCGGAGGATGTCGGTCCGACGCGCCCCGGTCGCGCGGTACACGCCGATGGTCTTCCGAACGCCGTAGGTGCTCCGCGTGAACGCCGCGGTCGTGCTCCCGACGGTCATGAGGCTCACCAGCGCGACGACCGCGGCGAGGAGCACTTCGAGGTTCCCGAAGACGAGCTGAATCGCCTGCGCGATGCCGCCACCGCTCGTGTAGCGACCGCTCCCCGCGAGCGCGGTCGCCAACCGCTCGTCGCCGCGGACGCGATACGTGAGCGTGGCCGGTTCGCTCGCACCGACCTGCGACGAGACGGTGTACGCTCCGGCCGGGCGCTGTGGGAGAGTCGCCGAGACGCGACGGCTCCCGCCCGGCGCGAGCGAGACGGCTCGTTCGACGTCCCTCCCCGGACCCCGAATAGTCACGGTCGTGTTCAGTCGCTGTGTCCACGGGTTGGTGAGCCGCGCCGTCACCGTCGGTGACGTGAACAGCGTCGGCGTCTGTGGCGAGAGAGAGAGCGTCTGGACCGGCCGACGAGTCGCGTCCTCGGAGACGGTCACCGTCGTGTTACGCTGTTGGGAACCGGCACGCGCGGACACGACGTACGTCCCCGTCTCGTTGAATCGGACGCGAGTCGTCCCGCTCGCGTCCGTCGTTCGGCGCTGGCCATCGACCGAAATCGTCGCGTTTGCGACCGGCTCGCCGCCCCGCGAGACGCTGATTCGCGGCGCGCCCCCGACAGGTATCGACGCGGGAACGCTCACGCCGAGCGACTCGACGACGCGGCCTCGCTCGTCGACCGTCACCGACTTCGTTACGTCGGCCACGGAGAGGGAGACGGTCCCCGCGGGAGGTGTCTCGAACGCGACGAACGTCGTCTTCGACCGGCGACTGGGCACGGACAAGGAGGCCTCCGCCGTCGCGTCTCCGAGCGTGACCGAGACGGACCGCGAGGCGTCGCTCAGCCCGAGGTTCGTTGCTTCGATAGCGACGCCGAACTGCCCATCTCGACGGGTGACTGTCGCGTCCGTCACCACGATTGTCGACGTGTTCGCGTCTCCGCTGGCGAGGCCGCTGGTTCTGATGAACTGAACCCCGTCTCGCCCAGTCGTCGTGAGGTGACGAGCGGTATCGAGCGAGACGAGGAGTTGGTCGTCTTGGACGCCGGTACCCGCGAACTGCCCGACGATTTCGATTCGCGTGATGCCGGGCGTCGTGCTGCCCCCGAGAACGAGCGTGTCGCCGACCGCGAGGCCAGTCGCCTCGGCGAGACTTGCCCCGATGAGCGCCTCGTCGTCGCCGGTCGGTTCCCGTCCCGTCGTCAGCGCCGTGTGCGCCAACGACTCGTACGCGGAGTAGTTCACCCCCCGCGCGACGAACGGCGTACTGCGGTACACCTCGAAGAGGAGAATCTCCGGACTGACCGCGACGCCCTGACTGCGGAGCGCGGACGCGTACGACTCCGGGACGTTACTGGCGATGGGGTGCGGTGCGTCCGGTTCGGTAATCGTCTGCTGGCCGACGCCCGACAGCGGGCCGACCGCGCCGATGACGGCCGACAGCAACAGCACCACGCCCATGAACACGCTCAGCGTCGCGACGGTGGGCACGGTCGCCTCCCACCCGAGCAGTCGCGTCTCGAACAGTCGCGTGAACGGCGACCGCGAGTCGTCGGCGGTCGGCTGACCCGGCGACGACAGCCGGTCCAGCGGTTTCGTCGCTTCTGGGTACGACGCTGTCAGGCCGGCGACGACGCCGGCGACGAGCAGCACGGCCGTCGCCAGTCCGAGCAGTTGGACGACCGCCGGCGTGAGCGCGAGCGCGAGCGAGGTTGGGAGCCCGGCGTAAACCGCCGCGTTCAGAACCGCCCGGACGAGGATGACGCCGATGCTGTATCCGAGCGCCAGTCCGACGGCCGCGAGCGTGATGGCGCGGAGGGTGTACACGCCGACGATTTGCCGCGGCGTCGCGCCCGTCGAACGGAGCACGGCGATATCCGGCCGTCGCTCCTTGACCGTGAGTCGGATGACGCTGTACGTCGTCACCCCGACGAGGATGCCGCTCGCGAGCGTTGCGAGTTGGAGTAGGCGGACCAGTTGGTCGGTCCCGCGGACGAAAAACTGGAGCGCCGACAACAGCGGCGTCGCCGGTGCGCCGTCGGTCTGCTCGATGGTGACCACCTCGGTCGCCTCGAACGCTGAAAGCGTCTCGGCGCGGGTGAGATACCAGCCGTCTCGGAGGACCTGATGGCCAGAGCGGTCCGTAACCGTGACCGACGTCGCCGTCTCGTCCGTTGCGAGCGAGACGGTCTCGCCGGCGGGCGGTCCGCCGACGACGGCGAGCGTTCCGGGGTCCGGACGGGGGAAGTCGATTGTTTGC
This sequence comes from Haloferax prahovense DSM 18310, assembly GCF_000336815.1. Lineage (GTDB taxonomy): Archaea > Halobacteriota > Halobacteria > Halobacteriales > Haloferacaceae > Haloferax > Haloferax prahovense. Next base: position 26,712 of record NZ_AOLG01000051.1, read on the forward strand.
CCCCGGACGGTGAGTTCTGAGACGCCCGGCGGGACGCCGACAACCGTCGCGGGCCTCCCGTCGACGGTCGCCCCAACGAAGACGAGTCGGACTTCGGGGTCGGACCCGCTCGCGTCCGCGACACTCGACGGGGAGTCAACGCGCTCGACGTGATAGCTCGTCCCGAACTCGTCGGAGATGGTCGTCGTCTGCTGGCCGAGCGAGACGCCGAGAATGGCGGCACCGACGAGAAAAGAGACGGTGAGGGCGATAACGAGCACGGCGAGTGTGTCGCGCGTCTCCCAACTGAACGAAAGCGCTCGACGGTAGCCCATTAGTGTTCTCTATCGCGAGACTCGCGAGCGCTCACATTAAGTGTGTGTGGTTCCGCTGACACCCCGGTCAAACGGCGTGCTCACGGAGACTCCGAAGCTCGGGAGCGCGCTGTCGAACTCGAAAAAGCGGCTGAGCGTCGACGCTTCGACTCCCGACCGTTCACTCGGGAAGTGAGCGAGTCGAACGCGAGTTACTGAGCCCGCAGACGCGCCGCACCGACGAGCGCGACCAGCGAGACGAGCGCCGACAACACGCCGAACCCTGGCGCTTGGCTCTCCGTCTCCGTCGGCGTCTCGGTCGTCACCGGGTCGGAGGTCGTGGTCGGCTCGGCGACCGTGACCGCCACAGACTCGCCGCCGACAGTGAGGTTGTACGTTCCCGCCTGCTCGAACACCGGGAGGAACACGACGGCCGACTCGTTGCCGGGTTCGAGGTCGGCGACGGTCTTCGTCGTTCGAACCGTGCCGTCGACCGTGAGGTTGACCGTCGCGTTCGTCGTCACGTCGCCGTCGTTCAGGACGGTCGCCGTGGCTTCGACGCTCTCGCCGGTTTCGACGTCGGTCGTCGCGACGGAGAAGTTCGTGACGGTCGTCGACGCCGTGTCGCCGTCGCCGCCGTCACCGGAGCCACCGCCGCTGTCGCTGTCGTCCCCGTCGTCCCCGTCGTCGCCGTCACCGCCGCCGCCCGACGACGAGGTTGTCACCTCGAGTTGTGCGGACTGTTCCTCACCGACCGTGTAGTCGTTGCCGTCCTCGTCGCCCAGCGCGTTGACCTCGGGCGTGACCGTGGTTTCGGCCGTGCTCGTCGCGTTCCCTTCGACAGTGACGGTGGCGACGACCACCTGGCCGGTCTGGTTCGTATCGAGCCCGTAGCCGGTGAGCGTCGCGGAACTGTTGTCACTCGCGTACGTCGTGGTGTTCGCCACCGTCTCGTGGCTGAACGCGACCTGCGTGATAGCCGCGGTGTCGTTGGCGACCGAGAACGTGATGTTGGCCGCGCCGACGCCGCCGGAGGCGTTCGTCACGACCACGTCGAACGTCGCCGCCTCGCCGTTCTCGACCGTCTGGCTCGTCGGATCGAGTGCGACGTCAGTCGACCCCGCCGCCGCAGTCACCCCCGGGGCGACGGCGACCGCGAGAATCAGCAACAAAAGGCAACTGTGTCGCGTTTTCAGTGTCATATCGTCCCCCCCAAGCGGGTGGACGCTGTCCAGACGACTCGCGTTGAACCGGGCGTGTTCGAAGAGCTCATGGTTGTTGTCGGTTTGTCCGTCGAACCATCACGGTTCACCCACGGCGTGGATTGATCGAACCCGCATCCCTGGGAGCGGTCGGCAGCAGCCCCTCACGCGTCGTACTGCCGTGAATCGCCGTGTGAACACGTGATTACTCCGACGTTCACGATATGACAAGAAGAATCAACCATGCTAATTGTTACGGTCGGTCGAAGGGTTGCCACCACCGTCTGTCGGTTCGAACTCGCGCTACTCAGCGGTCGCTGAACGGAGCGAGCGATTGCCGCGTCACGCGTGGACTGCGAGTCGCGCACCGACCTTGTCGACGACGTCGAACAGCGCTTCCGGGAGCGGTTCGTCGTCCGGGAGGCCGACCGTCTTCACGAGGTCAGAATCGACCGGCGCGAGTCTGGGCGAACGAGCGGTCTCCCAGCCGGTGACGACGACCGGTTGGGAATCGTCGACGCGTCGGGTAACGCGCGTGGCGACTCCGCCGCGGTAAGACGGTGGTGCGTGGAGACAGACGACGACTGTCGGGTCTTTCGACGCCGCGAGCCGGCGAAGCGCTTCGGTCTCCGTCACGTATCGGATTTCGACGTCGCTCCGCGGATGCCAGGCACGCTCTGGCGGTGGTCCGTAGACGAGAACCCGTGGTGGCGGTGCCATGAGCTATCACACCACACTTCGCAGAGCAGACATATAAACATTAGATACGCTGACAGATTTGGGGTGGGAGGCGAGCGGTCTGTCATCGGAACGGAAGGTGGCGTCGGGGACAACACACGCGGTCACCGCGGTGGACAGCCACCCGCCAACGGTCCCGGGAGAGACGCCCGGTCAGTCCCGGTTTTCTTTTCGCTCCCTCGTAATCATCGACTCGCGGATGTCCTGTAACCGCTCCGTGCCGCGGAGTTCGGACATGTTCACCCCGAGCGCGCCCGAATCCTCGTCGGTCGCGACGCCGCTCGTGAGGATGCTCCGGACGCCCTCCTCGACGGTCATGTCGATGTCGTACACGTCGTCGGCGGGGATGTAGGTGAGTAGGCCACCGGTGACGGGGTTCGGCGCGAGCGGGAGAAACATCGAGACCATCTCTTTATGGCCGGTCGACTGTTCGATGGTCGCCGGGGAACCGCCCGTCTGGAAGCCGAGCACGTACACGTCGTCGTCGAAACACTGGACGAGTTTCACGTCCTGGAACTCGTCGGCCCCCTCGTCGAGGACCACGTCGCCCATGCGGCGGAAGCTCTTGTACACCGTGCCGATACCCGGAATCGAGGAGATGACGAGGTCGAATACGCCGATGATTTTCTCGCCGTACTGGTTGCGGCCGACGGTCCCCACGACCGCGACGATGGCGAAGAGGACGAGCAGGGCGACCAGTTCGGTGAAGAAGTCGACGACGAACGAGTAGATACCGAGGTCGATGAGGAGCGTGATGAATTCGACGCTCTCGAAGCGGCTGATGATGCCCGCCCAACGAAGCAGGTCGATGAACGGTTCGAGGGCGTTTCTGACGAAGTCGATACCGACGCGCAGGACGTACAGCGTGATGACGATGGGGATCATGATCGCCACGCCCGTCAACAGCGTGTTGTACGCCCGTTCGTACAGGGATTGGCCGGTCTCTTTGGCGCTCACGGCGAGCGTTCCCGGCGAGCGCGGAGGGTCTGCGGAGGACACGGCGGGAGATTCATGTGGGCCGTGAAAATAGTGTCGGCAGTCGAACCGTCTGGATTTTCGAGACGCGCTGCGGCGGGGTCGCTCGCGAGTCGGGAGGCGACGGGCGAGTCGCGTAGAACGACGAAAACGGGGACCGAAGCGGGCCGGATGGATTCGCGGGAACCGTGAGCGACGACGGAAGCCGAGACGGTGGCCCGTGCCGTCCCGAAGGCGGGGTCAGGAGACGACTTCGAACCGACCGACCGAGAGGTCGACCGCGAGCTGCTCGCGCGGGTAGACGAACTCCTCGTCGTCGTACATCGTCCGGACGGTCTCGTCTTCGATTTCCACCACCGTCTGTTCCGTACACAGCGTCGAATGCCGGATGGTCGACCCCTCCGTGATCACGTGCGGGGCGACCTCGAGTGCTTGTGCCATCGTTTCACTAACGCACGGTTAACGATATAGTTCTTTCGACGTTTCGGAGATACGCTATTGAAATGTAGCTATATAGTGGTATTGTCGGGTTGATTGTTCACTTTTTCCTCCAGTCTCCTTCGAACTGGCCGAAGCGGTACCGACGAGACAGGAGCCGGGGGAGTCCGAGGCGAGGCCCGACGGAGCGTTTGACTCGCTCCCGAGTCGTTGGCGTCGCCACTCGTCGAGCTTCGCGTCGGTCAGCACGTCCCGGTCGTCGAGCCTCCCGCTCGGCGCGTCAGTCGCGCTCGAACGGGTCGCGCTCGGGGAGTTCGTCGTCGAGGACGGTCGCCGCGGCGTCGACGAACGCGTCGTGGGCCGACAGCGCCTCGCGGAGCGCCTCGTAGTAGGCAACGGTGTCGCCCGCGAGGAAGTGGGAGTCGACCCGCCAGAGCGTCCGCCCGGTGCCGAACTCGCCGGCGGGGAGGTCGTCGTGTTCGTCGCGCACCTCGTCGAGCGCCGTGACGAGTCGCTCGCGAAGCGACGCGTACGGGGAGTCCCCCGAGAAGTCGGCGTCGCCGTGGATGCCGTCTTCGAGGTGGAGTTCGAGGCGGAACTGTCCGCGCTGGAGGGCGCGCGGCGTCGGGTAGTGTTCGAAGTGGAGGTCGTACCCGTGGTCGCGGCCGCGCTCCCACGCCGTAGGCGTGACGCGGCCCCACGGCTTCCCCGAGTCGAGGGCGTGCCACGTGTGGGGACCCTCCGGAGGCGAGGCGCGGAGGTAGTCGGCCCACTCGTACTGGAGGACCTCACGAGCGAGCTTCGCTACGGCGTCGCGGGTCGCGTCGACCTGTAGCTCGTAGTCGAGATAGAAGCTCGTTTCGTCCGCGGTGTCCGGGCCGTTCATACCTCCCTGCTAGACGTCCACACGGATAAAGATTCGACACAGGCCCCCGAGGGCCCGCGTTCGCTCAGTCCTCGTGTCGCGCCCAGCGCGCGCCCCCGAGCAGGAGCGTCGCGATGGCGGCGACCGCGGGAGCGACGCCGAAACCGGGAACGCCGGTCGCCGTGGTCCGGCGCTCGGTCGTGGCCTCGGTCGCGGTTGCAGACTGCGTGTCTGTCGCGCTGGCGGTCGTCTCAGCGTCGTCAGTCGCGGTCGACGCGGTTGGCGTGGGTGACTGGGACGCCGACTCGGTTGTCGCGGGCTGGTCGGTCGCATTGTCCGACTCGTCGTCCGCGTCGGAATCGCCGTCCGGCCCGGAGTCCGAACCGCCGTCGGTGTCGTCGCCATCGTCGTCCGAGTCACCGGTGTTGTCGCCGGTGTCCCCACCACCGTCGGAACCCCCGCCGCCGGCCGACTCCGAGACGAAGAGGTCGAGTCCTGACGTGTCGGTGACGGTGTAGGAGTTCCCGACCTCGTCGCCGAGGGCAGTCACGGACACGTCGAGCGCGCCGTCGCCGGTGGCGTCGGCGGTCTCGACGGTGACGGTCGCGACGGCCACCGAACCAGTGTCGTCGGTATCGAGGCCGACGACGCGAACCGAGGCGACCGTGCGACTCTCGTCGTACGACACGTCTCGCAGTCGCGGGTCAGTGCCGTCGGGTGTGGCGACCTCGGCGATGCGACCGACGGACGCGTCGTCGAGTTCGACCGTCAGGTTGTACGCGCCGACGCCGGCGTCGACACTGTCGACGACGATGTCGAACGTCCGCGTCGAGTCGGGTTCGACGGTCGCCGCGTCGGTGTCGAAGCCGACGGTCGTGTCGGTCGCGGCGAGCGCGGGCGGCGCGACGGCGCTCAGACAGACGAGCGCCGCGAACGCCGCGAGTGCGGTCCGTCCGGTCCAGTTCGAGTTCGGCTTACACATTCGTCGAGGCGAACAGCCGCTGTACGTCGCCCACGTCGACGCGACCGTCGTCGTTGAGGTCGAACGCGGGGATGCTCGACTGGACCGGCTCGGCGTCGCGGTTCACGAACAGCGCTTGGGCGTCGACGACGTTCACGCTGCCGTCGCCGTTCACGTCCTCGAAGGTGCCGTCGCCGTCGTGGTCGGCCATTGTGCGGCCGTTGCCGGTGAGGTCACCGGGTTCGACGCTGACGGGGCGGTTGTCGATGTCCGACACCGCGTAGGCCGTGCCGTCGGGGTCGTAGGTCGCCGTCGGGGTCAGTTCGAGCGCCGTCGAGCCGCCGAGCGCGACGCCCTCGACCGTCACGGTCGCCAGAACCTGCGAGTCGTTTGCGTCGCCGTCGCCGGCGTCGATACCGGCGGCCTCGATGTGGACCGTACTCCCGTCGTCGCTGACGTTAACCGCCGAGAAACCGGGGTCCTCGGAGAACTGCACGTCCGTGATGCGGGCCACGCTCGAATCGCCGACCGCGAGGGACAGTTCGTACGCGCCGACGCCGCTGGCGGCGTCGCTCGCGGTGATGTCGAACGTCCGGGTGTCGCCGAGGGGGACGGACTGGCCGTCCGAGCCGACCGCGAGCGCGACGCCGTCGGCCGGTTCAGGCGTCGGGTCGGTCGTCGTCGCCTCGCCGTCGAGGTCGGCGTTCAGCACCGCCGAGTCGAAGTTCTCGTACTGGCTCGAATACGCGCTGTCGGTGTAGTCGACGTAGAGGTCGACGCCCGACCCCGCCGCGGTCACCGACGACCCGAAGGCGTCGAGGTCGCTCGTCGGCACGGTGACCGTGACGGTGCCGCTCGCGCCGTCGTAGGCGACGTTCGTCGTCTCGACGTAGCCGCCGCTTCGGCCGGCGAAGGCGGCGGTTCCGCTCACGCCAGTCACGCGCGAGGGCGCGGCGATGATAACCGTCGTCTGGCCGTCGTCGCTCGCCACGTCGACCGCGTCGGCGTCGACCGCCGCGTCGACTCGGCGCATCCGGTCGTCGGACTCGGTGTCGACTTCGGCGGCCGCGATGGTCGAGCGGTTCTGCAGGTAGCCGATGACCCCGTCGGCCATCGTCGTCTCGTTGGAGACCGACACGCGCGGTTTGTCGCCGAGCGGGTAGCCGCTGCCGCCGTCGGCGATGTAGGAGTTGGTCGCGAGCGTGTAGGTCGCCGAGTCGTTGACGGGTTCGCCGTCCACCGTCAGGTCGCGAATCGTCGCGTCGCCCTCGCCGGGCGACGAGCTATCGGTGTGGGGCACCCACTCGAAGGTGACGCCGCTCACCTGCTGTTGGGTCTGGGAGCCGTACTGGTTGTCCATCTCCAGCGGCGTGATTTGGCTCTTGACGACCTCGCGGAGTTCCGCGCCGGTCACCTCGACCACGACGATGTGGTTGCCGAACGAGAGCGTCGACGTGACCATCCCGCGGGTGATGTTGAACTCCTCGCCCGCAGCGTACTCGTTCGGGTAGAGCGTGTCGCGGATGCCGCCGGCGTTCGTCACGGCCACGTCTGCGCCGGTGTAGCCGCGGACGCCGTCGGTGACGAGGTGGCCCGTCGCGGAGTCGTCGGTGTAGCTGGAACCGACGCCCGTGTGCTCAGGCATGACCGCGGTCGCGAGCTTCGTATTGAGATAGTCCTCGCGGAGCGGGTTGATGTACGTCTGCCACGAGTCGTTGCGCGGCACGTCGGTCGTCACGTCGACGAGTTCGCCGGAGGCGTCGGTCACGCTCCCGTTGTCGACGGTCAGCTCCATCGTCATGATGGCGTTGGCCTTGCCGGTGGTCTCGCCGATGAGGACGCCGTTTGTCGTCTGCGGCGGGTAGCGCTGTTGGTCGTCGCCGGAGACGAGCGCGTCGATGCCGTCGACGTTCCGCGCGAGGTCCTTCGAGTCCGGGATGCCGACCGGGGCCAGCGCGACGACCACGTCCACGTCCTCCTCGTTTCGGAGCGTGTCGACGGTTCGCTGGGCGGCGGTCGTCGGGTCGACGACGGTGTAGCCGTTGCGCTCGATGACGCCGTCGGTCTTGGCGTTGATGGCCTCGTCGGTCAGGCCGAAGAAGCCGACTTTCACGCCGCCGCGCTCGACGACGGTGTAGTTCTGCGTCCCGGGGAGGTTCTCGCCGGTCCCCTCGTCGACGACGTTGGCGAGGAGCCACGGGTAGGTCGACTCGTTGGCGATGGCCTCGAAGACGGCGAAGTCGTTCGCCCCCGCGTCCTCGTCGTAGTCGAGTTCGTGGTTCTGGACGACCTCGGCGTCGGGGTCGATGAGGTTCATCGCCGTCACCGGCGGCTCGTAGCCGCGCTCCAGACCGTCGTAGTTGCGGAGGGCGTGGGGGCTGAGTTCGTCGCCGCCGCCGGCCACGAAGACGGGACCGGAGGCGTTCGCGCGCTCGCGGTTGATGAGCGTAATCATCCGGCCGAGTTTGTCGTCGCCGGAGCCGGCGGCCGCCTTGCCGATGTCGTTGAAGCCGACGAGCGTGATGGTCGTCGCGTTCGCGCCCGCGGTGTCGTTGCCGGCGTCGCCGCCGTTACCGCCGTCGTCGCCCGCGGGAGCGGTCAGATTCGTCACCGACGCGGGCTGAATCTTGTACTCCTCGAAGCTGTAGAACACCGGCCCTTCGACGGCGTCGGCGGTACCGCCGACCTCGCCGGGCGTGGTGTCGTCGCCGGTTGTCGCGTCGTCGATGGCGACCGGCCCGGAGCCGTCGGTGACGGCCCACTCGCCGTACTGGCCGGGGGTTTCCGTGACCTCGACGTCGCGCACGCTGACGAGAACGCCCTCGTAGGACTCTCGGGAGACGTTCGCCGTCGCGAGCGTGGTCGCCTCGGGAACCGCCCCGGTGCCGGTCGTCGACAGCGAGGCGCTGTCGTTGGCGAGGTCGAGTTGGGTCATCCCGTAGTACTCGGAGACGGGCGCGTCGACGCGCACCTCGTCGCCGGGGGTCGCATTCGACGACCCGCCCGCGTAGACGTAGACGGCGCTGTGGCGCACGTCGGCCGCGGAGGCGTTCTGCACGAAGAACCCGTCGGCGTTCGTCGCCGTCACCGTTCCGGCGACGCTGACGAACTGCCCCGCGTAGGCGGAGGCGTCGCCGTCGGTCGTGTTCGACTGGAGTTCGGTGATGGTCACGGCCGTCGGAGCGGACGCGTTCATCGCCGACTGGACGTTCGAGTCGAGTGCGCTCGCGTCCTCCCCAGCCGCGACGCCCGCCGCACCGGCGGGAAACGTCGCGGTCGTGAGTACTAACACCAGTAGCACCGTTACAGTACGACTGAGAACTGTCTGTGATGGTGTGTGCGGAGGCACATCAGTCCGCACCGAGGCGGGTGTGATAACCGCTGGTAAGTGTGTTATATAGGTGACAGAACTGCGATAGGGAGGTTCATACGATACGGAGCGATTCGTACTTCAGTCGGGTGGTTGTCGGGTCGGGTTCCGGGAGTTCACGAACAGAGGCGACCGGGAGACCGGTCGCCATGTCTTCAGTACGTACCAGTGGTAGGACGAATGGATATATTTAACACCATCGGCCAATTGCTTGCCAGTTGAGAACGGTTTCCACCTCCTCGGTTCGGTGGTCGACCCACCGAAGACCGTTCTCTCTTTCCCCCAAACGAAGCATACTATCGGTACTTCCAATTAGTACCTACTTTCCGAATCTATATCACCCTCTACCAAAACAACGTGTACGAGAACAGGAACGTCATCATCTGATGCTGGTGGCGTTGCCCTCGTTCTCGTTCCATCCTCCCCCACTCGGGGGACCCCACCACCCTTCGGCTACCTGTCCACCGAGACGCATCTGTCACCGAATCGATTCATCAGCGCTCAGACGCGGCTGTCGGGCACCTGCAACACAACATCCGTCGGGCCTCCCACGAAAGCGTCGAGAATCGTGACGAGTTGGGTTATGCTCCCTCTCCGCCGAGCGCGGCATGCACTCGCGTTCGAACGTCGTCGGGACTCGCCGCCGATTGGTCGCGCCGGGCCATCCGTCCGGTGACGAGGTCGAGAAGGTCGAGCGCGGCCAGCAACTCGCGAACGTCGGCGCGGTCGAGGCCGAGACGGCGTTCGACTTCGTACAGCGTCTTCGCACCCGCGACGGCGGCACACACGTCTTCGGTCGAACAGTCGAGCGAGGACACCGACGCGGGAAGCGGCGGGAGGTCAGTCGCGGTGGACGCGTCCTCGGCCGTCGTACTCGTCTCGTCGGTCTCCGTCGCGACCTGCTCCGTGTTCGTGGCCGGGTCCGTCTCAGAGTCAGACTGCGACTCCGACTTCGGGTTCGGCGCTGACTTCGGGTCCGGCTTCGATTCCGACACCGACTTCGATTCGTCGTTCGCGTCGGTCTCGGCGTCGTCCGGCGTGTCACGTTCGACCGCCGCGTCGTCGGTATCTTCAGTACCCACCTTGGGAGACTGGTCAGTCCCACTCGTGCTGTCCTCGTCAGAGACGCTCGGCTCCGGTTGCCGTGGCTCGTCGCCCGACCCGGTCGACTCGCCGTACGACTCCGGCTCGTGAATCCCGCGTTGAATCATCTGGTTGCGGACGGTCTGGGGAGTCACGTCGACGCCGAGCGCGTCGGTCATCTCCTTGAACGTCTCGCAGGTCTCGTACGCCTCCCGAAGCCGAACGGGGTCGTGGTGTGCGGGTACCGAGTCGGCGTCTGTCGCGGCGGTCGGGCTCGTCTCTGTCTTCGTACCGGTGTCCGCGTCCGTCTCCGTGTCCGGGCTCGTCTCTGTAGCCGTATTCGCGTCCGTCTCTGTATCCGCCTCGATGGGGTCGTCCGTCGATACGGATGTGGGTTGGTCGTCCTCCGACGGCTCGTCTCTCGCCGTCGGGACCGCGAACTCCATCGTCGGTGGCGACACGACCGATGCGACGGGGGCGCTACCCGTCGAGCCGCGCGCCCCGGAACCGTCGGCTCGAGCGACCGGCGCGTCCGCCGGTTCGGGGTCGCCGTCGGTGCCGGCGTGTTCAGCCGATACCGACTCCTGTCCGGCGTCTTCGGTCGCCGGGGGAGCGAGCGCCACGTCGAGTTCGAGTCGAAGTCGGCCGTCGGTCATCGACGCCGCCGGCGACGACACGGAGAGTCGGTCCGGGTCGACCGCGCACGCTGACGCGAGGTCGTACTCGACGGTGACCGAAGCCGTTGTGCCGTTTTCGCTCGGCTCGTCCCCGCTGGTCAGTTCCAGCCCGTGAATCTCTCCCGTCGTCTCCGAAAACTGTTCGAGAACCGCCGTGAGTTCTCGCACGTTTCTAACCACTTCCATATGAGGATGTCAACTCCGTCACATGGCATATAATTTATTGCCGCCAACATCATCTAGTAATATATATTCTATACAGATTCCTGTTCTCTTGGTCCCTCGTGGTGAGCGACCGGGACGGTCCGCGGCGCGCGGTCGCCGAGTGCGACTATCGCCTAGCTGTTTTTTCACTCTGAGGCAACAGTACGTCCGTATGGACGTGTCCCTGCTCCACGACATCGCGCCGTTCAGCACGGAACAACGCGCGATGCGAATCCTGTTGGTCGACGATAACGAGTCGATGGTGGAGCTGTCCGCGACCTTTCTCGAACGCGAACTCGACGACGTCGAGACGGAGACGTACACCGACCCGGTGTCGGCGCTCGACGAACTCACTGACGGCGCGTACGACTGCGTCGTGAGCGACTACGACATGCCGGTGATGGATGGGCTCGAACTGCTCACGGCGGCGCGCGAGCGGGGTATCGAGATACCCTTCGCCCTCTTCACCGGCAAGGGAAGCGAGGAAATCGCGAGTCGCGCCATCTCCGCCGGCGTCGACGAGTACCTCCAGAAGGGCGGCCCCGAGGAGTATCCCGTGTTGGCGAACAAGGTGTCGAATCTCGTCGAGAAACACCGCGCCGAGACGCACATGCGACGCGGCTTTCTCGCCATCGAGTCGGCCGAAGAGGGCATCGGCATCATCGACGGAGACGGCGTCTATCAGTACCTGAACGAGGCGTATGCCGCGCTCTACAACCGCAACCGGGCCGAACTCATCGGCGAACACTGGGACGTCCTCTACCCGGACGACGAGGCGCGGCGCTTCCACGAGGAAATCCTCCCGCAACTCGAAGCCGAAGGGTCGTGGCGGGGCATTTCGACCGGCGTCACCAAAACCGGCGAGCTGGTCCCCGAGCGACTCGTGCTGACGCGGATGGACGACGGGGGACACGTCTGTATCGTCCAGGAACTCACCGAGGTCGATGCGTTGCGGGCGGAAGTCGAGCTGAAAGACCGAGTGCTCGACGCCGTCGGCGTCGCAATCGTCGTCATCGACCCGTCGAAGCCCGACAACCCTGTCGTCTACTGCAACGAGGCGTTCGAGGCGCTTACGGGCTACGACGCCGCGGCGGTCGAGGGTCGCAACTACCGGTCCCTCTACGGCCCCGAGACGGACCCGGAGACGGTTGCCGACATTCGCGCCGCCGTCGACGCCGGCGAGCCGATTTCGACCGATATTCGCAGCTACGGCGCCGGCGGCGAGCCCTTCTGGGCCCACCTCGATATCCGCCCGATTCGGGACGACGACGGCGCGCTCGAATGCTTCGTCGGCTTCTACCGTGCGGCCGACCGTGACGGCGACGCGGACTCGGCCTGACGTAGTGGTCGGTTGCGGTCGACAGCGATATACTGGAAACGGTGGGGTGTCTCGAAGGCGGGGAAGAACTACAACTGCGGCGGTCGTCACCAGGTGCCGTGTCCGCTCACTATCGACTCTATCAGGTCCTCGGTCTCTCCGCACTCCTCTTCGCAGTGTACTACTGGTGGCTCGACGACTCGCCGCTCATCGCGGCCGGCTGGACCGTCCTCGGGCTGTGGTATCTGTACGCGCTCAAGGGGGGAGTCGACCAAATTGACGATGATGCCGTCGATACGTGACTGCAGAAAAGCGAGAGCTGTGTATCGGTCTGCCGTTACTCGTTCGACGCGCGCTTGAAGAACGCGACCGCCGCGCCGAACAGCGTCAGGTTCTGGAGGAACGACGTGAGTTCCTCGTCGCGGGCGTCGTCGTCGACGGCCCAGAAGTCGTGCATCGTCGGCGTGACGCCGGCGAAGAACGCCGCGACGCTCGCGGCGGCGAGTCTGGGCAGCTTCCAGAGGCCGATGCCGATACTCCCGCCGAGGAGCAGGCCGCTCGCGGCGGGGACGAGTCGGTCCGCCTCCGGGACGCCTTTCGCCTCCGCGTAGGCGATGCGGCCGTCGAGGTCGGTCAGGTTGCGAATCGCGAGGACGGCGAGACCGCTCGCGAAGAGGGCGCGGGCGAGCCGCGATGGCGTGCTGCGTTCAGATTCGTCGGGAACTGTCATCACGTTTTGAAAATAGTGTTCTAATTATAAGCGCTGTGTTTACAAACTGGCCAGTACGTTTTAGTATTCGAGGCGGACCGTCCCCGAATTGACGTTCCCCCGAATCTGGTTCGTGTATTCAGACACGAGGTCCGACATCGCGAACGCACACGGCTGGCAGGTGGACGTGACCGACGGTACTGACGGCGGTGCGCGCTTCGAGTTCCGGACGGAGCGGTGAGCGAACTCGGCCACGATTCGCGCGGCGACACCATCCCCGAGTCAGTCAATAAAAACGCATTTCCCCCGAGCGAGTGAAATCGCCCGGACGATGGTGCGCACTCGTCTCACGTCACCGACGTTCGACCGCAGCGCGTCGATTCCGACCGTCACCTACGTCCTTCTCATCACCGTGCTGAGCGGGTTTCTTCTCGCCGCGCCCCACGGCTCGCCGACGCCGCTTTTGGGACTCGCCTGGAGCGGCGTTCTCGTCGCGCTCGCGGCCGGCGCGCTTCGGGTTGAGGGCGTCGCACTCCAGTCTTTGTTCCCGTCTCTCCGGGCGTTCGGCGCGGCGGTCGCCGTCGTCGTCGCGTTCTGGGCGCTGTACAATCTCGTAGCGGCTGGACTCGCAACCGCGGGCGTCGGCGGCTTCGAGCCCGTTCTGTCGCGGGTCGTCGCACACCCGGCTCCGTATCTCGCGGCGCTCCTGAGTTCGTTCGTGCTCACGGCGCTCCCGGAGGAACTCCTGTTTCGTGGCTACTTCCAACAGAAGGCGATTTCGCTGGCCGGCGGCGACAGTCGTCGCGCGGTCATCGGCGGCGTCGCGGCCGTCGCTGTGTTGTTCGCCGTCTTCCACCTGCCTCGGTGGTTCATCGCCTCGGGCCACGGCGTCAGCGCCGCGCTCGGCACGCGACTGTTCGGGCTGCTTCTGGCCGGACTCGTCTACGGCGGTGTCTACGCGTTCACGGGGAATCTCTGGGTGGTCGCGCTGTTCCACGCGACGATGAACCAACCGCCGTTCATCGTGACCGTCGATATCCCCGCCGAACTGCACCTCGTCGCCGGCGTGGTCGAATACGCGGGGATTCTTGCCGTCGTGGTGCTCGCAGTTCGGCTGACCGGCATCGGTGAGGGCATCCCCGTGTGGGCCCGCGAGTAGCACTAATATCTCGATACCAACCGGTACAGCCGATGGCTGCTGGATTCTCTCCCTCGGTCTGAGCATAGAGGTCCGTACTGCGTTCCCTTTTCTATCGACTGCTGTCCGCCGGAAACGCCGTGGTCGTCGTCTCACAGACCCTCCGACTGCGCTCCGATTTGGGCCGAAATGCGTCGCGTTCCAAACTCGACAATTGTGTGAACTCATTGAACATTCATAACAATTAACCAGTCGCGAGTTGACAATAGTTTGTGGTGCGTTGACATGGCGAACCCGAAGCATTACGTCGTGATGGAAGGCCTCGGTGCCGGAAAATCCGACTACACGATTCAGGCGACTGGCGACATCGAAAAAGTAGGCGGCAGGCTCGGTGGACTGCCCGTCACCACGGGCCCGGGAGACCAAGTGTCCGGGAGTACGGCGAACGGAACCGTCTGGGGGAAGTCAGACGGCTTCCGAATCTACGGCGGAATCAAGTCCATCAGCCTCGAAAACCCCGACCACGTTCAGGTCCACACAGGAGCCATCGCCGGCGGTCCGGACGACGACCACGGCGACCTGTGTGAGGTTGTCGTCCGCGCGGAGAAAGTCGAGTTCATCAGCGGGCAAGGTCCGGGTGAAGGCGCGCTCGAACTGGAGATCGAACACGACATCCGCGGCGGGCAGTCCGAACACACGTCGCTCAGGCTCCCAACGGGGGCGACGCGAAACATCGGCGTGGCGATTGACAACTTCAAGGTCCCCCGAAGTGGGTCGGAACCGAAGACAATCGTGACGAAAATCACGGAGCGAGAGCCGCCAAGGGACTGGTTCACCGGGGCACCGGACGAGGGGAGCGAGCCGGTCGATATCACGCTCGCGTGCGATAACCCACAGCAGGTGACCAACACGGTCCCCATCGACTCCGACCGCGGGAACCCCGGCAAGGTGAAGGTGTACTACACCATCGACGACCTCGACGACTGAGGGGGCCCGTCCCCCATCCGGTCGTCCCGCGAGCAGCAACCATTATGATGCGGTGCGGTCACGTTCCCCTCACGAATGGACTCGCTTCGCGACACGCCGCGTTCGCTCTCGGAGTCGTCGCCTATCGACGTCTTGCACGTCGATGACGACCCCGAGTTCTCGGCGCTCGTCGCGGCGGCGCTGGAACGCGAGCGCGAGCACATCACCGTCCATACCGAGACGGACCCACGGGTCGCGGTCGACCGGGTTCGGCGCGACGACCCGACGTTCGACTGCGTCGTCTGCGACTACGATATGCCCGACCTCGACGGCCTCGACGTGCTGGCGAGCGTCCGCGACGAGTATCCGGAGCTCCCAGTTATTCTCTTCACCGCGAACGGCAGCGAGGAAGTCGCCAGCGAGGCGATTTCGGCGGGCGTGACCGACTACCTCCGGAAGGGCGACGACACGAGTCGGTATCAACTGCTCGCCAACCGCGTCGAGAACGCCGTCGAGCGCGTTCGGGCCTCACGGGACAGCGACCGCGGACTGGCGGCCATCGAGAACGCGACCGACGCCGTCTGTATCCTCGGCGACGACGGTGTTATCGAGTACGCCAACGCGGCCTGTACTGAGCTGTTCGGCTACGAGCGCGCGGAACTCCTCGGTCGTCACTGGGAGGCGTTCTATCCCGACGACGACGGACAGGCGGTCTCCGATTCGGTACTCCCCGAAGCGCGCGAGGGGCAGTCGTCGGGGCAGTCGTCGCTCGTGCGGAAGGACGGCGACCTCGTCGACGTGGAGCACACGCTCACGTACGCGGCTGACGGGTCGCTCATCTGGACGCTGTCGCGCGTCTCGAAACGCGACAGACTCGAAACGAAACTGTCGCGTCGGGAGCGGGCAATAGACGAGGCACCGATCGGCGTCGTCCTCACGGACCCCGACCAAGCCGACAACCCCATCGTCTACGTCAACGACGAGTTCACCGACATCACCGGATACAGCCGTGACGAAGCCGTCGGGCGAAACTGCCGGTTTCTGCAGGGCGAAGAGACGGACGAGGCGGCCGTCGCCGAACTCCGGGCGGCGGTCGACGAGCGCGAACCCGTGACGACCGAGCTCCTGAACTACCGCAAGGACGGCACCGAATTCTGGAATCGCGTCCGCATCGCGCCCATCTTCGACGGCGGGAGCGTCGACCTCTTCGTCGGCTTCCAAGACGACATCACGCCGCGGAAGACGTACGAGCGACTCCTCCGGTCGAACACCGCCCGGCTCGAAGCGCTGTTCGAGCACTCGCCGGACCTCGTCGTCGTTCACAAAGCCGACGGCACCATCCAAGACGTGAACCAGCGGATGTGCGAGGAACTGGGCTACACCGACGCGGACCTCGTCGGCAAGACCATCTGGGACCTCGACCCCACGTCCGAACCGGACCGCTCGAAGTCGTTCTGGGCGGACCTGCCGGCGAACGAACCACGCCGGTTCGAAGGCGCGCTCGAACGCCGCGACGGCACGACGTTCCCGACCGAAGTGCATCTCATCGAACTCAGCGTCGACGGCGAGGACCTGTTCGTCGCGATGATTCGTGACATCAGCGAGCAGAAGGAACGCGAGGCCGAACTTGTCGAACAGAACGAGCGCCTCGACCGCTTTACGAGCGTCGTGAGCCACGACCTCCGCAACCCGCTGCAGGTCGCTATGGGCCGCCTCGAGATGCTCCAAGACGACTGTGACAGCGACCACCTCGACGATATCGACCGGGCGCTGGACCGCATGGACGACCTCATCAGCGACCTCCTGATTCTCGCCCACAACGGTAACGACGCCATGGAGGTCGAACCGGTCGGGCTGGCCGACCTCGCGCGGGCGTGCTGGCCCGACGGTGCGACGCTGACCGTCGAGACCGACGCCGTCGTCGACGCCGACCGCGACCAGCTTCAGCAACTCCTCGAAAACCTGTTCCGGAATTCGGTCGAACACGGCTCCGGCGACGGGGACGTGACCGTCACCCTCGGCGAGACCGACCGTGGCTTTTTCGTCGAAGACACCGGTCAGGGTATTCCCGAATCTGACCGCGACACCGTGTTCGAAGCCGGCTACACCACGTCTTCCGAGGGTACCGGCTTCGGCCTGAACATCGTTTCGCAGGTCGCGGCCGCACACGGCTGGGAAGTGCGGGTCTCGGAGGGCACCGACGGCGGGGCGCGGTTCGAGTTCCGCGTCGACTGAGTCTTAGGCGTCGCCGGCGTCGAGGTCGAACTGCTCGTTTTCGGAGACCGCGTTGAGGACGACACTCGTGTTCGACTCGCGAATCGGTGCTTCGTTCAGAAGCGCCTTGATCTGGCGGTTCATGTCGTCTGTGTTCTTGAACTTGCCAACCGCGAGGACGTCGTAATCGCCGGTGACCTCGTACACAGAGACCATCTGCGGCTCGTTTGCGAGTAGGTCGGTGACATCCGTGAGCGCGCTCCCCTCGACTTTGAGGTGCATGACCGCGGTCACGTCGTAGCCGAGCGCGTCGTAATCGAGACGCGGCGTGTAGCCCTCGATGATACCCTCGTCTTCGAGGTCTCGCAGGTGGTTCGAGACGGTCGTCACCGAGACGTCGAGTTCTTCGGCGAGGCTCCGGAGACTGCGCCGCCCGTCCTCCAAGAGCGCATTGATGAGGTCTGAATCCAGGTTTTCGTAGGTCATATGCGGCACATTTGCAGTTGATTGTGATTAACCTCTCGGTCGAAGTTGACAATGTCGAGAAACGATTGATGGGTCATCGTCAGTCGTGCGACGGGGGCAGACGGCGTCGGCGCATCACGTTCACTTGAGGCCGAGAATCCACTCGCACTTCCCGCAGGGCGTCTTGCCCGTTCGCTTGGCCTCGGCGCGAGTAACCTCGACGAACCGGCCGTCGCTGTGGCCGCCGCAGACGATTTCGCCGTCTTCGTCGAGTTCGTGATACGCGTAGCCGCCGGTGTACGCGCCGTTGGGGGTCGTTGCGACGCGGTCGTCGTCGTCGCGGGTGTCCTGCGCAGCGAGTTCGGTTCGCTGCTCGCTCGTGGGTTTCTGGTCGATGTGCTCTCGCGTCGGCATCCGTGCAGACACACTCGCCCGGCCGCATATGTTTATTTCGGCCCCGACATGACGTGAGGAATCATCATGGATGTCGGCGGCGGCGCGCGATGGGTCCTTGCCACTCGAGTGCGTCGAACTCGTGCGGACTTCGTTCGATGATTACACAAGTGTCCGGCTTGACGAGACGCCTACGTCTCGTTCGCTCACGAGGGCACCGCGCTCGTGAACGCTGTCTCTCTCCCTTCAGTCGCTCCGATCGCAGCTTAAGCAAGTTCCCTCGCGCCTCAATTCAAGTGAAGGTCTTTACCGGAGTGGGGCGATGTCCCCGAGAGATGAGCCGGACGCTCGAACTCTCTGGGACGTGGCTCAGCTATCTGCTGTCTGCGTTCCAGTTGACCGCGCTCGCGTTGGCCCTCGTGTTCGTCGTGCCCAGACTCGAGTACCCCGTCAACATCTTCTTGGGCGGGCTGTTCGCCGTGGTCGTCCTCGCGTCGGTGGTCGCGCTGTGGCGACGCGCGGCCGGTCAGGACGGGGGTCGTCAGCTCGGAACCGCAGAAGACATCACCTATGACCCGTTTGCCGACCCCGGGCAGGCCGCCCGCGATAGCTGGGAGAAGGCCGTTCGGCGGCTCCCTGGGTCCGACGACGACGAGTGAGCCACAGTCCTCGGTGCCGCTGTAGCCGTGTTCATGGGGTCACGCCATCTCGGGAACGGGGAAATCGAACAGTTCCGCTCGAAGCTGTTCGGGGGAGTCGGTCTTCCCCCACTGAATGAGTTTCCCCACCAGTTCGGGGTCGGAGAAGTCGACGTGTCGCGCCCGCTCGTCGCCCCAGTCGTAGACGTGCTTCGGGAGCCAGTCCGCTCGCCGCAGTTCCGCGAACAGCAGACCGGCGGCCTCGTCAACGCTCGCGTCGCCCGCCCGATAGGCGTCCAGTATCTCGCCCATCCGTCGGTGTATCTGGGTTTTCTGCGGGACGAACGGCGCGCCATCGCCCGGCGAGGGTTCCGCGAGGAGCGAGTCGAACTCGGCGGGCTGTCCCGACGCGAGGTAGTTGAAACAATGCCGCTGGATGTACAGGTCGTGAAACAGGACCTGTCCCAGCCACATCTGCGTCCACGCGTTCCAGAGCCGGAAGTCGCCCATCGACTTGTACGCGTTGCTGATGATTCGGTCGTTGGTCGCGAGTTGACGGCGGTGCATCTCGTCGATGGGCGCAAAGCGCGCCGCCGAGAACTCGCCGTCTTCGAACGCGTCCAGCAGCAGGTTGGTCGACACGAAGACGGATTCGAGGGTGTTCACGAGCCCGACCGCGTAGAGGGGGTCGACGAAGCCGTACGTGTTGTTGGTCAGGTAGTGTCGGTGCCCCGCGGACTGACTGGCGGTCCGTTGCAGTCTCCCGGTTCGAGTCCACGGTCGCACCGTCGTCGCCGACGCGAGGTGGCGTTCGATATCGGGGAAGTCGGCGATGATTCGTCGGGCCGCTCGCTCGGCGCTGACCGACTCGTCTGTGGGGTACTGCGTTCGGTCGAGTACCAACCCGAGACTCGCTTTGTTCGTCTCGGAGCGCTCGAAGTTGTCGAAGGGAATCACCCACATCCAGCCCCCGTCGAACACGTGGTGGAGCGTCCCGTCGTGGAGACGGTTGGACTGTCCGGGGCGGGCGGATTCGTCGAGTATCTCGTCGAACGGAGCGAGTCCTTCGACGTGCGTGAAGATGGCGCGCGAATCCGTCTCCAACTCCGGGGCGTCCTCGCGATACCCCATCTCGTCGGCGAGGACGGAGTTCCCGCCGGTCCCGTCGACGTAGAACGCCGCCTCGATACGACCACAGTCGGTCGCCACCGACACCTCGTCTTGACCGATGTCCACGCCGGTGATTTCGGTCTCGTCGAGGTATGCCACGCCGTAGCGCCGGGCGGCCTCGACCAGATAGTGGTCGACCTCCGAACGCAGCAGATGGCTCTCGCTGTAGAACGGCAGGCTCGGCGGAATCAACTGGTGATTGTGGTCCGCCGCGACCGGGCGGTCGGGTTCGTGGTACGCAAAGCCGATGGAGTGTTTGATGCCGCACGACGGCGTGACGTTGTCGACGATGTCGTTCGTGTCGCTGAGGTACTGAATTTCCGGGATACCGTGGTACTCCCCGAGAATCCACATCCACATCGAACTCTGCGGGAGCATCGCCTCGCCGACGGCGAACCGTGGATGCGACCCGGCTTCGAGCATTACCACGTTGAGGCCGCGTTTCCCCAGAATCATCGCGGTGAGCGACGCCGCCATCCCGGAGCCGCCGACGATGACGTCGTAGGAGTCCGTCGGCGACGACTCACCGGCGGCCCGGTCATCGCGTCGTCCGTGCTGTCGGTTCCCGGTTGCGTCGGTCGAACCTGTCCCGTTCATGTTCCGTTTGACGGATAGGTCACGATTATAGTCATCCCCTGAGATGGCGTCTCAGGACGTGAGACACTACTTAGGTCGAAAACAGGTTCGCCTTCGTGTCTCCGCGTCGGTCACCGATACTCGGGACTCATCTCGCTCACGTCGAGCCGGTCCGCATCGCGCTTGTAGCGCCGATAGAGGTCTACGGCCCACTCGCGCGCCTCGGGGTCGTCGGTCGTGACGGAGGCGACGGGCAGCGACGTCTCGTCGTCGAAGCCGCCGACGATGACCACGTCGTCGATGATGCCCATCGTGAACGGCAGTCCGGAGTGGGTGTACAGGGCGGGCGCTTCGGCCGACGCGATGGTATCGAACGCGTTCTTCGAGGCGTTTCGGTCCGCTTCGAGCGCCAGCGGCGTGCAGATTGCCTCGAAGTCCACGTCGTTTCGGGCGTGCTCGATGCCCCGTTCCGTAACCTTCGGTGGACACCCGGCGACGACCAGACTCCGAGAGCGGTCGAACGACGCAAAGTGTTCGAGCCACGGCTCGATGGGCGCGTTCGGGTGCTGTGGCGTGGCGACATGGAGGTCGGCGTCGGCGAACAGGTGGACGTGGCGCGTGAACTCCGGCGCAGAAATCTGGGCGAGCAGGGGTTCTAACCGGTCGGCCGCCGCGATTGAGCGCTCGAATCGAGAGACGGCGTCGGCCACGGCACAGCCGGCCCCCGTCGTCTGGTAGCCCGCCGCCGTCTGTTCGAGCAACTGCTCGTCCGTGAGCGCGGACGTCCACCGATAGGCCGTGGCACGCGAGATATCGAGTTCGTCTTGGAGCGTCGACCTATCGAGCGGTTCGTCTCGGGTCGCATCCAACAGCGGGGCCTGGTCCAGCAACTGGTGTGGGTCCCGTCCGTGAGGAGTCATGTTCTCGGAACGACCCTTCGAACCGTAAGTGTACCTCCAGCCATGGCCCCGGAGGTTGTCGCCCTCGCTGACGTCGCTTTCGAACACGTCACCGAATCCGGTCGTGAATCTCGAGAACACCGAGCGACCACACGAGCGCGCCGGCCAGTCCGGGAAACGCCGATGCGTTCCCCAAGAGGCCGAGCCACTCCCCGTACAGGACCCCCGCGTTGAGGCCGAGGAAGAAGCCGTCGAACGACGCGAGGGTTTTCGCAGGGACTCCCGCGTAGCGTTCGAGGACGACGAGCCCACACAGGAGGACGAGCGTCCCGGCGAGGAGTGCCCCGCCGATGTGCGCGAACGAGGCCTGCCGGCCCACCGTCGACTCGACGTACCAAAACGGGCCGAAGGGCGCACCGAGAGCGACAGCGATGAGGGCGTACGTCCCGAGCCGTTTGCTCGTTTCGCCGAATGCGTGGGTGTCGGCCATGCCGTACTTGTGTTTCGAGTTGGGTGGGGAAATACGTCGGTCCTTTGCCGTGGGGATGCTACTGGAGTCCCCGGCCGGGAGGGTCTCCGAGCAGTCCCTCACTCCGTACCAGGATGTACAGGAGGATTGGGCCGGCGACCAGGAACAACAAAAACAGCAGGCCGATGAGCCCCTCGAGTATCGACTGTACGGGGAGCATGGTTCCCATCTTTAGTCCGAGTCAGAAAAATCCACCTTCCAATGTTGGGTAGTGTGTCGCATCGGTACACCCGTCCATACTCCCGCAACAACGTGTCCGCTGTGGCCGTCGTCGCGTCGACTCCAAGTCNCCTTCCAATGTTGGGTAGTGTGTCGCATCGGTACACCCGTCCATACTCCCGCAACAACGTGTCCGCTGTGGCCGTCGTCGCGTCGACTCCAAGTCGGCCGGCAATCGCGGCCAAATTCAGACCCCATCGACGAACCCCCATTTCAGGTCGAACGGGCCGAACCGAGCGTTCAGACGGCGAGAGACGAGCGACTGTGGACTGTCGTCGACGCGCGTCGTGCCTGCATCGAAACGCCACTTCGAGGCGGAATTCCGGTTTCGAAATCGGTCGATACACCCCATCTACGACTGGGTGTACCGGGGAATTGACGATTTTCGACCCTGCCAAAGCGACGACACTCGGCGGTCGAGACGGCATTTGCAGGGGAGATTGTGAACCCACAAACGCGCCCAGAGAGGGTGTGAGACGGCTGCAGGCCGGAATTGGGAGGAGCGACGAGAGCCACACAGCCGGCGTCGATGGCGACTCCGACAGGCCACGAAGCGACGCGAATCGAGTACACCCTTGCGGAGAATCGGCGTGCATGTACACCCCTGGGAACCGGGGGTGTAGCGCGTGTCTCCCGGTTCACCCTCGGCATCAGGGGTGTAGAATCGGCCGGGATTTCGGCAGGGGTGTATCGCGGTGGGCGGCGTGGTAGCGTCGGCGCGGTCGTGGATGGCTGGCTGTGGAGTGCGCACATTTTCGGTTCGCCGTCGTGTTAGATTCCTCACACGAATCGGATGCATCGAGCTGTCGCAGGCGTGGCATCGCTCCGGCGTGTATCCGCAACTAAGCGTCGGGACCAGCGCGTCACAGGAGGGCGAACGACACCAGGCTGACCAGTTGGGGGTGACCACTCGCCGTGAAACGCCTGCTGAAACCCGGTCTCTCTGGCGAGTTGCTGACTGGTGAAGTGCCAACAGTAGCTGGGACAGAGTGACTCACCACAGTTCAACGGTGGCGGATCTCAAGAGCGCCGGGTTGTTGATAGATTAGTTCCGTTGCTGAAACCACTGTGCGGTTTCCTGCTGGAATTGGTCGAACCAGTGGAGGTCGTCATGTAACACATCATAAACGACGTCGTGGTTCACATCACCGTACCGATGGGCGAGAACATTCCGGAACCCGACTGCTTCTTCCATCTGTTCTTGGACGTCGGGTGAGAGTATGCCTGCATTCCCAAGCGACGCAATCTCGTTTTTTGCAGTCCCACTCGGAGAGAGGCCCTCTGAAGCACGGATATGCTGAGCGAGATCGATACAGGACTGAATGAGGTTCATAAACGTCCGCTCAACCGCTCGTTGAACGATGAGATCGTCAACGTACTCGGCTTTGGACATGCCCCGCATCTGCTTCAGATCGTTGGTGTACTCGTTGATGTACCGAAGCTTGTCAACGACAATCTCCGCATCGACCATCTAGACGTCACCACGAGCGAGTCGATCGATGAATTCTCGCCGTTCTTGGTCTCGTTCGCTCGCGCTTGCGTCATACTCGGTTGCAACGTCCTGCTTGTACGTGTCAACGTCCTTCTGGTCACCAACAAGACGAACTCCATCTCGGAGCGCAGCGTGCGCAACGTGTGTTGGCAGCGACTCAATATCGCTTACGTCGACGAATCCGTCTGCGTATGCCTGTAGGTCGGCGTCGATACGGTTGCGCCGGCGGAATCGCTCGGCTTCGGACAGTCCGTCTGGAAACAGAAGTGCGATATCAACGTCCGATGACTCGTCTGCTGTTCCGCTTGCATGTGACCCAAACAGTACTGCGAAGATGACCTCGGTTTGATCAAGGTAGTCTTTGATCTCCTCGAATTCGATTGTTTCGACAGAGGAGTCATCCGGTTTGGGCATGCTGGTACTTCGCGTTCCTGCTTAATATAGTTCCGTGGGTCCCCTGGCAATCGTCACGGTCCCCACTCGCCGTCCGCCGGTGAACAACGCACACCGCCATCCTGTTCATGCCGTTCGCGAGACCTCCGTGTTGCTCGCGAACGACCACCCTCAACGTGTGGTTCGAAGCGTTGACGGTTCTGTTGGAACCCCCGTTATCTCTGGCGAGTTGCTGCCGAATGAAGTGCCAACAACCGCGAAAACCCGGAGCAGAGCGACTCCCCACGATTCAACGGTGACGGCTGTCAGCAGCGTCGTTTCGACCGGCTGGGGTTGATAAACAGCACACTCATCGTCAACAGTTCACTACATAGCACTAGTGTCAGATATTATAAGTGCTTAACGTGCCCGCCCGAGGGCATCGGGTATGGAACGATCACAACAGACGAGCGATATCGGGCGTCGAGCTGTGCTCGGATTCACCGGTGGAACCGTCCTTGGACTCCTCGCAGGGACGGCTGTCGCGGGTGACGATACGGCGGCGGCTAGCTCCGAGGCTGCGGGCGGATTTTCGGGCGTCGAGAACGTCGCGTTAGAACAGATCGGCCGGTACGAGTCGGGGCTGTTCGACGAAGGTGGGGCCGAAATTATCGCCTACCACGCCCCCACCCAGCGACTGTTCGTGATCAACGCCGACCTCGGCGGCGTCGACGTGCTGGACGTTTCGGACCCGACCGCACCCGAGAAGGTCGACGCGATCGACGCCGCGAGCGAGCTCGACGACGTGAGTTCCGCGAACAGCGTCTCGACGTCCGCCGACGTCGTCGCCGTCGCGCTCGAAGCCGAGGTCGCACAGGACCCCGGACAGGTCGGGCTCTACGACCCCGAGACGCTCGAACGCTTGGGGACGGCCCCGGTCGGTCCGCTGCCGGACAAAGTCACCTTCACCCCCGACGGAACGCGGGTGCTCGTCGCGAACGAGGGCGAGCCGACCGACGACTACGCGTACGACCCCCGTGGCTCGGTCAGCATCGTCGACGTCTCCGACGGCGCGGCTGCACCGACGGTCAGCACCGCCGACTTCACCGCTTTCGACGGCAAGGAAGACCAGCTCCGAAAGCAAGGCATCCGCATCTTCGGGCCGAACGCGAGCGCGTCGCAGGACTTCGAGCCGGAGTACGTGGCCGTGAGCGACGACTCGAAGACGGCGTGGGTTTCGCTGCAAGAGAACAACGCGATCGCGGAGATCGACATCGACACGGCGACCATCAAGAATCTCATGCCGCTGGGCTTCAAGGACTACAGTCTGGCGGGGAACGAACTCGACGCGAGCAACGAGGACGGCGGGGCCAACATCCGGAACTGGCCGATCAACGGTATCCTCCAGCCCGACGCGATCGGCGCGTACAGCCCCGACGGCAAGACCTACCTCGTGACGGCCAACGAGGGCGACAGCCGCGATTACGGCTCGTTCAGCGAGGAGGCGGAAGTCTCGGACCTCCGACTCGACCCCGAGGCGTTCGACGTCGACCAGATCGAGGGGATCGACAGCGTTGAGGAACTCCAGCGCTCCGAGAACCTCGGTGCCAAAGGCGTGACAACGACGCTCGGCGACGTCGACGGCGACGGGCGCTACGAGGAACTCTACGTCTTCGGTGGCCGGTCGTTCAGCATCTTCACGACGAACGGCAAGCGAGTGTTCGACAGCGGGAGCGACTTCGAAGATATCACCGCAGAGCGATTCGGCGACCAGTTCAACAACGACAACAACGAACACGACCCTGACGGCCGCAGCGATAACAAAGGCCCCGAGCCCGAGGGGCTGACAATCGGGCAGGTTGGCGACCGGTACTACGCGTTCATCGGTCTCGAACGCATCGGCGGCGTCATGGTGTACGACATCACCGACCCCGAGTGTGCCACGTTCGTCGAGTACGTCAACAACCGGGACTTCTCGGTCGATATCGAGGCGGCCATCGAAGACGGTGACGCGCCCGCCGGCGCTGCCGGCGACCTCGGTCCGGAGGGACTAGACTTCGCGACCGCCGAAGAAAGCCCGATTGACGACCCGCTCGTCTTCGTCGGCCACGAAATCAGCGGGACGACGGCGATATTCCGCGTGACGAGCGACGAGAGCGAGGA
This sequence comes from Haloferax prahovense DSM 18310, assembly GCF_000336815.1. GTDB lineage: Archaea > Halobacteriota > Halobacteria > Halobacteriales > Haloferacaceae > Haloferax > Haloferax prahovense. The sequence goes on from NZ_AOLG01000051.1 coordinate 52,779, forward strand.
CGTTGCTGTGGGGTCGTGTGCCGACTCGCGTGGGAACGGACACGCCAACGGCCGTGGAAACAGCCGGCGGTCTTGACATCCTCCCCGCGCTAAAGCGCGAGGATTCCTCCGTTGGGGGTTCGGCTATGCCGATTCCACGGAGGCAACTTTCGGGTTTGTGCGCACTTCTTTGGAACTTTCGTGAGGGTATGGTTTCCCCGACCAATTGTGGTCGTCCCACTCGAATCGCACGGGCCGTGCCATCGGCCTGATTTCGCAATCGCTGTTCTCTCGAAGGAACGTCTTAGACGCCGTGAGGTCAGCGTACCCCTCGAATCCGCACGGACACGTCAGCGTGTCCCCGTGGCGAACCGTCTCCTCGTGGTCGCCACACTCAGGACACGTCTGACTCGTCCACGCTTCCGACTCGGCTTCGAGACTGATGCCGTACTCCTCACAGACGCACGCGAGACGGTGGCTGAACTTCTTGAACGCCCAGAAGTTGTGCGTTTTCTCGTTCACCCTGGCCGACCAGTGCGTTTTCAGCACGTCGGTCAAGTCGCCTACATACACCGTCGCCACGCCCTCGTCGTACAGTCGTTCAACGAGGTCGCGTACCAGCGCGTTCTGTGCGTGGTCACGACGCTTCGTCCGCTGTCGGTACAGCCGTCGAATTCGCTTGGAACTGTATCGTCCTTCACGGAGTTTCGACTGTAGGCGGGCGATTTCGTCTGTCGTCTCGCGGAACCGTCCGAACAACTCCCGACCGTCGTAGAGGTACTGGTTCCCAGTAGTCGTGGAACACGCGACGAGATTGTTTGCGCCAACGTCGAGGGCGGCTTCGTGAGAAGCCAGTGGTGAATTCCGAAAACGCGAAGTGTTTTCGACTTCAGGAAAATCTTCGATTTTCCGTGAATCCAGTCGAGAATCAGGTACGGTGACTGGTTGGAAAGCCCTGAACGTGTCGCTCACTTCGTCATACTCAAGCTCCAGACGACCTTGTTTGCCGTCCCACTTCGGGTTGCCTCGGACTTCGAGGCGGAGTCGTTCGTGGTAGCCGAGTCCATATTCGTCTTTCAGTTCTTGCCCGACAGGGATTTCAAGACGGCTACGCTTGCCCCACTGAATCGTGTACTGGTTACATCGGATGTAGGTGCGGAGTTCGCGTCCGTCATCTTCGTTGCCCCAGTACGACGGTGGGTTGGTGTACTCGCCTTTCTCTTTGAGGGCGAAGAACGACCGCCACGCTTCGCTGTTCTTGCGCGTGATCTGTTGGACAGTCGCGCTCCCGATGACGCCGTTGTAGCGTCCTCGGTACTCGGAGGTATCCCACACGTCACCGTCGCCAAAGTAGCTTTGACGACGTTCGTAGGTCAGTTCGTTCCACAGGGAGGCTGAGGCATCGAGTAGCCGTAGGAGGCACTCTTTGTCGTTCTCGATCTGTGGAACCACCTCGAAGGTGTTGACGCGCTTCATGCATCGGAACCCCCCTGTTCAGTGATGTACTGTTCGACAGCGCCCTTCGACGCGCTTCCCGCGGTACCGACGTAGTAGGAACGAGTCCACTTCACGCGGTCGTCGTACCGCTGGTTATACTTCCGCGCCGAGATGCCCTTGACCCAGTTGACGATGAGGGACGGGGCGTTCTTGGGCGGACTCCCGATGAACAGGTGTACGTGGTCGGGCATGACCTCGGACTCGGCCAGTTCGAGGCCCTTGTCCTCACAGATTTCCGCGAAGATGGTTTCGAGACGTTCCTTCGTCTTCCCCGTCAGGTGCGAACGCCTGTATTTCGGCACGAACACTATGTGGTAGTAGAGTTCGTATTTCGCGTGACGGGTACTCTTCACCATCTATGCATACTATTATGGTCGGAAGGCTTAAAATTGCGTTGGAACCCCGACTATGTCATCGACGGCGGTTGAATACTGTTGGTCGGCTTCATCCCCGTCGCCAGATTACATCTGGCGGGCAACCAGAACGCACCGCGTTCTGGTGACGCCCTGAAAGGCGAGGCTTTCGCCTCGAATTTTTTCGTAATGTAACGGCGTCGACTGCGGGTCGATGACAGTCTCCCTGGCGTTCACGCCGGGGGGACGTATACGCACACGAAACGCCAACGTACAGACAATCTCCGTTTTCTCACCGCAGCGCCCGCCGAACGCTCGTGGTGTCCACCTCGACGACCACTTCGTTCGTACGGAGCCACGGCGGCGTGAAGGGCGCGTCGTAGCGCAAGAGGCGGGTCTCGCCCGCCGGTTCGATGCCTGCTTGGGCCAGCGTCGTCCGGAGGGTTCGTTCTTTCAGCGAGACACGGAACCTCGGAGCCCACCACGAAAACCGGAGGGCGGCCAGCGTTCGCGGCGGGTCGACGACGAGTTTCACGTCGTCGTTCGTTGGCTCCGGCGCGGTCTCCGGCGTGTACGTTGCAGGGAGGAAAAACGACATCGTCGCACCGTCTTCCCGAGTTGTCTCGACGGGGGCGGTCATCGAGATCGACTCGCCCGTCTCGCTGGCCCCGTCGCCGGCGGCGTCTCCGGCGGCCCTCGTGTCCGTACCCGTTTCGACGGGTGTGGTCATCGAGACGGACGTGCTGCCTTCGTTCGCCCCGTCGATGTAGTTGAACAGGCGGAAAAACGCCTCTCGACCGTTGGACGCGGTAGTCCGGACGCGAATCATCTCCGGGTATCGCCGGAGTTCGACGCCATCGATACGCTCGATCGTCTTGTAGGGGACCCGTTCAGTACCGTGATTTTTCACGAGGTCGAGGGTCGTCCAGGCCGTCGCAGCGGCCAGCCCTACACCGATGATGCCGACGCTCAGTTTCGCTTTCGTCTTCCAATCCATATCGTGCGTAGGCGACGCGACTGCAAAAGCCGACTTGTGTGACAGCGGGGGCATGCTCGCCCGCGACGCCGCCTTTCCCGTGCGGGGGTTTCAGCGTCGTCAGTGACTGTGAACTCCTCTCTCGTCGATTTCAGGCGTGAACGCGGTCGAGACGGGTGAAAAACAGAATGAAGTCGTGGGGTACCCCGTGTCTCGAATACTTGCGACCCGACGCCTTGCACTAATACAAAAAACCGGAGTTCGTGTGTTTTGTTTGCTTTCGTGGCGAGGAATAGCTACCTAGAAAATGCCGCGTGAGAGCGTGTACACGCGGTCTGTGCTTCGAAGCATACGAAACATCCTCTCTTTTGCAGGGACTCGTCGGCTTCTCACCACAACCCACTCCGTCGCTGAGAGACAGTACAGTTCGGTTGTATTTTCCCCGACCACGTCGGCTTCGGTCGGTCGTCAAGTCTCCACGTCAACATTGCAAGAACAGATGAAGTCGTGGGGTGGGGTGGTTCCGCAGGCGACGTGAACCTGCGAGTCCGGGTGCCAAGTTCCAAATATATTTCGCCTGCACAAAAGAAATATCGTGTTTGGGTGCGAACAGCCGTGTATGGAATCCAACCAGCCCGCGGATGCACGTGCCCAGTGGCGTGCAGAACGCACGACGTTCAGCGGGTCTACGACGTGAGCAGAACGCACGACGTTCAGCGGGTCTACGACGTGAGTACGGGCCTGGCCAGGTATACGTCGGCGAAAGCAGTCAGCCAGCGGGTGGACTGCTCAGTTGATGGTGCACGTGCGGCACTCGAGCAACTCGTGGAGATGGGCATTGTCGAACGTCTCGACGGCCGTCCGACGACGTACCGCCGAAATGAGTCGTACCTCCGCTGGAAGCGGGTCGAATCGCTCGCACAAGAACACTCCGTGAGCGACCTCCGCGCGGAACTCGAGTCGCTCCTCTCGGAAGACGAGTCGTTCCAGACGCAGTTTGGCGTCCCCGATCCAGACGCGGTCTCACCGAAATCGGTCGATGTCGCCGACCATGACGCGCTCCACGACCGGTGGGACGCACTGACTCGGTGGCGGACCGTTCGTGAGGATCTTGCAGTCCTACAGGAAGCGCTCCATCGGGCAAGTGGCGACTCCAACGGCCAAACCGGGACTTCGGCGTCAGTTTGAAGGACTTGTCAGCATGTCGATTTTCTGCAGGTCAAAGAGCGTCCATGATGCATCGAGTTCGTCGGCAAGTCCCTCCGTGAACCCACTCTTCGAGAAGAGCGCAAACCGTTCAGTCCGCTCTGGACTGCCCCAGCGGACATGCTCTGTTTTTGCTTTGAGGTCATCCACAAGCGACTGCCCGACTGGGGACGAAGTCCATTTGCACTCCGCAAAGAGGATTCGATCATCAGACGGAGACAATCCAACAATATCAACCTCGTGTTCACCGTACCACCATCGTCCAACAGTCCCGTAGGGTTCGAGTTCATCACGTCGAACCGCTTCCCAGACGACCTCCCGGCAAACCCGTTCGAACACCGTCGAAACATGTGTTTGGAGGTCCGGCAGGATTGTTTCTTCGAGGACTATATCTGGTACTTCAGTAATGCTCGACCGGTTTGGTTCGACGTACCGGAACCAGAACCGAAGGAATTCGTCTGCGATTCGGTAGAGCGATCGCTTCGACTGCGGTGACGAGACAGTAACCGGGGTTTCTCGCTCGATGAGTCGAAGGCGACGCAGCGTCTGCAGATATTTCGAGAGCGGACCTGAGTTAATCCCAGTCATCCCCGCGATTTCATTTGGCGTCGTGTGGCCGGTTGCAATCGCCTCGAGAATACTCAGATATCGGGCTGGTGATCGAAGCTCAGTCCGTAACAAGAACTCTGGTTCATTGTACAACAATGAGTTCTGCGAGAGTACCTGCGACGAAATGTTCTCTGCGAGTGTCTGTGAGTACGCAAAGAGCGTGAGATACATCGGTGTTCCCCCGGTGATTGCGTACGAGCGAATCGCATCCTCAATATCGTAGTCGATGACTGCCCGTGCGTCTCGAAAATTGAATGGTGTAATGTCAAACTGCTGTGTACGCCGCCCGTAGAGTGGGCTTTTGTGACCGAGCACCTCGGACTCCATGACGCTAATGCTGGACCCACATAGAATGAGCATTGCATCTGTCTGCTGGAGTCGCTCATCAACGAACGATTGTAGATATGACAGTATCGACTCATTAGCGTCAATCAGATACGGAAACTCATCGATGACGACGATACGTGATTCCGATTCGAGTTTGTCTCCGAGATAGTCGAACGCCTCATCCCAGCTATCGATGCGTGGAACCCGATCGTCGAACGCTGCTGCGATCTGTGTGACGAACTTTGTGAGTTGTTGTGACGCTGCTTCTTGTGCAGCAAGATAGTATACGTGCGGACGGTCGCGACAGAACTGTTTCAGCAGTTCTGTCTTTCCCACACGTCGGCGGCCGTAGACGACGATAAACGAGTGCGTGTTTGCCTCGAATCCCTCCTCCAGCGTTGTCAGTTCTGCACTGCGGTTGTAGAAAGTCATTATCTAGGTAATCATTACTACGATAATGACTTATGGGTGCCGGTGTGATACACTCAGGTTCCGTGCGTTGACATCCTCCAAGCACACGAAATGCTCTTGTCGAACTCGTCGCGCTGTTCGGTGTGGGTATCGTGCTTCCCACGTTGATCAACGAGGCCCGTCGCCACTCCGAAGAGTAGGGTGGGGACGTTCGCGGATGGGCTGTTGGGTTAGGGTGCTACCACACGTCCAATTCGTACGTCAAGAGGTATCCGAGCGCCAGCGCGGTGAGCAGACTCAGCATAAATTACTTGTCCGACCCGGTACGAGACGGACCGTGCGAGTGCACCCATCGGCACGAGGACGACCAGCAGGATGACCACCGATGAAATCGCCCACTGCAACTTTTGGAGATACACGGCGTTGCTCTCACGATTCGATGCGGTCGCCGATAAGTGGTTGGTCGCGTGCTTCGATACGGTCTGACAGTCGAGACTCCGCGAGCGTGCGATTAAACTCCATACCGAGTTCGGCGACCACCTCCTCGATACCCGTCGTCATCTTTCGGAGAACCTTCTGTTCCGAGCCGAACGTCCAATTGAAAATCCCGCTCGCACCGCCACTGACGACGAGTATGACTCGCGACTCGCATACCGAATCAGTTCAGTAAATGTACATAAGATGGCAGGGGTTCGTCAGCACCGGTAGTTCTTGTGTAGTCACACCGATTCTCGAAACGAACCGAGAGAAGTGAGCGGAGGAATCCAACTGTGGCTAGTCCATCGGACACGACGCGGAAGCGCCGTCTGTCCGGGGGGTCGTGGAACGTCACAAATCGCGCTGGTCGAGTGCCGTCACCTGCGCTAGCAGTCGTTCGAGGAGTGGTGTTGGCCGATACCGAACACACCCGCTTCGCCGGTCGTGTTCGATAATGCCCGCGTCGGCGAGTGTCGGCAGCGAGACGTGGTACAGACACCGTTCGATTCGTTCCCCACCGTCGTCCGCTCCCTCCTGCTCGGCGAGCAACTGGACGAGCTCTTCGACAGTCACAGCTGTGTCGTCTGCGTCACGAAGCGCGTACAGGATGTGGCGACGTCGCTCCTTCGCGAGAACCGCACAAAGCGCTCCGACTCGGTCAGGCTCCTGCTGTGACGACGGGACGTCGAAGGTGGACATCGCTCTGTTGTTCGCCCGAGGACGCAATCACCCTCCTGCCTGAGCCTCCCGGGCGTTTATACGTTCTCGTCTCTTTTCTCCACATAGTGGGGGATGCTACCAATGCTCATAGCAGAGTTNCCCTCCTGCCTGAGCCTCCCGGGCGTTTATACGTTCTCGTCTCTTTTCTCCACATAGTGGGGGATGCTACCAATGCTCATAGCAGAGTTCACGATCGACCATCCGATTTTGCTCACGCCGTTACGGGAGATCCCCGACATCGAGGTCGAGTGGGAAGAGACGTATCGGGGTCCAGACGATCGGACGCAGATGCTTTTTTCGGTGCGGAGCGACGACTTCGCGGCGGTCGAGGCGGCGCTCGCTGACGACCCCGCAGTAACGAATCCAACCGTCTTAGACGATACGGGTGACCGCCGGTTCTACAGGCGGAGCAGGCCGAGTGCCTCGGGGCTTGACCCCGAGGGTGAAGGCCGTACGCTCCGCTAAACGTGCTCCGTTCGCTCGATATACTGCTCAATTGTGTCGGTCGAAACATCGCCTGCTGTTCCCACGTAGTACGATTCCTCCCAAAACCCACCGCCCCACACGTACTCCTCCAAGAACGGTTCGTGTTGCTCCCACATATTCCGCGCTGTGATGCTCTTGACCGTTCGCACAATCTCGCTCGGCGCGTGTTTCGGGTGAGCGGATACGAAGAGGTGTACATGGTCGGGCGAGATGTGAAGTGACAGTATTTCGTAGCCGTACTCGTCGCACACGTCGCGGAAACTCGCTTCCAGCGAATCCCCGATTTGTTCGAGTATCGAGTGGCGGTACTTCGGACATTGCAAATCAATGATTTGCAAGCAGTCAATCTTCGATTGACGACATCACACGAAGTGGTAGTTAACGTTGTACACCGTGTGGTTCGACCGATTCTCACCCATACCTACCAACACAACGACCAATCAAAAGTATTCTCTGAAGTGACTTACAGACTACCACCAGTATACTTTTTACCGTGAGTGAACAAGGAGTAGACGTGACGAAGCAACTCAAGGTATCCGACGCCGTGTACGACGACCTTGACGAACTCAAGGACGAGGAGGGACACACGAGTTTTGACAGCGTACTCCGCACGCTCCTCCTCCACTACCGTCACGTCCAATCCAACGACCAAGAATGACCACCGAACAGGCTCTCGTCAAGACGCTGGACTTCCAACTCAACATCCAGAGTAACAACGAGAGCCTGTTGTATGATGCCACGCTCGAAGCCCGTTCGGTGTACAACGAAACCATCCGTCTCGCCAAAGAAGGCGTGGACTGGAATGCGATTCCCGACCGTGTGGCCGACGACGCCGACCTCGTGAAAAACACGACACAGCGCGTTGTCGCTAAAGCCCTCGGCGCGATGGAGAACTACTACGAGTACGACGACTTCGGCCAGCCGAGCCACACCAAGGACGGCGCGTACCCGCTTCGTGCGAACTACGAGGAAGGGTACAACCTGTCGATCACCGACGACGGTGACGTGGCATTCCGTATCAGCGCGAAACCCTACAACCACGTCAAGGGCATCCTCAAAGGGAGTGATGCCCACCTTGATATTCTCAAGACCGCACTCACAGGCGACGAGTGGAAGGTCTCAACGTCGGAAACGCTGTGGTGTGACGGTGAGCCGGAACTCCACGTCAACATCCGCAATACCGAGCAGACTGTCCGAGACAAGCAAGACTCACGGACGGTCGTCGGCGTGGACGTGAATGAGGACAACGTGGCACTCACCGCACTCTCCAAGGATGGCGTTGAGGACACGCTTGTCATTGACTTTCCCGAAATCAAGTTCGAGCGGCACCGCTACTTCACGATGCGAAAGCGTGTCCAGAACGCGGGGAAGGACAGCATCCACGACACGCTGGAAGGGCGTGAGGAACGGTTCGTCCGCGACCGACTCCACAAGGTGTCTCGGCACATCGTGGAGTGGAGCCAGCAGTTCGAGAAGCCGTGCATCGTCTTTGAAGACCTCAAAGAGATCCGCGACAGCATCGACTACGGAACGCGGATGAACCGACGCTTGCACCACCTCCCGTTCCGCGCCCTCCAATACTACACGTCGTACAAAGCGTCGTTCGAGGGAATCCCGACTGGATGGATTGACCCGTACAAGACGAGTCAACGCTGTCCGCTGTGCGGGCACGCCGAGCGTGCGAATCGGAACAAGAAGCGGTTCAAGTGTCGGTCGTGTTCTCATCAAGACCACAGCGACCGTGGTGCAAGCGTCAACATCGCCGTGAAAGGTATCGAGAAGCATCAGAATTGGAATGTGCCCGCTCTCAACAGCCTTCCCCAAGTTCGGAAGGTGCGACGTTCACAAGAGCGCAGCTCTTGTGCAGCCCGCAAAGTCACAAGGTGACTTTGAGACGGCGGGCATCGGGGGCCGTGGACGCCCCGACCGCAACCCACTCGTCCGTTCGAGACGACCGTGACCCATCTCGGGGTGTGGCGTCGAGGACGGTGGGAGTGTCCGATTAAACTGCGGGAAGACAGAAGCCTCGGGGCTTGACCCCGAGGCGGTTCACGAGGAGACGTACCAAGACGGACCCAGCGTGTCGCTGACGGAGGCGCAACGAGAGCTGTTGGTTGTCGCATCCGAGTGTGGGTATCTGGAGATTCCTCGGACGTGTTCGCTGGCCGACCTGGGAGACCAGCTTGATATCTCAGACAGTTCCGCCTCCGAACGGTTTCGCAGAGGTGTGAGGCAACTCGTGCAACAGACGGTCGTCAACGAGTCGGCGTCTGCACAGGGTTGAGGTGATTTTTCAAGGCGTGAACCCCACCCGTCACTTGCCAGCGAGTTTGTCTTCGAGTGGAGGCGCACCCTGTCAGTGTGCGCTCCCGTCAGGGACGCTGAACCTGAATGGCGATTTCCACGCCTACTCCATTACGGAGTCAGAAGGAGAGTCCACTGACAAGTCCACGACTGAAGTCGTGGGTAACTGACAGTAGTTTACATCGTATACCATCCTATCGACCCGAGCAGTACCAACATGCGCATCCAGCCCGTCTATCCGAATCTGTTTTGATAAACCGGGTGAAAAACTTCGGAGCTTTTGCTCGTCGAGCACGAATCAGAACTGTGGAGTACGAAATCGGGCCGGACGAATCGGTCAGCACGGCCGTCGTACGCGCGGTGAGCGCTGTTGAAGGCTGTGAACCATGCGCTCTCCGACCGCTGGCGGATGTCATCGATCCGGCTGCGTTAGATTCGTTGTTCGGCCCGCAATACGACGGAACGCCTCGGACGGGCGGCCGCCTCTCGTTCGTGTACGACGAGTGTTGCATCACGATCGACAATGGCGAGTATCTCACGCTCCAGTTGCTCGAGGACCGGTTCGGCGACGAACGCGATCAAGAACCTGCTGACAGTTGCGTCCGGTAACGGAGTCGACGCTCGACGCTCGACGCTCGACGCTCGTCGCGAGATCACTTGGGGTCGCGGACGGTCAACAACCCCTGTGCCATGAGTCGTCGGGCGATTACGACCAGTCCATTCCCGAATCCTTCGCCGAATATCGCTTGTTCGTCCTTGGTGTCGGGCATGAGTGAACTCACGAGAATGGTCGAGCGGTCGATCAGAAGGAGCCGGCCGATCGCCGTCTCGTTTTCAGTCGCGTCTTCGCCCTGCAACCACTCGAGGCCAGAGATGAACGTCGTGGCGTCGGGAACGGCCGTTTTGATCTGGTCTTGAAGTGACTCCGTCAACGCGCCGATGAGAAGGTCGACCCCGTTCCCAACGTCGTTGAGGCTGGAAACGAGATCCTCCGTCAAGAGTGATTCGTCGCCGATGACGAGAACGACCTCTTCGGATGCGTCCTCGATGAGTTGGTCCGTCCGGTTTTTGATCGCGTCCTGCCCGGACATCGCCCATACCTGCTGGACGGGGGTTTCGTCGTCTTGTTCGACCATTTCGACCGTGTCCAGCGCATCGTGGAGTCGCTCAACGCGGCCTTCGTACTGGTCACGGAGCGTTTCGGTCGCCTCGTCGAGTGGAACCGCCCGAAACTGCTGCGGGCTCGAATGCTGTATCTCGACGAGGCCCTGTGCCTCCAACACTCGGATCGCATCGTACACCCGCGTTCGGGGAACCTCCGCCATCTCACTCAATCGCTTTGCCGTTCCCGTGTGGAGGCGGGACAAGCCGACGAAGCATCGCGCCTCGTATTCTTTCAACCCGAGTTGCTGGAGAACCTCGATTGCTTCCTCCAAACTATCGTTCATATTCATGTGTCCCAACCTCACGGGGTTCCCGTGATTCTCTGAAGAGTTCGCCCCCGACACGGATAGGTATTGTCACTCCCCACATGACGGCAAGTGCGGGTGAGACCTGATCTGGGCATGATAATCGCCTACTCTGCTGTACAAGAGACACCGTAGAATCTGTTGTGATAATTCTAGTCACACTGGATATAGTGGGAGTTCACCGTATAGCAGTACAGATAATCGAGAGATTGAATAGTCACCCGTTTAATCACAAAAAGGATATACCGGGTGGGAACTAACCCTTTCATCGGCACGCAGTCTAGTTCTGTGTCCCAACCACCGTACTGTTGCGTGTCGGCTCGGCCACTCTTCGTGGCCGATTTCACAATGACCCACAGCCACCAGATCCATGAGCAGTGATCCAGTCGACAATCCCCAGGCCATCGCAATCGAGCAACTCGAACGGTTCGGGTTGAGTGCCTACGCTGCACGGACGTTCGTCGCGCTCGCGAGCCTCGGCACGGGGACGGCCAGAGACGTCAGCCAGGTGTCGGAGGTGCCACGGACTCGCGTGTACGACGCCATCGACGAGTTACACGACCGGGGACTCGTCGACGTCCTCCAGTCGTCGCCCAAGCAATTCTGGGCGACCTCCGCCGAAACCGCGAGTCGGACGTTCGAACACGAGCTACAGCACCGCACGGACCTCCTTCGGACGGCGCTGAGTGAACTCGAACCCATCGAACGACGGGTCGAGCAGCACGGCGTCTGGACGGTCGAGGGGCAGCCGGCAGTCACGGAACGGGTCCTGGATTTCTTCGCCAGCGCCGACGACGAAATCGTCTACATGACCGTCGAAGAGCTGCTTACCGAGGACCTGATCGAGGGGTTAGGCGAGGCCGCAGAGCGGGGCGTTTCGATCAAGCTCGCCGGGGTTTCGACGGAGGTCCAGAAACGCATCCAAGACGAGATCCCCGGCGCGAGGATGTTCGAGTCGCTGTGGGTCTGGTCGGACACGTCGGCGGGACGGGTCATGATGATCGACGGACAGAAAACACTCGCGAGCGCACTCGTCAACGGCGCGGACGCGAGCCCGTCCGATCCGCGGTCGGAGACCGCCATCTGGGGGGAGGGTGACACGAACAGTCTGGTCGTGGTGCTGAGAGCGATCTTCACCTGGCGGCTCGACACGGCCCTGTCGGAGTAGCGGGGCTCCTGTCGACTGTCCCGTCTGGAGGTATTCGTCGTCCCGGGTGTCGAACTCCACTGGGAGACAGCCGATAGTGTGGGCGAACAGCAAGTCGGATTCCTCCCACGAGTAAACTCGTGGGCTTCCTCCTCGTAATCATGTGAAACTCCGGTACTCACGCGGTTTCTTCCAGTTCAACGACCCCACGTCGTATCCTTTCGCTTTGAGCTTCCCGAGGTTCTGGATGTT
>NZ_AOLG01000052.1 GCF_000336815.1 Haloferax prahovense DSM 18310
GTGTCTGTAAGGCGTGCGGGCGCTGTATCCCCTCCCTACTCGCTCCCTTCGGTCGCTCCTTGAGGAAGGGGGCTTAGCGCCCTCTCTTTTAGCTAACACCCAGTCTGCCGGAAGGTTCTCTTCAGAAGTCATGCTCCGTCACCGGGGTCGGGCATTCCGTCTTTGACCGCCTTGGCCTGCTGTTCCAGCGCTTCGACGTCCATCTCGGCGGCCTTGTCGATCTCGCCGAGGATCTGCTTGATGTCGTCGAGCCCGATGAGTTCGCGAGTCTCGGCGTCGAATCCCAGGCTAGCTAACTGGTGCCCGTTGGTCGCCACGTCGCTCCCTGTGAGGTGCTTTCCGTAGCGACCCACAAGCGAGGTGAGTTCCTGTGGGAGGACGAACGTCGTCGACTCTCCCCGACCGATCGCTTCGAGCGTGTCCATCCCTTTGTCGATGATCGCGCGCTCACCCATCGATTCGGCGGACTTCGCGCGAAGCACCGTCGAAATCGCATCGCCCTGTGCCTCGAGGATCTGGCTCTGTTTTTCGCCCTGTGCGCGAATGATGTTCGACTGCTTGTCCCCTTCGGCGTTCTCGACTGCACTCCGGCGTTCGCCCTGGGCTTCGAGAATCGTGGCCCGGCGTCTCCGCTCCGCGCCGGTTTGCTGTTCCATCGCGTTTTGAACCACCTGACTGGGGTTGACCTCTCGAACCTCGACTGACTCGACGCGGATCCCCCATTCGTCGGTCGGTTCGTCGAGCTCCTTCCGAATGCGAGCGTTGATCTCCCCCCGCTTGTTCAGCGTGTCGTCGAGTTCCATGTCGCCGAGGACCGCCCGAAGCGTGGTCTGGGCGAGGTTCGAAACCGCCGTCTTGTAGTCTTCGACCTCCAAAAACGCCTTCTTCGCATCCATCACACGGAGATACACGACGGCATCCGCTGTCACAGGAGAGTTGTCCCGCGTGATCGCCTCCTGTCGGGGCACGTCCATCGTCTGGGTTCGCATGTCGAACGTGTACGTGCGCGAGACGAACGGGGGGACGAAGTTGATGCCCGGCTCGAGCAAGCCGCGATACTCACCGAACACGGTAAGCGCCTGTTTATCGTACGCGTCGACGAACCGAACCATCTGCCAGACCGTTACGATTGCCAGCACCAGTATGAACAGGCCGACGATCGCGAATCCGAGCGCGGAGACCTGCAGCGGAACCGGGTCATACATGTGTGCTACATTCGCTCTGTGACTGTATCAAGGGGCGATGTTTTCACACACTCCGATTTTTTTAGTATGTGGGTGACACGACCCACAGCACCCGTACTGGCCCACTCAATTGACCACCACCCGCGCCTGCAGATGCGGGAATCAGGGATTCGGAAGTGTCTGGTCGCTGGAAAGCGAGTCGAGCACCGTTTCGACCTGTTCGTTAATGAACGCAAGGCGGAAACCCGCGCCTTTAGGCGCGGGAGGAAGCCGACAACTCGGACACAAACCACGTTCGATAGCAGTCCGACTCCCCCACGCCAACCTGAACTATTATAAATACAGACCCCCACATATGAAGTACAGATGGTGGACGACTCAAGCACTCGAACTGTACCCATCAAACTCGATGTGGATGAGAGTGCCGCTGAACTTCTCCACCAGACAACCGACCACTTCCTCGACGCCGCCAACTACGTCGTAGACGTAGCGTGGGAACCAGACTGGAAAATCACCAGCAAGCAGAAACTCCACGACCTCACGTACTACGACGTTCGAGACGACTCACCGCTCCCGGCCAACCTCGTGCAATCCGCACGAAACCGCGCCGCAGAAGCCGTCAAAGGCTGTGTCGAACGCTGGAAGGGTGGAAAGAAAGCCTCGAAACCACACTTCACGTCGCGGTTCGCCAGCTACGACGCCCGAACCGTCACGGTCAACGACGACCACGCCACACTCGCCACCATCGACGGGCGAGTCACCGCAGAGTTCGTCCTACCAGACGAACAGCGTGACACGCCTCACTCAGCGTACCTGTTCAACGACGACTACGACGTGAAGGGGGCCACACTCCACTACGACACGGTTGAGGACTGTTTCTACCTCCACATGCGGACAAAGCCCGCCGTGGAGAACGATGATACCGAACAAGGCGATACCAAGCACGTCTCCGTCCTTGGTGTTGACCTCGGCATCACAAACATCGCAACCACCTCAACCGGCAAGTTCTGGAGCGGCGGCGAACTCAATCACTGGCACCGAGAGTACGAGAAGCGACGGGGCGACCTGCAACAGACCGGGACTCGGTGGGCACACGAAAACGTCCAGCGAGTCGGTCGCAAGCAAACTGGGCGTTTCGAGCAGTTGCTTCACACTATCTCGAACGAACTGGTCGACGAAGCTCTTGAGAACGACTGTACGCATATCGTGTTCGAGCAACTCAAAGGAATCCGCGAGCGCCTCCCGCACGCGAAGGCGGTTCACAAATGGGCGTTCCACCGGCTCTACGAGTACGTCACGTACAAGGCTGAGTCTGAAGGACTTGTGGTGAAGCAGATTAACCCGGCGTACACGAGTCAACGTTGCTCGAAGTGCGGGTTCACCCACGAGGATAATCGTCCACACAACAACGGGCAGGATGAGTTCGGTTGCCTGAAGTGCGGGTACGATGTTCACGCAGATTACAACGCGGCGAAGAATATCGGCCTGAAGTATCTCCGCGACCAGCAAAAGTCTGGTCGTGGAGGCGCACCCGTAGGCGTGCGCTTGAACAGTGGGATGTTGAACGTGAATGGCGAGTATTCACCTACCGCTCTCAGCGGTTAGAACGGGAGTCCACGCTGAATGCCACGCCCTTCAGGGCGTGGTAGCTTACACTGCGCTACTCTCTACCGAGGTGCATCAGTTGCGACGATTTTCACACTTAGGAACGTTTTGACTATGTGAGTTACACTCGGGTAGTGTACATGTCTGCAGTAGATTGGTTGTTGTACCTCTCGAAACCTGTGTCACCCGGTTACTCAAAAATTGTCTGAGTATTAAAATGTCGGCGCTTGATGCAGTCGGAGGGCGTGGGTCCCGATGTCCGCGCACCGGCGGGCAGAATACACATGGTACAACAAATGATAACCGAAGACGACGAAGGGAAGCGTGTAGTCAACTCACACGGCGAAACAATCGGGATGGTCTCCGAGGTCAAGAACGGCACAGCGTACGTGGACCCGGATCCGGGTATCACGGACAAGATTCGATCCAAACTCGGGTGGGGCGACGCGGACAAGGACAACTACGTCCTGAAGGCGAGTCGGATCAACACGGTGACCGACGACGAGATTCGGCTCAAATCCAACCTGTAGCTCTCGCAGGGCGTCCGCCGATCTGTCTTCGAACCGTCCCGCGACGCGCGACGGTCGCTATCTTTTTTCAAGGCGAGAATCCCGCCTTTAGCGCGAGCGAGGATGTCACCAACCGGAGCGGAGCGATCAACGTCGCGACCATCGTCTTGGGGATCTTCGGGGGCATCGTTCTGTTCGGGGCGGTTGGTCTGTTCGTTGGTTCTGTCATACTCGGCGGCTCGAAGGTCGTCCTTGACCTGTTCGCCCAAGAGCGAGTGGACTCGACCGTTGGCCAATAGAGATCGTTTCCGCTCCTACTCCGCCTGTAGAAACGTTCTGGCGGGAAGCCTCGAAGTCGGATGCGTTCTCGCTGGCTGTGCAACTGTCAGTGGCGGAAATCACGCTGAATTCAGTCGTTCTGAGCCCGGCCAACAACACCCACCCCCGAGAGCTCGACGGCTACAGCCTTACCCGAACACGGATCGGCCTCCGTGCTACCCAAGCGTGATTTCGACCAGAGACATCTCGTTCGCAGGAACGACACGTTCGAGGACGGTCTCGACCTCGCCCCACGTCTCTGGCCGGTAGCTATCGATTCCGAAGCTCTCGGCGAATCGCTCGAAGTCGGGGTTCGTCAGTTCGGTTCCGAAGTGTTCGCCGGTATGTGTGAGCTGTTTCTCCGAGATGAGGCCGTAGTTGTCGTCGTTGAACACGACGATCGTATATCCGAGGTCGAGGCGGGTGGCCGTCTCGATCTCGGCCGCATTCATCAGAAACCCACCATCGCCGGTCGCGACAACGACGTTCGAATCAGTCGCGAGATCGGCAGCGATCCCGCCAGGGACGGCGATTCCCATACTTGCCAATCCGTTCGAGATAATGCACGTGTTGGGTTCGTAGGTGGGGAAACTCTGTGCGATCGCCATCTTGTGACTCCCGACGTCGGAGAGCAGAACGTCTTCGTCAGCCATCGCCTTCCGGAGGTACGGGAGCGTCCGCTTCACCGAAAACGGGTCGTCTGACTCGGGGGTTCGTTGCACGTCCGCGACGATCCGCTCGCGCAGGTCCTGACACCACTCCGGCCCAGTCGCCGAATCGAGATGCATCCGTAGCTCTCGGAGGACGGTCGAGATGTCCGCGACGATTTCCACGTCTGGATTGTAGTGTCGGTACACTTCTGCAGGTTCGTGATCGACGTGGATGATGGCCTTATCGAGGTCGGTGTTCCACGAGCGAGGGTCGTGCTCAGCGATGTCGTAGCCGACCGCGAGTACACAGTCGGCCCGGGAGATGGCCGTCGACGCCTCGGATTGTGGTCCAGAACCGAGCGTCATCAGCGAATTATCGAGACGGTCTGAGACTGCTCCCTTCCCCATGTACGTCGCGACGACGGGCATCCCTGCGTGGTCGACCAGTTCGCGCAACCGGTTCGCGGTCGACGTTCGGACGGCACCGTTACCGGCTAACACCAGCGGGGTGTCTGCGTCCTCGAGGAGTTCGACGGCGCAGGCGAGCGACCGCTCGTCGGGGGCAGCCCGCCGCACACGTGGCCGAATTGGGAGCGGCTCTGCGTCGAGCTCTTGCGCTGCCACGTCCTCGGGGAATTCGAGGTGGGTCGCACCGGGTTTCTCGTACTCGGCGAGCTTGAACGCCTTGCGTACGGACTCCGGTATGATCTCGGCCTCGGTGATCTGTGTGTTCCACTTCACGACCGGCTCGAACATGTGGACGATGTCGAGGGCCTGGTGGCTCTCTTGGTGGAGGCGTTCGAGTCCTCCTTGTCCCGTAATCGCGACGAGCGGGGACTTGTCGAGATGGGCGTCTGCGACGCCCGTGAGAAGATTCGTGGCACCCGGCCCCAGCGTCGAGAGGCAGACACCGGCTTCGCCTGTCAACCGACCGTGAACGTCGGCCATGAACGCCGCACCCTGTTCGTGTCGCACCGGGATGAACTGGATATCCGAATCCCGAAGTGAGAATAGCAGGGCCTCGAGCTCTTCTCCTGGGAGCCCGAACACGTACTCGACACCCTCTATTTCGAGGCAGCTGACGAGGAGATCGGACGCCTTCATCATTCCACCCAGACGGTCTTGCGATTGACGAACTCCATGATGCCCGCATTCGAGAGTTCGCGGCCGTAGCCGGATTCCTTGACCCCGCCGAACGGAACTCGTGGGTCGGACTTCACCAGCTGATTCACGTACACGTTACCGGTGTCGATCTGTCGAGCGAGGCGCTCGCCGCGCTCGCGGTCTTCGGTCCAGATGCTCGCACCCAGACCGAACTCGGTATCGTTCGCTTTCACGATCGCCGCGTTCTCGTCTGGGGCCGCATAGACGGCGGCGACGGGCCCGAACGTCTCCTCGGCGTCGACTGGACATCCCTCCGGGATTTCTGTGAGGATTGTCGGGGGGTAGTACGCACCCTGCCGATCGAGGGGTTCACCACCCGTGACGACCCGTGCGCCCGCCTCGACGCTCGCCTCGACCTGGCCGTGGAGGGCCTCCAGGAGATCTTGACGGGCCTGGGGGCCGACGTCGGTCTCCTCGTCCATCGGATCGCCAACGGTGAGTGACGAGACGGCCTCGGTGAACTGGTCGAGGAACGCGTGGTACACGTCTGTGTGCACGATGAATCGCTTGGCTGCGATACATGACTGCCCACCGTTCTGGTTGCGCGCCTGGGCACCGACCTCCGCAGCGGCCGAGATATCGGCGTCGTCGAGGACGATGAACGGGTCGCTTCCGCCGAGTTCCAGCACTGTCTTCTTGAGGTGTTCGCCCGCTGTCGACGCGACAGCCCTCCCAGCCGGTCCACTTCCGGTCAGTGTCGCGGCCCGGACGCGGTCGTCCGCGAGGATTCCGTCGACGAGATCCGACGAGATCAACAGTGACTGGAAGACTCCCTCGGGGTAGCCAGCCTCGCGAAACACCTCCTCGATCGCCATCGAACAGCCGGGGACGTTCGACGCGTGTTTCAGCAACCCGACGTTCCCCGCCGTCAGCGAGGGGGCGGCGAATCTGAACACCTGCCAGAACGGGAAGTTCCACGGCATTACTGCGAGGACCGGTCCCAGTGGCTCGTAGACGGTCTCGACCGACGCTCCCGGTGGACTGGGGTGTCCCTCGGATTCCAGGTACGCGCTCGCGTGTTCCGCGTAGTGATCACAGCCCCACGCGCACTTTTCGACCTCTGCGATAGCTTGCGAGATCGGTTTTCCCATCTCGCGAGTCATCGTTTCGGCGTACGTGCGTTTGTTCTCCCGCAGGACCTCACCGGCAGCCGCAAGTAGTTCTTCGCGTTCCCGAACCGGCCGGAGGCGCCACTCCTCGAACGCCTCATTCGCCCGGTCGAGCGCTTCTTCGACCGCCGATTGAGTGTGTTCCGCGTACGATTCGATTCGCTCGCCAGTTGACGGGTCGATTATGTCCATGATCAGGTGGATTGGATGTGCAAGAGATTAACTGACAAGGGTGCCGTCGACGGCACGGAAGATGTCATAGGAGGAACGTGACAATGGCAAGAACGACGAAGATGATGACCAGCCATTTGGCGATATCCATGCTGAGTCCGGCGACTCCTCGGGCGCCGAGCACCGCCGCGACAATCGCGAGTATCAAAAAGAGGACTGCGAGCTCGATGAACCCGCCCCCGAACTGCAACGGCACCGCCTGGACCGAGAGGGCGCTATCCAGAGCTTTGAGGAATGCTACCATAACACATATACTGCTCGCGAGTATGTCAACCCCTGACTTATTCATCCACATTCTGTTTTTGATTACCCGGGTGACGCTATCCGGGGCATCGATTCCCAACAACGCCCCTAGTGATTGATTGGCCAGTGGGAGGTGAATACACTCATGGCCGTTGAGTCGGATGTGCTCCTTCCGTTTCTCGCAGGGATGACACTCGTCTTGGCCGTTGCACATACGCTTGGAATCGTCGCTGATCGATTCGGGTTTGCACCGGTCGTCGGTGAACTCCTCACCGGGTTGGTGCTTGGCCCCTCGATCCTCGGTCTCGTTGCCCCTGCAGTCACGGCTATCGTCGTCCCGGTTCCCGATCGGCTGGCAGCCATCGCGTCGCTCGGGCTCGTTCTCCTCCTCGTACTGGCCGGAACGGAAGTTGACGTTCAGACGGTACGCCGCCACGTTCGACCGACGATAGCGCTCGCTACCGGTGCCTCCGTCGTACCGTTCCTTCTGGGATTTGCCCTTGGATGGTTTCTTCCCGCGAAATTCCTTGCCACTCCCGAGCAGCGACTGGCATTCGCACTGTTTTTGGCGACGGCGCTGAGCATCTCAGCGGTCCCCGTCGCCGTCCGTGTGCTTATCGACCTCGACGCGATGGACCGAACGGTAGGTCAACTTACCCTTACAGTCGCTGTCGTCATCGATGCAGCGGGGTGGATCGCGCTCACGATAGTGTCAGATATCGCTCGTGTGGGACAGATAGATCCACTTGGAGTCGGTCGTACACTCGTCGTCCTCGGTGTCTTCGTCGGCGTCGCCGTCATTCTCGGACCGCGAGTCGTCGATACACTCTTCAATGTCACCGCATACGTTCGATCGCCGGTGTTGACCGGGTTTTCGATCGTCATCGTCGTCGGGCTGGCGATGGCCGGTGGCTCGCTCGCACTCGGACTTGAAGCCGTTCTCGGCGCGTTCCTCGCAGGCGTTCTCGTGAGAAATCGACTCGATGCGGAGACCGAACGAGTATTTCAGATGGTCACACTCGGACTGTTCGCGCCCGTTTTCTTTGCGACGGCAGGGTTGCGGGTTGACCTGACCGGACTGTTCACGCTGGATACGCTCTTGGTCGCAGGCGCCACACTCGCCGTTGCTGTGCTGGGTAAGGCACTTGGCGTGGTACTCGGAGCGGTATTTACGGATCTCTCCCGAGCGGAAACCGTCTGCCTTGCAATCGGGCTCAACGCTCGCGGCGCAATGGAACTCGTCGTGGCGGCCCTGGGCTTGGCGATCGGAATCCTCACACCCACCATCTATGCCGTCATCGTGCTCGTCGCTATTGTCACGTCTGTCATGACGCCGCCACTGCTCCGGCGTGCGCTTTCGCACCTTCCAGACGACGTACCGGCCTGATCGACGACGTTCTCGATGAGAACTGCCCCAACGAGGTACACCGGAAACAGGTACAGAATCGCCATCACGGGGAGCACGATGAATATCGGCGTGTCAGTAACCCACGACTGAAGTCGTGGGCTTGTCAGTGGACTCCCCTTCTGCCGTCGTTTTGACGGAGGCGTGGAAATCGCCATTCAGGTTCAGCGTCCCTGACGGGAGCGCACACTGACAGGGTGCGCCTCCACTCGAAGACGTCTGCCCCGAGTAGAGTCTCTTGAGTAGTTTCCGAGCGATGTTCTTACTCGCGTTGTAGTCCGCGTTCAGTTCGTACTCGCACTTCTGACACACGAACTGATGCTTCGTCCGCCGATTCGATTCGTGCGTAAACCCGCACGACGAACACCGCTGACTCGTGTACGCAGGGCTCACCTGCTCAACCTTGATCCCGAACATCTCCGCCTTGTACTCAACGTACTGGGAGAGGCGTCGGAACGCCCATGCGTGGAATCGCTTCGCACCAGCCATCCGTTTGCGAATCCCTGTCAAGTTCTCGAACGCGATGTGCGTACAGCCGTGATCTTGGGCTTCTTCGAGAATCTGGTTCGAGGCACGGTGGAGTTCGTCCTGCATCCAACGGTGTTCGCGGTCGTTCATCGACTGAATCGACAGATGCGCCGACCGCGTGCCCGTCTGTTGCATCGACCCGCGAGTCTTCTCGAACTCTCGGCGTCGATGATTCATCTCGTCGGCGTTCCCGATGAACGCGCCTGTGGAAGTTACGGCAAGCGAGCCATCCACGTTCAGGTCAACACCAAGGACTGTTCTGTGCTTGGCGTCTTCAGAAGAAGTCGTAGACTGCTCTTGCTCGTCTATGGTTCGGCGCATCCGTGCGTGGAGATAGAACTCCGACGTAGAGCGGTCGTACTGCAACGTTGACATCCGGAACTCGTAGTCCTCGTTCAGCAGATACTCGCCAATCGGCGTTCCCTCAGTTTCGCTGGGAATCACGTAGTCGCACTCAACGCGACCATTTACTGTCGAGAGCGAAACGTGGTCGCGGTGGAATGTCGCAGAGCGTTTGTCGTAGACGACGCTCCACGCTTTGAAGTACGGTTGACTGGTGTTGTCACCTTTCTTGAGTCGGGCGACACCGCTTTTTGTGGCCTCGATAGCGCGTCGAATCCCTTTCTGTACGAGGTTTGCCGTCAACTCCGTCTCGTTGCGGAGTCGTTCGTAGAGGGCGTTCTCGGCTTTCTGTTTCGAGGTCACACAGTAGTCGTTCGGGTATCTCCACGCCCACTCTGCGGTGGTGTTCGCACAGTGAAGGAACTGAGTTTTGGTCTGATGGAGGTCGTCGCACCGCTCGTTGGGTACGTCGAGTTTGACTTTGACGGTGCGAATCACCTCCATCGTTAATTCACATATTAGATAGGTTCTTTATAAACTATATGATTGGCGTGGGGGAGTCGGATTGCTATCGCTCGTGGTTTGTTTCGAGTATTGTCGGATTCCTCCCACGGCTTCAGCCGTGGGCTTCCTCCTTGCATCTCTGAGAGTCCGTGCTGAATGCCACGCCCTTCAGAGCATGGTCGCTCACTCGTCGAGATATGGTTTCTCGATCTGTTGGTCGCCCCCGATGAGTGTCGTCAGCCATCGCGTGATGATATCGAACAACGCCACGAGTGGCCCCAGTGCGCGTTCGACGTACGAAATTGGGCGGGCGACACGGAGGCTCCACGACTCTGCGTGGCCGAGGCCGTAGGATTTCGGCACGATTTCTCCGAAGACGAGGATGAGCACACTCACCGAGAGTGTGGCGACCACGACGGTGAACCCGGGCGGGATGAACCGTGCAACGAGCAGTGTGACGATGCTGGTGATGGCGATGTTGACGAGGTTGTTGCCGACCAGCAGCGTGACGAGCAGTCGGTGGGGGTTCGAGCGGAGTTGTTGGAGTGTGCGGCTGTCTTTTGTACTGTCTTCGGTCGCGGTCTCCATCCAGTCATCCGGGAGCGAAAAGATCGCTGACTCGCTGCTGGAAAAGAACGCACTCAGCAACAACAGAAGCACGACAGCGACGAGTGATGGTCCCAAAATCGAGTATGTATTCATACCAGACTCGTACGCCGGCAGGGGTATGAATATCGGTGGTTGGTCGTTCCTTGGGAGGGAACTCCACGCTACTCCGTTAGCTGAAAGTAGGCGCTAAGCCCCCTTCCTCAGCGAGCGCCGACCGAAGGAAGGGCGCGAGCAGGGAGGGGATACAGCGTCCCCAGAAATCTCTGATTTCTGGTGTGCGGACGAGACGCGCGCGTCTCGTCAACGCCGCACGGTTCTCATACACTCTACGGTTGCA
Source organism: Haloferax prahovense DSM 18310 (assembly GCF_000336815.1). Classification (GTDB taxonomy): domain Archaea; phylum Halobacteriota; class Halobacteria; order Halobacteriales; family Haloferacaceae; genus Haloferax; species Haloferax prahovense. Next base: position 10,739 of record NZ_AOLG01000052.1, read on the forward strand.
GGCCCACAGACCCACGTAGTCGCAATGTTTTTGCAGTAGGGTAGCATAATATTGACCGAACCCAATGGAATACGACCTCGACTCGGGAGCGCACTCAACGTATTCACTGCACTACCACCTGATACTCACCACTAAGTATCGGCGCGGAGTGCTAACCGAGGAGCGAACCCAATTCATTCACGAGGTCATCAACGGGTTCACGGACAACTACGGTGTCGAACTGACAAACCTCGACGGCGAGGACGACCACGTACACATCCTGTTCCGAGCGAAACCAACCACAGACCTCGTGAAGTTCATCAACACGGTCAAGGGCGCGACCGCCCGCCGTATCCGCAACGAGTACGCGGACGAACTGAAGACCGAACTGTGGGGAGACTCGTTCTGGAACGACTCGTACTGCCTCATCTCGACGGGGCAGGTGTCACTGGATGTGCTGAAACAGTACGTCGAGAACCAACGCGAGTAGAATGTACTACGCCTACAAGTACCGTCTCAAGCCGTCCGACGCCCACCGTGAGGAGTTGGACCGCCACCGAGACATTTGTAGGCAACTCTACAACCACACGCTCTACCGCCTCAACGAGTACCAAGACGAACACGGTGAACTGCCGTCCATGACCACACTACGGTCGGAACTGCCCGACCTCAAGAAGTGGTGGGACGGCCTCTCGGAGGTGTACTCGAAGGTTCTCCAAACCGTCGTGGAACGCCTGTTCGACAACCTCAAAGGACTCTCGGCGCTCAAGAAGAACGGCTACGGCGTCGGTCAACTCAAGTGGAAGCCGCCACGGGAGTTCTGTAGTTTCACGTACAGTCAGTCTGGCTTCAAGCTCGACAAGAAGGGCGGTCAGACTGTCCTGTCACTCTCGAAACTCGCAGACATACCGATTCGGCTCCACCGCACCATCCCCGACGACGCGACACTCAAGCAGGTCACGGTCAAGAAGGAACCGACGGGCGAGTGGTTCGCCACGTTCGGCGTCCAAATGGACCGCGAGCCACCCGAAACCCCTGAAAATCCCGAGCGGTGCGTCGGTATCGACGTAGGGATTCTCAAGTACGCCCACGACACCGACGGTACGGCGGTCGGGTCGCTCGACCTCTCAGACGAACGCGACCGCTTGGAACGCGAGCAACGGAAGCTCTCGCGGAAGCAACACGGGTCAAACAACTACGAGAAGCAACGACGGCAGGTCGCAGAGTGTCATGCTGACCTCCGACGCAAGCGCCGTGACTTCTTGCACAAACTCTCGAACTACTACGCTCGGGAGTACGACTTCGTGGCGGTCGAAGACCTGAACGTGAAGAGGATGATGGAGTCTCCGTCGAACAGTCGAAACACGGCGTCGGCAGCATGGCGGACGTTCCTCTCGTTGCTCGAATACAAGTGTGAACGGGAGGGAACGCACTTCGTCGCAGTCAACCCGAAAGGGACGACCAAAGAGTGTGCGTCGTGCGGTGTCTCGACGGAGAAGCCGTTGTGGGTCCGTGAACATTCCTGTCCCGCCTGCGGGTTTGAGGCGGACAGGGACGCGAACGCAGCGTGGAACATTCTTTCTCGTGGCCTCGAAGACGTAGGAGTGGGATACTCCGAATCAACGTCCTCAGAAACGCGATGCGTTTCTGATGGGCGAACGAGAGCTTCGCTCTCGTTAACGCCTGTGGAGACTGCGCTCCCTGTGGATACACCTGTGTCTGCAAAGCGCGTCGTGGAAGCAGGAAGCCCTACCCTCAAGGAGCGAACGGCATCAGCCGTGAGCGAGTAGGGTAGGTTAGTTCACTTGGATTACCAGTCGTTCGATTCGAGTTTCATCGACAGCCTCCACTTGAATGATGTATCCGTCCATATCGATCTGATCGCCAACGACAGGAACCCTGCCGAGGCGACTGAAGACCAGTCCACCGATCGTCTCGACGTCGTCGCTCTCGAATCGGGTGTCGAGTCGATCGTTCACGTCCTGAATCGGGACCCCTCCGTCGACGACGTACGCGCCGTCGTCTCGCTTCTCGATAGACGGCTCCTGGGCGGCGGTATCGAACTCGTCTTGGATGTCACCCACGATCTCTTCGAGAATATCTTCGATGGTCACAATCCCCTCGAAGACGCCCCATTCGTCGACGACGACGGCCATCTGGCCTTCCCCACGCGTCTGAAAGTCGGCGAGAATCGTGTCGATCCGTCGCGTTTCCGGGATGGTGAGGACTGGCCGGGCAAGGTCTCGCGCGGTCATCGAGTCACTCAACTCTGGCTCGGTTTCACTCACTCGCAGGATGTCTTTTGCGTGAACGAATCCGAGCGGCTGGTCGCCATTCTCGTCGAGCACGAGATAGCGCGTGTAGGTTCCCGTCGCGACAACTGACCGGAGGTCCGGAAACGACATCGAGGCGGGGATGGTCTCGACGTCCGGACGTGGAGTCATGATCTCGCGAGCGATCGTGTCGCCGAGTTCGAAGACGCTCTCTATCATTTCGACCTCGTCGACGTCGATGTGGCCCGTCTCTTCGGACCGCGTGAGAATCATCCGAATTTCCTCTTCAGTATGGGTTTCTTCGCTTTCGGATGCCGGTGAGACGCCCGCGAGGCGGGTGAAGTAGTTGGCAGTCCCGTTGAAGACGATGATGCCAGGCACGAACACGTAGTAGAAGAACTTCATGAGCGGGGCGACGAGGAGCGCGATACGCGGGGCCTCTTGAATCGCGAACGTCTTCGGCGCGAGTTCGCCGAATACCACGTGGAGGAACGTGATGAACCCGAATCCGAGAACGAACGCGACGAGATGGACCGACCCCGCGGGAAGCACCCGGCCGAGGACGGGTTCGATGAGTGCCGCCACGGCCGGTTCGCCAATCCAGCCGAGACCGAGCGAGGAGAGCGTGATCCCAAGTTGACTGACCGCCAGATAGTCGTCCAGATTCTGAATGACGTCCTGTACGAGTGCTGCCCCCGGTTTGCCGCGTTCGACGAGCGTGTTCACCTGCGTGGGCCGGACTTTGACGAACGCGAACTCCGCAGCCACGAAGACGCCGTTCATGATGACAAGAAAGAACGCGAGAAGCAGTCCGCCGAGAGAGAACAAATCCACCATACTCAGTTACGGGTGTAGGGACACTTATCACATCCCCCTCGGCGTTCACACCGAGGGGTATCACTTACGGACCCACGGGGGCAACGTACGGGTTCGTATGCTTCTCGTTGGGACGGAGAGAGCGTGGTGACCCAGCCACAGCAGTCGGACTCATCCAGACACCAAGACGACGAACGCTCACGGCGGAGCGCCGCGAGCGATCTCAGGTCGTCGTGTAGAACAATCGCTGGACGTCGACGATGTTGAACACCCCGTTTCCGGTGACATCGAAGCGCTCGCTTTGCTCGGTGACCGCCTCGCTGTCTCGATGGGTGAAAAGCGCCTGGACGTCGGTGACGGTCACAGTGCCGTCGCCGTTGACGTCTTCGTACACGCCGTCACCATCGGGGTCGGTCGGAGGCGATTCGAAATCTCCGACCGGGTCGACTGTCGGCGCAGTCGACTCGTCGCCGACCGTGAGGCTGCGGTCGAGCGTTGCCTGGGTCCCCGTGTCGTCACTCGCCGACACATCCAGTGTGTACTCGCCAGCGGCCGTGTCGATATACCGCGTCGTATAGGCGTGCGTCGACCCGTTTTGTGTCTTCGAGAACGCATCGAGCGTAATCGTCTCCTGGTAGACGGTCGAGGAACTCGCGAGGACGGCTTCGAGCGAGTCGAGCGACTCGTTCGCCGTGACCGTGAGGACGAGGTCACCGTCAACCAGTTCGGTCGTCGCGTTGAGACCGAGCGGCGTGGGCTCGTCAGTCTCCGTGCTCACGGGATACTCATCGTCAGCCACCCCGACGAGGTCCGGATACGCACCCGAAGCGACCTGCCACGTTTCGTCGAAGTCCAGCGCAGTCAGGTTCGTCGTCGCCGCCTCGCCCGTCATCTCGGCGGTCGAGAGCCCGACGCTTCCGTTACCCGCCGCCGCAGCGGTCGCTTGCCCGGACGTCTGTTCGTTCCAATACGACCCCGTGACCGAACTGCCGTAGTAGAGGCCGCCGACGAGTCCGCCGACGGTTTCCTCGCCGGTCACGTTCGCTGTCGCGTACGAGTTCGCAACAACCCCGCTTTCGTAGTTACTCGACCCGACGAGCCCGCCGACGTAGTTCGTGCCGGACACGCGCCCGTGGGCGTGCGTCGCCGTGATGTTCCCCGAGTTGTACCCCACGAGCCCGCCAGTCGCGACGCTGGTGTCGTCGGTCGTCCCGACGACGGTCGCGTTCACCGCCGCGCGTTCGATCGTCCCGGTGTTCTGTGCGGCGATGCCACCGGCGTACGGCCCACCGGTGATGTGCCCGGTCACGACGACGTCGCTGATGGTCCCCTCGTTTTCGCCAACGAGGCCACCTGCGCTCCCGGGACTCTCAACCGTGACGGCCGCGCGTGCGTGTTCGACCGTCCCGCCGTCGGTTGACGCTACCACGCCGGCGACGGTCCCGGTTCCGGTCACCGACCCGGAGACAGTCACCTCGCGGATGACGGTGTCTGTTGCCGACCCGACGAGGGCGGCCGTCGTGAAGTCGCCAGTGATGGTGGCGTCGGTCAGTCGGAGATTCGTTATCGAACTCTCCGAGGCGTAGCCGACGAGCGCGACGCCACTCGTCGACGGCCGGTCGATCGTCAGCCCCTCGATCGTGTGATTCGCCCCATCAATGGTGCCCGTGAACGGCGTCCCGAACGTCCCGACAGGTTCGAAGCCAGAGCCGTTGTTCCACGTCGCCGTCTCGGTCGCATCGATGTCCGAGTCAAGCACGTAGTGGGCATCGAGGTCGTCGCGTATCGCGGCTAGCCCAGAGGCGTTGGTGATGACGTACGGGTTCACTTCGGTCCCGTTTCCGCTCTGTATTGCGAATGTCTCTGTCGATTCGAGGGCTGGTTGTCTCGTGGGCTGTTCTTCGTGGTCGACTGTCGTCGCGCCTGCAATCGGTGCGGTGGCCATGAGGCCGCACAACAAGAGTGCAACCGTGGTCTGTGTGAGTTTGTGTCCCATTATCGGTTTGGCGTCGTGTCTGTTGGTCCCGTGTTCGACAACTCCCTTCGTCGCGGCACCGTACGCGTTCGTACTCGCTGTGAACCGGCTGCCCCGACCTCACCGGTTGTTGATACGTTTTGTATATGTAAAGTTGTGGGACACCACAGGGTCTGGGTGGTTGTTGCGTGGTGTGGCAGTTGTAGGGCTGTGAGACCTTCAGTTGGTCGAGCTGGTTGTCTCCGGTGTTTCCAGTGCGCTGCCACGAACGCTGGTCTCGGTAAACGACGTCGCCGCGCTCGAAGACCGGTTTCGGCCGCTACTGGATCGGCCGAACATATATTGAGCTAGTCAACAATTACCCAACAATGACTGAGGGCCGCCGGTCGAGCGAGGAGCACTCGGGCGAGCCCGAGCCAGATCAGTACATACAGAACCTCGAACAGTATCGACGCCGGTTGGATGGCGCGATGTTCGCGGGTGATCTGGCTTGGTGGGAGATGGATGTCGAGACGGGGGCGGTTACTTTCCACGAGAACAAGGCAGACATGCTCGGGTACTCACCCGCGGAGTTCGACCACTACGAGGACTTCACGGAACTCGTCCATCCCGACGACTACGAGGGGGCGATGGAGGCGATGCGGGACCATCTCGAAGGCCGGGCTGAAAGATACGACACCGAGTATCGAATTCGAACCGCGTCCGGCGAGTACCGCTGGTTCCACGACGTCGGTGGCATCACCGAGCGACGTGACGATGGAAGCCCAACGAAAGTCACCGGAGTCGTCATCAACATCACCCGCCGGAAGACAGTCGAACAGAACCTCCGTGAGCGGAACGAACAACTGTCGCTCCTCAACCGCATTGTCCGTCACGACATCCGTAACGACATGAGCGTCATCCAAGGATGGGCCGACGTACTTCGAGACGAACTCTCTCCCGAAAACAGAGACATACTTGGCCGGATACAACGGGCCAGCCGACACACGACCGGGCTCACGGAGGACGTCCGTGACCTGATGACCGTACTCGGTGAGGAGGGGACGACTGTCGAGTTGCAGCCAGTCGACGTAGTCCGTGTTATACGAAATCAAGGAGAATACCTGACCCTTTAGGGTCAGGATGAATCCGACACTATTCTACCCATCAACCGGTCGGTGGCACGGCAGGATATTCCACGCCACATTGACTACCTTTAATACAATAATACTCATAAGTACTTATGAACACAGCCCGATGCTGAAAACAACCCGCACATATCGAGCGAAAATCGTCAACCACCAACAGGTAAGTGACGACCTCGATAACTGCGGGCACTCAGCCTCGAAACTGTGGAACGTCGCCCGCTACCACATCCAACAAGAATGGGATTCTACCGGCGAGATTCCGTCCGAAGCCGACCTCAAGCGCGAATTAAAAGACCACGAACGATACAGTGACCTCCATTCTCAGTCAAGTCAGCGAGTTCTAGAAGAACTTGCTGAGTCGTTCAACGGATGGTTCAAAAAGCGCAAGAACGGTGACACAGACGCGAATCCCCCCGGCTACCGAAAGCGAGGCGACAAGCACCCGCGCTCCACCGTGACGTGGAAGCAGAACGGAATCAAGCACGATTCCAAGCACAACCAACTCCGCCTGAGCAAGGGTTTCAACCTGAAGAACCACCGCTCAGACTTCATCCTCGCAGGGTACGAAACACGACCTGACGTGACCGTGGAGAATATCCAACAGGTTCGAGCCGTGTGGAACGGCGACCGTTGGGAACTTCACCTTGTTTGCAAAGTCGAAATCCCTGTTGAGGAAGCACCCGGAGACGACACGGCGGGAATCGACCTCGGTATCAGTAACTACCTCACTATCGCCTACGACGATGGTGACGCCGAGTTGTATCCGGGGAACGTACTGAAACAGGACAAGCACTACTTCACCCGTGACGAGTACGACACCGAAGGTGAGAACGGCCCGTCACGCCGTGCACTCCGTGCCCGGCAGAAACTCTCGCGTCGGAAAGACCACTTCCTGCACGCCCTCGCCAAGCACATCGTTGAGCAGTGCATTGACCACGAGGTCGGTCGCATCGCCATCGGTGACTTGAGCGATATTCGAGACGACGAGAACGGCGAGTCGCGGAATTGGGGCCGGGGCGGGAATAAGAAACTCCACGGGTGGGAGTTTGACCGTTTCACCACGTTGCTCGAATACAAGGCGGAGGAACACGGTATCCTCGTTGACCGAACGAGCGAGAGAGATACAAGCAAGACGTGTTCGTGTTGTGGGCGAAAGCGTGATGCGAATCGTGTAGAACGTGGCTTGTACGTCTGTGAATCGTGTGGTGCGACGATGAATGCAGACGTGAACGGTGCGGTGAACATCCGACGAAAGATAACTCAGAATCCTCCGACGGAGGATATGAGTAACGGTCGTTTGGCACGGCCAGTAGCCTACCTGTTCAATCAAACCTCGGGACGTTTCGCACCGATCGAACAGGTGGGTTGTGAATCTTAATATCCCAACGCTCGGGATTCCCGCGTCTTTAGGCGCGGGAGGATGTCAATGAAGATGAAGCCGAGCGAGTCCGCCAGACCTTCGACGACGCCGAGGTTCAGATCCGAAGCGAACAGTCGAGTGTCGACGTCCGGGCGAACGCGATGTTGTCATCGCTCATTGGGAATCTCTTGAGCAATGCGGTCCAACACAACGACGAGAGCGCGCCGAAAGTCACGATCGACACCGTCGTTCGGGATGCGTCGGTTATCGTGACCATTGCGGACAACGGTCCGGGGATACCGGACGAACAGCGAGACCGGATTTTCGAGCAAGAGACGAAGGGCCTCAACAGCGATGGAACGGGGCTTGGGCTGTTTCTGGTGGACACGCTCGTCGACATCTATGAGGGGGAGATATCCGTGTCTGCCAACGACCCAAAAGGTGCGATATTCACGATCCGACTTGAACGCGCGACGGAGCGGTAACGCGGCTCACTCGGGAGCGATCGACGCCGCCTGCTGAAGCTGGAGTTCGACGGTCGTTCCGGACGAGGTCGGTGGTACCTCGATCTCACCATCGAGATTGGTGAGTATCCAATACACAAGGACGAGTCCGATACCACTTCCGTGGTCGAGCGCGGTCTCAGTAGCCCCAGTCAGTACTCGGCGTTCACCTGACGGCAGTCCCGGACCATCGTCACTGATCTCTATCGTCGTTCGATCTGTCCCGCGATTGATCTCCACAGCGATCGTCGGATCTTCTCCAGCGTGTTTGGCCGCGTTCGTGAGCAGCTCTGAGACCGCATCTTCCAGTTGTGGGTCTGCGAACGCCATCGCTCGGTCGGGTACACTAAGTGAGATGTCCACTGGGTGGTGTCTCTCACGGACATCGCGTACCGCGTCCTCCACTTTCGGGACGATATCTATCGGCCGTGCGACTGGGACGGATCGCGTCAACTTTTCCAATTCTCGAGCTTTCTCGGCAACTGAAAGCAGTTCGGCGGTCGTCGAATCGATGGTCGAGGCTAACTGCGCCGTCTCTCCGGACGTTCGCTCTTCCAGCAGCTGTGCAGTTCCCTGAACCACGTTCAAGTCGTTCCGGAGATTGTGGCGCAGGATGCGGTTGAGTACTGAAATCAGGCGGTCTCGATTGGTGAGATCCTTCTCGTGATGGGCACCTTCGAGTCGTTTCTGAAGGACCTCTCCAGCTAACTCGATGAAGATTTGTTCGGCCTCGGAGAACGGGTTCTCCCGCGGCTCCGATCCAACGAAACAAACCGTTCCGTACGGCTCACCGAACACTTGGATGCGTATCCCCAGATACGTGTCTAGCTGGTGGAGCTGGTACGCGTGGTCGTCGGCCCACCCTTGGTTGCCGGCGTCGTGTAACGCAAGTGGTGTCGACGCTTGAATTGTCCGACGGCAGTACGATCACTCAGCTTCGACGTGAGGCCGGCAGGATACGGACCTTCGGGAGCATCCGATGAACCAATCACTTCCCACCGATTCTCGTCTTCATCGATTTCGGTGATGTGACCATGGCTGACATCGAGGTAGTTCGCTCCAATCTCGATGACCTCATCGATGGCCTTCTTGGTGGGAATACTGCGGTGCAAGAGCGCATAGAGCTGGCTTCGTGCTTCCTCACCGGACAGGGAAGGGGATCTCTCAGTACGTGTCACTAGCGAATTTCCTGCTACCAGTACTAGTGGTGTGCTAACACTTGACTTCTTCCCACGCCTGAAGACGCGGGAATCCCACGGCACCGCACCGCTGAGTTGGGATATTACGGTTCGCGGTTAACAACCTGTTCTCGTGGGGCGAAAACGCCCTCACTACGGTCGAACAGGTGAACCGCTGGCTGTGCCAACCAGCCGTTATCCCTATCACCGCCATCCGTGGCGAGACTCGGGAGTACCTTTTGTCGAATATTCTCCGCACCGTTCACGTCCGCGTTCGCAACCGTATCACACTCCTCGCACACATACAACCCACGTTCGACACGTTGGTTGTCATCGGTGTGGCCGCACGCTGAACACGACTTCGACGTATCGCGTTCCGACACCAACTCCACGTTGATGCCTTCGGCTTCCGCTTTGTAGTCGAGTAGCGTCGTGAAGCGGTCGAACGCCCACCCATGTAAGTCGAGATTGCCGTGGTCTCCCCAATTCCGAGACCCGCCCGTCTCGTCGTTCTCTCGAATACCGCCGAGGTTACCAACAACAAGCGACCCAACACTTCGTTCGACGCATTCCTCTACGATTGCTTTCGAGAGGGCGTGTAAGAAGTGTGTCCGGCGACCAGTTCGCTTCCAATCAAGACGAGTCGCCTCACGGGACGAGGAATCGTCGCACTTGGCTTTCTTCTTCGTGAAGTAGTATTCGTCCTCTTTGAGTGCGCCACCGGGATACAACACAGATTTCCCGCCGAACGATACGGCGGCGAAGTTGCAAATCCCGAGGTCAACACCAGCCACCTCCTCACCCGGCGGCTCCGGGTCGATAGTGGTTCGACAAACGAATTGTAACCGCCACTCGTCGCGCTTGTAGACAGCACGAACCTGTTGAATGTCCCACTCGGTCAGGTCAACATCCGGGCGAGTCTGGTACTCGCACAAAATGAAGTCTGAACGATGTTCTTTCAGGTTACGGCCTTTCGAGAGGCGAACGCGGGTGAACTGTGCGTCGTGCTTGAAGCCAGCCGCTTTGAACGACACGGTTGAACGCGGGTGGGAGTCTCCGTTTTTGCGGTAGCCGGGCGGTCGGGCACGGTCGTCGCCGTTCCGACGCTTCCCGAACCAGCCGTTGAACGCTTCAGCGAGTTCTTCGAGAACGCGCTGACTGGATTGAGAATGCAAGTCCGTGTAGCGTTCGTGGCTTTTGAGTTCGGCTTTGAGTTCTCCGTCATCGGGAATCTCGCCCGTTTCGTCCCACTGTTCTTGTGTGTAGTAGCGACCGACGTTCCAAAGTTTTGAGGCGGCCCATCCGAGTTGGTCGAGGTCATCACGAACCTGTTGCTGGTTCGGTATAGTGGCCTCGAAGGTTCGGATGGTTCGACTCATTTTCTGTATTCATAACTGGTTATGAACGCCGTTTTCTTAATTGGTAGTTCCACGCTCGAGAACAGCAACCCTATCCGAGAGACCGAATATATGCTCCGAAGTTAGAAGTCAGACAATAATAGTTTGGACTATAATAGTTCCACCTCTAACTTTCCGAGTCAATCACGAAGGCGGAATCCCACGACGGTCGGTCTCTTCGCACACCGTGTTCGATTTGAATTCACCGCTTGAATCTCGGTTTGATCGGCGTCTGAGCCGGCCTTAAGTGGTCGACTCGTCTCGAGAGATTTCATTTCGAACAGGGTGTGAGGTGACGATCTAGTCGGTCGTGAACTCGGTGCCTCGGTTGTGGTCACGAGGATACCGTATTCAAGCGTGGTAACCCACACCCCTCGTACCGAGTGACAAACAGGCGAGCGACGGCGTTGTGACGCCCGCAGTCGCAAAACGACAGCACACAACTCGGACCAACGAGGACCACATCGCTGGCCATCTTAATTCAAGCAGGGAATCCCGGCCTTTAGGCCGGGAGGGAATGCGACACGGTGTTGACCACCCGCTACTCGGTGGTCGGGCCGGAATCCAACTCCCGCTGTGCGTGGAGTAGCATCCCTTTCCACGTTAGACCGTGGCGTTTCTTCGTCTCTTTCAGCGACTCGTACTGTTCCTCGTCTACCTCGAAATTGATGTGTGGCATATCTCATTCTTGCGCCCCGTTACACTTAATTATATCTACGTTCTATCTACGGGTGTGTCTGAGACGGTGACGAAGACGCTACTGGCCACTCTCGCCACACCCACGGCGGGCAAAGAGCAACGCCTACAGCGGCTCTTGGACACCTACCGCGAAGCACTCCACGACGCCTTCGACAACAGGGCGGATACAATGTCTGCCGTCAACGACGTTGTAACGCCCTACGAACTTCCGTACCAAGCCAAAGACGCGCTTAAATCCTACGTCCCGAAACTCCGTTCGACGTACAACGCCGATGAGTTGGACGACGAGCATCCGCTTCGACTCGTCAATCGGGCCGCGAAGTTCGACTACTCAGACGAGCGCGAACACGGCTTCGTGTGGCAGGTCCCGCAACCCGGACGCGGGACGAACTTTTGGATTCCGCTTCGAATTAACCCCGAGCAGGAATCCCTGTGGTTCGACCTGCTCTCTGAAGACGCGAGGGCGGGCGAGTTGCGGCTACAGCGACACCGCACGTCGTGGGAGTTGCACGTCACTGTCGAATACCCGGTCGAAGAATCGACCGACCCGGACAACCCGACGTATATCGGCTTCGACGTAGGCGAGAGCGCGTTGATAACGGGCTGTGCCCTCAAACGCGACGTACCACGGAAGCCAATGCTCGTCAACGGCAGTCGAGCGCGACACCTTCGCAAAGAGATGTTCACCACACTCCGGCGGCTACAGTCGAGAGACGCCGCCGAGTGGCGCGTGGACGAACGGTTCGACCACTACCAAAACGCTCTGACGGATATTGTCGAGAAAGCGTCTCGGCAGGCCGTCGAGTATGCCCAACAGTTCGAGAACCCCGTTATCGTTCTCGAAGACCTATCGCACATCCGCGAGCGGTTGGACTACGGGAAGTACATGAACCGCCGCCTTCACGCATGGGCGTTCGCCCGGTTACAGGGCCGACTCGAAGACAAAGCGACCGAGGCAGGGATTCGCGTTGAGTACGTCAACGCGGCGTACACCTCGCAGACGTGCCACGCTTGCGGTCGTCTCGGTCGGCGGAGTCAGCAAGCGGAGTTTGTGTGTCCGCACGACGACTGCCACGTATCGGAGTTCCAAGCAGATATTAACGCGGCGGCGAACATCGCCGGTCGCGTCAACCCGTGGGGAGAGAGCGTCCGTTGGGAACCCGGACGCAATGACTCGCCACAGGACGGGAGCGGTAGTGACACCGCCACAGTCCACCGAGAGACGAGTCCGATAACCGGACAGATGACGCTCTCGGCGTACTCGGACTGAAACCTGCCAAACCGGATTCCCCTCGTAGGGGAAGCCCCGCCGTTTACGGCGGGGAGGATGTCACGCAAGAACGCCCGTGACTGTAGCCCCTGACGGTGCATAAAAAAAGACCACCCTCCAATGTGTTCCGAGTGTTCTGTTTCTTTATATGCGACCCACACACCGTTTTGCAAGTGTTCTTCAGCACGTCGCGGGGTCAATGGTCATCCATGAGAAGGTGACACAGTGAGGGGGACCCACACCGTGATCGAAATGAAATCTCCTCAATCCGAGACCAATTGTTGGCACCCTCACACACCGTAATCGAAATGAATTTTCCGTCCAACTCCCGGAATAGGGGGGTTCAACGCCTGTTTCAACTGATTCACCTACTGCCAGCCCATTTCATTTCGATTGTGGTGTGCTGTCGCTCAGTAATCGCTGTTTGAGTCCTCACCATGCCGATATCAGCTGTGTCAGCGCAGACCCGCTGTACATTTCATCTCGAACACGGTGTGGGGGTGGCGTTCTAACCCACCAGTACCCAGATTCCTCAGAATTCATTTCGACACCGGTGTCTTCATTTCGAACACACCCCATTCATTTCGAAAAGGGTTATTACACCCTAGTCTAGATATCTAGTAACGAATGAAAACGGACGACGATGATACGACCGGGGGCGGGGGTGATGGGGACCACGGTCAAGACTCCGAGACGTCGATTGTCGACGATATTCTTGACGGCGAGAGCACGACGGTCTTCCGGAACAAGCAGTTGGTCGACCCGAATACCATCGTCGACCACGACCGCATCTACGGTCGCGATGAGCAGTTAGCAGCCGAGGCGCGTGCATTCCGTGATACACTCGATGGAGAGCGTCCACCGGACCTACTCCTGTATGGCCCGAGTGGAACCGGAAAGAGCCTGACAGTAAAGGCCGTCGCCGAGAAGGTCAAAGACCGAGCGAGGCAGAACAGTATCAACTTCGACTTCGTCTCGGTGAATTTCAAAACGATGGAGTCACACACCCTTGACCGCGCTGTCTGGAAACTTGGCCATCAGACCGCAACGAAAGCGGGCGTCGCGTGGGAAATACCGCGCAAGGGTGTATCGACGGATGCGAAATATGTGCGCCTCTACGAAATCGTCGACGAACACTTCGACTCGCTCGTGTTCATTCTCGACGAAATCGATACGCTCACCGGACGTTCTACCGATCCGGAGCCGGCGTATTCTCAGCTTCTGTACAGCCTGAGTCGTGTCATGGCCGAACAGCACGTCGAGACCCTTATCTCGACGGTCGTCATCACGAATCATCCGAAGTTCCGCGAAAACGTCGACAGCCGAACGGATAGCTCGTACAACCCGAACGGGATCCATTTTTCCGACTACGACGCGGACGAACTCATCGAAATCCTCAATCGGCGACGTGACGCGTTCAAAGATAACGCACTCGACGAGGGCGTGATCGAACTCGTTGCTGCCTACGGTGCGAAGAACGAGGGGGACGCGCGTCGTTCAATCGACCTACTTCGAGACGCAGGTGAGCTTGCGAATCAGAACGGCGATTCGGTCGTCACCGCTGAACACGTCCATCGGGCCAACGACTCTGTGTTGAAGAATCGCGTCCTCGAAATCGTCGACGGAATGACCGTCCAAAAGAAGCTTTCTCTGTACGCCGCAGCAATTGTCGCCGATGTCAATGGCGGTGTTGCACCGAGTCCAGCAGTCTACAGCATTTATCAGCAGCTCTGTAACCGCTCGTCGCGAGATATCTACACGCAAGAAACCGTCAACAGCCACCTCAACAAAGCGGGGACGTATGGCGTCCTCGAAAGCAATCGCACGAGTGGTGGCTTCAAACGTGGGGTCTACCTCCAATTTGCGTTCTCCGAGCCTGTTGATGCAGTCCTCGACACCTTAGAAGACGACACACCGTTTGCCGAACTCGACTCGTCGAACCTCCGGTCAGCAGCCAGGCGGTTCCTCGCGAACTCGTCTCGGTGAGTGAGGGGAACGACGATTCGAGGAGAACGCCCACGACTGCAGTCGTGTAGAGGCCCTCACACCGTCGGGCGTTCGAGGATATCGAAGACGTCGACTGCTTTGTACTCCTGGTTGCGCTGTTTCTCGGTTGTTTCGACGATGAGACCGTCTGCTTCCAGTTCCTCGATTGCATTGTACGCCGTCTGTCGGCTGACGTCGAAGCGCGATTGGACCTCGTTCGCGGTGAAGTACGGAAGGTCGAACAGACTCCGGGCGAGTTTGTGGCTCGTTTTCGAGTGCGGATAGCGCGTCTCGTAGTCCCGGCGAAGCTCGATGAGTTCGAACGTCCGCTCGTAGGAGTCTCTCGCCTGGGCTTCGATTCCGTCGAGGAAGAACAGAATCCAGTCACGCCAGTTCCCCGCTTCGCTGACTGCGCGCATCTTCTCGACGTACGCCTGTTTGTTCCGGTTAAAGTAGGCACTCGGATAGAGATAGGGGTCCGACAGATCCCCCGCGTCGTGCAGTTGGAGGACGATGAGGATCCGTCCGAGTCTGCCGTTCCCATCAGAACAGGGGTGAATCGTCTCGAATTGGTAGTGTGCGATGGCGAGGTCGATGAGGGGGTGGTGCTGGCCTCCCATCTGGATGTAGGCTTCGAGCGAGTCCATCAGCTCAGGCACGTTGCCGTGCGGCGGTGGCACAAACGGCGGCTGGCTGCCACGTGGTGACGGGATGTGGACGTCGCTTTCCCGCCATGTACCGACGACGTCCCCCTCGTTCCGAACGCCTTCGAGGAGTGTCTCGTGGAGCGACTGCAGCAGACTGAGCGTAATCGATTCGCCATCTCTCATCGCGTCGAATCCCTCGTTGAGTGCTCGTTCGGCGTTGAGTACCTCTTGGAGGTCGCGACTGACGTCGACTGTCTCTTGGGACCGACTGCGCGTGTGATAGGCGTACACCTCGTCGACATCGACATCTGCGCCTTCGATTTCCGCTGTTTCGACTGCCTCGAGTCGGAGCAGCGAGGTGTACAGAACCGGAGAGAAGTCGACGGTGGGACTGATACCATCGATCCGTCCGAGTTGGAACATCGCATCCGCAACCGACGATGCAAGCTCGTCGTCCATCTCGATTTTCGACGACAGCGGTAACTTGTCCGGAATGTAGTAGGGGTTCGGATGGGACTCAAGATAGCGACCGGGTGCGTCTGGTGGCAGATTTCGAGTCCTCATTTTGACTAAGACAGTATTTGTATCGTCTTAATCATATTGGTCTTACTCTAGTTTGGATAGTGGCGCGATCTGGACTACTTAGTCAAATTTTGAGCGAGCGTCCTTGTTCTGGAAGACGCCATCGGTACCGAGCGCCTCTGCCTTCTCGACTGCCTCGCGCTCACGCTCAATATCCTCGAGTAGATCGCCAATGAGAACCTTTGCAACGCCTTCGTCCAGTTCTCCGTCGAGGTACTGTTGGTGCAACTCGACTCGGTCTTTATTCGAGAGCACTTCCCCAAGCCAATCGTTCCACGGACATATCTGTTGTGACCAGCCATCCGTGGCATAACAGACTACCCTAGTGGCAGACTCAAACCCACGGTGAAGAAGGAGTTCGCTGTATGGTCACACCACACGTATCACATCGCCGGTAAGGTAATTTGAATAGTGGACTGACCACGTCTCTTCAGTCAAATCTGAGTTGTCGTTCTGGAGTACGTTGGTACGTCGAAATTGTTGCTTACGGGTTTGTGAGGTACGGCAGCTCGTACTGTCGTTCAAATTCATATTCGGTGGGGTATACCGGTGCTGTCGTCTCCGCCCATACCTCGTTAACTCGCGCTTCGATCGTCTCGAAGACGAGTCGGAGTACGTCGTTCATGTCGGCAGGGTATTCCGCGTCAAGTGCGGTCGTTTCGCTGGGACGTGGTGGGACGTGGAAGTGGTCGTCCGTGTTGTGTGTATTCGGATGACGGTCCCATCGACAGACCCAGCGGTCACCCGCCCATCGTTCGCGATAGAGTAGATTGAACTCGCCATTCAACCGCAGTCGAAGTTCAAGCGCCGCAGCGTCAACCACGTCTGGATAGTACGTCTCCTCGAACGATGCAACAACACGGTCTGGTTTTTCGAGGGGGAAATAGTGGACCGACTCAACCATCGAAAGCGCTGCGAGACGAGAGCCAAGCAGCCGCATTCGTTCTTCGTTGAGGTCATCACGCCGACCCATCGTCAGGGAAACGGCGATGCAGCGCTGTGACCACCATCGGAGTCGAGTCGGAGTTTTGCCTCTCGAAGTTCTCGGAGCCGACGGGTGACCGTTCGCCACTCACGCAGGCGCTCTGCCGCGTCGTCGTCGCGAGCAGCAACCCCAGCGTACGCGACCGCGTCCGGTGACGGTTCGTCGAAATGCGCTGCGAGTTCGCGCTCGCGGGCTCGGTACTCGTCAATCGCCTCAGCGACCGCCGCGGACGTCTCGAACTCGCGAATCAGTTCGGTGACCCGACGAAACTCGAAGTACGCCTCGTTCCGAACGAACAATGCAGGGTTGTCAGCGACCTTCTCGAGGACGCCGAGATCGACGAACCACTCCAAGTGGGGGCGAGCACCCTCTTTCGTGCAATCAGCGCGAGCCGCGATATCCGCGACAGTCGTTGGTGTGGTGAGCGTCGTGGCCGCTTCGTACACACGGTCTTTCACAGTCCGCTGTGTAACGGCGCGTTCCCACTCCTCGGTGAGGTTCACGTCCGGGGGCGTCGGCGTCTCGTCGGTCATGACCGGTGCTAGGTGGTCCGCCAATATTACTTTGTGGGTGCTTGTATATCTGAGCGGTATCCGTTGTTTTGTGCGCATCGTGCTGCATACAGGTCGCGGCTTGGTCCAGACGATAGAAAAATTCACAACCAGTAGACATGATCGGACAGTATGAACCGCCGCGCCTTCCTTGGGGCTGCTTCCGCAGTCGGAATCCCAGCTCTTTCCGGGTGTGGCACTCTCGAGAAGGTCGAAGAACCCTTCGTCACATACCAACTCGACGGGATCTTCACAGACAACGCCGTCGACGAAGCAATCGAGTTCACAGTAGAGGTACTGGATGGAACTGACCCGATATACGAAACGCAGGTTTTGCTCAGTGCACTCGGCGCTGACGACGGCGACTCCTCCACGGGGATTGAAGCACCGTGGATGGACGAGAACGCACGATACGGGATTCGAGTCACATCGACAGCCGGCGAACAGGTGACTTTGACGCTAGCCGACGTGTTAGCCTACAGAACAGCGGCGGTCCATGACAAACGCTATATCGAATACACAGTCACCTACACCGGGTTTTTCAGGCTTTCTGTGAATTTCTCCGACGAACCACGAACCTGACAACGGGAGAGTTGCGGGCGAAATACAGCGCGCAAGCACTGTCCAGAGAGACTAATACGGCCCAAATCGCCGGACAGAGTGGATCTCACGGAGACCTTCTGTATCGAAGTCAGCATCTGAGACGACCAGTTCCTTTCCTTCAGACCGAGCCGTAGCCGCAATCATGAGGTCACGTGGCGACATGGGGGTGCCAGATTCGAGAAGGCGGTTCTGCATCCGGGCAGCTTCAAACGCGACCTCTTCGGAGAAGTCAAGAGCGGTGATTCGCCCGAAGTTCTCACGCGCCCCGATGAGGTCCGTCTCACCCGCTGAAAACACTTCACCAGCGAGAACTTCATAGATACAGATGCTGGATGTGACCAACGTCGGTTGTTCATCGACGAACTCAACGACTTCCGCAACACCATCGAGGTAGTCGATGATAACCGACGAATCGAGAAAGGTCACTGCTGAAAGCTCTCTCGGGAACGCTTGATTGCTTCGCGCGCCTTCTCGGCTTTGTCAGTTCCTTTCCACGCACCGGCGTTCATTCCCGATCCCTCATTCGCCAGTCGATCGAGGAACTCATCCCAACTCTCGTCTTCACGCTTCAGCCGCGCCAGTTTCGCCTTCGTCTCATCTGAGACGCGGATTGATGTGCTCATATGCATACGTTGTGTATGCAGGCAGAAGTACTTTGAGGAAGCCACCACTGTTGGATTGCGACAGTTATCCTGTCGGCGTCCGCTTTTCAATCGCAACGAGCGACTCGTCGAGCGCCTGGAGTACGTCGCGATGAGATGGTTCATCGCCCCACGAGTACCGAGAGGTCGTCGTATTGACGCCGACTTTTGCACCGACGACGAGTGTTGGGCTTGGTTCGCTCTCGCTGTCTCCCTGCGTGTTGAACGCGTCTCTGAACGCGTCGCTTCGAACCCACGACAGCCACGTTGTTTCAGCAGTCTCTCCGAGGAGTGCAAGCACTCGGTCGTCGGTCAGCCACTCGACCGCCTGCTCGGCGTCGGTGGTTGTATCAGCGGGGAGGACGAGCAGGTCGGCATTGTGGGGTGCACTCACCGTCTCGATGTCTGCAGGCATCGAGAGGTCTAGTCCATCGGCGACGTAGACTGGCGTCACGTCGAGCCGTTCAAAGGTGGGCTGTTCCGCGTTCGAATCGTCCGTTTGGAGGGCCGAACACCCAGCGAACGAACTGAGGGCGGCAATGCCGCACGCACGGAGGGCGTTCCGGCGGGTGTACTGTTGCATGGAATCGAGTTAGTCGGCGGGACTGAAAATATGTTCTTGAAATAACTAGATTCGGTTGGTTCCCGCAGGTGAACCGAGGTCGTCTCTCGTCTGGTGGACGAACACGCACGCGATAGGTTCTTGACACTCGGTGAGAGCCACCACGTATGGACGGCAAACGAGTCCTCGTTACTGGCGGTGCCGGATTCATCGGTTCGAATCTCGCCAACTCTCTCGCAGAAGACAACGACGTCATCGCAATCGACGACCTCTACCTTGGCACGCCCGAGAATCTGGATGATGCCGTGGAGTTCCACGACATGACGGTCCTCGACGACGACCTCCCGACCGAGGGCGTCGACGTGGTGTTCCATCTCGCGGCGCTGTCGTCGTACAAGATGCACGAGGAGAACCCGACGAAGGGTGCCCGTGTCAACATCGAAGGCTTCGTCAACACGGTCGAACAGGCCCGGAAGGACGGGTGCGACACGGTTGTGTACGCGACGACCTCGTCGATCTATGGCTCGCGGACGGAACCCTCGCCGGAAGACATGCCCGTGGAGTCGCGGACGGGCTACGAAGCGTCGAAGTTAGGCCGTGAGCGCTACGCGGAGTACTTCCACCACCACTACGACATGCAGTTGGCTGGCATGCGTTTCTTCTCGGTGTACCAGGGCTTCGGCGGTGCGGAAGAACACAAAGGCGAGTTCGCGAATACGGTCGCGCAGTTCACCGACAAAATCGCGAATGGCGAATCGCCGGAACTGTTCGGTGATGGGTCGCAAACGCGTGACTTCACCCATGTGGACGATATCGTTCGGGGGATCGAACTCGCCGCAGAGGAGCGACTCCAGGGCATCTACAACCTCGGGACTGCCGAGAGCTACTCGTTCAACGAGATGGTCGAGATGATCAACGAGGTACTCGGGACAGATGTGGAGCCTGAGTACGTCGAGAATCCCTTCGAGGTGTACGTCCACGACACGAAAGCCGACTACTCGAAGATACACGAGGCGACTGGGTGGGAGCCCGAGGTTTCGTTCGAGGAGGGTGTCGAGCGGGTCTGTGAGCCGTATCTCGAGTAGGTGATTCGACCGAGGGAGAGTACATTTCGTATGCTTTCCTCAGTGTGAAGCGTTCTACGAGGTGGGTGGAGTTTTGAGTGTATCTGCTCTCGTGTCCTGCGCTATCGGCCTCAGAGTCTCTGTTGCCGATTTCGTGTGTACCACTTCCTGAGACGCATCTAAACAGATGAAGTTGTGGGGTCAGACTGTCGTCCTGAATTCTCAGAACGATTTCTTTGCAGTCTATTCTCTTCGTCTCCGACATGCGAACTGGTTCAGTTTACAGCTTGGTTGTCCTCTCCCTCTCCATTGCTTCATCTGTTCTTGCGATTCGTCTCTATCTACAGCAGCGCTGCACCACGACCGGAATCTCCGTTTCGAACTGGCTTCGACTCGAAGATATCGGCATTTTGACCCCTGTATCGCCACTAAACAGATGAAGTGGTGGGGGTAGAACGATTACCAACTCCTCTCGACTACCCGAACGGCCATGACCACCAATGTAGTGACTCTCCCCCCCCACCACTTCATCTGTTCTGACTATCTGCATCGTCTCTGTTTGGTTTGGGTGGCCCGATAGTTGGAGGTCGCTGGCTCGTAACCATCGGTATCGGTCGTAGACGGGTCACATAGCATAGAACAGATGAAATCGCGGTGTTCTTGATTTATATATACAAAGAACAGATGAAACAGATGAAACGGTGGATATATGTGGTATTGGGGTCTGCGATACATATGGGATCTTTCGAGTTCTCGCAATCAAATCAGATCTTCAAAAATCGGGATGTGCTACGTGAGGATTATACCCCCGAAGAACTCGTCGGCCGGGATGAAGAACTGAGTGAGTATCATTCCGCTCTCCAGCCGGTAATCAACAACGAACTCCCTTCAAACATCTTTCTATACGGTAAGTCCGGTGTCGGGAAAACAGCCGCAACACGATTCTTACTGGATCGACTCCGAGACGCCGCTCGGTCGATTCAACACCTCGACTTGCACGCGGTACGGGTCAACTGTGACGGGCTCAACACGAGCTATCAAGTCGCTGTAACGATCATTAACTGTCTGCGTAGTCCGGAAGACCAGATTCCAATGACTGGTTATCCCCAGTCGAAGGTGTACCAGTTCCTGTGGGAAGAACTCGATCAGTACGGGACCATCCTCATCATCCTTGACGAGGTCGACCACGTCAACGACGACTCACTTCTGTATCAAATTCCGCGCGCACGAGACAACGGTTACGTCACGTCAGCGAAGATCGGGCTGATCGGTATTTCGAACGATCTGTCGTACCGAGAAGGGCTTTCGGCAAAGGTCCAGTCGAGTCTGTGCGAAAAAGAGGTCTATTTCCCACCGTACGATGCGGGAGAACTCCGCAAAGTGCTCGAACAACGGACCCAAGTCGCCTTCCGTGATGACGCTCTCTCGGAAGATGTCATCCCGCTTTGTGCCGCCTATGGTGCGAAGGATTCGGGCGACGCTCGACAGGCGATTAATCTCCTCTTGGAGGCGGGGGATATCGCACGGAACGAGAACGCGCCACAGGTAACGAAACCGCACGTCGACCAAGCCAAACGAAAGCTCGAATCCGACCAAATCACGACTGGCGTGTCGAAACTCACAGAGCACGCCCGACTGACGCTGTACGCGCTTACGACGTTCGCCGCAGACGGTGAGACGCCAGTCACTTCACCGACAATCCGCGAACGCTATCTCGCACTCTGCAGTTCGAGTGGCATCGACCCGCTTTCACATCGACAGATGCAAAGCCATCTCTCCGAGTTGAAAATGATGGGTGTCATTACGGGCAAAGAGCGGAATCTGGGTCGTCGTGGCGGGAAGAAGGGGCTGTACGGACTCAACTACGACCTCGGGTTAATTACGGAAACCCTCGCCGACACAATCGATGAAATCGGCGTCCACCGCTCGATTCAATCGTTCGCCAAGAACTGCTCGGAGCAGTAGCCCACAGAACAGATGAAGTGACGGGGTGTGGGTGGTCATGGCTCTGTTCTGTCTCTCGAAAAACAGATGAAGTGGTGGAGTACCCCCGGTCCTCAACTGCTGTCTCACGCGACGTCTGCCTTCATACCCGAAACCGGTGTTTGTTCGTCTCGTCTGCTTCTGCGATCGACGCCTGACTCCCATAGCCCACCAAGTGGGCTGTCTCCACGGACGTTTATGACTCGGAAGCACACGACTGTGTATCAGCTCGACTCAGGTCTCTCAGCGGATTCCATCTGCTCTGAAAGACAGTACTTTGTGTGTTTTTCCCTGACTGCATTGGCTTCGATTGGTCGACGAGTCACCCCATGTCGACATTGAAAGAACAGATGAAGTCATGGGGGGAGGAGGTTCGACCTCCTCGATTATAGTAGCGTTTGCAACTGGTTACACACCCAATCGCACGATAGCATGCGATTGAGTGTGCATTGACTTGCAAACGCTACTGTAGTTCTCGACTGCGGTGTTCACTGGCTAGTTAGCGACGCGGCCCCCGCTCGTACTGTTCGGCGTGGTCCGTTCGACGACGCGAGCGCGACGATACGATGGACACAACCACTAACTCAATTGACGCTCGATACTGCTAGCTGTGCCCGCGATCTCTCTCCTGTGGTCTGGGGTGGCCCTCCAAACACCTCCCTTCCGTATTGGTGTGCCCGAAACGGACGTGACTGGACTCGTGGTGCTCGTCGGCCTCATCTTCGGTGGGATGTATCTGTACACTCGCTGGCGTCAGTTTCTTCGGTAGACACAGCGACGGACAGCGTTGCACCCTCCCGACGAACAATACTAACGTCGAACTGACGGCCGAGTCAGAGAGTACAGTTCGTATGCTCTCCTCGATGCCGTCTTGCGTTTCCAACTACGAACGAAAGCATGCGAAATGCACTCTATCCCGTCCCGCTTAGGCCATCGCGTTCTACGTTAGAGAGTACATTTCGTATGCTTTCCACGTCGACATCTGCCGATTTTGGACACAGATCTGAGCATACGAAATGGACCCCGTTCGTCTCGTGATGACGACTACGTCTGGATATTGTCCGTCGTCGAACTGAAACCCGGGTGAAAGAGTACGTTTCGTATGCTTTCCGCGTGTGTGTCGTGCGTTTTTGCGTACAATGGGTGAATATGTCCACCAATGAGCACCCACACGGTTATCCGAATGGGCCTCCTAGTAGAAAGGATGGCAGATAACAAACAGGGCCGAGACGAGCAAGCGGATAATGAAGAGCGACGCCAGCAAGAGCGGATGCAAGAGGAGGCACTTGACCGCGCCGATGAAAATGAGCCGGTACGTGGCAACCCTGACGAGCGGCTTGGTGACCTAAATAACGCGCTCGAAACGCATAACTACCCAACCACAACTGACGAATTGGTTGATTCCTATGGCAATTATGAGGTCAAAACTCAAAACGGGCAGAAATCTCTTGAAGAAGTGTTTTCTTCATCCGATACTAAAACATACGACTCTGCCGGCGACGTTCGAAGCGAGATATTGAAACTCACACCTCGCTAATAAATATAGTCCAGCACCTCAGTCTCACCTCGACAGCTACCAGCTACCGTTAACTGCCCGACGATACGCCGCTTCGGCCTGGTCGGCGACGCTGTCCCAATCGTACTTCTCGGCGCGCTTGGTCGGTTTGGTCGGCGGTGTCTCACCGGCGAGTGCTTGGTCTAACGACTCGGCGACTGAATCCACAGTCGGCTCGGCGAGATACCCCGCGTCACCGATAACCTCACTCGCCGCAGACTCGGGATGTTGGACGCCGATAACCGTACAGTCGGCAGCCATCGCTTCGGCGTAAGTGATGCCGAATCCTTCTCTCGTACTGGGTGATGCGAACACGTCGGCGGCGCGCATCTGGCCCAACACGTCCTCGTATTCGTCGAGGAAGCCCAGCATACTCACGCGGTTGGCGTGGTCCAATGCATTCACCTGTTGTTCAAGGCGGTCGAATTCCGGGCCGTCACCGACGACACCGAGGGTCGCGTCGTCGTAGTCGTCGGCCACGCGGTCGAACGCATCGAGAAGGGTGGAGACGTTCTTGTCGGCGATGAGTCGCCCGGCGAACAGCACGTCGAATGAGTCGCCGTCGTCGGGAAGCGGCGCGTTTCGAATTTGGTCGACGTCGATACCGTTCGGGACGACTTCGATCGTGTCTCTGTCCCGGCCGGTATCGGCGAGGCGGTCGGCGGTGATACCAGAGACGGCGATTGGGTGTTGGGGAACTCTAACGGTGAGGTGTTCGGTGAACTTCCCGAAGGGGGCGAGCACGCCGAGGTAGTCGTCCCAGTAGTCGCCCCACACTTCGTGCCAGGTCGTGACGACGGGCACGTCGGTCCCGAGGGCGGCGAGCTTCGAGGAGAGCACCGGGAAGTACGGAAAGACAGAAGCGACGACGAGGTCGTGGTTTTCGTTGTGGAGTCGTTTGGCGAGCGGGTAGGCGAGTCGCGCGGCGAAATCGAGCGCTTCGGTGATCGAGCGCCGGTCGTCGGTGTAGAGTTCTGTTTCGGGGGCGACTGCACGGAGGGTGACGCCCTCGTGAGTCGTCTCCTTTGGGCCGTCCCAGAAGTGGCGACCGTAGATGGTCACATCGTGGCCTCGCTGTGAGAGTCGGGTGGCGATTTCGTGGATACGCTTTTCTGCGCCACCAGTGATGTAGGGGTAAACGACATTTGAGATGAACGCGAGATTCATTTTTCACCTTGGGTTGTGTTGGTGCCCAGCATTCGTGTTGGCAGATTTGTCGTGTAGATAAGATAAAAAAGAAACTATTGTGTATGTGCCGGGAGATAGTCTCACCGATGAAGATACTTCAGACACCTGTCCGGTTTTCCCCATATATTGGCGGTGTTGAGTCATATACTCACGATATGTCAAAAGAACTTGTTGAACTGGGGCACGACGTGACTGTTCTCTGCGCGAAGGCCAAAGAGGAGTCCGCTTATCGAGAGGTAATCGACGGTGTTGAAGTCGAGAGGTTAGACGATATCGGCAAAGTTGCGCAGACAAATATCATGCCACAGTTTCCGATTTCAGTTCTGCAGCATGCACGCGAGGCAGACATTATCCATACACACATTCCCACCCCTTGGACCGCTGACTTCAGTGCGCTCGCGGCTAAACTCACCGGGACGCCGCTGGTCGTCACATATCACAACGATATCGTTGGGAACGATCTGCTTGATTACGTTGCTTCGGTTTACAACCACACCGCACTGCGGTTCACGCTGGCGACGGCAGACAAGATACTGATCACGCAACCAGACTACTTAGAAAGTTCAGATCACCTGCACCGATATACTGAGAAAGTTGAGGTGAACAGCAATGGTGTTGATGTGGACACCTTCCGGCCGATTGATGTTGCCGATGAAGACGTGGAGCGACTTGGATTCTCGAACGAATCTCCCAACCTATTCTTTTTGAGCGTTCTTGACGACGTTCACGAGTACAAAGGACTCGACGTTCTGCTGGAAGCTATGTCTCTCCTTGTAGAAAGGGGTGGTACGACTCCGAGGCTCGTTGTCGGCGGCGGAGGGGAATTAAAGCCAGAATACGAATCTTTCGCATCCGAGTTAGGTATCTCTGAGCATGTTCATTTCACCGGGTACATCCCCGATGATGACCTCGTAACCGCGTATAATATCGCGGATTTATTCGTGCTTCCCTCGCTCTCGTCTGATCAGGAAGGGTTTGGTCTGGTGGTTCTCGAAGCGCTTGCGTGTGGGACTCCTGTTGTTACGACTGAGGTTGTCGGTGTTTCGGACCAGATTGTTTCTCATGACATAGGTAGCTTGGCTCGTGTTGGAGATGCTGAATCACTATGTCAGACTATCGAAAGCGAATTAGCCGATACCCATACGAAGAAAAGTAACAGAGGAAGGGAAATATGTGAATCAGAGTATTCTTGGGAATCATCCGCCAAAGAATTAGAATTGGTGTATGACAAGAGTGTGTCATAGAATCAATTTCATAACATTTCACAGCCCGGTTTGTCTCCTCGCTTATAGTTGGTGATTGCAACAACGAGCCGGAGACACGGCGCAAGGAACACTACTTCGGCCTTGTTTAGACGCGGTGCAGATTGGCTTCTACTGCCTTTACTGGAACAACGAAACCGGGCATAGAGGCACTCAGGGGTTGGCTCTACCTTCCCGACATAGACACAAACTGACGCCTTCTGGAGCGTCTAAACAAGGCTGAACACCTCTGTTCGTGCGTGGACGCGGCCTCGGGAGCGGACGTGCCCGAGGCCGCAGTCTTTGACTGCGTCGTTGGTTCGGTCGACTCCTGTCCGGTTGTTGTACGTCTCGTCCAAGATGGATTGTTTCAGCTGAACATCCTCGCTGTGTTCCTCGATTCCGTCTTCGACCTTGTACTCGATGTCTTTCGGGTCGTCAGTGTTTCGCGGGTTGTATGGGGCCACTGGCACGACCCCTGCGGCCAGCAGGTGGTCGTGCCAGTCGAGGGTGTCGTAGGCGCTGTCTCCAAGCATCCAGATCGGTGTATCGACGACGAGCGCGTCACATGTGACGCGCATCGCCGTCTCTTTGGTCTGCTTGGCTCTGGTGAATCACTAGACGGCATCGGTTTCGGCCGTTAGAATTTGGAAGATGAAGCGGGAAACCGCCGATGCTCTATGTCGAAAATTTCCCGCTTCACGACAAAAGCGGTCACGTTAGCTAAAAATGTTGTTGGTGACCGAGGCGAAGTCGCCGCCCCCGAAGGGGGTGGCGGCTTCGCCGACTACGCTCTTGTATCGCTGCACTGTCTGCGGATTTACCTCGATGAGTCGTACCGCAACGCCCTCGATCTGCTGAGCGAAATGCCGCATATTTGTGGGGAGATCGGCCTCGAAGAGGGCGATCTCCCTGATCACTCGACGCTCGTTAAGGCATTTGATAGGTTTCAGATGAAGGTCTGGCGAGTGCTGCTGCGCCTGTCGGCGCAGCTGCACGACCTCTCGGGTCACGCCGCCATCGATGCCACCTTTTTCGACCGTGAAAACGCTAGCAAGCACTACTGCCGCCGCACGAATTATCGTGTTCAGACACTCAAAGCGACGGCTCTCGTCGATACTCAAACCCAAGCTGTTCTCGACGTTCATTGTACGACCGAGAAAACCCACGACACACAACTCGGCTGGCAGGTCGCCTGCCGCAACGCAGGCGACCTGCACAGCCTCGCCGCCGACAAAGGCTACGACTGGATGCAGTTACGCGAAAAACTACGCGA
>NZ_AOLG01000053.1 GCF_000336815.1 Haloferax prahovense DSM 18310
ATGTGTGAGACCGTCTTCTCGTCGATCAAGCGCACGCACGGCGACGCCGTGCGTGCGCGAACGTGGTACCGTGAATTTCGTGAACTCGTTTTGAAATGTGTCGTTCATAACATCAAGCGTGCCGCAACATAGCCAAATCAACCGCAGTATGGCGATTCACCAGAGCCGTCTGCTTGTTTGGCCTGTGTAAACTCCGCTGCTATCGAGATCTTTGCGCCGGTTGAGACGATCGTACAGCCGAAGCCGTAGTAGTACTCTTCCACTGTTGGATCGTAGTTCTACGGGGCAGCGTCGTTGTACTGGATCGCCTCGATGTGCGTCGAATCGATGGAGTACGTCGAGTCGAACGGGCCGCGGGCCGCGGCCTGCTCGACGAGTCTCTCGAAGATATCGTCGATGACGTGTTCGAGGTCGGTGAGAAAGCGGTCAATCGTGTCTCTGGATGGAAGTTTGTCGAGTCGCAGTAGTACAGACGAGGCCGTTCTGGAGCTCTCGTGCAACCGGACGTGTGCCGTAGATGTCCTTGTAGTAGCAGTGCAGAAAGCCGCGAAAGAGGTCTGGTGGCCGGTGAACTCATGTTCGCCCCCTCAAGCGGGGGCGAACACGTCGTACTCCAGCAGAAACTCGAACTCAAGGTGCTCGAACAGCGATATGGTCTCGGTAGCCGCGACATTCAAGAAGTCGTCTACCGAAGCTACGTCTTGCAGGGTTGCGCTTGTGTTGGACACATTTCGCGCACCCTGCTGCTTCGTACGTGACGCATCCTATGACACGCTCGTATCCAACTCAACGACACAGATTCGGACGGGAACTTCGAGGGCAACCATCACCTTCGAAGATGCTGGGGGCGCAGCGATTAATCCCAACTTTCATGCAAAGGTGAACGGTGAGCCTGTATGATAGAAAGAACCCACCAACGCACAGACAGATTTATTTGTAGTCACTTAGAAACCAATCTTTGATGGACAGAGTGACAAAAGGGAACCTCATTCTTGCATTCTTTGCGGTCTTCATTGGCGTAGTCGGTGTTCGATTGCAGGAATTTATTTTAATAACTCTCGCCCTACTGGTTTCTGCGTTCCTCGTCATACAACGTTCTAAAAGCGGTGTTTTTCCGGCGACAATCACTCTCTTGTTTCTGTTTCCCGAAGCATCATTCGGAAATTTGTACGGCTTCGACACTCATAGCCCGGTTATCATCGCCAGAGAAGTGTTGAATAACGGATGGCCCGTCTCTGGGATCGAGCTCTCGTGGGGGTATGTCGGTACACCTCTAATGCACATTCATACCGCTGTCGCGTCTGTTTTGCTGAATCTGCCGATCGTCCCAACTTCTGGTTCGAAACTACTTATTTCTGCGTTCTTACCAATCATCTATGCTGCTTCCACATTCTTGTTCATATTTGTTCTCGCGCGGAGATACACCTCTACAAAAGTTGCATCAATAGTTCCAGTTCTTTGTTGGGTTGCATTTTACACGTGGAAAGTTCCATTCTCAAGGCAGGCACTGGGTATTTTCTTTTTCGTAGCATCGGTTCTCTGCGTTCATCGCTTACTTGATTCGCCAAACCGTCGTAATATTGTTCTCTTTTCATTAGTAACGACTAGCCTCATTCTGACACACCACCTTTCATCAGCTATCTTTGGAGTTTATCTCGGGATTGTGGTGTTGAGTGGATTCATCACTTCCCGCCCAGACATTTCAGCACGATTCAGAGTTCCGACAATATTGTACGTACTAATATTCATTCTCTGGTTCGTTCTATCAGGGTTCCAGGACGAATTTGTCCTGATTGGCGCCTCTGTTCTCAGGGGCATGACTGTGTCCACATCAAGCATCTTCCCCGCTTGGCTCACCCAGCATGGGATAAGCTATTCACAGACATTCAGTATAAAAAAGATATACGCTATCTGGGCCTATCAAATTGTTCTCGCGACCCCCATTCTTGCTATTGCACTACTGCAGTTTCGTAAGAGAGAACTCAACCCCCGTACGACGATAGCACTACTATTTGGTGGGGTCATTGCATCTCTTTCAGTCATCGCGTCGCTCACGCCCACATTAGACGTACCTCGACTCATGACATTCTTCGTTGTTGCTGCTGGCTGGTATGCGATTAGTGCGTGGGGCGATGTTGGCGATATCGTGAATTACATCTCAGCGAAGCAGGTCGTTACTGTCGCAGTGGTCTCCTGTATCGTTTTAGGAGCAGTCATGATACCGCTGTTTGAAGTCTCCTCAAGCCAGCCAAACTACTATGATGGTCAGAAAGACGAGAAATTAGGTGACGACGCTCTGAAGATGACGTCATGGGTCGGATCCTTTGTCTCCGAACCAATTTACGGAGATGCACTTGTGCAAGAGATTGTTATCCCGTTTACTCAACAACCAGTAGAATCTGGATTCGAGAACTTGGTTCAAGAACAGCCAGAAGGCACGGTCGTCTTAGCTGAGCGCAACAATTATGTGTACTTTGGTCACTACGAAGGTAGCACCGTGATTATTGATTCATCCCCGGTGATGAATAAAACACACACAATGTCGAAGCCTTATACTAATGGAGGCTATGATATTTATCAAAATACAACTCCTAACTGATTTTAAATAAATAATGTCGCATATCGTAGGAGACCGGATGCGGTTTTACCTGACAACACTCTTGATCGGTGGAGCCATCGCGTTAGTGGAGCATCTCCAAATCGTCCCAGAGTTTGCCGGAATTGTCTCAGTCTTGTTCGTAACCTTTGTGCAGCGATCTATGATTTGGGCTAAAATAAAAACATCTCATCGCCGAGTTAAAACTGTAGTATAAACTTTAATTAACCCATATCGTGCATAATTCCTGGTCTGAGAAGTATGTATGATTTAGATTATCTTGATTCGTATACTGTTGTGACTGAATCTGGGACAAAAGGTACTGTTGCTTGGGGGGGTCCGATTCCAGCTGTGACTCCTCAACTTCGTAGGGGGAATGCAAACCGAGTTTATTCTAATGGAATGGATGCGTGGTACTACCGTAGCAACCGGACATGATGAAGTTGGATGTACGCTAAGATTGGCCCTGTTGACTGATTTTTTGCTTGTCTCCACAAGATTCAGACCTTTGTCAGCATATTTGAACAATAGGGAAAGGAGTCTGTATCTGAACTTTATTGATACCTAATGCAACCACGGGCAAAACAGTAATTAGGATTCATAGAAACATATGCTGCATGACGAATATCGCCCTCGTTGTCTTAGATACACTTCGGAAAGATCGGTTTGATGACTACTTTGGTTGGTTACCTGGACTCAGATTCGAACAGGCATATTCCGCGGCGAATTGGACTGTTCCCTCACACGCAGCTATGTTTACTGGGTACTACCCTAGCGAAGTTGGAGTTCATGCTAAGCACACCACATTTGATTATCCAGGCCCAACTCTCGCTGAAACACTCTCTGAAGCGGGTTACAGAACCAGAGGATTTTCGGCAAATATGCACATTACTGGGCCTCTCGATTTTGACCGAGGGTTTGACGAACTCACTACACCCGGCGCGATAAGGCACCTTGATAGTGAATCTATCTTCGATTGGCAAGAGTTCGGCGAACGTAACGATTCACAGGGGGTGCAAAAATACATTGACGGTCTCCGGGAATGTATCTCATCAGATGTTAGTACTATCCGTTCGCTCATCGCTGGCGTTCGATTCCAGTTGTCGAATGACGATCCAAAATCTGGAACTGAGTATGGTGGTGCCATCGAAGCTACCGAGAAAATTAATGAAATGTCGTTCGGTGATGACGAGTTCCTGTTCCTGAATCTCATGGAGGCCCATGAGCCTTATTCTGTTCCCGATGAATACCAAACCGTTCCAGAACCGGGGTTAACGAATGCGGTCGGAGATATTCTGTATGGTGACGACGACAATACAGGTGTTGAACAGGCCTATGACGATTGCGCACAGTATCTATCGGACCAATACGAAATCGTATTTGAGCTATTGACTAACGAATTTGACTATATCATTACGGTTTCTGATCATGGAGAGATGCTCGGAGAGCGAGGAATGTGGGGACATGAATATGGCGTGAGTCCCGAGTTAGTACACGTCCCTCTCGTCATCTCTGGGCCAGAGATTGAAGATGGTCAACGTCATGACCCCGTTAGTTTGGTTGATATTACAGCTACGGTACAACAGTTGGCAGGCGTTCCATCGTCAAGTGATCGGAGCAGACCCTTGTTAGACAGTGACCAGAGAAGGAGTTGTCTCAGTGAATACTGTGGACTCTCATCGTGGAGCGAACAGGCGCTCAATGAGAACGGGTACAGTAATCAAGTGGCAGAATATGATAAAAAGCTCCGAGGGGTCGCGATAGATTCAGGATACTTCCACGAAACTATGGGTGGATTGTCTGGTAGCGGCTCATCAGAAGCTGCACAAGCAGAACTCAACGAGCTGGTTGATAGTCTGAGTGAACGGAGCGTGAGTACCGATAATGGCGTCCCGGACGAACTCAAAGACCACCTAAAGGATCTCGGCTATGCGTGATTAGACTGTTTTCAGTCTACTATCGATCACTCTGATCTGATAACTCCTCAACTTTATTTTCCATCTGGTTGTAGAAGTGTTCCTCATCGAACTTCTTGGCCTGCTCAAAGCATTCCTCTCTCATATCCCTGAGTTCCTGCTTACTAGCTGACTCAATCTTGTGTCTGAACTCATCTTTGTCTAGTGGTAGCAGCCAGCCTGTTTTCGTATCAACGACGGTCTCCTTGTATCCCCCCTCGTTAACGGCTATTACTGGCTTGCCTGACGCCATCGCTTCGACGGGTGTTAGTCCAAAGTCCTCATCCTTTGCAACTGTAACTAATCCCTTGCACATAGAGTAAAGATTCTTTAATTCATCCCATTGAACACTCCGTAGTAATTCGACATTCTCGTTTGCCATCTGCTTGTACTTTTCATAATATTCTTCTCTGTCGGGGGATCCAACGATTTTAATATTCTCTCCCGTTTTATTGAAAGTATCAATTAAGAATTCAATTCTTTTTCCAGGCCCTAATCTGCTAACATTTAGCCAAAAATCGCCTACTTCTTCAAAGTGGAATTGGCTTGTTTCTACTGGAGGGTAAATGACTTCTGGTTGAATACCATAGTACTTCAGACACCGCTGTTGAATATTTTTGCTATTGCAGGTAATGGTGTCGATCTGATCAATGTCTCCTTGATCTAGCGGTCTCATCATCGAGGTGAATATCTTGAATGCTGCTGCTTTCGGGAGGGATCGCTGTTTAAGCCAGTTGTATCTGAATTCATTTGCGTCGTATAGATGACGTTCCGGCGAGTGACAGTAGTATATCGTCGGAGTGTCTGCTGCTCTGGCAATACTCTTTGACCAATCTTTGTTTATAATTATCACGTCATATTCATCAAACTGACCGGTGTATGCTCTGAGGAGATTCTTAAACCAGATTTTCGACTCTCTAGCCCCAAATGGGTAATTCTCCACACTCCCAAGGCTTATAAATTCTATATCACTGAACTCTGATGAGTCCGGTGGGTCAAACGTTGCTATCGGTGCATCGAAATGACGGGAGGTCTTGATTGCATCCCACTCTGCACCACCGATACTAAAAAAGAAATCATGCAGCACTAAAACACGAGGTTCGTTATTCATTGATGTCACAGTGTTATGATTTACAAATACACCAACCTGCATAATAATATTCATCCAGCCATCTCTTCCCAATTCTTTATGTCATGTTTTTAGTCCGCAAATACTATTACTTAACACCTGAACAAATCAACTGACGGTAAGAACTATGTTCAATAAAGACTCCGCTGACTCTCTCAGTAAATTTGTCAGGGACCTTGGGTGGTATTCAATTGCTGGACTAATTCCCTCTGTTCTCGGAGTTATCGCGCTTACGGTATTCACACGAATATTTGACCCAACGGCTTATGGCCGCTATGCCTTAGCGATGGTATTTGTTTCCGTTTTATCGACTGGGTTATTTGATTGGGTGCGTCAAGCTGTTCTTCGCTATAACTCAGATGAGGAGAATATCACTCCGACTATTCTCTCGTTGTTGTTCGGCGTTTCAGCACTTGTGGTTCTTCTCGGAGTGTTTGCATACTTTCTTCTCGATTCTGCTCTAGGGGTGTATCGCGTGTACTATTTCGCTGCCTTAGCTGCTGTCATCTCAATTGGCGGATTCAACGTTTGTACTGCTATATTTCAGGCCAAACTCCAATCAAGGGCCGTGATGAATTTTAAATTAATTAGGGGAGTGCTGAGGCATGGTCTCGGATTCTTAATCTCTGTTTATCTACTACAGAGTATTGTGGGATGGATTTGGGGTGCCTTTGTGGGTAGCTTTTTGGTATTCTTATTAATGGTATACGAACTAAATGTAAGCAAGCTTGATTTTGACCGCCCTGCTGTAATTAAACTAGTCAGATATGGCGTCCCAATGATGGGTTGGTTATTTGGGTTTACTCTCCTCACATTTGTAGACCGAATTTTAATCGAGGTCCTGCAAGATACCCAAGCAGTTGGTATTTACACAGCGAATTACACGCTAGTTCAAACTGGGTTACCTTTAGCACTCGTCCCAATTATTGAAACAGTCCACCCAATGATTATGGAACGGTGGAACGGGAATAACACTGATGAGATTGCTGAAATGATATCCAAGTACAGTCGGTATTTTCTCCTCATTGGGATGCCTGCGATGGTATTTGCTGGGATTATCAGTCGCCCCCTAAGTTATATCGCCCTTGATTCTGGGTATCATGCTGGGTTTATTGTCATCCCAATAATTGGTGTCGCATTATTTCTCTGGAATTTCTCAATGATTGGGCACAAAGGGTTAGAAGTCCAAGACAACACCAAGATGATGACTATCGGGGTTACAATCGCTGTCCTTGTGAACCTTGGTTTGAACTATCTGCTAATCCCGGTATTGGGATACATTGGTGCAGCGGCAGCCACTTTGGCAAGTTCTAGTGCATATGTCGTGTTTGCGTATGCAACTTCATTCCGCACAGTTCGTTGGTCGATCCCGATTCATTCAGTACTCCGAATCGGATTTTGTAGTCTCGTGATGGTTGTTGTTGGATATGGTGGCTATCTACTTCCAGAATCCCCCGTCTTAGGGCCGATCATCAGTGCTATACTCAGCGGAGGCGTCTATCTAATTCTAATTGTATTATCTGGAGAACTAGACCCTAGCGAGATTAATCAAATTCGATCAATTCTGTAACCCGAACACCCGTTCGGCAAAGAGAATTAAAATAGACGCTTAAGCGTTCACCGAACCCAACAGGAACGACCCGAACACCATCTGCAGGCCAACGACCACAGCCACGGTGGCCACAACGTCGGCAACCGCGATCGGCAGCGCACTGAACCCACTGGTCACCCACGTCACTGCAAGGTAGCCACCGTAGGCCAACCCACCGAGGAACACGAGCGAGCCGATCGTCGCCCCTCGCTCGAGCGAAATCCGCTTCGTAAACCAGGTCGTAAACGGGTCAGAAGCCCCACGAACCGGGTCAGACGACACCGTCGAGAAGGCTCCGAACAGCATCAGTTGAAACCCAGCGAGCGTCAGCAGGCCACCACCAATCCCGGTGTGAATGCCGAACTGCGCACCACCGATCTCCAGACCACTCCACGCCAGCACCAGCGCCAGCACACCAACCACAGACAGGCCGAAGCCGGGTGCCGAAAACAGGTAGCCGGGCGCATTGACCAACATAAACCGAACGTGTCGCCAGCCATCGGGGAAGCTCTCCAGATTGGCCTCACCCTCACGCGGGTGATACGTAATCGGCTTCTCCTCGATCTCGAGGTCCTTCGCGCCGGCCTCCATAATCATCTCGCTGGCGAACTCCATGCCCGTCGACGAACACTCCATGGTCTCCCAGGCGTCTCGAGTAAAGACACGCATCCCACTATGCGCGTCACTCACGCCAGCGCCGTAAAACACGTTCAGGAATTTCGTCAACAATGGATTGCCGACGTGTTCGTGCAGCGGCGGCATCGACCCAGGCAAGATTTCACCCTCCAGCCGCGAGCCCATGGCCATATCCGCATCACCGGACCGAACCATATTCAACAGCTTGGGAAGCTCCTTGAAGTCGTAGGTGCAGTCGGCGTCGCCCATGGCGATGTACTGGCCGCGGACGCGCTCGAAGGCGTACAGGTAGGCGTAGCCGTAGCCCTTGCCGTCGGGTTCGATGACGACCGCACCATTCTCTGCCGCAATCTCGGGCGTGCGGTCGTCCGAGCTGTCGGCGACGACGACCTCGCCGTAAATCTGCATGTCCTCGAGGGCGGCTTTGACCCACTCGATACACTGGGCGATACCACCTTCTTCGTTGAGGGTGGGCATCACGACCGAAAGCGTGGGCGTGATCTCGCTGTCTGCGGACAACAGCAACTCATCACCGCTTAGTCTGACGTCCGATACTGACGTACCGCTCTTGCCGTCACCCAGCTGTTTCGCATGCTGAGTGTCGTTGTGTGCGCTTGACGTTCCCATAGAGATTGACCACCTGTTTGTGAGCGCCGCCGAATCACTGTGCAGTGTTCGGTGCACTCCACGAACGGCTTCTATTGTGTTGACTCGGAGAGCCTCGTAAAGAGTTTATCGTCTGAGCACTCTGTGTAGACAGAATATAATATTGAGAATATATATGCGAAAACAATTTCGATGAATGAGTTTATGGGCGGGACGCGCCTGTATCGGCGTGTGTATCCCCTTGGCCACCTCGCATTCGGCTATCTCTCCGTCGTGGCCCTCGCTCGCGTGCGTGACTGGGAGTTCCGCTACCCCCACGGCCTGACGCTCGCCCTCCTCGCGGTCGGGACGCAACTGCCGGACATTATCGACAAGCCGCTGGCCTACGCGGGCGTGCTCCCCAACGGCCGGTCGCTCGCGCATTCACTCCTCATCGTCGTCCCCGTCGTGTTCCTGGGCGTCCGGTATCTCTCGCGTCGAGGCTACGGCACCGAAGCACGCGTCCTCGCGGTCGCAATCGGGTCGCACCTCCTCGGTGATTCGTATCTCCTTGTCGTCCGCCAGGAGTGGCGCGAACTCGGCTTTCTGTTGTGGCCCGTCGTCCCAGCCCTCCAGTACCCGAGCGACGACATCGCCCCGTGGGTCCGGATTCTCAACGCGGGGTTCGACAGCCCACAGATGCAGTTCCAGTATCTGTTGTTCGCCGGTGCCGTAGCCATCTGGCTCGTGAGCGTCTATCGACGACGCCGGCGACCGGCGGCGTGACACTCCAAAGATATAACGTACATATGTTTGTTTCACAAGTCGACGTCGAGAACGGTTAGAATACCAACTATTTTGTTCCGTGCTAACATACGCCAGTATTGGGGGTAGGAACGAGTTGTCAGCTCGGCACCCAACATCGAACGACGACTGCGCATCTGAGTGACCACCACAGCGGTCGGTGAGTCACCGACTCGGGACGCTTGCAGGGGATTGGTTCCCGCAGT
The DNA here is from genome assembly GCF_000336815.1 of Haloferax prahovense DSM 18310. Taxonomy (GTDB): domain Archaea; phylum Halobacteriota; class Halobacteria; order Halobacteriales; family Haloferacaceae; genus Haloferax; species Haloferax prahovense. The sequence continues at coordinate 9,503 of NZ_AOLG01000053.1, forward strand.
CTCCGCTGAGAGAGTGGCGTGCGTGCCGTCGAAGACCACTCCCTGGTCGGCGTCGATCTCATACGAACACGGGTTAGTGCAATCCCAATCGATATACTCGTGGTTCCGGTAGTCAAGGCTAGGAGCACGCACGTACGACACACGCTCCCAGCCACCCTATGATCGACGAGTCAACGACGATTGGCCGTTGCCCGGACTGCGAGACGGAACTCCACGAGTATCACGTGTTAATCGAGTTCGAGACGGAAGACGACGAGACTGGCGTGTTCGCGGACTGTCCTGAGTGTGATGACGTCGTTCGGTTGAATCGGTGACGTTCACCTGCGTGGTTGGACGACGTCTCCGAGCCGTGTCTGCGACTGCGCGCTACGGCACGGTGAATTCTCTCTGGGGTATTAGTGCGCTCCCGAAAAAAGCGAAGGACTGTTTAGCCGTTGTACGTCCAGCTCTGCAGGGTTGCAGAGTTGGAGCCGGATTCGGAGGTCCAGACAATGCGGATAGTGTTGCCCGAGGAGACTGAGAGGCCGTCGGTGGGGTTGTCAAACGTCGTCGAGTCGCCTGCGTTGACGTTGTCGTCAGAACCGGTATCAGCAGCTGGCCACGCTGCGTCGAGGCCACCGCCAATGACTTTCAGGCGAGCGGGGTCGATGGCGTCACCGCTTTCGTGGGTGATGATGAGTTCAGGCGTCGCATCATCGTAGTCGAAACTGAAACTCGCCTGCGGGGCAGTGTCGCCGATTTGGTCGCCGAGGCCGAGAACGAACGTCCCGATGACGGCCGCGAGGATGACGGTAATCGCGACCATCAGAATCACGCCGATAACGGGCGAAACAGCGGAGTCGTCGTTGAAGAGGTTGGTAAGTTGCATTGTATATTTCCTGTGCCCGAACAGATGGCTGTCGACGAGTAGTCGACGCGTGTCGCACGCAACGAACAGATGAATCACCTGTTGGGTACACACGACCTCTGTGAAGGCTTACAACCAAACATATGTTGGGCATGCTAATAAAGATAGATTGAGTGACTATCTCATAGCACGGAACAATCACAAACACAGACAATTCGAGAGGAGACCCACCGAACCAACCCAGCAGAACCGGTCTCACGAGCCGCCATTGTTACGTTCGTCCTGAATGTCCCGAACCACGATAGTTATCTCTGAGCAACACGTTCAGGCTCTCATGCCGCTTGCGACGGAGCCAGCAGTCGCGCGGACGTACGTAACGCCGGTCGACGACGCGTGGGCGTACGTTCTGCAGTATCGCGAGACGATGGACTACGTCGCGGCCACCCCCGACAGGGGGTCGACCGCAGTCAGTACCACCCTCGACCTCCCACGGAGTCGCGTCCGCGAGTGGATGGATGGAAGCGTCCCGGACGTGGTCCGCGGGCTGAACACGGCCATCGAACGCGGTTGGTTCCCCGAGTCACTCCGCCAGCCGGCCGCCCGCGCGCTCAACCGACTCGTCGCCGCGGTGTTCGCGACGGGGAGCATCGCCCTCGAGAACTACCGGCCGTCGTTCGTCGTCGACGACGCGACCCGCGACGTGGTCGCTGACGCGCTCGCAACGCTCGGCGCGGGCCACCGAACGGTACACACTGACGACGACCGACGCGCGACCGAACTCGTCCCGCGACGCGACGCCGCGGTGTTGGGTCGCGTGCTCGCCGCGGCCGGTGCGCCGGTCGGGCCAAAGACCGGCCATGAGACGCTCAGGCTCCCCACGTATCTCGATGACGCGCCGCTGTCGATTCAAGTCGATTTCGTCGAACTCTATGTCGACAGTCGGGGGACCGAACTCGACGGGAAGGCGACGACCCCGCTGCTCGAACAGCGCAACGAGGCGTTTCGGCGCGACCTCGCAGCGCTCGTCTCGCAAGTCACAGACGAACCCGTCTCGGTCGGCACCAACGGCGTGTATCTGTCGGCGACGGCCGCGCGTCGACTCGGCGTGCGGTGAGTCCGCTGGCCGAACACAGACTGTGGTGTCGACTATCCAGATTGAAATCTATTCTTGTTGAGTGACTAAATTGACTCAGCTGAGGTCAGGTGAGTATCCGAAACTTCAGTAGCAGAATAAATTTCGCAGTAAATACGGAAGTATGACAGATTATACCGCAACTGGTAGAGATATCTCCCAGTATTTGGAGGTGAGAAATCGACGATTCTCGATCAAAGATGTGTCGTGTGACGTATTATATCTAAATCATTACACAGACCATACATAGTTTAATTCGAACTGTCGACCCGGGTGAGTGCGTCTGGATGACGCTCCCCTGGAGTTTCTATGCACACGATAATATTATCGGCTGCATACTGATCGACCGCGAACACGAACTGGACTGGGTGGCGTCCCAGTTCACGCGAGTGACCGCTATCGAGTCGATTCGTCTGGTGTGATGGCACTGTTCGAGACCGAACGGGAAGCGTCGCTGTCTCGGGTGGCGCATCGCTCGACGACTGGTATCGCAGGGAGTTGAGAACGGCGTCAATCGACGGTGTTAGTCCGACTGGTCGGTCACGCCGTCGCACGCACAGAGTTGCAGCGCATTCCGAAGGTGGAAGTCCTTCTCGACGGGATCGTCTGTTTCGAGCGCTTTGTGCAGATGGACTTTCGTCTGCTCGACGAACGACGACGGTTCACTCATCGCCCCAAGTACGAAGTTCACCAGCAGGCGTTCGGAGGCCACGCACGGTCCGGTCCACGAGAGGTTCGGATTGTTGCAACATACCACTCATGTTTCCTAGCTAACCTTATTCTCAAAAGTGTTTCTAGACGGTTTCTGTCCCTGTGGCCGTGTTTCAGTGGGTTTCGATGCGAATATCGATAGCTAGGTCCACAAACAGTCAATCGACACCCCACTCACCACTCGGCGAGTCGGCCGTCGTCGTGGTGCCAGACGGGATTGTACCAGTTGACCTCGCCGCGAGAGCGCTCGCGGACGTACGCCTCGTCCACGTCGATACCCAGTCCCGGGTCGGTCGGCCGTTTGACGAAACCGTCGGCGAAGTGGAACTGGTGGGGGACGGCGGACACGTCGACCGCGAGCGTCCGCCACCCACTTGCATCACGCTCGCGGCGTGCTGACGACGCTGTCGAGGGCGGCTTCGAAGCACTCGAGTGCCAGGTCGAGTTCCCGGTCGGTCACGTCGAGCGGCGGCAGGAATCGAAGCGACCGCTTACCGCAGCCGAGCGTGAGAAGCCCCTCGGACAGCGCAGCCTTGAGAACCGCGTCGCGACGGTCCTTGGTATCGAATTCGACGGCAGTCATCAGCCCGAGACCACGCACGTCGGTGAGACAGGGGGTCCGCTCGGCGAGCCGCGAGAGAGCTGCACGGAGCTTCGTACCCTTCTCCGTGGCGTTCGCCATGAGGTCCTGTTCCTGAATGACGTCGAGCGTCAGCGTCCCCTGAATCGACGCGAGGATGTCGCCCGCACCCCACGTCGATGACAGTCGCGCTTCGGTGTCCGGGAACAGTTCTTCGTTCGCCACCGTCGCGCCGACGCGAAGCGCCTTCGCACTGGTGATGACGTCCGGTTCGAGGTCGTAGTGGTCCGAGGCCCACAGCTCGCCGGTCCGACCCACGCCGGACTGAATCTCGTCGGCGATGACGGGGATGTCGTGTTCGTCGCAGATGGCCTGCACCTCGCGCATGAATTCCTCGCTCGGGACGTGATAGCCACCTTCGCCCTGAACGGGTTCGAGGATGAGAAACGCGACCTGGTCGGCGGGGAGGTGACCGTGGGTGTCGTCGAGTTTGTCGCGCAGCGTCTCGAGACCCGCCATCGAGTACGGTACGTCGTGGATGCCGCTCACTTCGGGGAACGTGCGACGGTGGACGGACTTCGAGCGGTTGAGCGACAGCGCACCGAGCGTGCGGCCGTGGAACGCCCCGTCGAAGGTGATGCCGTACTTCGGAGTCTCGCAAGCGTCGTAACAGATTTTGATGGCGTTTTCGACCGCCTCGGCCCCGGAGTTCGACAGGAACACCGTGTCGAGACCGTAGTGGTCGGTGAGGTCGGTCAGGCGGTCCATGAGGTGGGCCGGTCCGGGCAGCGACGCCGTCTCGGGCGACCCACCGGTGCTCACGTAGAAGTCCTGGCCCGCGATTTTCATCGGGTCGACGAGGTCGAGGTCGTCGAGGCGGGACTGCAGTTCGGGGTTGTTGTAGCCGAGCGGGGCGGCCGCGACGTGGCTCGTGAAGTCCAGCAACACGTTGCCGTCGGGGTCGGTACAGAACGGACCGACGGCGTCCTTGGTGATGTCCCACACGAACTCGTAGACGTACGTGCTCGTCGCGGCGGTTGAGTGGTGATACTCGACCCACTCTGAGGCCTTCGGTCCCGGGAGCGACGTGACGGTCGGCTCGACTGAGTCTCGATCCATACGAACACCCTGATGGACAATGTAACATAAATCTACCTAGAAAGATGAGTAACGACCTTAAAATCATCACTCAGCAACCAATCGTCTGATTCTTTGAGAGAGTAGTTTGGTAATAACGAACTATCTCGGCGCGTGCGAACGCGTCGCAGGTCGCGAATCGGCGGCGGTTCGCGCCGAGGGAGCCCCTCGTGAAGAAACTCGCCACGCGCCGGCGTCACAGGGCGTTTGGCATCGTCAAAGTCCGGGTCATCGGGACGGGTCGAACGTGGTCGTTTCGAGGTTCACCTCGATGATGTTCGCCGCCTGCATCACGAGTTCGGGGATTTCCGACCGAAAGCGGTCCCCGGAGAGTCGGCTCGTCGGCGCAGTAACGCTGACCGCCCCGCAGACGTCGCCGTCGACACCGCGAATCGGCGCGCCGATAGAGCGCATGCCGCGAAGTTCCTCTTCGTCGTTGACCGCGTAGCCTCGCTCGCGAATCCGCTCGAGTTCGTCGAACAGCCGGTCGGTGTCGGAGATGGTGTTGTCGGTCTGCTCGACGAGCCCCTGATCGTCGATGATGTCGCGGACGCGGTCGTCGTCGAAGTGGCCGAGCATCGCCTTCCCGGTCGCCGTACAATGGAGGTACTGCGGGGCCTCGCGCATCCGCAGGTGATAGTCCGTCGCGACCGCGTTGTCGCCGCGACTCTCGTAGATGGTCACCTCCTTGCCGCGGGAGACGACCGTCAGGTGGACGTACTCGCTGGTCTCGTCCGCGAGCTTGTCCACCTCGAGTTGTCCCGCGCGGTACAGCGGCGTCTCGTTGCGCACGGTTTCGCCCATCGTGACCAGTCGGAGGCCGAGGCGATAGCGGCCGTCGACCTTCGCCACGAATCCTTCTTCTTCGAGCGTCGCGAGATAGGTGTGGACGGTCCCCTTCGAGGCGTCGAGTTCGTCGCAGACGTCGCTGAACGTCGGGTCGGGCCGTCGCTGTATCGCGGCCAGAATCTCGCTCGCCGTCTGTACGGATTTGATTCGACGCGGGCCGTCCGCGGGGCGACTGTCGTCCATACGAACCCGGACTCGGTGGAGTGCCATTAGTTCTGTTATATCAAACTACGATTCGACTGATAACGCCGTTTGTCTGCTATCGACGCAATCGTGTTTGTCTTTCTCAAACATTACGCGCCAAAATCTCCAAATAAAAATTTATATGGGACATTCATGATTGTTCGAGTGGTATGGATTATCAACCATCTGGCCGCCGCCGGGACACGCCCGCGGTGGGCCGGGTGCGAGCGCGCACGTATCGGCTTCCAACGACGGTCGGTGAACGCGGACCAACGGTATGCGCCGACCGCGCCGCCCCGGTCTCGGGCGGACTCGTCGGCGGAACACCGACGAGTCGGGCGGGCGATAGACGGCGACCGGTGGAGGTGCCACGATGGGGTTAGCGTTCGAGCCCCGCCTGTACGAGGAACTCGACGCCGACGAGCGACCGTCGCTGCTCGAAGCGTTGGTCCCCGTCTTCGGGATGCTCGTCTTCCTCGGTGTCGGCATCGTCGTCTACGGCCTCGACCCGCAGTTCCCCCTGTTTTGGGGCATCACCTTCACCGGGCTGTTCAGTCGGTACTGGCTGGGCATCTCCTGGGCGGACCTCTACGACGGCATCACCGACAGCCTCCACATGGGGATTCAGGTTATCCTCATCATGTTCGTCGTCTACGCGCTCATCGCGACGTGGGTCGCCGCGGGGACGATTCCGAGCCTGATGTACTACGGCCTCGACCTGCTGACGCCGACGATATTCCTGCCCATCACGGCGGTGCTCGCGTCGATCGTCACGTTCGCAATCGGGTCGTCGTGGACGGCCGCCGGCACGCTCGGCGTCTCGTTTATCGGCATCGGCGCCGGACTGGGGATTCCAGCCCCGATGACCGCGGGTGCCATCCTCTCAGGAGCGTACATGGGCGACAAACAGTCGCCGCTTTCGGACACGACGAACCTCGCGGCCGCCGTCACGAACACCGACCTGTTCGACCACGTCAACGCCATGCGCGACAGTTCCCTCGTCGCGTTCGGCATCGCCGTCGTGCTGTACGCCGTCCTCGGCGTCCAAGCCTCCGGAAACATCCCGGTGGGACGCATCGCCGAGATTCAGGGCGCGCTCACCGGGTCGTACGCGATCTCGGTGCTCACCTTCGCCCCGCTCATCATCACGTTCGGTCTCGCGCTCTACGGCGTTCCCGCGTTGCCGGCGCTCGGCGCGGGCGTGTTCGCGGGCGCAATCACCTCGGTCGTGATGCAGGGAACCGCCTTCGGGGCCGTGTGGTCCATCGCGCAGTCGGGGACCTCGCCGTCGACCGGGATGGAACTCGTCGATGGCCTGCTGGCCAGCGGGGGTATGATCGGCGGCGCGTGGGTCGTCACCATCGCCATCGCAGCGCTGTCGCTCGGCGGGATGCTCGAACGCGCCGGCATCCTCGCCGTGCTTGCACACCACCTCGGCCGACTGAGCCGCGGTGTCGCGAGCCTGACCGGCGTGACCGCCGTCTCCGCGGTGTCGATGAACGTCCTCGCCGCCGAGCAGTACATCAGCATCGTCGTCCCGGGCATCACGCTCCGGAATCTCTACGAGGAACAGGGACTCCAAAGCGAGAACCTCTCGCGGGCCATCGAGTCCGCGGGGACGACCACGAGCGCGCTCATCCCGTGGAACAGTGGGGCGCTGTTCATGGCCGGTACGCTCGGCGTCGGGACCCTCGAGTACGCGCCGTACTACTTCTTCGGCCTGCTGTCGCCGCTCGTCTTGCTCCTCATGGGCGTGACCGGCTGGCAGATCACCTACCAACCTGGCGCGGCCCCCGATGACGCCGGCGACCGTCCCGGCTCGCCCTCGTCGACCGACGACTGACGAGGAACCGCCCCTACAGATTCTCGCCCGCGACGATTTCCTCGACTCGCCCGTGGTCGAACAACTGTTCGTCGGCCCCGAAGTCGGGGTAGTCGTCGCCGTCCTGGTAGGTCGGCCAGTCGCCGAACTGGTCGGGATACAGCTGTTTGGCGGTCATCTCGGTCTGGAACAGGTTCATGAGCGGGCCCTGCCACCGGGTACCCTGCGGGTAGACGCGGTCGTTCTGGACGGCGGCCAGTTCGCGGCCGACCGGGTCGTCCCGGAGGTTCTGTTTCAGCCCGTCGAAGTCGACGGTTTCGGTGACCGTCCACAGCGACAGAATCACGTCGGGGTCGGCCTCCAACAGCGCCTCCATATCGACCTCCTGGAACGGCCCCGTGAACTCCTCGTCGCCGAAGGCGTCGACCGCGCCGAGCGGCCGCGTGTGAGCGTTCCAGTAGCCGGGCGCGTTCAGGCGAAGGAGATAGATGCTCGAGAGGTCGGTCGAGAGAGAGAGGTACGCGGCGGTCGGGCGCTCGGAGTCGCCCGGAAGCCCGTCTTCGACGGTGGTGAGCTGCTCGTCGCGGACGGACTGCAGGGCCTCGTAGCGCTCGCGCTCGCCGTACAGCGACGCGACGCGGTCGAACAGCTCCCAGAGGTCGTAGTGCTCGTAGCCGTCGGCCCACTCCTCCGGGGGCGCGGCGTTGAAGTTGCTGTAGTAGTTGCCGAACCACGGGCCGATGTTGTCCGCGACCTCGTCGATGTCGGCTTGGTTCCAGTTGTCCTGCGTGGACACCCACGCGGGGTCGACGAGGTGGAGGTCGCTGTCGAGTTCGTACAGCCGCTCTTTCGTGAAGCCGTACTCGCCCGCGGCGTCAGCCCACTCGATGTCGAAGTCGTCGAAGCCGGCGGTGAAGTACTCCAGGCCCGCGACGGTGCCGTCCCACCAGAGGTTGTTGACGGTGTCGCCCTGCCCGAGCGCGCTCGCCATGTCCGGGAACCACGGGAAGTGGGTGAACACGTTCGTCGGCGGCTCGTCCAGTGTGACCGTCCCGACCGGCGACAGTTCGGCCTCGTAGCTCGATTCGGGCGTCGCGGTCGTCGTCTCGGCGGTGTCCGTCTCGGTCTCGGTCTCCGTGGCTGTCTCGGTCGCCGTCGTCGTCGACGTCGTATCGCCCGACTGCCCGGCACACCCTGCGAGGAGTCCCCCACTGAGAAGTGCGCCACCGTACTTCAGGTAGTCTCTCCGCGTCGGACCCGCGTTCTCGTCGGTCTCGTTCATACGAATTAGGGCCACCTAAACCAATATAGATGCTTCGAAGTTTAGGCGGGGCTAAAAATCATTGGCACGAGCTGAACAGTCGGCTTACGACACCGCTCCGGTGATGATGTCGGCGACGCGCTGGTGGTCGAACAGCTGTGCGTCCTCGTCGTGAAGGGTCTCGATGCCTTCCCACGCGCCGAACTGTTCGGGATAGAACTGCTTGGCCACGATTTCGGTCTGGATGAGGTTGATGATCGGTCCCTGATACGACGTGCCGCCGCGGTAGAGCCGGTCGTTTTGGACCGCGGTGAGCTGCTGGCCGAGTGGGTGGTCGCGAAGCTGCTCCATCCGTGCCTCGAACTCGCTGTGTGAGAGACTGGCGAAGCCGTACGGGAAGACCAGGATGTCCGGGTCGGCTTCGAGCAACTGCTCGTAGTCCCAACTCGCGTAACTCCCGTCGATGTGGGGACCGAACCCATCGACGATGCCGAGGTCTTGATACTGCTTTTTCCCGTTTCCGGCACCGATGGGGTACGCGTCGAGCGACCCCTCCGAGAAGTCGGAGAACGACGAAATGAGGCCGATTTCGGGGCGCTCGCGCTCCGGGGGGAGCTTCGCCTGGATGTCGGCGATGAGCGTGTCGTGGACCGTCCGTATCCCCTCGTAGCGCTCGCGTTCGTGGAACACCTCGGCGACTTTCTCGAACGCCTCGTACAGCGAGTAGTACTCGTAGTCGTGCCAGTCCTGGCCGTGCCGCCGGATGTAGTTGCCGACCACCGGGCCGACGTTCGACGCGATTTCGTCGAAGTCCGCGGCCGAAAAGCCGTCGTGTTTCAGGCTGACGAAGTGGGGGTCGAGCAGGTGCACGTCGGCGTCGAGTTCGTAGAACACCTCTTTGTCGAACGTCCCCGACGAGAGCTGACGGACGCCATCAAACGAGACGTCGACGCCGGGAAGCGTGTCGTAGAACTGCAGCGGCCACCCCTCGCGGTAGACGAGCGCCTCCAGCGAATCGAGTTTGCCGAGGGCGATGCCCATGTCGCCGTAGTTGCTGTAGTACGCCATCCACGTCTCCGGAACGGCGTCGAACGCAACGTCGCCGGCGGGAGCCATCGTCACCGTGTACGACGTGTCTTCCGGCGTGGCCGTCTCGGTTGCCGTCGGTGTCGCGGTCTGCGTTGCGGTCTCAGTCTGCGTCGCGGTCGAGTCGCGCTGCGAGCAGCCGGCAAACAACCCGCCGCCGAGGACCGCCCCACCGTACTTCACGTAGTCTCGTCGCGTCGGACCTCCGCGTCCGTTGTCATCTGTTGGCATGCATTTTTAGGCTCGCCTAAACCAACATAATCACTTCGGTTCCGCGGTGTTGGCCGCCGCTGCTGTCGCGTCCCACCCAGCGCGGCCGCTCGAAGTGTGTTCGACACCGAGTCTCAGTTTGCGGCCGTCGCCCCGACGACGCCCGGCGGCGAAGCCGCGCGTTAAGGTTCCGACACGGCGACGACCTGCTTGCCGATGTTGTCGCCGGAGAACAGGCCGAGGAACGCGTCGGGCGCGTTCTCCAGCCCGTCGACGACGGTCTCGCGGTGTTCGAGGTCGCCCGAGGCGACCCACGACCCGAGCTGTTCGCTCGCCTGGCCGAATCGCGTCGCGTAGTCGCCGACGAGCAGTCCCTGCACCTTCGCGCGCGGCGCGATGAGCTGTGGGAGCTTTCGCGGGCCGGTCGGCACGCCCTCGTCGTTGTAGTGGGCGATCTGTCCGCAGACGGCGACGCGGGCGTCGAGGTTCAGCTTCGTGAACACCGCGTCGGTGATGGGGCCGCCGACGTTGTCGAAGTAGACGTCGACGCCGTCGGGCGCGGCGTCGTCGAGCGCAGCCCGGTAGTCGTCGACGTCCTTGTAGTTGATTGCGGCGTCGAAGCCGAGGTCGTCGGTGAGCCACGACACCTTCTCGTCGGAGCCCGCGAAGCCGACGACGCGACAGCCGTTGAACTTGGCAATCTGGCCGACGACGGAGCCGACCGCGCCGGCCGCGCCGGACACGACGACCGTCTCGCCGGGCGAGGGGTCGCCCACCTCGAGCAGGCCGAAGTACGCCGTCCGGCCGGGCATCCCGAGCACGCCGAGATAGGCGGGGAGGTCCGCGACCGAGGGGTCGACGGGCGCGACCTCGCTGGCGTCGAGGACGGTGTAGTCGGCCCACGTGCCGTTGCCGGTCACGAAGTCGCCGGCGTCGTACGCCTCGCTTTCGCTTTCGACGACTTCGCCGACGACGCCGCCCTGTAGCGGCTCGCCGACCGACCACGGGTCGGCATAAGACTCCGTGTCTCGCATCCGGCCGCGCATGTACGGGTCGACAGAGAGGTATCGCACGCGCACGAGGAGTTCCCCGTGTCGCGGGTCCGGGACCTCTCCCTCGCGGAGTTCGAAACTGTCCATGTCCGGTTCGCCCTCGGGGCGCTCGGCAAAAATCCACTCGCGGTTCGTCTCTCGCATACTCGAACACCAACCCCCGACGGTAACGACGGTGTTGCTTCCAGCAGCACCGTCCGGTTCGACGGGGCGGTGTTGGGTGGCGAGGAACTGTCTGTCGTTTTGCGCTGTCTGAGCGCGGAGCGGACGTCAATCGCCGTGTCCCGTCTGCAGAACCGTCGACTCGATCGTGTCCAGAAGGCCAGCGATATCGACATCTTGGTACGGTGCGAAACTGACGGAATACAAGGTTCCATCCGAGTCTTGGGCGATGAGTAATGCTTCCGGGTCGAAAAAGTACACCTGTGCCCAGCACTCTTTATTTGGGATATTCAGATCTAAATTAACCCGGCGAAACGCCAGTTCTCGGGCACCGTCTGTCAGTTCCTGTTCTGTGTACTCGGCGAGTGCGTCATCATCGGCGTACAAGAGTCTGGCTGCATCTCCATCGTACATGCCGACGAACCGGAGTTTGTCTCCGAGTCGGTGGGTTACTGTTTCGACGAGCCGGCTGCTTGTCTCAGTCGTCGGATCGGGGTCCTGCCACTCCACCTGTAGAATGTCCGTACGGAGATGCTCCCACGCCTCCTCACCGAAATCAGTCAGCCCGTAGTATCGTCCAACAGTTCGCTCTTCTGGCGCGTGGAGTTCCACAATGTCCTCCTCGCGTAACTCCGAAATCGCCCTGGAGAGATGTGACCGTTGGAGCGCCGTGTTTTCTGCGAGTTCGGTTGGGGTCGCAAGGGTAGCTCTCGCCAACCCCTTTAGCACGTGCTTTCGGTATTTGGAACTGAGGACGAACGAGCGTGCCGCTTCGATCCTGTCTCGTTCCATTATCTCATATACAGCGAGCCGGTGTTATAGGCCATGTGTTGGTATACTTTCACATGTGTACCAGTCCGGTACCAGAACGAATATACTCTGGTACACGGAGATAGAAACGATGGACAGCATCAGTTCAGGAATCCCCGGGCTGGATACGGTTCTTCATGGAGGGTTTGCCAGGGGAAGAATGTATCTGGTGAGAGGCGAGCCAGGTGCCGGAAAATCGCTGCTTGGTGCACATTTCCTCGAAGCCGGTCTCGAGGCGGGTGAATCGGTTGTCTATATGCACGGTGAAGAATCGAAAGCGAACGTCTTGCTGAATGCGAAGCAAGTCGATATCGACATTTCTGGGGCGCATTTTCTCGACCTCGGCCCGGAAACCGAGTTTTTCACCGAAGACCAATCGTACGATCTCGTCGAGCCGGGTGATGTACAGTCGGAACGACTCACCGAAGACATCATGCACGCGATCGAGGAGTACAATCCGTCACGCATACTCATCGATCCGATAACGCAGCTCAAGTATATCGAGACAGACCAGTACCAGTACCGTAAACGTCTCCTGTCGCTCATGCGGTATCTCCGTGACCGAGAGACGACAGTCGTCGGGACACTCACGACCAGAAGTGACGACAGCGGGAACTGGCCGGAGGACGCCGAGTCGCTGAGTGACGGACTGCTCGATCTCACAAATGGAGCTGCTGGACGCCGATTCGAAGTGAAGAAACACCGCGGGCTCGGTCAGGAGGCTGGGACACACGGACTTGAGATCCGCGCGCAGGGGCTCGAAGTGTATCCGCGGATCGCCCCCCAACAGCGAACAACGCCGTTCGACCCGAACGTCCTCACTTCGGGGAACGACAGTCTCGATGCACTGCTGGGGGGCGGTATCCGAGAGGGCTCTGTAACGTTCATTAGCGGCCCGAGCGGCGTCGGGAAGACGACGACTGGAACACAGTTCTTACACGGCGTTGCCAGCCAAGGCAAAACCACCCTCGGGTTCCTCTTCGAGGAGTCGACGGACCAGTTCAGCTACCGTGCTGAAAAACTCGGGACGCCTGTCGGAGACCTCGTCGATCGCGGGCTGTTGGAGCTACACGGTATCGAACCGCTCGTACGCTCGCCTGAAGAGTTCGCACAACTCGTGCTCGATGCCGTTGAACGACGGGATCCAGAGGTCGTGCTGATCGATGGCATTGCGGGCTACAAGATGTCGATTCGGGGTGCTGACATGCAACTCGTCCGACGGCTTCACACACTCACACGGACGTTGAAGCAGCGAGATATTTCGGTCATCATCACAGACGAAGTTGGCAGAGTGACCGGGGTTGAGTCGCCGACGAGCGCAGGTGCCAGCTACCTGGCGGACAACGTCGTGTTTCTGTCGTACGTCGAGCAGGCAGGAGGGATGGAACGGATGATTGGCGTGCTGAAAAAGCGCCTCGGCGATTTCGATAACCAGTTTCACCGGTTCACGATCGAAGATGCACAGGGGCTGCAACTGCACGGGCCCTTTGAGACGGCCCCAGACATCACTCGCGGACTCTTCGACGAGTGAGCTGTCCCACGACTGTTTGGCGGTCTTAACTGATGTTTGAGACGAGACACGACGAGACGACGGTTCAGTTGCTCGTGAGTGGTGAACAAGACCAATCAGCAATCCGCGACCTGCTGTTGTCGGAGTACGATGTCGTCGTCGACGACGAGATTCAACCCGCGTCGTGCTACCTGATTGAAGACCGCCTCCTCCCGAAATACGGCTCTCAGCTATTAGCGCACAAACAGGCCGAACATCCGACGTTTTGTCCGGTCGTGGTGATCAAGCGTCAGGACTCCTCGTTCAGCCTCGGGGGTACACAGCAGGTGTGGCAGCGAGAGCAGGCCGTCGTCGACGATATCGTCGCTGCACCGATCAACGAGCAGGTCCTCAACTATCGTCTCGAAAATCTCTGTATCCGACGGGTACAATCTCGAAAGCTGACGACCCAGTACGAACAAATCGAAGCGCGATACGAACGGCTGTTCGAGTCCGCAGAGGAGGCCATCATCGTCGTCGATGTCGAGTCGAACGAGATCGTCGAGTGCAACAGGGCCGCTTGCGAACTCTTCGGCTACTCCAAGTTCGAACTACAGCGACTCGACCCGTCGGGCGTCATCCAGTTCGAAGACGGCTGTGAGTTCACCGAGTTCACCGAGCACCTCTCCCAACAGGATGCTGGCGTCACGAAAACACTCATCTGTACCACACAGTGGGGACAGAGCGTCCACGCCGAGGCCTCTGCAGCGGCGATCGAACACGCCGAACAACAGTCGGTGCTGCTGTTAATTCGAGACATCTCCGAACGGGTCCGGCGACAAAAGCAGATCCGTGTACTCAATCGGGTGTTGCGACACAACATCCGAAACAGCATAAACGTCGTCAGCGGGTACGGCGAACTCATCTCCGAATCGACGGCCGACGACGACGTCAGTGCGTTCGCAGCGAAGGTCGTCGACCGCTCCAAAGAGTTGCTCGATCTCAGCGAGAAGTCCAGAACCGTCAGTAACGCGCTCCAGGCGGGAGATGAGTTACAGTCACTTGACGTCGTTGCGGTACTCGACCGAATTCGAGCAGCGCTCTCCGACGAGTATCCGCATGCGCGAATCGAGCTGACCGCCCCTGAGAGTGCGCACGTCTTCGGAAACTCGTATCTGCAGACCGCGCTGTACGAACTCTGTGAGAACGCGATCGTCCACTCGACGCAGGACGCGCCGCTCGTCGACATCTCCGTAACTGAGGCACAATCAGCCGTAACGGTTCGGATCGAAGACCGTGGAACCGGTATCTCCGAACAGGAGCTTGCGATGCTCGAAGGCGAAGAGACCGCGTTACGTCACGGGAGCGGGCTCGGTCTGTGGATGGTGAACTCCGTCGTCGACGGTATCGGCGGCGAGCTCGATATCAGCACCGACAGCACTCGGGGAAGTGTGGTCACGGTCTCGCTCCCGCAACCTGCGGACTGAGTCGCGCTGTTCTCGCGGACCACCTTCACCTTCGCCGACCCCAGCCCCTATCTGGCCCGGCCGACTACGCGACGGCGAACCATGCAGGTCGCAGTCATCGGCGCGAACGGCGGTATCGGACGACAGCTCCTCCCCCGGCTCGCGGACGCCGGCCACGACCCCATCGGCGTCGTCCGGGACGAATCGCAGTTCGAGGCGGTCCGCGACCGCGGCGGCGAGCCGCGACTGGGTGACCTCGAAGGCGACTTCGAAGCGGCGCTCGATGGGGCCGACGCGGTCGTGTTCACCGCCGGCTCCGGCGGGTCGACCGGCGCGGACAAGACGCTCATGGTCGACCTCTGGGGCGCTCGACGGGTAGTCGACGCCTGCGTCGAGGCGGGCATCGACCGCTTCGTGATGGTGAGCTCCATCGGTGCTGGCGACCCGCTCGCGGGGCCCGAGCCCCTACGCCCGTACCTGGTCGCCAAGCGCTGCGCGGACGACTACCTCAAACAGTCGTCGCTCGATGCGACGATTCTCCGCCCCACGAGGCTTACCGACGCGGACGGCACCGAGGCCGTCTCGCTGACCGTCGAGAGTCTCGACGGCGACACGCCCGAGATTCCGCGGGCCGACGTGGCGCAGGCGGTCGTCGCCTGTCTTGACATCGACCGGACGGTCGGCGAGACGCTGCATCTCACGGGTGGCGAGACGCCCATCGAACGGGCGCTCCGCGGAGACGACTGAGTCGGTGAGGCTCGCGGTCACCGCGAGCCGAAAGCGGACCGACATCAGGCGGTTTCATACGCTCCCAACGTGCACGTTGTGAAACCGTGAGTACGACACCGGACACGGCGGGCACGCGACGCGAGATACTGGGCATCGTCGTCGGCTTCTTCCTGCTTTCGACGGCGGCGGCGGCCTACGAAATCGCCCCGGCGAGCGTGCTGCCGGTGATTCAAGAGTCCCTCGGGCTGAGCGCGAGCGCGGCAGGCTGGCTCGTGAGCATCATGTACGCGACGGCGGTCGTCACGAGCGTCCCCATCGGCGTCGTCCTCGACCGCTTTTCGGTGCGCCGCGTGGTCGCGCTCGCGACCGTCGCCCTCGTCGTCGCCGGCGGGTGGGGCTGGTACGCGGCCACCGCCGGGGCGTACGGCTGGCTCCTCGTCTCACGGGTGCTCGGCGGGCTCGCGTACGTCACGTTCTGGAACGCGGGCGCGAACGTGGTCGGCAGCGCGGTCCCCCCGGAACAGCGCGCGACCGCGGTCGGCGTGTTCACCGCGAGCGCGCCCGTCGGCTTCGCCCTCGGACAGTTCGGGAGCCCGCTCATCGCGAACGTCGCCGGGTGGCCCGCGATTCTCCCGCTGTACGCCGCGGTCGCCGTCGTCGGCGTCGTGGTTTTCTTGCTCGCGACCCGCCGGCGCGTCCCCGGCGTCGACGCGCCCGCACCCGACCGGGCGGCGCTCCGCGAACTGTTCGGCAGCCGGGCGGTCTGGACCGTCTGCGCGCTCTGTTTTCTCGCCTACTCGCTGTACCTCTTCGTCAACACGTGGCTGCCGAGTTTCCTCGCCAGCGAGTTCGAAATCTCGCTGGCCGCGAGCGGCCTCTTGACCGCGCTGTTCCCCGCCATCGGCGCGGTCGCACGGTCGAGTAGCGGCGTGGTCACCGACCGCGTGTTCGGCGGTCGTCGCCGTCGCGTCATCGTCTCGTCGTTCGCCGTCGCCACGCCGGCGGTCGTCGCGTTCGCGTTCGTCTCGGAACTCAGCCTCGTCGTCGGCGCGGTCGTCGTCGTCGGCTTCGCCATCCAACTCGTGACGGGGCTCATCTTCTCGTACATCGCCGAACTCGTCGCCCCCGCGGTGCGGACCACGGCCGTCTCACTCCTGACGAGCGTCGGCCTCCTGGGCGCGTTCGCCGCCCCCATCGCCGCCGGCGCGATTATCGACTACGCGGGATACGCGCCGGCGTTCGTCGCCGCCGGGGGCGTCGCCATCGCCGGCGTCCTGTTGGCGCTTCGAGCGCCTGAACCGAGTCGGGTGTGAGCCTACCGTCGTGCCGTGTTTTCACCCACAACTACCGTCCCCGTTCCCGCGACCATTTATATATTAACTATCCAGTTACATTATGTATGAGGAAATCCGACGGGTACGTATGGCCCGCGCAGTCAACCCCGTTCGAACCGATTACTCGAACACCGAGATGAGCCTCATCGGGACGCTCCTCGTCGCTGGGATTTCGGTGCTCATGATACCGTTCGTACCGTTCATCCTCCTCGGTCTGGTGTGGAGAGCGTTCCATTAGGCGCGTTCCTCTCCCTCTAGGCCGCACGTCAGCACGTGTTTTTCCACCCGTTTGACGTCCGAGTCCGAACCCCCCGACGGGTGTCGGCGAAACGGGGTCGACGCCTCAGCTCCGAAGCGCGTCGACCGGGCGGTCGTTGGCGGCCTTCCACGCGGGGTAGACACCGCTCAGGACGCTCGCCACGACGGCGAATGCGAACCCGAACAGGAGGTACTGAGAGCTGCTCCAGTTGAACACGGCCATCGCGTCACCCGTGAGTAACTGGAACATGACCAGCCCGACCAGGAGCGACCCGAGCGCCCCGATCAACCCGCCGACAGCACCCATGAGGGCGGCCTCGGTCAGAATCATCCGGAGCACCTCACCACGGCGAATCCCGACGGCCCGGAGGACGCCGATTTCGCCGCGGCGTTCGACCGTGCTCATCAGCATCACGTTGAGGATGGCGACGCTCGCCACGACGAGCGAGATGGCACCGATAGCGAGCAGCGCGTAGTTGAGCGTGTTCAGGAACGTTTCGAGGCTGTCTAAGCTCCCGAACGTGCTCACGCGTAGCTCCTCGTCGTCTTCCTCGTTGAACTGGGAGTCGATCACGTCAGCGAGGGCCGTGGCCGCGTCGCTATTGCCGGCGACGACGGTCACGGTGTCGTAACCGTCCTGCTCAGAGAGCGCCGATATCGGCAACACGAGTTGGCCGCCACCGCCGCCGAAGCCACCCGACTCCTCGAGGAACCCGCTGATGCGGTATATCTGACCGTCGTACTCGACGGGGTCGCCGAGTTCGAGGTCGAGTGTCTCGGCGGTGCCGTTGCTGATGAGCGCCCCCGAAGCCAGCCGATTCGGTGCGTCGCCGTTCGTGAGGTTGTACAGCGCGGCCGCGTTCGTCACCCCCGTGACGCTCATCCGCGCCTCCTCGCCGTTTCGCGCGGTTAGCGTCGTCGAGTTCGACTTCTGTGGGACCACCTCCGCGTCACTCACGATGTCTCGGAGCGTTTCGACCTGCGCTCGGGTGACGCCGTCGCTGGCGCTGTCCGCGCCGGAGGCAACCGTCACATCACCGCCGATAGAGCCGAGATCGGAGGTCGCCTGCTGTTGGAGTGCTGCACCCGCCATCCCGAGCGACGCAATGGAAATCACGCCGATGACGATGCCGAGTGCCGCCAGCACCGTTCGCGTTCGGTTGCGGCCGAGGTTGCGCCACGCCATGAGCGCGCTCGGATACCGCCACAGGTAATCGGCGATACTCACGGCTGAGCCACCTCTTGGATGACGCCGTCGACGATGCGGACGGTGGTGTCGGTGTAGTCGAGCATCTGGTCGTCGTGGGTGACCGCGACGATGGCGACGTTCTCGTCTTCCTTCAGCCGCGTCAGTTCTTCGAGAATCGTCTGACCGGTGTCCTGGTCGAGGTTCCCCGTGGGCTCGTCGGCCAAGAGGATATCCGGTTCGTTGATGAGCGACCGCGCGACCGCGACACGCTGTTGTTGGCCGCCGGACAACTGGTCGGGCGTGTGGTCTAAGCGGTCGCCGAGACCGACGCGACGGAGCAACTCAACCGCGCGGTCGTGCCTGTCTACCGAGGTGTTCCACATCGAGGGGAGTTCGACGTTCTCGACCGCCGTCAGCATGGGAAGCAGGTGGAAGTCCTGGAACACGAACCCGATTCCCGTCCGACGTTCTTCGGTGAGTTCGTCTTCGCTGAAGTCGGTCACGTCGCGGGCGTCAAGGTGGACGTGGCCCTCGGTGGGCGTATCGAGCAGTCCGATCATGTTGAGCATGGTACTCTTGCCCGAACCCGAAGGGCCGATGACGGTGACCATCTCGCCGCGGTCGGCGCTGAAGTCCACGCCCTTGAGCGCCTCAACCGTTTCCACACCACTCTGATAGCGCTTGATGACATCCTCGAGTTCGATGACGCTCATGACTGTTGTCGCCGCCAGTAGACACCAGCAGCACCGACCGCAACGGTGAGTGCGAGACCGAGCGCCGCCACGGAGAAACCGCTGCTGCCACCACCGGAACTACTGCTCGCGGCCGCATCGCCTTGCGCGGCCGACTCGCTCGATGCGAGGTCGACAGCGACCGTCCGGACGAACTGCTCACCGCCCGCAGAGTAGCGGATTTCGACGGGAAGGCTGTCGACTGAGCCGTTTGAACCCGTATCGGCAGTCAGTTCGAACGTGGCGAACTCGCTCGACTCGACGGTGCCGACGAAGTACTCGCCGTTCGGCGCGGCCGGGCTGACCCCGGCGGCGTCGCCGACGCTCATGAGCACGGAGTCTGCGTCACTGCTCCCGACGTTCGCGGCTTCGCCGCTCAGCGTGACGGTCGAACCGCTCCGCGTCGCTTCGATACCGGTCAGTTCGATGTTCGACAACTCGCGGGGGTTGTAGTCGATGGTCGTTTCGGTCGTGTGCGCGTTACCACCGGCGGTGTACGCGGCGACAATGGTTACCGCACCCGTGGGAATGTCGGTCCCGCTGAGTGCGAACGTCTGCGACGACTTGGGGTCGACGTCCGAGACGAGGGCGCGTTCAACCACCGTTCCGTCGACGACCGCCCGGAACTGAACGTCGGTGAGGCCGACGTTCCCATACTCTGTGAGCGTCGTCTGAATGACCGACGACCCGTTCGACTCGGCCACCGTCGCGGTGAGACCGGTGTCGATATCAGCGGTTTCGGCGGTCACCGCCTTCTCGACGGTCGCTGTCCGCGTTGCTCCGGTCGCGGTTTTGTACTGGACCGTGGCGCGGAGCGTGTGCTCACCGGCTTCGGGAAATGTCACGTTGTACGTGTAGTCGGCCTGCGAACCGGGCGCGAGCGAGGCGCTCACGCGCTTCGGGTCGTCCACATTCGCGTCGCCGCCGAGCGTGAGCTTGACGTTCGAAATCGCGTCGGTGTCACCGTTGGCGACGGTCACCCCGACGGAACGCTCGTCACTCGCGACGGGGTCAAGGGATTCGAACGAAATCGCGGCCTCGTCAGGGGTCTCGACGTCTACGTATATCGGGTAGCTCACCCGTGTGTATTCACCGCTTTGTCCTCTAACGGCCGCCTGAACAGTAAGCCGTTTTCTCCCCTCTTCGTCGAGGGTGACGCTCATGGGAACGCTCATCTCGCGTCCCGAGATGAGCGATCCGAGATCTTCAGCCCGCGCGTATTCGGCCCCGCTCGGATCGCGGAGATACACGTCGGTCACCTCGGCTGACTCGTCGCCGACGTTGCTCAGGTTGACGGTGACTTCGAACGGTTCGCCCGGTGCGGGGTCGCTCACGGACGCGTCGGCATCGATGGCGACTTGGGTCGCACCTGCCGTACTCGCGACGGCACCGACCGACGATGTGAGCAACAACAACGCGAACACAGCGGAGCAGAGTCGCTTCACCGAGACTCCACCTCGATTACGCTCCGGCGACGTGCGAGTCGTCGTCCACTCGATTGGCAGTGCAATACTCGAACATGGCCATCGGAGGCTGGCTGTCGTTTCACGAGAGAGCAAGCGGGAGATAGGTGATTAAACACCGACACAGATTTTCTGGGTCGGAAAGTTTGACCGGGTCACAGATGTCCGACTGCCGTCTCGCCCCGAGAGCATATAGGGCGACGCACGTTTTCTGGGCCAGAAAATCGACGCACCGATAAACATCACTCACGATGATATCCCGTTGTGTGTGAGGAGTCCGCATCGGAGGAAGTCTACCGCCTCCTCGACGACGAATACGCACGAACCATCCTCACGTCGACAGACACGACAGCGAAGTCCGCCAAAGAGCTTAGCGAAGTGTGCGACGCGTCGCTCCCGACGATTTACCGGCGCACCGAGCGCTTGATCGACTGCGGGCTTCTCGAAGAGCAGACCGAACTCGAAGGCGATGGGCACCACTACAGCGTCTACAAAGCACGACTCAAGCGCCTCACGGTGGAATTAGAGAACAATGAACTCAAACTCACAATCGAAGAACGGGAGCCCGAAACGATGGCGGACCGCTTCACGCGAATCTGGGAGGAACTGTGATGCAACCGCTTCAGATTGACCTTCTTACGCTGCCGATACGCTACGTGACGCTGTTCGTCGCGTTCTTCGTCACAATCGTGATGGGTCTGTTTATCGTCTTCCAGGCCTACCACGGATACCGTCGGAACGCGAACCGACGAATGCTGTTTCTCGCGGTCGGCCTCGCGTTCGTCACCGTCATTCCACCGCTCATGTCGCTCGCCACCGCCTCGTTTGGGCTCCACGTCGACATCTACATGTTTTATCTGCCGCTCGGGACCGCGATAAGCCAAATCGTCGGACTGTCGTTTATCATCTACTCACTTGCGCTTCGGAGTGGGTCCTAGGGGTCAACCGAGTCCGAGGCGCTTCCGACTTCCGTGTCGTTCGCACGCGCTTCAGAACCCGTCCAGCACCGGAGGCGACTCGGTCTCCGTCGTTCTCGGTAACGAACGTCACTCCGGAGTGGGGAGACCGTTCGTGGCAAGGACATACTATCATAAATCAGAAATAGATTTTCGAAATATGAGTTTTTGCTGTCAATTAGGCTCGGAAATACGCGAGTACGCTGATTAATTCAATATCTGGCCAGCTAGGCCAGATTATCGATACTCGAATAGCAGTCTAAGACAAATACTCCTCAAACACCGATAGATGGCCTGATACGTCTATTTATATGTACTGTCCGAACAGACCTAAAATGACATATCTTTAGATAATCTCCATTCCCCTCAATTATTGTATGTTTCTATCTCCGAACGAGAGACACAGACACCCCGCGAGGCCGCTCCCCCCCGCGGTCGAACTCGTCGTCGACCATCGCCAGCGCCCCGCCGGAGTTGAACAGCAGGCGGCTCACGATGGCGACCGTCAGAACGAGGCAGAACATCGGCTTGACGGCGATGCTCATCTGTCGTCATCATCCCGGCCGGCGGTCGCGAGCGTCGGTTCGGCGTCGAAGGTGCAAGCGGCTTTGTGGCCGCGGGTCGCGCTCGCCACGCCGTCGAGCGTCGCGGTCGACCGCGAGCCCGGGCGGCCGTCTACTGATCGAGGTCGAAGTCGTTCTGGACGAGTTCGACGAGTCGTTCGATGGCCTGTTCACCGTCGCTGCCGTCGGCGGTGATGACGATTTCCTCGTCCGGGCCGACACCGAGCGAGAGGACGGCGATGCTACTTTTCGCATCTACTTCCGTCTCCCCGCCGGCTTTCCGCACGGAGATGTCCGTCTCGAACTTCGACGCCGTCTGGACGAACATCGACGCGGGGCGTGCGTGGAGACCGGTCTCGTGCTCTACGACTACTGTCGCTGATTTCGCTGCCATCCGTGCCACCATTTCCCACGCCGGTACTAAGGCCTTTCCGCTTGGCGAGCGTTTTTGCCGGCGGACGTGGACTAGTCGCACGCCATGTTCGCAAGCGCAGCGTATCCAGCGGTAGCTACGAGGGACCGATGAGCGACCGTAGAATCTCGGGCGTCGGGGTGACGCCGCTACGTGGTGTCGGCACGGTCGTCCAGTACGATTCGACGGTCGACCTCGACGAGAGCGAGCGGTCGGCGGCCGACCCCGAAACTGAGCTTCAGCGGTTCGAGGCGGCACGGGAGACAGCCGCGGACGAACTCGCCCGTGAGCAGTCACAGACGGCCGAGCGCGTCGGCACCGAAGAGGCGGAGATATTCGACGCGCACCAGCAGTTCCTCGCCGATCCACAGATAACCGAGGGCGTCGAGACCGCGATCAGCAAAGACGGCGTCACCGCCGAGCGCGCCGTCTCGCGGGCGTTCGAGGACCCAATCGCCACGTTCGAGGAGGCAGACGGGATGTTCGCCGAGCGCGCTGACGACCTCCGAGATGTCCGCGACCGACTGCTCCGTATTCTGCTCGACCACGACCGGGTTGACCTCTCGGCGCTCCCCGAGGGAACGCTGCTCGTCGCGGAGCGGCTCACCCCGAGCGACACCGCACAGCTAGACCCCGACGCAGTCGCCGGGTTCGTCACGGTCGAAGGGGGCCGCACGTCGCACGCCGCCATCATGGCTCGGTCGCTGGCGATTCCGGCGGTGGTCGGCGTCGACCCCGACGCCCTCGGCCTCGCCGACGGCACGCGTCTCGTCGTCGACGGCACCACGGGCGACGTGACCGTCGACCCAGACGCCGACGCCGTCGCCGCGGCGCGGGAATCGAGCGGTGCAACGGTGGAACACGACCCCGTCACGACGGCCGGCGGCCGACACGTCGAAGTCGCCGCGAACGTCGGGACGCCGCGGGAAGCGGTGGCGGCCGCCGAACGCGGTGCGGACGGCGTCGGGCTCTTTCGAACGGAGTTCCTCTTTCTCGACCGGGAGACGCCGCCGAACGAAGACGAGCAGTACGAGGCACTCAGCGAGGTGTGCGAGACGTTCGCTGGGTCGCGCGTGGTCGTCCGAACGCTCGACATCGGGGGCGACAAGCCGATTCCGTACGTCGACTCCGACCCCGGCGACAACCCGTTTCTCGGCGTTCGCGGCGTCCGGTTCGCGCCGGGCGAGCGACCCGAACTGTTCGAAGAACACGTCCGCGCGATTCTGCGTGCGGCCGCCGGGCCGGCGCAGCTCGCCGTGATGTTCCCGCTGGTGTCGACGGTGACGGAACTCGACGCGCTCCTCGACGAAGTGAGCGCAATCGCCGCGGAACTGGACGGCGAAGGCGTCGACTACGCGGTTCCCGAACTCGGCGCGATGGTCGAGACGCCGGCGTCGGTCTTTCTCGCCCACGAGTTCGCCGACCGCCTCGACTTCCTCAGTATCGGGACGAACGACCTCACGCAGTACGTGATGGCTGCGGCCCGCGACGACGACCGCGTCGCCTCCTTACACGACCCGCTTCACCCGCCGGTCCTCCGCGCCATCGCGCGGACGGTCGAGGCCGCCCACGAAGGTGACGCCTGGGTCGGTATGTGCGGTGAGATGGCCGGCGACCCGGCCCTCACCGAACTGCTCGTCGGGCTCGGCCTCGACGAACTGAGCATGAGCGCCGTGACGGTTCCCGACGTGAAAGCGGGCGTCCAGGGCATCGACGACGAGTCGGCGGCGGCGCTCGCCGAGGCGGCCCTCCGCGCCGAGACCCGCGAGGACGTGCGAGCGCTCATCGACTGAGAACTGGAGTGGAGTACTGGCCGCTCACTCGTCGTGACGCGCCACTCCATGGCGTCTCGTCTTTTCAGCCGTCGAAATCGACACAGCGCTCGACGACGAGGTCGAGCAAGCCGTCGGCGTCGCGGCGCTTCGTCATCTCGGCGAACTCCTCGGCCTGAAAGAGTTTGGCGAGGTTCGAGAGGAACGACGAGTAGCCGTCGGTGTCGGTCACGAGGAGTAACACGACGACTTCGGCGGCGACGCGCTCGTCGGGGTTGTCCATGCTTCGGAACGCTATCGACTCGCCCGCGGGCGGCAGTCCGAGGAGCACGGCCTGTTCTGTGACGTGGTCGGGGTCGGCGTGGGGGATGGCGATGCCGAATCCCATCGTCGGAATATCGAGTCCCGTCGGGTAGTCGGCTTCGCGTGTCAGAAGGGCGTCGGCGTAGCTCTCGTCGGCCCAGCCTTGGTCGTAGGCGTACGCGCCAAGTTCCGTGAGGACCGCTTCGTCCGTCTCGCCAGTCAGTTCGAGGCTTTCGGTTCGCATCGATGAGTCGTACGCGAGTCTCCGAGAAAAGTGTTGGTACCGGTTCGCCGACGGTTCGGCGAAGCACGGTGTCTCGTCGCGGTCGGGCCGCGGACGTCAACGGGGAACTGCGCGGTTAGTCGTCGGAGCGACCCTCTGCGCCCGCCGTGTCGACAGTCGAGCCGATTTTGTTGGGCAGGAGGCCACCGCCCTTGCCGGTGTGACGACGTTCGACGGTCTCCTGCGCTTTCTCTTCGGACGCACCGGCGACCATGTACATCCGCTGGGGCCACGTCCGAAGTGCGACCCAGATGCCGAGGACGATGACGAGTCCGACCGCGAGGGCGACCGGTGCCGGGATGAGGGCCAGGATGCCCGTCGCGGGCGACCCCGCGTCAGCGACGGGCGACGTGATGAGCCCGCGGCCACCGAGGTCGAAGCCCGCGCTTCCCGCCGCCTGCGTCAGGAGGGGAGCCACCGCGGAAGAGATGTAGTGCAGCGGAATGAGCAGGATGGTCCCCGTGACGACCATCTTCACGATGTTGCCGTTCATGATGGGAACCATCAGCGCGAAGAAGAACGGGAACGTCGCCAGGTCGATTCCCCACAGGAC
This sequence comes from Haloferax prahovense DSM 18310, assembly GCF_000336815.1. Classification (GTDB taxonomy): domain Archaea; phylum Halobacteriota; class Halobacteria; order Halobacteriales; family Haloferacaceae; genus Haloferax; species Haloferax prahovense. Next base: position 34,846 of record NZ_AOLG01000053.1, read on the forward strand.
GTCGTTGCCGGGGAGGATGATCGACATCACGATGGCGATGGGAACGATGAGCAGGCTGGACGCGATGACTGACTCGTGGCCGATCAGGATGGCCGAGTCGAGGCCGATCGCCATGTCGCGGTCTTCGAACCGCGAGGTCATGTAGTTCCGAATCGACTCCGAAAGCGGCGTCAGCCCCTCCATGAGGATGCCGACCATCATCGGGAGGATATGCATCACCGCAGCGAACGAGATGCCGGCGGTGAGGATGGCGTACCAGCTCTCGGCGACGAAGAGCGCGTTACTGTAGGCGGCGATACCGATGACGAGTCCGATAGCGAGACCGACGAAGATTGGTTCACCGAGGATGCCGAACCGGTCTTGAATCGCGTCGGGGTCGGCTTCGATGTTCCCGAGCGGCGTCTTATCCACCGCCCAGTGAATCGGAATCGCGGCGACGGCGTAGGGTGCCGAGGTCCCGTGCGGAATGGAGATGCCGGGCGTGTCGAACGTCTCTTCGACGGCCGGTTGCGTCCAGTCTGCGGCCACGAGGACGAACAGCCCCAGTGTCAGCCCGACTGCCACCGAGTACAGCCAGTTGTTCGTGCTCATGTAGACCAGCCCGCCGATGAAGGCGAAGTGCCAGTAGTTCCAGATGTCCACGTTGAGCGTGTAGGTGAAGCCGATAGCGAAGAGGACGAGGTTCATCGCCACGAACAGCGGAATCATCCAGACGCCGAGTTCCGCGATACCGAAGGCGATGGCTGCGGCGGCGGGCCAGCCGACGTCGACCGCCGGCAGCGTGATACCGGTCACCTCGACCATCTGTTGGGCCAGCGGACTGATGTTCTCGCTGAACAGCCCGATGACGAGATTGATGCCGATGAAGCCGATGCCGATGAGGATGGACGAGCGCGCCGCCTTCAACACGTCCACCCGGAACGCGAGCGCGATGAGGAAGATGATTATCGGAAGGAGGACGCTCACGCCCAACGATTGGATTACGCTGTTGATAGAATTCAACAGGGAACTCACACCACTCTGTAAGAGTACTTCTGGTACTGCCATGCTATTAACTCACAACCCTGTCTCAGGATGAGAGTGATCCCACATAAATATTGCTATCGTTCGTGAAAAATCAGCGTCGGCGACGTATCAATCAGTCTTGGAGCGCCGCGACGATGTCGTCGAGGACCTCGTCTTGACCGATACCGGTCATGAACGCCGTCGTGTGGATGACCGGGATGTCGAACTTGTCTTTGTTGAGTTGCGTCGTGGTGACGATGAGGTCGAAGTTCCCCGAGGAGACCTTACCAGGAGCTTCCGTCGCCTTCGCCTTGGCAATGGTCCCGATGTCGAGACCACGCTCCGGGAGCTTCTCTTTCAGCGCTTCCTTGACGACCGTCGACGTTGCGACCGATGTGCCACACACTACGAGGATGTTTTTCGTTGTCATTGACGTGTATTGCACATCATCGATGATCACTAAAAAGATTGCGCCGGTCTGACGCGCCGCAGTCACCGAGCGGAGCGAGACGGGGCGGCCCGCTGTCGGCGGTCGTCTCAGGGGAAACTCGCGGCGATGTCGCGGAGGAGCGACTCCGGGTCCGACGCGAGCGACACGGCCGACGCTGCACCGGTCGCATGGCCACCCTGTTCGAAGGCGAGGCGGACGTCCTCGGCGGTCGAGATGCCGCCGCCGACGAGGACGCGAGTGCGCGGGTTCTCCGTCTCGACCATCGACATGAAGTCGCGAACGCGGTCGGGGTGGGTCTGCGTGATCGCGCGGTCCGACGAGATGTCTTCGGGCATCTCGTATATCATCGAGTCGGGGTCGAACTCCGCGACCGCGCGACCCATCTCGATGCTGTCAACGCAGACGACCGAGTCGAGATCGAGGTCGCGGCAACGCTCGATTTTCCACACGAGGTCGGACAGCGTGTCGCGGTTCTCGGCGTGGTTGATGACGACGCCGTCGGCCCCCGCGTCCGCGACGGTCTCCGGGAGGATTTTCCCCATCCCGCGACCGGGCTCGACGGCGTCCATCGCGGGCGCGGTGACGGCGAGGTCAGTGTGTTCGGTTATCAGTCGGATGTCCGGCAGTTGGGGCGTCAACACGAAGCGCGCGTCGGTCTCCGCCTCTATCGTTTCGAGCATCCGCGCGAACGAGAGCGCGTCCTCGCCGCTCGTGTCCGGGTACACCTTGAAGTTGACCTGAAAGTGGGGGTACGGAAGGTTCATCAGTGGGTTTGAGGGGTGGTTCGGCGGGTCATAGCAACGTCTCCGCCTCTTCGATGGTCGCGCCCTCGTGGACGATAGCCGAGAGTGCGTCGATGATGGCGGCAGGGTCGTCTCGCTGCCAGACGTTGCGGCCGAACATCACGCCCTGCGAGCCGGCTTCGACGGCACCGTGGACCATCTCCAGTACCTCTCGGTCCGTCTCGACGGTGGGGCCACCGGCGATGTACGTCGGCACCGGCGCGTTGTCTACGATGCGCTCGAAGCCCGTGGGTGGATACGGCGTCTTCAGGATGTCCGCGCCGAGTTCGAAGCCCAGGCGGTTGGCGTTGGCGAGGTAATCGGTGTCGAACTCGTCGTCAGCGCGCTGCCCCCAGAGGGTCGGCTCGACGATGAGCGGAATCCCCGCGTCGTCGCAGTCCTCGGCCGCGGCCGCGACAAACTCGGCGTTCTCCTTCAGCACGTCGGGGTCCTCCCGGCCGAAGACGAGCGCGACCTTCGCGGCGTCGGCCACGTCGGCGCAGTCCTCGACGCTGAACACCTGAGAGTGGATTTCGGCGTTTTCGATATCGCCCGGCATCGTCGAGTCGTACAGGAGGTCGAGCGTGCCGATGGTGTGGACGTCGGCGGCGGCGATTCGGTCCTCGAAGCGCTTCAGGAAGGGAACGCTCGCCAGGATACCGTCGGGGCCGGCGTCCAACACCGTGTCGAGGAGCGCCGCGGGGTCCTCGAACCCCTCGAGGGAACCCCAATGGAGGCCGTGGTCGATAGCGACAGTCACCGATCGTCCGAGTGGTTGGTCCGTCATGGCTATTGTAGAATCGTCGTGGTAATCGTTCGCTCGCGCGGGCCGCACAGTTCGAAGAACATGACCTCCTCCCAGGTCCCGAGGTCGAGCTCCCCGTCGCGGAGGACGAGAAGGACCGGTCGCTTGATCATCGCGGAGATGAGATGCGCGTGAGCGTTCGGCTGCTCGCCCGCGGTGATGTGGTCGAGGTCGTGGTAGTAGCCCTCGTCCGGGGGGGCGATCTCCTTGAACTTGTCAATCATGTCGTCGAGGAGCTTCTCTTCGTACTCGTTGGTCGAGAGCGCCGCAGACGTGTGCGGCGTCGACACGTACACGAGTCCATCGGTCACGCCGAGGTCCTCGATGGTCGCTTCCACCTCGGGAGTGACGCTCAGAATCTCGAACCTGCTGTGGCTCTCGATGGAGAAGCTCTCTGTCTGTATCTCCATACACCGTAGCTCAGAGAGTGAGCGTAAATAGTTTTTGCCGACAGTTTTCCGAACACCGCACAGCGGCCCTTAGACACCAAATACATCGGTTCCACGCTTCTTGCTCCGCCGTTCGAACGGTGTCGACGGTTCTCCCCGCTGTCTCGCCGAGTCGAACAGCTGTTCTACTCAATGGAACAAACTATTTAGGGTTGCCTCGACGACACGCAGTCATGACAGAGAACGCGCCCCACCGGGTCGAAACGAGTCGAAAGACGATTCGGGTGCTCGACGCGCTCCGAGAACACGGGTCAAGCAGCGTGACGTTCCTTGCTCGGGAACTCGATATGAACAAGAGCACGGTCCACAACCATCTCAGCACGCTCGAAGCCGAGAAGTTCGTCGTCCGCGACGGGACCGATTACGATCTGAGTCTCCGCCTGCTCGGATTCGGGGGGTACGTACAGCACCGCCACCCGCTGTATCAGGTGGCGAAGCGCGAGGTCCACCGATTGGCGTCCCAGACGGGCGAACTCGCGAACCTGATGGTCGAGGAGTACGGACAGGGAGTCTATCTCGCCTCCGAACAGGGTGAGCGGGCGGTCGATTTAGACATCTATCCCGGCCTCAGACGGCCGCTTCACGCCATCGGACTCGGAAAGGCGATACTGGCGCACCTCCCTCCCGAGCGCGTCGACGACATCATCGACGAACACGGCCTTCCCGCGGAAACCGACCAGACAATCACCGACAGAGCGGAACTCGACGCACAGTTGGCGACGGTCCGTGACCGGGGCTACGCCGTGGACAACGAGGAACTCATCCGAGGGCTCCGGTGCGTTGGCGCACCCATCATCGCAAAAGACGGGACCGTCCTGGGTGCAATCAGCGTCTCGCAGCCCGTCAGCCGCATGAATAACGAACGGTTCACCGACGAGGTTCCCGACATCGTCCAGAGCGCCGCCAACGTCATCGAACTCCACGCGAATCACTAGGGATTACATATATATTTTTGTAATGCTCGTTTCGACTACGCTTGCAGGCCGCCGCCGGCCCTGACGATGCGGTTCAGACGGGGTGAACGACTGTTCTTAGATACAGAATAGAGAGAATGCCGACGATAGTTCGTGTTTGTTCGTTTATCGCTCATATTTCGGTGTCAACTCTCGGAATGACAACGTCATCGAAACGGATGTCAATTGAACGTGCTCTCGACCAGATTGTATGCTAACACCCACCAAATGAACTCCGCTGCGGTCAGTCGGCCAAACTGCGCGCTCGGGCGCTCGACGGGTCACTACCCTCGGAAGGACTTAACTGCGTCCTACGTGACCCCGTGGTATGGAGAGCCCGCAACTAGTCGGCGTTCATCTCGGTACTGCGAGCGTGCACGTCGATGTGTACAGCACCGACGGCGAACGTCTCGCCGGCGATGAGGCGCCGGTCGCCGAGCAGACGACGCTCGCGTGGGAGCGAGCGCTCCACGAAGCGGCACCGGCGCTGCCACAGACCGGTATCGGCTCGGTTGCGAGTACGTCGGGGACGGCCGTACTCGTCGATAAGTACGGCGAGCCGGTGTTCCCACCGCAGATGTACTTCGATTCCGCGCCCGAACAGGCGTCGAAGCTCCGCGACCTCGACCTGTCCGGCCTCTCGATTAACCAGAACATCGCGTTTTCTCCGACCAGCCCCCTGCCGAAGATTCTGAAGCTTCGCGCGGAACACCCCGAAAAGTTCCAGCGAGTGGAGTGGATTCTCAGTCCGACGACGTGGCTGTTGTATCGGCTCCGGTTCGACGCGTCGACGCCGTGGCGCGACATCGAGACCGACTGGACGAACGCGTTGAAGTTCGGTGCCGACGTGACGACGCCCCTTCCCACGTGGTTCGAGTCGCTGTTCGAGACGCTCGACCTGCCTCGGTCGCTCTTTCCGGCGATTCGACCCCCGGGGTCGTTCATCGGTGTCGCCGACGGTCAGTTAGCCGAGCGGACCGACTTCGAGGGCATCAAACTCTTTCAGGGGCTCACCGACGGCAACGCGTCGGTGCTGGCGAACGGCGGCGTCAAACCGGGGGATTTCAGCATCACCTTCGGCGCGTCGAGCGTCGTCAAGTACGTCTCGGAATCCGTCTCACCGCATCCGGCGCTGTACTACCACCGTCATCCCATCGACGGCTATCTGCCCGGCGCGTCGTTCGACACCGGCAACCTCCTCCGGTGGTTCTTCGACCGCATCCTCAACTGTACGCCGGAGCGCGGGCTCGAACTTGCCCGACAAGTCCCGAGCGGCCACGGCTACGAGATGTTTCTCAAGGGCAACCGAAGCCCGTTTTTCGACGCCGACGTCGCGGGGTCGCTCCTCGGCCTCAACTACGATAACTCCCTGTCGACCGAGGAAGTCCACGGCCGACTGGCGCGCGGACTCATTACCGGCATCATCCTGACCGAGTGGACCTACATCTCGCTGGTGGAAGAACACTTCAACACTGACATCGACCGCGTGCTCGTCATCAACGACGGGACGCCGACGCTCGACGGCAACTACGACTGGTGGAACACGCTCCGCGCGTCGATATGGGACCGCCCGGTCGTCGAGATGGAACCGCGGACGACCGCCGGTGCGGTCATGGCCCCCGCGCTCATCACGTCGATTTACAGCGACGTCGAGACGGCAGCGGAAAACCTCCTCCGCGAGCGCGACGTTATCGAGCCCGACCCGTCGGTCGGTGCGGACTTCGATACCCAAAAAGAGACGTACTTCGACCGATGGCGAGACATCGCGGAGTTCTATCAACGGGAGTGACGCCGAGGGCGGCCGTTCGGTAGCCCGGACACCTCATCGCGGGCCAGTTGCGTCGTGCGCTCGATTCACAACGAGCGGGCGGAGTCGAGATGGCGAGCGACTCTGACCTTGGGGTGGCTACGTCCAGATTCCAAACGACAGTTCTGGCAGATCTCAGTACATGTCAGATTCAACGAGTAGTTTCGTTCGGTGGGTTGTCGGGTGATTCTCAATATCTCGTAGTACCGAGCGAATATTGCGATATATCTCGTTTTGGGGGTTCGGTATCTCTCGAACGTACTAGATGATGGAATAGATTCGAAATCCCAGTATGTTCCACTCTCGGCCCCTCAAACATCTATATTCAGAAATTTTCAAAAATTCAAGTGGTACTACCTACTGTGTTGAACTATTGAGTTATAGTCTGTTATCTTTCATATCGTACTTCGAGGACAGGATACGGACGATGCCCCCGTCGATTGCTACCCCCCGCGGTCGAACTCGTCGTCGACCATCGCCAGCGCCCCGCCGGGGTTGAACAGCAGGCGGCTCACGACCACCCACGTCGGCACCGCGAGGACGACCAGCGCGACCGTGCTCACGACGGGTGACAGCGGCGGCAACAGCCCGCGGTAGAACCACACGATGGCGAACGTCAGGACGATGCGGAGCATCGGTTTGACGGCGATGCTCATCTGTCGTCGTCACCCCCGCTCCGACCCCGGCCATCGGTCGCGAGCGTCGGTTCGGCGTCGAAGTTCTCGATGCTGAACCGCTCGTCGACGTCTTGCGCGGCGCTCGGGACGCCCGCACCGACTTCGAACTCGTCGACGTGGATGCAGGCGGCCTGGTGGCCGCCGGTGGCGCCCGCCACGTCGTCGAGCGTCGGGTCGACCGACGTGCACTCCTCGGTCGCCTCGGGACACCGCGGATTGAACGAACAACCGGACGGCGGGTCGAGCGGCGAGGGAACCTCGCCTTCGAGCACCTGCCGCTGGCGCGCCAGCTCCGGGACCGGCTGGGGAATCGCGCCCAACAGCGCCCGCGTGTAGGGGTGTTGGGGATTCGAAAACAGCTCGTCGGCGTCCGCGAGTTCGACGATTTCGCCGAGGTACATCACGGCGACGCGGTCGCAGACGTGGCGAATCACGCTGAGGTCGTGAGCGATGAACAGAAGCGTCAGGTCGAACTCCGCTTGGAGGTCCTCGAGCAGGTTGAGTATCTGCGCTTGAATCGACACGTCGAGCGCGGAGACGGGCTCGTCGGCGACGATGAAGTCGGGGTCGACCGCGAGCGCGCGGGCGATGCCGACCCGCTGGCGCTGGCCGCCGGAGAACTCGTGCGGGTAGCGGTTGGAGTACTGCGGCGGCAGGCCGACCGTCTCCATGAGTTCGTCCACGCGGGCGTCGCGTTCGCCCTCGTAGAGGCCGTGAATCTCCATCGGCTGTTTGATTATCTGGCCGACGGTCTTCCGGCGGTTGAGACTCGACGCGGGGTCCTGAAAGACGATTTGGATGCGCTTTCGCATCTCCGTCATCTCCCGGTCCGACAGCGCCGTCAGGTCGGTGCCGTCGTAGCTAACCGTCCCCTTCGTGGGTTCGTCCAGCCGGAGAACCGACCGCGCCGTCGTCGACTTGCCGGAGCCGGACTCGCCGACGAGTCCGAGCGTCTCGCCGCGCTCAATGTCGAACGAGACGCCGTTGACGGCCTTCACGGTCTCGTCGGCCCCGAGTAGGCGGTCGATGAAGCCGTCGTTCTGCGTGAAGTACTTGTGGAGCCCCGAGACGGACAACAGCGGGTCGTCGCTCATTGCGATGCACCTCCGTCGGTCGCGGGAGTCACAGGACTACCGCCGTCAGCTTGCACGCCTTCGGTTTCGATGGTCGACTTCGAGAGGTTGTAGCCGCGCGCGTGGAGACACGCCGCTTCCCGGCCGGGTTCGACTTCCCGGAGCTCGGGGTCGTACGACTCGCACTCGGCGGTCGCGTGCGGACACCGCGGGTGGAACGAACAGCCAGACGGCAGGTCCGTGAGGTTCGGCACGTCGCCTTTGACGGGCGTCAGCCGGTCGGTATCGTCGGTGAGCCGCGGAATCGACCGCATGAGGCCGCGGGTGTAGGGGTGTCGCGGGTTCTCGAAGAGGGCGTCCACCCCGGCGCGCTCGACGACGCGGCCGCCGTAGGCGACGGCGACGCGGTCGCAGGTCCCGGCGACGACGCCGAGGTCGTGCGTGATGAGGATGATGCTCATCCCGTACTTCTCCTGGAGTTTGTCGAGGACGTTGAATATCTGCGCCTCGATGGTCACGTCGAGCGCGGTGGTCGGTTCGTCGGCGATGAGCACGTCCGGCTCGCAGGAGATGGCCATCGCGAGCAGCGCGCGCTGGCGCATCCCGCCGGAGAACTGGTGCGGGTAGTTGTCCACGCGCGAGGTCGGCTCTGGGATGCCCACGTCGGCCATGAGTTCGATGGTCCGCTCGCGGGCCGTCGCGTCCGACACGTCCTGGTGGGTCTTGATGACCCGGCTAATCTGGTCGCCGACGGTGAACACGGGGTTGAGACTCGTCATCGGGTCTTGGAACATCATCGCGATGTCGTTGCCCCGAATCGACCGCATTTCGGCCTCGCTTTTTTCGAGCAGGTCGTCGCCGCGGTAGCGGACGCTCCCCCGCTCGATGCGACCGGGGCTGTCCACGAGTTGGAGCATCGACAGCGCGGTCACGGACTTGCCGGAGCCCGACTCGCCGACGATGCCGAGCGTCTCGCCCTCGTAGAGGTCGAACGACGAACCGTCGACGGCCTTGACGGTTCCCTCGTCGGTGTAGAACCGCGTGACGAGGTCGCGGATTTCGAGCACCGGCTGTTCGTCCGGTTCGGCGCTCATCGCTCGCCTCCGTCGTTTCGGGGGTCGAGCGCGTCGCGCAGGCCGTCACCGAGCAGGTTGAACCCGAGGATGGTGACGACGATGACGAGGCCGGGGAACACCGAGTACCACCACTCGCCGCTGTAGAGGTAGCCGCGGGCGTTCGACAGCATCAACCCGAGGCTCGCGTTCGGCGGCTGGATGCCCAGCCCGAGGAACGACAGCGCGGCGCTGGCGAGGACGGCCGTTCCCATGTAGAGCGTCCCTTGGACCACGACGGTCGGCAGGGTGTTGACGGCGATGTCCTTCACGAGGATGTGTCGGTCGCTCGCGCCGAGGGACTTCGCGGCGTCGACGTAGTCTTCTTCCATCTCTTTGAGGACCGACCCGCGCATGACGCGCGCGAAACTCGGGATGTAGACGACGCCGATGACGGCGATGACCTTCACGATGTTCGGGAGGGTGAACGAGCCGTACTCCGTGCTTCCGACCCCGAGCACGCCGAGCACCGCGATGGCGAGGATGAGGCTCGGGAAGGAAAACAGGATGTCCATGAAGCGCATGACGACCTCGTCGACCCAGGTGTTGCGGTAGTAGCCCGCAATCGCGCCGGCGGTCACGCCGAGCGCCATCGCGAAGCCGACGACGCCGAGCGAGACGGTCATCAGCGTCCGCAACCCGTAGATGATGCGCGAGAGGATGTCCCGACCGTGGTGGTCGGTGCCGAGGTAGGCCGTCGTCGTGCCGACGACCTCGCCGGCGTCGTTCTCGACGATCATCTCGGTGCCCATCGGCATCGGGTTGTGTTCGCCGTCCGGTGCCTCGAACTGCGTCGTCGGGTCGTGGGGGGCGAGAAACGGCGCGAGCAGCGCGGTCAGGAGCATCGTGAGGATAATCGCGGTCCCCACGAGCGAGAGGGTGTTCTTGCGGAACTCCTTCCAGAACATCTCGAACTGACTGTGGTGCGTACCGGGGGCTTGCGCGGCCGGCACCGCCTCGTCCGTGTGGTCTGTCGTTGCCATGTTAGTTTCCATCGTGTCTGATGCGGGGGTCGAGGTAGGCGTACAGCACGTCCACCGCGAGGTTCGCGAAGACGAACACGCTCGCGATGAACAGGATGAGCGCCTGGATGATGCGGTAGTCGCGGCGGTCGATGGCCAGTATCAGGAGCTTGCCGATACCGGGGAGGTTGAACACCGTCTCGGTCAGAATCGCGCCGTTCATCAGTTGGCCGAGGCCGACGCCGATGACCGTCACGACGGGGATGAGCGCGTTCTTCGAGGCGTCCTTGAGGACGATTTCGCGCGCGCCGATGCCCATCGCGCGGGCGGTCTTGACGTAGTCCTGACTGAGCGTGTCCAGCATCTCCGAGCGCATCATCCGGGCGATGAGCGCGGAGTAGGCCGTCCCGAGCGTGATGACCGGGAGGAACAACTGCTGGAGATTCGCCACCGGGTCGACCCACGGCGGCGTCCAGCCGCCGGTCGCCCACGGGAACGAAAACTGCACCGCGAAGATCATGATGAGGATGATACCCAGCCAGAAGTCGGGAATCGAGATACCCGACAGCGCGGCGATGCGCGCGGCGTGGTCCGCGGGCTTGTCCTTCCGGACGGCGCTGATGATGCCCGCCGGGATGGCGATGAGGACCGCCGTAATCATGCTGAGAATCGACAGCTCGACCGTCAGCGGGATGCGCTCGACGATGATGTCGGTGACGGGCGTCCCCTGTTTGACCGTCCACGACACGCCGAAGTCGCCCTGTATCGCGTCGAACACCCACATGCCGTACTGGACGTACAGCGGGCGGTTGAGCCCCATCTCCAGTCGAATCTGCCTGACGAGCTCCTCGCTGCTGAGCGGGCCGAGCATCACCCGCACCGGACCGCCCGGCGCGAGGTGGACGAGCGCGAAGACGACGACGCTCACCCCGAGGAGGACGGGAACGCTCAACAGCAGGCGTTTGAGGACGAACCGGAACATGCTCACGGCCGAGTCACCTCCCGGGTCGCCGTCTGCGGTCGACGAGTCTGACGCGAACGCGTGTGCATCGGCTCCTCACTCACCCTTCGAGACGAAGCGGTAGTTGTCCTGGAACGTGCCCACGTCGTAGTCGTTGACGGCGTTGCGCCACGCTTCGAGCTTGTTCACGTAGGCGATGTCTATCTGGATGCCGTGTTCGACGAGGTACTCCTCCAGTTCCCAGACGATTTCCTTCTGTTCTTGTTCGTCCGTCGAGGCCTGTGCCTCGCGGAGCTTCGAGACGTACCACTCGTGACCGTTCGAGAAATCGCCCTCGGCGTCGTCGGGTGCGGCGGGGCCGCTCGGCGCGTAGATGTCTTCGAGGTCGTCGGATGGGTGGTGCCAGTTGTTGTGGTTGTGGTTGTTGTCGGCGTAGCCGGCGTCGAGCCACGACGTGGCGACCGGAATCGACTGCGCCCAGTCTTCCATCGCGGCGTGCCACGTGTCCGTGCTGTACACCTGGTTGAGGAGCGTGGACTTATCGACGGCGGTGACGCTGGCTTCGATGCCGATTTTCGACAGTTGGTTCTGGATGACGACGGCCTCGTCTTTGAACCACGAGCCCTTGGTGGCGATGATGTCCATCTCGAAGCCGTCGGGGTTGCCCGCGAGTTCGAGTTCTTTCTTGGCCTTCTCGGGGTCGTACATCTGCATCTCCTTGAGCTTCGGCGAGGTCCAGTCGCTGTCGGGGTACCACGGTCCCTTTTGGACCGCGCCCTGTCCGTAGAAAATCTCGTCGAGAATCTCCTCGCGGTCGATGCCGAACAGCACCGCGCGGCGGTTGTGCCGGTTGCTCATCGGGTTACCCTCGGACTCCATCATGTTCACGTACAGCACCTGCGTGAAGTTGCCAGGGACGGACTCGGTCGTGATGTCCGGCTGGCCGCTGAGGCTCTCGAAGTCCTTCGGGGGGACCTTGTCCGTCAGGTCGAGTTGGCCCGAACGGAGGTTTGCGAGGCGCGTGGAGTCCTCGCCGATGAAGTCGAACTTGAACTCGTCGACGGCGGGCGCGCCCTCCTTCCAGTAGTCCTCGTTCTTCTCGAGGAGGACGTGACTCCCGCTTTTCCACTCGACGAATTTGAACGCGCCGGTGCCCGCGCCGGAGGGGTCCTTCGTGAGGTCGGTCGCGAGGCCGCTCGGTCCCTTCCCGTCCGCGGTGTCGCCGCGGGAGCCCTCGGGGACGATACCTTCCAGCCCGCGCGTGAGCCACCAGTTGAGCGTCCCGAACGGCTGGGAGAGGTTGAGCCGGAGCGTCCGGTCACCGACGATTTCGGTGTCCTCGACGAACGGGAGGCGGCTCTTGACCGGCGACTTATTGTCGGGGTTGAGAATCCAGTCGACGGAGTACTTGAAGTCCTCGACGGTCACCTCGTCGCCGTTGTGGAACGTGATACCCTCGCGCAGCGTGTACTCGAAGGCCGTCCCACCGTCGACCGGGTCGGGAACCTCGGTCACGAGGCCGGGCTGGAGTTCGGAGTCGGGCGTCAGTTCGATGACCTCGTCGTAGATGAGGCCGCCGATGGTGCTGGTCGCGGTGTCCGTCCAGAGCGCGGGGTCGAAGTTCCACGGCTCCGCGGCGAGCGCGACGTTGACGCGGACGGTCTCGCCCGAGTCGCCCGACGAACCGCCGTCGGTGCTCCCGCCGCTCGTCTCGGTTCCGTCGGAGCCGCCGGAATCGCCGCCGGTACAGCCCGCAAACCCGGTTACGCCGACCGCGCTCGCGGCCGCAATAAATTGCCGTCTGTCCATGTTTATCTCGGTAATGTTGTCGTCTGCCATTGTTTTTCGGAGCTACGTACACACCCTTGTAGCGGTACGCGTGATACCTTAGCTCATGAAACACCGTTATTTATATCTTTGGCAACCTCTCACAATCTTGGTACTATATCTCAGTGGAGCCCCGGCGAGATTGTGCTACCGCTTCCCAAACAGTTTAACGGGGTGGTTGCAATGTCGGCTTCATGGCGTACGCCAGCACGCTCTCCCTGCGAGAGTTACGACAGGACCTTCACGCCCACCCCGAGTCCGGGTGGAAGGAGTTCCGCACGACAGCCCTCATCGCCGCCGCGCTCGACGAACGCGAGTTCACACTCCACCTCGGCCCGGACGCCGTCGCCGAAGACGAGCGACTCGGCGTCCCCGACGACGACGCGGTCGCGGCCGCAATCGAGCGCGCACGCGAGGAAGGCGCACCCGAGGCCTACCTGGACCGGATGGGCGATATCACGGGGCTCGTCGCCGAGAAGACCTTCGGCGACGGGCCGACCGTCGGCGTCCGCGTCGACATGGACGCCCTCGAACGTACCGAATCGAGCGACGAGGCACACCGTCCCGCGAAACTGGGCTTCGCGAGCACGCACCCCAACGAGATGCACGCGTGCGGCCACGACGGCCACACCGCCATCGGCCTCGGCATCGCCCGCGACCTCGACGACGACGGCGGGTTCGACGGCACGCTTCGGCTGTTCTTCCAGCCGGCGGAGGAAGGCGGCCGCGGCGGCAAGCCGATGAGCGAGACCGACCTGCTCGCGGACATCGATTACTTCCTCGCGCTCCACCTCGGCCTCGGCAACCCCACGGGGACGGTCATCGCCGCCTACGAGAACCCGCTTTCGAACGCGAAACTCGACGCGACCTTCGAGGGCGCGCCGAGCCACGCGGGCAACGCGCCCAACGAGGGGCGCAACGCGCTGCACGCGGCGACCGCGGCTGTCCAGAATCTCTACGGAATTCCGCGCCACGCCGACGGTGCGACCCGCATCAACGTCGGGAAGTTCGAGTCCCCCAACCCGCAGAACATCATCGCAGAAGAGGCGCGTCTCCGCGTCGAGGTCCGCGGCAGGACCGCCGAACTCAACGACTACATGCTGGAAAAGGCCCGCCGCGTGCTCGACCACGCCGCGGGCATGCACGACGTGTCGGTCGAGACGGGGCTGTACGGGAAGACGTCGACGTTCACGGCCGACGACGAGATGGTCGAGGCCGTCCTCGCGTCGGCGGCCGTGAACGTCGACGTGACCGAGACGGTCCCGCGACTCGACATCGGCGGCAGCGAGGACGCCTCCTACCTCATCCGACGCGTCCAAGAACACGGCGGGAAGGCGACCTACGTCGGCATCGGCGCGAGCAACGAGTTCGGCCACCACACCTCGCGGTTCGACATCGACGAAGACGCCCTCGACATCGGCGTCGACGTGGTGTGTCAGACGATTCGAACGCTTTAACGCGGCGACTCGACCCGGCTGTTCGACCCCGAGCAGCCGCGTCTCTCGCCCGTCGTCGCCGCCAGCGTCCCGTAGAATCTGCCACGAACACGCACAATTATTAGACATCGTTTGCGAGTTGAGCCGCATATGCAGGTCTCCCAGCAACGACTCCGCGAGGACATCGAAGCGAACGCCCGCTTCGGCGACATTGACGCGCCGGCAGGACGCGGCCGAACTGTCCTGACCGGAAGCGACGCCGACCGACGCGCCCGCGAATATTTCGTCGAGCGACTGCGCGACGCCGGCCTCTCGGTCCGCATCGACGCCGTGGGCAACGTCGCCGGGCGGTGGGTCCCAGCGGGAGCCGACCCCGACGCAGCCCCCGTCGCCGCCGGCAGTCACCTCGATTCGGTCCCCGAGGGCGGCATCTTCGACGGCCCGCTCGGCGTCTACGCGGCGCTCGAAGCGGTCCGAACGCTCCAAGAACGAGACGCCGACGTGAGCCTCGACCGGCCCATCGACGTCGTCTCGTTCACCGAAGAGGAGGGCGCGCGCTTCTCGCACGGCCTGCTCGGGTCGTCGGTGGCGACGGGGGCGCGCGACGCCGACGACGCGCTCGCGTTCCACGACGCCGACGGCACGACCCTCGAAACCCACCTCGACGCTATCGACTTCCGCGGGACCGACACCATCGACGCCGCGGCGTGGGACGCGTGGGCCGAACTCCACATCGAACAGGGAACGGTGCTGGAGTCAGCGGGCGCGGGGGTCGGCGTCGTCGACGCCATCACCGGTATCACGACCTGCACGGCTGACATCGTCGGCGAGGCAGACCACGCCGGCGCGACGCCGATGGACGAGCGCCGCGACGCGCTGGTCGCCGCCAGCGAGTTCGTCGTCGACTTCCGGGCCGCGGCCGACGACGTGGCGCAGAACCAGAGCGCCACCGCCGTGGGGACCGTCGGCCAGTTCGACGTGACCCCGAACGCCCGCAACATCGTCCCCGGCGAGGTCACGCTGCAGATGGACATCCGCGACGTGAACTACCGGGCGATGAACGCCATCGCGGAGCGAGCCGACGCCGCGCTCGCGCGCCTCGAAACCACCCACCCGGTCGAGACGAGCTTCGACCGCTATCGCGACCAGCGTCCGAGTCGGATGGCCGACGACTGCGTCGACGCCGCCCTCGACGCCGCCGCGACCGAGGATATCGACGCGAAACGGATGCACTCCGCGGCGATGCACGATACTGCAAATGTTGCCAGCGTCACCGATGCCGTACTCCTGTTCGCTCCGTCGGCGGACGGCCTCTCGCACAACCCGCGCGAATGGACCGACTGGGTGGACTGTGCGACCGCAGCGTCGGTTCTCGCGGGGACGCTCGCACGCCTCGCCGGCGCGTGAGTTGCGACCGGCGGCCTGCCCCGTTGTGAACTAGGTTCCCGCTTTCAGACATTTCACGGCCAGATTCGCGTCTCTGCCGCGATTCCGTCGCGGCCGCGGTGTCTGTCTCGATATGTGGCACGCGGCCCCGAACTGGACCGTCTCCCGCGCAGACGTTCGTATTCCGACGGTCTGGGGGCGCTCGAACGCGAACCACAGTTTTTCCGTGCCGCTTCGGTCGAAACGTCACCTCGTGGGTCATCGGGTTTATCCTGCGAAACCTGCAGCCATTCGCTCTGCTCCGCGGTGTTGTCATCAAATACAACGATTCTTCGAGTCGTGTGTGGTTCGACCGCGAAGAGCGTCGCCGAGCGTCCGGGTATCGAGGGAGATACCGATTCCATGCATCTGACAAGCGAAGTCGCGGGCGGCGGCCGTCGCTTCCGGTGTGTCTCGGGGGATACGCATATTCGCGCTCGCGCTGGGCGAGGGTGGTGGGCGGCTCCGGCTTCGAGTTGGGTTGACAATTATCGACCGAAACCGCCTTCGAGCGGCGGTCTCAACACCGATTGTCCGCATCACGTTTCGATTGCAAGATATTCGGAACAGCTATGACACCCGATAGACGTTCTCGTAGCATGCCCGAGAACCCCAACACCGATGCGCCGTCGCGGACCCTCAGCACGGTGGACACGGCGGTCAGCGTCGTCAGGGCGCTCGAGGAGTTGAACGGGGCGCGCGTCGCCGAGTTGGTCGACTACCTCGACCTCTCGAAGTCCACGGTGTACAACCATCTCGCGACCCTGCGGAAGAACAACCTCGTCGCCAAGGACGGCGACAGCTACCATCTCAGCCTCCAGTTCCTGCTTCTGGGCGAGTACGTGCGCAACCAGCAGATACTCTACCAAGTCGGCAAGGAGGAAGTCGAGGCGCTCGCGGAGAAGACCGGCGAGTACGCCCACCTCTCGACCGAACAGCACGGCCTGCGAATCAGCCTGCTCAAGGTGCGCGGCGAGCGCGCGGTCGGCAGCCAGTACCAGCGCTCGAAGATTCAGCGCCCGGACAACCTCCACGCGTCGTCGACCGGGAAGGCCATCCTCGCGTTCCTCCCGCGCAGTCGGGTGGAGGAAATCGTCGACCAACACGGCCTGCCGGCGAAGACCGAGGCGACGATCACCGACCGCGAGGCGCTGTTCGACGAACTCGACGCCATCCGCGAACGAGGGTACGCCTGCAACGACGAGGAGGAAATCGAAGGCCTCCGCGCCGTCGGCGCACCGATTCGAGACCGCAACGGCACCGTCCTCGGCGCGCTGAGCGTCTCCGGGCCGACGAGCCGAATCAAGGGCGAGCAGTTCCGCGACACCATCCCCGAGATGGTCACGAGCACGGCCAACATCATCGAGGTGAACATGAACATGGCGGCGCGGAGTTCGAACGCCGGGCGCTTCGGTTGAACCGCCCACCCCCGACAGCCATGACACAGATATGCCCGTAATCTTTTGCGACATCTCATCCGGTTTCGGGTGCGGTGTCCGGCCGAGCGGTTCGGCGTTCTGACCGTCGTCCCGACCGTTTCACCGGGGGCCGTCCCGCAGCCGTCGTCGGTCGCTCGAAGCGAGCGAGAGCTGGCCCGTCAGTCCCGTCTCTCGTGGGTGAACGGAGTCTCCCCGATGTCGATACGCTCCAAAGTGATCGTCCGAATCTCCATGTCTTCGAAGACAGCACCCCATCCGCCAACGACGGCCGTTTCATCGCCCGTGTCGAGTGTGAGGTTCTTGTACGCCCCCAGGTCGGACAGCGCCAGCCGTGACGGCGGTCGCTCGTCTCCGTAGAACGAGATGTCGGCGACGCTCCCTTCGACAGTCGTCTCTCCGCCATCCGCAAGGTCGATGCCTTCGACGGTGACCCCGAGTTCGAACCCGCGTTCCCAAAGCGGGACGATATCTCGAATGAACTCTTCGATGGTAACGTAGGTGTACTGGTCTTCGGCGTCGAGGTAGACGGTCGGGTAGAGGTTCCACAGACAGGTGAGGAAGAACCAGTGAAAGACAAACGGCAGGATACGGTCGTAGACGAGGACGCCGTAGTCTTCGTCGGAGCGGGGGTTCGGTCCGAAACACGTCCGGTTTCGGTCGATGACGACGAGGTACGGTCCCGGAATGGTACACACACGAAGTTCCGAGAGTACCCCACTCGGGTCGAACGCCGCGGGTGGTTCATCATCTTGGTCGATGTAGACGGCCGCACGGACGACGACACCTCGGTCACGGGCCTCTCGAAGCGCCGGAGAAAGCGACTGGAGTTGTTCGAACGACCCGGCGACCTCCACGACGGTTTCTGCGTCGTCGATGAGGTCCTGTGCGTTCTCGACTGCTGTCTCGACACGCTTGGTGACGCCGACTCTCGCGTCCATCCGCTCGGGAGTACGGTATCGCTCGCGGACCGCTTCGGCAGCATCGTGGAGGAGTTCACCCCTGGACTCTAGGTCCGCCATCGCCGCCTCCGGGTCACACGGTTGAACGTACAGTTTCTCTCGTTCGATCGTTTCGACGTATCCCTTCGATTCGAGGCTCCGGAGAACGTCGTACACTTGCGAGACGGGGACGGCGCTCTCACGGCCCACTTCGATAGCAGGCGAGACGCCCATCTCGAGGAGTGTGAGATAGGCGTCGGCTTGGTACGACGTGAGGTCCGCGTACTCGAGTGCTTTCGTCAGCGTTTCGCGGTCCATACCCGTACTCACACAATCGTTCACTATGAATACTTCGTTGATGTCCGACCTCGTATTCGTGGAGCCGTTTGCGTTCGACCAGTTCGTGGTAAGCCGCCTGTGTGGGGGAGTTCGACCGCTTCAAAACGACTGCCGTCGCTCGCGAACGACTCACCGTTCGGGTTCCACCAGAAACAGTTACTTTTCTGCCAACAATTTGGATGTCGTTGGTGGGCGATATACTACACCCGGGAGGCCGTCAGAGACACCGCCACCGAGATTCCGACTCACCCAGAGCCAGTCGAATGTACGGTGCCTGTCTCGAGGCACGATTCAACTGCTGAGTGGTTGTCCGAGTATCCCGTGTGGAACGCTGTGAACGGCGGGCACACCAAGCCATTACAGGCCTACGTCCGTAATAGATATGCCGCCTACGACCCGGATATACTCTACGATATGATAGCTGAGCCGGCGACACGGCTTCGTGTCCCTACCGAGCAGCGAATCAATTCGGTCGACATTCTCAGATACGCCGTTAGAAGCCGTCAATCAGGAGTTTGGGATGTCGTCATACTTATTTTTCATCGTCCTATACAGAAAATCTGCTTGTGTCTGATTTCTTAGTTTTCAAATCCACCTGAAACAGAATCACGACTTATATGCCTTCTAAGCCCTGATTAAGGAGTCAGAGTGTTCTCGACAAACTTATGCTACGCTGATTTGTTTTCTCAATCTCTAATCGAAATGACCTGATATCCTGTATATGTGTGTTTCATGTGGCCGAATGTCAGACAATGGATGCCCGTAGAATACCGAACGATGGCCCGAACGGTCGTCGACGAGAGCCTCACGAAACGCGGGCGACGGCTCAACAGGAGACAGTTCCGTGTCCGTTCTCGCCGCGGCGTCGAGAGGGGGACACGTAGTGGCGGCGCTCTCTCCACGAAGAACCGCCAGGAAAAATATCGCCGCCGAAAACCTCGCTCGGAACGGGTTACGCAGTCTGCGACGAGGCCGGTCAGTCGGACTTCGGTTCGACGGTAATCGTGACAGCTTGCTCGCCGACACGAAGGGTGTACTCACCCGGAATCGCCGACACCCTCCCGGTTTCGTCGACGCGCCCGATCGATGCCGCATCGATGGGGACCGACACCGTCTCTGTGGCTCCGGGGTCGAGCGAGACACGCTCGAACCCACAGAGTTCCCGGACCGGGGTTACGCGCGTTCCAGCCTGGTCGGTGACGTACACCTGTACGACGGTCGAACCGCGTCGGTCCCCGACGTTCTCCACGGGGAGTTCGACTGTCGTGGTCCCGTGGGGTGACATCCGCTCGTTCGTCACGGTCATCGAGCCGAACTCGAACTCGGTGTAACTCAGCCCGTGACCGAATTCGAAGAGTGGGTCGTACGACGGGAGATGTTCGTCGGGACCGATCGGTGTCGGGTGCGGGAAGTGATTGAACCGGGTGGGAAGGTGACTCGCGGACCGAGGGAACGAAATCGGTAATCGCCCGCCGGGGTCGCACGCCCCGAAGAGCGTCTCCGCGACGGCTTGGCCACCCATCGTCCCCGGGTAGTACGCCAGCAACAGCGAGGGGAGATTCGCTGCCATCCACTCCACGGCCAGCGGTCGACCCGTGACGAGGACACCAACGACAGGCGTCCCCGTCTCGTACAACGCTGTCACGAGGTCGCGCTGCGCATCGGGGAGTTCGAGCGTGGTTCGGTTCGGAAACTCGTCGGGAGCGGTACCGCTCTCCGCGGTCGGCCCGAACTCGTGGATATACCAGTTTTCCCCGACGGCGACCACCGCGATATCCGCATCCTTCGCCGCTTCGACTGCGGCGTCGATATCGACTGCTTCGGTTATCGTCGTCCCCTGCTCGTAGGTCACCGTCCCGTCACACGCGGATTCGATTCCGTCTTTGATTGAGATGACGTCGGTGCCCGCCTCGTCGGGGACACTCCAGCCACCGAGTTGGTGGATGGGGTTGTCCGCGTTCGGCCCAGCGACGAGGACGTCGGCAGCGGGGTCCAAGGGGAGCGTGTCGTCGTTCTGCAGGAGCGTCATCGACTTCCGCGCCGTCTCTAATGCCTCGGCACGATGCGCCTCGGCACCAACGACGTCTCGCGCTTCGTTCGCATCGACGAACGCGTCTTCGAAGAGTCCGAGCCGGAATTTGAGGTCGAGGACGCGCCTGACGCTCTCGTCGAGCACGTGCTCTGCAACCGCACCCGCTTCGACGAGCGACGCGAGGTGGTCCGCGTGCGCGACCGCATCGACTGATGCGACATCGAGTCCAGCGTTGCGAGTCATCCGGACCGACTCACGGTGGTCGCTCGCGACGTGGTGGTCTTCGTGAAGCATCCGGACACCGTTCCAATCAGAGACGACGGTTCCATCGAATCCGAGTTTCCCTCGGAGAAGGTCCGTGAGATACTCGCGTGAGGCGTGTGCGGGTTTCCCGTCGATTGCGTTGTAGCAGGGCATAACGGACGCGACACCCTCGTCAATCGCGTCGAGGAACGACGGTAAGAAGACGTTTCGAAGGAGGTACGAAGACACTTCGACGGGGGCAGTATCTTCCCCCCGTGCGGGCTCGCTATAGGCCGGGAAGTGTTTCGCGGTTGCCGCCACGGAGTTGGAGTCGTCGAGGCCGTCGCCTTGGTATCCACGTACCATCGCACCTGCCATCCGGCCGCACAAAAATGGACTCTCGCCGAACGTCTCGAAGGTGCGACCCCACCGCGGCTCCCGAGCAACGTCGCACGTGGGCGAATAGTTCTGCTGTGCCCCCGACTTCCGGACTTCGGTTGCAGTGACCGCTGCTGCGCTCTCGACACCGTCTTCGTCCCACGTCGCCGCCATCCCGAGCCCGTTCGGGAACGCCGTCCCTTCGGCGACGTACGCGTGACCGTGGACAGCATCCACGTTGAACAACAGCGGGATGCCGAGTCGAGTCTTCGACAACGCGACTTCTTGAAGGTGGTTGACCGTCTCGACGACGTCGTCTATTCGAGAGTCGAGCGCTCCTGCCCATCCGAACGACGCAACAGCACCGACTGCGGATTCGACGATTTCGTCTTCGACGTCTTCGACCGATTTGAACTCCTCAAGTTGTCCCGCCCACGTGCCGACGAGTTGCCCGACTTTCTCTTCGACCGTCATTCGGTCGAGAAGGTCCTCGATGCGCTTCTCAGTCGGGAGAGTCTCATCTCTGTAAGGGGGATGCTTGCTTTCTGACTGCATACAGCGAAGAGAAGACCACTACTACTTATACATTTGCCAACGGGTGGCTAACGTCGCACAGGGGTTGTGTTTCGCGACGAGCGCGAGACCGTGTCGTGCCCTCCGACGCCGACGTGTTCGGGCGGCGCTCTCGGGAGCGTTACAACAACGAACGACCGCACCTAACCAAATATTTATTAACAATGGGTATGGTTTGTTATCAGTACGCCATGTCAGACAGTACTGACCGCTTTAGCGACTTGATTAGCCGGCGCAGTTTCGTCGAACTAACCGGTACAACCGGAATCGCAGCCCTTGCGGGGTGTAGTGGTGCGTCCACCGGAGGGGGAACGACCGACGACGGTGGGTCCAACGGGGACGCGACCGGGTCCAACGGGGACGAGACAGACGGTGACGATTCCGAGACGAGTGGGACGACTGTCCTCGACAAGAAGATGGTCGGTGCCACGAACAACGGTGTCCCGACGAACCTCCACCTGAACCCGGAAGCGACACAGAACTACGACCCACGAGCGGGAAACTTCGTCTTCGAACGGTTCGCCGCCTACAACTTCTCGACCGGTGAGTTCGAGTTAGCCGCGCTCGACTCGTGGTCTATCGAGGGGCAGACGGTGACACTCACGCTCCGGGACGACCTGTTGTGGGATACCGGCGAGGACGTGACCGCGCGTGACGTCCTGACGCAGTTCCGCCTGATGAAGAAGATGAACACGTCGCTTTGGGACTTCACCGAGAGCGTCGAACGGGGCGACGACGACAAGACCGTCGTTCTCAACCTCAAACGACCATCCAACCCGGAGGTCATCAAACACACGCTCGCCAACGGGTCACTCCGACTGTTCGCGTACCATCCGACCTTCGAACAGTTCCTCGACAAAGAAGCCGAGGAGCTCCAGCAGTTCAAATACGAAGGAGACGTGGTCGCGAGCGGTCCCTTCTCGGTCGCGTCGAAGTCGAAGCAGTCGTGGGAACTCACGAGGAATCCCGAATACTACGGCGCTGACAACATCAACTTCGCGGGTATCTCGCTTCTCTCGCGGGGGGACAACACCGCACTCCAACAGGGCCTGATGGGCCGCGAACTCGACTTCGTCACGAGCCTCTTCGCGCCGCCGAAGATCGTCGGCAACTTCCCCGACTCCGTCGAAGAAGTGACCATCTCCGCGAAATGGGGGTACGGTGTCCTGTTCAATCACGACGACCCCGACTTCGGGAAGCGAAACGTCCGGCAGGCGGTCGCTCACGTCATCAACCGCCAGCAGGTCGTTGATAACGCAGGGCCGCGAACGAAAGCGCCCGCACCGAAGGTGACTGGCATCGCCCCGGACGACCAGGAGTCGTGGCTCGGTGACGCGTACGACTCCTTCGAGGGGTACGGCATGGCGGCGTCGCAGACGGACAAAGCCGCTGCGCTCCTCCGCGAGGCCGGCTACTCGAAGGAAGACGGCACGTGGACACACAGCAGCGGTCGAACCCTCGGTGGGACGTACTACACTCCCGCTGGCTGGACGGACTGGACCACGGCGACGAACACTGTCGTCGACCAGTTGAACGCGTTCGGCTTCGACTTCGAAATCAGCCAGAAGCCGACGGGAGATTTCTTCGGCGGCTACATCGAATCCAACTTCAAGATCGGCGCGTTCTACTGGATGCCCGGCGGTGCACGGTCGGCGTTCCCGTACTTCCCGCTCCGCTGGCAGCTCACTAACCCGGACATCGACGGCGGGCACAACTTCCCGGAGGGCGAACAGACTGTCCCCGGGATGGACGGCGGCGAGATGACTATCGACCCACTCTCGGTGGCACAGGAGATTTCGACCACGCAGGACCGAGCCACGACGGAGGAACTCATCAAGCGTGTCGCGTGGCACCACAACCAGAACCTTCCAATACTGGGGCTGGTCGCGAAGCTCGAACAGTCGTGGCTCACCACCGACGAGTGGGACATCCCGGCGGAAGGGAGCGACGACCGAGCAATCAAGTGGCCAAGCGAGTGGCTCCCACGCCAGGGACAGCTCATGGCCGAGCAATAATCGAAGTGGAGCAACGTAACCATGAGTAACTACTACGTCCGTCGGACGGCCAGGGTGTTCGCGACCATCTTCGCGGTCGCGACGCTCACGTTCGGGCTGATTCGCCTCCTTCCGGGCGGCCCCTTCACGCAGTTGCGCGCGCAACTGCTTCGGCAGGGCGTTCCGGCATCGGAGGTCGACGCCCGGATTTCGAACCTCCAGAACATCGACCCCAACGCGCCGCTCTGGCGGCAGTACCTGGACTACATGGGCGCCGTCGCTCAGGGGAACTTCGGCGAGTCGATCTCGCTGGGCGAACCGGTGGCGCAGATCATCGCCGAAGCGGTGCCGTGGACGGTGTTCGTCGTCCTGGTGTCGACGATTCTCATGTTCGCCGTCGGTATCTTCCTCGGGTCGTTACAGGCCTACTGGGAAGGCTCACGGTTCGACAAGGCGTTCAGTGGCCTCTCGATCGGCCTCATGTCCGTCCCCTTCTACGTCGTCGCCGTCATCTCACTGTACGTCTTCGCGTACCAGTGGGGATGGTTGCCGACGGCGGGAACGGTCGGGACCAACGTCGAGAAAGAACTGAGCGTCCCGTTCGTGCTCAGCGCGCTCGAACACAGTCTCTTGCCCATCTTCTCGTACACGCTGGGCGGGATCGGCGGGCAGGCGTTGGCCATGCGCGGGAACAGTATCCAGGTGCTCGGTAACGACTACGTCCGGGTCGCGAGACTCCGCGGACTCCCCGACCGCCGTATCGCGACTCGGTACGTGGCGAGGAACGCCATCCTTCCGATGTACACCGGGTTCCTGTTGCTCCTCGGATTCCGCCTGTCGGGGACCGTCATTCTGGAGCAGATATTCTCGTACACCGGACTCGGCTACTACATGTTCGCCGCGCTGAAGGCGAACGACTACCCGCTCATGATGGCGACGTTCCTCATCATCACCGTCGCGCTCATCGTCGGCGTCTATATCGCCGACCTGACCTACAGCAAGATCGACCCACGAATCAGTGCCGGAGGTTCTGATGAAGCGTACTGAGAGAGAAGAGTCCAGCGCAACGGAGTCCAGCGCAGTGGTTACCGACGGTGCCGGCGTCGACTGGCGGGGGTCGGCCTCGTCGTCGGTGACGGTGACTCGTGCGGAGCGACTTCGAGAGTTCTACGAGGAAACCGTCTTGAAACCGATGCTCGTCGCGTGGTCGGACAGCAGAACCCGACTCGGACTGCTCATCATCGGTTTCTACGTGTCGTTGGCGCTCGTGGCCGTCCTCGGTCTCTGGCGAGCGCCTTCGACGAGTCAGGCCCCTCGGTACCTGACGCTGTTCGAGAACATGCAGTACCCACTCGGGACGACTGCGTCGGGGACGGACCTCGCCGCACTCATCATCCACTCGACTCCAGACATCTTGCTGATGGTCACCTCGGGTGGACTCTGGGCGACCGGTATCGCCGTCCTCGTCGGGACCGTCGCTGGGTACAAGGGCGGTTCGGTCGGACGCGCGTTGATGTCGATATCGGACTTCGTCATGGCCATCCCCGGGCTCCCACTGGTGATGATTCTCGCGATTACGTTCAATCCCAAGAACCCGATCCTGCTCGGAATCGTCATCAACATCAACTACTGGGCTGGCCTCGGCCGGTCGATCCATTCACAGGTGCTGACGATTCGGGAGAACAACTACGTCGAAGCCTCCCGGACGATGGGCGTGAGCACGCCGCGAATCATCCTGAAGGACGTGCTTCCGAACATCATGCCGTACGTGACGGTCAACTTCGTGTTCGCCGCGCGGTACGTCGTGTTCGCATCGATCGGACTGTTCTTCCTCGGCGTGTTGCCGTACTCCGACCAGAACTGGGGCGTCACCCTGAACTTCGCGTACAATGGTGGTGCCCTGTTCTCTTGGAGTGCCGCACACTGGCTTCTCGTCCCGATGGCCGCGATTATCGGCCTCTCGGTCGGACTCATCCTCCTCGGCCAGGGGATGGACCGCGTGTTCAACCCGCGCGTTCGGACTCGTCTGACGGGAGAATCAGCGTCGACCGCTTCGGCCGACGAGAAAGAGACCGGGATGACGGAGGTACTGTAGATGACTGCCAAACAGCGCGAAACGACGACCCCTACGACAGCTATGACGACAGACGACCCAATCATCGAGATCAACGACGCGGCCGTCACGTACGACGGCGGCGAGACGTTCGTGTTGGACCACGTGAGCATGTCGATCGAACGTGGCGAGATTCTCGGCATCGTGGGCGAGAGTGGAAGCGGCAAGTCGATGTTCGCCGACTCGATGCTGGACGCCATCCCCGACCCCGGGCGACTGTCCGGTGAGATACGCTACCACCGTGACGATGGGACCACAGTCGACGTGCTCGAACTCTCCGACGACGAACTTCGAGAGTTTCGGTGGGAGGAGGTGTCGATGGTCTTCCAGGGCGCGATGAGTTCGTTCAACCCGACGATGAAGATTGGCGGGCACTTCAGAGAGACGCTGAAGGCCCACGACGCCGATGTCACGTCGGGAATGGAGTTCGCCCGTGAACTCCTGTCTGACCTGTACCTCGACCCGGAGCGCGTGCTGACGTCGTACCCGCACGAACTCTCCGGCGGGATGCAGCAGCGGGCACTCATCGCCCTGTCGCTCGTTCTCGAACCCGAGGTGCTGGTGATGGACGAACCGACCGCCGCACTCGACCTCCTGATGCAGCGTTCGATTCTGACGCTCCTCGAGGACTTACAGGAAAAGTACGACCTGACGATGGTGTTCATCACCCACGACCTGCCGCTGGTCGCCGAACTCGCCGACCGGATGGCCGTCATGTACGCCTTCCAACTCATCGAGGTCGGCGACCGTGAGCAACTCATCGCGAATAGCGGGCACCCATACACGCGAGCGTTGCTCAATGCGACGCCCGACATCGAAGCGCCGCTCGAAGAGATGCGACCGATCGAGGGACAGAGTCCGGCACCCATCAACGTTCCACAGGGGTGCGCCTTCGCACCACGATGTCCACTTGCCACCGAAGAGTGCCGAGTTGAAGACCCGGCGTCCACGCAACTCGACGACGACCACGCCGTTGCCTGTCACTACGCTGAAGACGCACGAGACGAGATTGCGCTGCACTTCGACCGTTCCGAGGAGACCGTTCCGGTCTCGGGAGGTGATGGGTCGTGAGCCGTGTCGACGAATCGTCGACCGGGTTCGACCAGCACGACGAACCACTCATCTCACTCGAAAACGTCGAAGTCCACTTCGAAAAAGAGCAAGGACTGTCCGACCTCTTCGAGGAGCCAGACGTGGTCAAAGCGGTCGACGGCGTCTCGCTCGACATCGAGGAGAACGACGTCCTCGCACTCGTCGGGGAAAGCGGGTGTGGAAAGACCACCCTGGGCAAGACGACCATCGGGCTCCAGCGGCCGACGGGCGGGACAGTGACGTACAAGGGACAGGACATCTGGGCCGCCAAAGACGGCAACGGAGAGATACCGTTCGACGAGATTCGGTCGTCGCTCCAGATTATCCATCAGGACCCTGGGAGTTCGCTCAACCCCAATCGACGGATTCTGAACATCCTCGCAGAGCCGATTAAGCTCACTCACCCAGCGGTCGGGGCCAGCGAACGCCGCGAGCGGATTCACGCGCTTCTCGAGCGCGTCGGTATGAACCCCGCAGCAGACTTCGCAGACCGGTACCCACACCAGCTCAGCGGCGGGGAGAAACAGCGCGTGGCGCTCGCTCGCGCGCTCTTGATGAATCCCGACGTGATCCTCGCAGACGAGGCCATCAGCGCACTCGACGTCTCCTTACGGGTCGAAATGATGGACCTGATGCTCGATTTGCAGTCGGATTTCGACACCTCGTTCGTGTTCGTCTCGCACGACCTCTCGAACGCGCGGTACTTCGCGGAACACGGTGACGGTCGAATCGGTGTGATGTATCTCGGAAATCTGGTCGAAGTCGGTCCAGCAGAACAACTCATCGGCGACCCCAGTCACCCGTACACGAACGTCCTCCGCTGGGCGACGCCTAACTTGTCCCGACAGTCGGGTGAGGCTAGTGAGCCACCGATGCGGAAGATAGACATCCCAGACCCGGTCAACCCACCGAGCGGGTGCCGTTTCCACACGCGCTGTCCCGAAGCCCGTGAGGCGTGCCAAGAGGTAGTCCCACAACTCCAACAGTCCGGTGAGGCTGCCGGCCATCGCGTCGCCTGCTTCAGAGACGACCCGAACCACTCCTATTGGGATAGCGACCCGCTGACGGGGGAGGATGACTGATGTGAATGGGTGGTTGTCGCTTCCGCCTCACCCGCTGGTCACCGGTGCGAACCCGCCCTCCAATCTCGACCGAAACCGAGCCGATACCGTTCGAATCGGGAGCTTGATACTCTGTGCTTGATATGGAACCATATGGCACGCTTAGAGACGGTTGTCGACGTGATCTGCGACCAGCGTGACCGGTTTCCGCTGTTCGTCGCAATCGGCATCGTGATGGGGCTCCTGCTCGGGTTCTCGTTGTTGTATCTCGAACCGGGAACTGCCGCGTACGCGATCGCGCTCATCGACATTGGCCTCGTTGCAGTCACGGTGGTCGGATTTGGCGGCGGCTTTTGGCTCTGTACGAAGCGGTCCGTAGAGGAGTGATACGGTACTGGCGACGGCGATGAGCGCTCGGAGCGGACGAGCGGCCGGTCTCGCGAGAAACACGGAGTCAGCCGTGTATTGGAACTAGATATTCTCGTTTTATACCAAATTCAATACATTTAATTGTTGGCCTGCTTCCTTCGAGAGTATTCATCTGAAATAACAGCGTTCTGGATGGATCTCTCGTCAACGATACTCAACTTCGACAGTATAGTATTGATATTATCACACAATAATAATGAGTCGGTTGCTTCTTGGCGCTAAATTGGTTTGACGCCGTGAAGCTGCTCTGAGTACGTTCTACCTCCCCGAAAGAGGCACTTAATCACCCGTTTGACGCCATCCACGTCGTTGACCGCCGGTATTGGGCTCAGTCCCGAACCTCCTGACCGACTCGATTCGACCACGTGAAGAGAATCTCCAAAAGAGCCCCGTTCACACGATTGAGTACCGTTTGACCGGGAATCCCCTCCTACGAGTGGATAGCACACGCCCACAGACAATATTTTGGTTACCATACAATTTCATGTGACTCGTACGGCCTCGGTAGTTAACTGACGAGCCCAGTTGGAGACGTTGTCGCCGAGTCCCTGAGTCACCTCAAACAGACATAGAAATTTAATATTAACTTTGTTGATATGTTTTCAGCAGTCGGAACGGTCGGGTCCCATGGTAGCGAGCGCGTTGCTCGGTTCGGTAGGTGTCGGTGAGTCTGGCTCGTATCGGACCGCGACTCCGCCACCGCGTGAGTCGGACCGTCAGCCCAGTCGCGCTTCCAGCGACTCGACGAGCGAGTCGTTGCCGATGTAGACCGGGACGCGGTCGTGGATGCCGTCGGGCGTCCCCGAGAGGAGCGATTGCTCGCCGTCCGACGACCGCCCGCCCGCGCACTCGATGATGTAGCCGATGGGAAAGCCCTCGAACTGCTGTCGGAGTTTCCCGCTCGGTGCGTCGGTCTGTGCGGGGTACGCGAAGACGCCGCCGTAGTGGAGAATCTGGTTCACGTCACCGATCATCGACCCGCCGTAGCGGAGTTTCATCCCCTCGGTGCGCTCGGTCTCGCTGGCGAACGCCTCGAACTCGTCGAACCAGTGGTTGACGCGGCCGCCGAAACTGAAGATGGCGGGGTCGTCGGGCAGCGTCAACTCCTCGCGGAGCGGGCGCTTGATGCCCGATTCGAGGATGTACTCGCTGACGACGCCGTCGCGGGCGGCCACGAGCGTCGTCACCGGGCCGTAGAGGATGTAGCCAGCGGCGAGCAGGTTCTCGCCACCCGTGGGGAGCGGTTCGTCGTAGACGCTGTACAGCGTCCCCATCACGTTGTTCGGCTTCAGGTTCGTCGACCCGTCGAGCGGGTCGAGCGCGACGGACACGCCCTCGCCGATGTCGATGACGTCGGCGCGCTCCTCGCTGGCGTACTCGCCAACGCCGTCGAGGGGCCGGAGCCGCTTCAACAGCAGTTCGTCGGCGTAGGTGTCGGCTTCCAACTGGCGCTCGCCGCTCGGATTCGTGCCCTCCTCGTAGACGCGCCGGCCGGGCAGCCCCGCGCGAATCGACGGCGCGGCCGCACAGAGCGTCTCGACGACGGCGTCGACCACGTCGTCCTCCCGACTCGATTCGTCTGTCATGCGTTCGATACACCCTGCGGGGTCGCGGATGCGTCGAAGCGATTCGACGGGACGCCGACGGGCGGCGCGCGGACGGACGTCGGAGTGGTCGTCATTACCTACAGATTCCGTGGACGGAGTATAGTTCTGTCCCCGAGAGTAAGCGTTGCACCGTGCCGATGACGGGGTAGGCGGCGAGTTTTCGACTACGGAGGCTCTGTTGAAATCTTCCGCCGATAGAGGTTGTTGGACTCGTGCTGAATACAGGGTGCGAGTCGGCTATGAGTTCAGCACTCGATATGGGCAGAGCAAATCGCTACGTACACCCTCTATATTCAGCATACCTCACTACTCAATTCTCAATCATTTCAACAAGTCCAGAATTTCACAATCGGATATGCGAAAAGCCAAACATCGCTTCCCTGTACCATCAGTTAATGAGCGAGTCAAAAGACGCGGACGCGAGGCCAAAAATATCAGTTGCAGTTGTAGATAAGACGCACGCGAACGAGATTCCGGACAATATTGACTCTGAACTATATACGACAACAAGGCCTGAGTCATCGTTGGTTGAGTTTGCGGCTGACCCTGATGGGGAACTAGCAGAGGCACTCAGGCGAAACGGATTCGACGTCTGAGTTAATCCACTCGCACGCGCTACTGAACGGTTGGTTCAGCGTCGATACGATGGAATAAACGAAGGCTCCGTGAGAGATTACACCCTCTGTCTGTTGCACACTCCTTCTGACAGAACTTGACCGGTCATCGGTTGAAACTGGCGGCGTAGTGATACACCAGCGCCGGGTCAAGGAACATCAGGCATTCGGTAAACGACCACGGGTCGGGTAACCCGTGGCTTTTGTTGTTCCCTCAGCCTACGTTGTAAGCACTCCACGCGAAGCGATTTCGCGGGATGAGGATGGGCGGTTTACAGAGCGCCCCGACCCAGACAGGCTCACCTTCCGAACACTTGGTTGGGTTTTGCGAGTCCGGTAATTAACCGATTCAACATCTACGCCAGCGTGTTTCGCCCACACTCGCCACGCCACATTCACACTCGCGTTCCGGTCAGCATGGTCTTGATGAACCGCACACGAATCATTTGTACACCGGAACCGTCGTCCTTGACGGTATCCCCGATGACCACAGCACGAACATGACTTCGAGTTGTACGGAGACTCGACCGTCTCACACGGAATCTGGTTCCACGTCGCTTTGTAACGAACCTGTTGCTCGAACTTGTGGAACGGGAGTTTGTGCAGACGCCGATTCATGTACGTGCCGTACTTGATGGCGTCTCGAATTCCACTCAAGTCCTCGAACACCATAACGGGGTTCGGGAACTGTTGGGCGAACTCGACCACGACTCGGGACATTCTGTGAAGAACCCACTCTGTGTAGCGTTCTTCTTTGTCTCCGAGTTGGTTGTGGATGGAATGTTGGCCGTGTTCTTGACAGCGTTTCGTGATGGTGTGGTAGCGTTGGCGTTCGGCTTTCACCGAACCGTAGTCAAGCACGAGTGTTCCGAGCGTGTCCATCGTCTCACGGTTAAGAGCGGTGAGGGCGATGTTGCGCTCGTTAATATCGACGCCGACGAGTGTGTCCGCGTCTTCGGGTTCTGGCACCTCAACTTCTGTTTTGACCGTGACGTGTAGGTAATACACGCCATCTCGGTACAGAAGCTCGGCCTGTCCCAACGACCACTCATCTTCAGTCAAGGCTGACTCGATGAGGTTGAAGTCTTCCGGTCGCCCTCGAAGGTGTCCTTTCACCTTCTTGTACGGCTTCGGACTCACACGGAACCGAATCCTACCTTCTTCATCGTTGTGGGTGAGGCGGTAACCTTCGGTGTGTGCCATAACGAGTGGGTAGGCTCCTTTCTTGTCCGTGGCTGGTGGCGACGGTTTCCCGACGGTAGTGTCATCTTGGTCGTACCACCAGTTGA
Organism: Haloferax prahovense DSM 18310; assembly: GCF_000336815.1. Classification (GTDB taxonomy): domain Archaea; phylum Halobacteriota; class Halobacteria; order Halobacteriales; family Haloferacaceae; genus Haloferax; species Haloferax prahovense. Next base: position 66,712 of record NZ_AOLG01000053.1, read on the forward strand.
GGAGTTCTTTGTAAGAGTTCCACGCTTGCAGAGCCTTAGCGACGACCGCACACTTGTTGTTCCGGAGGAAGTCCTCGCGGTCAACCTCGCGTTGAATCTCGGTTTTGTTGTAGCCGTCTTGTTTGAGACGGAGTGTGTCGTTGGAGATGTCTCGTGCGGTGAAGCGGGCATCTTTGAGCCACGACCGCTCACCAGACTCTATGCAGAGTCGAGTGCGTGCGGTCTTCGTGACTGGTTCGATACCCATACATTGACTATCGAATCAAATGATAATAAGCGTAGGGATTCGGATGGAAGAGTACTGGAGTCATGCACATTCGATTAGTTTGTGTAAGTAACATTTCGTGTGGTGTCCGAAGTATCGACACGGGATGTTGGAGTTAGTTCGAGACGAACTTGCAGAGTTGTTCCGAGGAACCGCCGAACGGTTCGGTCACGAGATTGTGTCGATGGAGATTGCTACCGACCACGTTCACTTGTTCGTGGAGGCCGACCCAAAATGGAGTCCTGCCGAGATTGCCAAGCAATTCAAGGGATACTCGGGGCGAACAATTCTCAATCGTCACCCAGAAATCAAATAGCGGTACTTCTGGGGGAGTGGGTTGTGGAAGGAGGGATACTACGTTGGGACGACTGGTGTGGTGTCCGAGGATGTGGTTCGTCGGTACATCGAGGAAACTGAACATTAGGCAAGCGTACGCGATTCACCCACGGGTCAGGTGACCCGTGGAACTCTCGCTGTCTTCTTTAGAGAGAATAAATAGGTGAACAGAACAATCGAACTGCCAAACGTCAATGCTCCGTACAGCGGCAAAGACTTCCACGAGGAGGTTGGGCTGATCCAATTCGACACGAGTGTCCCGACTGCTGACAGTCCCAGAAGACCAGACACGATTGGCATTCCTTCCAACGAGAGATAGCCACCAATTACGTCCACAGCAATCATTGTGAAGTACCTCGGGGACAAGCCCCGAGGCTTCACCGTTTTGTCTGAACGCCCGAAAAGCGGACGGACAGACGCAGGCGAATTTAATTCCCCTCGGACTCCCGTGAGGTCGTCTGGAATTAACACCCGAACGTCCGATACGTCCGTGAGGGTCGGCGGCTCCACCCCCGCCCGACAACACCCGTCTCACCTGCCGTAGCAGGGTTTTGAGAGGTGTCGCATTCCTCCGCAACTGCATGCAGTTGCGACGAATNCCCCCGCCCGACAACACCCGTCTCACCTGCCGTAGCAGGGTTTTGAGAGGTGTCGCATTCCTCCGCAACTGCATGCAGTTGCGACGAATTAAGGTCTTTAACCCGCCCAACTGTAACGTGAGAGGCGGTTGCATGAGCAATAGGGGTGTCGGCATTCACCCTCGGGGTCAAGCCCCGAGGCACTCTGCCTTGATTTCTGTAGAAAGGAGTCCACAACAGACAGCGAGGATGCCAGCGGTGGCCCGTCGCGTAATCGTCAATCCCATACGAAGTTGTGACAATACTCTATAATAAATTCGTTGTCGCTCGGTGGAAACAGATTACCGAGCGGCGAACAGGCGTTCGAACACGACCGTTGGGAACCGCGGTTCGAGTCGGCTCGGCGGCCGGCCCTTCCGGTCGACGCGCTCCGCCGTGACCCGACGGGTGATGCCGTCTTCGGCGAGTTCGTAGAGGATCCGCTTGACCGTCGCCGCCGAGAGGTCGACCGACTTGGCGATGTGCTGGCTCGTCGCCCGCACCGACTGCTGTTGGTCGGGTCGCAACGCGAGGAGTTCGTGAAGCACCTGCTGGCGGTTCTCCGGGAGCGCGAACACGCGGCCGAGCGAGACGCACGGGCGCGGCACCGCAGCGATTCCCGCGGCGGTGTCGGCCGCGGTGATGCTCTGGTGTCTGTTCCGAGTCGCCTCGTCGGCCGCGCCGAACAGCGCCGCGAGCGCGTCGTGGGCGTCGCCGTCGGCCCACTCGGCGATGTCGCGCGCGAGTCGGTGGTCGAGCGTCCGCTGGGACCCGGCCGACGACGCCCGGGTCATCAACACGTCGATGAGCACCTGACTCTGGTACGGTTCGAACTGAATCTCGCTGGCCGTGTAGTCGGTCAGCACCGTCTCGTCGGGCGACGAACGCCCGATGGCCAACCAACTGACCTTGCTCGGCAGTCCAGCACAGAGGTCGACGAACGCCTCGCCGTCGAGCGTCCCCGGCTCTTCGAGGTGGTCGACGGCGACGATGGCACCCGTCTGCGGGCCGTCGAGCGTCGCTTTGAGCCGCGACTGGAGCGCCTCCGTCTTGATGCCTTGCTTCGGCACCGACTCGTCGACGAGCGCGGCGAGCACGGCGTGATAGAACGCGAACGCGCTCGTCGTCTCGCGCGCGTCGACGTAGACGAACCGCGGCGCGAACGTCGCCTGCACGCGGGTCGTCGTGTGAATGGCGGCGTTGTTGACGCTCGACACGCGGACGAGGCGGTCGAAAAGCGCCGTCACGACCGCCGACTTCCCCGACCCTTTGGGGCCGTAGACGTAGGCGTTCGGCGGGAGGTGGCCGTCGAACACCGGGTCGAGGTAGTCGAGTAATCGCTCCAACACCGGCCCGCAGTTCACCGGGTCGTCGATGTGCACGACCGGCGAGAGCGAATCGTAGTCGACGAGGAGGCGAGGCTCACCGTCACGGCGCTGCCGACGTTTGATCCTCGCTTCGATGTCCATGTCGTGGATGATAGTTCCGAAATGGGAGGTATATCAGTTCTGACTGCTCACGGCAGCGGCACCGCGCCGGCCGTGGTGAAGACGCCCGCGATGGCGAGCAGGCCGAGGACGAACGTGGTCGTCACGATGGAGGCCGCGGGCGGGTCGAAGTGGGTGCTGCCGTGCGCGTAGAAGACGCGCTCGTACACCTCGCCGAGGACGCCGCCGAGGACGCCGAAGCCCGCACCGAGCACGAGCGCCACGGGGACGCTCGCGCCGTCGAGCATGGCCATGCTGGCGATGAACGTCGCCGGGAGGCTCATGTGGTGGGTGACCGGAATTTTCTCGACGCCGAGGTTCAAGAACAGCAGGCTCGTCGCGGAGATGCCGAACGGGATGAACAGGCTCCCCGTGCGCGCGAAGATGTACGCGCTGAGGATGCCAACGGCCATCCCGACGGCGGCAACGCCGCTCCACTTGTACTGGTGCGGGAGCCACGGCTCGACCGCGAGGCGGTACGAACCGCCGGTGGCGGTCCCACCGTCGGTCATCGCCTCGCGTTTTGTGCCCGTCTCGAACGGCGACACGTCGAGGAAGCCCTTGCCGCGGGGGGTTCCGACGAGTTCGTAGCCGAAGACGGCGCGGGCGAGCAGCGCGGTCAGGACGACGCCGACCGCGGGCGGGTCGAGCGGGAGCGCGAGGCCAGCAGAGGTCTGACGAATCGCCATCCCGATGACGCCGAAGACGCCGCCCACCGCGAGGATGTCCGGTCGGGTGCCGAGCGCGTACGCGATGTCCTTCGCGGGGTGGTAGTCGCCGTCGGCGGGCGCGGGCATACCGTCGTTCTTCGCGGCGTAGGCCGCGGCGGCGACGCCGCCCGCGAAGGCGACGTGGGGGCCGAAGACGGGGCCGAACGCCAGCGGGCCGACGATGCCGGCACCGTAGCCGCCCGCGGCGTCGGCGACGAGGCCACCGCCCCCGACGAACTCCGTGGAGACGACGTTGCCGGCCTCGCCGACGAGCACCATGATACCGGTGAAAATGAACGCCGGCAGCGCCCCGAGGGACGCGCCGAACATCCCGCCCGCGAACGAGGCGATGACGAGCACGAGGATGTCGATGGCTTCGAGGCCGAACACGATGGCCATCTCACTCGTCCCCCTCGGCTTCGTCTTCGCGCGCCCAGTCGAGCGAGCGGTCGACCGCGTCGTGCCAGCGGTCGTACATCTTGTCGACGCGCTCGGCGTCGGCTTCGGGCGAGAACTCTCGGTCGACCTGCCAGTTGTCGCGGAGTTCGTCCACGGTGTCCCAGTAGCCGACGGCGAGGCCGGCGGCGTACGCCGACCCGAGGGCGGTCGTCTCGTCGACCTCCGGCCGGGCGATGTCCGTCTGGATGATGTCGGACTGGAGCTGACAGAGGAAGTTGTTCTTGACCGCGCCGCCGTCGACGCGGAGCGCGTTCAGTTCGACGCCCGAGTCGGCCTCCATGGCCTCGGCCACGTCGCGGGTCTGGTAGGCGATGGATTCGAGCGTCGCGCGGACGAGATGCTCCTTCCGCGTGCCGCGGGTCATGCCGACGATGGTACCGCGGGCGCGGCCGTCCCAGTGGGGCGCGCCGAGGCCCGTGAACGCCGGGACCATGTAGACACCGTCCGTAGACTTCACGGAGCGAGCGAGCTCCGCCGTCTGGGCGGCGTTGTTGATGAGGTCGACGTCTTCGAGCCACTCGATGGCCGCGCCGGTGATGAAGATAGAGCCTTCGAGGGCGTACTGGACGGGCTCGCCGGAGAGTTGGAATCCGATGGTCGTCAGGAGGCCGTGGTCGGACGAGACCGCCTCGGTCCCGGTGTTCATGAGGTAGAACGAGCCGGTGCCGTAGGTGTTCTTCGCGTCGCCCTCGTCGAAGCAGGTCTGGCCGAACAGCGCGGCCTGCTGGTCGCCGAGCGCGCCCGCGACGGGGATTTCCGCGCCGAGGAAGCCGTCCGCGTCCGTGTGGCCGTAGAGGTCCTCGTCCGAGGACGGCCGGACCTCCGGAACCATCTCTTTGGGTACGTCGAACTCGGCGAGGAGGTCGTCGTCCCAGTCGAGCGCCTCGATGTCGTAGAGCATCGTCCGCGAGGCGTTCGACACGTCAGTGATGTGGTTGCCCGTCAGGTTGTAGATGAGCCACGCGTCGATGGTGCCCATCAGGAGTTCGCCCTCCTCCGCCCGACTACGGAGGTCGTCGCCGCGCGAACTCTGGAGCTTCAGCGGCTCCGCGTTGTCGAGAATCCACTCGACTTTCGTCGCCGAGAAGTAGGCGTCTGCTTCGAGGCCGGTCTTCTCGCGAATCCACTCGACTTTGTCTTCGGCCTGGAGCTCCTCGACGCGGTCGGTCGTCCGGCGGTCCTGCCAGACGAGCGCGTTGTGGACCGGCTTGCCCGTCTCGCGGTCCCAGACGATGGTCGTCTCGCGCTGGTTCGTGATGCCCAGCGCTTCGAGTTGCTCCGCGTCGAGGCCGGCGTCGGCCAGCCCGTCCGCGATGACCTGTTTCGTGTTCTCCCAGATTTCGAGGGGGTCGTGTTCGACCCAGCCCGGATTCGGGTAAATCTGCTCGTGTTTCTCGTAGGCGTTGCCGACGACCTGCCCGCTGTGATCGAAGATCATGAAGCGCGTTCCGGTCGTCCCCTGGTCGATCGAACCGACGTATGTGTCTACCATGTGTGTTCCGTGCCCTGCCCAATTTGTTATTGCTGGTGTGGGCTTACCAGTAAACAATATATTGAATCGTTATAAATATATCTCTCAGACTGATTTTCGTCGGTGACACTCGAGAAACGACTGTCGTTCGGGTGGGTACTCCGAGAACCCATAGACACTATAGAGGCGCGTTATTCCACAAATTCCCGGCCCATCCAGTGTTCATCCGAAAGCAACCGACGCTCGGCGACGAACGTATTCTTCACCGAGAACAATCACAGAATCAGTATGTTTACTAGCCATCCGCAGTGGGTAGTGTCGATTCGGTTCAGCTGTGCGAGCGAACGTGTTCGGGGTAATCGACTCGGTGGTCTCCCGCGAGGGACGATACGCATGGCAGACACCACCCTCGACGTGCGCGACCTTCCCCCGGTAGAGCGCCATCCGAAGATTCACGCCGCCTTCGACGACCTCGACGCCGGCGAGTCGCTGACGATTCTCAACGACCACGACCCCAAGCCGCTGTTCTACGAGATGCAGGCGGAAGTCGACGCCTTCGACGCCGACAACTACACCGTCGAACAGCGCGCCCCCGACGAGTTCGCGGCGACGTTCCCGAAGAAGTAGCGTCGCGGCCGCGGGTCGTGACCGCGCTTCCGACCCGCCACCCGCAGTTCTCCACCTCGACGAATATGTTCGGAGTCACCGGTAGGACTCCGCGCCGCGCTAGGTCGCGTATGAGCGCCATTCCCGCCGACATCGACACGGCTCGACAGCCACCGATGACGATTCCGCTCCGGCACTTCGTCGTCGCGCTCGGTCTCCTCGCGGCCGCGGTGGGCCTCCGGGTCGGCCTCGCCGTCGGCGTCGCTCCCGGTGCCGCCCGCCTCGCGCACGTCCACCTCCTCGTCGCGGGGTGGGTGTGCGTCACCATCATGGGCGCGATGACGCAGTTCGTCCCGGTCTGGTCCGGCGTCGACCTCTACTCCCGACGACTCGCGACCGCCCAACTGTGGGCCGTCGGCGTCGGTCTCGTCGGCCTCGCCGCGTGCTTCCTCCTCGGCGCGTTCGCGTGGCTCCCGGTCTTCGGTGCCGCCGCCCTCCTCGGCTTCTGGACGTTCGCTTACAACATCGCGCGCACGCTCTCTCGACTCGACGGGTTCGACGTGACCGAGCGCCATTTCGGCCTCGCAATCGGCGCGCTCGTGGTCGTCACCGCGCTCGGGTTCCTGCTCGCAGTCGACTTCACGCGGCCGCTTTTCGCCGGCGTCGGCGCGACCCACGGAACCGTCCGCGCGACCCACGTCACGCTCGCCGTCTTCGGGGTCGTCGTGACGACCGTCGTCGGCGCGCTCTACCAACTCGCGACGATGTTCACCCAGACGAAACTCCGCGGCGTCGACGTGTGGCTCCGCCGCGTCGAGGAAGTCGGCTATCCGCTCGGCGTCGTCGCACTCGCCGGCGGGAGACTCGTCTCCGAGCCGACGCTCGCGCGGGTCGGCGGCGCACTCGTCGCCCTCTCGCTTCTCGGCGTCGCGGCGATTCTCGCCCGCCGCCTCGTCGAGTCGTCGGTCGACTGGACGCCCATGCTCACACGGTACGCCGTCGCGGCCGTCGCGCTCGCCGCCTGGGCCGTCCTGACGCTCCCCGCGTGGTTCGCAGACCCGCTGGCCGGGGACCGCTTGTTCGGCGCGTCGGGGGGCGACTCGCTGTTCCTCCTCGGGTTCGTCGGCTTCGTCGTGCTCGGGACGCTCTACCACGTCGTCCCCTTCATCGTCTGGGTCCACCGCTACAGCGACCGCCTCGGCCTCGAACCCGTACCGATGCTCGACGACCTCTACAGCGACCGCCTCGCCCGCCTCGACTTCGCCCTCGTCGTCGCGGGCGTCACCGCCGTCGTCGCACACGACCTCGTCGGACTCTCTCCGGCCGCTGAGACGTTGGGCTGGACGCTCATACTCGTCGGTGTCGCGGTGTTCGCCGCGAACCTCCTGCGGGTTATCTGGCTCCACAGCCCGCAGTCGCTGGTCGGCGGCGCAGTCGCGTCGGCCGCCGATGCGGACGACGGCGCGCACTGAGTCGGGTCGTCAGCGACGCGTCTCGCACTCCCTCACAGTCCGAAGAGTTCGGGAGCGAGGAAGAGAATCGCGAGCAGGCATGTCAGGACGAGAATCGCCGCGACGCGCAGGACGCCGGCTGCTCGTCGTCGGTGCTTCGGAAGCGATTCCGCGAGTCCGGACAGCGCAGTCCCGGCTATCATGAACAGCAGCCACCCGCCCGACAAAGACTGTTCCACGACCGCGTACTGCCAGTACAGACCCGAGAAGACGAGCGCGCCGCAGAGCTGGACGACTGGAAAGAGGCCGCCGGAGGGCTCGCTGAACACGGTTTCGTTCACAATGGAGGGCATCGAACGTGTCATCTCCCGCGACAGACAAAAGCGCCTGCATTCGCCACCCCGTTAGCCCTCGTTCTCACACTCAGACTCGCGCTCGCGCTCATTCGCTCCCGGTCGTGTCTCTCCCGAACAGGTTCGGCCGCAGGCTTACCGACGGCGCGGGCGACGACTCAGTCGTGATGCCAGAACACGCCGCGCTCGACGACCTTCCGGCACAGATGCACGCGCCCGTCTTCGAAACCGACAGACCGAAAACCGTCAGACTCCGCCTCGAGGCCGGGGACGAGGTGCCGGCGCACTCCCATCCCGGCTTCGACATCGTCTTCCACGTCGTCGACGGCCGGATGGAACTCGCGCTCGACAGCGAGACGCACGAGGTCGCGGCGGAGGAGTTGCTGCGGTTCGGCGGCGACCGCGACATCTCGCCGCGCGCGCCGGTTGATAGTAGCGCAGTGCTCGTGTTCGCGCCGGCTGACGACTGAACCGCGGGGTCACGACGAACGAAAAACGGACGCCTACTGTTTTTCGCCCGACAGCCGATTCAGCGCCGCCTCGAATCCCTCGGACAGCGACAGCGACTCCGGGTCCGACTCGTCGTCGCGCTCGTCCGTTGGCGTCCCGGCATCGGTGGTCGAGCCGTCCGTCTCCGCCTGCGCGTCGCCCGCGTCCATCGCGTCGAGTTCCGCGTTGATGGCGCCGGCCTGCTGGTGCATCGGCGCGACGCGGACCCGGACGCGGTCGTAGTCGTGGCGGTCGGCGAGGCCGTTCCACGCCCGGAACGCGCCGACGGTGAGCGTCTTCGACTGCGGGCAAAACGGCGTCGTCGGCGTGAACTCCGCGCGGAGGACCGACGGGTCGTCTCGGTCCTCCGCGTAGCGGAAGCCCGCGTTGGGGTGTCGTCGGTCGAGATTTAGTCGCGCGAGGTTGTAGCCGAACGTCACGTCGTAGACCCCGCGGTCTTCGAATAGTTCGCGGGCGACCCGGTGGACGGCGACGTGGTCGTCGCCCTCGAGGACGCGGTGACCGTCGAGGAAGGCGTCCGGGTCGGGCAGGTGCTCCGGGACGAACTGGTCGCTATCGTCGAAGCGGTCGGCCCGCGACCCGCCGCCGAACAGGGACGAAATGTCTGGCATAGTCCGAAATAGGGTCGCCACGGGCGTAGGCCCACCCCCGAACACGTTCACCACACTGTGCGGGGTGCCGGCGCTCCGGCTGGGTCGGAGCGGTCGACTACATACTGAACCGTCCACCCAGTCTCGAAGTGGCTTTATCTGCGGTCTACATCTACTGTACACCGCTTACGGAACGATGAGTTCTAACCAATCGCTCGAAATTCTTGCCGTGGCTATTCTCTATCTGTGCGTGTTTGTGATGGTCGTCGGACCAGCTATCGAGTCGATACTCGGCTTTGAAACGCTCTCGATGGATGCCACAAGCGGCGTTGAACGCACATGGGACTTAGTCTCGAAACCACAGGGCTGGGTTCTCTGTCTCGGCTACGTCCCAGTTCATTTCGCGTACCTGTTCATCCGCGCACGACTCGCTGGCGAATCGGTTGACACCTACTGGGACTGACACGCCAAGATGTGTGAATACGCCCTCTACATCTTGCACGCACCTTCTGACAGACGTCGGGTGAGTCTCAGCAGGTGTGCTGAATCGAGTGCGCGCCTCGGTTGTGGGAAGGGAGCTACTGATGCGGACGAGCCACGCGTAGGACAAACAGCGAGGACGCGTCTCGGAACGCAGGTTACCGAAATATCGTCACGACAGAAGCTGCTTTGGACGCACTCATCTCCGATTTATTTGTCGCTGTATCCGGTCGCGAACGTCGTCCGCGGAGTCGTATATTTCGTTGTCGACCGAAGCGAGCACCTCGTCGAGGGGTTTCCACCCTCCTTGCGTTTCGACCTCGTAGTCGCCGTAGTTCTCGGCGAGTTGCTCCGTTGTGGTCGGATAGTCTTGAACTTCGAGTGCATCGTCGAGATCCCCAAGTTCCTTCCCGGGTTTGGGTTCGTCGGCGCGGTTACGTGCCTCTTGGAGCGCTCGCTCGCGCTGGCGCTGTTCTTCGTTGGCGGCTTGCTTATCTCGTCCCTGTTTATCGTCTGGCATCCTTGGCTTCGCATTTTGAAAGCGAACGGCATAATGCTGTGGTCGATTCTCGGTATGTCGCTTCCGCCACACGGGTTCTGTCAGTCCCGGCGGGGTTCAACAGCGTCAGGTAGAAAACCGGTCAGTCCGGGGACTGCCGGCCGGTGCGATGGCGCTACTGCGGGTCAGGGTCGGGGTCGAATATCTCGGGGTCTTCCGGCCCTTCGGCGCGGACGACCGCCATACAGCCCTTGCGGACGACGCGGGACAGCGAGTGGTCGACGAGTTTGAAGTCGCCGGGGACGGGCGAACTCATCGTTGCGATGGTCGTGCTCCCCGGCGGCACTTGTCGCGTCTGGATGTGGGTCTGCGGGTCGGTCGTCAGCGACCCCTCGGGGTAGAGCGTCTCCCAGACGCTCCCGATGGGGTGGAAGCTACTGGAGAGGTTCGGCCCCCCGTCGACGAAGTACACCCGGACCGTCTCGTCGAGGCCGACCGTCGCGGCCGGCCCCCGACCGTTGGGCGTCCACGCGTACTTCTCGCCGTTCATGAGGACGTACGTCGGGTCCTCGTTCCGCATGGCCTCGTAGTCGAAGCTGTGTTGGCCCTCCTCGCCGGCGTCCTTGTCGGTGTAGAGTTCGTGCTGGCCGAGGTATATCTCGTGGTCGACCTCGGGCATCCCCTCCGGCGGTTCGACGAGGATGAGGCCGAACATCCCGGCGCTGATGTGCATGTCCATGTTCGGCACGGCGCAGTGGTAGATGTACGCGCCGGGGTAGGTGGCCTTGAACCGCAGGTGCGCCGTCTCGCCGGGGTTCGTCATCGTCGCTTCCGCGCCCCCGCCGGGGCCGGCGACCGCGTGGAAGTCGACGTTGTGCGGCATGGTGTTTTCCTCGGGGTTCTCGAACGTCACGTTCACCGTGTCGCCCTGCCGGACGCGGACGAGCGGGCCGGGAACCTGCCCGTTGTACGTCGTGTAGGTGAACGTCACACCGTCTTCGACCTCGGCTGTCACCTCCTCCGGCCGGAGCGTCACGTCGACTTCGGCGGGTTCGCGCCGGTCGATGGGACCGGGGATGTCCGTCGGGTCGGCCGCGACTTGGTCGACCAGATTCGTCGAACTCTGTTGTGTCGGTTCCTCCGTCTCGTCGAGCGACTGCGCGGCGGTCGGTGCGTCCGTCGCACAGCCGGCGAGCGAGGCGACGCCGCCGAGTCCGAGCCACTGGAGCGTCCGCCGCCGGGTCGTAGATAGCATCTGTGTCTCCCTCCAGTTGAATCGAGTGCCCGAACACGGGTATAAACGAACAATGGTTGTACGGTTGGGAGACGCACTCCGAACATCTTCGCGAGTCGTACCACGCCGCGAGACGCGAAGAAGCGCGGCCGCTTTCGAGCGCGTGAATCCCGAGAAGACGAACGGTCAGTTCAGTCGTCGCCGACGAAGCGGTCACGGCGGTACCGGCACTGCTCGCAGAAGAACTGCGCGAGTCCCGCTGGTTGTGTGCCGGTGAAGGCCATCTCGGAGCCGCAGTCAGGGCACCATTCGGAGTGGGTGGTATTCGTGTGGTCTGAACTCATACCACGTACAAACGCGTGAGGAGTTATTACATTAACGATTATGCCAAATTGCGCGCGATTGATACGTTTCGGGCCGCAGACGGGGCAACGCCGACGTTATCGAGGGGCACGTAGGAGGAGGGTCGGTGACGGCGACGACTCAGGGTTCCCAAATCGCGGTGACGACGCCGTCGTCTCGCTCGGCGGAGCAGTAGGCGAACCCCCGGTCGTCGAGCTTCGGGTAGAGGAACTTCGGCTCGCGGTCGTTGAGCTGGACGAACACGGTGTCGCCGTCGAGTGCGGCGAGGCGGTTCATCGTCTCCGTGAGCGGTTCCGGCGGCGGCAGCTCCCGAACGTCGAGGAAGCTCACCGCTCGTTCGCTCGGTGCGTCGAGTCCGTCGAGGTACGCTTCGTGCTCCATACCGGTGTCGTGGGGCCGCCGGAGCAGGAAGTTCACCCCGAACGTGTTCGTCCCGTCGCCACCGGTCTTGCGGCCGAACGCGTTCGGGGTGTGGCTCACCTTTCACGCCCTCGAACCACCCGACCAGAGCCATGTCTCGACCGCCACACCTCGACACCGACACGGGCACGGGGAGCGACGCGGACGCGCCGCCGACGGCGACCGCCCCGCCGGACCCGTCGAGCATCGACACCTCGCGGCGGCCGTTCGTCCTCATCTGGGAGGTCACCCAGGCGTGCGACCTCGCGTGCGACCACTGCCGGGCGGACGCGACGCCGGCGCGACACCCCGATGAACTGACGACGGCGGAGGGAACGCGCCTGCTCGACCAGGCCCGCGAGTTCGGCCCCGGGCAGCTCGTCGTCCTCTCCGGCGGCGACCCACTCGCCCGCTCGGACCTCGTCGACCTCGTCGAGTACGGGACCGACATGGGCCTCAGGATGACGCTCACGCCGAGCGGGACGTCGTCGCTGACGTCCGAGACGGTCGCCGCCCTCGCCGACGCGGGCGTCAAGCGCATGGCGCTCAGCCTCGACGGCGCGACCGCGGCGTCGCACGACGCCTTCCGAGGCGAAGACGGAAGCTTCGAGCAGACCGTCGCGGCCGCCCGCGCGGCCCGCGAGGCCGGGCTCCCGCTCCAGATAAACACGACCGTCTGCGCCGAAACGGTCGACGAACTCCCCGCGCTCTGCGACCTCGTGGCCGACCTCGGCGCGGTCCTCTGGTCCGTGTTCTTCCTCGTCCCCGTCGGTCGGGGGCGCGTTCTCGACCCGATTTCCCCCGAACGCGCCGAGCGCGTCATGGAGTGGCTGACCGAGGTGAGCGAGGAAGCGCCCTTCGGCGTCAAGACGACCGAAGCGCCCCACTACCGCCGAGTCGCCATCCAGCGCCGGCGGGACGCGAGCGACGCGCCCCCGACCGACGGCATCGGCCGCCGACTCGGTATCACCGCCGGTGACGGCTTCGCCTTCGTCAGCCACACCGGAGAGCTGTTCCCGTCGGGCTTCCTCCCCGCGTCCGCCGGCTCGGTCCGCGACGGCGGACTCGTCGAGCGGTACCGCGAGAGCGACCTCTTTCGGTCGCTCCGGGACCGCGACGCCCTCCGCGGGAAGTGCGGCGCGTGCGAGTTCCGCCACGTCTGCGGCGGCAGTCGCTCGCGGGCCTACGCCCACACCGGCGACCCGCTGGCCAGCGACCCGCTCTGCGGGTACGTGCCCGCCGACTACGACGGCCCGATACCCGGGACTCGGTCGGCGGGCGACTGACGCCTCGGGAAGTGGCAGCGCACGGGAAGCGACCCGAACACGTTCGGGACAACCGCTTGCATCCGTCGCCGCCGAGGTGTAGCTGATGACGCGCGACACAACCTTTACGAGACGGCGCTTTACGGCACTGACTGCGACGGCGGCGCTGTCGACGGCGCTCGCCGGCTGTTCCGGCTCCGGCGGTGACGCCGCGAACGCGGCCGCGGCGGACGGGGACGACGCGACGACCGCCGAATCGACCGCCGAGCCGACGACCGAATCCGGCGGCACGACCGGCGGCGACGACGGTTCCGGCGACGGGAGCGCTCCACAGTTCGACGGCTGGTTCGACAACGTCGACAACTACGACGGAGTGCTGGACAAGACGGGGAGTTCGACGGTGACGGTGACTGTTGGTGCGCAGGCCAACGGCGGGGCGTTCGGGTTCGGCCCGGCCGCCGTGCGGGTCTCGACGGGCACCACGGTCGTCTGGGAGTGGAACGGGAAGGGCGGGTCACACAACGTCGCCGCCGCCGACGGCGGGTTCGAATCGGAACTCGTCGGCGACAGCGGTCACACGTTCGAACACACCTTCGAGGAGGCCGGGACGTACAGATACGCCTGTACGCCCCACGAGACGCTCGGCATGAAGGGCGCGGTCGTCGTCGAGTAGCGTCCGGCCACGTCGTTTTTCGGTCTGTTTCCGCCCGCAGTCGGTCGGTTCTCGACTGCCGCGAACTTCTTCTTCCGGTGCGACGAATCTCTCGCATGGGCCACCCGCTCCTCGCCGCCGCGCGCCGCCGCCCCTCGATGACGTTCGCCCTCGCGGGCGGCGCGTTCGCGCTCTGGTACGTTCTCGCCGACCCAGTGGTCGCGTTACTGACCGGCGGCGACCCTGCCGTCCCCTCCGGACCGATGGTGGTGCTCGTCGCCGGGGGCTTTCTCGGGGGCGGCCTGCTCGCCAGCCTGCTCTGGCGGCGACTCGGCGGGGCGAACTCCCGAGTCCGCGGCGCGCTCGTCGGCGGCCTCGTGGGGTTGCTCGCGCTTCCGGTCCCGATGTACCTGCTCGAACTCGCGGTCGTCGTGATGGAGGGCAGTCCGTTCGAAGCGTCGGCCGGCGCGGGGCCGGTCTCGGCGCTCGTGGAGACCGTTATCCTGTTTCTCGTCGTCCCGCTGTTGCTCGGGGCGCTGGGCGTGATTGCGACCCTCGGCGGAACGGTCGTCGTCGGGGCCGCGACGGGGCTGGTACTCGCGTGGGAGTGAGTCGGGAGTCCACCGGCGGCATAAATCGGAAGAGGTGAATCAGTCGCTGGTGGCTCGTTGAATCCGCTTACTGGTGGGTGTACGGGACACGGACAACGGGTGTGTGCAGCGGGTTGGATTGACAGCCACGATAGTACAGCATCGAAGAAAACGTAACAATCGAAGCACAGATTATATATCTGAAGTACCCTTCGTCAGGTGTATGGAGTCCACTTCCTCCGCCAACTGCTGGCGTTGGCACGCGTCACGGGAAGTGGACAGTGTCTCGGTGTAGGGTCTGACGGGCTTCACCCAACGATACCACCGCGATGCTCACTCGCTTCTTCGCTGTACCGCACTCCAAGTGACTACCCTATCAACACCACCAATGCCAGCAGAAGACAACTTCACCGTAACGCCCTACGCCGTCGAAGGCGACATCGACTACGACCGACTCCTCGACCGATTCGGAGCCGACCAACTCACCTCCGAACAGAAAACGCGATTCCCCGACCCCGGCCACCCGCTCGTCCGTCGAGACGTCTTCTACGCCCAACGAGATGTAGACTCGTTCCTTGATGCCGCAAACGATGGCGAACCCCATTCAATTGTGACCGGACGTGGCCCCTCCGGGCCGATGCATATCGGCCACATCTTCCCCTTCTACTTTGCAAAATATCTCCAAGAGCAGACTGGCACACGCGTCTACATCCCGTTCTCCGACGACGAGAAGTACGTTCTCAAGGACAAATCGCTCGACGAAATCAGCGACTACACTCGCCAGAACCTCCGCGACCTCCTTGCCGTTGGCTTCGACCCTGACCGCACTCGCATCATCGTAGATACAGCAGACGCCGACGTGGTGTACCCACTTGCTACTGCCTTTGCAAAGGAAGTGACCCAATCGACAGTCGACGCGACGTACGGAGAACCGGAGAATATCGGCCTGTCGTTCTNGTACCCACTTGCTACTGCCTTTGCAAAGGAAGTGACCCAATCGACAGTCGACGCGACGTACGGAGAACCGGAGAATATCGGCCTGTCGTTCTACCCTGCCGTGCAAGCAACTCATCTGCTCCTTCCACAACTTGTCGAGGGACGCCACCCGACACTCGTTCCAATTGCAGTAGACCAAGACCCGCACGTACGCGTCTGTCGTGATATCGCCGCGAAGCAACGCTACGACGTGAGCAAGCCCGGGGCATTGCTTTCGAAGTTCCTCCCGAGTCTCGAAGGGCCGGGAAAGATGAGTTCGTCTGACGACGCCCCGAGTATCCTCCTTTCGGACGACCGAGAGACGGTCACCGATAAAATCCGGACGTACGCGTACTCAGGTGGACAGACGAGCATCGAGGAACATCGGGCGAAAGGTGGGAATCCAGAGGTTGACGTCCCCTATCTATTGTTGTACTACTTCTTTGAGGAGAGCGACGAGCGGGTTGAACAACTGGCAGCAGATTACCGTGAGGGCTCTCTATTGAGTGGTGAACTCAAGGCATTCGCGGCAGAGCGTATCGCGGATTTCCTCGAAACTCATCAAGCACGTCGGTCGGCACTCGGTTCGCTGGAAGACGAGTTGTCTGCATATCGACTGACTGAAACCGAGCGGCAGGCTGCAAGAAGGCGGGCAGGATATCCCGATAACGAACTCTCACGACAGTAGGCATATCGTTTCACCGTTCCCCTACAGTAGTTGAGATCGACTGTCTCAATGCATACGGTTCTCAAATTACTTTGTGGTCGAGAGCGACTTCGTCAACAGAGTGATTATTGCTCCCGTCGGAAACTAATAGTGCGGTTTCACCGACTCGGTTGATTCGAGTCTGTTGTTCCTCTGAGATGACGGTCTAGCGCATCAGTAACCTCTTCACGCTCGTGATGGACCCAATGTGAAGCGTCAGGAAACATCCGTATCTGGCCGTCTTCACAGTAGTCGATGCTTCTTTCAGCCATTGAGGGTAGGAGGGCTATGTCATCTTCTCCCCAACAAATCAGCGTCTTCTGGGTAACGATGTCGCATGATGGGTGTTCCGACCGACGGAATCCACGATACCAATTAATCCTCGGCTCAATACCTGTATGCTGCCAAGCCGCCTTGTAGCGGTTAATCGTTTCTTCGTCGAATGTCCCTTCGTTCGAGGTTATTTCAAGCGAGTCAACCATATTGGCCATATCGTTCCGACGCAGCATCCACTCGGGGAGCTTCGGTACCTGATAGAACCAGACGTACCAGCTCCGGAGAATTTGTTCGAGGCTAGACCGTAAGGTCTCTCGATACACCGTGGGGTGTGGGACGTTTAAGATTCCGAGACGATTAACAACAGATGGATAACAGAGTGCGACGTTCCAAGCGACGAACCCGCCAAAGTCGTGCCCGACTACGTGGGCCGAGTCTCGGCCCTCGCTGTGAATCAATTCGCGCACGTCAGCGACTAATTCCGATTGCCGGTAGGCATCGACCTCATCAGGTGCGTCGCTCAGATTACAGCCTCGCTGATCCGGAACAACCACTCGAAACCCGGCCTCAACGAGCGAACGAATCTGATGACGCCAGCCGTACCAGAAATCGGGATGTCCGTGTAGAAGGACGACCAGAGGTGCGTCGGGATCGCCGGCGGTGACGACGTGTAACTGCACGCCATTGATGTCACGATAGGTCGATTCGACATCGTGCCCACTGAGCAACGATGCATCAGTCGTTGTAACCGTCTCTGTGGCCATGGGTCTGGGTTTCGTCGTCGGCATCGTGCTCTCGTGGGAGGACATACGCGACAAAGCTGAATACGAGAACTGCCGCACCAATGTGGCTCCTTATATCTCCTGAAGCTTCTGGCTACTGTACGGCGGGAATCTCACTGACGCTACGATTCGTGAGCGAAGATCAGAATCAGTGAACGAGCTCGCTGAACACGCGTTCTTCGGCTTTCCGAAGGTGCTCACCGACTGTTCCGGGAGAAATCCCAACGATGTCGCCGATGTCTTCGAGTGACGCTTCGCGGGGCTCACGATAATATCCTAGATCAACTGCTGCCTCAAGCACTTCCTCCTGCCTCGGTGTAATCATTCTATTGAGCGATGATTTATCAGTCTTATAATCTCCCAGTCCAAGGACCTCGAATGTGAGTTGATCCATTTTCCTGGCGTATTCGTATAACTGACTGAACGTTTCGTCAGTTCCCAGGTAAGTGATTTTAAGGTGATTCTCGGACGTGAAGTGAATCGGGGTCTCTATCACCAGCAGTGATTCCTGTTGCAGTTGAAGAGATCGGCGAACCGCTTCTGTCGGTTCGAATTGGCTCACAGCCATCCATCGGTCTTCACCCGCAGTAAGATAACTAGTGACATGAGACGAATCCTCCATAATCTGTTTGTATCGTTTCTTACTGCCGCTTGCCTCGGCAAACAGGAGGACAGTATCATCATCAAGAAGCTCAAGATGATGGATAGCCCGCCGCCTGATCGACGGGTCATCCGCCAGTTCCTCTCCGAGTGGATGGAATGCCGCCCCTCCATCTGGTTTGACTAAGGCAGTAAGGTATCTCATAGCGTCAACCAAAACTGCGCGCAGTAAAATACCTCTGTAATCGAGGTTTAACTGGAAATAGGCGCTAAGTCCCCTTCCTCAAGGAGCAACGCAGGGAGCGAAGCGACCGAGTAGCGCAGTAGGGAGGGGATACAGCGCCGCACGATTCTCAAACACGTTCACTGCCCGGTCCACAGGCCCACCGCTACCTTTATGTCTATCCATAGTCTATACATCGGTGATGGATAGGTTTGAAATCGAAGGCGAAGAAGTCCTCGACGGGACGGCAAAACCGTCGGGGAATAGTGCCCACGTCATCGTCCCCAAACGATGGCGCGGAGCCGACGTGAAAGTCGTCCGCGTCTCCGAACCCGATTCAGACGAATAGATGCAGTACAACTACAAGTATCGACTTGACCCGTCGAAAGCCCTCACAGAGACGCTTCTGCACCACGTCGATACTTGTAGGCAACTCTACAACCACGTCCTCCACCTGCTCAACAAGACAGACGACAATCCCGCTCGCTACGAGATTCAGGGACGACTCCCCGACCTCAAAACGTGGTGGAGCGACCTCGGAGATGTTCACTCGAAAGTTCTCCAGATGGTCGTCAAGCGCATCTACGACAACCTCTCCACGCTTAAAGCGCAGAAGGAGAACGGACGTGCTGTGGGGATGCTCAAGTGGAAACCCCCTCGGGAGTATCGCTCGCTCACCTACAACCAGTCCGGCTTCAAGCTCAAGAATACGAGTGGTCGGCCCGTGTTGTGGTTGAGCAAAATCGGTGAGATTCCGATTCCCCTCCACCGAGACATTCCCGAGAACGCGACCATCAAACAGGTCACGGTCAAACAAGAACCCACGGGCGAGTGGTTCGCCACGTTCGGTATTGACGTGGATGAAGCCACGCCCGAGAAACCGGAGACACCCGAGCGAGTCGTTGGAATCGACGTGGGGATTCTCAAGTACGCCCACGATACTGACGGGTACGCCATCGAGAGTCCCGACTTCAGCGACGAGCGCGAACGGTTGGAACGCGCTCAACGCAACCTCTCACGGAAGGAACACGGGTCTGCGAATTGGGAGAAACAACGCCGAGTGGTGGCCGAACGCCACGCCGACCTGAAGCGGAAGCGACGAGACTTCCTTCACAAGTTGTCGAACTATTACGCCACCGAGTACGACTTGGTGGCCGTCGAGGACTTGGACGCAAAGGGCTTGGTCGAACTGCCGGGCAACTCACGGAATCGAGCAGGTTCGGCATGGGGAACGTTTCTACGGATGCTCGAATACAAATGCGACCGAGAGAGAACGCACTTCATCGCGGTTGACCCGAAAGACACGACGAAAGAGTGCGCCGCCTGTGGAGTCAAGACGGACAAGCCGCTGTGGGTCCGTGAACACTCCTGTCCTGCCTGCGGGTTTGAGGTGGACAGGGACGCGAACGCGGCGTGGAATATTCTTTCTCGCGGTCTCGAAGATGTAGGAGTGGGATACTCCGAATCAACGCCTGTGGAGACTGCGCTTCCTGTGGATACTTTGGTGTCTGCAAAGCGCGTCGTTGAAACAGGAAGCCCCACCCTCAAGGAGCGAACGGCGTCAGCCGTGAGCGAGTAGGGTGGGGTAGTTCACACCTCCTACTGGTGAGGTAGCGTGGCTACGGGACCCTACCGAGACCTAACAGCCGAAGGACGATGCAACAGCAACAGTTCTTGACCGTCAACCCACTCGTGGACGAGCCGGTCACAACCCTCCCCGGGATGTCATCGTCAACCGTGGCTCACACGAGAACACCCCCGCACTCGTGATTCGAGCCGATCACGTCCAGAAGGCACTCTCGGCGCTTCGCTCGGAAATTGGGTCTGGTTGGATGTGTGATAAGAATAGCCGCCTGGAGAGCTATCTGGGGAAGTGTCCGCTGACCGAATCGGTGAAATTCACGCATCACAGCTCTGCTAAATCGGTTTTAGTCTCAACACACCTTCCCCTAAATTGGCGGAAGCGACTGGGGAGTGCTTCTGCATAACCAGAACAAACTGACCAACTCGGCTCGCCATTCACCACGACCGTAACAAGTGAGCAGAAAAGAAGCGATTCGACAGCGCTCGCCCGTTAGTCGTCGCCCAGGATGCCCTCGGCGACGGCCATGTCCTCGACGCTCGGGTCGTCGGCGGACTGCCGGAGGACGAACCGCTTTCTGACGAGGTCAGCCGCGTAGATGACCGTCCCGAGGATGATGAGGGAGTCGCCGGGGAGCCGCGCCCAGAACAGCGTCTGAATCAGCGGCTGGTCGTAGAAGGCGACGCTCCGGGCGGCGGCGTAGCTCCCGGTGAACGCCGTCTCCAACTGGAGGAAGCCGACCGGGAGGACGGAGACGAACACCATCAACACGAGGCCGACGTTCCAACACCAGAAGGCGGCGTGCAGCCACGAGCCGTCCCAGCGCTCGGCGTCGATGGAGAGCTGGAGCATGTAGGTGACCATGCCGAGCGCGAGGAAACCGAACGCGCCGAACATCGCGGCGTGGGCGTGACCGACCGTCAGGTACGTCCCGTGCTCGTAGTAGTTGATGAGCGGGAGGTTGATGAAGAAGCCGAGCACGCCCGCGCCGACGAAGTTCCAGACGCCGCTGGCGACGATAAACATGAACGGCAGACGGTACGGGAACGACTCGCCCGACATCGCCCGGTACTGCCCGAGCGCCTCGTAGAGGATGAACACCAGCGGGATGAGTTCGAGCGTCGAGAAGACGCTCCCGATGGGCACCCACATGTCGGGCATGCCGACCCACCAGTAGTGGTGCGAGACGCCGATGATGCCCGTCCCCATGACGAGCAGCGCCTGGAGCATGACTGCCTTCTCGGCGCTCCGGCGCGACAGGAGGTTCATCGACACCAGCGTCAGGCCGACGATGGCGACGATGAAGAACTCGAAGGCCCCCTCGACCCACATGTGGACGACCCACCAGCGCCAGAACTCCGTGACGGCGATGTTCGTCTCGGGGGTAAAGAGGAAGCCCGCGGTGAACAAGAGGGCGATAGAGCCGCCAGCGTACAAAATCATGTGCGCCAGCCCGTACGGCGGTTCCTTGTCGAGAAGCGGCTTCAGCCCGCGAACCGCCAACCCCGCCCAGATGAGGAAGCCGGCGAGGATGCCGAACTGCCAGAGCTTGCCGACTTCGAGGTATTCGAGCCCCTCGTTGCCGAGAATCCACCACAACGAGCCGTCGATGTAGCCGTTCGCGCCCAGCCAGATGCCCGACAGGCCGCCGACCACGACGACGACGATAGCGCCGAGGAGGACGTCGATGTACGTCGACTGCTTCGGCGGTTCGTAGCCGGTCAAAAGCGGCGGGAGGAACAGCCCCGCGCCGAGCCACGTCGCGGCGATCCAGAGGATGCCGAGGTCGATGTGCCACGTCTTGGCGATGGCGAACGGGAGCAGTTGCAAGATGGGCACGCCGAATATCGACTCGATGCCGAAGAAGCCGGCGCGCTCGATGTAGAAGTGCGCGAGCAGGCCGCCCAACAGCACCTGCGCCAAGAACAACCCGGCGGCCACCGGGACGAACCGGAGCGCCGCCCGCTGGCTCGGGAAGACGCTCACGTCGCCCGGTTCGGGCACCGTGATGTCCTCGGCCGACGGCTCGGGGAGTTCGACCGACTTGTACAGCCAGATGCCGAGACCCGCGCCCGCGACGAGAAGCACCATGGCGATGACGCTCCACGTCATCGAGGCGGCGGTGGCGTCGTTGCCCGCGCCGGGCTGGTACGGCCAGTCGTTCGTGTACGAGTGAGTGCCGTCAGGGCGGTCGGTGTGGGAGAACCACGCCGTCCACATGGCGAAGTCCGCGAACGCCCGCGCCTCCTCCTCGGAGTCGATCATGTTCGCGGGGACGCCGCGCTCGTGGTCGCCCTCGTGGTAGCGCTCGACGTACTCCTGGCGCACCTGCTCGTGGGCGTAGACCTCGGCCGCGGTGTACCGAATCGCGCCGCCCTCGTAGCTGTCGTCGAGGTCGGATTTCACCACGTCGGCGACGGCGGCCTGGTCGGCGGAGTCGAGTTGGTCGTAGGGGTCACCGTACCGCTCTTGGGCGTAGTAGTTCCGCATGAACTGGACTTTCAAGTCCAGCGCGTCGGCGGTGTAGTCCGCGCCGTAGTACGCGCCGTTGCCCAGTATCGACCCGTGGTTCATCAGGCCGTCTTTCTGGAACACGGTCTTGCCCTCTCGAATCACGTCGCCGCTGACGACGACGTCTCCGTCGGGTCCGACCACCTCGTCGGGAATCGGCGGGGCCTCCTGGTAGGCGAACCAGGCGCCCGCGCCCATCACGACGAGGTTGAAGACGAACACGACGACGATTGCCTTCGCGATGGTCTTGCGTTGAAGCTCCATACAGGTCGTGGTTCACACGCCTGCTATAGGCTACACGCGGCGCTTCCCGACCTCGCACAGCCCGGACGAACATGTTCGGATAGCCGCTCTTTGAGCCGGAAGCCGTCTCTCGAACCGTGATGACGACCGACTCCCGACCCGCGGACCACGACCACGAAACGCCCGACTCTGCGACCGACCGCGTCCACGACACCTCGTGGTCGGCGAACCTCGAACTCCCGCGGCACGCCGCCGACCGCGACCTCGTGGTTTCGGAGGCGGTCGCCGCGGTTGAACACACGACTGCCGGCCACCACGTCAACCTCGTCACTCACGGCGACCACGGCCACCCGGAGGCGTACCTCTACGACGCGCTCGCGGAGCGATTTGGCGCAGACCTATCGTACGACTACGTCGAGCAATGCGGCTGTGGCGGGCACGTGACACGGGTGTTCGTCGAGTAGTCGCATCTCGGTCTCGAACGTCGAGACCGGTGTCCGCACTCGCGACGAGCCGGTGTCTAGCTACCCCGACGAGTCCGGGGTTTCAACGGTTCCGTCGCCAGTATCCGTTTCGGCGAAGAAGTCGAACGTCAGTTCGGCGTCGAGGACGTGCGTGTGCTCGAAGACCCCCGTCTCGACGAGTTCCACGGTACTGTCGACGACGAGCCTGCGGGCCGATTCCGGCCATTCGGTGACCGCGAGGTTGAGAAACGCGGTCTCGTCGGCGAGCTCGCCGAACCGGTGGACTTCGACGACCGCGGCCGTCTCGTCTCGGAACAGCGACACAGACGGGTGAGGTCTGCGGCCACCCTCGAACGGCCCCCGGAGCGAGAGTCGCGGCGGGGACCCGTCACCGTCGGGTGCCGTAAAGCGCTGTGTGAGCGACCGCAGTTCGGTGTCTTCTGTATGCGAAATCGAGACGGCGAGCGGTCTCGGGAGGGGCCCGGAAGTGGGGTCGACACCAACGGTGGCGAGGTCTCCGTCGTCTCCGTCGTCTCCGTCCCCGTCGAACTGGAGATATTTCGCCCTGTCTCGGGGGTTGTCGTCGGGCTCGACCACCGGGTCCGTGTGTTCGGTCGGCGACCCGATGGAACCGCATCCCGCGGTCAGGGTGGAGGCGGCGGTCAGTGCGGACGCGAGGAACGCGCGGCGGCGCATAGTTATCAACACGCTGGTAGCAGTAACAATGTTCTGGACTGGCGACACGCGCCGTGAGTGTTCGACAGCGCCACGGTCTCCTCTCACCGTCGCCACGCCGCGAACGCGGCACAGTCACCCAGTCTTCGAAGACGTTGCCCGGCTGTGGGCGGCCTACTCCGACTTCTCCTTCGGATACGTCTCGCCCGCCGATTCGTCGCCCTCGCCTTTGAGCCACATGAACGCGCCGAACAGCGCGGGCGACGCCAGCATCGCCCCGAACGTCCCGGCCAGCGCGATGCCGCCGAGGCGCTCCGTCTCGGGGTCGCCGAACGGTTCGGCGACCGACGCGTTCGACCCGCCCTCGTCGTCGGTGACGACGACCGCGCCTTTCATCCCGAGCGTCTCGTGCGGGGTGCAGGCGTATCTGTACGTCCCGGCCTCCTCGAAGGTGTGTTCGAACGTGTGGTCGCCGGCGCTGACGAGGTCGGACTCGAAGCTCCCGTCCTCGGCGACGACGTTGTGCGAGCCACCCTTTCCGGACCACGTCCACGCGACGGTCGTCCCCTTCGAGACGCGAATCGCCGCGGGGCCGAAGCCGAACGCCCCGCCGTTGGCCTGCGACCCGACCTCGACCGTCACGCGCTGGAGACCGGTCTGTCCCTCCACGCCGTCGAAGTTCGAGGTGTTCTCGAACCACGCGTCGAGGTCGGCGTCCCCCTCGCCGCCGCTCTCGGCGGACGCCTCCGTCTCTTCCTCGCCGGCCGAGTCGGCCGCCTCGGTCCCGGTCGCGCCGCCGGCGTCGCCGACGACGATTGCGCCCTTCATCCCGAGCGTCTTGTGCGGCGTACAGACGTAGGTGTAGACGCCCGCCGCGTCGAGCGTCTGCTCGAACGTGTGGCCGCTGTCGCCGACGAGGTCGGACTCGAAACTCCCGTCGCTGGCGGCGACGTTGTGCGACCCGCCCTTCCCGTTCCACTCCCAGACGACGGTCGTTCCGGGGTCGACGCGTACGGCGGCCGGGCCGAACCCGAACGCCCCGCCGTTGGCCTGCGACCCCACCGTCACCGTCACCGTCGAACTCCCAGTCTTGTCCACTACCCCCTCGTAGTTCGAGGTCTGTGCGAACCACGAGTCGAGGTCGGTCCCCGACTGCGCTCGCGCGGAGTCGGCGACGCCTCCCAGTGCGGTCGTGGAGACGGCCGCGCCGCCGAGGAGTCGAAGTACGGTTCGCCGGCCGAGCGTCGGAGATGTGGCATCGTTCGAACTCATGATTGAGTGCGGCGAGACGGTGGACCCGCCCCGCTCGACACTCGACGGTCCGCGTTCCGGTGAAAAACCCGTCTCGCTGGTTCCCGAAACGCGGCCGGGGGCCGAACATGTTCGGAACTATCTTTGTGCGGCGGGGACGACTTCGTTTCACTACCGATGCCCCGGGCAACACTCTCCATCACGCTCCCCGAGGAGGTCTGGGTTTCCGACCTCTCGGGCCGCTATCCGGACGCCGAGTTCACCGTCCTCGCGGCGATGCCGGCCGACGAGACGGGCGTCGGCCTCGTCGAGATACGGGCGGCCGACATCGAGCCGGTCGTCACCACCATCGACGAGTACGAGTCGGTCGTCTCGGTGACGATTCTCGAAGCGCAGCCGGAGCGCGCGCTGGTGCAGTTCGAGACGACCGAGCCGCTGTTGATTCTCACGCTCAGCGAGGTGGGCATCCCGCTGGAACTGCCTATCACCATCGTCGACGGCGAGGTGACCGTCGAGGTGACCGCGCCGCGCGAGAACCTCTCGGAGCTGGGCGAACAGCTCACCCAGTTCGGTATCCCGTTCGACCTCGTCTCTATCCACCAGTCGATAGACACGGAATCGCTGCTCACTGACGACCAGTACGCCCTCCTCGAGACGGCGGTCGCCGAGGGCTACTACGACACGCCGCGGACGTGCACGCTCACCGGGCTCGCCGAGGCCGTCGGGCTGGCGAAGTCGACGACGAGCGAGAAGCTCCACCGGGCGGAAGGGAAAGTCATGAAGGCGTTTCTCGCGCGGGACGACGCGACGATCTAACCCTCAGTCGTCGGTCTGGTCGCTGACGGCCGACCACAGCGTCGAGAGCTGGTCTGAGGCCGACCGCGACGGCGACGACACCGAAATCGAGAGGTCGCCCGGTTCGCGCGTGACGACCACCTCCTCGAAGCCGAGCGCGTAGCGAGCGGCCTCGCGGCCGCGGTCGCGTTTCTCCAACAGCCCCGCCTCCACCATCTGTTCGAGCTTTCGGTACACCGTCGAGCGCGGGAGGTCGCACGCGGCGGCGATGTCCGAGGCGGTCATCGGCCCGTCGAGTCGCTTGAGGACGGCGCGACACTGCGTGCTGGTGAGGGCGTCGAACACCGTCTCGAAGTCCGGTTCGAGCGCGTCTGAGAGTGGATTCGTCGACATCTGCGTAGGCTTGGGTTGCTCGGCGCGGCGCGCGCCGTCGGTTCGGGTTCCGATACGCCACCGAGTCGTATGAAAGGTGTGGGCACCAGCGTCGAGTCGGTCGAACCGATGGCCGTCGATTCGCACTGGCACGCCCGACTCGACTGTTCCCCCGCCCGGTACGTATCGACCGCGCCGAACATGTTCGGAAGGCTCCTGTGGAACGGGAACCGGCGAGGCGGTATTCCACTCCCCCGGGCCAACGACCGACTGTAATGAGCAACTACGTCGGTGCACCCGGTTCGACGGTGTCGCGTCGTGAATTCCTCGCTGCAACGGGGAGCGTCGGAGCGCTCGGCCTCGCGGGGTGCGCCGCGCCCACGAACGGCGATGGCAACGCCGCCGTCGGCGCAGACGAGACGACCGTCTCCCAGACGAGCGAGTCGGCGCTGCCGTACACCAGCCCGCCGGAGGTCGTGCAGGTGGACGAACAGGGCGGGAAGGTCACCCTCAAGAGCGCGCCGGCGCGCCACGCGGCCCATCCCCTCGAGACGATGGGCGGGCCGGTCGAACTCCCGCAGGTGTGGGCGTTCAGCGCCGACGATGGCGCGCCGAGCGTCCCCGGGCCGATTCTCCGGACGACCGAGGGCAACGACATGGAGGTCACGCTGGACAACACCGACGGGATGCGCCCGCACACGGTCCACTTCCACGGCGTGCGCAAGGCCTGGAAGGACGACGGCGTGCCGACGACGACGGGCATCCGCGTCGACCCCGGCGAGAAACACACCTACACCATCCCGGCGAACGTCCCCGGGACGCACCTCTACCACTGTCACTACCAGACCCACCGGCACATCGAGATGGGGATGTACGGCATCCTCCGCGTCGACCCGAAGGGGTACGAACCGGCCGACAGGGAGTACTTCATGACCGTCCGCGACTGGGACTCGCGGCTTCCCCGGCAGATGGCCGGCGAGAACGTGGCCTACGACCCCCGGAACCGGAAGCCGGACGTGTTCACCGTCAACGGCAAGAGCGCGCCGCGGACGCTCCACCCCGAAGACGGCTCGCCCATCATCGTCGAGCAGGACGACACCGTCCGCATTCACTACGTCAACGCGGGCTACATGAGCCACCCGATGCACATCCACAACCACCGCTTCCAAGTCGTCGAAAAGGACGGCGGCGTTGTCCCCGAGGCCGCCCGCCACGACATGGACGTGACGAACATCGCGCCCGCGGAGCGCCACACTATCGAGTTCACGGCGGACGCCCAACCCGGCATCTACCTCATGCACTGCCACAAGGTCAACCACGTCATGAACGGGGGCTTCTACCCCGGCGGCATGCTGGGCGGCGTCGTCTACAAGGAGGCGATGGACACCGACATCTTCGCGAAACTGATGGAGTACGCCGGCTATGAGGGGTGAGGTGACGAGTCGGTAACGGCGTTCACGCGCGCTTTTGACGGCGTTTCGGCGACTGATTCTGCGCGACCGGCCGTGGCCGAGCCGCCCCATCGTGTCAACTATCGAGGCGGCAATAAGATTTTTATTCGTTATAGAATAACAATTTTTCCAGAATGTTTGATGAACAATCTCATACAAGCTCAGACGAGTCGGAGTTCAGTAGGAGACAGTTCCTCGGTGGCCTCACGTCGTTGGCCGCGGCGACGTCGTACACGCTCGACGTTCCCGACGATGTCGCTGCCACCGTCTCGAACAACGACGACGGGCCCGTTCAGACGGTTTCGTCACCCGATGGGTCGCTCGTCGTCCGCGTCGATGTCTCGACCGGGACGCCGACCTACGCGGTCTCGTACGAGGGCCGCCGGGTCGTCGAACCGTCGGGACTCGGGTTCGAGTTCGCAGACCAACCGGCGTTCGGGACCGACCTCGCCGTCGCCGGCACCGAGCGGGCGACGGTCGACGAGCGCTGGACGCCCGTCTGGGGACAGTACGACGAGGTTCGCGAGCACTACAACGAACTCCGTATCGGTCTCGTCGAGACGGCCGAACCGGAGCGAACCGTCACGCTCGCGATTCGCGTCTTCGACGACGGCGTCGGCCTCCGCTACGTCTTCCCCGAGTCGTCCGGCTTCGGCGACTTCGTCGTCACGAGCGAGCGAACGGAGTTCGCGTTCGCCGACGACTTCACCGCCTGGTGGGTCGAAAACGACTTCAACAGCTACGAGTACGTCCACGAGCGGACCCCGCTGAGCGAAATCGGCGACGAGAGTTCGTTCGGCGGCGCACACACCCCGATGACGATGCGAGCCGACGACGACTGCTATCTGAGCGTCCACGAGGCGAGCCTCGTCGATTACGCGGCGATGGCGGTCGAACCCGTCTCGGCCGGGTCCACGACCTTCCGCTCGACGCTCGCACCGCGTCCCGACGGGACGAAAGTGACCGCGAGCGCGCCGCACGCGACGCCGTGGCGGACGGTGCAGGTCGGGTCCAGCCCCGGCGACCTCGTCGAATCGACGCTCGTCGTGAACCTCAACGAGCCGCACGACCCCGCGGACTTCCCCCAGGGGACCGACTGGATAGAACCGCAGAAGTTCCTGGGCGTCTGGTGGCTCATGATAACTGGGCGCGCCGACTGGCAGTACCGCGGCCCACAGACCGGGAACCACGGCGCGCAGACGAAGCGCATGAAGCGGTACATGGACTTCGCCAGCGAGCACGACGTTCCGAGCGTCCTCGTGGAGGGATGGAACGAGGGCTGGCGCACCTATCCCGGCGACGGCAGCGCGATGGACTTCGACGAGTCCTACCCCGATTTCGACATCGAGGCGGTGACCGCGTACGGCCGCAGTCTCGACCCGCCGGTCGCGATGACCGCCCACAACGAGACCGCCGGCAACGTCTCGAACTACGAGTCGCAACTCACGGGCGAGTCGAGTCCGTTCGCCTTCTACGACGACCTCGGCATCAACTCGATAAAGACGGGGTACGTCGCGGACAGCGGCGTTACCATCGACGGGGAGACGTACAACCACCACTGCCAACCGCTCGTGAACCACCACCGGTTGGTCTACCGCGAAGCGGCCAAACACCGCCAGATGCTCGAAGTCCACGAGCCGCTCAAACCGACCGGCGAGCGGCGGACCTTCCCCAACGTCATGACCCGCGAGGGCGTCCTCGGACAGGAGTACGACGCCTTCGGCTACGTCGACCCCGAACACCACGTGACGTTCCCCTTCACCCGGATGCTCGGCGGCCCCGTCGAGTACACGCCCGGTATCTTCGACTCCGACTCCGGGTCCGGCGGCATCGAGACGACGCGAGCCAAACAGCTCGCGATGTATCCGACCTACTTCAGTGGCCTCCAGATGGTCGCCGACCTCCCGAGTTCGTACCTCGCCGACCGGGACGCCACGGTCGGCGTCGGCGACGTGGCACAGGCCGAGAACGCGGAGCTGGATGGCGTTTCGACTGCCGCGCGGTGGGCGGGCGCGCAGGGCGGCCGGTACG
This sequence comes from Haloferax prahovense DSM 18310, assembly GCF_000336815.1. Lineage (GTDB taxonomy): Archaea > Halobacteriota > Halobacteria > Halobacteriales > Haloferacaceae > Haloferax > Haloferax prahovense. The sequence continues at coordinate 95,986 of NZ_AOLG01000053.1, forward strand.
TCCCGGTCGACCCCAATACCGTCGACGCCGGCGCGGGGCTCTCGTGGACCGTCGAGAGCGTCACCGAGGACGTCACGTACGAGTTGCACCTCCGGTACGCCAGCGACGGGGAGAACAACGCCGTCCCCGAAGGCACGCCGCGGACGGCCACGGTCCTGGTCGACGGGGCCGAACAGGGTCAAGTGACGCTCCCGCCGACCGACTACTGGGACGACTGGAACGCGGTTTCGACGCCGGTGTCGCTGTCGGCGGGCGACAACGAGCTAGCGGTGCGCCTCGCCGATGGCGACACGGGCGGGTTCAACCTCGATTCTGTCGCCGTCACGCAGACCGGTGCGCCGATGCCCGAACCGGCGACTGACCCGACGCTCGGGCCGACCGTCGACGCCTTCGACTTCATCGAGTCGGTCCCGGCCGGGCCGTGGAGCGACACCCGCGTCGTCGACGCCGAAATCGGCTCGTACTCGGTGGTCGCGCGAAGGCACGAAGACGAGTGGTTCGTCGGCGCGATGACCGACGAGAACGGCCGCGCGCTGGACGTTCCGTTGGACTTCCTCGACGACGCGCCGGGCGAACGCAAGGGACACAACAAGAACGACCACGGCGCGGGTCACGGCGGGTCGAACGGCCGCGGCCACACCAAGGGAGCGTACGTCCTCGAACTCTACTCCGACGGCATCGACGCGGCGTACGACTCGAACCTCGACGCCGTCCGCGTCGACGAGGCAATCGTCACCGCGGACACGACCGTCCTCGCGTCGATGGTCGAGACCGGCGGAACCGCGATGCGACTCCGACCGGCCACGAACGACGACCTCGCGCGACTGCCGAGGTACCGACGGCCCGAACAGGAAGTGGATATCGAGGTGCGCGACGACCCGTTCGTCGGCGAGTCGTTCGTGACCGCGACGGGGTCGAACGAGGGAGACTACATCGGCGGGACGACCATCCGCCTCGTCGTCGACGGCGACCTCGCCGCGCCCTCGAACGTGCGGTTCGAACCGGGGACGACCGACGCGCGAGACGAACTCTCGTACGCCATCGAGACGCCCGGCGAGTACGAGGTCGCCGTCCTGACGGCCGACGGTGAGACGCTGGCCGACGAAACGGTGACGGTGAAGCCGCCCGAGACGGTCGCCGACCTCGCCGACCCGGCGGGAGACGACCACGGCCCCGGCGGGTACGTCTATCCGACGAACGCGGCCTTCGAGGACGGCGCGTTCGACCTCCGGTCGGTCACGGTCGAACAGACGCCGAGTCGGTACCAGTTCAGTTTCGAGGTCGAGAACCTCTACAACGCCTTCGGGAGCAGTCGCGGCTTCTCACCGCAGTTGTTCCTCCTGTGGGTGCGCGACCCCGAGAAACAGGGTGGGACAGACGAGAGCCTCGACGACCTCGGGGCGAATGTGACGTTCGCCGACCCGTGGCACTACCGCCTCGAAATCAGCGGTTTCACGAAGGGCGCCGTCGACGCCACCGGCGCGACCCTCACCGACGACGAGGGGAGCACGGTCACGCTCGGCGAGGCGGTCGATGCCGACGCGAACACCGTCACGCTGACGCTCGACCGGGCCGCCTTCGACGGCGTCGACGCCGCCGACCTCGAAGTCGTCGCCGCGGTCCAGTCCGAAGACCGGGGGTCGCTTCGTCCCGTCGCGGAGTCGGCCGGTGAGTACGTCTTCGGCGGCGCGAAGGCGGGTGCAGTCGATACCGCGCCGCTCCTCGCCGACCTCGTCACACCCGACGGGCGGGCGCAGTCCTCTGTCCTCGACTACGCCGCCGGACAGCGCGCGACGATTCCGTTCGTCTCGCTGGAGTAGGTCGACGCGTCGGCCCACCACAATCGCCCGAGTTTTTCCTGAACGACGAGTCACCGCATCGCGTTCTACAGGTATCTCTGTCCGCCCCGTATATACACCAGTCATAATCGAGGTCCGGTTTCTTTTGAATGCCGACGCGAGGCGTTACAGATGGAATTCGCTGAGATGGACTCGGCTGTGTTGTTCGGCCTGATTACGATGGTGACGTGGGGGATTTGGATAATCTTAGGCAACGCCGCGTCGGAGTCCATGGACCCGAGGACTGCCGCGGCTATCTCGTATCTCGTAGCGGCACTCCTCGCATTCGGCTTCATCATCGTTTCGGACGCATCGCTCGCGGTTACTGCAAGGGGAGGTCTCCTCGCTGGCGTGGCCGGGTTGTTTACTGGAACCGGCCTCATTTCGATGTATATCGGGTTCACCCACGGGTCGACGACAGTTGTCTCGACGCTCGGTGCCATGTACTTCGTCGTCGCGGCCGTCATCGGCATCGTCGTTCTCGGAGAGAACCTCACAGTGACGAAAGTCACGGGTATCGCGTTCGCAGTTCTCGGAATCGTCTTGGTCACCCGATAGATTGAACACCGTCTGTGTCACGCCGCTCCAGACAATACTCGTGAGGGTTCTGTCGCCGTGCTGAACTCGGCGTAAGCCGCCATTTTCCGACGACTATCTTCCGCTGGCCGCGACTGTCACAACAGTTATTAGTCAGTTGTATCACTAGGTAATTAATGGCGTCAACGCAACTCCAGCACGCCCGAGCAGGACGCGTCACCCCCGCGATGGAACGCGTCGCCGAGCGCGAGAACCGCGACCCCGAGTTCGTCAGAACGCAGGTCGCCGAGGGGCAGGCGGTCATCCCCGCGAACCGCAACCACGACTCGCTCGACCCGATGGTCATCGGCCGCGAGTTCGCCACGAAGGTCAACGCGAACATCGGCAACAGCGAGACGACGAGCGACCTCACCGAGGAGTTGGAGAAGCTCCACACCGCGGTCCACTACGGCGCGGACACGGTAATGGACCTCTCGACGGGGTCGAACCTCGACGAGATTCGGGAGGCGAACGTCGCGTACTCGCCGGTCCCAATCGGCACCGTCCCCATCTACGAGGCGGTCAAGCGCGTCGACAGCCCCGAAGACATCACCCGCGACCTGCTCCTCGAAATCATCGAGAAACAGGCCGAACAGGGCGTCGATTACATGACGATTCACGCGGGCGTGCTGATGGAACACCTCCCCCTGACCGACGGCCGGAAGACGGGCATCGTCTCCCGCGGCGGCTCCATCCTCGCTCAGTGGATGGAGGAAAACGGCGAGCAGAACCCCCTGTACGTCGCGTTCGAGGACATCTGCGACATCTTCGCCGAACACGATGTGACGTTCTCGCTCGGCGACGGCCTCCGACCCGGCTGTCTGGCCGACGCCGGCGACGACGCGCAGTTCGCCGAACTCGACACGCTGGGCGAACTCACGCGGACCGCGTGGGACTACGGCGTGCAGGTGATGGTCGAGGGACCCGGCCACGTTCCGATGGACCACATCGCAGAAAACGTCGAACGTCAACAGGAGGTCTGCGACGGCGCGCCGTTCTACGTCCTCGGCCCGCTCGTCACCGACGTGGCTCCGGGCTACGACCACATCACGAGCGCCATCGGCGCGACCGAGGCGGGCCGCGCCGGCGCGGCGATGCTGTGTTACGTCACGCCGAAAGAACACCTCGGGCTTCCCGACCGCGAGGACGTGCGCGAGGGGATCGCAGCCTACCGAATCGCCGCCCACGCGGCCGACGTGGCGACCGACCTCCCCGGCGCGCGCGACTGGGACGACGCGCTCTCGGAGGCCCGCTACGAGTTCGACTGGGCGCGGCAGTTCGACCTCGCGCTCGACCCCGAGCGGGCGCGGTCGTACCACGACCAGACGCTCCCCGGCGACAACTACAAAGAGGCGCGCTTCTGCTCGATGTGCGGCGTCGAGTTCTGTTCGATGCGCATCGACCAGGACGCGCGCGAGGCCGACGGCGAGATGGAGACAATCGCGTCCGCGACCGACCTCGACGCGTCGCTCGCGGCCGACGCGAACCTCCCTCCGGTCGGCGCGCACGACACCGACCGCGTCCCCGACGAAATCGAAATCGGCGGCGTCACGTTCACGCCCGAATCGGCCCACGGCGACGACTGACGACCGTCTGAGTCCGCGGGCCATCGACCGAGTCCGCGAACCACCGACCGACTGGGTACCCACCGCCGACCACCCGTGTCGGTGGGTTCTTTTTCCGCGTCGCTGAAAGGGAGTACCAATGGTCCTCGGCAGTCTCGTCCCGTCGTCGCCGCTCGCGAACGTCGTCGTGATTCTCCTGACGACCGGCCTCATCTGGGTCGGCAGCGGCTGGCTCGAAGAGTCCGCCGACCACCTCGCGGCGTACTACGGCCTCCCCGCGGTCGTCCAGGGCTCCATCATCGTCGCTCTCGGGTCGAGCTTTCCCGAGTTCGCCAGCGTCGCCATCGCCGCCACCGCGGGCGTCTTCGACATGGGCGTCGGTGCAATCGTCGGCTCGGCCATCTTCAACATCCTCGTGATTCCGGCGCTATCGGGGCTCGCCACCGACGGCGACCTCGAAACGAGCCGGCTGGTCGTCTACAAGGAAGCGCAGTTCTACATGGTCGCCGTCGCCACGCTCGTCGTCACGTTCTCGCTGGCGGTTATCTACTTCCCCGTCCCCGACGGCCCGGCGCTGACCGGACAGCTCACCCGCCCGGTGGCGCTCATCCCCCTGCTCCTCTACGGCCTCTACCTGTTCATCCAGTGGCAGGACGTCTCGGAGTACGAAGCCGAGAACGCGGGCGTCGCCGACGGCATCGGTCGCGAGTGGGCGCGCCTCCTCGGCGGCCTCCTCGTCATCCTCGTCGGCGTCGAGCAACTGGTCGGGAGCGTCGAGTCGCTCAGCGGGACCTTCGGCGTCCCGACGTTCCTCGCGGGGGTCACCGTGGTCGCCGCCGCGACGAGCCTCCCCGACACGCTCGTCAGCGTCCGCTCGGCCGCCGACGGCAACAGCGCGACGAGCCTCGGCAACGTCCTCGGGTCGAACACGTTCGACCTGCTCGTCGCCATCCCCGTGGGCGTCCTCATCGTCGGGAGCGTCCCGGTCGACTTCGCCGTCGCCGTCCCCATGCTGGGCGTACTGACGCTGGCGACCGTCCTGCTGTTCGGCCTGCTCCGGACGGACCTGTCGCTCTCGCGGCTGGAGTGCTACGCGCTCGGCGCGGCGTATCTCGTCTTCGTCGGGTGGATCATCGCCGAGACCGCGGGCGTCACGAGCCTGCTTCGGAACTGACGGGCGAAAGCGACCGGCGTCCGCCGACCGCGGGCCGACGCCCGACGGCTCTCCCTACTCGTTTCGCGGCTCTCTGACCGTCACCACCGGCACCGGCGAGGTTCGGACCAGTTTCTCTGCGACGCTCCCGAGCATGTAGCGGTCGAAGCCCGTGTGGCCGTGGGTTCCCATCACCACGATGTCCACATCGTGTTCGTCGATGTACGCGAGGATACCGTGGTGAATCGACACGTCGCGGCCGACGGACTCCCTGACCGTCTCGACGCCCGCGGCGGCCGCCACGTCGCCCGCCTGTTCGACCGCGTCGCTCGCCCGCTCTTCGAGTTCGTCGATGAGGAGCGGCCCGCGGATGTCCGCGCCGAAGGCGGCGACGTTGACGACCGAGACCGCGTGGAGCGCGGCGTCGGTCGCCGCCGCCACCTCGCTGCCGAACGTGACCGCCGCGGTCGCGCAGGCGCTCCCGTCGGTGGGCGTCAGCACGTCGGCGTAGGGGTACGCGAGGTCGGTCGCCGCGTCCGGCCGGACGGTGAGCACGGGCACGTCGGACCGTCGGACGACGCGTTCCGTGGTGCTCCCGAGGAGCAGGCGGCTCAGCCCCGTCCGCCCGTGAGTCGGCATGGCGACGAGGTCACTGTCCTGTTCGGCGGCGTACTCGGTGATGACCCGATACGGCTCGCCGCGCTCGATGCTCGTCACGACCGCCGCGTCGGACTGGGACGCGCGGGCCGCGGCGTCGCTCACGAAGCGCTCGCCGTCGGTTCGGCGGCGCTCGTCGGGTTCGTCTCCCTCGCTCTCACCCTCGTCGCGCAGGTTCGGGCGTCGCTCGGGCTCCGGCGGGGCGACGTGCAGCAGGTGGAGGGTCGCGTCGTGGGCGGCGGCGATGTCGACGACGTGGTCGAGGACGGCGTCCGCGCCGTCGCTCCCGTCCGTCGGAAAGAGGAGTCGGTCGAACATAGTTCGATGTTCTCAACGAGTCCACATAACCGCTGAGGTGCGTTCGCTCGCGGTGGGAACGAGGCGCGGGGTTCGCGACTGACGCGGTGGCGGCGATTCCGCGGCACACAGCCTCGTTCGCGTGTGGTTTCGCACCCACGCAGAGGGGAACCACTATTACGGCGGTGTCGTATCGTCTACCATGGACGGGGTCGTGGACGAACTTCGGAGTCTCATCACCTCACCGAACCGGTTAGCGGCGCTCCGGGCGCTCGACGAGGGACCGGCGACCGCGAGCGAGTTGCAGGCGACGCTCGACACGTCACGGTCGACAGCCTGGCGGGTGATGAAGTCGCTCACCGAGCGGGAGTGGGTTTCGAAAACGGGCGAACACTACGAGATTACGCCGCTCGGTGTGGTCGTGGTCGAACAGCTCCAGACCGCCGTCTCGACCGTCGAGGCGGCGACGACGTTCGCGGAGGCCGACCTCTTGCAGTGGCTCCCGCTGGACGACCCCGGCTTCCGTCTCGGCGCGCTCGCGTCGGCGACCGTCGTGACGCCGACGCCGAGCGACCCCCAGGCCCCACTTCGGCTCGCGGTGTCGCACGTCGAGTCGGCCGACCGAATTCGCATCCTGACGCACGCCGCCTCGCCCGACGTGTTGGCGACGGTTCATCGCCGCCGGAACGACGACGTCGACGTCGAAGTCATCATGACCGACGGGGCCTACGAGGCGATGGCGCGAAGCGAGAAGACCGCGGGGCAGTTGGCCGACCTCTTCGACGCCCCCAACGTCTCTCTGTACCGCTACGAGCGCGTGCCGTACGTCCTCTCGATTCTCGACGCCGACCGCGTCGGCATGGGCGTCGTCGACGACCACGGCCGCCCGCGCGCGGTGTTGGACGCCGAGGCCGACGCCGTGGTCGACTGGGCCCACTCGACGTACACGCGGTATCGCACCGAATCGACGCCGGCCGAACGCGACGCGTTCCTCTGAGGCGACGGACTCGCCGCCGCGGTCGAACAGCCGACAGCGGCGCGGCTCGGCGGCCCACGATTCGCGGTTCGAAACGTCGTTTCAGGCCCTGAAACACCGCTGTATGGCCAGTAACACAGAATTATAGCCTCGCCATGATGACACACGATATCGTTCCGGATTTCGTGGCTATCGCGGGTTTCGGAGAGACGAAGGGGGGGCATGACAACACGTTATCGACACCAGGTAGGGGCAGCATCGCTCACGATTATCGTCCTCGTCTCGCTGGCGAGTCCGTTCGTCGCGCTCTCGGGGGCGGCCGCCGGGCAGTCGCTCGCGGGGTCGGTCGACCGCGCGACGGGCGCGCCCGCCGCAAGCGACGTCGTCTTCGCCGCGACCGACGGAAGTGAACCGAGCTACGACGAACTCTCGGCGCAGGGGGCGTACAACCTCACGGGCCTCCAATCGAACGCCACGTACGACGTGAGTTACCTCGCGGCCAACGGGTCGCAACCCGGCGCTCCCGGCGCGTTCCCCCGAGACGGGTCGCCCGACGTGTTCGCGCTTCAGCGGGCGTCGCCCGGCGCGACCGCCGACCTCGGGAACGCGGCGCTTCCGGGTGCGCACGTGGTGAACCTCTCGGTCGTCAACGAGACCGGCGCGCCCGTCTCGGGGGCGGCCGTGGCCTTCCAGCACACGAACGCGAACGGCGCGACGGTGAACACCTCGCAGTTCGGCGAGTGGTTCCTCACCGAGGCCGACGGCGACGTCCACCTCTCGAACGGGACGGCCGGAATCGAACTCACGGGCAACGTGACCGTCGCCGTCGCCCCGCCGAGACAACTCAGCTACGACGGCGGACTCGAAGGCGAGCCCGTCTCGTCGTCGAGCGGCTACGTCCAGCGCGTCTACACGACACGGCTCGACGTGACGGGCGACGAGACGGTGACGGTGACGCTCGAATCGGCCGAACAGCCGGGCGCGACGATGACGGCGAACGAGACGGCCCCGGCGCTCGGCGAGCCTGTCAACGTCTCGCTGTCGAACATCACGGGCGAGACGCCCTCGTTCTACACGTGGACGGTCGACGGCTCTTACGCGGGGTACACGACGCATCCGAACGCGAGCCTCGTCCTCCCCGGGTTCTCCGCCCCCGGCCCGCACACCGTCGCCGTCACGGCGCGGAGCGGGAGCGAGCAGTTCCTCTTCGAGGAGTCGCTCACGCTCGACGCGGTGACGGCCGGAGACGGCACGCTCACCGCCGCACCGACGCCCGCCCGCGCCAATCTCGATACGGTTCGGTTCGCCCTCGTGAACGTCTCCGGCGTCGGCGACGGCGACTTCTACACGTGGACGTTCGGCGACGGCGACCGCACGTACACGAGACACCCGAACGCGACGGCGAATCACACCTACGCCGAGCCGGGCGCGTACAACGCGACCGTGCGGGTCCGCGACAACAGCACGGAGGCGCTCCTGGTCGAAGACACGCTCCGACTCGACGTGACGGCCGCCGGAAACGGCACGCTCGTCGCCACGCCCGACAGCCTCACCGAGGGCGAATCTGTCGCGTTCGCGGTACGGAACGTCTCGCTCGCGGCCGGCCAGTCGGTCGGCGAGTACCGGTGGGACTTCGACGGCGACGGGACCGCCGACGCGACGACCGCGGCCAACGAGACCAGCCACGCCTACGCCGACCCCGGTACCTACGACGCCGCCGTGACCGTGACGAACGCGAACGGAACGCCGCTGTTCACGGCGTCTGCGGCGGTCGACGTCGCCGCCGAGGAGTTCGCCGCGCCGACCGACGGCTGGCCGCAGTTCGGCTACGACGACGCCAACACCGGCGCGAACGTCGCCGGCGTCGGCCCGGCGGGACCCGTCGAGGTCCGCTGGAACGAGACCACGTCCACGCTCTACTCGCGGCCGCCGACGTTCGCTGACGGGCGGGTGTTCGTCGCCAGCGGCTACGGAATCGTCGCCTACGACGCCGCGAACGGCTCGACGCTGTGGTCCGCCAGCGCCTACCCCGACGAGGTGACCGCGCCCCCGACCGTCGAGGGCGACTCGGTGTTCGTGAGCAGTCACAACGACGCCGCGAACAACGAGCGCGACACGCTCACCGTGTTCGACGCGGCCGACGGCTCCGAACGCTGGTCGGTGTCGGTGCCGGCCGACAGCGACGGTCTGTTCACCGACGGCGAGTGGCTCTCCGCGCCCACGGTGACGAGCGACGCGGTCTACGTCGTCTCGGAGGCCGAAGACGCGCTCTACGCCATCGACCGGGGGTCGCACTCGCTCCGCTGGCGGAAGAACCTGACCGAACTCGAAACGACCGGTGACGCGCAGGCCGTGCCCGCGGTGGCGAACGGCACCGTCTACGTGACGCAGGGGTGGGACGGCTCGCGCTTCACCGGCTTCGGCTCGCACCTCTACGCCTTCGACGCCGACACGGGCACCGAGCAGTGGAACCGGAGCCTCTCGAACCACCGCGGCGCGGCACCCACCGTCTCGGACGGCGTCCTCTACGTCTCGACGTACGGCTCGCTCGTCGCCTTCGACGCCGACACGGGCGCGCAACTGTGGTCCGTGGCCGCCGGCGAGACCGAGAGCCGCTCGTCGCCCGCCGTCGCCGACGGCATCGTTGTCGACACCCGCGGCGGCTTCTACGACGACGAGAAGGGCGTCGTCGCGGTCGCCACGAACGGCTCGCGCGCGTGGAGCTACGACACCGACAGCGCCGTCCTCGGCGCGCCGGCCGTCCTCGGCGACACGGTCTACGTCGCCGAGTTCGACGGCACCGTCCACGCGCTCGACCTGCAGACGGGCGCGCCGGTGTGGAACGACTCGCTTGACGCCCCCGGCTTCGACACCACCGTCGCGAGCGCGGTCGTCGGCGGCGACGGCTGGCTCTACGTCCAGACCGGGTCGTCGTCGGACATCAACCGCTCGCTCGTCGCACTCGGCGACGTGGAACCGCTCGCGTCCTGTCTCTTATACACATCTNCCTTCGAGACGACCGTCTCGGGCGACGCCGACAGCGTCGAGACCTACCGCTGGTCGTTCGGCGACGGCGCGACCGCCGAGACGACGGCGCGGAACGTCTCGCACGCGTACGACCGGACCGGAACGTACACGGCCCGCGTCTCCGGCTTCGACAGCTACGACCGCAAACTCTACACCGCGACGACGGCCGTGACCGTCCGCGACATCGGCTCTGCGGACCTCCGCGTCGCCCCGACGCCGGCCGACGTGAACGTGACGAACGTCTCCTTCGCCGTCACCAACCGCTCGCTCCCGGCGTCCGTGACGGACGTTCGCTACGGTTGGTCGTTCGGTGACGGCGAGACCGTCTTCACGAGCGCGAACCGGACGAACCACACCTACGCGGCGCTCGGGGACGCGCCCGTCTCGGTCGAGGTGCTGGACGGGACGACCGAACAGACGCTGGTGACGCTTTCGACGACCGTTCCGGTGGTCGACCGCGTGCCGCCGACGGTCTCGGCGAGCGCGCCGTCGCCAGTCAGGACCGGCGGGAACTTCAGCGTCGTCGCGAGCGCGACCGACAACCACCGCGTCGCGAACTACACCTTCGAGACCGACGAGGGGCAGTCGATGACGACGGCCGCGAACCGGACGAACCTCTCGTTGGCGACGGCGGGCGCACACACCGTCACTGTCACCGCGACCGACGCGTCCGGGAACAGCAACGCGACGACGCTCGTCGTGAACGCCTCGGCCGCGCCCGACCTCGAACCGCGCATCTCGGTCGAACCCGCCCAGACGCTCGGCAATGACCGCGTGACCGCGAACGTCACCGTCGTCAACGACGGCACCGCCGAGGCGACCGACGTCGACGTGCGACTGGTCGCGCGGTCCCGCGTCGGCTACTACGACGACGCCTCGACGACGTACACTCGCGCCGTCGGCACCGTCGCCGCCGGCGCGAACGAGACGGTGACAGTCGACCTCACCGACTGGCTCCGCGGCAACCTGAGTTCGGCGTATCCGGACGTGGAACTCGTCGCCGTCTCGGACCCCGACGGCGCGGTCGCCGAGGGCGACGAGACCGACAATCGAACCACGGCGACGACCGAGGTCAGCTACGCCGACCTCCGACTCACCGTCAACGCGCCGTGGCGGGTCATCCCGACCGAGGCCGCCGAGACGCGTGTCTACGTCAGGAACTACGGGAACGCCCCGAGCGACGCCCGCACCGCCGAGCTCGACTTCGGCGACGGGTCGTCGAACGAGACGCTCGCCGTGCCGGCGCTCGACCCACGCGAGACGGCCGTCTTCACGCGGAATCACACGTTCGCGACCGGGCGGCACACGCTCGTCGCCTCCGTCGCGGACCCCGACGCCCCGCGCGGCAACGCCGACCGCGACGTGACGACGAGCCAGCCGTACGAACTCCGCGGACGGCTGTCCGCCGCCGACCCGGTGCAGGTCGGCCGGAACGTCACCGTCTACGGCCGCGGCTACAGCAACTACGAGAGCAACGTGACCGCGAACCTGTCGCTCCCGGCGGGCCTCGAATTTGCGCCCGGCGAGACCGCGACCAAGTACGACACCGACGACCGAACGTACTTCGAGTGGACCGTGGTCGCCACCGCGAACCGCGACGCGACCTACGACCTCGAACTGAACCTCAGCGCCCGCGGTGAGAACGAGACGGCGACCGAACGCCTCACCGTCGAGCGCCCGAAGACCCGCGTGGTCGACACGGCGGCGGTGAACTTCACCGGCACGGGGAGCGACTCCGCGACGCTCACCCTCCGCAACGAGACGACCTACGAACACGGGGTGACCATCTCCACGCACCTCGGGACCGACGGGCGGACGCTCGCCGGGCTCGACTACCTCGTGGAGTACCCCCACGCCTGCGTCGAGCAGACGACCTCGCCGATGCTCGGGGCGCTGTACACCGGCCAGTACTACCGGCGCAACCCCGCACCCGGCGGATACGACACCGGCCAAATCAACGCCAGCGTGGACGCGGGCGTCGCCCGTCTGACGACCGGACAGGACGCGCAACACGAGAACGGTTCGTGGAGCATGTACGGCAACGACCCCGACGGCGACGTGTTCTACACGGCCTACGCGCTGTTCGGCACGAGCGCGGTCGGAAACGACCCCGTGCAGAGCGCTCGCGCGCCGGTCCGCGCCGACCTCGACCGGATAGACGCTAACGCGACCGTCGCGTGGCTCGCGGACGAACAGGCCGCCGACGGCCGCATCCGCAACGACAAGTTCTACTTCGACGATGACGCCGCCATGACCGGGTTCACCCTCGTCGCCCTCGACCAGGCCGGCCCGTACAACGCGACCGCCGCAGCGACCGCAGACCAACTCCGGGGCGACGCCGCGAGCTACCTCGTGACCGCCCAGCGCGCCGACGGCGCGTGGGGCGACGGTTCCACCCCGAACACGATGTCCACCGCGCTCGCCGTCTGGGGCCTCGAAGCCTCGGGCGTCGAGACGGCTCCCGTCCGGACGGCCATCGACGACGGCCGGGCGTGGCTGCTCGACAACCAAGCCGACAGCGGGGCGTGGTCACAACGCCGCTCCGCCTCGTGGAGCGACGTCGGCACCTCCTCCGAGACGACCGCGTACGCGCTCATGGCGCTCAACGCGACGGGACTGGAGAACACGAACGCCTCCGTGCAGGCCGGCCAGACCTACCTCGTCACCGTCTACGACGACCGCGGGTCGTGGGGCTACACCCGCGCGACCGCCCTCGCAATCAACACGCTGTTGACGCTCGGACAGGGCGGCTCGAACCCGACCCACGACGTGACCGTCACCTTCGGCACGGAGTCGACCCCGGCGCTCGTGACGAAGACCATCGACGTGGACTCGACCGACGCGCTCGACTCGGTCGAACTCACCGAGAGCGAACTCCAGACGCTCCGGGACAACGCCGACGGGCCGATAACCGTGCAGGTCGATACGACCGGGACGGGCGTGCTCGTCGTCGGTCTCGAAAACGACCAACTCGTCGCCCGCGACGAGTACGCCGCGAACGAGGGAGGTGCCTGAGATGTCCGTCGCACGCGCCGTGACGGGACTCCTGCTCGTCGCGGTCGTCGTCGCCGGCGTCTCCGCGCCCACCGCGGCCGCGGCCGGCTACGGCGTCTCAATCGACGCGCCGGCCGACTTCCACGTCGGCGACAACCGACTCGAAGTGACCGTCGACAACACGGCGAGCGGCACGGACCTGTTCAGCCCCATCGTCGAGGTCCCCCTCGAAGCCGGGCTGTCGGCCCCGGCGGACCCGAATCCAGTGGTGAAATCGACCGACGGAACCCGGACGTGGGCCGTCCAGAACAGCACGATTACGAGCGGGGACTCGCTGTTCGTCTACGGCCGGAACGTCCCGGCGGGCGAGTCGCGGACCTACGTCTTCACCGTCACCGTCGAGTCGGCGGGCGAGCGCACCGTTCGGGCTGACGTGCGCCCCCTGTACAACGAGTCGAACAACGTCCGCGCGCAGACGACCGTGACCGCTGTCGCCACCGGCGCGCTCTCCGTGGACGTGCTCGACGAGGCGGGCGACCCGGCGTCGGGCGCGACCGTCACCGTCGACGGCACCGACCGCGCGGGGGCCACCGTCCGCGACGACGTGACCGCGGGCGACCACACCGTCTCCGTCAGCGTCGGTGGCGCGACCTACCCGGCGCTGAACGTCTCGGTCGCCGCCGGCGGCGAGACCAACGTGACCTACCGCCACGGCTCGCTGGACGACCCCGCGGTCGTCGTCGCCACCGACGCACAGTCGGCCGTCGCGAACGGCAGCGCCGAGAGCGCCGTCACCGAGGCCGGCAACGCCACCGCCCGCGCGCGGTTCGAAGTCGCGTTCCTCGCGGACGTGCCCGACGGCCGGGCGGTCGTCGGCGTCGCCGACCCCGCTGCCTTCCCGTCGGGCTACCACGACGTGACGGCCACCGTGGACGGCCAGCAGGCCACGCCCGGCCGCAATGGTGGAACCACGACCGTCGCCCTCGACTCGCCCGGCCTGCTCGACGTGGCCATCGAGTTCGTCGGCTTCCCGGTCGGCGACGCGACCCGCGACGGGACCGTCGACGACGGCGACGCCGCGGATATCGCGGCCGCGGTCGCCGCGGTCGACGACGGCGACCCCTACGGCGACGTGGACGGCGACGGCGAGGTGACGGCAGTCGACGCGATGCTCGTCGCCCAGTACGACGCCGGCAACCGCACCGCCGACTACGGAGGTGCGCGATGAGCCGCCCCGCGTTCGCGCGGCGTGTCGTCGTCGCGGCGGTCGTCTGCGCGGTCGTCCTCGCGGGCGTCGCACCGTTCGCCGCGGTCTCCGCGGCCGGCGCGGCGTCTTCGGCGACCGTCTCCGTCGCGGGCGTCGATTCGGTCGGCCTGGAGGAGACGGCGACGGCGACCCTGCGGGCCGCGGACGTTCCCGCCGGCGCGGGCGTCGGCGCGTTCGCAGTCAACGTCACCTACGACCCCTCGGTCGTCTCGGTGCGCGTCGCCGACAGCGACTTCGCGGTCGAGACGGCCGCGCCCGAATCGGGCGTCCTCAGAATCGTCGGCTACACCGACGCCCGGTCCGGCCCGACCGGCGACGTCGCGCTCGCGGCGCTCGACGTGACGGGCGAGTCGGCCGGCGACGCGACGCTCGGCGTCGAGGTCGACACCCTCGCCGACGCGGACGGGTCGGCGATTACGCGCACGACGGCCGACGCGTCCGTCGAGGTGACCGGCGGCTCCGACGGCGGCGAGACCGACGGCGGCGACACGACGGACAGCCCGGACGACCCGGGCGGCGAGAGCGACGACGACACCGGCGGCTCGTCGGGCGGTTCCAACTCCGGCGGCGCGCGGACGTCGGTTCGCACGTCGGCCAGTAACGGCGGCCTCGCGGTCGACATCCGAAACGCGAAGCCCGGCGCGCCGGTCGAGGTCGACCTCTCCGGCGTCGAGCGCGGCGGCGTCCGGGTCGACGGCCTCTCGCTCACGCTCGGCGCGAAGTCGGACGCGAAACTCACGGTGCGGGCGCTCGATTCCGTGCCGGACGGGACACCGGCGCTCGACGGGGGGCCGCTTTCGTACCTCGACGTGGCCCACGACGTGGACGACAGCACCATCTCCGGCGTGAACTTCACCGTCTCCGTCTCGAAGGCGACGCTGACGGACCGCGGCCTCGACGCGGCCGACCTCCGGCTCTACCGCTACAGCGACGGCGAGTGGCGGGCGCTCTCGACGAGCGTCGCCGGCGAGACCGGCGACGAGGTCCGATTCACCGCCGTCTCGCCCGGCCTCTCGGTGTTCGCGCTCGCCCCCGCGCCCGCCGGGGCGGCCTTCGCGGTGACGACCGGCTCCCTGCCGTCCTTGGTGGTGGTCGGCGACTCGGTCACCGTGACCGCGACGGTCGAAAACACCGGCCAGACCCGCGGCGAGACGACAGTCGACCTGACGGTCGACGGCGCGGTCAGCGAGTCGCGGACACTCGACCTCGCCCCCGGCGAGACGCGGACCGTCGAGTTCGTCGTCGCAGCCGACGCCGTCGGGCGCTACGACGTCGCGGTGGGCGGCGTCTCGGCCGGAACGCTCCGGGTCGACGCCGAGTCGACGCCGACGCCGACCGCGACGACCGAGTCGGAACCGGCGACGACCGGGACCAGTACTCCCGGCTTCGGTGCGGTGACCGCGGCGCTCGCGGCGGCGTTGGCGGCGCTCGTCGCACTCGCTCGGCGACGGACGTAGGTGCGGGCGTCGCGAGCAGCGACTCGCAGGCGCGCGGTCTCGTCGACCCGCGTTCTCGGTTTACGCTCGTTCGAGAGTCTGCAGTACTCGGAGCGATAGCTCGTCCGCGCTGATGTCGCCGCGGTCGTAGGCGTCGAACCACGCGGACTCGGCGCGCCAGCGGGCGACGACCGCGCCCGAGTCGGCGGCGGCCGCGACGATGGTCGCTTCGAGCCGCGACGCGGTCCACCCCGCGGCGACCTCCCTGAAGAACCCGCCGGCGACGGTTCCGATTTCGTTGCTGAGGCGGTCCGTGCTGCGCGCGTCGCTCTCGTAAGTGAGCGAGACGACAGACGCCCGTTCGTCGGCGGTCAGTTCCGCGAGCGCCACCGACTCCGAGTCGAGGAACCGTCCGAACGAGGCGAGATGGGACTCGTAGGGGTCAGGGGTCGACGTCGCCGTCGGCGACTCCGGCTCCGCTCGCATCGTCGGCGAATCGGGCGTCGTCGGCGGCGACGGCGACGCGCTACAGCCGGCGAAAAGCGAGGCGAACGACCCGAGAACGAGGCGACGTGATGGCACGCGCGAACGTTCGAACGACGTCGATATAGCTGTTCTCCGCCCGCCGTCAGCGTCGGAGCAGCCAGACGGCCAGTCCGATGACCTCCCGAAGCGTCACGCCCGCCGCGAACACGTACACCGTCTGCAACGGCAGTTCGAGGAAATCGATGGCCGCCACCGCGAGCGACATCACGATGGCCATCCCGACCCACCCGAGTGCGAACCGGCGCTCCGACGCCGACGTGTGTGTACCCAACTCGACCATACTCCCTGACTCGGCTGAACGTATTTAATTTCTCGTGCTGACACGACGGGGTGACCGTCGCGGCCAGCCGAGGTGGCTCGACGCCGCTCGGAGCGCGTTACTCCTCTTGGGCGTCAACCACCGCGACGCCCGCGAGGTCGAACGACCACCTTTTTCCGGTTCGGGTTCGCTCCGCTCACCCTCTCCGCAAAAATCTGGACCAAAAAGTCCTCGCTCCGCTCGGAGCGCGCTACTCCTCTTGGGCGTCCACTACCGCAACACCCGCAAGGTTGACGATGTCTTTGACTTCGTCGCCGCGCTGGAGGACGTGGACCGGCTTGTCCATGCCGACGAGCATCGGGCCGATTGCCTCCGCGCCNATGTCTTTGACTTCGTCGCCGCGCTGGAGGACGTGGACCGGCTTGTCCATGCCGACGAGCATCGGGCCGATTGCCTCCGCGCCGCCGAGACGCTGGAGGAGTTTGTAGCCGATGTTGCCCGCTTCGAGGTTCGGGAACACGAGGACGTTCGCGGGGTTGTCGAGTTCCGCGAAGTCGTAGGTGTCGGTCAGCATCTCCTCGACGAGGGCGGTGTCGGCCTGCATCTCGCCGTCCACCGGGAAGTCCACGTCTGGGTCGGCGTGCAGTTGTTCGACCGCGTCGCGGGGCTTGCGCGTCCCCTCGTTCGTGACGCTCCCGAAGTCGGAGTACGAGAGCAGGGCCGCGCGGGGGTCGACGTTGAACCGCCGGGCGAGTTCGGCGGTGTGTTTCGTCACCTCGGCGAGCACGTTCTCGTCGGGGTCGAGGTTGACCGTCGCGTCGGCGCAGAAGATGACGCGGTTCCGGAACGTCAGCATGTAGACGCCGGCGGCGTAGTCGGCGTCGTCGGCCGTGCCGATAATCTGCAGCGGCGGGCGGAGCGCCGAGGGATAGTGGTGAGTCAGCCCCGTCAGCATCGCATCCGCGTCGTCCATGGCGACCATCACGCTGGCGAAGTAGTTCGAGTCGCTCCGCACGAGTTCGGCAGCCTCCGTCCGGGTGAGGCCCTTGCGCTGGCGGCGCTCGTAGAGGTGGTCGACGTAGTGGTTCCACTGACCGCTTTCGGGGTCGGCGATGGTCGGGTCGAAATCGAGGCCGAGGTCCTCGGCGGTGCGGAGAATCTCCTTCGTCCGGCCGACGAGGATGGGTTCGGCGATGCCCTCTTCGACCAACTGGCTCGCGGCGCGAATCATCTTCTCGTCTTCGCCCTCGGCGAGAACGACCCGCTTGGGGTTCGTCGCCGCCTTGTTGAGGACGACGCGCATCATCTCGCGGGACTTCCCGAGGCGGGCCTCCAACTCCTCGCGGTAGTCGTCGAGGTCGCGCTCGCGGCGGGCCGCGCCGCTCTCCATGGCCGCCTCGGCGACGGCGGGCGTCACCTCGTAGAGGACGCGCTGGTCGAGCGGCTTGGGGATGAGGTAGTCGGGGCCGAACTGCAGCGGCCCGTCGCCGTAGGCCTTGACGACCGCGTCGGGCACGTCCTGTCGGGCGAGGTTCGCCAGCGCCTCGGCGGCCGCGCGCTTCATCTCCTCGTTGATTTCGGTGGCGCGTACGTCGAGCGCGCCGCGGAAGATGAACGGGAAGCCGAGGACGTTGTTCACCTGATTCGGGTAGTCCGACCGTCCGGTGGCCATGATGACGGTGTCCTCGCGGGCCTCTTTCGCGTCTTCGTAGGCGATTTCGGGGTCCGGATTCGCCATCGCGAAGATGATGGGGTTGTCGGCCATCGACCGCACCATCTCCTGGCTCACGATGCCGCCGACCGAGAGGCCGACGAGCACGTCCGCGCCCTCGATTGCGTCTTCGAGGTCGCCGTCGTCGACGCCGCGGGCGAACGGTTCGGCGTACTCGTCGAGTTCGCCGGCCTCGGCCCGCGAATCCGAGAGAACGCCGTCGATGTCGCACAGCGTGATGTTCTCGTGGGGGATGCCCAGCGAGACGTAGAACCGCGCCGTCGCGGTCGCGGCCGCGCCCGCACCGGAGAAGGTGACGTTCAGCGACGACAGGTCCTTGTCCGCGATGTCGGCGGCGTTGAGGAGCGCCGCGCCGGAGATGATGGCCGTGCCGTGCTGGTCGTCGTGGAACACGGGGATGTCCATCCGGTCGCGCAGGGATTCCTCGATTTCGAAGCACTCGGGCGCACGGATGTCCTCCAAGTTGATGCCGCCGAACGTCGGCTCCATCGCGGCGACCGACTCCACGAACGCTTGGGGGTCGTCGTGGTCGAACTCGACGTCGAACACGTCGATGTCGGCGAAGCGCTTGAACAGCACGCCCTTGCCCTCCATCACCGGCTTCGACGCCTGCGCCCCGATGTCCCCCAGCCCGAGGACGGCGGAGCCGTTCGAGACGACGCCGACGAGGTTGCCCTTCGCCGTNCCCGATGTCCCCCAGCCCGAGGACGGCGGAGCCGTTCGAGACGACGCCGACGAGGTTGCCCTTCGCCGTGTACTCGTAGGCCGCCGTCTCGTCGTCGGCAATGTCGCGACACGGCGCGGCCACGCCCGGCGAGTACGCCAGACTCAGGTCGCGTTGGGTGTTCGTCGGCTTCGTCGTCGCTATCTCCACTTTCCCCGCGGGCGGCCGCCGATGGTAGTCCCGGGCGTCGTCTTCGAGCGTCATTGCTCGTGATGGGAACGGTAAGATAGGTAGAGTCTTCGCTCCGACAGAGGCGTTCGTAGAAATAATCATGTAGAATCAGGCGACACGGAACCGGGATTTCGCGCCGAGGAGGCGAGCGAGCGGAGCGAGCGACGCGGGTCGCGACGCGGAGGCCGACTCGCGCGCCGCGCAGTCAGCGGAGCGACTCGTGCGGCATCGTGTACAACTGCACGCTCTCCGCGATAGACACCTCCTCGAAGTGGCTCTCCGTCGCGAACAGGTCCGACACGTCTTCGACCTGCTCGACCGGATAGATGTGCTTCGCGCTCCCGTAGCCGTGATAGACTTCGACCGGCACGGCGAACGCAACCTCTCCCTCGTCGACTTCGACTGTCGCCCCGGACGTCAGTCCGTCCTCGTCGTCGGCGATTGTACAGATGTTCGACGGTACGGTTTCCCCTGCATCGTATCTCTCTTTGGTCATGCGTTGACAACCCACACAATTTTTCAGTACTATAAGCAGTACCGCTCCCTACCCATACTCCGGAGGCGTACCGCTCAAGTTTCAGCCATATGTCCAACGAGCACCGTGATAATTATTACTCAACCCACAGAACTAACAGGATATTTGATACGTCTAACGCGGGGTTTTCACCGGTCGTCGGCCTGCCGTGCCGCAATTCTGGGTCAGTCACCGATTTTTGGACACGGCCACCGAGCGCGATGCTCGGGCCATCTACACGCGAATCACTCGGAACCGACACCCGCTAGTCCGGTGCAAATCGATGCGTTCGTCGTCGCGTGGTCACGCGTAGATGTCTTTAATCTGTCTGGTCCTTTCGGTGGTATATCAACGAGTTTTGGACCGTTCGACCGATAGTCAGCTTTCGGATAGTTCGTCCCCTGTTCGGTCGTCGAACGCGAGTCGAGCAGGATGCGGAGGCGAGCGTGCGTGCAACCACGACACACTCAGCGGAGCGCGTCGTGTGGAATCGTGTAGAGCCGAACTTCGTCTTCGACCACCACCTCGTCGGTTTCGGCGTTCGTGACGAACAGGTCCCAGATGCGTTCGACTTGCTCTGTCGGATAGACGTGCTTGGCGCTCCCGTACCCGTCGTAGACGTCGACGGAGACGGCGAACGTTATCTCTTCTTCCTCGGCGGGGACCGAGCAGATGTCCGCAGGTACTGTTTCACCCACTTCGTAGTGTGTAGCCACCATATTGTATGGAACGTTCTTGTCAGCACCTACGAATCCGCACGTTCACGGGTACTGAAGGCACTCATTCGGTTGGAAGTCCATGTGACAGCCAATAATTGTTTCTCCGAATGACAGTGATGTGTCCATCAGCGTCGACGAGTCGGAGAGGGGAAGTATTGTTACCAAGTCGCACGATGGTGTGACAATGTTAAAGGCATTATACCAATCGACTCTGCTCTGAGAGACCTCGAGAACGGTTCTCGAAAGGGGTCAGTAGAAAGCCGCGGAGTCCGTCGAAAGCGCGGGACAGTCAATTGTTTCCAACGAACCATACAATTATACTATTTCAATAACCACTTGCGGCCGATGCGAGCACGGATAGCCATTACACTAGGGGCAGCGCTGTTCGTCTGCTCGGTCGCATTGGTTGGGGTTAGTGCGGCAGAGGAGATACAGCAGCAACCGGATACAGAGGTACAACCGATAAACGAAAGCGGGGTCCTCGAGGTGGTGTTTATCGACACGGGCTCGGGGGCAGACTATCA
>NZ_AOLG01000054.1 GCF_000336815.1 Haloferax prahovense DSM 18310
TTGCCAGCCCGCTCAGAGATGTGTATAAGAGACAGCCTCAGTTCGTTCAATCACGACTCGAACGCGGAGATAGAAGTGGCCGCGAGCGTCGCCTACGAGTACGGCGAACCGTCGTACGACAGCGACGGTACTGTCGACATCCGCGTGAGTGCGGTGAACGTGACGACCGAGGAGTACGTGCCGGCGAACACGTCGCTCACGGTCGAAGTCGAGACGCCGAACGGCACGGACACGTTCAACGTGACGACCGGTGAAAACGGGACAGCGGTCGTCGACTACGACCTCACCGGCCGCGACGACGGCGAGTATCGAGTGTTCGTTACGTCGGACGTGAGCGGCTATTCGGGCTACGCGAGCTTCACCGCGGGCGCGAGAGCCCAGCTCGTTCCGCAGTACTACCGCCAGACGACGCCGCGGAACAGCACCGTGGACGTTGCGGTCCACACGAGCGTCGACGGGGAACCAACGACCGGCGACCCGGTCCACGTCGAGATTCGGGCACCCGACGGAAGCGTAACTGAGCGGAACGTGACGACGGGGACCGACAGTTTCGCTCAACTCACGTTCACGACGACGCAGACGGGGCCGTACGTCGTTCGCGCGACCGGGCCGAACGGCGAAACCGAGCGTGCGACCATCGATTCGGCGGCGTACATCAGTACTGTCAACATCCCGGGTTGGTGGGAGCTTCGGCCGGGCGAGCGCGCGTCGATTTCCGGAACGGTCCTCACCGAGACGGGCGAACCGCTGGCGAACGAAGAGATAACGCTGCGCGTCGAAAACGAGAGCGATGCAGTTCTGGAGACCCAGACGCTCACGACGACTGCCGGCGGCCAGTTCGTGACGTCGTGGGACGTGCCGGCGAACCAGACGGAGTACCGCGTCCACTACGACGTCACCCTCGAGACGAACGGCGTCCGAATCGCTGAGGACGCCGAACTCGAAGTCGAAAACCGAACGAGCGAGGACGACGAACCGGTGCCGGACGAGCCGGCGGCCGAGGTGGAAGTCCGGACAGGCGGTGACGTCAGCCCGGACGGAAGCGCGACGGCGACGGTCATCGTCGAGAAAAACGGCACGGCGGTGAGTAACCAGGATGTTCGCGTGCTCTCGGGAGTCGACGCGACGGTCCTCGATTACCGGACCGTAACGACGAACAGCACCGGGGCGGCGAGCGTCTCGTTCGACCTGCCGCAGTCGCTTGCGAACTACCACAACAGGAACATCCGACTGCGCGCGACGACGACTGTCGACGGTAGCACGGTCGTCGGCTACGGCTACACCGACATCTCACAGGGCGAAACCGAACTCGACGGAGCGTTCGGAGCCGAAGCCGGCCAGTCGGCGAACGGTTCGATATCGTTCACCGACGCGGATGGCTCGCCCGTCTCGAACGCACCTGTCGCGTACGTCGGTGCGCGTGACGGCCTGCGAGCCGGCGTGTTCGCCACCGGACTGGTGACGACGAACGCGAGCGGGCAGGCGTCGTTCACCTACGACGTGCCCGCGGACGCGCAGCTCTCGGTCGCCCTCGCGGCCGACAGCCGAACGCGGGACTTCAACTACTGGACGTCGCCGTCGCTGAGCCAGTACGTCGTGGACGTCAACGTCACTGACCGCGGGAACGGCTACACCGAAGTCGCCCCCGGCGAGACGGTGACAATCAACTACGACGTCCCCGACGAGACGGTTGAGGGCGGCGTTCTCACCGTCTACTCGTGGGATAACGAGGCGGAAGAACGCGTTCTCATGACCCGCACGTTCGAACCGGGCGAGAACGCGTCGGTCACGATTCCGGCGACGACTGAAGCAGACGGCTACTCCGCGATGGTCCAGACCGTCACCGCAGACGGTCGGCTCTCGTCGGACGAGGGCTACATCGACGTCAATCAGGACGCGGAGCCGGTCCGCGAGACCACGTCCGTCTCCGGTCGCATAACGACGACCGACGGGACGCCGCTGGTCAACGACACGGTCGCGTTCTTCGACGAGTCGCCCAACACGCCGGCGGCCGCCGCGACGACGAACGATACCGGGTTCTACAACACGACGCAGGCCATCGCCGAATTCGACCAGTCGGTGCTTCAGGACACCGAGTATCACGTCGGATTCTATCAGTTCAACGGGAGCGAGTCGGCCGCCGGAGCCGACGCGTGGCCGCGCGACGGCGTCGCGGACGTCTACGCGGTCGACCGAATCAACACGTCACAGACGACGACCGTCGATGGTGAGATTCCCGAGGCCCACGTCCTCAACGTCTCTGTGACGGCCGAAAACGGGACCACGGTCGAAGATGCGCGGCTGCGAATTACACACGCCAACGGCCCCGCGGAGGCCGTGTCCGGAGGGCAGACGAACGGTGACGGACTGCTCACCCTCAGTAATGCATCCCGTCCCGGCGTGGAAGTCACCGGCAACGTGACCGTCGAGGTCCTGCCGCCGGCGGACTCCGACGCGTACGAGGAGACGATTCAACAGCAGCGCGCCACCGTGACGAGCGACACCGAACTCTCGTTCACGCTCGCGCCGAACGAGACCGACGGGTCGGAGTCGAACCTGACGGGATTCGTGGAGGCCGCCGACGGAACGGTTCCGCCCGGTGAGGTCGCGCTCAACACTCGTCTCGGCGCACCCGACGGCGACGTGTCGTCGCTCGGACCGAGCGGCGAATACGACCTGACGGCCGCCCGCGGAGCGTATCAGGTTTCGTTCGTCCAGCCGAGTAGCCAAGTCGACGGGGTGCCGGACCTCTACCCGCTCCACCGCGTCTACGCCGACGACTCGATGCACCTCGGGAGCGATGAACTACCGAATGCCAACCGCCTCAACGTGACCGTACTCGACCGGCAAGGTGACCCGGTCGACGACGCGACGGTCGTCGTCGCCTACGGCGGAAACCGCGTGTTCGACTCCGTCAGCGGGGAGACCGACAACGACGGCCGCCTCATCTTCGGCCAGACGCAGGGTGTCGAAGTGGCCGGCCCGGACGCGGTCCCCAACGATTACGGCGGCAACGTGCAGGTCCAAGTGTACGGGCCGAACGAGACGTTCGTCGGGACACGGCTGAACGTCACGTCGGATACGGACCTCACGCTCCGGTTGACTGACCGTGTAGACGTCACCGGACAGTTCGTCCGGGCGGACGGCGAACCGGCGGTCAACCGGACCGCGGTCGTCCTCGGCGATACGAACGGAACGTCCGGCGGCGGCTTCGCTCGCACGGCCGACGACGGGTCGTTCAGCGTGGCAGTCGCGGAAAACGGAACCTACAGCCTGAAGTTCAGACAGGAACGCTACGCAGAAGAGGGAACGAGCTTCCCGCGTGACGCCGTCCCGGACGTCTACGCGGCGACGTCGATCAACGTGGGGACCGCCCCGCACGACGCCGGAACAGTCGCGCTCCCCGAGGCCCACCGGCTCAACGTCTCTGTCGTCGACGCGAGCGGTGACCCGGTCGAGAACGCCCGCGTTACCGTCGATCACCGCAACAACGGTTCGGTCGGCTTCGTCTCCGGAAGCACCCTCCCGAACGGGACGATGGTGCTCGACGCGACCGGTCGCCCCGGTGTCGAACTCGTCGGCGACCTTCGGCTGACCGTCGAAGCGCCGCCGAACGCGACCGACCTCGAAGGTCTCGAGACCACCGAGACGCTCTCGCTCGACGACGACCGAACCGTGACCGTCCAGTTGGACGACGACGAGGACGACGAGAGCAACACAACGCCGGATGCGGTCGACGTTCGCGCGCTCGCGACGCCGACGACCGCGAGCGTGAACGAGACGGTGACCGTCGACCTCGTCGCGACGAACGTCACCGACGGCGTCGGCGCGTTCGAAACGACGCTCAACCTGACGAACGGCACGGCGGGAACGATTACCGACGTGACCGTCCTCGGCTCGCCGAACGGGACGGATGTCAATCGCGGCCCGGAGAACGACTCGGTCGCAATCGACGCGTTCGGCATGGACACGGCGCAGAACGGGACCGTCACCTTCGCTCGCGTGAACGTCACGCTCACGTCCACCGGAACGTCCGAACTCGCAGTGTCGGAGACGGTGCTGGGAAGCGAACCCGGAACCGAGTACGACATCGGCTCCGAGAGCGGTGTGAGCCTCACCGCGGTTGCGCTAGAGCCGGTCGGCGCATCGGACGACGTGCCGACTGACCCGGACGGCGACGGAACGTTCGAAGACGTCAACGGCGACGGAAACGTGACTGTCTCCGACGTGCAGGCCATGTTCGCGAACCGGAACAGTCCGGCCATCACGGACAACGCCGACGCGTTCGACTTCTCCGGTAACGGCGAGGTCAACATCGTCGACGTACAGCGGTTGTTCGTCGATATTCGGGACTGAGACAGCACCCTCGCGGGAGCCCCCGCGACGGGACGTTTTTTCTGCGGGCCACCGGTCGCTCGTCCTCGTGGGTCGGCGTGTGGAGCCTCCGTCACCACGAGCGTTCGAACGGCGACCGCTCACCACGGGTGCGAGCCGAGCGTGGGGATGCAACGGCGGACTGGAACGCGGTCACACCCAGCGTTCGGACAGGGTGGCGGAAGAAAGAGAACCAACCGGTCGCCGACGGCACGGCCACGAGCGACCGTGGAAGCGGCGTGTCGGGTGTCAGGCGGGACGGCCGCGAACGTCGGCGAAGAGACGCTGCACGTCGACGATGTTGATGTCACCGTCCCCGGTGAAGTCGAACGCGCCGCGCTGCTGTCGGAGCGCGTCGTCGTCTCGGTTCGCGAACATCGCCTGCACGTCCGAGACCGAGACGTTCCCGTCGCCGTTGATGTCCTCGTAGACGCCGTCGTTATCAACGTCCGTCGGGAGGCGGTCCGCGACGATTGCGGGCGGTCCGGTGCGCTGTCCAACGGTCACCGACGTGTTAGACACGGTCCCGACGGTGTATGGCTCGTTATCCTCGTCGCCGAGCGCCGTGACGGTCGCTTCGAGCGTCGCGGTTCCGCTGCGAGTCCCGCGAACCGTCACCGTCGCAACGGTGACCGCGCCGGTGTCAGGCGTGTCGGCCGCCGCTGCGGTGATAGAGATTCGGTCTCCGTTCGGGGCGATATCGACCGACTGGAAGCCGGGGTCGCCGGCGAGCGTCGCGTTTTCGAAGGTGACCGGCGAGCCGTCAGCCGTCGAAACCGAGACGTCGTACGACCGGACGCCGTTCGTGACGTTCTCAACGACGATATCGACCGCAGTCTCGTTATCCCGCGAGATACGGGTCGACTCGGGGTCCAACCGCACCGTAACGCCCTCCGAGTCGCTCACCGCGGTCACGTTCACGGTGTCCGAGTCGGTGTTCCCGGCGGCGTCGGTTACTCTGAGTTCGACAGCCGTCGTTCCGGGGCGAGCGAACGACGTGGTCACCGTCGGGGTCTCGGTCGTTCGCTCGACGTCTCCGTCCCCATCGAGGTCCCACTGATAGGTGTCGATACCGACGTTGTCCGTCGAACCGCTCGCGTTCAGCGTCACGGTCGTGTTGACCGGTGTCGTCAGGTCGTCGCCGGCGTCTGCGACCGGAGCGGACGTATCTTCGCCGGCGTCGGCGTCACCGACCGTCAGCGACCCGTTCACGGTCCGCGACACCGAGTACGCGACGTTGTTGCTGTCGCCGAGGGCGTTCACACGGAGCGCGACCGGCGTCGTGCCCGTGCCGTTGGCGGTGAAGGTCACGGTCGCAATCGTCACGTTCGACCCGGTTGCGGTGTCAGCGGTCCCGGCAGTGATACGAACCCGCTGGCGGTCGTCTCCCGGGGTGACGTCGGAGAACCCCGGGTCACCCTTGAGTTCGACGTCGGCAACGCTAGCGACGCCGTCCCGCTCAAGCAGGACCGAAACGTCGTAGGACCGGACGCCCTCCGAAGCGTTCTCGACGACGATATCGACCGTCGCGGTGTCGTTCGCTTCGACCGACTGGTTTACCGGTGAGAGACGAACGGTCGTCTCACCTGCGGCCTGTGCGAGCGGGGCGAACGCGAGGCTCCCGGCGACCGCAGCGAGCAACACGACCCCGACGAGCAGCGCGCGAGTGTGGAATGACATCGTGAGTGGTTAGAGTTGGTCGAAGAGCGCGGAGACGTCGATGACGTTGAACGCGCCATCTCCGTTGAAATCGAAGAAGCGACCGTGCTCCTGTACGGCCGCGTCGTTTCGGTTATCGAAGAGCGCAGAGACGTCGATGACGTTGAACTCACCGTCTCCGTTGACGTCCTCGTAGACGCCGTCGTCGTCCGGGTCGGTCGGCGAGTTACGGTCGGACCCTATCGCGGGCGGTCCGGACTCGACGGTGACCGTCGTGTTATTGACCGCTGTGACCACGTACGCGTCGTTGTTCTCGTCACCGAGCGCCTGGACGGTCGCACGCACGTCCGTGGTTCCGGCGGCGTCGGCGAGGAGCGTTACGTTTGCAATCACGACCGACCCGTTGTCGGCCGTGTTCGCGGCGCCCGCGGTCACCCGAACGGATGTGCCACCGTCGGAGACGTTCGCGTTCGAGAACTGCGGGTCGCCGGCGAAGGAGACGTCCTCGACGGCCGCGACCGACGCGTTCGAGACGTACAGCGTCACGTCGTACGAGCGAACCCCGTCCGTGGCCTGCTGCACGACGACGCTGACGTTCGTCCGCTGGCCGGTCGTCGCGACCGAATCGGACCGGAGGTCGACCGTCGTTCCGGTCTCGTTCGAGACGGTCACGATGACGGTGGCCGTGTCGGACTTCCCATCGCCACCGCGGTCGGTCACGGTCACCTCATAGATGTACTCACCGGGCGTCGTCAGCGTCACCGACCCGCTCGCACCGGACGGCGTCGGGGCGTCACTCGTCGGTGCCGAGACGACCTCCCAGTCGTACGCGAGTTGTTCGCCCTCCGGGTCCGACGAGTCAGTCGCATCAAACGTCACATCCGACCCCACGCGAACTTCGTCGGGCGACGCCGTGACCGAAGCGGCCGGCGCTTTGTTGACGTCTCCGACGTTCACGGTGACGGTGGCCGTGTCGGACTTCCCATCGCCGCTACGGTCTGTCACCGTCACTTCGTAGGTGTACTCGCCCGGCGTCGTCAGCGTGACATCGCCGCCGGAACCCGATGGTGTCGGAGCATTGTCGACAGGAGCAGACTGGACTCGCCAGTCGTACGTGAGGCGCGATCCCTCGGGATCCGAGGAGTCGCTGGCGTCGAGTGTGACCGACTGGCCTTCGTCGATAGTCGATGGGAACGCCTCTACTTCCGCCGTCGGCGCTTCGTTAACATCTCCAACGTTCACGGTGACCGTAGCTGTGTCGGACTTCCCGTCACCACCACGGTCGGTTACAGTCACCTCGTAGGTGTATTCTCCCGGCGTTGTCAGCGTGACATCCCCACCGGAGCCCGATGGTGTCGGAGCATTGTCGACGGGTGCGGAGACAACCTCCCACGAGTACGTCAGCGCCTCGCCCTCAGGGTCCGAGGAATCGCTGGCGTCGAGCGTGATCGACTGTCCCTCGTCGATAGCCGACGGCGAGGCCGTGAGCGAAGCGGTTGGTGTCGGGTTCACGTCGGCGACGGTCACGGTCACGGTGTCCGTGTCGGACTTCCCGTCACCGTCGCGGTCAGTCACCGTCACTTCGTAAGTGTACTCGCCCGGCGTCGCCAGCGTCACCGACCCGCTCGCACCGGACGGTGTCGGCGCATCGCCCGCCGGTGCGGAGAGCACGCGCCACGAGTAGGCGAGTTGTTCGCCCTCCGGGTCGGACGAATCGCTGGCGTCGAGCGTGACCGACTGTCCCTCGTCGATAGTCGATGACGAGGCGGTGAGTGAAGCGGTCGGAGCCGGGTTCACGTCGGCAACGGACACCGTGACTGTCGCCGTATCTGACTTTCCGCCGCGGTCAGTCACCGTCACCTCGTAGGTGTACTCGCCCGGCGTCGTCAGCGTGACATCCCCGTTCGCACCGGACGGCGTCGGCGCGTCGCTCGTCGGGGCGGAGACGACCTCCCACGCGTACGAGAGGCTCGTTCCGTCCGGGTCAGACGACCCGCTTGCGTCTAAGGTAACCGATTGGCCCTCGTCGATTTCCGTCGGCGTCGCGGCGAGCTCCGCAGTCGGTTGTGCGTTCGTGTTTTGAACGGTGACGGTGACCGTGTCACTCGCCGTGGCGTGGCCATCGTCGGCGGTGACTTCGAACGTTAGTTGACGGCTGCTACTGTCGATTTCGGGCGCTTCGAACGTCACCGAGCTGCCGCTTCCCTCCGCCGTTCCCGGGCCGCTCGTCTGCGTCCACGAGTAAGATAGGGAGTCGCCGTTATCGTCGCTCCCAGACGCCTGTAGAGTGAACGACCGACCCTCGTTGACCTCATTCGGGCCGGACGCCGCAACCGACGGACGGGCATTGACCTCGAACTCAACCGACTCGCCGACGCGGTTCGTCAGCGCTCGGAACCCGTTGTCGTCCTCGACGTACGCCTCGACGCGGTAGTCCCCCGCCGGGAGATCGAGTCGGAGTTCACCGCCGCGGTCGGTGTACGTCTCCGTCGCGAAGTCGGTGCCGTCGATACCGGCGACGACCCACGTCGTTCCCGAATAATCGATGTTCCCGTCGGGGTCCATCGAGTCGTAGATATCGAGCGTGACCGTCGCGCTGCCGCCCGCCGGGGCCGAGACGACCGACCCCGGACCGTCGATTCGCGGGTACGGACGCCTGTTGACGTGGAGCGTCTCTCCCTCAGTGACGCTCTGTCCGCTTGAGTCGGTAACCCGGAGGGTCACGTCGTAGTCGCCGCCGTCGCGGTAGACGATGTCGATAGACTCCCCGGAGTACTCGTACTGGCCGTCACCGTCGACGTCCCAGTCGTACGACCTGATTCGATTATCGTCGCTCGCCGAGGCGGTCATCGTGACTGTCTCGCCGTTGTTCCCGTTCCTGTCGTCCGGGTTCGGGACCGACGGGTCGAAGCTGATGTCGTCGATGACCGGCGGGTCGTCAGACTCGGTGACGCCCACGGTAAACTGCCGCGTGGTGTCGGAGGAGTCGTCGGACGCCGCGTATATCTCGATCGGCGGGTCGCCGACTCCGCTTCGGTACTCACTGGGCGTGTACTGCACGTCCTGTTCGAAGTAGCCCGAGCTGTTGGTTCGGGCGCTGCCGGACGCCACGAGCGGGTTCGAAAGCAGGTCGTCCTCTCTCAGTTCCCACCCCGCGAACGTGTCCGAACCCCAGCCGAAGAGCGTGACGCGAGTCGTGTCTCCTTCGACGACGGGCGTCTCGACCGAGTCGTCGGCGAGGTAGATCGTGCTACTCGTTCTGCCCTTGTTGACCGACGTGGACTCGATATCGTCCTTGAGGAATCCCCGCAACACGACCGCCCGAAGTTCGACGCCGGGGTCGGTAAACGACTCGTCACTGGCGGCGTCGTCCAGCTCGTCCCCCGGAACGCGAATGGTCGTCTCTCCCGAGTCCGACGTCACCGTCTTGGAAGCTAACTGTTCGTCCGAAAGCTCGGTCACGTCTTCCTCGTAAATCCAGATTTCGTAGGAGCTCTGTCCGGACAGCGAGTAGTCCACAGTAACGGACACCGGCTGGCCGCTCGCAATCGAATCGACCGGTACGTCGTACACCGTCGTGTTGACCGACGTGATACTCACCGAGCCGGATAGCGCCGCCTCGACCGTCCCGTTCGTCGCCTGCGCTTGAATGTCGCTATCGTTTGCCCGTGGTGTTTCAGTCTCGTTCGTCTCCGGTGTCTCGGTCTCATTCACCGGAGTTTCGGTGGAATTCGACTTCGGTGTCTCGGTCTCATTCACCGGGGTTTCGGTGGTGTTCGACTCCGGCGTCTCCGTCTCATTCACCGGGGTTTCGGTGGAATTCGACTCCGGTGTCTCCGTCTCATTCACCGATGTTTCGGTGGTGTTCGACTCCGGAGTCTCCGTCTCGTTCACCGATGTTTCGGTGGTGTTCGACTCCGGAGTCTCCGTCTCATTCACCGGTGTTTCGGTGGTGTTCGACTCCGGAGTCTCCGTCTCGTTCACAGGTGTTTCTGTGGAATTCGACTCCGATGTCTCGGTCTCGTTTACCGGAGTCGAAGAATTGGATGTTTCGTTGTGTTCAGTCACTCCCTCCGAATCTTGCGACTCGTCGGTCTGGTTGACTGGCGTCGTAGTTTGATTCGGAGTCGAATTCGATTCGTTAGAAAGCGACGAGTTGGTTGTTGTCGAAGGAGAGAGGGACGAGTTGGTCGTATTTGGCGGTGATGACTGTGTTGTGTTCGAGCCGTTCTGCGTATGTACCACGCCCTGTCCGGCGCCGTCGCTCGCGAGGTTCGCCGACTGCACAGAATCCGTCGGAGCCCCGGATACGACAGTCGGTGAGACGAAACCGACGACTCCCCCGGAAAGAACAATTGCTGCGAGTATGAGCGAAACGGTACCCTGCCAGAGCGTTTTATACCCACTAGTCATGGTTGACTAAATACAGTTTGGCCGATATAAATGTCAGGGTGTGTCCACATACTGCACACAAACGACCCCCCGAGAACGGCGGAGCGTGCCGCGGGGAGGCACACGGCCGGCGCGATTTCGACTACACGGAAAAGCGGGTGACTGAATTGGCGCAGCGAACAGCGGGAGATACGTCAGCGGTCGCTACCGTGTCGTCTCACCGTCCGCCGCTTCCGAACTCGCTCGACAGGATGCCGGGGAGGTCGGTCAGCCAACTGACCGCCGCACAGACGACCATCACGCCGACCGCGGCCATGTAGCCCCAGACGGTGAGCGCGTCGAGCACGAAATCGATAGCGACGAAGCCCGAGAGGATGATGGCACCGCTGACCGCCGCCGCGACGACGACGAACAGCGCACCATACGCCCGGACCGGACTGTCTACCATACGGAGAAATGTATATTCAAAAACATAAATGTGAAGATTGCTTTGCATTATGACAACGGGACTGTACACAGTGCAGGCGGCGACAGCGCTCGGCGGGAGAGACGACAGCGGGATAAACACGACCGACCGCTTGTCCGTGAGAAAATGGTCAGTCGGCCTCGGTAGTGGTGGTGGGTCTGTGGAAGGAACACCGAGGCTCGGTTTGTCCTGACCAGATTCATATCCATTAGGCGTGCCTAAATACATATCGACGTAGGAGAATATTCAGCGCTCGCGTCGTCTCTCGGTGACTATCGCGCAGTACGCGTCTGGACCGGAACGCATCACACTCTCGATACCCTCGGGACCGAACCGTCCGCATCGACCGAGGTATTTTTGATTGACACGTTCGATGGCGTAGGTATGGTCCCCCAGTCACCGACGGGCATCGAACCGATTCCAAGCATCGAAGGCCGCCCCGTGTACACCGCCTCGGGGAACCGGTTGGGCGAGGCAGTCGACCTCTGTGTCGACCTCGACGACGACCGCGTGACCGCGCTTCTCGTCTCGGTCGAAGAGCCTCCCGAGGGAATGGAAGTCGGCCCTCGGGGGATTCGGGTCCCGTTCAGGTCCGTGCGGGGGATGGCCGACATCATCGTCCTGACGGGCGACCCCGGTATCGAGGCCGCCGACTGATCTCGAACACCGGTTTTTCGACCGTCCACGCAGCCAACGGGCACATACGTTGATATACTCCCGACGACGACCGTATAGCGGGCGGTCGTGTTGGTCAGGATGTGGACAGCGCGATTGCCCAGTCACGGCGGCCCGTCCCGCCTGCACGCCTCTGACAGACGGTCGGGCCCCGACCGTTCAGGCCGCGAGTCGCGAGGTCCGCGACCCGCGCTGACGGTCGAGAGACGCCGAAAAACTGTTGTAGATACGTTGATAGGAGTGGGTCGAGTAGGCGACGTATGAGCCTCTACGAGTCGATTCACCAGTTCGTCGGTGAACACGAGACGCTCCGGTCGGTCAGCCACTACGAGGAGATGACGGTGCTTCTGACCGAGACGCGACTCGTGCAGATTCGACACGACGGCGAGCAGGCGACCCCCGAGGAAGTCCGGGAGGTGCGGACGATACAGCTCAACCGCCCCATCTTCGCCGGCTGTTCGGTCGAACTCGAATCGGACCGGACCGTCGTCGGCTTCCACGACAGCGCCGGCGAGACGGTTCGGCTGGTCACGCTTCCCGTCCGTGACTTCGAGTTCGCGGCGACGTTCTCGGCTGTCGTCGGCGACGCGGAAGCCGGCGCGCCCTTCATCGAGCGGTAATCAGAGCAGCCGGCTGAGGTGGCGACGAAGGTGAAATCGGACGTTCGCGACATCGTGACAACCTATTTACGTGATAACGACGAACGGTCGAGCGACGTGGAACGCCCCGCTCGCTGTGCTTACAAGCACGTCTTCGACGCCGACGACGAGACGGGTGCCGACGAATCGCCATCGGTGTGGCGCTGTCCGCACCCCGCGAGCGGTGCGGCCGACCGCTGTCTCTTTCACCGCCCCGTCGGCGAAACGCGACCCGCGGCCGTCACCGAGGCGCTCCGCGAGACGATTGCCGACCCCGAACGGCCGTCGGCGTTCGTCGGCGGGTCGTTCGAACGCATCGACCTCGCAGGGCTGGCGCTCGACGACGACGCGCCGCTCGACTTCCGCGGCGCGATGGTGAAAGGAGATATCGACCTGCGCGACGCGGCGCTCGAGGGCCCGCTGCGGCTCGACCGCGTCTCGGTGGGCGGCGCGGTGTGCATGCAGCGGCTCGCCGCGCTCGCGACAGTCACCTGTCGCAATCTCCAGGTCGGGGACCGCTGGGTGCTCTGCGAGTCGCGCTTCGGCGAGCGCTTCGACGCGACCGGCTTCAGCGCGGGGGCGGTCGTCGCGACCGAGGCGCGCTTCGAGGGCGGGGCGACGTTCCGGAAGGGCGTCGTCGACGACGACGTGTCCGTCGCGGAGGCGCAGTTCGGCGGGCCGGCGTGGTTCTCCCACACCCGACTGGGCGGTCGCCTCGACCTCGGGAACGTCGCGTGCGACCGTCGGCTCTCCCTCGCGCACTGCCGCGTCCGCGGGAACATCGTCGCCGCGTCGGCGACCGTCGACGACGGCCTCTCGCTCGAACACCTGACGGTCGACGGCGAACTCGACGCGACGCGACTCACGGTGGACGGCGGCATCGACGCGACGAGCGCCGGCTTCGGCGGCCGGGTCGACTGCACGGGGCTCACCGCCCGCGACGGGACCGTCGACTTCACGCACAGCGCGTTCGACGGCCCGGTCTACTTCGACAACGCGACCGTCGAGGGGCGGGCGCTCCGGTTCCGGAGCGCGCGGTTCGAGTCGGGACCGGCGTCGTTCGTCCGCGTGACCGTGACCGGCGGCCTCGACCTCTCCGACGCGGTCTGTTCCGCCGAGTCACCCGTGCGCGTGGTCGAAACCACGGTCGGCGGGAGCGTCGTCTGCGACCACGCGCGCTTCGGCGACGAGGTGTTCTGTTCGGGCGTCCGCGTCGCGCGCGACGTGGACTTCTCCGACTGCACCGTGGGTTCGCTCGTTTTCGGGGTGGAAATCGAGGGCCGACTGGACTTCGCGTACACGCACGTGACGGACGCCGCGGCCTTCGGCGACACCGTCGTCCGCGGGCCCGCTCGGTTCACCAGCGCGCGGTTCGACGCGGACCCCACGCTCACCGAGGCGACCCTCGGCGATACGGTCGCGGCCTACGACATGTCCGTCGAGCACGCCGGCGGACAGTAACGGTGCGCCGGCGGGTCGTGACGGGGCGTCGGGTCGGACGCCGACGGCGGTACGAACCCCGAACCCGGCGAACATTATATGTCGCGCGGGAGAGTGGTCTGAGGCATGTCGAGTGACGGGCAGAACACCCTCATCGCCCTCTACCGGCGGTACGTCGACGCCGACCCCGACGAGACGACCGTCTATGCGGGCTTCGCGCTGTTCTTTACGGCTATCGGACTGCTCGCCGTCGCGCTCGCGGCGGTGGTGTGGAGCGGCGGCATCCCGCCCGAGAACATCTTCAAGTACGAACTCCGCGAGGTCGCGGGCGTCACCGGCGCGCTCGGGATTCCCCTTCTCCTCGTCTCCGTCGTGGTCCTACTTCCCTCCCAGTACCGGTTCCCGACGGTCCTCGCGGGCGCGGGGCTCCTCGTCTGCGCGGTCGCCGTCGTCCAGTTCGTCGGCGCGTACCCCCACAACTGGAACGTCTCCGCGAGCGCCGACCAGAGCGGCCGCATCGTCGGCATCTACTCGCTCGGCGCGGTGGCGGTCGTCGCCGCGAGCGGCACGTCGCTCGTCGGCTTCCAACTCGCCCGCGCGAGGACGAGCGGCCCCGCCGCGGGCGGGAGCGACGCGGAGACCGAGGCGACCGACGACGGCGAGGACGAGGAAGCCGTCTCCGCGCAGGTTCGCCGCGACATGGACGAGGCGATGTCGAACACTGAACTGTCGTGGGGCGGCGTCCGCAAGACCGAGACCACCCGCCTGAAGCTCGATACCTCCGCCGTCGACGACGTGGACCGGGCGAGCTTCGAGAACGCCAAGGTGACCGAGACGCGCGGCGGCGGGGTCGACGACGCGGTCGCCGGGCTACAGGGGCTCCGCGGCGGGAAGAAGGACACGGCGGTCGGCGACAGTACGGACGACCAGGCCGCCGCGCTGGCCGAGCTTCGGAAGCAACAGCAGGCGGAGGCCGAACGCGAGGACTCGGACGGCGTGGTCGACCGAATTCGCGGACTGTTCTCCTGAGTCGTTTCGGGACGCCGGGCCATCGGTTCGGCGTTGGATTCATTGGCGGAAGTGAATGTCAAAAGCGCATACAGATTTATGCGACAGCCCTACGACGCGTGAGGTATGGCGAAAGGCCTTGACGTAGGTACCATGAACATCCTGTCCGCGAGCCAGGATGGAAGTGAGACCGTATTTGTCCAGCAGCGAAACTCGTTCGTCGAAATCGATTACAGCGACATGGCGGAGCAGATGCTCTCGCGGAGCGACGTGCTCCACATCCGCAAGGACGACAAAGTGTACGTCGTCGGCGACGACGCGCTCAACTTCGCGAACATCTTCGGCAAGGAGACGCGCCGACCGATGCAACACGGCATCCTCTCCAGCGAGGAGTCCTCCGCGATTCCGATGATCAAGCTCATCATCGAGCAGGTCGTCGGCTCGCCCTCCCGGCCGAACGAGCGCCTCTTCTATTCGAGTCCGGCGGACCCCATCGACTCGGACCTCTCGACGCTGTATCACGACAAGACGCTCGAATCGATGCTCGGCGACATGGGCTACGACCCCGAACCTATCAACGAGGGGATGGCGGTCATCTACAGCGAACTCGCCGACAACAACTTCACCGGTCTCGGCGTCTCCTTCGGCGCGGGCATGACGAACATCTGCCTGGCGTACTACGCGGTGCCGGTCATGCAGTTCTCCATCGCCCGCGGCGGCGACTGGATCGACCAGCAGACCGCCCAGGCCACCGGCACGGCCGTCGACAAGGTCACGTCCATCAAGGAAGACGACTTCCAACTCGACTTCCGGACGGACGTCGGCGGCGTCGAGGGCGCGCTGTCGATTTACTACGAGAACCTCCTCGACTACGTCATCGAGAACATCGAGCGCGAGGTCGACGAGGAAGACATCGAGGAGGGCCTCGACGTGCCCGTCGTCGTTACCGGCGGCACCTCCAGTCCGAAAGGCTTCGAGGAGCTGTTCGAACACCACCTCGAAGACTCGACGATTCCGTTCTCGGTCAACGAGGTCCGGAGCATCGACCGCCCGCTGTACAGCGTCGCCCGCGGGTCGCTCGTCGCCGCCCGCTCCGAAGAGGAGTCCGGCGGGAGCGCCTCGGAACCAGAGCCCGAACCGGAACCCGAAGCAGAAGCCGCGCCGGAATCGAACTGAGCGCCGACCCGAACTGACGCACCCGACCGGACAGTACGTCACGACCGAGGTCGACGCGCCGCCGGGAGCGCGCGAGCGAGCGCGTTACTCGTCTCCCGTGCGGTCCCCGCGGTCGCCGTCCTCCCCGTTTTTGCGCTGGTAGTCGCTGGGCTCGCGGTCAGCGGCGTCGCTGTCACCCGTCTCGTCGGCCTCGACGGCTCCGGACTCAGCGACACCTTCAGTCGCGTCGCTCTCGTCGGTGGCGACGTCGTCCGCCCCGTTGGCGTCGTCAGCCTCGTCGCCCCCGGGTTCGGACTCGTTGTCGCCGTCAGCGGACTCGTCGTCACCGCCTTCGTCTCCAGCCGCCACGCCCTCGTCGCGCTCGCGCGCCCCGCGGACCGCCCGTGCGTGAAAGCGGGCTATCGCGTCGTCCCACGACTCTCGGTTCGGCGCGTCACGCTCGTGGACCGTCTCGACGCCGACGAAGCCGCACCGCTCGCAGTAGCGCGCCGCGCGGCCGTCGAGCGAGAGCGTCGAGAGGGGCTGTGAACACCGCGGACAGGTCATGCAGTTTGCCGGTGGTTCTCGCCCGGGTCGTATAGAACTACCCCGTTGGCGGGGCCGAAGAACCACGTGTGACAGTCCGCTAACAGAAGATTCACCATTAATGGCGTGCCACAAAGAGACGATGAAGGTCCTTTGCTTCGGAGTTGGACAAGCGGGTGGGAACGTTCTCGACGCCCTCCTTCGGTACGAACAGCGCACGAACGCCGACTACGTCGTCGACGCGGTGGCGTACAACACCGCGTCGGCGGACCTCCGCGGCCTCGACCTCGTCCCCGAGGAGAACCGCATCCTCTTCGGCGCGGACGAGGTGAGCGGTCACGGCGTCGGCGCGGACAACGAACTCGCCGCCGAACTCGCCGAGCGCGACAGCCGACAGCTCCTTCGCGGCACCGACGGCGCACCGACCTCCACGGCCGACGCGTTTCTCATCTTCGCCGGTCTCGGCGGCGGCACGGGAAGCGGTGCGGCCCCCGTGCTCGCGAAGCACCTCCAGCGCATCTACGAACAGCCCATCTACGGCGTCGGCATCCTCCCCGCGGCCGACGAGGGGGCGCTCTACTCGCGCAACGCCGCGCGGTCGCTCAAGACGTTCGTGGACGTGACCGACCACGTGTTCGCGTTCGACAACGGGGCGTGGGCGAACGCCGGCGAGGACGTCTCGGCGGCCCACGACTCGATGAACGAAGAGCTGGTGCGACGCCTCGGCATCCTCTTCGCCTCGGGCGAGGTGAGCGAGTCGGGGACGGTCGGCGAAAGCGTCGTCGACTCCTCGGAGGTCATCAACACCCTCCGCGGCGGCGGCATCTCGACCATCGGCTACGCGGCGAGCGAACTCCCCGAGAGCGACGACGGCGGCGGGTTCAGCATCAAGGGACTGCTGGGCGGGGGGTCGTCGTCGGTGGACGAACTCGACTCCATCAACCGCATCACGACCCAGACGCGGAAGGCGGTGCTCGGTCGGCTCACCCTCCCGTGTGACGTGGATTCCGCGTCCCGCGGGTTGGTCGTCGTCAGCGGCCCGCCCGAGTGGCTCAACCGGAAGGCCATCGAGCGGAGTCGGACGTGGGTCGAAGAGCAGACCGGGAGCATGGAGGTCCGCGGCGGCGATTACCCGCTCCCCGAGTCGAACCACGTCGGCGTGCTCGTCCTCCTCGGCGACGTGTCGCGGAGCGACCGCGTGGCCGAGGTCCGGTCGACCGCCGTCGAGGCCGAGCGGGACCGCCGTGACCGCGAGGCCGACGAGACGAGCGCCGACGCCGGCGGCGATGCGGAGGGCGTCGTCGACGAGCGCCTCGATACGTTGTTTTAACCCGGTCGCGTCGCAGACCGCCGCCGAAGCAGGGGTGCGGCCGGCGGCGGTTCGTTCCGGAGAAAGTGTCAAATACTCTCTCGGCGAACAGCTAGGTGCGTGTCTGAGACCAGCATAGCGGCGACGCCGCGCATCCTCGCGTACGGCCCGCAACCCGCGGATTCGGCGATAGCACAGTCCGACGTGGACGTGGAGTTCGTGGAGTCGAGCAGAGAGTTGTTCGAACGGTTGACCGAGGCACCGACCCACCTCGTCATCTGCCTCCACGCCCCGCCGGTGTTCGACGGCGTCGAGGCGGTCAAGGGTATCCGGCGGTTCGACGCGACGGTCCCGGTGGTGCTGGCGTCGCGAATCCAGAACACGATGCTCAACCTCCAAGCGGTACAGTCGCAGGTCACCTGGAGCGTGAACCTCGCGGGCGAGGGCCCCATTGAGGAGGCGCTGTTAGACCTCGTCACCGACGCGAGAGAGTGGTTAGAACGGCAAGCGGAGTAGTCACCGAACCCAGTCGGGACCGGTCAGTCGTCGGTCGACGGGAAGTCGAAAGGGCCCAGCGTCTGCTCCGCCTCGTCGGCCGCGTCGGCGGCCGGGAGCGAGACCCGTCCGAGTTCGTTCTGTACGGCCCACAACCGCTCGAAGAGCCGGTCGAACTCGTCGTCCGCGTCGTCCGGGAGGTCGCGAGCGCACTCCCACAGGAGTTCCTCGGCGCGGTCGACGTGAGCCGTCGCCCGTTCGAGTGCGTCGCTGGGCCGTCGTGCCGGTGTGTGTCCCGCCATAACAGGGAATACGATACCGAGGAGCATAGTCGTTTCAATAGATGTAATAGATGTAACATCGTTACATCTTCTGAGAGATTGTTCTTCAGATTGACAATCAGAACCATTTATATATTCGAAGTGATTGTGTTTAGTTGGATGCAGCACCGTACAGAGTAACCCCTCGGACGCATCCACTTGACCGAACTCATCCCCCCTTCCCCCCTTCCCCTTAGGTTCGGTCACCCCTTTACGGGGCGAAACTGTTCTCAAGAGTCACATCCGCCGGACGAGAAGCGCGGCCGACCGAACCGCCGTCAGTCGGTGTGTACAAGGCGCTCCACGTCCTACGGACGAGTAGGCTCTGGAGACCGTCGCATGAATCAGAATCTCTGGTACGCCGGCGTCCTCATCGTGGTGCTCGGCGTCACCCTCGCCGCGGTTCCGACGGGCAGTTTTAGTTCGGTCTCCGGACAGCGGCCGGTCGACGTCTCGGTCGTCGACGACGACCGAGCCCTCGTCGCGCTCGAACCGACCGGCGAGGTCGTGACGAGCCCCGGCCGCGGCAACGCCGTGGCGGTCGGGTCAATCGTGAACAACCTCGGCACCGACGTGACCGTCGACTACACCGCCAGATTCGACGTGAACGCGCTTTCGCTCGCGCAGTCGGGCGGCTCTCCGACGCTCAGCCGGAGCGGCGAGCACCAGGTGACGGCCTACTGCCGGCGACCGAACGCGGGGAGCGGCGTGGCGACACTCGTCGTCGAAGTCGATTCCGCGCAGGCGGACGGTGTCTCTATCTCCGGTGCGACGCTCGAAGCGCGAGTCGAGTACGATTGCACGAGCGGGAACAGCGGCGGGAACCCCGGGAACGGCGACGACGACCCCGGGAACGGCGGCGGCAACGACGACGGAGATAGCGGCGACGGGAGCGATGGCGGCGAAGGCACCCCACCGGGGCCGTCGAACGGCGTCGCCTACGTCGACAGTGACGAGGACATCGCCTACGACGACGGCGAACGCGTCCTGACCGAACAGGAGGTCGCGACGTTCAACGACGACGACGCGGTGCTCGTCGTCGGGACCGATAACGGCACCATCGACAACAGTTGGCGCTCCATCGACATCTCGGCCAAGCGCGTCGTCGTCACGCACACGACGTTCACGAGCGGTGATTCGGTCGACATCGAGGCGGAGACGAGCATCGAGTTCACCGACGTGACGGTCAACTCCGACTGGGGCCAGGTCACGCTCTCGGGCGAGTCGATAACGCTCCGTCGGTCGACGATAGACGCGAAAAACGGGAAGATAGAACTCGCGGCCGACAGCGGGACGCTCGACGTGCGCGAGAGCGCGGTCCGGGGGAAGAACGACAAGGTCGAACTGACTGGAGAGACGATTGANCTCGCGGCCGACAGCGGGACGCTCGACGTGCGCGAGAGCGCGGTCCGGGGGAAGAACGACAAGGTCGAACTGACTGGAGAGACGATTGAGGCCGGTGGCGCGACCATCCGGAACACGAACGACGAAATCGAACTGGCGGCCGACGACGGTCCCGTGAACGTCACGGGAGCGACGCTCGACAACCAGAACGGCAAGGTCACCGTCTCGGGCGAGTCGGTTCAGGCTCGCGGCGCGAGCATCAGCGCGCGAAACGGGAAAATCGACCTCGCGGCCGACNAGAACGGCAAGGTCACCGTCTCGGGCGAGTCGGTTCAGGCTCGCGGCGCGAGCATCAGCGCGCGAAACGGGAAAATCGACCTCGCGGCCGACGACGGTCCCGTGGACATCCGCGAGGCGAGCCTCCAGAACCGGAACCGCGACATCGAGGTGGGCGGGGAGACGGTGTCGGCCCGGAACGCCTCGATTACGGTCGTCAACGGACAGATTTCGCTCGACGCCGACGACGGCCTCCTCGACATCGAGGACGCGACGGTCCACGGGGAAAAACAGATTGACCTCACCGGCGAACGCATCGGTGCCGCGGGCGCGTCTATCAAGACGAAAAACGCCCAGATCGACCTCCAGTCGGGGGTCGGCGACGTGACGCTCGACGGCGCGACGGTCAAGACGAAGAACGCGCAGATTACCGTCGAATCCGCGGGCGACCTCCGCGCGAACGAGAGCGTCTTCGAGACGACGAACGCGGACGTGTCGCTTTCGGCCGACGGCGACGCGTTCCTCCGCGACGCCGACCTGCGCACCACGAACGCCGAACTCGCCGTCGAACTCGGCGACGCGTCGGCGACGCTCTCGGTCGACGGCCTCGAAATCCGAGACCGAGACGACACCCTCGACTACGACCCCGGCGGCGCGGGAGTGACCGGAACGCCGAGCGCCGGACAGATTCGCGGGTAGTCGAAGTCAGGCGCGCGCGTACGCTGCAGACCCCCGGCGTCCAGCGCACTCACAGATACTTGCGTCTGAACTGTTCGACGAGCGAGACGTTCCGGCCGGTCGAGCGCAACCGAATCGGGCCGAGACCGAGCGCGAGGACGCTCACGAGGAGCGTCACGAACGCCAACACGGCGTCGATAGCCGCGATTGCGAGGAACGGATGAACC
The DNA here is from genome assembly GCF_000336815.1 of Haloferax prahovense DSM 18310. Lineage (GTDB taxonomy): Archaea > Halobacteriota > Halobacteria > Halobacteriales > Haloferacaceae > Haloferax > Haloferax prahovense. Next base: position 21,003 of record NZ_AOLG01000054.1, read on the forward strand.
TCGTGTAAACCGAGGATAACCGTCTGCGGAAGCGCGGGGACGTACAGTTGTTCGCGTATCTCGCGGTCGTACGCGCCGGTTCGGTCCGGCGCTTCGATGGTGAGCGTCGTGTTTTTCGACCCCTTCCCGGGGACCACAAACACGGACTGGCCGAACGAGACGCCCGGGTCGCGCGATTCGACGACGGTGATGACCGGAACGTAGCCGTTGTTCGTCAGGCGGTAGTCGACCGTCGCCGTCTCGCCGACGCCGACGACGAGCGGGTTCTCGTTCGGCGACTCGGAGCTCACGATGGTCAGTTCCGTCGGCCCCGACCCGAGAACCATGTTCAACGTCGCGGGCGTGACGACGATGACGACGAGCAGGAAGAGGACGACGCCGCTCGTGTAGTAGTCCGGGCGGCGACGGCTGTGCGAGCTCTGTTTTCGGCCGCCGCCGGAGCCGTCGAACACGAGGCTCAGCGCGATGAGAATCCCACCGATAGCGACGAGGAACATCGGGGAGGGCTCCCCGTCGGCGGCGCTCTCGAACCCCGGGAGGCTCCCGAGGAGGTCGAACGCGCCAGTTGCGAGCCCGTTCACCGCCCCCACGACGGCACCGAGTTGCGGAATGACGACGACGTTCCCGTTCACCTGGAGCGCCTCGGCGACGATTTGGGACCGCTTGACCGGCGGCTCGACGCTCTCTTGGTCGGTGAAGGGGTTGGCGTCGCCGCGCGTGATGTACCCCTCTTCGGTCCACCTGACCACCCGGTGGGTCGTCAGCCCGCCGCCGTGGAGCTCTCGCGCGTTGAACACGACCACGTCGCCGGATTCGGGGTCTTCGAGGAACACCGACGGAACCGCGATGAAGCCGTCGCCGGGCTCCATCGTCGGCGACATGCTCCCCGTCTCGACGTAGCCGAGGAGCACCGGCTGGCCGAGCGCCTGCCCGAACAGCAGCGCGACGACGGCGAGGACGAGGAAGCCGAGCACCGCGTATTCGAGGACGTCGCTGAGTTTCACGGCGTGTATGAGACACTACGCGCGAATCCGTAATTACCTATCGCCGTCTCGCCCACCCGACAGCGCCCGCGAACGCTGCGCGCGCAGGCGTCGGCGGGGTCGCGACGCGTCACGAGTCGGGGACCATCGATTTCGATGTGCTAGTATATCATGTTCAATGGTACCATGAGTAGAGGACCGAGTTACCAATGCCCACGAAAATTCGACCCACGAGTGTCGGGGGCGAACGGAAATCGATAGACTACGAGCCGATTTTTTCTGTGTTAAACCCTCGCTTGAACGTCGAAAATGCGCCCCGAAAGGTGGGCTTGAACCCGACTCGACGGGGAGAAAGCCGGGCTTGTCGAACGGAACGACGACCGAGAACTCGTTCAAGCACCGGAATACAAAGTGGGTAGGCTCTGTTGGGAGAGACAACGACGCAGTCACCTGTGTCAGGGAGAACACAACCATGGCAATCAACAGACGCAACATCTTGATCGGACTCGGAGCACTCGTCGGCGGCGGCGGCGCACTCGTCGGAACGGGCGCGTTTACGACCGTGAGCGCGGCGCGTGAAGTGAGTGTGAGTACGGCTGGCGACGGGAGTGCGTTCCTTCAGCTGACCTCTGACAGCCCGTACGTGGACAACACCGGAGATACGTTGACGCTGACGCTGGACGCGGACGGAAACGACGGAAACGACTCCGGCTTCAACGAGAACGCGGTGACGACGCTCACGGGCGTCTTCACGATTGCGAACAACTCCGCGGAGGGTAACTCCGTTCAGGTCGGTCTCGGGTCCGGGTCGGGCCCCGACGTCCCCAGCGCAAGTGATCTCAATACGGAAGTCACATTGACCGTCGGTAGTGACGGCGGCGAAGACGTGGAAATCACCTTCACGCTCAGCGAGACGGGCAGCAACGGTTCTGCACCGTCTCTCTCCGCAGGGTCCTCGGTTACCGTCGATGTCGAAATCGACACGACTCTGACCTCGAGTGATGCTGATGCCACCGGCGAACTGAGCATCTTCGCCGTCGACGACAGCGCCTAAACTGAGAGCATGAAACGACGCAACGTCATCACTGCGATTGGAACGCTCGCAATCGGGACCGGAACGGTCCTCGGGACGGGCGCGACCGAAGTCCTCTCGTCGAACGGGGACGGGAGCTTCCGCGTTGTCTCGCCGGGGGCGAACATCTCGATTACGGTTCCGGACAACCCGGGAGCGAACGTCTCCGTGTTCCAAGACGACAACGATGACGCCGACGGCGACGCGGCCGCCGGTGGTATCGACTTCGGGAGCCTCGAACAGATGGACCTCCCGGCGGTCCACGTCATCGATAACTCGAACAGCAGCGGTGGCATGATAGAGATTCAGGTCGCCATCGAGAAGGGAAGCGGCGCACAGGACCTTGGGAAGATATTCGATATCGTCAACAACAATCCCGACACCGCGTACGACGTCGGCTTCGAGTTCACCACGTTCGGGAACGCAGTCACCACGAACGGCGGAACCGTCACTCCGGCGACCGCCAAGGAGGCGTTCCAGTTCGTCAACTCGGACGGCAACGTCATCTCGTCGGACCCGAACGAGTCCACTCACAATCCTCAGAACTTCGTCACCGTGGCAGCGTCGGCGGACTCGGGTAGCAGAGTTCCGGTGTCGCTGGAGACAGACGCGACGCTCGGAAACATCTCCAGCGAGTTCGACACGAGCGGGACGTTCGGAGACGTAAGCGAGAACATCACCCTCATCGAGGAAGTCACGGCAGTCGCAGAACCGACGCAGTAACGACGCGCTCACGCGACTGAACCAAATACGTCGCTCCCATCCATGCCCACACGCCGCCAGACCCTCTTCGTTCTCAGCAATTTCTTCATCGTCGGCGGCGTCCTCGGCGTGAGCGCCACGACGACGACCCAGTCAACGTCGGGGGCGAGCTTTCGCATCGTCGCACCCGACTACCTCTCTCTCACGGCGGCGAACGACCCCCCGATTCACGTCGAAACGAACGCGTCCGGCTACGTGACGCGGCTTACTCCCGGCGGCGACGAGAATGGCGTCAACAAGCGCGCTATCACGCGCTTCGAGGATATCGTCCGCCTCACCAACGTCAGCGAGGCCGACATCGACGGCGTCTACTTCGAGTTCGACGTGGCGAGCGACTCGCTTTCGGACTCGACGCTCGAAGACGTCGAGGCGGCGCTCCAAATCACCGCCGGCGACGAGGCGCTCGCCCCGGGCACGGACGGAGACGACCTGCTCGACGTGAGCACGGCGGTGTCGGGGCCGGAGGGGGTCCTCGGGCCGGGTGAGTCGGTCCCGTTCGGCCTCCAGATTAACCTCATCCCGTGGACCGGGCCGAGCACGCTGGAGGACCTTCCGGACCCCGAGGCGTACAGCGCCACGCTACGGATTCACGTCGAGCGGGAGTCGTCGTCGGCCGGTGACTGACGGGCGGGCCGTCGGCACGCCGCGCGAGGCGGTATCTGTGCAGCCGCTGACAGCAGAGGAACTATGTGCGGTGGGGCAGTATCGACGGTCGATAGATGAGTCCCAGCGGTGCCGGTGGGTTGCTCGGCCGCGCGTCACCCTCGGAGCGCGACGACGGCGGCGAGGCCGACGACGGCGGCGAGGCCGACGACGCGCTGACGCGCGACGAAATTTTCGACCTGATGAGCAACCACCGCCGGCGGTACACCCTCCACTACTGCAAGCGGGCCGACGGCGCGGTCGAACTCGGAGACCTCGCAGAGCAGGTCGCGGCGTGGGAACAGGACAAGGAGATTTCGGAGCTGACCTCCGCCGAGCGAAAAACCGTCTACACGTCGCTCCAGCAGACGCACCTACCGCGGCTCGAACAGGCCGGCGTCCTCCGCTACGACCGGGGCGAAGTCGAACTCACGGAGCGCATGGAGCGCCTCGACATCTACATGGACATCGTCCCCGAGAACTCGGTTCCGTGGGGGGTGTACTACCTCGGCCTCTCGGTCCTGTCGAGTCTCATCGTGGCGGCCCTGTGGGCCGACGTGCTCCCGACGGGGACGGTCCCGCTTCTCGCCTACCCGACCGTCATCGTCGCGGCGTTCGGCCTCTCGGCGGCGTACCACACCGTGACGAACCGCCGCTATCAGTTCGAGAACCTCGAACGGCCGCCGTAGCGCCGTAGGAGGGTTCACGCCCGAAGGTCCGGCTCAGAGGTTGAGCCACGCGTGCGTGTTCGTCTCGTCGAGCGAGTAGTAGTATATCTCGCTGCTGTCGATGACGGCGTACGTCTCGATTTCGGGGTCGAAGATGACGCGCCGGTTCGTATCGATGGCCACGTCGACGAGGTCTTCGAGGGTGAGAATCGAGATGTACGGCTTGTTCGCGTCGGTCGGGAACTCGCCGCGGGAAATCCACTCCTCGTGGCGGCTGTGCGAGATTCTCGTGCGGAGTTCCTCGGGGTCGCTTCGGTACTCGGTGCGGATGACGAGGCCCGCGAGTCCGAACAGCACCAACGCGGCCGCGGCGAGTCCGCCGTACTCGACGGGGTTCGGCGGTCGCGTCACGGTCCGCGCGACGGTCGTCGAGTGCCGCCGGTCGTCGGCCAGCGACCGTTCGAGGTAGTAGGCCCGCCCGGAGAACGCGAGCGGCGTGCTCGCTTCGAGCGTGCCGCTGTACGAGCCCGTCTGGTACGTGACCGTGAGGTTGAGACTCGTCCTGAACTGACCGACGCCGCCGGTCTCGGTCCGCTTTTGCTGGAGGTCGCGGTCGAGCGTGGAGACGTTGAGCGAGGGCGCGTCGACGACGGTCCCGTCGGTGACGAGCGTCTGTTCGTCGAGGAGAACGGTCTCGTTCTCGTAGAACGGCGTGCCGTCCCGAACGCCGACGGTGCGAAGGACTAACTGCTGTGTGACGTTGACCGACTGGTTCGCGGGGACGTCGGTGTGGACGCGGAACGACACGTCGGGCGAAATCGTCATGAAGTAGACAGAGCGGTTCTCCAGCGTCGACCCGCGCTCGTAGAGCGTCGTGTTCTGGGTGACGACCGCCCGCGTGTCGACGCCGGTCTCGACCGACTGCACGTTCGTCTCTTCGGTCACCGTCTGCGTCGTCGGCGTGAGAAAGACGTAGCCGGCGGCGACCAGACACGCGACGCCCGCGATGGCGAGGACGGCGACCAGCACCCGAGCCTGCTGCGTGACGAAGAGTTCGAGGCGGTCGTCAAATCCCATTATCGAGAGGGGAGCGCGGCACTCGCGGGATGTACATACGGGCAGATAGTTCGAGGCGCAAGAAAACTTTTGTCCTAGCGAGCGATAGATTCTGCGAGGCAGTACAGTACATGGTCTCGGACCCCGTCGACAACGACCGAGCGAACGAGACTCCGTCGTCGTTCGAAGCCTGGCTGGACCAGCGAATGAGCGAGACCGGTAAGTCGCGCGACCAGTTGTGCCAGGAGTTGCTCGCGTCGCACTGGCAACTCAACGAGATCACGGAACTTCTGGGTCGCGACAGCCACGCCTCGGACGAGAGACCCAGCGAGGCGAAGAGCGCGACGCGCTCGCCGTCCAGAGATGATACGGAACCGAACAAGCCCGTGAGCGACGACGAACTAGCCGAGGTCCTCGAACTCATCGAGGGACTTCAATCGGAGGTCGATACGGAAGCACAGCGGCGCGCGCGCCTCGAACAGTCGGTTCAGACGCTTACGACGCGACTGGACGAGGTCGAAGACGCACTCGACGAGGTCGAAGACCTATCGGCCGAACTCGACGAGGTCGAATCGGCGCTCCGTGAGCGACATCAGACGCTCGACGCGCGGTTCGACGACGAGTTCGACAACCTCCAGACGATTCTCGAACACCTCGTCGAGACCGACGACCGCGTCGAGACGAAACTCAAGGAAATCGAGACGCAGTACGGGGCCGAGATACGCGAGATACGGGCCGAACGCGAGCAGTTGCGTCGGGTGAAACAGGCCGCAAAGGAGGCCGATACCCACGAGGGAGACTGCGAACACTGCGGGGAGAGCATCGACCTCGCGCTTCTCACCAGCCCGGAGTGTCCGAACTGTCAGCGCCCGCTGCACGGCGTCGAAAAAGAGACCAAGTGGCTCGTGCTCACCGACTACACCGTGACGGTCGCGAGTAGCGACGGGGGCACGCGGCGCGCGTCGGAGACGACCGCTCGACCCGACCGCGACGGCGCGCGGGACCCCGCGGACTCCGGCGGCCAAACGTCCGAACCGAAGCGCGACGCGCCCGGAACGTCCGACCACACGGTGAGCCAGAGTCGGGCGGCGGTCAACGAGATAATCGACTCGTTCGAGTCGGTATCGACCGGCGACGACGGGACGACCGGGACCGACGAGACGTCGGACGCGACGGGGGCTATCGACCCGGACGCGGCGATAGACGCCGACGAGAGCACGTTCGAGTGGAACGAAGACGACTTCCGGTGAGGCGCGACGCCCGCCTCAGCCGAGCGATAGCGACCCGTCGGCCTCGAACTCTATCGCCGCGTCGAACAGGGATTTGAAGGTCCGGAGCGTCTGGTCGTCGTGTCGCGCCGGGTCGACGTGGTAATGGGCGCGTGCGCCCGCCGAGGAGATGCGATTCGTGAGGATGTGGAGGAACCGGAAGAGGCGCTGGTTGTTGTTCACCGCGGTGATAAGGTTCGAAAGTGAGTGCACACAGAGCGTCGATTGGACCGACGACTCGCCCCACTCGTTCAGCGATTTCGTGATGAGGAGTCCGATGCGACGGAGGTCCGTCGCCTTCGTGACGGTCTTGATAGTTATCGGCAGGTCGGCGGCGTCGATTGTCCCGGAGGCGTCGTACGACTGGACGCTGATGAGCGTCTGGTTTTCGACGCTCCCAACGCGATAGTTGTTGAGGATGTTGAGCTGCTCTTCGGGCGTCGTCTCGATAGACACGAGAAGCTGGTTTGCGGCCCCCGAATCACCGGTCATGAGCTGCGTACAGAGGCTGTACTCCGCTGCGGTCTCCGCCGGGCCGACGATGAGGATGTTGGACTGCTCGGACACGAGGTCGAACACCGCCTCCGCCTTCTCGTCGAAGTTCGCCTCGTCGAACGGCGTGTCCGAGCGGTCGTCGATGAGGTCCCACTCGGACGCCTCGTCGTCCGGTAGCGACGCCGACGAACCCTGCTTCCGCCGAATCGATTCCGCCAGTTCGGAGAGCGCCGATGGCGTCCGGTCGGTCGTCGGCCCGTCCTCTCCCGCCGGCGAAACGGTGTCACCCGATTTATCCGAGGTCGGCGTCCCGTCTTCCACGCGGTCCGCAAGGTCAGATAACGACGGCGAGTCCTGTATCTCGGTGTCGGAGTCTCCCGACTCCGCATCGTCACGGTCTGCCATAGTGGCCGATGGGTGTGAGCATGGTTGCGAGGGAGTTCGTGAAGCGGTGGCGACTGAGCGGGAACGAGAGCGAGAACGTGCTCTGTTCCCGACGTGTTTCACTGTTTTGAACTCGTAGGGGGTTCACTTAATGTATGGGGCTTTGCCGGCGAAAGACAGCATCGCATTATATCCCGTCTCAGGGGAAAGCAGGTAAACTAACAAATTTCGTATGGTAAGGGGAATCGATATCGAAGTGGATGTTTCGTCTGTTCGAATTTATGGTAGAACTCGAGGTATTAGTATTGCTATATTTGGACAATATTGGGGGCTTCTGGAATCGGTTCACAGAATCGGTGGACAAGGATACAGAATACGCGATAATCCAAATGAGTACAGGTGCGTGGGTTTCTTCCCGGTAGGTTCGAATGAGAACCTGATTGGACAGTTTTTGTCTAGTTCGTAGGGGTTGTCACGCCGTAGATTCTGTTCTGGGCGCGACGTGGGGTCGCACAACTGCGTAGTAGATGTGTCTATATTTAGCAATACTATTGTTAGGTAAAACGCGACTCGGGCGGGAGAGTCGACCAATCTAGTCAGAAAATGTACTGTATTAGCTATTTGCCAAATCTGATGCCGTCTTCGACCAGTCGGAGGTTTCGTTCCCGGTCGATATGCGGCTTCAGCCAGTCGTACTCCTCGATTTGGAGGATGAGGTCCGCTTGGAGGTTCCGCCACGCGATGGCGTAGATGGGCGATTGCCCCCACGCGCGGAGTTCGGGGATGAACTCGTCGTAGCGTTCATAGTGGCCTTCGAGGCGTTCGAGAGCGTCGACCACGTAGCCGGCGGCCTCCGCTTCCGTCTCCGCGCCGTCGATGGCCCGGTTCAGTCGGGTTTCGAGTCCCTCGACGGCGCGTTGCATGTCCTGTGCCGCCGTGCCGTCGGCCTCCGGAAGCGAGTCGATGATGGGCTTCGGAACGCCGAGCGAGAGTGGTTCGATAGCCATACCTCGAACTGGGCGGCAAGGCGGCAAAAAGGCGGCGACGGTCGCAGCACGGCGCGGACGTACTCCGACACCACGACGCCGTCGGGATGGCGGTGTCGAACAGCGTCGCCACTCGTCACCGAGAACAGCGCGCCGGGGTGCCTCCGAAGGCCGTCCCGACCTCCGGTTGCGGCGCGTTGCTCTGTTACGCGTTCGTCTCGTCGGTCCGCGCCCTGAGTTCGGACTCGACGAGGGCGTCGAAGTCGACGCCGTCTGTCCGGTACTGGTCGCGGTTGTCGATGACGACCAGCCCCTTGTCTGTGATTTCGTACAACCCGGAGTTCGGCGCGGGCCCGACTCGCGCCAACAGGTCGTAGTCCGCTAAAATCGGCAGTCGCGTGTTGATGTACGAACGGTTCTTATCGAGGATATACGAGAGATTCACGGCGGTGTTCCGCCTCCTGTCCGAGAGTGCCTCGAGGATATCGAAGTCAGTTGGGACGGCCAACTTCATACATGGTTGTTCGCAGCCGCTGTTAAATAAACAGCTTATCGGGAGGTCGTGCGGTCGGGTTCGCGCGGCGAGGGGCGACAGGGCGGCGATTTCGGGTCTTACCGATGGTCGAGCGCGTCGCGTGCGAGGCGCAAGTCCTCGATAATCCGCGTGTGGCGGTCGATTGCGTCGTCGATATGCCGCGCCGTCGCCGCCGTGTCGGCTCCGGCGTCATCGTGGTACTGCGCCTGCAACAAGTGTGATTCCAAGGCCCGCGACGTGGAGTCACTCGCCGCCAACAGCGCCTGGGTAATCGTCCAGTCTACCGTCCCGTCGTCGGGGAGTTCGTCGAACTCCAACCGCTCCCCCTCGTATCGTTCTGCCATCATGGCCCACGTTGGGACGTGATACTATTTAAAGTTATAGCGACGTGATAATTCCGACGTTTCGGGTTCGATAGGAAACCCACTATACGTACCATTTACTGGCGTCGCTCTTGTGTAGCAGATTGTTGATTTCAGAGAGTCGCTTCGACAGCGTGTTTGAGTGCTTCTCGACCGGGTTTTCTGAAGAGTTCGCTGCGTAGCTGGAAGGCGCGAAGATACTGTGTCAACTTGTCCTTCGAGACGCCTCGATGCGGCGAGAGCCACCGTCGCGCCAGCGACGCGTGGCTCTCGCAGGTGTTGACGTGAACGTCTCCATCAGCGTATTCGCCGTCACCGTGGACGACGTATTCGCGGTGGAATTCGTCGTCGTCCTCAAGTGGATCGTATGCCCGAAATCCGTCGGTGTAGACGGTCAGCGACTCCTCCTCGTGGCCAGCGAGGAGGAGTCGCACTGTCGATTCGTCAGCGGATTTCGCTGGGACGACGTATCGCTGTCCCGTGCCACGGTCAACGATGGTGAAGACGGGTGGTTTGTCTCCCTCATACGAACCTCGTCCACGCGTGGACAGGCCACGCGAGCGCGACGGTTGGTCGCGCTCGCGGCCTTTCAACCCCGCAGAGACGTACACTTCGTCGATTTCGACCGGTCCAACGAGGTCGAGTTGAGGCGCGTCGAGCGCTCTGGTAAAGCGCTCGACGCGCCGATGCATCGTCTTGTAGGTCACACCGATCTCTCGCTGAAGTTGGCGAAGACTCGTGTTGAACCGCAAGAACGCGTAAATCGAGAACAACCACTTGCGGAGCGCAACCTTCGAGTGAGCGAAGATTGTGCCCGTCTTGTCGTTGAACGTGCGGTCGCAATTCTTACAGAGATAGCGTTGAAACGCCCCATAGCTGCCGTTCTTGACCGTTCGGTCAGAACGGCAGCGGGGGCATTCGACGCCGTCACGCCAGCGAACCTGTTCCAGCAGGTCCGCTGCGAGCGATTCCGAGCCAAACACATCCAGCGGAATCATTCGTGTCGGACACCGCTAGCGCGGTGTCCTTGCCCTCTTCGATTTCAGAGCAGCAGCTGAACTGTATCAACAATCTCCTACNAGCGGAATCATTCGTGTCGGACACCGCTAGCGCGGTGTCCTTGCCCTCTTCGATTTCAGAGCAGCAGCTGAACTGTATCAACAATCTCCTACAGAAGAGCGTACTGGCGTTTCGGAGCCGATTAACGACGTCGATAAGTATATCAAAGTTAAGTAACTTCGGTCGGTGGCGACGAGATGTCCTGCGATTTCCGAGGCGAGTCGGGGACGCGTCACCCGCCCCGCGTTCGCGTCACCGCTCTTCGACGTGTCGAATCTCGACGCCGATACCGCGCGTGGACTCGACCAGTTCGCGGCCGCCCATCTCGGCGCGGCCGATGGCGAACGCCTTCGGTCCCTCGACGATAACCTCGTCGCCCGGCCGGATGTCCTCGTCGGCGTCGACGACGCCCGGCGCGAGGACCGACCCGTGCGGGACGAACCCGTCGATTTCGACCGTCTTCGTCGGCGCGTCGCTGTCGCGCCACACCTTCGCACCTTCGAGCGTAAAGGAGAGCACGCCGTACTGCGGGACCATCGTTGCCAGCTGCTCGCCCTCGTCGTTCCACACCTGCAGTTTGGGGTAGCGGCTCGTCATCTCCAACTCCACGTCGGAGAAGAGCGCGTCGCCCGCGCCCGGGCCGAGTTGGTAGTCTGCGAGAGCTTTCACGACGTTGTGCTCGCGCTCCTCGCGGGTGAACTTGGGCGCGCCGTCGAGCGTCCGCATGAGATTCCCGATGGACTCCGTGGTCGTCGGGTGTTCCGAGACGGTGAACTCCACGTCGAGGTTCAGGTCGTCCGCGACGCGCTCGACGATTTCCGTGTACGCTCCCGGCGGGACGTGGGCGATGATTCGCGGGTAGTCGTTGCGCTCCAGATAGCGCCGGAGCACCTCGGCGACGAACGACTTCTCGTCTTCCGACCAGTCGCCCGTGACGACCGAGTCGTAGTGCTGGGCGGGGTAGGTGAGTTCGAGTTCTTGCGGGACGACGCCGATGGGCGAGGTCATCGACACCATGTGCGCGCGGTACTGGACGGCCTCCTGGAACTGCCGGTGGCTCTGGGACTCGCTGTAGGGTTTCTTCGCCGAACACGGCAGGAGCACGAGCGGGTTGTCGAAGCGATTCCGATAGCGCTTCGTCACGCGGTCGGCGAACCGCTGAATCTCCACGCGGTCGATGGACTCCTCGGAGGCCGCGGTGAGCTCCGAGTCGCGGATGACGGGAACCCGCTGTTCCATGAAGTTGTACTGCTGGTCGAACCGTCGGAACAGGGCGGTCAGCCACTGGTCGTGGCGGGCCTGCCCCTCCACGTAGTCCCGGAGCCGACCGTCGCGCACGCGGCGGCGGACCCGCGCGAGTTCGGCGCGCAGGGCGTTGGCGTTGTGGTCGGCCGCGTCGGCGCGGGTGAACTCGGAGGCTGGTTTGCGGCAGACCTCGCAGGCACAGGGGAATTCGTCGAGGTCTTCGAGGAAGTACTCGCCGTCGCTCGTGAGGTAGAACCCTTCGAGACCGCGGGCGCGGGCGAGTTTCTCGTCGACGAGGTCGACGCCCGCGTAGACGAGAAGCGAGACGTTCCGGGGCGTGGCGACGCCCGAGAGCATGAGCGCCGTGTCGGCTGGCAGGTTCTCCTTCGCCTCGATGACGTTGTCGCGGAAGGCGCGCGCGTGGCCGACGAAGCCCTGCGCGTCGGAGAGAATGTAGGCGTCAGCGCCGTAGTCGGCGGCCGTGTCGGCGGTGACGACGGCGGCCGAGGGGAAGTCCACGTCGGGGTAGTCCACCGAAAAGGACTCGCGGACCTCGTCGGCGCTCCCCGCGGGAAGCGAGCGGTGGGGGAGCACGGTCAGCACGTCGTCGGAGCCGTCGGGGAACTCGCGCTCGGCCGCCCAGAGGCTGCCAGCGTCCGCGAGCGCGTCGTCCACGACCGCCGGCGTCGTCACCGAGTCGGAGAGCCGCAACTCCCCGATTCGGGCGGCGCCGTCGCGGGCGTGAACCTCGAAGTAGTCGGTCATACCCGCTTTCGGCCCCCGATAGGCAATTAACTTGTCTTCTGCGGGCGCGCCGAGACAGGGGGTGACTGCGGGCTCTCGCCGGAGGCACACCGCGCGAAGAACGCGGCAACGAACCGGAACCGGGTTACTCGCTCGACCGACCGTCTTCGACTTCGATGCGCTGGGGTTCTTCCGTTCGCGCGTCGGCGTCGGCGTCGTCAGTACCGCCCAGTAGCGACGACTGCAGGTTCTTCGCGAACGACTCGACCTGGTTTCGGAGCGTCTTGACCTCCGTTTCGAACTCCTCGACGGAGCGCTCGACGTAGTGGACTCGCTGAATCGGAATCCGGCGGACGACGTCGTTGCCGCCGGCGTCCTCGTCGAGTTTGACGATCCAGTGGTCCTGAAAGTAGGCGATGTTCTCGTTTTCGACGCGTTTCTCGACGGTTCCCTCGTCGGGGTCGTCGTAGACGATTACCGCCGTACCGAGGTCTGTGTCCGTCATCACGTGTACTTGTGTCCAGACACTCGTATGTCTGGTGGCACGGCGAACGCGCCGGCAACCGAGTCGCACCGCTTCGGCCGCTCTACTTCCACCGAGCCTACCGAATTTAGCCTGCCCCGCCCGAACGACCACTATGAACGCCTCCGACCCCACCGGTCCGTGGTCGCGCGACCGCGTCGACGACTTCCTCGCCGACGCGACCGTCCCGATTCGGCTCTCGTGTCGCACCCCGACGGACGACCTCTGGATGCTCTCGCTGTGGTACGAGTGGGACGCCGAGGCGACCGAACTCCGGTGTGCCACCGCGGCCGACGCCGACGTGGTGCGGTTCCTCCGCGCCCACGACGACGTGGCGTTCGAAATCTCGACGAACGACCCGCCGTACCGGGGCGTCCGCGGCCGGGGAACCGCGACCGTCGAGCCCGACGCGGAGAAGACGGTCCTGCGGCGACTCATCGTCCGGTATCTCGGCGGCACCGACTCGGAACTGGCAGAGCGGTTGCTCTCGCCCGAGCGCGACGAGGTGATGATTCGGATCCGACCCGAGCGGGTGCACACGTGGGACTACGCGGCGCGAATGCGTTCGTCGGAATAGTCGGTGCTCACGCTCGACAGCGCGAAATAACCCCAAAGCGGGGCGCGTGCCGCGCGGGGGTGGCTTGTGGCCCGCGCGGCGTACGAAAAAGGGTGCCTCTGTGTAGTTGGGGGCCGGTGCGTCGTCAGCGGGATTACCGACGCCGGGCGGCGACGAGCGCCGCCGCGACGAGCGCGACGAGGGCCACGACGAGGCCGAAGCCGGGCGCGTCGGTGGAGGACTCGCTCGTCGTCTCCATCGACTCGTCGGTCATCTCGGTCGTGGGTTCGTCGGTCATCGTCTCGGTCGGCGTCTCGGTCATCGTGCCTTCGACCGTGTAGTCGGCGGTCGTGACGACCGCGCCGCCGGCGGCCACGTAGGGCCCGTCGTTTTCGCCCTCACCGGTCACGAAGTCGTAGGCCTCGTTGCCGTTGGTGTCCATGTGCGCCATCGGGACGACGGTGCCGGACTCCTCGAGCGGCGTGTCGAGGGTGATTTCGACGTTCTCGTGGGTGCCGGGTTCGAGGTACGCGGAGGTGCCGCGGACGCTCTCGAAGACCTGGCCCTCGGTGACCGTCGCGTCGTGGACCGTCACGAAGCCGCCGTCGTGGAGCGTGACGGACTCGACGGTGACGGTCGTGCCGTCGCCGGACTGGTCCATCGCGGTCACGACCGCGTTGACCGAGGTGTGGGCGCTGGCAACGACCGCGCCGCCGTCAGCCGTGAAGGGGCCGTCGGACTCGCCCTCGCTGGTCACGAAGTCGTAGGCCTCGTTGTCGTTGGTGTCCATGTGTGCCATGGGGGTGAGCACCTGCGAGGAGCGAATCGGCTCGTCGAGGGTGACTTCGACGTCCTCGTGGACGCCGGCGGGCAGGTACATCGAGGTGCCGACAACGCTATCGAACACCGCGCCGCCCGACAGCGACGGGTCGTGAATCGTCACGAAGCCGCCCTGCGAGAGTTCGACGCGGTCGACCACGACGGTCGCACCGTCCGAGGACTTCATCGTGTAGTCGACGCTGGCGGAGACGGTCGCGTTGCCGCTGTCGACGACGGCGCTCCCGTCAGCCGTGTACGGACCGTCCGCCTCGCCTTCCGACTCGGGGAAGGTGTAGGTCTCGTCGCCGTCAGTGTCCATGTGGGCCATCGGGACGACGGTGGTCGTCTCGTTCAGCGGCGAGTCGAGGGTGACCCGCACGTCGTGGTGCAGGCCGGGTTCGAGGTACATCGAGGTGCCGCGGATGCTCTCGAAGACCTGTCCGTCGGTGACGGTGCCGTCGTGAATCGTCACGAAGCCGCCGTCGGGCAGGTACGCCGAATCGACGACGACGGAGTAGCCGCCGGTGGCCTTCGCGGTGTAGTTCACGCTCGCGGTGTCGGAGGGCATGGCCATCGCGGTGTCGACGACGGCGCTCCCGTCAGCCGTGTACGGGCCGTCAGTCTCGCCTTCCGACTCGGGGAACGTGTACATCTCGTCGCCGTCGGTGTCCATGTGCGCCATCGGGACGAGCGTCGTGTTCTCGGTCACGGGCGCGTCCAGCTCGACGCGGACGTTCTCGTGGACGCCGGCGGGCAGGTACGCGGAGGTGCCGCGGATGCTCTCGAACACCGCACCCTCGGTGACGGACGCGTCGTGAATCGTCACGAAGCCGCCCTGCGAGAGTTCGACGCGGTCGACCACGACCGAGTCGCCGGTCGTGGGCTGGTCGGACATCGAGACGGTCGCGCTCGCGTTGACCATCGCGGTGTCGACGACGGCGCTCCCGTCAGCCGTGTACGGGCCGTCGGCCTCGCCGTTAGCCGCGACGAACGAGTAGACGCGGTCGCCGTCGGAGTCCATGTGGGGCATGGCGACGAACGTGCCGGACTCGCCGACCGGTTCGTCGAGGTGAACGGTCACGTTCTCGTGGGTGCCGGCGTCGAGGTACATCGACGAGCCGACGACGCTCCCGAGGACGTTGCCGTCCGTGACGGAGGCGTCGTGAATCGTCACGAAGCCGCCGTCGGGGAGCGTGACGGAGTCGACCGTCACGGTCGTGCCGCCCGTTGCTTGGTTCTCGAAGGAGACGGACGCGGTCTCCTGTTGTGCCGCTGCGGCCGCCGGGATGCCCCCGACGACCACGACGAGTGTCATCAACACTGCGAGTGTGCGTCGCATGTCTCAGAGGGGGACGAATATTTAAAAGAAGATTTTCCGAACTGTCACCCAAATCTCTCCCCGATGTGCCCCCAGTCGCCCGATTTCGCCGGCCAGAAGCCTTATCGGGCGGTTGGCTCACGCCGGTTCGACAGAGCGAACACGCCGGCTGCCGAGCGCCAGTTCGAACACACAATCCGCGACTCGAAGGCGGCGAATCGGGCCCGATGAGACGGGGTTAAATACCGCTCGTCCACCAACTATCGCTATCGGATGTCCTACACCTACTCGGGCGACGCGCACCTCGGGCTCGCGGCGTCCTACCACGCCGACGACGACCCCTTCCCCACGGACACGTCGCTTTCGTTCCCGCGGCGGAATCACCTGCGAGAGGACGTCGACCTCATCAAGCGACTCCTGTTCCCGCGCTGTTGGAACGCGGGGCCGTGGGTCGGCGACGAGGAACTCCTCCGCGACGCGGTCGCCAACTTCGCCGCGCTCTGTCACTCCGGTATCGACCCCTACGCCGACGAGGACCCCGCACCCGTCGTGGACGAGGTGGTCAGGCGGCTCCCCGACATCCGCGAGACGCTGAAGAAGGACGTCGAGGCGGCCTACAAAGGCGACCCGGCCGCGCGCAGCTACATCGAAATCATCCGGTCGTACCCCGGCGTGCAGGCGATTATCGTCCACCGCGTCGCCAACGCTTTCTACGAGGCCGGCGCGCCCGAATACGCCCGCGAACTCGCCGAGTACGCGAAAATGGAGTCGGGAATCGACATCCACCCCGGCGCGACCATCGGCGACTACTTCTTCATCGACCACGGCACCGGCGTCGTCATCGGCGAGACGACGACCATCGGCGAGTGGGCGCGCATCTATCAGGACGTGACCCTCGGCGCGCTCCACTTCGAGGAGGACGAAGACGACGAGCACTCGCTCAAGAAGGGATACAAGCGCCACCCGGACATCGGCGATAGCGTCGTCATCGGCGCGGGGACCAAGGTGCTCGGCGCGGTCTCCGTCGGCGACCACGTGAGCATCGGCGCGAACTCGTGGGTCACGGAGGACGTGCCGGACCACACGAGCGTCTTCATCTCCGAACACCCGACCCACGAGCGGAAACACCGCGACTGAGCGGGCGAAGGTGCGTCAAAACCGGACGGGAGCGGGGAAAATCGTGTTTTCAGTCGAACGTGATCCACGCGAGGAACACGAGGCCGAACGTCTCGAAGACGTGCAACAGCATCATCAGCCGCCAGGCGATGACGGGCACGTCGGTGCTGAACCACCCCGAGAGCGTCGGGTCGAGGATGTACATGTAGAACGCCAGCGCGTTCTCGGCGAGGAGGAACACCCCGAACACGAGGAGTCCGACGGCGTGTTTGGACCTGAAGGTCAGGTAGTTTCGGGCCCACACCGCCGATAGTGCGAGAAGCACGACGACGTTGACGCCCGAGGAGACCGTCGCGACGTCCACCCAGATACTCATTCGTTCTCTCCTTTCCCCGTCATCCTGATATACGCTTTCCCAAATCTTTCCATAATCACCGCGTCTGTGACTCGCATGCTCAGTCCATCCGCTCGACGATCGTCTCGACGGTCTCCCAGTTGGCGCGACACCGCGGCGACGGGAGGTAGACCGCGCCGTAGTCGTCGCCGCTTCGCTGGACCACGTCGTTGTCCATGAGCACGTCGAGGTGGTGCCGGACGGTCTTGTAGTCGAGGTCGAGCGTCTCGGCCAGTTGGTTGGCGTTTCGCGGCTGCTCCTCTACGGTCTTGAGAATACGCACACGGTTTTCGCCGCCGCGGGTTCCCGTGAGCACGTACCAGAGGACAGCCTCCATCGTGTTCGTTGATACGTCGGGTGAACCTAAGAGCATCGACCGACAGACGCCGACGCGACCGACCGGGTCGGCGCTACTCGTCTGACAGTCCGTCCGAGTCGCCCTCGTCGCGCTCGTCGCCGGCGTCACCCTCGTCGTCTCCCTCGGACGACGCCTCGTCGCCCAACCGCTCGGAGACCGTCGAAAGCGACTCCAGCTCGACCGACTCGGGGACGCGGGCGAGCGCCGACTCGGGCCAGTCGTCGTGCGCCAGCGTGAACGTCGCGTCGGGGTTCTCCTCGACCAGCCGCGAGACGCCGCGGGCGGCCTGCTCGTAGGCGTCGCGGTCGAGTCGCTCGGGGACCTCGGCGGTGAGCGGGTACGTCTCGGAGAGCGACCGCGGGAACGGGCCGAACGGCGGAACGACCCGCCACGTCGCGTCGAAGTCGTCGCCGGAGGGGGTGCCGCCCTCGGTGAGGAGGACGTGGCCCTCGGCGGTCAGGCGGTCCATCCGGGCGTGGTGGCGTGCGACCTCGGGCCGGTGGGCGCTCTCGTTGGAGGCGTAGAAGAACGCGCCCTTCGAAGCGGGGTCCTCGCGTTCGAGTTGGTCGACGTGGTCGAGGAGGGCGCGGTAGCCGTCGAGCATCGCCGGGTGCGAGCGGGCGCGCTCCTCGACGAGTTCCATCAGGTCGCCGTCGCGGATGGCCTGCTTGATGCGGCGGAGTTCGGCGAACGTGACGTGGAGGTTGTGTTCGGCGAGCAGTTGCTCCTGTTCTTTCGACCCCGCGGCGCGCAGGTCGTCGGGCGAGTACTCGGTACAGATGGGGCAGGTACACGGGAGATATTCGAGGTCTTCGAGGTGTTCGGTCCCGCGGACCGTGAGATACCGGCCGTCGCGGGCGTAGAGTGCGTAGGCGGCGGAGTCGAAGAGGTCGCAACCGAGCGCGACGGCGAGCGCGAGCATCATCGGGTGGCCCGCGCCGAACAGGTGGACCGGGGCGTCGACGCCGAGGCCGCGCTTGGCGGCCGCGACGGCGTCGACCATGTCGTCGTAGCGGTAGGCGTTCATCATCGGTACGACCGCGCCCACGGGGAACACGTCGAGGTCGGTCGCGTCGGCGTGACGGCCGGCTTCCTCGCGGAGGTCCGGATAGGTCGACCCCTGAACGGGGGCGTTGACGAGCATCTCACCCGTGTCGGCCGCCTCGGCGTCGGCGAGGGCTCGCTTCGTGATTTCGAGGTCGGCTTCGGCCTGCTCGCGGTCGGCATCCGGCGGCGTCGGGATGTCGACCGGCGTGGCGATGTCGGTCCCGATGTCGCGTTGGAACTGGAGAATCTCCTCGGTCGTCGTGTCGATTTCGCCGTACTCGGCGAGCTGGAACGACCCCGAATCGGTCATGATGGCCCCGTCGAAATCGAGCATCTCGTGGAGGCCCACGTCGAGCGCCTCCTCGCGGAGGTGCTCGTTCGTCTTGATGATGTAGGAGTTGGTGATGAGGATGTCCGCGCCGAACTCGGACTCCAACCGCGCGGGCGAAATCGTGTCGATGTTCGGGTTGACGACCGGCAGGAGGGCCGGCGTCTCGACGGTGACCCCCGCACGCGGGACCGACAGACGGCCGATTCGGCCGGCGAGGTCCCCGTCGCGGAGTTCGAAGTGGTCGCGCATGGAGTGGCGTTTCCCGAGCGCGGCGGTAAGGGTTGCGTTCGCGGGTCGGCCGTGCGCGCAAAAACAGACGCACGACCGGAAATCGGTGCATGCGTTGAAATGTTCTAGAAAATATACAGCAAGGGTATCAAACGTGATTTTTTGGGCGAACAGTTTACAAAGAGATTAGCAGAACTGGGAAACCAGATGTTAGCCAACCTATCGCCACTCGAAGTAACCGCGCTCGCCGTCGCGCTCGTCGGGCTGATACCGGTTATCACGCAGTACAGAGACGAGACGAAGCTGTTCGCCGCGGGGTACGTCATGCTCGTAATCGGCATCGTGGCCACGAACGTCGAGGCGCTCTTCCTCGGGTCGGTGCTCAACTTCGTCGAGCACGCGGTCGGCATCGGTCTCGCGGGCGTGACGTTCTTCGCGGCCGCGTACATCCGCCGGAAAAACGTCATCAAAGGCGGTGAGGGCTCGTGATAATCGACGCGTTCTTCGACGCTATCGGAACCCTCGGGTTCATCGGCGCGGCGGTACTGGCGTGGCTCAACTACCGCGACACCGACGCGGAAGCGTCGTTCTGGCTGACGTACGCGTTCGCTTCCGTGCTGGCGATTCTGTGGATGGCCAGCCTCACGCTGGAAAAGGTCGGCATCTATCCCGAGGTGTTCGACCTCGCGAGTTCGCCGCTCATGACCGCCACGGTCGCCGTCTTCGCCATCGGCGGCACGGCGACGCTCGCCATCGTCGCGGACATGAAGGAGCTCGTCGACAGCGCCGAAGAACGGCGGCGCGAACTCGACGCGCTCACGACGGACCTCGAACGGCAGGCAGAGAACTACGGTGACGCGATGCAGACGGCCGCCGACGGCGACCTCACCGTCCGCGTCGACGCCGAGAGCCAGAACGACGCGATGCGTCGCATCGGCCGCGGGTTCAACGAAATGCTGGAGGCCATCGACTCTGTCATCGTCCAGATACAGACGTTCGCCGAGCAGGTCGACGACGAGAGCTCCGAAGTCACCGCGAGCGCAGACGCCGTGAAGACGACGAGCACGGACGTGGCGAACAGTATCGAGGAGATTTCGGCGGGCAACGAGACGCAGCACCGGAACCTCAACGCCGCGGAGTCCGAACTGAGCAACCTCTCTGCGACCATCGAGGAAATCGCCTCCTCCTCCGAGGAAATCGCGCGGCAGTCCCAACAGACCGTCGGGCGCGCTAAAGAGAGCCAGGAGGCCGCCAGTTCGACCATCGAGAAGATGGAGCAACTGGAGTCGCGGTCGACCGAGACCGTCAGCGAGGTCGAGGACCTCCAGCAGTCGGTCACGCAGATCAGCGAAGTCGTCGACCTCATCGACGACATCGCGGAGAAGACGAGCATCCTCGCGCTCAACGCCTCCATCGAGGCGGCGGGCGCGGGCGACGCCGGTGAGGGGTTCGCCGTCGTCGCCAGCGAGGTGAAGACGCTCGCGGAGGAGACCGCCGAGGCGACCCAGGAGGTCGATTCGCTCATCCGCGACATCGAGAAATCGACCGAGAACGTCGCCGAAGACACCTTCGAGACCCAAGACGAGGTCGAAGCGAGCCGCGAGACCGTCGGTGAGACGGTCGAGGTGCTCGAAGAAATCGTCCACAAAATCGAAGACAGCAACGACTCCATCCAGTCCATCAGCAGCGCCACCGACGAGCAGGCGCAGTCGACCCAAGAGGTCGTCACGATGATGGACGAGATAACGAACCTCAGCGACCGGACGGCCTCCGAGGCCCAGAACGTCTCCGCCGCGGCCGAAGAACAGACGGCCGCGACCCAGCAGATTGCGGCGTCGTCCTCGTCGCTCTCGGAGCGCGCACAACAGCTCAAGTCGCTCGTCTCGCAGTTCGAGTCCGGACGCGCGGCGGGCGGCGCACCGGGCCGCGAGACGGCGACGACCGCGGCCTCGACCCCCAACCGAGCGATGCGGGCCGACGGGCGCGGCGACGACCGTCCGAACTGACCGACGCCCGGCGACCGCGCGGCGAGCGACCCCAACGAACGTTTTTCCGCCGACTCACCGAACGCCCGATATGGAACCGGTCAACGAGTCCGACCTCGACTGGACGGTCCGCGACGGCGTCGAAGGCACGTTCAAACAGAAGCGGCTGGGTGCGGCCGCCGGAAGCGACGACCTCGGCTGTAGCCTCTACGAACTCCCGCCCGGCACACAGCCGTGGTCGTACCACTACCACGCCGCGAACGAGGAGGCGCTGTACGTCCTCTCCGGGCGCGGGCAGGTCCGCCTCGGCGGTGAGGTCCACGCCCTCTGCGAGGGCGACTACGTCCCCTGTCCGACCGACGAGTCAGGGGCGCACTGCGTCGTCAACGACGGCGACGAACCGCTCCGGTATCTGGCGATGTCGACCATGCGCGACCCCGACGTGACGATACATCCGTCCATCGACAAAGTCGGCGTCTACGTCGGCGCGCCGCCGGGGCGCTCGGCGGACCGAACGGTCTCGGCGTTCTACGACCGCGAGTTCGACGGCGACGACTGAGTCGGCGGCGACCGACTCGCGTGTGGGGTGGCGCGCCTACGCGCCGACGCCCCAGAAGAAGGCGATGCCGGCCACGGTGACGACCGACAGGAGCAACTGCAGCGGCGCGCCGACGCGGAGGAAGTCGGAGAACCTGTAGCCGCCGGGACCGTAGACGAACAGGTTCGTCTGGTAGCCGACGGGAGTCATGAACGCCGTCGACGCCGCGAAGGTCACGGCGAGGACGAACGAGAACGCGTTCGCGCCGATTGATTGGGCGGCGCTGGCGGCGACCGGAATCATGAGCACGACGCTCGCGTTGTTCGAGATGACGCTCGTGAGCAACCCGGTCGCCAGGTAGAACACCCACAGGACGCCGATTGCGGGGAGGAACGCCGAAGTCGAGGCGACGGCGTCACCGAGGAGCGCCGCGGCCCCCGTCTGTTGGAGCGCGATACCGAGCGGGATGACGCCCGCGAGCAGGAAGATGACGTTCCACTCGACCGACTTGTACAGTTCGTTCGGTTTGAGCACGCCGGTGAGAATCATCGCGACGACGCCGCCGAGCGCCGAGACGACGATTGGGAGGACGTTGAACGCCGGGAGCGCGACGACGCCGGCGATGATGGCGACGGCGAACGGCGTCTTTTCGGTTCGGTAGTCGGTGTCGTCGAACTCGTGGGCGACGATGAAGTCCTCGTTTTGGACGAGTCGCGTGAGGCTGTCGGGCGGTGCCTGCACGAGCAGCGTGTCGCCGACGCGGATGTCGATGTCCTCGAACCGGTCGCGGACGACCTTCCCGCGGGTCCGGAAGGCGAGGACGTTCGCGTCGTAGCGCTGTCGAAACGTCGAACTGGCGAGGCTCTCGCCGACGAGAAACGAACCAGAAGGGATGACGACCTCGACCATGACCGGCTCTTCTTCGCCCGGGTGGAGCTCGCTCTCCGAGCGGGGCCCGCCGACGAACGTGAGCCCTTCCGAGCGCATGATTCGTTCGAGCGTCTCCCGGTTCGTGCGGAGTCGGAGCGTGTCGTTCTCGTGAATCTCCTTGCGGGCCAGCGGCTCCAAGAACTGCTCGCCGTAGCGGATGAGCTGTAACACGTCGATGTCGAGGTCGTCGTTCCCGAGGGCCTCCTGAACGGTCTGACCGATGAGCGACGAGTCCGCGGGGACGACCACGTCGGCGAGGTACTCCTGGAGCGCGTACTCCTCGAGGAGGTCGTCCTCGGCGGGCACCCGCTTCGGGAGCAGGCGGACGCCGACCGTCATGAGGTAGACCGCGCCGACCACGAAGACGATGACGCCGAGCTTGGTGAACTCGAACATGCCGAAGGCGTGGAGCCCGAGGCCGGGCGACTCCCGTCCGAGTTGGGCTGCGATGTCGCTGGCGAGGATGTTCGTCGAAGTCCCGATGACCGTCAGGGTGCCGCCGAGCATCGAGGCGAACGAAAGCGGCATGAGGAGCTTCGACGGGGAGGTCTTGCCCTTGTGCGCGAGGTCTGCGACGACCGGGACGAGGATGGCCACGACCGGCGTGTTGTTGATGAATCCCGACACCGGGCCGGTGACGCCAATCGTCGCGGCGAGTTGCTTCGTTTGGCTGTTGCCGGCGTACTCGGCCATCTTCCGGCCGATGAGTTGGACGATACCGGTTCGGTTGACGCCAGTGCTCAAGATGAGCATCGCCAACACGGTGATAGTCGCAGGGCTGGCGAATCCCGAGAGCCCCTCCTGCGGGGGGATTTGCGTCCACGGCTCCAACACCATCAGGAGGACCATCACGATGATGGCGGTCACGTCGATGGGGAGCCACTCGGTGGCGAACAAGACGAGAGAGAGGAGGATGAGCGCGAAGACGACGAGCATGTCCACCGTGACGGCCGCCGGAACGAGCCCCTGGACGGCCGACACGAGTGTGGAGAAGAACACGTCTGTTCGAGGAGACAGCGAAGGAAAAAGGCTGGTATCGCCGGCCGCTCAGAACAGCAGTCCGGTCGGAACCTCGCCGGGGTTCATCTCGGCGAACTTGAACACGAGGTACGCCAGCGAGAACAGCGTCGCGTTGTACGCGCCGTGGATGAGCGCCGGCACGGCGATGTTGTCGGTCAGCTCGTACGCCGTACCGAAGACGACGCTCGGGAAGAACAGGATGCCGATGGTGACGAGTCGACCGCCCGCGCCGCCGGTGAGCGCGACGTAGTGAATCGCCGCGAAGATGGCGCTGGCGAGGGCGATGCCCGGAACCGGGCCGAACGACTCTCGGATGCGGTTCTGGACGACCCCGCGGAACAGCAGTTCCTCGCCGGGGCCGATGAGGAGGAACGACGCCGGGACGAGGAGCAACAGCACTTCCGGGTCCTGCGCGGCGATTTCGGTCACTTGGTTCGACCCCGCTTGGACGCCGAACGTCGAGACGAGGAACGCGCCGACGAACGCCGCGACGAGCGCCGTCACGTAGCCGAGGACGACCGCGACGATGTCGCGGAGCGACGGGACGGAGACGCCGAAGTACGAGCGTCCGAGACCGCGGTACCGACTGTAGGCGACGGCGACGCCGCCGAAGGCGATGCCCTGCAGGAGAACCAGCGACATGACGACGAGCGCGAGCGGTGTCAGTTCGATGCCCGCGCTCAACGCCGCGAACTGCGTGATGACAACGAGTATGGTCCCCACCGCGAGACCGCCGCCGCCGAGGGCGATGGCCGCGAGGAAGGACCGAACGGGGTCAGGGAGGCGCGTCGTAGTAGCCACAATCGACCCCTTGGGGCGCCGGCGTCAAAATCCTTCTCGCCTCGGAAGGGGGTTCGAGACGCGAACGCGGGGTGCGCGGAACCGACCGGGCTACTCGCCGGCGAGTTCGTAGTAGAGCACGCCGAGAACCGTCCGCGCGTCGCGGACCTGTCTCTTATACACATCNTGTGTATAAGAGACAGCGTTGAAGTCGAGGTTCTGGTCGGCGCTCGGCTCGCACCCGCGCGCGACGAAGTAGTGGTGGACCGAGTTGGCGATACCGTTGGCCGGCTCGACGGTCACGAGCGGTTCGACCGCCTCGGCCTCGTGGCCGGTCTCTTCCGCGAGTTCGCGCCGGGCGGCCGCGGCGTAGTCGTCGTCGTCCGGTTCCGTGCCGCCGGCGGGGAGTCCGCGGTTCGTCCGGCCGACGGCCTGTCGCCACTCGTCGATGACGACCACGTCGCCGTCGGGCGTAAACGGCAGGACGACGACCGCCGCCGGCTCGTCGACGTAGTGGAAGTCGGTCTCGGTCCCGTCGGGGAGCCGAACGTCGTCCATGCGGATGTCGAAGCCGGGGCACGAGTAGTCGATGCGCGTGTCGGTGGTCTCCCACGCGAGGTCGTCGGCGGGGGCGGCGGGCTCGGACCCGCCGTCACCCGTCTCGGGGTCGTCGCTCATGACATCACGTGACGGCGGTGATTCCAAAAGCGTCGCGATACCCTGCTACCCCGCGTCGTCGAACGAGACGGTCGCGAGGTCGGCTTCGAGGTCGTCGACGTAGTCGTTGTACGCCTCCACGAACGCGGCGAAGTCGCCGGCGAGTTCGCGCACGTCGGGCGCGGCGGGGGGTTCGTACTGCGACAGCAGGTAGATGCCGCCCTCGCCGCCGACGCGGAGATACGACGCCCGCGGACCGTCCCACTTCAGCTCCCAGCGCGTGCCGCCGACCCGCTGGGTGAAGGTGCCGTACTCGCCGTCGAAGCGGTTGAGTTCGCCCGCCATGGTGTCGGCCACCTCGCGGATGGTCGAGACGAGTTGGTCCCGCTGGGCGACGATTTCCTCGGTCGTCGTCACCGCGGGGAACGCCGTCGGCACGTCGTCGAGGACGCCGTCGAGCGACTCGACGTGCTCGTTGTACGCCTCCACGAACGCCGGGTAGTCCTGCATCGCCGTTCCGAGCGCCGTCGGCTCCGGGGGCTGTTTGGTCGAGACGACGTACGTCTCGCCGCCCGACTTTCCCTTGAACCGGAGGTACTGCAGCGCGCCCGCCTCGTACTTGAGCGTCCACGTCCCGCGGCGCGTCTTGAACGTCTCCTGTCCGTAGTCGCCACCCTGGAGGATGGCGAGTTCGCGCGCGATGGGACCCGCGTGGGCTTCGACCGCGGCGACGACCTCGTCGCGGTTGGCCGCGACGTCGTCGGCGCTCGTGATATCGAACGAGAGGGCGTCAGTCATTGTCGGAGGGTGGGCGCTGGAGGGGATAAGTGCACCCGTGCTGGGGCGCCACCACGACCGACGGTACTTTGACCCAATCACGCCTCAGTCAAGCGAACTCGGACCGGATTTCTGGGCTGTGTCGTCAGCGACGGGACGACGTCGAGTGACCCCTCGGACACCAGTTCGATGTCGAACCGCCGGAGTAGCGACGCGAGGACGAGCTTCGCTTCGAGGGTCGCAAAGCGGTCACCCAGACACCGCCGTGGTCCCGCCGCGAAGGGGAAATACGCCCCCAGAGAGAGCGACTGTTCGAACGCCGGCGTCCACCTCCCCGGACGGAACTCCGTCGGTCGGAGGAAAAAGCGGTCGTCGCGGTGGACGACCCACTGATTGAGCGCGAGAATCGACCCGGACGGTATCCGGTAGCCGCCGAGTACGTCGTCCGTCGCTGGCTCGCGGAAGATGCCATAGACTGGCGGATACAACCGGAGCGACTCCTTGAGAACCCGGTCTAACACGTCGCAGTCCGCGACTGCTTCGGCGAAGTTCGGTTCCTCGAGACGGCGGACCGCGGTCGCGGCCCGCGAGGCGATATCCGGGTGACTACCGAGGAGAAACCCCGTGAACGTCAGCGCGAGAGCCGTGGTTTCGTGTCCCGCCACCAGTAGCGTCACGATTTCGTCTCGCAGCTCCGTCCGACTCCATTCGGAATCACTCTCGAGGAGCCCGGTCACGACGGTTCGCCGGTCGACGCTCCCGTCCCGATGGGCGTCGAGAATCTCGTCGACGGCCGCTTCGAGCCTCGTCAGCGCCCGCCGATATCCGAGGTTCTCCGGCGTCGGGATCCATTCGGGCAGATAGACGTACGTCCGGCTGATTCGCTCGAAGTGGTCGAGAATCCGCTCGAACGCCGATCCGAGTTCGGTCGCGTCGTCGGCGACATCGACGCCGAACAACGCGTCGGCGATGATTCGAAGCGTCAGTCGTTTCATCGACGACTCGAGGTCGATCACGTCGCCCGTCGTGATTCCGTCGAGAAACGAGCGGGTGTGCGACCGGATGGTCCGGGCGTACGCGGAGAGCCGGTCGGGGTGAAACGCGGGCTCGAGGTCGTGACGGTGCGCACGCCACGCGTCTCCCTCGGCGAGGACGAGGCCGTTTCCGAGGAGCGAGCGGGTCACGAGTTTCTGGAACCCCCCTTTCCGGTAGTGCTGGTTGCGCTCGATGAGGACCCGTTCGATATCGTCGGGGTTCGAGAGCGCGATGACCGACTGCCCGGCGATTCGAACCCGAACCACGTCGCCGTAGGCCTCCGAGAGGTCGGTGAACCAGTCGAGCGGGTTCGTTCGGAGGAGCCGGTGAGTGTGACCGAGAACCGGCACGCTCGGCGGGCTTGGCGGAAGCGGCGCATCGGCGGCCGACGGGGGACTGTTCGGCGGCATCACGGCTGGAGTTCCGTCGTGACGTGACGTGCCTCTTCGCGGTAGTGTTCGTAGGTGTCCCGAGCCCACTCGACCGCCCGCGGCTCATCATTCATCAGGACACCGCGGACCCCGCCGTGCTCGTGGACCGTGATGCCGGCCACGGGGGACTCCTCGCGTTCCTTGATCCAGAGCGCGTACGGAACCGGTCGGTCCGAGACGTGGAACTCGAAGTGGCCGGCCACCGCCGCGTCGTCGAACCGGTCGCGGTAGTACTCGAGGAGCGAATCGAGCGTTCCCCGCCGAAGGACGATCTCGACGTCGATATCGTGTTCGGTGACGAGGTCGGTAAGCGTGTCGGTGTAAAGCGAAAGCACGACCGGTGCGAACCCGACCAAACGACCGGGGGCGTCCAGTCGGGATAGACTCGGTTGCAGCGCCGACTCGGGCGCGTGCGCCGACGCGACCCGGACGTCGGCACCGCTGAGGAATTCGGGAGCGATACGAACGTCGTTCGGGAGGGCGTTCAACACGTCGGTCGCACTAGCGATTCCGTCCATCGTCTCGACGTAGCGCTCGTGCTCGGCGAGAGCGATGCGACCGGCCGGGGTAAGGCAGTAATCACCGTCACACCGCGTGACGCACCTGATCTCTTGGAGGGCGTGTACTGCACGGTCGACCGTGGAACGAGACGGGCCGACCGATTCGACGAGTTCGGGCTTCGTCTGAGGCTCGGTCGCCAGGGCGACGAGAATATCGTGTCGCTTCTGCATCGTTACCCGAACGTCCCGGCCCGAAATATCATCAGACATATCACAGAGAAATGATTACAAATTGATAAAGTTCGGCATTTGGTTTCGGACCGAGTTGTCCGAAATTATATCACAGGAACAGACTGGCGGCGAGAGAGCCGTTGAGAAACGTCGCGACCCATCCGATGTGAAACCACCGTGACACCGCGTCGGACTGCGCTCGCTCCGACCGACCTACCACTCGTGCCGCGAGCACCGCGTAGCCGACACCGACCGCAAGGGCTGCAGCCCCACCGAGGACGGCCCCGCAAGCGCACAGTACGATGCCGGCGAGAATCGTCGCCACGGACGCAACCCGAACGCTCCGCGTAACGCCGAGGCGTTGGGTGAACGTCGTGACGCCGAACTCCCGGTCGTAGTAGGTGTCGCCGGCCTGATGCAATACGTGATACCCGAAGCCGTAGAGAAACACGGCAAAGAGCGTGGCCCAGACCGAAGGAGTGAGCGCGGAACCCGAGAGAACGACGACGGGCAAGATGATTCCGATCACGTCGACGCCGGTCGTCGTCACGTGGTTGACGACGCCGCGCTCTTTGAGCCGCGGCGGGTAGGAGTACACGTAGCCTAGGACCGTGACGGCGGCACCGCATGCGAGAAACAGGAGCGTCCCGGTGACGTGTGTCAGCCAGCCCCAAAGGGCGAGCGCGACGACGATTTCCGTCACGAGGAGCGTCCGAGTGACTTCACATCCGAGCTGCGAGACGGCGTTCGAGATGACGGACTTCGACGGATTCTCCGCGTCGAGTTCGCGGTCGTGGAGCGCGTCGGCGACCGACGCCTGCATCTTCGATAGCATGACCGCCGCGAAGAGGACAACGAGGGCTGTCGTTCCGGAGTCGACGGGCCACCGAGACGCGAGACCGACGCCGATAGCGACGTAGGTAACGTTATACCCGACTGTCTCGGGAACGCGGTTGACTCGCAGGAAACATCGAACTGTGTGTGTCGCAGAGGCGCCCGCGGACGTCTCCACTGTGTTTGACATGAGTTAGTCACGTACGACTCGTGAAACGACGTAAATTATCTCACCGAACGGGAGAATCACCGCTGCCCGAACGCGTTCGTCTGCGAAAAACTGTGGGAGGCGAGAGTAATCACGTGACTGCGCGACGTACCCTGGTTTCTGGCCTCGTCACCGAGACGGGAGTTCGTTCACGCGACGGTGTCGTTGTTATTAGATGACATAATGGATGGCTGTAACAGAGACTCGAACATGCCTGAGCGTTGCTTGGAAGAGTGTATCGGGGAGCTCCAGTACCTCTTCGGGACGGAGAACCGACTGAACATCCTGTTTTCACTCGCCGAGCGGCCGCGTCCCGCAGACGAGTTACAGACGGCGTTGGATATCCCGCGAACGACCCTTCGACGGACGCTGAACGAACTTGAGGACCGCGGCTGGATCACGTCCGGAGCGAAGCAGGTGTTCTCTCTCACCTTCGGCGGTCGACTTCTCGCGACCGCCCTCGATTCGTCAGTCTCGCGCGTCAATCAACTGGTCGACCTCTCGAAGGTGCTCGACCAGCTACCGCAGTCGGTTCACGAGGAGTTGTTCGGGGATGTACAGGCAGAGACGTTCCTCCGGCTGACAGACCAGTATTCCATGACCGTCGGAACCCCCGAGCAACCGTATGCCCCGGCGGAGCGCGTCCTCGAGGTGCTCACCGAGGCCGACCGGCTCTACGGATTCATGCCCGTGTACAACCCGCTGTACGGCGACCTCATCCAGCGGTTCATCGAGCGTGACTCCGAAATCGAGTTGCTCGTCACGCCGAGCGTCGCCAACCGTGTCTCAGAGGGTGTTCGGAGGGGTCGAGACACGATGTTCGGCGAAAAGAGTCGCTTTTTCGTGGCATCGGAACTGCCCTCGTACGAACTGTTTTTGACCCCGAACAAGGCCCTCGTGACGGCGTACAACAACCAGAATCTCGCCTGCGGTCTCCTCGAAACGTCGCGCGACTGTTGTTTGTTCGACCGGTGGGCGACAATCGCCTATAAGTCGAACTTCGAAGACCGGAGGGTAGAGAGCATCGCCTGAGCAGTTTTGTCAAAAACTGGACCGAACGGAGAGTTAGACCAGGGAACAGTCGGCGGAGCCACAGCCGTAGTCGATACAGCACGCGGCGGCGGCCTGGCCGGGCGAGACGACGCCACCGACGACGCAGTAGTAGTGCGCCGTCGTACACTCGATGTCTCCGATACAGTCGCCGACACAACACCCGACCTTACAGGCGCACCCCGCACAGGCGAGACAGGACAGGAGCGCAACCCACGTCGCGGGCGCGGTCGGACAGGCGGCACAGCCGGCCGCGCATCCGAGGACGGCGCTCCCGCCGCCCGAACACCGAAGGGCGCACTCGATCGCGCTCGAAACCGACTGCGTCGTGAACTGCGGAGAGAGTTCTCTCCCATCGACGGCGAACGTCTCGCTCGTCGGCACCGCGCCGTCCGTAGAGACGCTGTCGGTCGAGACCTTCGACGTCGACTCACCGTAGAACCGAACGACGTGTCGGTCCGCACCGATGACTTCGATACCCTGTGAACCTTCGTTTTTCACGGAGAGGTCGTCGACCGTGACGTTCTTGAACTGACCGACGACCGACTTCGCGGAGCCGTCGATAACGACATCGAGAGAGCCGTCGTCCGACCAGAGCACCGCCCCGTGGATGTCGCCCGGGAGACCGTCGAGGGGGAGGCCGACCCGGACGACCGTGCCGCGAGAGTCGTTGTAAACGGTCCGCTTCGCGTCCGCGTCGCTTCGTACGATTTCGAGGTCCCGGTCCGAAAGCGTCGACTGCAGGTCGGTCGCGTCCTCAAAAGCCGCAACCGCCTGTTCGACCGCCTTCCGTTTAGCACCACCCTTGAGTTCGTCGTGACTGAACGGGAGCTTCCCACCGCTTTTAGTCGCGGCGACGAGGTCCGTCCCCGTGAGACCGAGCGTGAGACTACCGGTTGTCGCGCCGAGCGTCTGCAGCAGGCGACGACGGTTCAATCCGTTCGATTCGTCCGCATTGTCGTTGTTGTCCGACATTGCGACTCGACCTGCGTCGGGTTTTCGTGTCAATTTACCCACTGGGATATCGGACGGGGCGAACAGTCCCGCGGCGTGCCGCGTACCACGGTGTGAGCTGACCCACGAGGTGGGATATCTCGGCAGGTAAAGTGATTGGCGTCCTCCCGGACGGGACCACATATGGTGAACCTGCAAGGCCTTCGGCGACCCGAGTACACCGGTGAAAACCGCTGTTTCCCCTGTACGGTCGTGAACGCCGTCATCGCGGTGGTCGCGTCGGTCGTCGTTTCGCTGGTGAGTCCGATAGTCGGTGTTGCGATGTTCGCCGCCTCCGGCGCGGCGATTTACTACCGCGGCTATCTCGTTCCGGGGACGCCCCAACTCACGAAGCGGTTCCTCCCCGAACCGGTACTCGCCGCGTTCGGTAAACGACCGCCCGCACCGACCTCCACCGAGGGGGAAGCGCCGGACGAAGCGTTCGACCCGTTGGCGGAACTCGCGGCGAGCGGAATCGTGACCGACACCGAAGACGGAACCGACGTGCGACTCACCGCCGAATTCAGCGAGAAGCGAGCCGCGGCATCCGTCGGCGACGACCGGGAAGCCCTCGAATCGGTCTTTCGGCGGGTGTTCGACGACGTGTCGGTCTCCTTCGGAGACGAAAGGCCCGGGCTGGTGGGCCCCAAGAGAAACCACGTTACCCGCTGGCCGTCGGTAACTGCCGCGGTCGCGGACGCGAAATCGGCGGCCGCGCTCGAACGAACGGTCGACGGTTTCGCCTCGTTCGAGCCGGCTCGGAAGGCGAAACTTCTCCAGAGCGTTCGAGTTCTCCTCGAACGCTGCGCAGTCTGCCGGACGCCCCTTCAGTTCGACCGCGTCGAACGCGAGACCTGCTGTCAGACGTACGACGCGGTCGAGTTCTCGTGTCCGGAGTGCGAGGAGACGATGTTCGAGATGACCGCCGACGCGGTCGGACAGGCGGAGGTATAGCGTTAGTTCGAACCTCCATCGCTCGCCTCGTCGAGCCAAAAGAGGTCCTCGACGGCGACGTCGAACAGCCGGGCAAGTTTCAGCGCCAGTTCGAGGCTCGGGTTGTACTTTCCCGTCTCGATGGCGTTTATCGTCTGTCGGGAGACGTCCGTCGCGACGGCGAGTTCCGCCTGGGTGTACTCGTGTTTCGCCCGGTAGACGCGGAGTTCGTTCTGGACGCTCATGGCCCGCGGTGGCTGTAGTACAGGCGACCGCCGGCGTACGCGAGGAACCCGACCGCGAGGTAGATACCGCCGAGCCCGCCGTACGACGACGCGAACGATTCGAGCGGACCGCCGACGACGAGCCGCGGGTAGAAGTACACCCCGGCAATCATGACGAGGATGACGATCCACAGGGCGTTGAGTCCCGCCTTCTCGGTCACGCGCTGGGCGCGCTCGTCTTCTAACGTGTCTGCCCGCGTCAGTCCACGATAGCGCCGGTAGCTGTAATACCCCGCGATACCGCCGGCGACGGCGAGGATACCGCCTTCAACCGGGAACGAATACCACGCGAGAACGACCCCAGCGACGACGAGGAGCGGGGCGAACACGCCCCCCACCGCGAGCCGGACGAAATCGACCGCATCGTTGTTCTTCGTTGTCATGTGAATGTTCCTTTACACTCTGTCAATATAACTTTACTCCCCATCGTCTCATCTATCCAGCCGAGGTCGACATCGTCGCCGGTTTTATCACCGATAATACACGTCTCGGATGTGATGAGCCAACACAGGGCAACGATTGGTGGGACAATCGGGGGCATGGCACGACGGGCGAACCCGGCGTTCGCGGGCGGCATCGTCACCGTCTCGGTGGTCGCGCTCGCGTACGCGGTCACGGTTGGGTCGCTCCAGCAACACACGTTCGTCCACGTCATGGCGGGGTTGCTCTGGACGGGCACCGACCTGTTCATGGGGGCGATTCTCGGGCCGGTCATCGGCGGGTTGACCGACGAACAGAGCGCCGCGGTGTTCGAGCGCCTCACGCCGAAGACCTCGTTTTTCCTCCCGTCGATGGCGCTCGTCACCATCGCGGGCGGCATCACGCTCGCCCAGCGACTCGGTGTGTTTCCCCACGCCGAGCCGTGGCTCGCGCTGTTCACCGCCGCGAACCTGATTCCGGTTCTCCTCCTGCTCGGACGCCGGCTGAACGCGTGGCGCGACCGACGCTGGCAGGTCGTCTTCGCCGTCGCCACCATCGGGTCGCTCGCGTGGGTCGCGACCACCGTCGGCGACTTCCAGATGACGACCCCGGCCATCGTCGTCGCGCTCGTCATCGTCACTCTCCTCTCGGTGCAGGGCTTCGGCTTCTTGATGCCCGGCGAGATACGGATGTACTTCGAGATGACCTCCGAGGACCCGGACCCCGGCGTCATCTCGGCCATCGGAAAACAGAACGCCATGCTCGGCGGCGTGCAGGGGCTGTTCCAACTCGTCCTCATCGCCGACATGGTGTACCTCCGCTACGGCGGGTTCTGAGCCGAAACGAGGTCAGTCGGTCCGGCGGAACACGCGGAGGGTGTCGCGGTCGCCGCGCTCGCAGGCGACCTGTTCGAAGTCGAACGGCGCGAACACGGCCTCCCAATCGCGGTAGTAGAGAGGGAAGTCGTACTCGTCGTCGTTGACGCCGCGGTCCTCGGGCGGGACCGACTGGTCGCCCTCGTTTTCGACGGTGACGAAGTAGTCGCTCGCGCTCCGGGCGAGCGCCTCGAACACCCACGCGTCGTCGGGGTGGATGTGCTGGAGCGTCTCGATGGAGTAGACGGCGTCGAACTGGCCCGGGGAGAACTCCTCGGCGACCTCCTCGATGGCGGCGGCGTGGAACGTCCCGCAGTCGGCGAGGTCGGGATAGGCGTCGGCCATCACCTCGAAGCAGTCGGGGTTGATGTCGACGCCGTGGAGGTTCTCGAAGCCGTGTTCGCGGAGGTGCGAGAGGTGCCGACCGGGACCGCAACCGAGTTCGAGAATCGACGCCGAGGGGTCGAGACGCTCCTCGAAGACGCGCCGAATCGACTCGCTCGTCTCGTTCGGTCCGTAGTACGCGTAGTACTCCGGCGAGAACTCTCCCGACCGATTCGCCCACTTCCGACGAACGTCGTTAGCATCCACGGTGTCGGAGACCGTCCGGCCACGCGTAAAGCCTCGTCGGCCGCGACCGACCGGGGCCGACGGGGAGAACTGCCGATACCACAGATTGTCGAGGAATCACCGCCGAACCACTAGGCGAGCGCGGGTAGAACCGACACACCAGAACATTCGTCTACAAATACCGATGATTCAGAAACATATTCAATAAAATAACCCCCGTGACAACACGACCCTCACAAGTCTTATCCGTAAAGGGCGTGTGTGTTCAAAAGCAATGGCGAAAGGAAACGTTGATTTCTTCAACGACACTGGCGGCTACGGTTTCATTTCGACGGACGATGCTGACGACGACGTGTTCTTCCACATGGAAGACATCGGCGGCCCGGACCTCGAAGAAGGCACGGATGTTGAGTTCGACATCGAGCAGGCCCCCAAGGGCCCGCGCGCGACGAACCTCACGCGCCTTTAAACTAATTTAGTACGCCGCGTTTCGCGGCAGAACGATAACTCACATTTTGCGTATATTCGACCGGCGAGCGACGCGTTCGCGGCCGGTCGTCCACGCGAGCTACGACACGAACGACTGACTCAGAGCGTGTCGGCCGCACGGGCCTGCTCCGAGCGACGGCGCGCCTGTTCGAGTCGCCGGTCGGTCGCCCGAGAGAGCGACCCCGGAAGCTCCCCGCGCGCCTCGGCTAACCGCTCAGCCACGCGTTCGAGCCGCGACGCGACGGTGTCGAGGCTCTCGTCCGCCCGGCCGCGCTCGCCGGCTTCGGCGCGTTCTGCGGCCCGGTTCGCGGCCTCGGCGACCGATTCGAGCGCCTGCGCCAGCCCGCGGACCGCGTTCGCCTGTCCGTCGCTCGTCGCCGTTTGGGTCGCGCCGTTCGAGGTGGCCGTGCTCGACGAGTCGCCCGAAGTACCCGAGTCGTCCGAGTCGTCCGAGTTGTCGTTGTCGCCGCCGTCTCTCTCGTCGACCGCCGCGACCGCCGCGGCCGTCTCGGCGGCGATGTCGGCGAGGAAGGTCGCGAGCGACGCCTTCCCCGTTCGCGGCTCGTCGATTCGGACGCTCGGAATCGACGCCGGCGCGGACCCGGAGTCAGACTCGGAGTCGTCGCCCGCGGCGCTCGCGCTCGGGTCGGGGTTCACGCGGAACGCGCCGAT
Organism: Haloferax prahovense DSM 18310; assembly: GCF_000336815.1. Classification (GTDB taxonomy): domain Archaea; phylum Halobacteriota; class Halobacteria; order Halobacteriales; family Haloferacaceae; genus Haloferax; species Haloferax prahovense. Next base: position 56,166 of record NZ_AOLG01000054.1, read on the forward strand.
TTCGTCGTCGCTGTCGCGGACTTCGACGGTGTACGCGCCGCCGCGGTGGACGTAGACGGCGTCCGGCCCGGACAGCGGCGCGTCGTACAGTCGCCCGGCGAAGTCGTCTTCGAGCGCGAGCGCCGTCAGGTCGCGGTCCGTCCCGTCGGCGTCCACCTCGACCTTCGTCGCGGACTCCCGCGCGACGAGCGGGATTTCGCCGTCCACGCCGGCCGTGGTGAGCGTCTCGGCGTCGCCGGACGACGAGTCCGTCTCCGACGCGGACTCCGACCCGGACCCCGCGTCGCCGACCCGGACCGTCTCGCTGTGGGGTGCCGAGCCTGCGCCGTTCACCGTGAGCCGATGCTCGCCCGCGGGGACATCCCGGAGGACGCCGAGACCGCCGAACGTCGGCGCGGCCTCCGGGTCACTCTCCAAGAGAAGGACGGACTCGACGCCCGATTCGCGGGTCGTCACGCCCTCGCCGTCCGGCGCGTCTGCGTCGGTGACGGCCTCCGTCACCCGGACGAAAAGCGTGTTGAGCGCCGAGGGCTCGTCGACGACGTCGTACCGCTCGGCGAGGGCGCTCCGGTGGGTCGGGTCGGTGATGTCCGCCGCGGGGTCGGCGTAGCGCGGCTGGCTCCACGGCGTGCTCGTCGTCGTGAGGTGGCTCGCAATCGCGTCCTCGACGAAGCCGGGGACCGCGAACTCGAAGCTCAGTTGCGGCCCGGTGAACTCGGTGATGTGCTCGACCTCGCCCGCCGGGACGAGCGCGTACTCGATGTCGGCGTCCGTGTCCGCGTCGCGGTCGTCGTCTGCCGTCTCGGGCCCGAACACCAGTCCCGTCGACCGCGCCGGGAGGTCCGTCGGCGGCGACGACAGCGCGTCGAACGACCGCACCGTGAGCGCCTCGCTGACGAGAGAGTCGCGGGTGACCGACGGGAGTCGCTCGTCTTCGTACACCGGCGCGCCGTCGAGTTCCGGAACGACGTAGGGGAGGCGCGCGCCCTCATCCCGCGGGAGGCCGTAGGCGATAGGTATCTCCGCGGCGTCCTCGATGCGGTCGAACGCCCGGTTGGTGATGTCCGCGAACGTCCCGCCCGCCGGGAGCCGCTGGAACCGGTCGGCGCGGTCGTTGAGCGACAGCGCGCTGGAGTGCGACCCGAGTTCGGAGAGCACCCGCGGCGGACGCGCGGGGTCCGGGTCGAGGAACTCGTTGTTCGGGACCGACCGCGAGTGCGAACTCGCGACGTACAGTTGGGGGACCGGCTCGTCGTCCGCCGTGTCGACGAAGACGTGCAGCACCTCCCAGTCGTGCCAGTGGAAGTTCGTCGTGAACTGGTCGAACACCGAGTAGAACCAGTACTGCACGGCCGTCAGCGACGAGTCCTCGTATCGGACCACGTTGTAGAACACCGTCGGCTCCGGCGCTCGCTCGTCCGTTTCCCCCTGTGTCGCGTGGTAGCCGTCGAAGGCGTCGAAGCCGTCGACGACCGTCTCGCCGTCCCGGTCGCTCGCGTACGACCGCGGGTCCGTCGGGAACCACGTCTCGTCGGCGTCGAAGTAGAGCGTCGGCGCGAACCGCGCGGCGAGGCCGCGGGCGACCTCGGCGTCGACGCTGGCGGTCGGGGCGGCGGTGCTGGCGGTCTCGGTCGAGTCGCCGCCGAGGGCCGAACACCCGGCGAGCGACCCGAGACCGGCGCTCCCGAGCGCGGCGAGGAACGCCCGTCGGTCGAACGCGGGTCGGTCCGTCATCTGTCTATGTGGTGGAGTCGAGGACGGAACAAATCTCTTGTGTCGTCCGGTGACGGCGGGTGCGGGGCCGGTCGGCGGGGCCGTCGGTGTGGCGTGGCTGACCGCTCAGAACTCGCCGTTGATGATGTCGGCGACGTGCTGGCGGTCGAACAGCTGTTCTTCCTCGGGAATTTCGGGGTATGGGCCGCCGTCCGAGGTCGGCCACGCGCCGAACTCCTCGGGATGGAACTGCTTGGCGCTCATCTCCAGTTGGAAGAGGTTGAGGATCGGACCCTGATACCGCGCGCCCTGCGGGTAGACGCGGCCGTTCTGGACCGCCGAAATCTCCGCGGCGACGGGGTCGTCTTCGAGCGTCGCCCGGAGGTCGTTCATGCTGACGTTCGGCTGCATCCCGCTCAGGAAGAGGATGACGTCGGGGTCGGCCTCCAACAGCGCCTCGAAGTCGACGTTCGAGCCGGACTCGATAGCGCCTTCGAACGCGTCGCGGGGCGCGAGCGGCCGGATGTGGGAGGTCATAAAGCCGGGGTTGCCGACCGTGTACGCCCAGATCTGCTTTTCGATGTCGGCCGCGGTGAGAAGCACCACGCTCGGCCGCTCGTCTTCCGGCGGCAGACCCGCCTCGATGGTGGCGAGCAGGTCGTCGTGAACGGCCGCGAGCGCCTCGTATCGCTCCTCTTCGTTGAGCACCTGCGCGACCTTCTCGAACTGCTCCCACAGCGTGTAGTACTCGTAGTCGCCGGTCCACTCGTCGGTCGGCGACGCGTGACGACCGCTCAGCGAGTTCCCGAACCACGGCGAGATGTTGTCGTCGACCTCCTCGATGTCGTCCATGTCCCACTGTTCGAGCTGGACGACCCACGCGGGGTCGGCCAGATGCACGTCGCTGTCGAGTTCGTAGAGCTTCTCCTTACTCGTCTCCCACGAGGGGTACAGGTCCGCCCAGTCGACCTCGACGCCCGGGAGCCGCGCCGTGAACTGCTTCCACGTCGTGTCGTAGTACGCCGGCCCGTTGACCGCGTTCACGTCGTCGCCGCGGCCGAGCGCGAACGCCATCCCCGCGTGGTGGGTCAGCCGCGTGAAGATGCTCTGGGGCGGCTCGTCGAACTCGACGGTGCCGACCGGCGACATCGTCACCGAGTACGAACTGTCCTCGGGCGTCTCGGTCTCCGTTTCCGTTGCCGTCTCGGTCGCGGTCTCGGTCGTCGATTCGGTCTCGGCGTCCGTCGTCGACTCCGAACCGCCCTCTCCGGTACAGCCGGCGAGCAGCCCGCCGCCGACGGCCGCGCCGCCGTACTTCACGTAGTCGCGCCGCGTCAGTCCCTTCCGTGGCGTCTCGTCGCGCTCCATAGTTTTTTAGGCCAGCCTAAAATAGATAATTGCTTCGGTTCTCGGACGACAGCGGGGCCGTCACGAGCGCGAGCAGCGCCTCGCCGGCTCGGCCGTGCGTCGGCTCTGACAGGAAACTGCGGGCGCCGGCCTCGCGTCGCCGCTTGGTGCGATTGGACTGCCTCCGGCCGTTCGGCCGATTCCGTGCTCACCTTGGGTCTGTCGGCGACGAGGCGGCGGCCGAGCCGTCGGTACCGCTCGCCCTCATTTGTTTTAGGTTGGCCTAAACTATTGAAGGTTTTCGGTTTGGTGGCGGGGGTGTGTCGCGTTCGACGTATTGATGAGCGAATTGCGGGCGGGACTGTGATTCTCCTAACAGAACCTCCTGTTTCATCTAGTAAGAGAGGACGTGCGGAGTGGCGGCTCAGATTCGAACTTCCCTCGCTGTCGCTCGGGCGTTCGAATCTTCGGTCGCCCAGACAGCCGTTTCGGGGGGACTCGCACACGCTACGCGGTGCTCGTTGGCGTTGAAAGGGGTAGAAATGGGCCGCTGTGACTCGCTGGCGCTCGTCACAAGCACCCGCTCACTTCGTTCGCGAGTACGGCTCAGATTCGAACCACGGTCACTCACTTCGTTCGTTCCCTGATTCGAATCTTCGCCGGGTGAAACCTCCCACACCTTTCAGACCACTCGCTGTCGCTCGTGGGTCGTGAAAGGTGGGGAGAATATGGGCCGGCTCAGATTCGAACTGAGGTTACGGCCACCCGAAGGCCGAAGGATACCAAGCTACCCCACCGGCCCGCATTTTGAGGCAAGCCACCGTCGCGTTTAACAGTTGTGATTGCGGGCCACCGTCAGACGGCGTGACACACCGTCGACCCCGCCTCAGTACCGCGAATAGCCCGCGGTGTCGAGGTAGTTGTGCGCGACCGTAATCGAGTGGTCGGCGTGAAGAATCTCGGGACCGAGTCGGACCCGCTCGTCGGCGGCGGCCGCCAGCAACTCGGCTTCCTCGTCGGTGAAGTCGTGGTGGTCCGAGAGGACGAAAAGCGGGTTCTCGGGCGGTTCGACCTGAACCACGGGGTCGCCGTCCTCGTGGAGTTCGACCACCGTCGCGTCGCGGGCGGCCTCCTCCAGCGTCGTCTCGAAACCCACCCGGCGGATGGAGACCCCCGGCGACGACTCGGCGGGCATGTGGCCGATTGCCTCCTCGCGTTTCTCCAGCGCCTTGCGAATCAGGGCGGCGGTGGAGCGCTCGTCGGGGTTGAGCCGACGGAGTTCCGAGCCTTCGAAGCGGATGGTGTACTCGTCGCCGAGGACGAGATGAACCCGAACGTCCTCGCGGATGTCGTGCGAGAGGAAGAACGCGGAGTTGACACAGCGACAGAGCACGTCGAGTCGGCCGGCCCCGCCGGCGATGTCGTCGAGCGAGAAGTCGGGCGTCGTCGGCGCGTCGTGGCCGATGACGATGAATTGGCGCATGACTCCGATTCGGCGCGTGGGAACCTTATCGCTGTTCACTCGGGCGGGCGAGCGGACGGGTCGGAGCGACGCCAGCAGTGGGCGCGAATCTCCCCGACCGCGCACGTCATATCCGCCGGACGCTTACCGCAGGTAAGTGAGCCACAAGTCCGGGCGCGACCCGATGGTCCGCCTGTTCGCCGAATACGGTCGCGAGAACCTCGCGTGGTTCGTCGTCGGGCTACTGGCGAGCGTCCTCGGGCGACTCGTCGCCATCGTCCCGGCGCTCGTCCTCGGGGTCGCCATCGACGCGGTGTTCTTCCGGAACACGGCGTACGCCCTCCCGCTGGTCCCGCCGTCGTGGCTGCCGACGACCGTCTCCGGGCAGTTCTGGCTGAGTTTCTGGCTCGTCATCGGGGCGTTCGTCGGCGGGGTCGCGCTCTCGTGGGTGCAGGGCCTCGGCCTCGCGGTCTACTCGAATCGCGTCCAACACGCCGTCCGCGTGGACACCTACGACGCGCTCCAGCGCCTCGATATGGCCTTCTTCGACGACAAGCAGACCGGGCAGGTGCTCTCGATTCTCGACGGCGACGTGCGAAATCTTCGGACGTTCCTCGACAGCACGCTCTCGGGCGGCCTCCAGTTGGTCGTCGCCGTCGTCGGCATCGCGGGCGTGCTGTTCTACTTGAACGCCCAGCTCGCGGTCGTCACGCTCGTGGCCGTCCCGCTTCTGGCCGTCTTCACCGTCTGGTTCATGCGGACGATTCGGCCGCTGTACCGCGCGCTCCGCGAGAGCGTCGGCGCGCTCAACACCCGCATCGAGAACAACGTCTCGGGGATGGAGGTCATCAAGGCCTCCGCGACCGAGGACTACGAGACCGACCGCGTCGCCGACGCCTCCATGGACTACTACCGTCGCGCCCTCGCGGTGGTCAGGCTCGACTACCTCTACCAGCCGTCGATGGAACTCCTCGCCGGCGTCGCGTTCGCCGCCACGTTCGCCATCGGCGGCGTCTGGCTCATCTTCGGCCCGCCCGCCCCCTTCACCGGAGACCTGCTGGTCGGCGAGTTCGTCACGTTCCTGTTCATGACCCAGCGGTTCATCGACCCGCTGTCCGGCGCGGGCCGCATCGTCAACTCCTACGAGAACGCCCGCGCCTCGGGCGAGCGCATCTTCGGGCTGGCCGACCGCGAGGCCGTCGTCCGCGACGCGTCCGACGCCGAGTCCCTCGACGCAATCGACGGCCGCATCGAATTCGACGGGGTCTCGTTCGCCTACGCGACCGGCCGCGAGGTGCTCCGCGACGTCTCGTTCACGGCCGAACCGGGAGAGACCGTCGCGCTCGTCGGCCCCACGGGTGCGGGAAAATCCACCGCCGCGAAGCTCCTCCTCAGGCTCTACGAACCCACGGACGGGGCGGTCCGCGTGGACGGCCACGACGTGCGCGACGTCGAAATCAGGAGCCTCCGCGAGGCCATCGGCTACGTGAGTCAGGACGTGTACCTCTTCGACGGGACGGTCAGGGAGAACCTCCTGTACGGGACGTTCGACGCGACCGAGGCGGAGATGGTCGCGGCCGCGAAAGCCGCCGAGGCCCACGAGTTCGTCTCGCGGCTCCCGGAGGGCTACGACACCCGCATCGGCGAGCGCGGCGTGAAGCTCTCGGGCGGCCAGCGCCAGCGGCTCTCCATCGCCCGCGCGATGCTCCAAGACCCGCGAATGCTCGTCCTCGACGAGGCGACGAGCGCCGTCGACACCGAGACGGAACTGCTCATCCAGCGCGCCCTCGACCGACTCTCGGCGGGCCGGACGACGCTCGTCATCGCCCACCGGCTCTCGACGGTCCGCCGGGCCGACACCATCGTCGTCCTCGACGAGGGCGAAGTCGTCGAGTCGGGCACCCACGACGAACTCGTCGAACTCGGCGGCCTCTACGCGACGCTCTGGGGCGTCCAAGCCGGCGACGTGTCGGGCGTCTCGGCGGACATCCTCGCGCGACTGGTCGAGCGAAGCCGCGCGGCCGACGAGGCCGACACGGACCGCATCGCCGCCGACGTCAGCGCCGACGGCGGCGAAGACGCCTGAGGAAGTCGTCGAGCGACGCTAGGCGAAGAAGACGAAAGAAAACGGGGCGGGGCAACGAAGCCGGGAGTCCGGCTTCGGTCGCGTGAGTGATGGCTGGTCGTCGGTGTCGGGCAACCGGCCGCCCGCGATGGCTGAGACGGGTGGGCCGGTCGCGTCGATACGTGTCGGTTCGGGTTGGTTACGCCGGAGTTGGGGCGGTTCCCTGTCCGGGTGCCGAACCGGCCTCGCCGCCGGATTCGGGCGTGGCCGGGGCGGGCGCGCCGGATTCCTTGTCGCCGGAGACGAGGAAGTCGGCGAGGTTGCCGACGAGCACCTCGTTGTCGGCCTCGTAGGCCGATTCGGGCGCGAGGAAGTCAGCGTCACCGATGGCGACGACCGTCTCGCTCTGGGCGGCGACCGTGTACGGACCGGTCTTTCGAATCGACTCGACGCGGGTCTCGCCGCCGGAGACGAGCGCCGGCGAGACGCTGTCGGCCGAGACCGAAAGCGGCGCGGCGTCGCGGAACACGACCTCGTCGACGCCCTCGGTCAGGGCGGTTTCGCCCTCGGGCGTGGCGTAGACGTTCTCGTAGTTGAGGTAGTAGTCGTGCATGTTGTACAGCGACGAGGAACCGAACGAGACCCCGTAGTCGGATGTCAGTCCGGCGTCGCCGCCGACAGCGCCAGTCGACACCGAGACGGTGATGAGGCCGAGGACGCTCGTCGTGCCCGCGGACTGCGGGTCCCCGAGGAGGGCGACGCGGCCGCCGGCGTCCTCGAACTTCCGAAGCGCTTCGAGTTGCTTACTGGTGTATGGCTTTTCTGGATTGGCGACGACAAACGCATTGGCCTTCCGGAGGGAGGAATTGAAGTTCTGCCACGCGTCGTCACTGGTTCGGTACAATCCCGTCTATCTGTATCCCTGACAATGACTCGACTCCATCAGGCCAAAAGTAGCTACTTAGACATTCGATAGACCACATCACCAAGTACAACCAATATAATGATATACGGGAAAACTGAGAAAACATCGTATGCTAGCCCAGTAGATGTGTGTGTTAGAATCGTGAGCTGGAAATATATATCCGAGATCTGAATGAGTATCACACTTAGGAGTAGACCTATTAAGTCAAGGAAGTAGTAAACGGATTGTTTCCCGCTGTCTCTTTCCATATATTAATATTTGAATGGATAGATATAAATCTTGTTGTGAGGGGGTGAGGAAACTACTTAGAGATTCTTATCTCGGTCCTCTGAATTGGGGAGAGTCCAATTATCCACAAGCGTATCTGTCTTTACCGATATCGCACCAAGAGAGAAGGTGATCGTCTGGCCACCCGCTGAAACGCCTGCAGGAGACCAAGCATGTGAAAAGGTACCGCCAACAGGACCTGAACCAGTTCCACCATCGCGCTTAATCCGAATCTGCATGTAGCCATCTCCCTTGGTGTCGCCACCTTGTGCATCATGAAGACGATCATCAAAACTCACGACCGCGCCCCCTGTTTCAAATGGGGGTTCCTTAACAACACTTGTCACACCCGTCCATTTATCGTCTGCATTTGTCAACTCAAGACTACCACTATGTCGGAGGGAATCATCCTGATAAATAAATGCATCCGGTCTGTAGGCGAGGGCAGCCTTATCTTTAGGAGCAGGAAGATCAATATCGGTCTGAACGTTTCGAAGATGCCACTCGAGTGTTAAGGCATATTCTTCAGTAGAACTGTTAAACAAGACTGTATCAAAAGTAGCCGAACTCGAACTTTTACCGTAGTAATCGGCAGGCGATACTAAAGGCGTGTCTGAATTGTCTTGAACCTCAGGGCTATTCTGCGTGTCCGAGCTGTCTTGGCGGACAAACGTTTCACTAGAAAATTCCACGTTATGATCATTAAGTAGTCTCCGAGCTTCTGTGAACTTGTGAGAATCAAGTAGCTTGTAGTATTTTTTCTTCACACCCGCTTCTTCGACACCTACTGGCTGATTTTTCTTGTCCGCGAGAGCAGTTGTTGACGCACTAGCCAGCCCAGTAAGCGAGCCGCCAACAATTTTCAATGCAGTACGCCGGGTTGTCTGATTCTCATCTGACATCATTCACGTCGAGAATTGACAATATTATAAGCTTTTATGAATTGTTGTTAGCTCAACAAGAATTGTCTTTCAGATACAGTCTGGAAACCTCGACGCCGGACACCGAAAACGGGAGTCGTGACCGACTCAGTCGGTCAGTCCGTAGCCGCGCCGGAACAGCACGACGTTGAGACCGACGACCCCGAGCGTGAGCGCCGTCAGCACGCCGAGCGAGAGGTTCGGGTCCACCTCGGTGACGCCGAGGAAGCCGTAGCGGACGCCGTTGACCATGTATATCATCGGGTTGAGCAGCGACGCCTGCTGGAAGGTCGCGGGAATCTCGTTGAGCGAGTAGAAGACGCCGCCGAAGAACACCAGCGGCCGGAGGATGAACTGGTTCATCATCGTCAGGTCGTCGAAGTCGTCGGCCCAGAGGCCGCCGACCACGCCGAGGCCCGCGAACAGCAGGGTGATGACGAGCATGAACGCGACGAGGTAGAACGGTTGGGCGACGCCGACGGACGTGAAGAACGCCCCGATGAGGGCGACGAGCGCGCCGACGAGCACCCCGCGGGTCGCACTGGAGAGAACGTACGCGCCGACCATCGAGGTGTACGACAGCGGCGAGGTCAGCGCCTCCTCGATGTAGCGGTTCCAACGGCCGTGGAAGATGGAGAAGGACGCGTTCTCGAAAGCGTTCGAGACGGCTCCGAGGACGATGAGACCGGGGAGGATAAACAGGATGTACGGGACGCCCGCGATTTCGTTGATGCGCTCGCCGAGGATGACGCCGAAGACGGAGAAGTACAGCACGTTCGTGATAAACGGCGGGACGAACGTGTTGCGCGGGCGGCGGACGAACCGGAGGACTTCGCGGCGGAGCAGGGCGTAAAAACCGGTCACGTCGAGGCTCGTGAGACTCATTGCTCGACCTCCGCGGTGGCGCGGCCTTCACCCTGTCTCGTCATCTCGACGAACACCTCTTCGAGCGACGTGCGAGAGATTTCGAGGTCGACGAGTTCGTGGCCCTGCCTGTCGAGCGCCTGCACCACGTCGGGGGCGACGAGACCGCCCTGCTGGGCCGTCACGACGAGGCGGGTGCCGTCGAGTTCGACGGCCTCGACGCGGTCGTCGTCGGCCGCGAAGTCGGGGACCGCGGTCGGCGAGTCGCGGAGTTGGACGACGATGTCGTCGGTGCCGCGGTCCATCAGTTCCTCGGGGCTTGCGACCTCGATGACGGAACCGGAGTCGAGGATGGCGACCTCGTCGCAGAGGCGTTCTGCCTCCTCGATGTAGTGGGTCGTGAGCAGGATGGTCGTCCCGCTGTCGTTGAGGTCGACGATGGTCTCCCAGAGTTCGTGGCGCAGTTGCACGTCGACCCCGGCGGTCGGTTCGTCGAGGATGAGCAGGTCGGGGTCGGTGATGAGCGCCCGCGCGAGCATGAAGCGGCGTTTCATCCCGCCGGAGAGCCAGTCGAAGCGGGTGTCGCGCTTGTCGTAGATGCCGACGCGCTTGAGCACCTCGTCGGCGCGCTCGCGGGCCTCGTCGTGCGGAATCCCGTGGTAGCCAGCCTTGTGTTCGAGCACTTCGCGGATGGGGAAGAATCGGTCGACGTTGAACTCCTGCGGCGCGAGGCCGATTCGGTCGCGGGCCTCGCGGTAGTCGTCTTCCACGTCGTAGCCGAAGACGCTCGCCTCACCGCCGGTCTTGCGAACGAGACCGACGAGGATGTTGATGAACGTCGTCTTCCCCGCCCCGTTCGGCCCCAACAGCCCGAAGAACGACCCCTCGGGAACGTCGAGATCGACGCCGTCGAGGGCGCGGACGTCGCCGTAGGACTTCGTCAAGTCGCGTATCTCTATCGCGGATGCCATTCGCTGGTGCGTCGTCGGGCGTGGACGCGATTAAGCGTAGTGTCCGCGGAACGCCCCGTCACGGCGTGGCACGCCCGGTCACCGGGTGGAGTCGACGACGCTCGAACCCTGCCCACGGAGTAGATATGTTACCATGTGTCAAATTAGGGCCTAATATCCGTTCGTACAGAACTAAGTCATTAACTAATATTATCATTATCAATCATTAACTATTAGTACCACTCGGCAGTCGAACCGGGTGAGGAGACATCCGATGGTAGTATCCGCAGCACACCACGCAACCGACCGCTCGACGACCGCGACCCGAACCGACCGCTACCGACCGCCGACCCCACCGACGTAACCGATGACAAACCGCGACAACACGACCCGAACCGACACGACGACCCGCACGCAGACCACCGCTCGCTCGACGACGACTCGTCCTCGCGCCGCGCGGCGCTACCCCAACAACGAGGAGAACATGGACGCGCCGCTCGTCCCCTTCATCCGACAACCGGGTGAGGACGACGAGATGACGACGATTCGGCGCGAACTCGCCGCGCTCCGCGCCCAACTGAACCGCATCGAGCGAACGATGCAGCCCACCGACACCCAATGAACCCGACCGAACTCGACAGCGACGTCTTCGCACAGGATGTTGACAACCAGAAGGCCCGCGAACTGCGGGAGATGCTGAACACGCAGGACTTCGTGTTCGCCCCCGGCATGTACCACGCCCTCGACGCCCGCCTCGCCGAGATGACGGGCCACGACGCCGCCTACATGTCCGGCTACTCGACGGTCCTCGGGCAGTTCGGCTTCCCGGACCTGGAGATGGTCACGATGACCGAGATGGTCGAGAACGCAAAGCGCATGGTCGAGGCGACGAACCTCCCGGTCATCGCCGACTGCGACACGGGCTACGGCGGCATCCACAACGTCCGCCGCGCCGTCCGCGAGTACGAGAAGGCCGGCGTCGCCGCCGTCCACATCGAAGACCAGACGACGCCCAAGCGCTGCGGCCACATCGCGGGCAAGCAGATCGTCTCCCGCGAGAAGGCCAAGGCTCGCTTCGAGGCCGCCGTCGACGCCAAGCAGTCGGAGGACACGGTCGTCATCGCCCGCACCGACGCCTACGGTTCCTCGAACGGCGACTGGGACGAACACGTCGAACGCGGCCGCATCTACGCCGACGCCGGCGTCGACATCGTCTGGCCCGAGATGCCGAACCCCTCGCGTGAGGACGCCGTCGCCTACGCCGAGGAGATTCACGAGACGCACCCGGACCTGAAGCTCGCGTTCAACTACTCGTCGTCGTTCGCGTGGTCCGAAGAGGAGGACCCGCTGACGTTCCAGGAGCTGGGCGACCTCGGCTACAAGTACATCTTCATCACGCTGTTCGGCCTCCACTCGGGCGCGCACGCCGTCTACGAGGACTTCAAGAAGCTCGCCGAACAGGACGAGGAAGGCCAGTTCGACCTCGAACAGCGCTACCTCGACCACCCGACCGAGAGCCACCACGAGCTGTCGTTCGTCTCGCGGTACCAGGACATCGAGACGGAGTTCGACCCCGAGGCGCGCCGCCGCATCGAGGAGTCCGAAGGGTTCAGCGAGGAGCAGGCCGACCCCATCACGAGCAACGACGATGACTGAGCGCAGACACGACCGGGAGTTCGTGCGGACGTTCTTCACCTCGCCGACGGCCGTCGAGGGCGAAGCCGACTCCGCGAAGATGCTCCGCCGGGCGGCCGGCCTCCGCGGGATGCAAGCGCCCGACGTGTGGGTCCCCGACAACGAGGACGCCACCGCGCCGTCGATGCGCGACGAGGGAGCCGAGAACATCGTCGAAGTCATCGGCGAACACGGCGCGGAGTTCCCCGGCGAGATTCACCCGCGGATGGTCTGGCACCGCGACAGCCCCGAGACCCGGTATCAGGGCTTCCAGCACATGCTCGACATCACCGACCCCGAGCAGGGCGCGGTCGAGCACATCGACGGCTTCGTCATCCCCGAGGTCGGCGGCATCGACGACTGGAAGAAGGCCGACGAGTGCTTCACCATCGTCGAGAACGAACACGGCCTCGACGAGGGGAGCCTCGCCATGTCGGTCATCATCGAGAGCGGCGAGGCCGAACTCGCCATGGGCGACCTCCGCGACGAGATGGGCAAGCCGACGAACAACCTCGAACGGCTGTTCCTCCTCGTCGACGGCGAGGTCGACTACACGAAGGACATGCGCGCCATGACGCCGACCGGCGAGCTTCCGGCGTGGCCGGAGCTTCGACACAACACCTCTCGCGGGGCCAGCGCCGCCGGCTGTGTCGCCGTCGACGGCCCCTACGACGACATCCGCGACGTGGAGGGCTACCGCGAGCGCATGACTGAGAACCAGGCGAAGGGGATGCTCGGCATCTGGTCGCTCACGCCCGGCCAAGTCGTCGAGGCGAACACCTCGCCGCTCCCGCCGAAGACCGGCAGTTGGCTCCTCGACGCGGACGGCGAGGAGGTCGAACTCGCGTCCGAGGACGGGGCCGAGGTGTACGACGGCGACCGCCTCTCGCTCGAAGCCACCGACGACGGCTACGAACTCCGGGTCGGCGGCGACACGCGGGAACTCACCGCGGACGAACTCCGCGAGGAGCTGCTCGGCCTGACCTCGTACGTCCCGAGCATGGACGACATCGTCGACTCCATGGAGGAGTTCGAGGCGGCCAAGGAGGCGGGCCGCGGGGCTATCGCCATGACGCAGTCGGCGACGCTCCGAATCGGCGGCACCGAAATCGACATCGCCAAGGACCGCATGTGGGACGAGGCGACGTATCAGGCCGCGATGACGCCCATCAGCCTGTTCCAAGACGTGTACGAACACCGCCCCGACCAACACGAGGAGTTAGCGGAACGCTACGGCGCGGACGTCGTCGAGCGCGCGATGGAGGTGGGGCTCTAAGTTCGGGAACCGACTCCACCGCAGGGGTTCCGCCGTCGACCCCGATTCCGGCTTGGTCACGCGACGGCGTCCGGCTTCGTAGCTCCGACGACGCGCCCGCCCGAACCGTGGGGGCGGCGCGTCGCGCTCTTTTTTCCACTCGGCGCGCAGCTTCCGACTCAACACGACGCCGACCGACGCTATTCTCAAGTTCCACCCGCGCGAGTTGACACGTGTGAACGATTCGACGAACACCCCGGCGACGCCCGTTGGGACGAGCGACGGCGACGCAGACGAGTCGCTGGAACCCGACGCAGTCGTCGATTTCGAGTCGGCGGGCGTCGCGGACGAGGAGACGCTCGCGCGACTCCGCACGGTGAGCTTCTACCTCGACGAGGCGTTCGAGATTCCGGGGACGAACTACCGCATCGGTCTCGACCCGATTCTAGGGCTCGTGCCCGGCGTCGGCGACGCGACGGCCTCGGCGCTCTCGGCGTACATCCTCGTCGAGGCCGCGATGCTCGGCGTGCCGCGGGCGACGCTCGCGCGGATGCTCGGCAACGTCGTCCTCGACGCGACCGTCGGGTCGCTCCCGGTCGTCGGCGACGTGTTCGACGCGGCGTGGAAGGCGAACGCCCGGAACGTCCGACTGTTGGAAGCCCGGTACGACGACGCCTCCCCCGCGGCCGCGGAGGCCGACCGGCGCTTCCTCTTGGCCGCGGTCGCCGCGATTACCGTCCTGCTCGTCGCGCTCGGCGCGACCACGGCGCTCGTCGCCCTGTGGGTGCTCGGACAGGTTGGACTGTTGTAAGTTACCATTTCTCGAAACGAAGAAATCCGCCGTGTGAGTCGTTATCCACTCCCAAACTGTAAACTACAAGACATATATACGGGCTTGCAAATCATGGCGTATGGAACGACGAACCTTCCTGAAGAGCGCCGCCGCGACAGGAGCCCTCCTCACCACCGCCGGATGTATGGGCGGTGGCTCCGGGTCGCAGCCGACTGCGGGCAACGAGACAGGTAACGAGACCGGCAACGGCACGGCGGGCGAGACGACGACCGACGTCGAGCCGGCCGAGGTCCCGGACCCCGAACTCGCCTTCCGAACCAACAGCGGCGTCCTCCGCGTGGTTCACATGGACGGCGAGAAGATTACCGACGAGGCGACGAGCGAGGTCTACGTCACCGTCGACGACGAGCGCACCGCGACGTGGGTCGCCGACGGCGAGGAGGGGCAGGATTACCCCGTCTCGGTGGGTAACTTCCTCAAAATCGAGTCCGCCGAGAACGGCTCGACGGTCGAGGTCGTCTGGGTCGGCCGCGCGGGTGCCGAAGAAGTCCTCGCGACCCACGAGGTCGCCGCAGAGGAGACCACGACGACGACCACGACGACGAACGAGACGACCACGAACGGGACCGCCACCAACGAGACGGTCACGGAGACGACGACCGCCAACGAGACGGTCACGACGACGAACGAGACGACCACGTCGTCGGACAACGAGACCAGCAACTGAGAACGACGGCCGACGCCGACGCGGACACCGGCGTCGGACGCGACGAGGCTTTTTTCGACTCGAAAGCGGTTCGACGTTCGCGCTGTCGCGGAGCAACGGGACCCCGATAGCGCTGCGATACTCCCGGATGGTCGGCGACGGAACGCCGCTCAGTCGTCGGCCGGAAGGCCGTCCGGGTCGGTCGCCGGTTCGGGCGCGACGAGACCGACGTGGACGCCGAGACGACGACCCAGCGGGCCGAGCGCGTCGCGCTTCATGAACGCGAAGCCGAGGAGGATGAGCGCGAAGCCGACGACGGTGACGGGGCCGATGCGCTCGCCGAGGAACGCCCAGCCGGTGACGGCGGCGACGACCGGCGTGACGTAGTTGACGAGGCTGATTTCGACCGCCCCGATGCGGTCGAGCAGGACGAAGTAGGCGATGAAGCCGACGGCGCTGCACAGCACGGCCAAGAACAGCAACGCGGCGACGACGACCGGCGACCACGCCACGCTCGCGAGGCCGGGCTCGCCGAGGACGGGACTCGTGACGTGGAGCATGCCCGCGCCGAGGAGCATCATCCACGCCTGCATCGGAACGACGGGCGGGTTCCCGGGGAGGCGCTTGACGAGCACCGAGCCGAACGCCCACGCCGCGGCCGCGAGAAGGAGCAGGACGACGCCGAGGAGTTGGCCGCCGACCGACCCGGACGCGAGGGCGATGACCACCGTGCCGGCCAACCCCAGAAACACTCCGAGGAAGCCGAATCCGTCGAGGCGCTCTTCGGGCAGCATCGGCCACGCGAAAACCGGCGTGAGGACGGGCGCGAGGCTGATGACGATGGCCGAGACGCCGCTCGTCACGTACCGCTGGCCGGAGAACAGGAGCGAGAAGTGCGCGCCGATAAGGAGCGCCCCGCCGACGAGGACGACGAGCCACTCGTCGCGGCCGCGGGGCCGCCAGTCCTCGGCCGCGAGCAGGCCGTAGGCGAACAGCACCACGCCGGCCACGTCGTATCGGAGGGCGGCGAACAGTACGGGCGGGAGGACGTCGAGACCGACCTCGATGGCGATAAACGAGGTTCCCCAGAGGACCGCGATGGTCGCGAACAGTGCGAGCGTCCGATTCGTTTGCGTATTGATAGACACGAGATATCGACCGTAGACCCAGGTGTTGAAGCGGCTACCACGCCGCCGTACATCAAATTTCTCGGAGCCGAGATAGCACTCCACTCGGGTCGTGTTGACAAACATCGCTGGTCTGATGTACGTCGACAAGCCGTGCCGCGGCGACGCGGCGAACAAAGTAAGCTAGTTACGCGCGCCCCGATAGAGACCGAACATGAGCATCCTTGAGGACGCGCGAGCGCTCGCCGAGAGCGGGCCGGTCTGCGACGCCTGTCTGGGCCGGGCCTTCGCCGAGCGCAGTTTCGGGCTGACGAACGCCGAGCGGGGCAAGTCGCTCCGGGTCGCCGCCGCCCTCGACGCGGACGAGCCCTACGAGGCCGTCGAAACCGAGGACTGCTGGGTCTGCGAGGGGGCCTGCGCCGAGTTCGACGCGTGGGCCGAACGCTGCGCCGAGGCCATCGAGGACGTGGAAGTCGAGACGTATCAAGTCGGAACCCGTGCGCCGCCGCTCGTCGAGGAAAACGAGCTACTGCTCCGCGAGGGGGCGGGCCTCCCCGAGGACGCCGGCGAACTGTTCAAATCCGAGTTCAACCGCGAGGTCGGAAAGCGCGTGGGCCGACTCACCGGCACCGAGGTCGACTTCACCCGACCGGACGTGCAGTTCCTCCTCGACATCGAAGCCGACGCCGTCGAGGCGCAGCTCAACTCCGCGTTCGTCTACGGGCGCTACCGGAAGCTCGCGCGCGATATCCCGCAGACCGAGTGGCCCTGCCGCGAGTGCGACGGCTCGGGCTACAAGGGCAAAGAGCCCTGCGACTACTGCGGCGGCTCCGGCTACCTCTACGAGGACAGCGTCGAGGGCTTCGTCGCCCCCGTCGTGATGGACGTGATGGACGGCGTCGACGCGAAGTTCCACGGCGCGGGCCGCGAGGACGTGGACGCGCTCATGCTCGGCACGGGCCGGCCGTTCGTCGTCGAAATCATGGAGCCCCGCCGCCGCTCCATCGACGTGGAACAGCTCGAAGGCGATATCAACGCGATGGCCGAGGGCGAAATCGAGGTCGAGGGGCTCCGCCTCGCCACCTACGACATGGTCGAACGCGTGAAGAAACTCGACGCGAGCAAGGAGTACCGCGCCGCCGTCGAATTCGACGACGACGTGACCGACGAGGACCTGCAGGCCGCGCTGGACGAACTCACCGGCGCGACCATCGAGCAGTACACCCCGCACCGCGTCGACCACCGCCGCGCGAGCATCACCCGCACCCGCCACGTCTACGACGCCACCGGCGACCTCGAAGACGCGCGCCACGCGACCGTCGAAGTCCACGGCGAGGGCGGTCTCTACATCAAGGAACTCGTCTCGGGCGACGAGGGCCGAACCAACCCGAGT
Organism: Haloferax prahovense DSM 18310; assembly: GCF_000336815.1. Taxonomy (GTDB): domain Archaea; phylum Halobacteriota; class Halobacteria; order Halobacteriales; family Haloferacaceae; genus Haloferax; species Haloferax prahovense. The sequence continues at coordinate 73,627 of NZ_AOLG01000054.1, forward strand.
CTCGCCGGTATCCTCGACACGGGCGCGGTCGTCACCGCGCTCGACGTCATCGCAGTCGAAGGCGAGGACGAACCGTTCGAGGACGACGAGTTCTTCAAAGACTGAGGGGAAGGCACTTGTCGGCAGGGTGATTCTTCCGAGGCGATGCCCTCCATCCTCGGTGTGGCTCGTCTGGTGTTCGCGGTCGCCCTCGTCGCTGCCGCGTTTGTCGTCGTTCCCGCGCCCGGAGCCCCGGAGGACGACCACTACGTGACTGTCGAAGACTCGATTCCCGAAAAGGCCGAGAGCGTTGACGGTGCGGTTTTTCGCGGCGGTGATTCGCTCTCCCCACCCGCCCGGCAGGTGGTGACGACTGCGCACGAACGAATCGGCGAGGCTGCCGAGTCCACGACCGTTGTCCTTCGTGGAACGGGCGCACCCGAGTTCTTCTACAGCGACACCATCGCACTCGGACAGGGTGAGTACTACGTGGAATACGAGGAGACAGTGTATCAGGTCTGGTCCTCTGGCGGCGGCTCGCAGATTCTCGATTACGTCGTTCTCGGCGGACTGTTCTCGCTTGCGAGCGCGTTAGCCACGCCGGTTCTCTCCCGAGCGGTTGGCGAATCGAAGCAGGCGCTCTCCCTCACGACCGCGTCCCTCGCCGCGGTCCTCGTCTTCGGAATCCACGTGAACACACACTCCCTCGCGTCCGTGCTGAGCGTCACGGCTCTCACTGTGGGCAGCCCGGCACTCGCTGGCTGGGCCGGCGTCGTCGCGGACCGCAATCTCTAATTCTCGCCCGCGACACCCGACGAGGTATGCACATCGGCGTCGACGAAGCCGGAAAGGGACCCGTGTTGGGTCCGATGGTCGCTGCGGCGGTCCGAGGGGACCCCGACGCCCTCCCGGACGGAATCGCCGACTCGAAACGACTCGCTCCCGAGCGCCGCGAGGAACTCGCCGCGAAACTCCGTGACCGAGACGACGTGGAAGTCGGGGTCGCGTTCGTCGAACCCGAGACCATCGACGACCCCGAGACGAACATGAACCTGCTGACCGTCCGGGCGCAGGTCGAGGCCGCCGCCGAGGTCGCCGTCGACGCCGACGAACTCGTCTGCGACGCGGGCGACGTGAGCGAGTCCAGATTCGGCCGCCGCGTCCGCGAGGGGGTGGCCGAGGCGGGCGTCGAAGTCGAGGTCCACGCCCAGCACCGCGCGGACGACGAACACGCCATCGTCGGCGCGGCGAGCATCGTGGCGAAGGTCGAACGCGACCGCCGGGTCGAGGAGATTGCCGCGGCGTACGGCGAGGTCGGAAGCGGTTACCCGAGCGACGGGACGACCCGCAAGTTCCTGCGAGAGTACGTCCGCGAACACGGCATTCTCCCGGACTGCGCGCGGAAGTCGTGGTCGACCTGCGCCGACCTCATGGCCGCACACGAACAGTCGTCGCTGGGCGATTTCTGAGGCGTCGCGGGACCGGCGGTCGAAAAAGTGGAGGGTCGGTGGTTCGAGGGCGAGTTGCGGGGACGGCTCACCGCATCTCGGCGAGCGCGACGTACGAGCCTTCCTGCGCGGAGAGCCACGTCGTCAGCAACTCGTCTTCTGCGAGTCCTGCGGGGAAGATGGTGCACTCGTCTGGTGCGTCCTCGTACGGGGCGACGATGGCGACGAACTCCTCGTCGTCCGCGGAGGCGGAGCGTCGCGGAGCGTCCGGCCGGGTCGTCGCGTCCGTGTCGTCGCGTCGAAGTGGCGTGTCTTCCATGAGTGGAGTGCGTGCACCGTGAGTACCGACGGGCGGCGGTTGGTCGGTTGCCGGTTCGGTCAGTATTTTATAGACAGTCTATATCATTCTGTCGGCGAGTACGTCCCGATGAGGACGACCGAAACCGTCGCCGCCACCCGATTCTGACATGGGGAACGATTGAGCGGTCGGAGAGGTATCAACTGCGAGAATTTCGACGGTGGCCTGCGGGCGGGGTCGTCCGCTCGCGGCGCTGGACGCGTGACGGGCGAGTGAAAGAGAGCGTCGGTCGAAAACGGGTCGACCTCAGCGGTCCTCGGTCAGGAGGATTCGGAGGATATCACCGTACGCCGGGCGGGTGACGAGGACGCCGATGATGACGCCGAGGATGGTGAAGATGGCGAAGCCCTGCAGGTCGCCAAGCGAGAGCACGGCGAGCGGGCTCATAGCGATGATAGTCGTCGCGGCGGCCGCGCCGATGACCCAGAAGGCCCGGCGGAACCGCGACTGGAAGACCTTCCGCGACTTCACCGTGCCCTCAGCCATCACCTCGTCGGCGATGATGATGAGGTCGTCCACACCCGTCCCGATGACGGCGATGAAGCCGGCGATGACAGAGAGGTCGAGCGGGTAGCCGATGGCCGCGGCGAACCCGAGGAGGATGTACACCTCGGAGAGGCCGGTGACGATCATCGGCAGGGCGACCTGCGGTTTGCCGTAGCGGACGAAGACGACGCCAGCGACCGCGAGGACCGCGATGATACCCGTGATGAGCGAGTTGAACTTGAAGCTCTCACCCTGGCTCGGAGAGATGTACGACGAGGTGCCGCTGTCCTCGCCCGAGAGGTCGAGCTTGGCCGGCAGCGCGCCAGCGCGGAGGTTGATTGCGATTTCCTGGGCCTCGGACGTGTTGCGGGTCTGGAGCTGGAAGCTCGGCGCGCCGGCCCACTCGCCGGACCGCATGGTGTCGGCGAGCCCGCCGCTCATTCCGAAGGCGTTGACGACCTCGCCGTTGACGACGAGGAGGAGACAGCCTTCGGTCGTGTTCTGTCCGCCGTCTTCCATGTAGGTACACCGGGTCCCGCCGTTCTGGGCGAGGCCGGTCTCGACGACCGCCGACTGGAACTCCTGTGCGGGTTCGTCCCGGACGGAGACGGGGACGAAGGCCCCGCTCCCGGCCTGGGACTCCTGTGCGGTCCCGATGGAGGTGAAGTCAGCCTGCGTCAGAACGGCCTCGCGCGTCTCGTAGGTTCGCGTGCCGTTCTGCGAGACCGGGTAATAGATGTCGATTTGGACCGTCCCGCGCTCGCCGACGAGGTCGACGACGTCCGACTGGTCGCGGTTGGGGACCTCGACGAGGATGAAGTGTTCGCCCGTCGCCGTGGTCACCTGTTGGACCGTCCCGCCGGAGAGCCCGGCCTCGTTGATCTTCGACTGGAGGACGCGGACCGTCTCGGCGCGGGTCGTCTCGGTGACGCCGTCTCTGACTTCCCCGTGGGCGTAGCCCGCGGCGTCGAGCGCGGCGGCCAAGTCGTCGGTCGTGGCGTTCTCGATGGTCACTTCGACCGTGTTGGACTCCGCGCCCACACGGGCGATGACGTCTGCGGCGTCGGCACCATCCAACTGGGCGGCGACCTGTCGCTCGACGACGCGGTCGGAATCGCCCTCGAACTCGACGTCCTCGGCCGTGACGCCGACGAGCGGCGCGCGGATGCGCGTCCCGCCGTCGAGTTGGAGGCCGAACTTGAGGTTCGTCGCGCCGTCGTCATCGGCGATGGGGCCCTGGGTCTGCCCCCCGATGGTCGGCGAGAAGAGGGCGAACGTCGAGAGCAGGACGGCGACGACGAGGAAGATGACCCGCCAGTTGTCGCGGAGCGTGCTCATCGGGCCACCCCCTCGAACTTGTACCAGCGAAGGAGGGTCACGTTCAGCATGTAGGTGTTCATCAGGTCGGCGGTGAGGCCGAAGACGAGGACCGTTCCGATGGCGGCGAGCAACTGAATGCCGAACAGCGTCGCCGTGATGGTCATGACGATCATCGCCGCGATGGACGTGAGCGTCATGGTCACACCGGTGCGCATGGCGCGCGCGGTGGACTCGTAGAAGTCACCGGACCGTCGGAGGACGTGGTTGTTCAGGAGGATGTCCGAGTCCACCGAGTACCCGATAAGCATCAGGAGGGCGGCGACGGTCCCCAGCGATAGCTCGATGCCGAGGAGGTTCATCAGCGCCACCGGGATGACGATGTCGGAGAACGCCGAGATGACGACCGCGATGGAGGGGACGAACGAGCGGAACATGGCGAACACGAGGATACTCATGCCCGCGAAGGCGACCGCGAGGCCACCGAGGGCGAGCAGTTGCGTCTCGGAGCCGAAGTTAGCCGACACCGCGTCGATAGACCGGACTTCGAAGCCGGCGTCTTCGGCCTGCGTCTGGAGTTCGCTCGACGTCGCGCTCCCGGACTGGAAGGTCACGACGTACGTTCCGTCGGCCGCGACGGAACGAATCGATTCGGGCTGACTGTCGAAGGCCGCGGCGACCTCGCTTTGCGGGGCATCCGTTGCGATACGGAGTTCGGTCCCGCCGGTGAAATCAACGCCCGGGTTCACCGGCGCGCCAGTCGCGACGTACCACCCTCCGATGACCAGCAGGGCCACCGCGAGGACCGCGAGGGGGACGGCCACGAGTTGGCGATTCGTGTACCGGGTGTAGTCTACCTCCGGTACCGTAAACTCAACCATGGGTTGCGGTCCTGAGCGGTGCCGAATAAGGTTTCTTATCCGCGGACGGCCTCGGCCGTAAAACGGTCTGACGGGCGCGCGGCGAACCCGCGACAGGCCCATAATCGTTGGCCGACAATCGTGAGGTATGGCGACCGACCAGACGGCGACCCGCGTGGTCGTCTCCGTTCCCGACGAACTCAGCGCGTGGGGCCGCGACCAGCTGACCACCGACCACTTCGTGACCTACCTGCAGCGGGTCCACGAGGACGCCGCGCCGGGCGACGAGTGGGAGGAGTTCCTCGACGTGGGCTGTTGCGGCGACGCGTTGACGCTGACGCTCCGAGTGGAGAGGCTCGACCCGGCGGACGCGGCCGGAATCGGCGAGGAGACGACCGTCGAGTTCGTCGAGCGCGAGGGGAGCGTCCACGGCGGGTGGTGCGTCCAGAGCGCGGACGGCCCCGTCTCCTCGACCGGAACACAGCGGTAGTGAGAGCGAGAGCGGGAGCGAAGCAGACGAGCGAGCGGAGGGCAGAAAAGACCCGACTCAGGGCATGTAGCGGACCGCGACGACGCCCGGCTGCGAGCGGACTTCGACGCGGTTCACGTCGAGTCTGGCGGCCCGCGAGAGCAGCCCCTCGCGGTCCGAGAGGACATCGTCGACGGCCTGTTCGGTCATGTCGTCGGGAACCGAGAGGACGTGAATCTCGCCGGTGCCGGCGCGTTCCTCCCGGACGAGTTCGCCGTCGGGGTTGTCCGCGGCGATGTCGCGGGAGTTCGTCGTCGGCGACTCGGTGGAGCGCTCGACGGAGACGGTCCAGCGCGAGTCGACCTCGACGAGCTGCCACGAGACGTTCATCGGCGGGTCGGGCGCGACAGTCCCCCGGACGGCTTCGTCCTCGGAGACACCGGGGTTCGACGAGAGCGCGTGAACCTGCCCGGAGTGAACGTCCTTCAGGACGGCCGACTCCCCGTCGGCGGCGGTGACGAGAAACGTTCCCGTTCGCTCGGACTCGGTCTCGGACTCGGACTCGGACTCGGACTCGGACTCGGTCATCACCCGGTGTAAGCCACCGGGGCTTTTCCCCGTTTCGGGCGCGTTCGACCGCGTGTGCCACCTGTACCCACGGCGACGGTGGGCTTTTCTCGCGGCGCTTCGACGCGACTGACGATGCCCGCGCTCTGGCGGTTGACCCGGACCGAGACGGCCCACCGCGTCTACGACGCGCTCAAGGCTCGCGGACTCACGGCGACGCAGATGGACGAGTACGTCGCGGACGCCGACGCGGCGGACGTCGGCCGCGGCCCCCCGGCGGGCGTCGAGATTCGCGCGCTCGAACCCGAAGTGGCTCGGCGATTCGAAGCCCGCTACGACGCGTTTTCCGAGCTCAGAGGCGACGAGACGGCGGTGTGCGCGTTCGACGTCGGGAGAGGCGAGAGAGACGGCGAGGGTGGTGAGAACGGTGAAGTCGCGGACTCCGACCTCGTCGGCTACCTCTTCCTCGGTGACCCCGGCCTGACGTACCACGTCCACCCGCTGGAAACTGACGTGAGCTTTCCCGGCGGCTACGTCCGCCGGGTGTTCGTCGCGCCCGAGGCGCGGAACCGCGGCATCGCCACCGCGCTCGTCTCGCGGGCCGTCGCGGTCGCCGGCGAGCGGGGGGCCGAGACGGTTCACGCGCTCGTCGCCCGCGACAACCGACCGTCGCAGTGGACCTTCGAGAGCGTCGGCTTTCGAGTCGTCCGAACCCGGGCGTACTACCGGGCCGGACCGTTGCGACGGCGGCGCGTCAAACCCCGTTCATAGCGGTACAGAGCGCTCAGTTCCGTCCCGAGCGCTCCGTTCGGGAACGTTGATATATAGATATTTGATTTATATATACTATAGCGGTTAAATTTATACTCAATCGGTCGAGTGTGTCGGACAGACAGGCATGACGGACGAACTCAGGTCAGCACTTCGCGGGAGGCTGGACGCGGTCGACGCGCGGGCGAGCGAGGTCGTGCGCTCATCGACGGGGGAGAACATGATTTCGCGGCTCGGGGCCGCCGACTGGTTGAGTCTGGGCGCGCTCTTCTGGGCGTGGGTCGGCGCGATACTGTTCGTGTCGGGCGAGCCGAACTGGGCCATCGTGGCCGTCCTCGTCGGTTTCGCCTTCGACAAGGCCGACGGCTACTACGCCCGCAAGACCGGGACCGCCTCGGCGTTCGGCCGACAGATAGACTCCTTCATCGACATCTTCGCGTACCTCGTGTCGGCGGCGCTCCTGTACCACGTCGCGCTCGCGCCCAACCCGGTCGTGAGCGCCGTCGTCGGCTTCGTCGTCCTCACCTTCGGCGGCCTGCGACTCATCCGCCACAACAGCGAGGGCTTCGGCGACGACTCGGGGACCTCGTACTACCGCGGAACGACGGTCGTCCACACGCACCTCGTCGTGCTGGCGAACTACTTCCTCCTCCAGTTCGTCCCGCCGTGGAACGGCTGGGTCGCGGGCGCGACCATCGTGGCGGTCTGCCCGCTCATGACCTCCGACTACAAGGCGTACAAGACCGACGCGGGGCACCTCCTCGTCGGCGTCGGCGTCGTCGCCTCGGCGGTCGTCTACCGCTACCGCGACGAGTTGGCGGCGAGAGTCGGGTGAGAACGGAGTCAGGTGAGAACGAGTCGGCGACGATTATCGGAGCAGTCGGTGAATGCCGTAGATTCCGACCGCGCACGCGACCGGCGGGACGAGTCCGTAGATTGCGGGGAGGTCGTAGAGGAGTTGGACGACGGGAACGAGCGCCGAGACGGTCACGGGACCCACAGTAAACGGCTCCGCCGGCGTCTGAAGCTCCGCCGGCACCGACGCGACGAGCCCGACGTACACCGACGCCATGAACACGAATCCAGCGAGCGCGAGGCTCAGGTCGTACCGCGGCTCCGAGCCGGTTCGGCGGTGTCGCCGGGCGACGAACAGCACCGGGGCGACGAGCGGCGCGACGACGAACAGCCCCACGAGGACGTAGAACGACCGCGAGAGGGTAAGCGAGCCGCCGGGGACGCCGGCGGTCGCGCCGATGAGGACCACGAGTCCGAAGGCGACGAACAACGAGACGATACCCGTCGCGAGGGCACCGACGAGCACGTAGCACTTGAACAGCCACGACTCGCTGTGCCGGAAGGCGTACGGGAACGCGCCGACGACGCCGCCGTAGTCGTCTGCCATCGGTCGCCCTTGGGAGCGGCCGCGATTAAAGCGACCGGTGTCGTTTTGACGCCGGGCGACGCGGCATCCTGTATGCAGGTAGATCTCGGGAACGTCCTCGACACGGCGTCGGCCCACGGCGTCTCGCGCGAGGCGCTCGAACGACTCGACGGCCGCGTCGCGGCCGCCCACGACCGCATCGAACGAGGCCGAGCAGCCGGCGAGCACGGCTACGAATCGCTGAACCTCCCGAACAGCACCGACCCCGCGGCGATTCGCGACGCCGTGAGCCGGTTCGACGACCCCTCGGCGGTCGTCACCGTCGGCATCGGCGGCAGCGCCCTCGGCGCGGCCACCCTCACCGACGCCCTCGAAAGCGACGTTGACGCCTACTACCTCGACAACGTCGACCCCGAGGCCGTCGAGCGCCTCCTCGACTCGCTGGACCTCTCGTCGACCGTCGTCAACGTCGTCTCGCGGTCCGGCACGACCGCCGAGACGCTGGCGAACTTCCTCGTCGTGCAGGAAGCCATGGCCGACGCGGGCGTCGACTGGGCCGACCGGACGTTCGTCACGACCGGCGAGGAGGGCAACCTCCGCGACCTCGCCGACCAGCACGACCTCCCGTCGCTCCCCGTCCCGGACGGCGTCCCCGGCCGTTTTTCGGTGCTCTCGACGGTCGGCCTCGCCGCCGCCGCCCTCTGCGGCCACGACATCGAGGCGGTGCTAGAGGGCGCGGCCGCACAGGAAGCGCGCCTGTCGGACTCGCTTTTCGACTCGCCCGCGTACGCCTACGGCGCGGTCTCCTACGCCCTCGCCGAGCGCGGCATGCACCAGAACGCGATGATGCCTTACGCCGAGTCGCTCGAAACGTTCTCCGAGTGGTTCGCCCAGCTGTGGGCCGAGTCGCTCGGGAAGGACGGCCTCGGCCAGACGCCCCTGCGGGCGCTCGGCGCGACCGACCAGCACTCCCAGCTTCAACTGTACCGCGCCGGCCCGCGCGACAAGCTCGTGACGCTCGTCCGCGCGACCGAGCGCGAGGACGTTGCCATCCCCGAGACCGACCTCGACGGCCTCGCGTACCTCGGCGGCTCGTCGCTCGGCGAACTGCTCGACGCCGAGTTCGAGGCGACCGAGGCGAGCCTCGTCGCCGCCGACCGCCCGAACGTCCGCATCGAACTCGACCGCGTGGACGAGCACGGACTGGGCGAACTGCTCTACGCGATGGAGGCCGCCTGCGTTCTCTACGGCGAACTCGCCAGCGTGGACGCGTTCGTCCAGCCGGCGGTCGAGTGGGGCAAACGCGCCGCTCGCGGCCTGCTCGGCGGCGGCGACTTCGAGGAGGCCGACGCGGTCGAAGAGAAGTCGCGGCTGGTCGTCGAGTAGTCGGAGCGAGAGGCTCACGGCGACCACGGCCGAGAACCAGCTTTTGCGACGACCACAGAACAACCAACGAGCGACGACCACCGAACAGTCCACGGGGCGGGACTGAAAGGGGCCGCCGCGAGGGCGAACCCCGGGGCGGTGAGGACCGCAGGCCGGAGGCTGAGGACCGCGGCGGCCCGCGGGAGCCGTCGCGGCGGGGGCTTTCGAGAGGTTCCCGCAGTCCGGTTCTCCTCTCGAGACGGCGCAAACGACGCAGACTCACGTGACTTCACAGCATCACGAGAATCGACCCGAATCGGTTATCCGACCCCGTTCCGAAGGGGAGGGCAATGGCACACGACACCGCCCGCGCGTCTGCGAGCCCCGCAGACCACCTCCAAGCGTACGGTGGCATCATCATCGTCGTCGCCCTCTCGCTCATCGTCGGCGCGACGTTCGGCTCGCTCGCCGGCGGCCTCGCTCGCGGCGTGTTCCCGGGTGACTCCGCACTCATCGGCGCGATACAGAGCGCCGGACAGTTCGTCGGCTTCGGCGTCGTCGGCGCGGGCTACCTCGCCGCCCGCGACGACTGGGACCTGATTCGATTCGAGCGACCGACCGCGCGCGACGCCCTGTGGATTGCGGGCGGGTTCGTCGCCGTGATGGGCGTCTACCTCGGCGCGTCGGCGCTGATGTCCGCGCTCGGCATCCAGAGCGGCGACAGCGTCATCGCCCAGCAGGGCCGCGAGAACCCGGTGTACTTCCTGTATCTCACCGTCGTCACTATCGTCCTCGTCGGCCCGGCGGAGGAGCTCATCTTCCGGGGCATCGCCTTCGGCGAACTCCGCCGACTCTGGGGTCCCGCGCCCGCGGTCGTCCTGTCGAGTCTGGTGTTCGCGTCGATTCACGTCTGGTCGTTCTCCGGCGAGGGAGCCTTCGTCTCGCTGGGGATGGTGTTCCTCCTCGGGAGCGTCCTCGCGCTCGTCTACGAGAAAAGCGGGAACCTGCTCGTCGCCGCGCTGGTCCACGGGCTGTACAACGCGGTCCAGTTCCTCGTGAGCTACGCGCAGGCGACCGGCATGGTCTGAAAAAGAACGACGAAAAGTCGAGTCGAGCGGTCGACCGGCTTATGCCGGGTTCTTCCGCGACAGCTCCATCCCGCAGATGGGACAGCGCTCTTTGTTCTCGTCGAACTCGCGGCCGCAGCCCTGACATTGGAACTTCCAGCTCCGCTGTTCTGCGATGCCGTCTTGGGCGATGACTTCGACGCCGACGTTGAGCCGCTCGGCGACGTTCTGCATCGCGTAGTCGTCGGTGACGAGCGTCGCGTCGAGTTCGAACGCGGCGGCGATGAGGCGCGTGTCGGTCTCCGAGAGCACGTCGCGGTCGCCGGTCTCGCCCGCGGCGCGGAGCACCTTGTCCACGGTTCCCTGTCCGGGGATGTGGACGTGCATGCCCGCGCCTTCGAGCGCGTCGAACCGGAAGGCGTGCTCGCCGGTGAGTTCTTCCTTGACGAGGGGAATCGAGGCCGTCTCGTCGTCGGTGTGGTACTCGTTGATGAACGCAGAAGCGTCGAGAATCCGCATTGAGAATCTATCCTGAAACTACCGTTGGACGACGATGTAATCCTTGACCGCCTGCACGCGATTCACCGGGATTCGGAACCGACCGCGGTCGTCCTGGTCGAACGCCACGCGGCTCGGGGCGACCTGCTCGTTCGGCTGGACGAGGAGGTCGTGAAGCTCGCCCGATTTCAGATCCATCGTGATGTTGTACAGCATCCCGAGTTCCGTCCCGTCGGACCCCATGACGGCCTTTCCGGAGAGGTTCTCGGCGAGTATGTCGGCCATACACACCCCTTCCTCGCCGGTTCACATAAACGACACGGGCACGTCTGACGGGCGGCCGACGAGCGAGTCCGGACCCGAACATGAGCCGCGAGAACAGTCGACACGGCGAATCGCGGGGTCGTGCGCCCGTGACGATGGACTTAACTTGAGTCACCGACTCGATTCCGGTAAGAGCTTTCTCCGGGGCGATTCTCCATGTCCGACACTGATTCGACGTCACAATCCGATACGCTTCGCACACCCATCGTGGCCGTCCTCGGCCACGTGGACCACGGGAAGACGAGTCTTCTCGACAAGATTCGCGGCTCCGCCGTCAGCGAGGGTGAGGCAGGTGCCATCACTCAGCACATCGGCGCGACCGCGGTCCCCTTAGACACCGTCTCGCAGATGGCCGGCAGCCTGGTCAAACCCGAGGACTTCGACCTCCCGGGGCTGTTGTTCATCGACACGCCGGGCCACCACTCCTTCAGCACCCTCCGCTCTCGCGGCGGGGCGCTCGCCGACATCGCCATCCTCGTGGTCGACGTGAACGACAGTTTCCAGCCGCAGACCGAGGAGGCCATCGACATCCTCAAACGAACGGGGACGCCGTTCATCGTAGCCGCGAACAAGATAGACACGACGCCGGGCTGGAACCCCCAAGAGGGGGCCCCCATCCAGAAGACCTACGAGGAACAGTCACAGCGCGCCCGCTCGAAACTCGACGAGAAGCTGTACGAGATTATCGGCGAACTCTCCGACCGGGGCTTTTCCTCTGACTTCTACTGGCGCGTCCAGAACTTCCAGTCCAACATCGGCGTCGTCCCCGTCTCGGCGCTCACCGGCGAGGGCATTCCGGACCTGCTGGGCGTCCTGATGGGTCTCTCCCAGCGCTACATGAAAGACGAGATGGCCATCGACGTGGCCGGCCCCGGCTCCGGGACAGTCCTCGAAGTCAAGGAGGAACGCGGCTTCGGCGCGACCCTCGACGTGGTTCTCTACGACGGGACGATTCGCGCGGGCGACACCATCGTCGTCGGCGGCGCGAACAACCCTATCGTCACCGAGGTCCGCGCGCTCCTCCAGCCCCGCCCGAACGCCGAGATTCGCACCGAAAAGCGGTTCGACAAGGTCGACGAGGTCGGTGCCGCGGCCGGTGTGAAAATCGCCGCCCCCGACCTCGAAGACGCGATGGCCGGCGCGCCGGTCCGCGTCGTCGGCGACCGCGACCTCGACGAGGTCATCCGCGAGGTCGAAGCCGAACTCGCCGACATCGAGGTCACCACCGAGGAGGAGGGCGTCGTCGTCAAGGCCGACACGCTCGGGAGCCTCGAAGCGATGGCGAACGCCCTCCAAGAGGCCGAGGTCCCCATCCTTCGCGCCGAGGTCGGCGACATCGCCCCGCGCGACGTGGCCGTCGCCTCGACCGCCCGCGAGCCCGAACACAAGGTCATCCTCGGCTTCAACGTGGACGTGCTCTCGAACGCCGAGGCCGAACTCGACAAGAACGACGTGAAGCTGTTCGAAGACGACGTCATCTATCAGCTCGTCGAGGAGTACGAGGAGTACGTCGACGAGATGAAACGCGCCCAGCAGGAGACGATTCTCGACAAAATCGTCCGCCCGTGTCGCTTCCGTATCCTCCAGGACCACGTCTTCCGGCAGAACAACCCCGCCGTCGTCGGCGTCGAAATCATGTCCGGGACCATCAAGAACAACATGAACGTCGTGAAGTGGGAAGACGGCGAGCCCAACCGCGTCGGCCAGCTATCGGGCATCCAAGAGAACGGCGAGGACGTGTCGAGCGCCCGCGCCGGGTCGCGCGTCAGCGTCGCCATCGACGGTCCGACGGTCGGCCGGCAGATAGACGAGGGCGACGAACTCTGGATCGAACTCCCCGAGAAGCACGCGAAGATTCTCGAACAGGAACTCCGCGACGACATCCCCACCGACGAACTGGAGGCGCTGTCCGGCTACCTCGAAAAGCACCGCCGCCGCGACCCCTTCTGGGGGAAGTAGGCGACCCGCGGGACCGTGCCGTCCGGCGAAATAACTACTATTCACACGTTCGTACTCGTCGCCGAGTGGTATCATGCGCACACGAACACCCCATAGCGACAGCATCGTCTCGGAAGCGACGCGGTACGACGCCATCCTCGCGACACTGCCGCTCCCACTTCTCGTCGGGACGGCGGTCGGCACGCTCTCGCCGCTCCCGCTCTCACTCCTCGTCGGCGCGAGCGGCCTCGTCTCGGCGGCCGTGCTCGCCTACGGGTTGTTCGTTGCGACGCCGCGGTCGGTGACCGGTCCGGCCGGCGGGTCGGGTACGACCGCCGAGACCGACGTCACACTGGACAGCGTTACGTCTCTCGCGTCCGTGACGACGACGGTCGAAACCGCCGTCGCGGGAGCGTCTGAGCGGGGTCACTCGCACGCTCGTCTCGCGCTCAGGGTCGGTTCCACTCCCAGAACCAGTACGCCACGCCGAACAGCATCAGTCCCGCGCCGAGGGCCGACGTCGCCGGTTCCGGGAAGACAAACAGCAGGAAGCCGACGATGATGAGCGTCGTCGGGCCAATCTCGTCCGCGTAGCCGAAAAGCGAAACCATACTTCCCTTTCGACCGCCTCCGTGAAGTGTATTGTTCTCGTTGTGAACTGACGAGAGAACTCGGAGACGAGACTGCACGCGAAGCGGAGCGAGAGAACGAGCGCGGCGAGTGCCAGTCGGCAGTGACGAAAAATTGGCCCTGTTGAACCCCTCAGCAGCTGATAGTTTGTTGAAAGCGTGCTGAATACAGAGCGCAAGTCTTGCAAGGTTGAATTGTAATTCAGATTATCGAATAAGCAACCGCGTGTGAAATTTCTCAACCCAATGTGTGAACAGAACGTTTTTGAAGACTTTGTTAGTGTTCTGAAATGATGCAAGGTGTCCCTCGGCGAAAAGTCCTCCAGCTGGGTGGTGCAGCTCTCACTACGAGTCTTGCCGGGTGCACTTCTTTCTTCGAACAATCAAGTACCAGCCTCAGTCAGGTGGAAATTTTCAATCAACGACCGGAACAACATACAGCTCACTTACTTATTGAGCGTAATGACGAGATCGTGTACTGGTCTTCATTTGAATTGAAACAAGCGGCAAATCAGCAGACAGATATCACGAAGGTTGACAGCAGAGTCATCAAGGACGAGTGGCCAGACGGTTCTGCAAAGTTCGCAATTCACGTAAGACTTGACGCTCAAACATCGTGGAATTCTCTCACACTTGATGAACAAGACGAAGGGTGTCATGAGGTTTTGGCAGTTGTTGATCGTACTGACGAACCTCATGTTTCGTTTTTCTCCTCGAATGATTGTTGAAGCAATTGTAAGTAATCTCGCGGGAACGCTTCTGGACTAAATTCATCGAAGATGAGATCACTCAATCCGATGAGCCAGTTCTGACAGATTGACAGTAGAATGTTGAGGGCGTGATGAACTCACCCGCTGTCTGTGTCACGCCACACGTATCAAGCTCTGAGGGTTTCAACAGAGCCAAAAAATTGGGCCGCGGTCGGTGCCGACGAGCGTCAGCGGAGCGCTCGCGTCAGTGGCCACTCGGGCCCCGACGGCGACGGGGGTCGTTCGGGGTTACCGCGCGGCGGGCGTGAGGTCGTCGCCGACGGCGCTCATCACCTGGAACGCCGCGGTCGCGGCGAGTCCGCGGGCGACCTCGTTTCGGTCCTCGTCGGTGAGTCCGGCATCGAGTTCGTCGGCGTCCGGCGAGAAGCCGGCGCTGACGGGGTGGCCGACGGGCGGGTGGACGGCCACGGTCGCCAGCGGTCCGTTCGACCCCGTCGAGAGCTCCGAGCCGACGGCGAACCCCTCGGGGAGGTACGACTCGGTGCGCGAGACGATGCCGGCGACGGCCCGCCGGAGTGCGTCCATCTGCTCGACGGTCAGTTCTCGGTTGGCCGACGGCTGGCCGGCCCCAGCCACGCCGGGAGCGCCCGCATATGGGTTGTTCCCGTTCATCAGTCGTCTGCGATACGGGAAGGACGTGTAAAAAGCCGTCGTCGGCGGTGATGTGGCGAGCGAATCGAAACCGGGAGATAACGCGGTTGCGACGCGGACGAGACCGTCGCGACGCGGACGAGACCGTCTCGGCTCGGTCGCGGCGCGGTCACGACGCCGTCCGCGGGAGCGATACGGTGACGACGGTTCCGTGGGCCTTCGGCTTCGAGATGTCGAGCGACCCGCCGGAGGCGTCGACGATGGCGCGGACGAGCCAGAGGCCGACGCCGCTGGTGTGCGAAAGCGGCGTCTCCGAGCCGGAAAGGAGGGCGTCGCGCTCGGCATCGGGGATACCGGGGCCGTTGTCGGTGACGGTAACCCCGGCGACTTCGCCGAGTTTCCAGACGCCGACGTGCACCTCCGGTTCGTCGCAGTCGGCGTGGACGACGGCGTTGTCGAGTAACTCCGCGAGACTGCGCGGGAGCGCCGGGTGCGCCCGCACGACGAGCGTCTCCGGCGAGGCGACCGATACCTGCACCTCCGGGTACTCCATTTCGAGGTCCTCGACGGCGTCCGCGACCGCACAGGAGAGGTCGACGTCGACCTCGTTCCCCTCAGCGAGTTCGACGGTGCGGAGGAGCGCGACCTCGTCGCTCACTTCGACCAGCCGGTTCGCGCGCTCCTGAATCGCCTGGACCGGGTCGATGTTCGAACCCGCGTCGCCTTTCGACTCGACGAGTTCGGCGTAGCCGAGGATGGCGGTGCAGGCGTTTCTGATGTCGTGTCTGAGGATTCGATGGAGGACGCTCGTGTGTGCGAGCGTCGACTCCAGTTGCTCGGAGGTCCGGTTTAGTTTGGACTGACTCCGGTTGACGAGGGCGTACACCAACAGCGCCGAGAGGCCGACGAACAGCCATCCCTTCGCCGTCTGGATGAGTTCGTGGTTCGGGAGTCCCTCTACGAGACTGTCGCTCGTCGCGACCCAGAGGAAGCCGAAGGCGGCGTAGATAAGCGCCACTCGCCCGGGAGACAGGTCGAACGGCGCGTCACCACTCATGCTGGAGGGATTCTCACAAAAGCTGATGAGTCCGTCGGTCACCGCACGGGCGGTTTAGAAGACAGATTCGCTCTGCCCGTAGGCCGCGACCGTGACGGCGGTGGTGTAGCCGTCGCCCTCGTGGGTCCCGGTCGTGAGCGCGACGTCCTCGTCGTCGAACGACCACTCGCGGAGGTTCCGGCCCGATTCGAGCCCGTCGATGACGGCCGCGCGAACGCTCGCTTCGTCGGTGCCGGACGCCTCGTAGAACAGGCCGGGTCCGGAGCCGGTCGCCCAGCCGAGGCCGGCGACGGCCGTCTCGCCGGGCGTCGAGGTGGTCTCGCGGGCCTGCACCACGGTCAGTCGGTTGCCCGCCGGGCCGAGGTCGGGGGCCACGTCGACCGCCTCGACGGTCGCGTCGGCGGGGACGACCGAGGAGACGGCGACGAGGTTGTAGTTGTGGACGTTGGCGGCGGCGAGGGCGGCGTCGTACGACGCCATCTCGGTGGGGGCGGTGCCGACCCCGCGGACGACGCGAATCGTGTTCATGTCCGAACTCTCGCGGCGGCGGAAAAGGGGGTTACGAATAGTGGCGCTCGAAAGCCGGGGTGAGGCGGAGGCGTCGACGACCGCCGCGACGCCGGTTCCCGACCGGTTCAGTACTGGTAGTCCGTGAAGCCCGAGATGGGGCCGGTGCCGGACTCCTCGACGTTCGAGAGCTTCTCGTGGGCGGCGTCGAAGTCCGCTCCCGTCACCTCCGTCCGGCCGTCGCGGATGGCGAACATCCCGGCCTCGGTCGTGAGCGACGCGATGTCCGCGCCGGAGTAGTCGTCGAGTTCCTCGGCGAGCGCGTCGAGGTCCACGTCGTCGGCGACGTTCATGTCGCGGGTGTGGATGTCGAGGATACGGCGGCGGCCCTCGACGGCGGGCTTGGGAACCTCGATGAGGCGGTCGAACCGGCCCGGCCGGAGAATGGCCTCGTCGAGCATGTCGAAGCGGTTCGTCGCCGCGATGATGCGGATGTCGCCGCGGTCGTCGAAGCCGTCCATCTCCGAGAGGAGCTGCATCATCGTGCGCTGGACCTCGGCGTCGCCGGAGGTCTTCGAGTCCGTGCGCTTCGAGGCGACGGCGTCGATTTCGTCGATGAAGATGACCACCGGCTCGCGCTCGGCGGCGAGCTTGAACAGGTCGCGGACGAGCCGCGCGCCCTCGCCGATGAACTTCTGGACGAGTTCGGAGCCGGCCATCTTGATGAACGAGGCGTTGGTCTCGTTGGCGACGGCCTTGGCGAGCATCGTCTTGCCGGTCCCCGGCGGGCCGTACAGGAGCACGCCCGCGGGCGGGTCGATGCCGACTTCCTCGAACATCTCGGGGTTCTCGAGGGGCTGTTCGACCGCCTCGCGGACCTCGCGGACCTGCTCGTCGATGCCGCCGATGTCGTCGTAGGTGACCGTCGGCGACTCGACGACCTCCATCGCCTGCGCCCGCGCGTCCGTCTCGTCGTCGAGGATAGTCTGGACGGCGAACGAATCGTTGATGGCGACGCGGTCGCCGGGTTCGATGTCGTCGATGTTCAGGCTCGGTGCGAATTCGGTCAGGACCTCCTGGTTGTTCCCGTGCTGCTTGATGATGACGCCGTCGTCGGTCAGTTCTTCGACCGTGGCGATGTAGTACGAGGCCGTCTTCAGGGCCTCGTTTCGCGCCTTCATCTGGTCGACCTCGTCGACCAGTTCGGCGTGACGGTCGTCGGCGTTCTGGAGCCGCTGGTCGAGTTCGCGGTTGACGTCGACCATGCGTTCGAAGTGCTGGCGGAGTGCAGAGAGGCGCTCTGCATCCGACATCTCGGGGTCCAGATCGAGATGAGGACGTTCCGGGAGAGATGGACTCCGTGACATCAGTGATTGGCCACACTTAGGCATGCGCGTAAATGTGCCTTTGGGTCAGAGAACACGAGTGCGCCGCTCGAAGCGGTTTTAGGTGACAGCGCCACCGTGGCCGCTCGCCTGCCGGGCGAATCGAAGGCCCGCGGGCGGTGTCTACGACTCGCGCGAAGCGAACACAGGTCCAGCAGGAACACGGGCGCACTCAAGAAGATGTGGAAGGAGGAAGTTGCGGAGGTTCGGTGTGTACAGGTCGCCCCTCGTTTCGGCCCGACATGCCCTCCGCGAAGACAGATACGACGCCCATCGACTTGAAAGGAATTCGTCATCGCCGAGAACGTCCCGTAAATCGAGATGTCGGTATTCATTCGGTACTATCCGCCGAGCGATGCCTCCGGAGAGCCATCGACCGGAACCGTCAGCGGGTCCGCTCGCCCTGATAGCTACCGTCGTAGGTCCCGTCGTGGTTCGCGTCCGCGAGGACGATTTGAGCCACGCGCGCGCCGCGTTCGAGTTCGACCGGGTGGTGGACCTGCAAGAGCCCCTCTCCTTTCCCCTCGTAGCCGGCGTCCCAGACGGCCGTGTTCAGCATACAGGAGTTCCGCATGAGCGACGACCGCGGGTAGATGAAGCCGACGTGATCCTCCGGGATGTGGACCGTCTCGGCGTACTGGAGGACGTAGCCGCCGGGGTCGAGTCGGTACGTCTCGGCGTCCGGGTCGGCGAACTCGAGGGGCCGACGCTCGCCGATGGTCTTCCCTTCGCGGCCGAGGCGGCCCGGTTCGACCTGTTCGAGGACCGCTTCGAGCGTCAGGTCGACGCCGTTCGGTTGGACCTGTTCGGCCGTGACCGGCGAGATGTGCTGTGCGACGAACGAGCCAGCGCGGTGCATATCCGAACCCCGTTCAGGGGGCGCAAAACTGTGCCGAACCTCGGTCGGCCGGCGGCCCGGGGATGGTGTCGGTACCGGGGTCGTGACGCGGTCTAAACCACCCCGTTTTCGAGCTGATAGAGGGACCGAATCACCCTCCATTTGGGGCGGTGACGGCCCCCGCGGTGACAAGTCACATGGGAGAACCAACAAGGAGTTTAATGGCCCTTAGACGCTAGAAACCCCGAGACGGCGCTATCGTTCACGTTCGAAGATAGGGAAGTACGCGGGATTTATATCCGAGGACCATCGACGTTCGGGTGTTATGGGACAGACGCTCACGGAAAAGATTCTCTCGGACCACCTCGTCGAGGGTGACCTCACCCCCGGAGAGGAGATCGGAATCGAAATCGACCAAGTCCTGATGCAGGACACGACTGGGACGATGGTTTGGCTCCAGTTCGAGGCGCTCGACCTCGACGAGGCCCAGACCGAACTCGCCGCCCAGTACTGCGACCACCAGACCTACCAGTTCGACTTCAAGAACACGGATGACCACCGCTTCCTCCGTTCCGCGGCCGGGACATATGGTGCCCACTTCTCCCGCCCCGGTAACGGTATCTGCCACAACGTCCACAAGGAGAACTTCGCCGCGCCCGGCAAGACGCTCCTCGGCTCGGACTCCCACACGCCGACGCCCGGCGGCCTCGGCCAGCTCGCCATCGGTGCCGGTGGCCTCGACATCGCTGTCGCCATGGGTGGCGGCGCGTACTACGTCGAGATGCCGGAAGTCGTGAACGTCCGCCTCGAAGGCGAACTCCCCGAGTGGTCCTCCGCGAAGGACGTCATCCTCGAGATGCTCCGCCGCGAGACCGTCAAGGGCGGCGTCGGCAAGGTGTTCGAGTACACCGGCCCCGGTGCTGAATCGCTCACCGTGCCCGAGCGAACCACCATCACCAACATGGGGACCGAACTCGGTGCCACCTCGTCGCTCTTCGAGACCGACGAGAAGACCAAGGACTACCTCGAGCGCCAGGGTCGCGGCGACGAGTACATCGAGCTGACGGCCGACGACGACGCCGAATACGCCGACGAAATCGTCATCGACCTCGGCGACCTCGAACCGCTCATCGCCTGCCCGTCGATGCCCGACAACGTGGTTCCGGTCCGCGAAGTCGCCGGCGAGAAGGTCGAGCAGGTCCTCGTCGGTTCCTGTACCAACGGCGGCTACGAGGACGTCCTCCCGGCCGCGAAGATGGTCAAGGACCAGGAAGTCGCAAAGCACCTCGAGATGATCGTCGCGCCCGGTTCGAAGCAGGCCGGCGAGATGCTCGCCCGCGAGGGCTGGACGGCAGAGATGATGGCGGCCGGCGTCAACGTCTCCGAGGCGACCTGTGGTCCGTGTATCGGTATCGGCCACGTCCCCGCCTCCGACTCCGTCTCGCTGCGCACCTTCAACCGCAACTTCGAGGGGCGCTCGGGCATCGAAGAGGACAACGTCTACCTCTGCTCGCCGCAGGTCGCCGCCGCCGCGGCGCTCAAGGGCGAAATCGTCGACCCGCGCGACCTCGCCGACGAACTCGGTCTCGACGCCCCCGGCGTCGAGCTCCCCGACAAGTACAACGGCTCGAAGACGGACCTCATCTACGCCGAAGACGCCATCGACGACGAGCTCATCAAGGGCCCGAACATCGGCGAAGTCCCCCTGCAGGACCCCCTCGGCTCCCACATCTCGGGTGAGACCCTCCTGAAGATGGAGGACAACATCACGACCGACCACATCATCCCGGCGACGTCCGACATCCTCAAGTTCCGCTCGAACATCGAGCGCCTCTCGGACTTCACGCTCTCACGCGTTGACGAGACGTTCGCCCAGCGGGCCAAGGATGCCGGTACCGGCGTCCTCGTCGCGGGCGAGAACTACGGTCAGGGTTCCTCCCGCGAACACGCCGCGATGTGTCCGATGTACCTCGGTATCGAGGCCGTCCTCGCGCAGTCGTTCGCTCGCATCCACAAGGCGAACCTGTTCAACTTCGGTATCGTCCCCCTCGCCATCGACGAGGAGACCTACGCGAAGATCGAACAGGGCGACGACGTCGAAATCGTCGACGACGTTGCCGAAGCCGTCGAATCCGGCCAGGAAGAGTTCACCATCCGCGTGAACGACGACTGGGAAGCGACGGCGAACCTGCACGCCTCCGAGCGCGAGCGCCGTATCCTCACCGCCGGCGGCAAGCTCCCCCTCACGAAGCAGCAGGCCGAGGGCGGCGCTGCCCCCGCGGACGACTGAACGCGACCAACACGCCTTCTCACTTTTTCGCCCGGCGAGCGGCGGCCACCGCGCGGCCGGAAGTAGTGCACTGCCCGCTCCCGTGCGCGTCTGTCTCGGCGTCGGTTCCGCGTCCGTCCGCACCCGTGCCGTCGGGCTTTTGCGTGCCAACCACGTAGCGCCGGGCGTGACGGCGTTCGACGACGCGCTCGCCGGCGACTTGGTCGTCAGGCGGGTCGACCGGGCGGACCTCCTCGACGTGCTCCGCATCGAGCGGACGTGTTTCTCCGAGCCGTGGCCGTACTCCGCGTTCGAGATGTTCGTCGACGAGCCGGCGTTCCTCGTCGCCGCCCGCGGGGACGAGGTGCTCGGCTACGTCGTCGCCGACGTGATGCCGAACCACGGCAACGACATCGGCCACGTGAAGGACCTCGCGGTCCGCCCGGAGGCCCGCGGGAACGGCCTCGGCCGGCAGCTGCTCGTTCAGTCGCTGACGGCGATGGCCATCGCTGGCGCGACGGTCGTGAAGCTCGAAGTCCGCGTCTCGAACGACCCGGCTATCGGCCTCTACCGGAGCCTCGGCTTCGAGCCCGCCCGCCGGGTGCCGAGCTACTACGGCGACGGCGAGGACGCGTACATCATGGTCCTCGATGTGGCGGAGTGGCAGCGCGCCTGACAGGACCGCTCGCGGCCGAAGGAGCGCTTATCACGACGAGCCGCGTACACGGGTTGTGTTACCGTCCCCCACCGTGCTCTGTCTGAGTGACGACGGCGAGTTCGCGGCGTCCCTCGACTCGTCGCTGTCGTCGCTCGATGGAGCGACGACCGTCCGGCACGTCCGCACCCCCGCCGCGGCGCGCGCGGAACTCGTTTCCGCCCCGGCGGCCATCTCCTGTATCGTCCTGGCCGCCCCCACGGCGGCCGGCGACGAGGGGGCGTTCGTCCGCGACATCTACACCCAGGGCATCGACGTTCCGGTCGTCGTCGCGGCCGCCGACCAGGAGACCGCGACCCGCGCGGTCGAAGCCGGCGCGACGGACTACGTCGTCCGCGACGACGACCCCGAGACGATGTCGTGGCTCGCCTTCCGCGTCGAGCGGGCGCTCGGCGAGTGCACCCTCGCGCGGAGCCACCGGGACCGAATCGAACAGCAGCGCGTCGTCTCCGAAATCGGAACGCGGGCGCTGACCGCCGTCGACCTCGACTCGACGCTCGACCACGCCGCGAGTCGCGTCCGCGACGTGCTCGACGCCAGTTCGGTCACGATTTTCGAGGGCCTCGACGACGGCGCGTTCCGCGTCGCCGCCGCCGCGGGCTGGTCGGCGAATCGGGGCCACGGACTCGCCGCGGCCGGGGGGACGCAGGCGGTCGAGACATACCGGTCCGGGCGTTCGACGCTCGTCGACGACTTCGACGACGACGAGCGCTTCGAGCACGCGACCGGCGCGGGCCCGTCGGGACCGAAAAGCGGAATGAGCGCGGCTATCGGCGGCGACGACACCCGGTGGGGAGTCATCGCCGTCCACGGCGTCGCCCGCGGGCAGTTCTCCGACGACGACGTGCTCTTCTTGGAGAACATCGCCGCCGTCGTCGGCGCGGCGACCGAACGGAACGAGCTGAAAAGCGCCCTCTCGGAGGTCTTAGAGCGGATGGACGAGGCGGTGATGGGGTTCGACGCGGACTGGCGCGTCACCTACGTCAACTCGACGGCCGAACACGGCCTCGGGATGTCGGCCGCGGCGGTGTTGGGGACGCGCATCTGGGACTCGGTGCCCGAGTCGGCCGTCTTCCGCGAGGAGTTCGAGCGAGCGATGGAGCGACAGGAGCCGGCGACCTTCGAGCAGTACTACGACCGCCTCGAAACGTGGTACGCGGTTCGGGCGTACCCCTCAGAGACGGGGCTGTCCGTCTACTTCACAGACATCACGGAGCAGTTGGAACACGAGGTCGAAGCCGAGCAGTACGGGCGGATGCTAGCGGCCGTCGCCGACGCGGTGTACGCGCTGGACGACGAGGGGCGGTTCGCGGCGGTCAACCCCGCGTTCGAGCGCCTCACCGGACTCGAGCGCGACCGCGTCATCGGGTCGTCCACGGCGTTGCTCACCGAGAACGCGAGCGCGACCGACGGCAGCGACGAGGCGTTCGCGTCGACCTCGCAGGGAATCGTGGAGTTGGACCTGCGGACGCCCGACGAGGGGGTCGTCAGAGTCGAAGACCACCGGACGCCGCTGGTCGTCGGCGGCGAGGAAGTCGGCTCGGTCGGCGTCCTCCGCGACGTGACGAAGCGACACCGCTACGAGCGCCTGCTCGCGACGCTCCACGACCGGACCCGAGAGATGATGGGCGCGACCGACCGACAGGCGGTCCTCCGGGCCGCCGTCGACGCCTGCGACGAGGTGCTCGGCGACGCCCGGACGGAGCTGTTCGTCTTCGACGAGGCGGACACGAGCCTCGTCCGCGTCGGCGCGGCCGGAACCGGCCTCGGCGACAAGCCGGTCGGGGGCGGCCTCGACCGCGGTGGGGTCTGGGACGCGTTCGTCTCCGGCGAGGTCCGCGTGATCGAAATCGCGCCCGACGGGGGCGTCGTCGACGGCGTCGAGCGCGTCATCGCCGCGCCGCTCGGTCGTCACGGCGTCCTCGTCACCGGCCACCCCGGCACCGTCGCGCCAGACGAGGTCGACGTGGAGCTCGTGAACCTGCTTTCTGCGACCGTCGAGGAACTGCTCGACCGAATCGACGCCGAGGCGGAGCTACGCGAGCGCGACCGGCGGCTCGAGGCCCAGAACGAGGCGCTCACCCGACTCGACCGAATCAACGCGACCATCCGGAACATCAACCAGTCGCTCATCCGCGCGCCGACCCGCGGCGAGGCGCTTTCGGCCGTGGCCAAGCACCTCGTCGACGCCGACGACTACGCCATCGTCTGGCACGCAGAGGCCAGGGACGTGGACGAGACGTACCGGCCGACGAGCGACGCGGTCCACGGCGCTGACACCGCCTACGCCGACCGACTCGGAGAGGTTGCGTCCGCGGAACCGCTGTTTCCCCTGCTCGAAGCTGCCGTGGAGACCCGGGAGATACAGGTGATAGCGGACGTGCTCGACGACCCCGCGTGGGCCGACCACCGCGGCGACGCCCTCAGCTACGGGTTCCGCGCTATCGCGGTCATCCCCGCGGTCGCCGACGACCGGGTGGAGGCGCTGTTCGTCGTCCACGCCACCGACCCGGACGCCTTCGCCGACGACGACGGCCTGCTCACCGACCTGGGCGAGACGGTCGGCTACGCCCTCGCAGCCACCGGGCGCGCCGACGCCATGCTGACCGAGCGCCGGACGGACGTGCAGGTACAACTCGGCGGCGACCGGTTGTCGCTGTCGCGGCTCGCCCGGCGCGTCGGTCGCGCGGTGAGCCTCGGCGGCGTCATCCCGAACTCCGACGGCTCCGTCATCGCGTTCGTCGCCAGCGACGCGGAACCCGAAGAGGTCGTCGCCGCCGGGCGGGACATCGCGACGCGCGTGCGCCACGTCTCGACCGACGACTCGGGGTCCCTGTTCGAACTCCGCCTCCCGCGGGAGTCGCTGTTCGAGACGCTGTACGCCTCGGAGGCGACCCTGCGCGCGCTCGACGCGACGCCGACCCAGACCACGCTCACCGCCGAGGTGCCGGAACGAATCCGGGTCCGCTCGTTCGTCGACGCGCTCGACTCGAACTACCCGGGGACGAGTCTGCTGTCGCGGCGGACCACGGACGACGGCACCGAGTCGCCGCAGACGTTCGCTGCCGAGATGCGCGAGGCGTGGACGAGCCGACAGTACGAGTCGATTCGGGCGGCCCACCTCGCCGGATTCTACGAGTGGCCGCGCCGCAGCACCGCCGAGACGCTCGCCGAGACGTTCGACATCAGCGCGCCGACCTACCAGTACCACCTGCGCGCGGCCGAGCGAAAACTGGTCGAGCGCGTCTTCGAATGATACCATACCACATGGGGCCCAGCGATACCAGCTGATTTTCAGTTACGGTTCTAGGTACCTAGAGGTGGCGCGCGCGCCACCACTAGTTGGATAGCAGCGACCGATATATCCACGAGCGTCGTCGGCACGGGTGTCGGCGAGGCGCCGACGCGAACCGAACCATGGACGAAACTCGCGTGTTACCGGGCAACGATGTGGGATGGAATACGGGGGCGACCGACGAGGTCGTCGCCCGACACGACTGGGGCGGACGAGACACCCTCGCGGTGACCGTCGTCACCGCGGCCGCCCAGTTGAAAGACGTGGACGCCGTCAACCTCCCGCCGCTGTCCGAGACTATCGACCCCGACGCGCTCTGCCAACTGTTCGCTCCGCTGGCGCGGACACCGGCGACGGACGGCGGCACCCGCGGGTCGGTCGTCCCATCGCGCGGTCGAATCGGGTTCCGGTACGCTGCCTGCGACGTGACCGTCTGGGCCGACGGAACGGTCATCGTCAAGTCCGCCTGACGCATCGACACACGAACGAATCGGTATCACCACCCACCACCACACGACGCGGCACCGAACGAGGTGCCGCGAGAGCCACCTGTCGCCTGCGACCCACCCACCACCGCGCGGGCGACGCGGCCACATTTCCTTTGACGACCGACGACGCCGACGCGGCGCGATGCGATGCAACGCGACAGAGCACGACGCGAGAGTGCGACGGGTTTTGGTACACAGAGCCGCTACCGGAGGGCATGGGATACGCCTGTCCGGTCTGCGACGCGCCGCAGCGCGACGAGACGCACCTCGCGAACCACCTCGCGTTGCAGGCCATCGTCCACGGCGACGACCACGAGACGTGGCTGGACGAACACGCTCCCGAGTGGGCCGACCTGAACGCCGACTCGCTCGGCCCGCTCGTCTCCGACCTGGCCGAGGAACGGGAGTTCGACGAGGTGTTCGAGGACACGGTCGACCGCACGGGAGGCCGAGGTCACGGTCACGACCACAATCATGGCCACGACATCCCCGACCGACAGCCGCAGCAGTTCGGCGGCTCCGGCGGGTCGCAGTCGCTGTCTGGCGACGCGGCGCGCATCTTCGAGGAGGCGCAGTCGCTCACTCGCGAGATGTACGAGGAGGGAGAAGACGGCGAGGAAACCGGCGACGACGAGCACGCGGGGCGTGACGACGCCGGCGACGCCGACAGTGCCGATGACGACGCGGACAGGAAAGAGTCGTAAGTCCGGGCCCCGAATCGACTGGCGATGGAAACCCACGGGACGATTGCTCCGGCGTCGCTCGACGAGGCCGAGGCCGCCTTCGACCGCGTCGGACCGACCGCACAGGTGGTCGTCCGCGAGACGGCCAAGGCGATGGACTTCGACCGCGAGGAGTACCGAGCGCGCGTGACCGGCGACGTAATCGAGACCGTCCGCAACGCGCTGTTCGCCGAGTCGCTTTCGGTCTCCGTCGGCACGCGCGACGAGTTCGACGACTGGCGCGCGGCCCACGAGCGCTACGAGGTCGTCGAACTCGGCAACCCCGACGTGGACCGCGTCGCGTGGCACGCGGTTCCGTTCGCCGAGACGGTGCTGGCGACGACGTTCCAAAACGAGCGAGACGCCGCCGTCAGTACGCTCCGACGCAACGCCTTCGGCCGCGTCTACCGCGACGCGCTCCTCGGGGAGGAAGCCGAGAGCGACGAGGCGGCCGCGGCCGACGACGACGACGCCGAGACCGACGACGACGCGACCGGAGCAGACCGATGACCGACGACGGCCGCCGTCACGAGCGCCTGCCCGACCCCGAGTGGCGCGTGCTGGAATCCGAAACCGAGTACGAGACCGGCTGGTTCACCGGCGGCTACGACCTCGTCGAACAGCCCAACGGGACCACGAAGCGCTACTACTGGGCCGAACTGGCGACCGCGGTGGTCGTCGTCGCCGTCGCGGACGACCACGTCGTCTTCGTCGAGCAGTACCGGCCGAACATCCGCCAGACCCAGTTCGAACTCCCCGCGGGCGTCGTCGAGAAGGGCGAGTCGTTCACCGACGCCGGACTGCGCGAACTCCGCGAGGAGACCGGCTTCGCCGCCGACTCCGCGTCGGTCATCGGCGACGTGTGGTGTTCGACCGGCGTCCTCCGCCACCGCCGCGGCTTCGTCTTCGCCGAGGGGCTCACGCCGGTCGAACGCGACCTCGACGACAACGAGTTCCTCTCGGTCCGCGCCGTGCCGGTCGAGGAGGCCATCGGGCGAGCGACCGAACCGCCGACGAACGACGCGACCGTCGAGGGCGTCCTCCTCGCCCGCGACGAGGGCCTGCTGTAGATGGTCGACGAAATCTCCCCCGCGGCGGTCGAAGAACTCCTCGACGGAGAGGACCCGCCGCTCGTCGTCGACGTGAGCACCGAGGCCGAGTTCGCGCTCGGACACGTGCCGGGGAGCATCAACGTCCCGCTTTCCGACCTCGTCTCGCACCTCGACCGCATCGCGAGCGCAGAGCGCATCGTCACCGTCTGTCCGCGGGGCGAGGCGAGCGTGCAGGCCGTCCGCCTGCTTTCGGCCTACGAGGGGACCGAAAACGCCCGTATCGAGAGCATGGCCGGCGGACTCGACGCGTGGGCCGGCCCGCTCGAAGAGGGCATCGACGAGGGCGGGCGCGGCGATGGACGCCGCTGAGCGGCGGCGTCGCTGACGCGTGACGCGGCCGCGGACACGAGCGGTCGGGCGACTGGCGGACTAACGGCTCGTGTGCGCTGATTTGCTTCGAAAAATCTCGACGGCGGGCTAATTCAGAGGTCGGTCACGCGACGTTGAACCCCTTTTCGCGGAGGAAGTCCTCCACGCGGCCGCGGTGGTTGCCTTGGAGTTCGATGGAATCGTCTTCCACGGTTCCACCGCAAGCGAATTTCGACTTCAGGTCCGACGACAAACTGTCCATGTCGACGTCCTTCGGGTCGAATCCCTCGATGACTGTAACCTCTTTTCCGTAGCGGCGCTCGTCGATGCGGATGACTATCTCCTGAGACTCTTTCGCCACGTCCTCGCAGACGCAGAGCTCTTCAGGGAGCCCGCACGTCGAGCAGACTTCCGACATTACAGTGTGGACCTACAGGATGGGGATATTAAACAGTATCGGGAGGCGGGGTCGCCGTCCCCGGCTTCAAGCGCCCGAGTCGTCCGTGGACGACGTTTCCGATTCGTCGTCCGCCGTCGCGTCGTCGGTCGTGGTCGTGCCGTCGTCGTCGGACTGCTCATCGTCGGTGGTCACCGCGGGGGCGCTCCCGTCGGCGTCCTTCGCCCGTTTGTCGTTTCCGGGCGGCGTCTCCGGGGCGTTGCCGTGGTCACCATCGCCGGACGAGCCCTCGGACGCGTCGTCGGTCACGCCGGTCGCGTCGGTCGCGTTTCCGGCGTCTTCACGAACGTCATCGGCGCGGCCGCTCGCCTCAGAACGCGAGTTTCCCGGGGCATCGCTCCGTCCCGCTTCGTCCGGCCGCCCGTTGCGGTCGGTCTCCGACTCGTTTTCGGCGCGGTCGCGGCCGATTCCCTTTCCGGGGTTCCCCGCGATTTCGCGGGCGATTTCGGCGACTTCGGGGCCGGTGAGTTCGCTCGCGTTCGTGCGGAGCCTATCGAGCTCGGCCGTCTCGACGCCGCGCGCCGAGAGCTCCTCGGCGGGGACCGTCGAGGCGGCGTCAGCCGTCTGGTTCAGCATGCTCCGGGTGCGCTCGATGTCGGCGACCGTCTGGGTCAACCGCGCGCGGTACTGGCCCTCCGAGAGGGTGCCGTTTTCGCGCTGGGCTTCGAGGCGGTCCCTGCGCTGTTCGAGTTCGGTGAGGCGCTCGCGCACCGTCACGACCTGCGTGGCGACGACCGCGGCCTTCGAGGCGTTCGAGTTCGCGTTCGCGAAGCGCGCTTCGAAGGTACGTCGTTCGAGCTCCCCGTCGGTCTCGGAGCCCTGCACGCCGATGACGGCGGACAGGCGCTGACCGGGGAGCGTCACCGACGACGCGGCGCTATCGTTGGCCGCCGTGTCGTTGGTCGCGCTGTCGTTCGCGGTCGTCTGTGCGACGGGAGCGGCGGCCGAGCCATCGGTGGCCGTCAGTCCCATCGGTCCGGCCGGGGCGGCAAGAGCGAGCGGTGCGCCAACCGTCGCCAGCAACACGGCGGCGGCGACGGCGAGCGCAGCGGTTCGTCGACTCATCACTCTCGTTTTGGAACCCCGTTCCGATATAAACGTGCGGTCGTGCCCGCGAATCAACCCCAGTCAACGGCAGTTCGAGCGTCGCATTCGGGTCGCCGCTGTCTTCCGATTAGGGACCGACCACCGACCGAAACGGTCGTAAGATATTTATTCACCGTTCGCGTCGCCGCCGTCCTCGTCCGCGTCGTCTTCTGGCAGACGGAGGACGTTCTCGCGGCCGAGGCGGAAGCCCTCGATGGTTCCCTCGTCGCGCATTCCGCGGACGACCTTGCTCGTCTTCGCGTCGGTCCAGTCGAGCGCGCCGGCGACCTCCTGTTGCTTGATGCGGCCGCCGCGGGACTCGATGAGCCGGAGGACGCGCTCTTCGTTGCTGAGGAGTTCCGGCGGCGGACTCGGCTCGCCGTCCTCGTCGCCCGCGTTGGAGTCGTCGTCGGGTTCGTCTGCACCGGCTCCGGCGCTCGCCGCGGCGGTCGCTGCGTCGTCGGCCGCCGCCGAGTCGGCTTCGCCCGCGCTCGCGGCGGCCGAGTCGGTGGACGCGCCGGCGTCCGTACTGCCAGCCGCGCCGGCCACGTTTGCGCCGCCGTTGCCGCCGTCGCCGCCGCCAAGCGCGCCGCGCGAGCGGAGATAGAGCGCGCCGGCACCGACGAGGACGACGAGGACGAGCGCGATGAGCGCGGTCGTCGTCGGGAACGGGTCGTCGTCCGCGACGGGCGTCTCGGAGTCTGTCGGGGTCGCCGTCGCCGTCACCGTCGTTCCGGAGCCGCCAGCGCCGCGTTCGAGGACGACGTTCGGCTCGCCCGAGACGAACTCGGTCTGGGAGCCGCGCCAGATGACCGTGTTTTCTCGCGTCTCGTCGCCCGCTGGTTCGACGGTCGCCGCGCCGTACTCGTCGGGCCACGAGAGGATGAGCCGGGAGCTACTGTCGAGGAAGAAGCCCTCGATGGCGTCGCCGACGACGAGGCGGTCGCCGTCGACCGCCGCGAAGTTGGACCACTCGAAGGAGTAGGAGACGACGCCGAAGCTATCGGGGAGCGACCGCGTCTCCGCCGAGACCGAGACGTTCGTGGCAGCCATCTCCCGGCCGGTGGCGTTCTCGGCGGCCCCGACGGTCGAGGCGATGCGCTCCGCGAACGCCGAGGTGTAGTCGTCCGGGTTGGCCCGCACGTCGTCTCGGAGCGACTGGAAGGCCTCGGTCGTGTTCTCGTCGTCGAGCCGGGTCCAGTACTGAATCTCCCAGCGGGCGTCGCCGCTCTCGGAGACCTCGACGACGATTCGCGTGCTGTCCGGTTCGACGCCCTGTTGGACGAGCGGTTCGACGCCCGGACCGCTCGCCGGCGCCTCCTGTGCGGCCGCGGTCGGGGCGACCACGGCGAGCACGCAGAGGGCGGCACACAGGACTGCGAAGACAGCGTCTCGTGTCGCCATTGAGCGTTCGTGCGAGCGCACGCAGAAAAAGTGACGCGGTTCTTCGCGCCGCTCAGTCCGCCCAGCGTCTGACGAGCGGCAGACGAGCGCGGACGACGGCGTTCGCCGCGGCCACGGCCTCGTCTGCGTCGGCGCGGGTGACGCCGTCGCCGTACTTGGCGCGCTCGTAGCGTCGGCCGACCTGTCGGGTCCGCTCGTCCACGCCGACCCGGGAGAGCGAATCGAGGTACGCCCTGACCGTCTCGCCGGGGCGGCGCGGGCGGTAGTCGCGTTCGAGAGCGAGTTCGAGGCGGTCGTACGCCCGGAACACGTCGTCTGCCGGCGAGTCGGTGCGCCGCTGATACGCCGCGGTGGCGAACCGGAGCTGCGCCGGGAGCCGGGTCCGCCTGACGCCGGCCACGACGCCGAGGAGGCCGACGAGACCGACGAATATCGTCTCCCGCGACGGCATCTCGGGGACGAGTCCGCCGTCCTCGTCCTCCTCGGTCGTGCCGTCGCCTGTGGGCGTGATGCCGAGACGCTCGTCGATGTTGGGGCCCGGTGCGTTGCTGTCGATGGGCGTCCCGTTCGGCTCGGACCCGTTTTCGGTCGGCGTCTCGGTGTCGTTCGCGGTCGTCGTGGGCTGTTCGGTCTCGTTGGACTCGGCGTTCGTCTCGTTGGTGTCGACGCCCAGTCGACCCTCGTTTCGGGCGTCGCTGAGGGTGGTCGACTCCGCGTCCTGCCGGGGGCCGGCGGGCGTCGGGTCGAAGCGGACCCAGCCGGTGTCCTCGAAGTAGACTTCGACCCACGCGTGGGAGTCGAGGCCGCGGACGACGTAGCGGTCGCCGTCGACGCGCTCGCCGGTCGTGTAGCCGGTGACGAAGCGCGCGGGGACGCCCTCCGAGCGGAGCAACACCACCATCGTCGAGGCGTAGTAGGTGCAGTAGCCGGCGTCCATCTCGAAGAGGAACGACTCGGCGATGTCGCCGTCGGGACGGGACACCCGGAGCGAGTACTCCTTGTTGGCTTCGAGCCACTCCTCGACGGCGACGGCCTTGTCGTACGGCGTCTCCGCGTCGCCCGTTATCTCGGCGGCGCGGTCGCGGACGCGGTCGGACGTGCTGTCGGGGAGTGCGAGATACCGCTCGCGAATCTCGTCGGGGTAGTCGGTGCCCGTCCGCCGGAGCGACGCCGCGGTGTACTGCGGGACGGCGCTCGTGACGTTGTAGGTCTCGCCGATTTCGACGGCTCGGTCGGGTCGGAGGTTCCCCTGCTGGGTGACGAGCGTCTCGTTTTCGATGTCGCCGGAGACGGCGACGGGCCGCCACGCCGCGGGCATGGAGTCGAGCGGCGTCGCCGGCGTGACGGTCTGGCGGACCAAGCGCGACGGCCCCTCGGGGCCGGCCAATCGACCGCCCTCGTAGTCGCGGGTGTCGCCCGTTCTGACCCAACCGTCGCCGGTGTACCGGTCGAACGTCGCCGTCTGCCAGTAGTCCGGCGAGGTGCTCTGGACCTCGAAGCGGACCTGCGGCGAGAGGCTGATGCTCCCGACGATGGAGATGCGGTCGTCAGCGCTCACGAGGCTGGCCTCGACGGTCGGCTGTTCGGCCACGCCCTCGTCGGGGATGACCGGCGACCCGCCCGCGCCGGGAAGGACCGTGACGGTGGCCGAGAGGACGACCATCGCGGCGAGGACGACCGTCAGCACGTCGAGTTGGCCGCCTGCGCTCCCGAAGCGGTCGATGCCGTCGAAGCCGACTGCGGCCATGCCCGCGCCGACGCCGAGGAGCGTGAGCGTCCCCGTCGCGTCGGTGGTGAGGACGAACAGGCCGAGGCCGCTCCCGGCGACCGCGACGGCCGGCGCGATTCGTCCGCGGACCGCGAGGTACCACGCGAGGAACACCGGGCCGGGCGTCACCGCGAGCGCCCACACGTCGGCCGACAGGAGTCGGAGCGCCGAGAGGCCGCTGAGGAGCGCGAACGTGTCGGCCAGCAGTCGCTCCGGCGAGAGTAACGCGACTTGGCTCTCGGGGAGCGCGAGGAAGTACGCCGCGAAGCCGCCGGCGGCGATGAGGGCCGCGAGGCCGAGGGCGTAGCGGGGGCGGAGCGTCCAGCCCACGACGGTCGCGAGGGCGAGCGTCCCCGCGGCGAGGAGGACGAACTGGTCGCGGCGACCCACGACGTTCGTGATGTCGTAGACGACCGCGAGGAACGCGCCGACGAGGACCAGCGAGGCCGCCGTCGCGAGGAGGTCGGCGGGGACGCCGAAGACGGTGTTCGTGGCGGAGGACGCCGACCTCGTCGCTGACGCCGACGCGCTCGCGGCCGACCGCGACGAGTCCGAGCCGCGCCGGTTCGTGTCGGTGCTCATCGCGGCACCTCCGGTCGCGCAGGGGTGCGTCTCGCCCCGTCAGAACGGTCGCGTGGACCCGTCACGCCGACACCCCCGAGTCGGCACCGCGGGTTCCGACGCGACTCGTCGGAGTCGACGACTCCACCGCGTCGCGCTCGGCGCGCAGGCGGTCGAACGTGGTCTCGCGGCCGCCGAGCGCGACGTGGGTCTTCCCGGCGTCGCCGCTGACGACGACCTCGGCGGTCTCGTCGGGGACCGACCCCGACCGGAGCCGCGAGAGGTGGACGAGGACGCGCCGGCGGTCGCCGGGCGTCGCCTCCACGGTTCCCGCGGGCGAGGTGAGGTGGACCGGAACGCCGGCGTCGAGAAGCGCACAGCAGAGCGTCGCGGCCGCCTCCGCCGCGTCGTCCTCGTGGCCGTCGGTCGCGCCGGTGGAGACGCGAACCGCGTCGGCCGTGACCCGGTCGGAGTAGGCTTTCACCATGAGGTCGCCGGACTTGGCGCTCGACTTCCAGTGGATGTCGCGGAGCGGGTCGCCGGGGACGTACTCGCGCAGGCGGTCGAACTCGGCGCGTTCGTCGGTGCGCCCCGCGTCGGCGAGCGCCGAGAGATCTCGCCGGGCCGCCGCCCCGAGCGACCGGACCCGCGGGAAGACGAGCACTTCGGTCGTCCCGCCGGCGGTGAACGACTTCGAGAACAGCCCGAGGATGTCGCGGGCGACGACGGTCGCCGGGCCGAGCGTCGCCGGGCCGCGACCGCGGTAGGTCACCTCGTAGTCGACGCGGCCGTCGCCGACGACCGAGTCGACCGCGGTGTCGCCGTCGAGACCGGACGAGAGCGCGTCGGTCGTGGTCGCCGGAAACGGCCTGTCGGCGTCGAGGTCGAGCGAGACGGTGTGGGTCTCGCCGGGGAAGCCGTCGTCGGGCGCGACGCGCTCGACGCGGGGCGGCGAGACGCGCCAGACCTGCACCGCGCCGACGACGAGGCCGACGGCGACCGGAACGACGACCGCGTTGAGCGCCCGCGGGCCGTAGGCGACGGCGTTGGCGACGCCGACGACCACGACCGCGACGGCGACCCAGCCGCGGAGGGTGAGCTTCATGGGTCTCACTCGACCGCGACGGTATCGAGCGCCCGCTCGACCACGTCGCGGCCGGAGCGCTCGTCGGTCGTCCGGACGCGGTGGGCCCAGACGCTCCGCACCTCGCGCTGGACGTCGTCGGGGACGACGTAGTCGCGGGCGTCGAGGGCGGCGCGGGCCTGCGCGGCGCGCACGAGGGCGATGGAACCGCGGGGACTCACGCCGAGGTCGGCGCGCGCTCTGGTGTCGGCCGCGAGCCGAGAGACGTAGCGGCGGACCGGCTCGCTCACCGTCACGTCGAGGATGCGCTCGCGGGCGTCGCGCACGTCACCGGCCGACGCGACCGGTTCGAGCGACTCGATGGGGTGGTGTCCCGAGACGCGGCCGAGCAGTTCCGTCTCCTCGGCCTCGTTGGGGTAGCCGAGATGAATCTTCTTCATGAACCGGTCGAGTTCGGCCAGCGGGAGGTCGTACGTTCGGTCGGGTTCCACGTCGTTCTGCGTCGCGATGACGGTGAAGGGGTCGGGGACGCGGCGGGTGACGCCGTCGACCGTGACCTGTAGCTCCTCCATGACTTCGAGGAGAGCGGCCTGCGTCTTCGGTGGCGCGCGGTTTATCTCGTCGCCGAGGACGACGTTCCCGAAGACCGGCCCCTCGCGGAACTCGAACTCGCTCGTCTGTTGGTTGAACACGTTCACACCCGTCACGTCGGACGGGAGGAGGTCGGGCGTAAACTGGATGCGCTCGAACTCCCCCTCTATCGAGGTGGCGATGGCGCGGGCGAGCATCGTCTTGCCGACGCCCGGCACGTCCTCCAAGAGGAGGTGACCGCGGGCGAACAGCGCCACGATGATGTCTTCGATGGCGTCGTGGTGGCCGACGATGACGCGTTCGACGTTCTCGGAGATTCGTGTCGCGAGGTCCGACACCGCCTCGACCGAGAGCGCGGGGTCGAAGTCGGCGTCTGCATGTGCATCAGTCATTGATATCCCGGATTACCCGCCGACCGTGCCGAGAGGGACGACGGGTCTCTGTGTGCTATTATTGCTTCAGTCTACCTAACCTTGCTGGGTGTGTGCACGACCCAGTCCGGGCGGTGGTTCGGGCAAACGGCCGCCGACCGCGTCGTTCCCGGCCGTTTTTATTGCTCGGCCGCCCGCCTTGTGAGTATGAACGCGGACGCCCAGCGGGGGGCGGTGTACGGCGCGCCGCCGGAGATGCTGGAAGTGCGGGACGACCTGACGCCGATGCTCTCGCAGTACGCCGACCTCTGCGAGGAACACGACGACGCGGTCGTGCTGTTTCAGGTCGGCGACTTCTACGAGGCGTTCTGCGGCGCGGCGGAGGCCGTCGCCCGCACCTGCGAGGTGACGCTGACCCAGCGCGAGGACTCCACCGGGACGTGGCCGATGGCGGGCATCCCCATCGACAACGCCGCGGGCTACCTCGAACGCCTGCTCGACGCCGGCTACCGGGTCGCGCTCGCGGAGCAGGTCGAGGACGCCGAGGAGGCGTCCGGCCTCGTGGACCGCGCGGTCACCCAACTCATCACGCCCGGCACCGTCGTCGACGAGGAACTGCTCGACGCCGGGCGGGCGACCTACCTCGGCGCGGTCGCTCGGGGCGGCGGCAACGCCGAGACCCGCGACGGCGACGCCGACGCCGACACCTACGGCCTCGCCGTCGTGGACGTCTCGACCGGCGAGTGTCTCGTCACCGGGGCGGACCGCGCGCTGGCGCTCGAAGAACTGGAGCGACTCGCGCCCGCCGAACTCGTCGTCGGCCCCGACTGCGACCTCCCGGACCTCTCGTTCGACCCGATGGAGACGCCGTTCGAACCGGGGGCGTTCGACGTCGACGCGGCCCGCGAAACGCTGTCGGCCTACGCGCCCCGGCCGGACGCCGTGGTCGAGTCGAACGCCGAACTCCGAGCGGTCGGCGCGGCGCTCGCCTACGCCGAGTACGCCCAGGGCGACTCGAAACTGGAGTACGTCACCCGCGTCACGCGGTTCGACCCTCGCGAGTTCCTCCAACTCGACGCGACGGCCATCCGGAGCCTCGAACTGTTCGAGTCGCGGAGCGCCCGCGCCGGAAGCACGCTGTTTTCGGTCCTCGACGAGACGGCCTGCGCGCTCGGCCGTCGCCGACTGGAGGCGTGGCTCCGCCGCCCGCTCGTCGACCGCGACGAAATCGAGGCCCGACTGGACGCCGTGGACGCCCTCTGCGACGACGCGCTCGCCCGCACCGACCTGCGAGAACATCTCTCGTCGGTGTACGACCTCGAACGACTGGTCGCCCGCGTCTCCCGCGAGCGCGCCGACGCCCGCGACCTGCGCTCCCTGAAGACGACGCTCGACCGGGTTCCGGAGGTCCGCGAGGCGCTCGCCGGAACCGATTCCGACCTCCTCGCGGACCTCCGCGACTCGCTGGACGAACTCGAAGACGTGCGCGACCTCGTCGGCGACGCGGTCGTCTCCGACCCGCCGCAGGAGATTACGGAAGGCGGCGTCATCGCGGACGGCTTCGACGCCGAGTTGGACGACATCCGCGGCACCGCCGAGGCGGGCCGCGAGTGGGTGTCGAACCTCGAAGCCCGCGAGCAGGAGCGCACCGGCATCGACTCGCTCGAAGTCGGCTACAATCAGGTCCACGGCTACTACATCGAGGTGACGAACCCGAACCTCGACCGCGTCCCCGACGACTACCGGCGCCGCCAGACGCTGAAGAACTCGGAACGGTTCTACACGCCCGAACTGAAGGAGCGCGAAGACGAGATTCTCCGCGCCTCGGACCGCGCCGACGCCCTCGAATACGACCTGTTCTGCGAGGTTCGCGCCGACGTGGCGACCGAATCCGCCCGGATTCAGGCCGTCGCGGACGCCCTCGCCGACCTCGACGTGCTCCGAACCCTCGCGGACGTGGCGGTCGCGAACGACTACGCCCGCCCCGAGTTCCGCGCGGGCGGCGTCGGCGATGGTGGCATCCACATCGACGCCGGCAGACATCCCGTCGTCGAGCGCGCACAGGACGAGTTCGTCCCGAACCCCGCCGACCTCCCGCGGGGGAGCGTCGCACTCGTCACCGGCCCCAACATGTCCGGGAAATCCACGTACATGCGGCAGGTCGCGCTCGTCTGCGTCCTCGCGCAGGTCGGGAGCTTCGTCCCCGCAGAGTCGGCCCGACTGCCGGTCCTCGACCGCGTGTTCACCCGCATCGGCGCGTCCGACGACATCGCAGGCGGGCAGTCCACGTTCATGCGCGAGATGAGCGAACTGACCGAAATCCTCCACAACGCCACCGGCGACTCGCTGGTCCTCCTCGACGAGGTCGGCCGCGGCACCTCCACCGCCGACGGCCTCGCCATCGCCCGCGCGGCCACCGAGTTCCTGCACGACGAGGTCGGCGCGACGACGCTCTTTGCGACCCACTACCACGACCTCACCGACGCGGCTGACGACCGCGAGGGCGTGTTCAACCACCATTTCACCGCCGCGCGGCGCGACGGCGAGGTCACGTTCCTCCACAGCGTCGCCGACGGTCCCTCCTCGTCGTCCTACGGGGTCGAAGTGGCGCAGTTGGCCGGCGTGCCGGCGAGCGTGGTCGAGCGGGCGCGAGACCTCGTTGACGAAACCGAGACCGACGCCGAGAGCACAGCGGTAGACGGCGTCGCCGCCGCGAACGGCGAGTCCGAGGCGGCGGCCGAAGACGGCACGCTCGCGGCCTACGTCGATGGGTTGGAGAACGGCCACCGAGAGACCGAGAATCCGAACCGAGCAACTGCGACGACCGCGACGGCCGAGCCGACCCCCGAACTCGAAGCCGTCGCCGAGGCGCTCCGCGAGGCCGACCTCGCGGACACCACGCCGCTGGCGGCGCTGAACCTCCTCTCCGACCTCAAAGGGAAGCTCGAATGATTCGCCGACTCGACCCGGGGACGCGCTCGAAAATCGCCGCCGGCGAGGTCGTCGCCCGCCCCGCGAGCGTCGCGGTCGAACTGGTGGAAAACGCCCTCGACGCCGGCGCGGAGACCGTCGAAATCGAGGTCGACGGCGACGGGACCGACCGAATCCGCGTCGCCGACGACGGCCGCGGAATGGCCGAGTCCGACGCCGCGCTCGCGGTCGAACGACACACGACGAGCAAACTCTCGGCGGCCGGCGACCTCGAAACCGTCGAGACGCTCGGCTTCCGGGGCGAGGCGCTCCCGAGCATCGCCGCGGCCGCCGCCCGCCTCGAACTGACGACGAACGACGGCGGTCCGCGCGGGACGCGAGTCGTCGTCGACGGTGCCGAGAACGCGACCGACGGCGAACACGGCAAGACCGTCTCACCCGCAGGTCGGGCGCGCGGGACGACCGTCGAAGTGACCGGCCTCTTTTCTGACCGGCCGGCGCGGAAGAAGTCGCTCGCGTCGCCGAAATCCGAGTTCGCCCGCGTCTCGGCGGTCGTCACGCGCTACGCGCTCACGCGGCCGAACGTGCGGTTCGGCCTGCGGCACGACGGCCGCGAGACGCTCGCGACGCCCGGCACCGACCGCTTCGCCGACGCGCTCTTGGCGGTGTACGGCCGCGACGCCGCGGGCCACGCCTCGACGTTC
The DNA here is from genome assembly GCF_000336815.1 of Haloferax prahovense DSM 18310. Lineage (GTDB taxonomy): Archaea > Halobacteriota > Halobacteria > Halobacteriales > Haloferacaceae > Haloferax > Haloferax prahovense. The sequence goes on from NZ_AOLG01000054.1 coordinate 112,099, forward strand.
GAGTCGTCGCGGGAGGTCTCGGCGGCCGGCGAGACGACCACGGTCGAAGTCGACGGCGCGCTCTGTCACCCGGAGGTGACGCGCTCCCGACGCGACCACGTCCACGTCTCGGTCAACGGCCGCGCCCTCGCCGAACCGCGACTCCGCCGGGCGGTCGCCGACGGCTACGGGACGCTCCTGCCCGACGGGCGCGAACCGGTCGGCGTCGTCAGACTCCGTCTACCGCCCGGATGGGTCGACCACAACGTCCACCCCGCGAAGGACGAGGTGGGGTTCAGAGACGCCGACGCGGTCGCCGAGGCGGTCGAAGCGAGCGTCCGCGACGCGCTCTCGACGGCCGACCTCCGGCGGAGCGGCGAGGTGGCGATGGACCTCGATAGCTCGCTCGCGCCCGTCGAGGCCGCGTCGGTGTTCGACGACCGCCGCGTCATCGGGCGCTTCCGCGGCCTGTACCTGCTCTGTGAGGCCGGCGACGAACTCCTCGTCGTCGACCAGCACGCGGCCCACGAGCGCATCAACTACGAGCGACTCCGCGAGGCGGTCGAGTCGGCGGGTATCGACGCCGTCCCCGTCGACCCGCCGGCGACTGTCTCGCTGTCGCCGACCGACGCGGCGCTCCTCGACGCGAACCGCGACCTCGTGGAGAAACTGGGCTTCCGCGTCGCCGAGTTCGGCGGTGGGAGCGGGAGCGGCACCTACCGCGTCGAGGCCGTGCCCGCGCCGCTCGGCCGGCCGTTCGCACCCGACGCGCTCGCGGACGTGGTCGCCGACATTGCCACCGGCGACGACGCCGACCCGCGGGACGAACTCCTCAAAGACCTCGCGTGCCATCCGTCGATAAAAGCTGGCGACGACCTCACAGACGACGAGGCCGCGCGACTGGTCGAGCGACTCGGGTCGTGCGAGACGCCCTACACCTGTCCGCACGGCCGACCCACGGTGCTCGCCATCGACGAGGAGACGTTCGTCCGCGGGTTCGGCCGGCGAAGCGGTCGGCTCGGATAGCGCTCGGCGGGCACAACGTTGCCGAGCCACCCGGACGCTGTCGTGCGAAGTGGCGCAGTAGCCGGTGCAGAGAAGGTTACGACATAGTTACCGGCTCGTTGCGCCCGGCCGCTACCAGTCCTTGCAGTCCAGACAGACGTACTCGTCGCCGTCGAGCCACCGCTTTCGCACCGACTCGCCGCACTGCGGGCACGCCGTGGCTTCGGGCGTCCACCGGTAGGTGGCGAGGGTGCTCACGTCGCGGCCGTCGGCGTCGTCCGAATCGGAGGAGCCATCAACATCGTCGGCGGTAGCCGGTTCGTCGGCCGAAGTCGCGGCGTCGGTCGGTTCGGGGTCGGCGGCCGACGCGACGGTATCGACCGAATCGGAGTCGTCGGCCGCTTCGTCGTCGCCGCCGGCGAAGTCGTCGAGCGAGCGGTTCGGCATGCGTCAGCGTCCGTGGGCGCGGTCCTTATCGGTGCCGACCGAGCCACGCCGCAGACGGCCGCCACGAACCGCGGGGTGGCGAGAGGCTCGCCGGACCGAGCGAGCGCCGTGCGAAACCCACACAATCAATACCCCCGAATCCCGAGAGTCGCGCATGGCAACACTCACGGACTTCGTCATCGCGCTCCTCACGAGCGTCCTCGAACTGGTGGTGACCTTCGCCGACGTGGCGCTGAGCGACCCGCTTTCGACGGTGAGTTTCCTCTTCGGCAACGTCTTCATCCTCTTCGCTGTCGGCATGTTCGCCTACCTCGCCCTCGGCGCAATCGGCGCGGAACTCGGCATTATCGGCGTCGGCTCGTCGACCGGTAGGCCGCCGCAGCGAGAGTAATCGCTTCTTCGAGGTCGGGGCCGACCGGCGACCCGACCACGACGCCCTCGGCGTGTTCGAGCACCGCGTCCATCCGGTCGGCCACGTCGTCCGGCGTGCCGGCCATCGAGAAGGCGTCTATCATCGCCGGCGTGACGAGGCCGAACGCCTCGGAGAACGCGCCGGCGGAAATCTTTTCGCCGATGTCACCCGCGAGGTCGGCGTCGATGCCGTGTCTGTCGAGGACCGGCGGGGCCGCCCCCGCAGTGATAAAGGCGACCGGCGGGCGCGCGGCCTCGCGGGCCGCCGCCTCGTCCTCCGAGACGGAGACGCTGGCGTAGGCGGCGAGGGAGAACTCGCCGCGCGAGTCGGGGCGGTCCTCGACGCCGATATCGACCTGTTCTCTGGCCCACGCGAGGTCGTCGGGGTGCGAGCCGTTGAACAGCAGGCCGTCGGCGTGCTTGCCGGCCATGCGACACATGTGCGGGCCCTCGCCGCCGACGTACACCGGCACCTCGCCGGGCACCTCGAAGTTGAGGCCGGCGTCGGTCGCCTCGAACGTGCCGTCGTGGGTGACGCGCTCGCCGTCCCAGAGCCGCTGTGCGACCTTGAACGCCTCCAGCACGGAGCGGAGGCCGCGCTCGTCTTCGAGGCCGAGGTTGCGGAGCGTCGAGGGGTCGCCGGGGCCGATGCCGAGGAGGCCGCGGCCGCCGGATGCCTCGGCGACGGTCGCCACCTTGCCGGCGAGCGTTACGGGGTGTAGCTCGTAGGGGTTGGCGACGCCGGGGCCGAGGCGGATGTCGTCGGTCTCGGCCGCGAGCCGCGCGAGGACCGCGAAGGGGTCGCGGTTGTTGTAGTGACACGAGACGAACAGGGAGTCGTAGCCCTCGCGTTCCGCCTGCGTGCCCAGTTCGACGAGGTCGTCGACGGGATGTTCCGGGGTGAGTTCGAGTCCGAGCATGGTGTGAGCGTGAGATGTTAGGGGGTCGAGTCGTCAGGGGTCGTAGCGCCACTCGCGGAGCGCCTGTCGCACGAAGTCGCCGTCGATGTCGCGGAAGTGGGCGTCGCTCTCGCCGTGGTCGCCCCACTCGAAGCCGCGGACGACGACGACGGGCGTGCCGCCGTCGCCCTCGCCCTGCACGAGGTTCGCGGCCGCGGCGAGTTCGTCCACGACGCTCTCGACGGTAACGCCGAGTTCGCGGCCGTCGCGGTCGGTCTCGCCGCGCCAGTCGCGCGAGGCGCTCAGCCCCGCCCAGCCGATGGCGACGCCGCGCTGACCGTGTCGGAACGGCCGGCCGCAGGTGTCCGTGACGATTACCCGATCGGCGTCGACGCCGGCGCGGATGCGCTCGGCCGACTCGGTCGGTCGCTTCGGGAGCAACAGCAGGTCGTGGTCGGGGACGTTCGAGCGGTCGATACCGGCGTTGACGCCGACGTGGCCGAACCGCGTCTCGGTCAGGAGAAACGGCTCCGACATGACGAGGTCGACGCTCTCTTCGAGGACCGCCTGCGCGAACCGCGGGTCCTTCTCGTCGCCGGTCAGTTCGGCGAGGCGGGCGGCGAGTTCTCTCGCCCGCGGGCCGGCCGGGAAGTCGTCGAGGTCGGCGAACCGCCCTTCGGCCTTCGAGACGACCGTGGAGGCGACACAGACCACGTCGTCGGGCCGGAGGTCGACGCGCTCCGAGACGAGGGCGGCGAGGTCGTCGCCCTCGCGGACCTCGGGCACGTCGGGGACGGGAAACAGCTCCATACCGAGTCGGAAGGCGAGGGCGGTGAAAAACGACGGGATGCTGGCGAACCGGGCCGGTATCGCAGGCGGTCGACCGGAAAGCGGTTCGGGGACGCGACGACACGCCGACTGCGCCGGGTTCAGTCGTCGCGGACGACCTCGACCGACAGCGAGCCGTCGACGACCGAGCCGACCATCATCGTGGCGTCGTCGCCGGGGTTGGCCGCCGTGGCCGTGCCGGGGTTGAGGACGCGGATGCCGTCGACCACTTCGTCGACTACCTCGTGGATGTGGCCCGCGACGCCGACCGCGCCGTCGCCCGCGGCGTCCCTGACCACGTCGGCGACGCGGGACTCGTAGCCCGTTCTCGTGCCCGTGCCGTGGGTGACGACAAACGTGAGTCCGTCGACCTCCGCGACCTCGACGAACGGGAGGTCGATGGCCGGCGGGTCGATGTTCCCGCGGACGCCGACGAACCGCGCCGAGAGGTCGCGGAGGCGGTCGAGCGTGTCCGGCGAGTCGAAGTCGCCCGCGTGAATCACGAGGTCGGCCGTGCGGACCCGGTCTTCGACCCAGCCCGGAAGTCCGTCGGCTCGCCCCGGAACGTGCGTGTCGCTCAGGATAGCGAGTCGCATACCGACACCACGCGACCTGCCAGAATAGTCGTTTTGTCAGTCGCGGACGTAAGTCTGGATATGCCACACGTCGTCACCGTCTTCCTCCGAAACGGCGGCCGCGTCCTCCTCGCCCGCCGGAGCGAGGCGGTCGGAACGTACCAGGGCCGCTGGGCCGGCGTCTCGGGCTACGTCGAGGGTGACCCCGACGACGCCGAGCGCGACGCCCGACGCGAACTCGACGAGGAACTCGGCGTCCGCGAGGCCGACGCCGACCTCGTCCGCGCGGGAGCGCCCGTCTCCGTCGCCGACGAGGGCCGCGAGTGGACCGTCCACCCGTTCCTGTTCGACGCGCGGAGCCGCGACGCCGACCCGAGCGAGGAACTCGCCGCGGTCGAGTGGGTCCACCCGACCGCGATTCGGGACCGCGAGACGGTCCCCGGACTGTGGACGGCCTACCGCCGGGTCGCACCCGCGGTCGAGACTGTCGCCGACGACGAGACCCACGGGTCGGCGTGGATTTCGCTCCGGGCGCTCGAAGTCCTGCGCGACGCCGCCGCCGAGGCTGACTCGCGGGACGCGGTCGCGTCGGTCGCCCGGCGACTTCGCGACGCCCGCCCGAGCATGGCCGCCGTCGAGAACCGCGTCAACCGCGTCATGGCCGACTCGGAGACTGACCCCGAATCGGTTCGCCGACGGGCCGAGGGGGCCATCGACACCGCGGCAAAGGCGGACGACTCGGCGGCCGCCCGCGCCGCCGAACTCGTCCGAGAGCGCGGGTTCGACCGAATCGCCACGCTCTCGCGGTCGGGGACGGTCCTCGCGGCGCTCGAAGCCGCCGAGGCGAGTGCCCTCGTCTCCGAGTCCCGACCGGGCGGCGAGGGCGTCGGCGTCGCGGAGCGACTCGCCCGTCGCGGGGTCAGCGTGACGCTGACGACCGACGCGGCGCTCCCCGGACTCGTCGCGGGCGGGGGAGCAGACGCCGTCCTCCTCGGGGCCGACTCGGTGCTCGCGTCCGGCGACGTCGTCAACAAGGCCGGAAGCCTCCCCGTGGCGCTCGCGGCCGCCCGCGCCGACGTCCCCGTCTTGGCCGTCTGCGCCCGCGACAAGGTTCGCGGCGACGACCGCTTCGTCGGCGAGAGCGCGGGCGCGCTGTACGACGGAAAGGCCGCGATAGGAACCGAGAATCCGCTTTTCGAGGTCGTCCCCGCGGACCTGGTCTCGGGCGTCGTCACCGAATCCGGCGTGCTGGACGCGGACGGAATCGGTGCGGTGGCGGCCGAACACGCCGCGCTGGCGGCGTGGGACGACTGAGGTGGAGGCGCTAACCCATCTGGAGACCACCGGCACCGTTGTCACCGTCCCATCGCCACCCAGTGGGCCGAAAAGGGTGGATTCTTGACCGTCCGCCCCGGACTCCGACTCGGTGGCGATGACGAAGGTTACCCCCACTCAGCCCCTTGTGATGATAGATTTCATCCGAGCCACCAACTACTGACACACCGAGTCGATATCATACAGCCCGTTCGCAGAGCGAACGAGGGCAGAGGGACGTCACCATCGAATTTGACAGATAATCAAGCGCATTCTCCCGACATCAGGCAGAGGTCAAGCGACTACAGAGCGACGTGGTCCACGTCTCCGCGGATAGGAGAAAGTCGCTCACGTCGGGGCCTCATGCTAGACACCGGGTGCGAGGGGTTCCGCGTTGACGAGAGGCGTTGCGTCTCGCCCGAATCTCGCAAGACCACAGGGCTGCGGACGCGTCTGAGTCCGACGGATTCCGAGACATCAGAACGCAAAGCGTTCTGGGGACGCCGTTAGGCGCGCGGAGAGAGTCAATTCCTCTCAGGCGGAATCGATTCGGTAGACCGTCGCTTCGTAGGGTTCGAGCGACCCGGCAGACGGGTCGTCAGAAACGCCGTCGTAGTTGCTGAGCACCACCTCCGCGTGGTTCGTGTCCACCACAGGGCTGTCGACGGTCGCGGTGTCGTCGGACCAGTTGAGAACGACCAGCATCCGCTCGTCGCCGAGCGTCCGCGTGTACGCGTATAGCTGCTCGTCGTCCGGAAGCAGGTCCTCGTACTCACCGTAGACTAACGCGTCTTCGTCGTGACGGAGGTCGATAAGCCGCCGGTAGTGGTTCCAGACGGAGTCCGGGTCGGTGAGCGACGATTCGACGTTGATGTCGGTGTAGTTCTCGTTGATGGCGAACCACGGATTACCGTCGGTGAACCCCGCGTTCGGTTCGTCCGACCAGTGCATCGGCGTCCGCGCGTGGTCCCGACTTCGGCGGTTAACGAGATCCGCGGCGTCGTCGTAGGAGTCGATAGCTCCCGCTTCGAGGAGTTCCTCGACGATACCGACAGTCATCGGGTCGTCGAGCTCGTCGAGACTCGAAAACTCGTCGTTCGTCATTCCGATCTCCTCGCCCTGATAGATGTACGGCGTTCCGCGAAGTGTCAAGAGGAACGTCGCGACGAGTTTCGCGCTCTCTTCGCGGTGAGCCTCGTCGTCGCCGAAGTGGGAAACGAGTCGGGGCTGGTCGTGGTTCCCGAAGAAGAGCGCGGGCCAGTCGATTTCGTCCTGCTGCCGATCGATGATCTCCTTGAGGTCAGTGAGCGCCCACTCGCCGGCCTGTTCCGGGTCCCACGGGCCGTCCGGCCCGGCGGTGACCCCCATGTGCTCGAACTGGAAGACCGTGTTGAGCCCCTCTGCATCGGTGTAATCGTCCACTTGCTCGATGTCTGCGCCCCCCATCTCACCGACGGTCATCGTGTCGTATCCCTCGAACGCCGTCGCGAGTTCGTCGAGATACTCGCGAAGGCGAGGGCCGTGGCTGAAGTGGTCCAGACCGGTAATCGGTTCGTCGGGGTCTCCGTCGGGGAACCCGTCGGCCTTCGAGAGGTGGTCGATGGCATCGAGGCGAAAGCCGTCGATACCCTTCTCGAGCCACCACGTGACCACGTCCGCGACAGCGTCTCGGACGGCGGGGTTGCGCCAGTTCAGGTCCGGTTGTTCGGGGTCGAAGAGGTGGAGATACCACTGACCACGTTCCTCGTCGTAGGACCAGGCGGGACCGCCGAAAATCGACTGCCAGTTGTTCGGCGGTTCGTCGGGGTCGCCGTCCTGCCAGTGGTAGTAGTCTTCGTATCCGTCCTCGCGACGTCGAGACCGCTGAAACCACTCGTGTTGCTTCGAGGTGTGGTTGACCACGAGGTCCATGATGAGGCGGATGTCTCGTTCGTGGAGGGCGTCACGGAGCGCTTCCCAGTCCGCCATGGTCCCGAACTCGCCCATTATCGAGCGGTAGTCGCGGATGTCGTAGCCGTTGTCGGCGTTCGGCGAGCCGTACACCGGACAGAGCCAGACGACGTCGACGCCTAACTCGTCGAGGTACCCCGCTTTTTCGGTGATACCAGAGATGTCGCCGACACCAGTCCCGTCGCTGTCGTTGAAGCTTCGCGGGTAGATCTGGTAGACGACCGACTCCTTCCACCACGCTCGATCGATATTCGCCTCGCGGTTCAGTCGGGTCGCGTGTGAGTCGTGTCTCGTCATCGTGCCGGAGTGTGCTGTGTCGGCGTGAGGTAGACCCGTGCTTCGTACGGACCGAGTTCGAACGAATCGCTCGGCACGGTCGGTGCGTCGGCGTTCGCGATGGCGAGTTCGAGCCCGTCAAGGGCGACACCCGCTGGCACCACGAACTCGACTGGTTTCGATTCGAAATTGAGGACCACCAGACCGCGTTCATCGCCAAGCGTTCGCGTGTACGCGAAGACGGCGGGGNCTGGCACCACGAACTCGACTGGTTTCGATTCGAAATTGAGGACCACCAGACCGCGTTCATCGCCAAGCGTTCGCGTGTACGCGAAGACGGCGGGGTGGTCGGGGAGAAGGAGTTCGAACTCGCCGTGCACCAAGACGTCGCGCTCGTCACGCAGTTCGATGAGGTCGCGGTAGTAGTGTAAGACCGAGTCCTCGTCCGCGCGGGCCCGCTCCACGTTGACCGTCTCGTAGTTCGTGTTGCACGGTATCCACGGCTCGCCCTCAGTGAATCCGGCATTCGGAGCGTTCGACCACTGCATCGGCGTGCGGGCGTTGTCCCGTCCGACGTACTCGATGGCGTCCCGAACGTCCTCGTAGGATTCGACGTCACTTCGTTCGAGGGATTCCTCGATGAAGTTCAGCGACTCGACGTCTCGGAGGTCGTCCGGAGACGCGAACGAGGCGTTCGTCATCCCGATCTCCTCGCCCTGATAGATGAAGGGCGTCCCCTGGAGTGTGTGGGTGAGCGTTCCGAGGAGTTTCGCCGACTCGCGGCGGTAGTCGCCGTCGTTACCGAATCGGGAGACCAGCCGCGGTTGGTCGTGGTTGTTCAGATAGACGCTGTTCCATCCGTCGGCTTCGAGGCCGGTCTGCCACTTCGAGAGAATCTCTTTGAACTCGACGAGCGACCAGTCACCGGCGTCCCACTTGTGCTCGTCGTGGTCGAACGTGACGTGTTCGAACTGGAACACCATCGAGAGGCCGTCGCCGTCCGAGCCGACGTACTCTTTGGCGTCCTCGACGGTGACGCCAGGCGTCTCTCCAATCGTCAAGAAGGATTCGTCCGAGCAGACCTCGTCGTGCATCTCTCGGATGTAGTCGTGGACGTTCGGCCCGTTGAAGAAGTGCTCCGTGCCGGTTTGTCCCGCTCCCGCGTCGCCGTCGGGAAGGCTTTCGGTCTTCGAGATGAGGTTGATAACGTCCATGCGGAAGCCGTCGATTCCCCGCGACACCCACCAGTTCATCATCTCGTAGACGGACTCGCGGACGTCGGGGTTGCGCCAGTTCAGGTCCGGCTGTCGCTCGTCGAACAGGTGAAGGTACCACTGCTCGCGTTCGTCGTCGTAGGTCCACGCGGGACCGCCGAAGCACGATTCCCAGTTGTTCGGGGGTTCGTCCGGACTCCCGTCGCGCCAGATGTAGTAGTCCTCGTACTCCCCATCTCGCTGCCGAGAGCGCCGGAACCACTCGTGTTCGTCGGACGTGTGGTTGACGACGAGGTCCATGACGAGACGGATGTCTCGCTCGTGGAGCGCGTCGAGGAGTCGGTTCCAGTCGTCGAGGTCCCCGTAAGCCTCGTGTATCGAGCGGTAGTCGCTGATGTCGTAGCCGTTGTCCGCCTGCGGCGACTCGTAGACGGGACAGAGCCAGACGGCGTCGACCCCGAGTTCATCGAGGTATTCGACTCGACGCTCGATACCCCGAAGGTCGCCGATACCGTCATCGTCGGCGTCGTCGAAGCTCTTGGGATATATTTGGTAGACGACCGCCTCCTTCCACCACTGACGTTCTGGTACCGCTTTCGCCTCGATGGAACTCATCGCTCCTCACCGCTGTCGTTCGGGTCATCCCGCGAACTGCGCGTGTCCCGCGTCGCCTTCGTGAACGTTCGGTGCGCGAGTTCGTTCGCCGCTGCGTAGGGGCCGTAGCGTGGTTCTATTGCGTTCATTGTTCGTGTCTGCGGGATGCTCTCCCGTCGCTACCTCAGACGGTAGCCGAGCACACACTTAAAGGAGAGTAAAATCGCGAAGAACGGATTCTACCCGAAATTATTTACTCTAGTGTGTAACAATCGTAGATGAACCATGACCAATGATGACATGGGAAGCACGGAGCGTTCGCCGGTTTCGCGGCGTCGATTCGTGCAGGCACTCGGCGCAGCAGGGGTAACTGCGGGGCTCGCGGGCTGTGGTGGACAGCAAGCGACTCAAAGGACGACTGAAAGCGAGGACGGGGGCGGTGGAGCGGACGCCGCGACCGAAACGGCGACGCCAATCGAAGTCGACAGCGAGTCGCTCGCGCTCATCCAAGAGTTGGCGTACGTCACCAATCAGACGCTTCCCGTGCTCCCGCTGCAGGAGAAACTGGCACAGTCGTTCCAGACGACCGACGATTGGAACGTTCCGTCGAAAGACAGCGAGAAGATACAGACGTACTGGCCGACCGACTGGCTTCCACGGTACGGTGAGTGGACGGCCACGGACGCGAGTCCGGACGAGCGGATGACGCTGGCGCAGTGGGCCGTCCCGAAGGACTCGCAGTACAACACGTGGAACGCCAAGAACTTCGCCGAGCCGCGTCGGACGCTGTTCGACCGGTTCATGAACTACAACCTCGAATCGCAGGAGTACTCCGGCTACCTCGTCTCCGAATGGGAGCTCGACGGGGAAACGTTGACGCTGACCGTGCGCGAGGGGCAGACCTGGCACGACGGGACGCCGGTCACCGCGACGGACGTGGTGAATCAGATCAAACTCGACATCTACAACGGCGGCAGTCTCCGTCGGTTCGTCGCGCCGGACGACGAGGGCAACGTCGCCGGCCGGGTGACCGCGCCCGACGAGTCGACGGCCGAGATATCGTTGGCGACCACGGTCAACGAGGACATCCTGCTGGCGTATCTCCAGCCGAAGTACCTCGTCGCACACGAGGAGACGTACGGCGAGTTCGTGACGCGACTCGACGAGGCCGATTCGTCGGACGAGCGGTCGACGATACTCGGCGAACTCACGAGCAAAGTCGTCTCCGAACCGGTCGGTTCGGGGCCGTTCAAATTCGAGGACGCCGATACCCAGCGGACGTTGCTGTCGAAGTACGAAGACCACCCAGACGCGGGGAACGTCAACTTCGACGAAATCGAGTACCTCTACAAGCCGTCGAACCAGAGTCGGTGGAACTCCCTCATCAACGGGGAGACCGACGGGTCGGCGACACTGTTCATGCCTAAAAACAAGCTGAACCAGCTTCCCGACTCTGTCCAGACGTCGCTTATCCCGCGGCACTGGGGGCTTGGCCTGCTGTTCAACCACGAGCGAGAGCCGGTGTCCGACCCGCGCGTTCGCAAGGCGATCGCCCACGCCATCGACCGGGAGGCCGTCGCGATGAACTCCGGCGCGGGGACCAACTCGAAGATCGCAGTCACGTATCCGAGCGGTCTGACGAGCGAACTGAGCGGACAGGTCGAGGGTACTTGGCTCGACGGCGTCGTCGACCAGTTCGAGACGTACGGTCGCGGGGAATCCCAGACCGACAAAGCCGCCGCACTCCTCGAAGAGGCGGGCTACGAGAAACAGAACGAGACGTGGCGGAAGGACGGTGAACCGCTCCGTATTCCCATCAAGGGACCGGCGGGGTTCTCTGACTGGGTCGCCGGTGCGCAGACCGCCGTCTCCCAACTCAACCAGTTCGGTATCAAATCGGAGTCCGTGATGAAGGATAACTCCGCCTACTGGGGACAGGACTACGTGAACGGTGACTTCGTGGTCGCCCTCCAAGGGTGGGCGTCGTACGACAACTCGCACCCGTACTTCCACTTCAAATTCCTGTACGACAGCTCCGACGCGGCCGACTACTGGAACATGCCCGAACAGATCGACTCGCCGGTTCTCCACGACCAACTTCGGGACGGCGAGGCGGTCACGCCCGCCGAGCTCGTGACGGAACTATCCACGGCTGGTGAGTGAGGGACGAACCGATGAGCTACGTACTCAAGCGACTCGGGCGCTCGTTTCTCACCATTTTCGTGGTGATATCGGCGAGCTTCGGCCTCATCAGGCTCCTCCCTGGCGGACCGCTGGACTACCTCCGGGCGCAGATGATTCAACAGGGCGGAAGCGACCTGTCGACGGCGGAGATCAACCGACGAATCGCGGCCCAGACCAACATCGCGGTCGACGAACCGGTGTACGTTCAGTACATCGACTACATGACCGCTATCTTCCGGGGAGACTTCGGTCAGTCGATCTGGTACGACCAATCGGTCGCAAGCGTGATCGGGCCGGCCATCCCATGGACCGTCTTCTTGACGGCGACCGCGCTCTTCCTCGCGTTCACTGTCGGGGTGTCGCTGGGCGCGTTCATGGCCTACAAGGAGGGTTCGACGTTCGACATCGGCAGCACGGGCGTCGGGCTCGTGCTCAACTCGACGCCGGGTTACGTCGTCGCCTTGCTGTTCATCGCCTTCCTCGGCTACCGTCTTCAGTTGTTCCCGACGGGCGGGCGGTACGCCTCGGAGCTGACGCCCGGACTCAACGTCCCCTTCCTCGCGAGCGTGCTGTATCACGGCGTGCTCCCGATTCTGTCGATGGCGATTGTGGCGTTCGGTGGGTGGGCGCTGAGCATGCGCGGAAACAGCATCCGCGTCCTCGGCGAGGACTACCTCAGAGTCGCCAGACTCCGTGGGCTTCCCNTCGGTGGGTGGGCGCTGAGCATGCGCGGAAACAGCATCCGCGTCCTCGGCGAGGACTACCTCAGAGTCGCCAGACTCCGTGGGCTTCCCACCCGTCGCATCGCACTCCGGTACGTCGCTCGGAACGCGATTCTGCCGATGTACACCGGGCTGATGATCGCCATCGGGACGGTCTTCGGCGGCGCGGTCATCATCGAGAACATCTTCGCGTACCCCGGTATCGGCTTCTACCTCATCCAGGCCATCAACGCGCGGGACTCGCCGCTGATGATGGGCGCGTTCATCCTCATCACCGTCGCGATGGTCATCGGCATCACCGTCGCCGACCTGACGTACGGATGGCTCGATCCCCGCGCGAAAGGAGGTGCTTCGCGTGAGTCCTACTGAGCCGACAGACGGTGTGTCCGACGGTTCGTTGGGCGACGAGACTGCGGACCCGCTCGTCGAGGCACTCGGTTGTGACTCCGACACAAGTTCCGCTTCGCGTGAGAGGGACCGGCGAGCTGCCGTCACCGGACACGACGGAGCGGGACGAACAGTCGCGGACGGCGGAAAGACCGTCTCCGAGTTCGAGCGGATGGCGGACGTCTCGATGACCGACCGCGAGCGTCGCCGCCAGTGGCTCGACGAAGCGGTGCTCGCGCCCGCGCGAATCGTGTGGGAGGACTGGCGCGCCAGAGCAGGGCTGCTCGTCGTCGTCACCTACCTGCTGCTGGGAACGGTCGGGCCGCTGCTCGTCAGCGAGCCGCGACCGAACCAGGGGCCGCTTCTCGTCGGCGCATTTCGGACGCTCGACTACCCGCTGGGAACGACCGCGTCGGGAACAAGTATCCTCTCGCAGCTGGTCCACGCCACGCCGTCGATGCTCGTCATGATCACCGCGGGTGCGGTGTTCACAGTCGTCCTCGGCACGGCCATCGGCACGCTTGCCGGCTACAAAGGCGGCCAGATCGACAGCGCCCTGATGACGGTCACGGACATCATGATGACGGTTCCGGGGCTCCCACTGACCATCGTCCTCGCGACGGCGCTGCAGATCAAAGGGAACCCGGCCGTCATCGGCGTCCTCATTACAATAAACGCCTGGGCCGGGTTAGCCCGCGCGATTCGCTCGCAGGTGCTCACCATCAGAGACGACGAGTACGTCGAGGCCTCGCGCATCATGGGGATGAGCACGCCGACCATCGTCGCCGGCGACATCATCCCGAATCTGATGCCGTACATCACGATGAACTTCGTCCAGCAGGCCCGCGCGGTCATCTTCGGTTCCGTGGGGCTGTACTTCCTCGGCGTGCTCCCGTACAACAACGTCAACTGGGGCGTCATGATGAACGCGGCGGTCAACCGCGCCGGGGCGACCTCCTCGCCGTCGGCCTTCCACTGGCTGCTGATGCCGATGCTGACTATCATCGTCCTCGCACTCGGCCTGACCCTCCTCGCACAGGGAGCGGACCGCATCTTCAACCCGCGGGTCCGTGCCCGACACGCGAAATCCGTCGCCAGCGACGGCGACGCCGCGAACTCGGGAGAGATCTAACATGCCACGAGACAGAACTACAGCGGGACGCGGCGCGCGCGATCCTATCATAGAGGTCCGCAACGCGAGCGTCACCTACGACTTAGAACACAGAGACGCAATGGTACTCGACGACGTGAGTATCGACCTCAGACGCGGGGAGATACTCGGCGTCGTCGGCGAATCTGGGTCGGGCAAGTCGATGCTCGCCAACGCGATGATGGACGCGGTCGAAGAACCCGGGGTCACCACCGGCGAGATTCGGTACTACCCCGAGCGCGGAAGCGAGCCCGTGAACATCCTCGACCTGTCGGACGAGGAACTGCGGTCACTCCGTTGGGAAGAGATATCGATGGTGTTCCAGGGAGCACTCTCCTCGTTCAACCCCACGATGACTATCCGCGGGCATTTCGAGGAGACCCTCGACGCCCATGACTACGACGTCGAGGAGGGAATGGATCGAGCGCGGGAACTCCTCGCAGACCTGTATCTGGACCCCGACCGGGTGCTGGACTCGTATTCACACGAACTCTCCGGCGGAATGAGCCAGCGAGCGCTCATCGCGCTCTCGCTCGTCTTGGAGCCGCAGGTCCTCCTGATGGACGAGCCGACGGCGGCCCTGGACCTGCTGATGCAGCGGTCCATCCTGAGCCTGCTCGACGACATCAAGGAGAAGTACGACCTGTCGATCCTCTTTATCACGCACGACCTCCCGCTCGTGTCCGGACTGGCCGACCGTCTCGCCATCCTGTACGCGTTCGAACTGGCCGAGGTCGGACCGAGCGAACAGGTCGTTCGAAACTCTCAACACCCGTACACGCGAGCGCTCCTGAGAGCGGTCCCGAGTCTCGATGCCCCGTTGGAGACGATGCGACCGATACCGGGAAGCGCGCCGAACCCGGCGAATACGCCGGACGGCTGTCACTACGCGCCGCGGTGTCCCCTCGCGACCGACGAGTGCTACGAGGAGGCCCCGCCGTGGTTCGACACCGCGGACGACCAGCGGACGGCGTGTTTCAACCACGACGACGCCGGCGATGCGGTTCCGCTGGAACTGGAGGTGGTCGAGTCATGAGCGACCAACGCAACTCGACGGAGAGTCAAACGGCCGACCGAGACAACGAGACCGTCGTCTCGCTCGAAGACGTCTCCGTGAACTTCGAGAAAGAACAGGGGTTCGTCGACTCGCTTTTCAACGACGCGCAGCGAGTAAGGGCGGTCGACGGCGTCTCAATCGACATTCCCGAGAACGAAGTCCTCGCGCTCGTCGGAGAGTCCGGGTGCGGAAAGACGACCCTCGGGAAGACGATAATCGGCGTTCAGCGCCCCACGAGCGGGACGGTGACCTACCGCGGCCAGGACGTGTGGAACGCCAAAGACGGAAACGGAGACGTACGCATCCCGTACGGTGACATCCGCAAGGCGCTCCAGATAATCCATCAGGACCCCGGCGCGGCGCTCAATCCAAATCGGAAGGTGCTGACCTCGCTCGAAGCGCCGCTCAAGCGGTGGAACTCCGAGATGTCTCCCGAGGACCGGCGCGCGCGAATCTTCGCGCTTCTGGACCGAGTCGGGATGCAGCCACCCCAGGAATACGCACACAGGTACCCACACCAACTGAGCGGCGGAGAGCAACAGCGCGTCGCACTCGTGCGTGCGCTGCTGATGAATCCGGACGTCATCCTCGCCGACGAGGCCGTCAGCGCGCTCGACGTCTCGCTCCGCGTCGAGACGATGGACCTGCTGCTCGAACTCCAAGCGCAGTTCAACACGTCGTTCGTTTTCATCTCGCACACGCTGTCGAACGCCCGGTACCTCACCGAGAAGGCCGGCGGCCGCGTCGCCATTATGTACCTCGGGGAAATCGTCGAAATCGGCCCCCCGAAGAAGGTACTTCGCGACCCGAAGCACCCCTACTCGAAGGTGCTCCGGTGGGCGACGGCTGACCTCGATCCGAGCCATCAGGAACTGACCGATCCGCCGGTCCGGTCTATCGACATCCCCGACCCGGTGAATCCGCCGTCAGGGTGCCACTTTCACACTCGCTGCCCCGAGGCGCGCGAGGCGTGTACGACCGAAGCGCCCGAACTTGGCGACGAGGCGGGTCAGCCGGGAACTCACTGCGCCGGGTGTCACCGGACGGACCCGGACCACGAGTACTGGGACAGCGACCCGCTCGATGGCGTCGAAGCCGAATTCGCGCCGCGGGGAGAGAGCGATGACTGAGGCCGTAGAGACGACCGAGGCCGCAGTGTCCGCGGGGTACCACGGATGACCGCCGTCTGGCGCGTGTTCTTCGTTTCGAGCGTCGTCCTGCTCGCCTTCCTCGCGCTCTCGTTCCCGTACGTCGAACCGGGGACAGCGACGTTCGTCGTCACCCTCTTGAGTCTCGGGATGCTCGGCGTGACGGTCGTCGGTTCGTCCGCGCTCATATACTTCGACTGGGACCCCTTCGAAGAAATCGAGCTAAGCCGGTGAGACACGAGCCACCAACCCACACCACAGCACGCGAGCCACCAACCATACACAACAATGCCACGCGCACTTGTCGCAATTGACCAGATCGACCGTGACCGAGACATCCTGGAACGCGCCCGGACGTTCGCCATCGGCGCTGGGACGCCCCTCGTCGTCGTCGCACTCGCGACGCCGGACGAGTACGAGGAGGTCGAACGGACGCTTGATGCCATCGGCCAGGTAGAGCACACGAACTACGACGAAGACGCTGTCCTCGAAGGCGTGTCCGGCGAGGTCGAAGACGCTGCGAACCAGGTTCTCGGGTCGGCCGTCGACCACGAGCTCAGAACCGTCGTCGCGGAGGCGGGCGAACAGGCCGCCGCAATCGTCGATATCGCGAACCAGACCGGCTGTGACCACGTCTTCCTTTCGGGACCCCGTCGATCACCGACGAAGAAGGCGCTCTTCGGGGACCGCACCCAGCGGGTCATCCTCGACTTCGAGGGCTACGTAACCGTTGCAATGAGCTGAAAAACAGTACGGGGTCGTTTCGCTTCCGATACCGTAGCGGTCGATATCGCTCGTCGGGTTCGGGAACACCGCACCACGGCAGAAGGTATCTATATGGACGAACAGTTATCTCACACGAACAAAATGACTCGGTCCAGTGGACTGAACGATTCGGCGCTCAGGGAGGAACTGAGCGTCTTCGGCCTGTCCGATACGGAGATCGACACGTATCTCGCACTCCTCTCGCTGGGAGAGGCGACGACCCGTGCCATCGCGGAAGCCGCAGACGTCAGCCAGCGGGGCGTATACGGCATCGCCGAACGACTCGAGCGACGGGGACTCGTCCGGGTGAAGAAACACGCGTCGCCGACGACGATCAGCGCCTTGCCGCCCGAGGAGGCGATGCGGAACCTCTCTACCCGCATCGAATCGATAACGCCGTCGCTCAAGGAGCGTTTCGACGATAGTACGGAGCAGGCACCCGAGATACGGATCATAAAGTCCCGCGAGACTGCGCTCAAACGGATGCGGACCGCCCTCTCGGAGGCGGAGGTCGAGGCGTTAGTCGCCGTGCCAGAACACATCTATCCCGAAATAGAAGCGGAACTCAAGGACGCGGCCGCCAGAGGCGTGTTCGTCTTCCTCCTGCTCGGCGAGATGGACGAGGTGGACGACGACACCTACGAATTCGCCGATGTCGCCGACGCCGTCCGCTACTGGGACGCGAGCCTCCCGTTCCTCTACACCGTCGACGACAAATCCGCGATGATCGGTGACCCCCACGTCCTCGAACTGCCACACAACGACAAGGACGCGGTCACCGTCACACAGAACCATCTATCTCGCGGGGTCCGTTCTCGGAATGTATCTCAGCGCCTACTGGCCCGCCTCGAAGCCCCAGTACGTGACAGACCCCGACCCGCTTCCGGCGTCGTACGATTGGTTCCGCGAGGCGGTCTTCCACGCGTTTCTCCATCGGCAAGCGGGGACCGACCTCTGGGCAGACGTCGTGACGGAGAGCGGTGAGGAGTTCTTCGGAAAGATAATCGACATCAGACAGGCGTTCGTCGAACCGGCGTCGAACGACTACACGTTAGAGACGAGCCTCGTTCTCGAGACGCTCGATGGCGAGGTGAGCTTCGGTGGGCCGGGCGCGTTCATGGAGGACCACCGGGCTGAGAGCGTCACGCTCCGGGCTAACCCGTGAGCGCCGTTCCCTCACCCCGCGAAAACTGACGAATCGAGACGCATCGTTCTCCGTCGTCCCGTGCGACACTGACACACAACCCCCGCGATGTTTCGGTTCCTCCGGCCCGAGGTATCGCATGGACCGACGGGCATTTCTCGGCGTCTGTACCGCCGGACTCGCGGGCTGTACCGTCGGGAGCGTCCGTCCACCAGTCGCCGGCTTTCCCACACCAGAGAATCCCGACCCGGTCGTCCAACACGGCTTTCCCGGCACCGTCTGCGGCGACCCGCCGAAACCGTTCGTGGGAATCGAGGCGATTCTCGAACCTGCGGTCGGTCCGAGTTGGGAGGGACGAAACGTCTCCGAGAGATACCACTTCGGTTACGAGATCGGGTCGGGGCTCTCCGACGACGCCTTCGTCATCGGCGTCGAGCGCGGCGGCGCGGCCCGGCGCGTCTCCGGGACCGACGCGGTCTTCCGCGTCACGGGGCATCTCTGGCAACCACCCGCAGTCCACGGGTTCGCCAGCGTGCAGGCGGGTCGGTCGTTCGGCGCGTCCGCCTCGTCGGGCGATGCCGAGGTCCGAAACTCCGGAAATCTCGTGCTCTACGACGAGGCGAACGGGAGCTACTGGAGCCAACTGCTGGCGAAGGCGATCTGCGGCCCGCGGGCTGGTGAGCGGCTGGCGTTCCTTCCGTCGTCGGTGACGACGTGGGCCGAGTGGCGCGCCGCGCATCCCGACAGCGACGTGCTCCTCCCGCCGTCGTGATCGAAGACGACGTGAGTCGGGTGACGGAAGTCGGGACACCGAAAGCAGGACACCGGAAACCGGAGACCGACGCCGAAGGCGCAACTTCCTTCGTGGGCCGCGGTGACCCCTCAGTCATGCACATCGAACGCATCGCGGTCGACGAGTCGGTCGGTCGCGTGATGCCGCCGGGCCTGTTCGTGGAGGCGCTTTCGAACTCCGACGCTCCGGTCGAACTCGTCGACGAGGGCGAGGCGTTCGGCCCGGGCGACGCGGTCGTCTCGTTCGGCCACAGAGACGCGTTCGTCGAGGCCGACTGGGTCCACTGCGTCCGCGCCGGCTACGACGAGTTCCCCGTGGACGCCTACGAGGCGGCCGGGACGGCGCTCACGAACAGCACCGGCGTCCACGGGACGACGGTCGGCGAGACGGTCGTCGCCTACATGCTGACGCTCGCCCGCCGCCTCCACGCCTACCGCGACGCCCAGCGCGACCGCGAATGGGACCTGCCCCGCTACAAAGAGCCGTTCACCCTCGACGGCGAGCGCGTCTGCGTCGTCGGTCTGGGAACTCTCGGGCGCGGCGTCGCCGACCGCGCGGCCGTCCTCGGCATGGAGGTCGTCGGCGTCCGGCGCTCCGGCGACCCGGTCGAGAACGTCTCGACCGTGTTCACGCCCGACCGATTCCACGAGGCTATCGCCGACGCGCGGTTCGTGGTGCTGGCGATGCCGTTGACGGAGGAGACAGCAGGCATGGTCGACGCGCCGGCGTTCGAGGCGATGCGCGAGGACGCCTACCTCGTGAACGTCGCGCGCGGGCCCGTCGTCGACGAGGACGACCTCGTGGCGGCGCTCGACGCCGGCGACGTCGCGGGTGCGGCGCTCGACGTGTTCGCCGAGGAGCCGCTGCCCGCGGAGTCGCCGCTGTGGAACTTCGACGAGGTGCTCGTCACGCCGCACGTGAGCGCCGCGACGGGGAAGTACCACGAGGACATCGCGGCGCTCGTGCGGGAGAACGTCGAGAAGATGGCCGCCGGTGACCCGCTCACGAACCGCGTGGTGTGAGTTCGCCGGGGTCGAGCCGAGGGGTTCGAAGCGAGGGCGAGCCGCTCAGAGGAACTTGAACAGGTCGTCGCGGCCCTGCTCGTGGAGGTGCGACCGCAGGGCGTCTTCGAGGTGCGAGATGTCGCCGCGCTTGGCCGTGATGGGCGCGATGACGTTCCGCCACTGCTTCCACGGCGGGAAGAGGCCGAGGCGGTCGCAGAGGTCGTTCAGGCGCTCGTCGCGGTCGTCGACCTTGTCCATCTTGTTGACCGCGACCACGGTCGGGATGTCGAGTTCGTCGAGGAAGAAGAACATCTCCACGTCGTGCGGGATGGAGTCTTCGGTGGTGTGGCGGTCGATGATGTCGATGACGCTCTTCCCGTCGACGACGAGGACCGCCGCGAGGATGTCGTCGGCGTTCTCCTCGATGTACTGGACGACGTCGGTCTTGATTGCCTCGCGGGTGTCGCGGTCGACGCCGGACATGAAGCCGAACCCGGGGAGGTCGGTGAACATGAATTTCTCCGCGTTCCAGTCGAAGTGGTTGGGTTTGCGGGTGACGCCGGGCTTCTTACCCGTCGTGAACTTGCTGTGACCCGTCAGCTCTCGCATCAGGGTCGACTTCCCCACGTTCGACCGCCCGACGAGGACGATTTCGTCGCGGTTCGGTCGGTCTTCGAACATACCGGCGGTTCGCCGCCGCGACGGATAAGGAGGACGGTACGGACGCCGCGCTCCGGGGCGTCGACGCCGAAAAAATCACGTCTCCGGGCGAGTCGCCCCCACGACGACTCGCCGACGACGCGTGAATGAGGCGGCCGCGTCAGTCACAACCGCCCGCCGATAACTCGCCCGCGTTCTCGTCGAGAAATCGCAACAGCGGCTCGATTTCGTCGAATCGAGGGCCGCGCGCGACGGAACCGAGATGACGGTTCCACTCGACGAAGCCGGCGTCGGCGAGTTTCGGGAGATGAACGTGGAACAGCTCCACCTCCAGTCGGTCGCGGTTGCGGCCGCCACCAACGGCCGCGTCCCGCGTTGCCGCTTCGAGGCGCGCGTGCCGCCGTCGGCGAAGACCCATCAGCAACCGTCGCCGATGGACGTTTCCGAGGGCGTCGAACGCCTCGTCGAGGCGGGGGGACGCCGCGGCTACCATCGGCACAACCCCCGTTGGATCCGAACAGGCGTCGCGCGACGGGCGCGAGACGCCGAGGCAAAGCGTCTCCCGCGAGTCGCCGGAAGACCCCGCTCCGGGCACTCGGTGGACACCACCCGATACCGGTACCGTCGAGAGCGTGACCCGTCAATCACACGTCCGTACGCCTCTGCGCCACCACGGCGCGGTTTGACGGCGTACGGTTGTCGATGTCTGTGTGCGTTCACAACTACGTCCCCGAGAGAGCATAGCTAGCAAGTCAGCATTCTCTTTCTGCTTTCACAGTCCGGTCATTGAAGTAGCCACTCGGGAAACCTCCGGTACATGTTATGAACCGAATCTGGTCACGAATGGGGTATTTCGCCCGGAGTACGAGCTGAATAGCGCAAATACCGGCTCCCTGAACAACCCAGCACCCGATTTCTGACAGTATTTCGACAAGAGAGTTCAATACGGCGGCGGCGAAATGACAGCCAGTAATGGCCGTAATCGTCGAGTTGACGATCGATTCGGAGAGCTTCGACCTCGGGAGGGTCACCGCCGTGTCGAACGGTGTCCACATCGAGCTAGAGCGCGTCGTCCCGACCGGCGGTGAGGTCATGCCGTTCTTCTGGGCGCGCGGCACCGACTTCGAGGCGTTCGAACGCGCCGTCCGAAACAACAGTATCGTCGACGAGCTGACCGCGGTCGCCCGTGTCGAAAACCGCGTGTTGTACAGAGTCAGCTGGGGTGGGACCACGTCGAGTCTGACCCGGATTCTCACCGACAGCGAGGCGACGATTCTCGAAGCCCACGGCAACGACCCGTGGATGTTCCGCCTCCGGTTCAACGACCACACCGGGCTGACCGAGTTTCACAACCGCTGTCAGGAGGAGAACCTCGAATTCCACGTCGAGCGCATCTACACCCTCGCGGAGGGCGAACCGGGCGTCTACAACTTCGATATCACCAACGAACAACAGGAGGCGCTCGTCACCGCTGTCTCGGAGGGCTACTTCGAGGTCCCCCGTCAGACCACGCTCAGCGAGGTCGCCGAGCGACTCGGAATCAGCCCGCAGGCCGCCTCCGAGCGCGTCCGCCGCGGGGCCGACACCGTCCTGCGGAAGGTGCTGTTGTCGCAGTCGGCGGCGGACCTCTCGTAGGCGACTGCTCGCGCCGAGACGCCGTTCGCCCGCGACACGAACGGGGGAGCTATTGGTCCGCCGCGAGTACGCCACGGCGACGCGATGGACAAAGCGACGCTCCGAACGACGGTGTGGGACGACCTCGAATCGTCGGGCGCGGCCCGGTTTCCCTTCCCGCCGCACGGCCGCATCCCGAACTTCGCCGACGCGAGCGCGGCCGCCGAGCGACTCGCGGCGACGCCCGAGTGGGCCGACGCCGACGCCGTGAAGGCCAACCCGGACGCCCCGCAACTCCCCGTCAGGCGACGGGCGCTCCGCGAGGGCAAGACCGTCTACATGGCCGTCCCGCGACTCCGCGACGAGGAGTGCTTCTACGAACTCGACCCCGCGCGCATCGACGACGAACACCTCGACAGCGCGCCGACCGTCTCCCACGTCGAGACCTACGCCGACACGGTCGGCCCCGACGCCCTGCCGCCCGTCGACCTCGTCGTCTCGGGGTCGGTCGCCGTCTCCGAGGCGGGCGCTCGCATCGGGAAGGGCGAGGGGTTCAGCGACCTCGAATACGCGGTGTTGCGGGGTCTCGGGGCCGTCACCGACGAGACGACCGTGGCGACGACGGTCCACGAGCGACAGGTCCGCGACGACCTGCCGGAGCCGGACGCCCACGACGTGCCCATGGACCTCGTCGTCACTCCCGAACGGTTGGTCCGAACCGAGACCTCGCATCCGAGGCCCACGGGCATCGACTGGGACGCGCTCCCCGACGAGCGCCTCGACGAGATGCCCGTCCTCCGGCGGTTGCGCGACGAATCAGCCGAGTAACCGAGCCCCTGCTTATTTCACCGCCCGGGCCGACGTGAGGCCGTGCGACTCGTACAGGTGTTGGTGCCGACCGGCAAGCGCGAGGCCGTCCTGCGGACGCTCGACGAGGAGGGCGTGGACTACGCCGTCTCCGAGGAGACGTCCGGGCGCGGCTTCGTCGCCGTCGTCACCTTCCCGGTCCCCAAGGAGGCCGTCGAGCCGGTGTTGGCGCGACTCCGCGAGGCGGGCGTCGAGCGCGACGCCTACACCGTCGTCGTCGCCGCCGAGACGGTCGCGTCGAAGCGGTTCGACCAACTGCGCGAGCAGTACGAGGAAGACGACGAGAACGGCGACCGCATCGCCCGCGAGGAACTGGCCTCGAAGGCCGCGGACCTCGCGCCGTCGGTTTCGACCTACGTGCTCATGACGGTTATCTCGGCGCTCGTCGCCACCGCGGGCCTGCTTCTCGACTCGCCGGCCGTGGTCGTCGGCTCGATGGTCATCGCCCCGCTCGTCGGCCCCGCGATGTCCGCGAGCGTCGGCACCGTCGTCGACGATGACGAGATGTTCGGCCGCGGGGTTCGCCTGCAGGCGCTCGGCGGCGTCCTCGCGGTCGGCGCGGCCGCCGTCTTCGCCTTCCTGCTCAAACAGACCGGGGCGGTCCCGCTGTCGTCCGCGGAGGTCCTGTCGATTCCCGAGGTGGACGAGCGCCTCGCGCCCGACGTGCTGTCGCTCGTCATCGCGCTCGGCGCGGGAGCCGCCGGCGCGATTTCGCTCTCCTCCGGCGTCTCGACCGCGCTCGTCGGCGTCATGATAGCCGCCGCGTTGGTCCCGCCGACCGCCGTCGTCGGCATCGGCATCGCGTGGGGCGCGCCCGAGGCCGTCGTCGGCTCGGCCATCCTCGTCCTCGTCAACATCCTCTCCGTCAACTTCGTCGCCATCGGCGTCCTCTGGCAGCAGGGCTACCGGCCGGAGCGCTGGATTCGCCGCGACGAGGCCCGGCGAGCCGCCCTGTTCCGCATCGCCGTCATCGGGGTCGGACTGCTCGTCCTCTCGTCGTTCCTCGGCGCGGTCACCTACACGACCTACCGGAACGCCGACTTCCAAGGCGACGCGCGCGACGCCATCGAGGACGCACTCTCGGGAACCGACGCCCGACTACTGTCGATGGAACTGCAGTACGACAGCGGGCCGCTACAGGAGCCCGACGGCGTCGTCGTGACCGTCGGCTACGACCCGGCCTCCGACCCGCCGATGGTCGAACGCGAACTCACGAGGCGGGTGAACGCCGTCGCCCCCGAGCCGCTGTCGCCGTGGGCCACCGGCGAAATCGACGTCGAAGTGCGCTACGTCGCCGTCGTGGAGTAGGGCGACCGGCGTCCCGTCCCCCGTTTCGAAGGCTACAGTCGCTCTTTGTCTCTAGCGCGGCTTGAATAGCTGAACCGACGTACGGTGGGTATGCAACGACGCACGATTGCTCCGATATTCCTCGTCGGCCTCGTCCTCCTCGCTGGCTGCCTCTCGGCACCCCTGCAGGCGACGACCGACGGCGGCGTAGACGCGACGAACGCGACGACTATCTCCACGACCGGCACCGGCGAAGTGACCGCCGACGCCGACCTCGCCGTGGTCTCCATCGCCGTGACGACCACCGCCGACTCGGCCGACGAAGCCCGCGGCACCGTCGCCGACGACGTGGCCGCCGTCCGCGCCGCCCTCACCGACGCCGGTGTCGCCGAGGACGCCATCCAGACGACCGGCTTCAACATCTACCCCGAGTACGACTACAGCGGCCAGGAGCGCGACCTCCTCGGCTACCGCGCCACCCACACCCTCCGCGTCGAGGTCGCCCCCGACCGCGCCGGCGAGGTCATCGACCTCGCGGTCGGTGCCGGTGCCAGCGAAATCCGCGGCGTCGCCTTCACGCTGACCGACGAGAAGCGCGCCGAACTCCGCGAAGAAGCCCTGACCCGCGCCGTCGACTCCGCGAAGGCCGACGCCGACGCGGTCGCCAGCGCCGCCGACCTGACCGTCACGGGCGTCCACACCGCCACCGTCGGCGGCAGCGCCTCGCCCGGGCCGTACCCGGTCGCCTACGCCGAGGACGCGGCCCGCGCCTCGTCCGGCTCGACCGAGCTCTCGCCCGGCCCCGTGACCGTCTCGGCGACCGTCCAGATGGTCTACGAAGCCGAGTAAGCGACCGCGCCCCGCGGACCGAGACCGAACTCCCGGTTTCGACCAACCTGCACCCCCATTTCTCCGACAGCTACCCCGTAGCCACAGCTCTCGTCGAGGCGTTGCGGCAAGACAGAACGACAGCACCGGAAAAGTCCCGAGTCGCTTACTCGTTGCGCGACGGCGGGATGTCGGGTTCGAACCCGATGGCCTCGACCGCGGCGTCGAGGACGGCCTCGACGTTCTCGCCCGTCTCGACGCTCATGTAGAGGTCCGCGTCCATGTCGGTCGAGCGGTCGCTCTTGTTACAGACGGTGAGGACGGGGATGTCGCGCTCCTCGAAGCGCGCCTTCACGGCGTCGCGGAGTTCGAGCTGCGACTCGATGGGGTAGCCGCACGCCCCGCTGGCGTCGGCGACGAAGATGACGGCGTCCGCGAGGTGTTCGAGGGCGCTCACGGCCTGTCGCTCGATGTCGTTTCGCTCGTCTTCGGGGCGGTCGAGCAGCCCCGGCGTGTCGATAATCTGGTAGCGGATGCGGTCGCGGTCGAAGTGCCCGATTTGGACGCCCTTCGTGGTGAAGGGGTAGCGGGCGATTTCGTTCGACGCGCGGGTCACGTCGTTGACGAACGAGGACTTTCCGACGTTCGGGTAGCCGGCGACGACGATTGCCGGTTCGTCCGGGCGGATATCGGGGAGGTTCTTCAGGGCGTCGCGCGCCTCGCCGATGCGGAGCAGGTCGTCTTCGACCTCCTCGACGACGCTCGCCATGCGGGCGAACGCCTGCTTTCGGTGCTTGCGCGCGAGGTCGGCGTCGGTCTTGCGGAGCTTCGGCTGGTACTCGCGGGCGATGTTGTCGACCTGCCGGGAGGCCCACATCACTTCCGAGAGGCTCTTTCGGACCTCGTCCACGTCGACGATGGCGTCGGCGAGCTCGTAGTAGAAGGGGTCGACCGTCCCGAAGTCGGGCCACTCGACGACGACGTTTTCGAGGTTGTCGGAAAGGATGTTCGACGCCGTCTGGAGCATCGACTGCTGAGCCTCCAACTTGTTCTGCTTCGCTCGCCCCGTGCGCGCGGCCCGCGAGAAGGCCTTGTCGATGAGTTCGTCCGACCGGGGCGTGGTCGGGAGAGACTCGAAAATCATTGCAGTCCGCTACATGGCCAAGCCGTAAAAGCGCGTCCGTTTGGGGCTCGGCGCTTCGAGCGGTGGATTCGCCGTGCAGGTCTCACGCACGGTTCGACCGGAAGCGAGGGGGTTGCGGGCGACCGACGCGCGGACGCGGACGTGAGCGAGCGGCCGAACACCCCCCGCGACCGCCA
This sequence comes from Haloferax prahovense DSM 18310, assembly GCF_000336815.1. Taxonomy (GTDB): domain Archaea; phylum Halobacteriota; class Halobacteria; order Halobacteriales; family Haloferacaceae; genus Haloferax; species Haloferax prahovense. The sequence continues at coordinate 138,521 of NZ_AOLG01000054.1, forward strand.
CGAAGTTCTTGCCCGCCCGAGGTCTACGTCGACCCATGACTGACTGGAAAGCTGTCGCCGTCGGTTTCGTCGTCATCGTCGTCGTCGGCATCGGCGGGCTCGCGCTCCCGCTCATCGGCCAAATCGGGGCGGGCCTGCTCGGGGGGTTCGCGGCGGGCTACCTCGCGGGCGGCACGCTCGGCAACGGCGCGTGGAACGGCCTCGTCGCGGGGTCCATCTCTGGTATCGTCGTGACGCTCCTCGCGGCCCTGCTCGGGAGCCTTCTCGGACTCGCCGGCGGGCCGCTGGGCGGACTCCTCGGCGGCGTCGGCGTCCTCGTCGCGGGCGTCGTGCTGACACTCATCTTCGCAATCGACAGCGCCATCGCCGGGGCCGTCGGCGCGTGGGTGAAAGGATAGTCAGACGAACGCGGCCGCGACTCGGACTCTCCCCGAACGCGATAGTCCCAAAAAACGGGGTTTAGCATGGTGCTAAGTCCGTTATCTCACGTAAACGGTCGCGGGTCTCTAAGGGAGCGGGACCACACCCGACGGCCATGGGTAAGGAGCCAACGCACACCCGTCGAAGAACCCTCCAATCGATTTGCGGCGTCGCCGTCGCCGGTCTCGCCGGTCTCGCTGGATGTAGCTCGTCCGGGGACTCGGACCCGACGACGCAAACGACCGACGCGCAGACACAGACCGCGAACGAGACGCAGACCACGACGACCGCGAACGAGACGACCACGGACGAGACGACCGAACAGGCGGAAGAAACAACCGAAAGCGGGCTCGAAGCCGCCGATTTCGTCGAGAACCCCGAGGAGATACACCCGACGCTGGTCGAAGCGACGTCGGTCCCCTCGGACGAGGTGCTGCTCGGCTTTCGACTCGAAGACTCGTCGCTCCCGTTTACGACCGAGGTGTACCGCGCGCCGGACGACGCCGAGGTGCAGGCGACGAAGACGTACGACACCCAAGACCTCTCGCAGGTCGACTTGCTCCCCGAGTCGCCGCAGGCGCTCGATACCGTCGGTACCGACCGCGAGGACATCCACTACGGGACGACGACCGTCGGAGAACCGCTGAAAGTCACGCTCGTCGCGCGCCACGACGGCGAGACCATCGACTGGAGCGCGTGGTCTCGAACCGGCTATCCGTACGACGGCCACGACGAGGAGGACCCCGCGCTCGAAGTCGACTGTTACTGCGGCGGGATGAACTACACCGCGCCGAGCGGCGGGACGTGGGCGCGAGTGATTCAGGTGACGCCGACCGAGCGCGTCGACACCGGGACGACCGTCGCGCTCAACTGGACGTCGAGTCGACTCTGAAGGCGTACTCGACGCGGTTCGCCGCTCCGCGGTCGAGTGTTACTCGCCGCGTTCGAGGTACTCCCGCTGAATCTCCACGACTTCGGTCGAGTCCGCACACTCCGAGTACCGGCGTAGCGGCTCCTCGTTGAGTTCGAGGAACGTGTGGCCCCAGTTGAACTTCGAGAGGATGTCTTCGGCCCGCTTCTTCTCGCCGAAGATGACGAGGGCGGCCGCTATCGCCTCGACCGTCGTCAGCTGCATCGGGCGGCCGAAGTTCACGGGGTTGGCGGCGACGAGATAGGGGAGCGCGCGGTGCTCGCCGGGGAGCGAGAACATGGCCTCGCCGGCCGATTCCCACGAGCAGTCGAGCGCGACGAGCGCGCCGGTGTCCGCGTCGGCGGGCGACAGCGCCCTGTCGGCGTGGGGATTGAGCACGACGCCGTAGGGAGTCTCTCGGTCGGAGCCGTGGAGGGCGGCCATGTCGAAGCGTTCGAGCTTCTTCGCCGTGCACTTCTTCGGGTCGTCGTCGCCCTCGTATCGAACGTGCAGGTCCACAGCCGCGGTACGCGACTGGCCGAGAAAAGCGTCCCGAACGCGGCGGCGCGCGCGAGGAGTCCGACGGCAGGGCCGGCGTCGGATACTTCCGGTCGGCCGACGAAGAGAGGGCGTGCATCCCGACGCGACGTATCTGGCCCGGCAGTACTACACGGCGCTCGACCACCACGGATACGACATGCTTCGGAACATCCTCCAACCGGGGTTCGTCCAGCACCGCGGCGACATGACGCTCTCGGGGCGTGAGGAGTTCGTCTCGTTCATGCGGGACGACAGGCCGCAAAAGGACACGCGACACGTCATCGAGCGCTACATCCAGTCGAAGTCCGACGACGAAATCGTCGTCCGCGGCCACCTCGAAGACCGCGACGGCGACGAACTGTTCGTCTTTCTCGACCGGTTCCGTGCCCACGACGGGAAGCTCTCGGAGCTGAAGACGTTCGTCAAGTCGTCGACGGCGAACTGACGGCGTGCGTCGCGGGAGGAAGAGAGAACAGAAAGGGGCGGAGAGGAGAGGAGAGGACAGAAGGCCGTGAGGCGCGCGTCAGTCGCTCAGTCTTTCTTCCCGGCACCGACGGCGGCCTCGCCGACGGGCTCGTGGCCCTCGATGACTTCGCGGCCGCCCATGTAGGGCCGGAGCGGTTCGGGCACGTCGACCGTGCCGTCCTCGTTTTGGTAGTATTCGAGCAGCGCGACCATGACGCGGCCGACGGCCGTGCCCGACGCGTTGAGCGTGTGGAGGTACTCCGCCGACTCGTGGCGCTCGGGACGGTAGCGGAGGCCGGCGCGGCGCGCCTGGAAGTCCTCGAAGTTCGAGGCCGACGAGACCTCGAGCCAGCGGCCGCCCTGTTCTGGGGCGTCGTCCGACTCCGTGCCGGGGGCCCACACTTCGAGGTCGTAGGTCTTCGCCGACGCGAAGGTGAGGTCGCCGGTGCAAAGCGAGAGGACGCGGTACGGCAGGCCGAGGCGGTCGAGCACTTCGGCGGCCTCGTCGACGAGGGCTTCGAGCCGGTCGTACGACTCCTCGGGCTCGACGAAGTTGACGAGTTCGACCTTGTTGAACTGGTGGACGCGGACGATACCGCGGGTCTCGGTGCCGTGTTCGCCCGCCTCGCGGCGGAAGTTCGGCGTGTACGCCTGGTGCTTCAGCGGGAGGTCGTCCTTCAGGAGAATCTCGTCGCGGTACATGTTCGTGACCGGGACCTCCGCGGTGGGACAGAGCCACAGGTCGTCGTCCTCGTAGTTCTCGGTCTCCGAGCCGCCGATGCGGTAGGCGTCCTCGGCGAACTTCGGAAGCTGACCGGTGCCCTCCATCGAGGTGGTCTTGACCGGAATCGGCGGGAAGAGGTCGACGTACTCCTGTTCGCGGTGCACGTCGAGCATGAACTGGACGAGCGCGTGTTCGAGCATCGCGCCCTCGCCTTTCAGGAAGTAGAAGCCCGAGCCGGTGGTCTTGGCCGCGCGACCCTCGTCGATGATGTCGAGTTCCTCGCCGAGGTCGTAGTGGGGCGTCACCTCGTCGGGAAGCTCGCGGAGGTCGTCGAAGCCGACGCGGCGGACCTCCTCGTTGTCGGCCTCGTCGGCCCCGACGGGAACCGACTCGTGGGGGAGGTTCGGCAGTTCCATGAGCGCGTCGTCGAGTTCCGCTTCGAGTTCGTCGGCGCGGGCTTCGAGCTCCTGTAGCTCCGTCTTGAGTTCGCCCGAGCGGTCGATGGCCTCCTGCGCTTCCTCGTCTTTCCCTTCTTGCTTCAGCTGGCCGATTTTCTGGCTGACCTCGTTGCGCTCGTGGCGGAGGTCGTCGCCCTCGGCCTTCAGCGAGCGCCACTCGTCGTACACGTCGAGGACGCGGTCGATGTCCACGCCCTCCATGTTGCGGGCGGCGAGCGCGTCGCGAACTCGCTCCGGTTCGTCGCGGAGCAGTTGCCTGTCAATCATTGGGCTGTGGTTTCCGGGCGGGCGGGAAAATCGTATCGCATCGCCGAGGGACGGGGACGAGAACGCGGCGGGCGAACGCAACAGATCAGCGTCGGAGGAACGCCACGAATCCGCGGGGAGAGCGGCCGCGTCGGTCGGAAGCCGACAGACTGACTACCAGAGGAACGCCGGCCAGACGAACTGGAAGAGGAACCAGATGAGGATGGTCAGCACGCCGGTCATCACGACGTTGAGGACGGTCCCGGCCCGCATCATGTGGGACTGCTTGATGTGGCCGCTCCCGAAGACGATGGCGTTCGGGGGCGTCGCCACAGGGAGCGCGAACGCGAAGGAGGCCGCGATGGCCCCGCTGACCGCAAGGAACACCGCCGCGGAAACCTCGGAGAGGCCGAGCGTCGCCGCGAAGACGCTCCCGATGCCGATGAGCACGGGGACGATGATGGTCGCTGTCGCGGTGTTCGAGGTCATCTCCGTGAGGAAGATGACCAGAAGTACGATAGCGCCGACGACGAGGACGATAGGCGCGCCGGTCAACGAGCCGAAGACGGCCTCGGCAAGCCACCGTGTCGCGCCCGTGGAGGCGAACGCGTCAGCCAGCGAGATACCGCCGCCGAAGAGGAGAATCGTCCCCCAGTCGATGTCGGCCAGTTCGTCCCACTCCATCGTGTCCGCGAGGACGAGTGCCGGGATGGAGACCATCCCGACCATCACGTAGTACAGAAGGCCCTGATGGCCCTCGACGCCGAGGAGCGTCATGCCCTCGCCGGTGCCGAACAGGGTGTTGAACACCGGGTCCGAGAGGACGTTCTCGAACGCGAGGTCGAGGCCGCCGAGCACCCACAGCCCGGCGGTGGCGGCGAAGATGTACGCGACGCGGCGGCCGCGGGTCGAGAGCGCGCCCTCGTCAGCGAGGTACTGGCGCGCCTGTTCGCGGGCACCCTCCACGTCGTCGATCTCGGGCGGGAAGAAGCGGAACGTGAGGAGGTACCAGACGATTGGGAGGGTGATGGCGACGATTGGGAGGCCGACGAGAAGCCACTCCGCGAAGCCGATGTCGTAGCCGAGAAGCGCGTTGAGTTGGGTGGCGACGACCGCGTTCGGCGGCGTGCCGATGAGGGTGCCGACCCCGCCGACGCTCGCGGCGTAGGCGGTGCCGAGGAGCGTCGCTATCTGCATGTTCGAGAAGGAGCCCTCAGCAGCGTCGGCCTCATAGACCTCCTCGCGACCGAGCACCTGCGCGAGGACGCCGAGCGCGATGGGCGTCATCATCGCCGTCGTCGCGGTGTTCGAGACCCACATCGACAGGAACGCCGTAGCGAGCATGATGGCGAGGATGAGCCGCCGCGGCGACGACCCCATGACGGCCATGAGCCACAGCGCGATGCGGCGGTCGATGTTGTACTTCTGGAGCGCGTTCGCCAGCATGAAGCCGGCGATGAAGAGGAAGATGAGGTGGTCGGCGAAGCCGGCGAGCGCCGGGTCGATGTCGCCGTAGACGCCGTAGGCCGTGAGCAACACCGGTATCGACAGTGCCGTCACCGCGAGGGGAAGCGCGCCGGACACCCAGAGGATGCCGGCGAACACCATGGTCGCTAATGCGTACTGACCCCGCGTCGAAAGCCCCTCAAGCGACGGCCCGAAGGCCAGCACGAGGGACGCGACGAGGGCGAGCGTGAAGACGGCGAATCGTCCGCGAGCAGTCTTTGTAACACCGCGTATCATTGATACAAGCTATCTCTAACGATAGTCTTACTTAATTATTTTCAATACGGTAGTGAATGGCGGTATATCGGCGTCGACAGCCGTCGTTCCGTCGAAATCGGTAGACAGAAGCGAGCCTCAGCGTCGCGTCCCGACGCGATTTAAAAGTGTTCGACGAGCGTTCGGACCTGTTCGTCGTCGAGTTCCGCGGTGTACAGCGTGAGCAGGGCGCGGCGGCGCGACCGTGAGAGACCACGGCTCCCAGATTCGAGCATGGAGATGTGCGCCTGCATGAGGTCGTCGACGGCGCGCTCGACGGCCCGCTGGTTGTAGTCGGCGGCCACTCTGAGCAGTCGCCACGCCATCGGCGAGATGTCAGTGATGTCGACGTCCGGGAGCGGTTCGCCACCCTGTTCGGACATGGAGACGGCTTTGCGGTCGCCCGTAATCAACGTAGGGGTCGGGCGACCGAACGCTTTTCTTCCCCGGAGACGGCCGTCAACTATGGCTATTGGCGACGTCGAACCCGTCCCGGACAGCGCGGACCTCTACTACGTCGACAGCGGCATGTACGAGGTGGAGAAGTACGGCTCGGTCTACCTCGTCGACGCCGAGAAACCGGCGCTCGTCGACACCGGCATCGCCGCCGACAGAGAACACGTCTTCGGGATGCTCGACGAGGTCGGCGTCGACGACCTCGCGTACATCCTGCCGACGCACGTCCACCTCGACCACGCGGGCGGCGCGGGCTACCTCGCCGAGCGCTATCCCGACGCGACCGTCATGACCCACGAAATCGGCGCGCCGCACCTCGTGGACCCGTCGCGGCTCATCGAGGGCACGAAAGCGGCCGTCGAAGACCAGTGGCAGTTCTACGACGAACCGCACCCAATCGACGAGGACCGCGTCGAGGGGCTCACCGACGGCGACGAGATCGACCTCGGCGACCGGACGCTCACGGTCCATCACGCGCCCGGCCACGCGCCGCATCAGGTGATGTTCCACGACGACGGCGACGATGTGCTGTTCGTCGGCGACGCACTGGGCATCTGGGAGCCGAAGTCGCGGACGCTCCGACAGACCTCGCCGCCCTCGCAGTTCCACCTCCAGAAGGCGCTCGACGACGTGCGCACTATCGAGGACATCGACCCGGAGACGGTCTGTTTCGGCCACTTCGGCCCGAAGCCCTACGACAGCGACCTCGCCGGCGAGTACAAGCGCGTCCTCGTGGAGTGGGTCGAGGCCATCCGACAGAAGCGCGCGGAACTCGGCGACGACGAGGCCGTCATCGACCACTTCGTCGAGCACACCCAGATGGCCGAGGTGTGGGGCGAGCGGAAAGCCCACGACGAAGAGCGCCTGAACACCCGCGGCGTGCTCGGTTACCTCGACTACATCGGCGACGACGAGTGACACGAGCGGGTCGGGTGGTCCGGGCGATTCAGGCGATTCAGGCGATTCAGGCGATTCAGGTGGCTCGGACGGATTGGACGGACCTACCGGCGCGAGCGGCGCGCTGATACCGACATCAGACATCTAAAAGCGGCGCGAACGGGTTCGTAATCGGTGTTTCCCCGCGGTATCGCGGGGTTTCAACAGACCGAACGTACATAGTTTTAAATGTTGAATCATTACTAACAGAGCATGGACTGGCGGGACGCGGAGGCGGCGTTCGACGACCCTGTCATCGAGCGGACGACCCTCCCACGGATGTTCGAATCGAGCGCGTCGCGGAACGCCACGCGAGTCGCACAGCGGTACAAAGGCGGCGTCTACCGTCGGTCGCTGGTCGCCGAGGGCGTCGTTCCGGCGGCCCCCGACGGCGACTACGCCGACCTGACCTACGAGGAGATGCGGGGCATCGTCCGTCGCCTCGCGGCCGGGTTCCGCGACCTCGGCATCGAGACCGGCGACCGGGTCGGTATCCTCTCGCACACGCGAATGGAGTGGGCCCAGACCGACTTCGCCGTCCTCGGCGCGGGCGGCGTCGTCACCACGGTGTACACCTCGTCGTCCGAGCGACAGGTGCAGTACTTGCTTTCCGACCCCGGCGCGAACGCCGTCGTGGTCGAGAACGAAGAGCTGTTAGAGCGCGTGCTCGCCGTCGAGGACGAACTCGACCTGCGCTTCATCGTCGTCGTGGACGAGTACGAGGGCCACGACGACCGCGACGACGTGCTGACGCTCGGCGAACTCTACCGCCGCGGCGAGGAAGTGTACGACGAGGCGGCCTACGAGTCGTGGCTGGACGAGCGCGAGCCCGAGGACCTCGCCAGCCTCATCTACACCTCGGGGACGACGGGCCAGCCGAAGGGCGTCCAACTCACCCACTGGAACTTCCGGTCGAACGTCAACGAGAGCTATCGACGCTTCGGCCCGCGCCCGGACAAAGGCGACACGCCGGTCATCGGCCCCGACTCGGTGGCGCTGTCGTTCCTGCCGCTCGCGCACGTCTTCGAGCGCATGGCCGGCCACTTCATGATGTTCGCGGCGGGCGCGGCCGTCGCCTACGCCGAAAGCCCCGACACGCTCCGCGAGGACTTCCAGCTCGTCCGGCCGACGACCGGGACGAGCGTCCCCCGCGTGTACGAGAAGCTCTACGACGCGATTCGGGCGCAGGCCAGCGAGTCGCCCGCGAAAAAGCGCATCTTCGAGTGGGCCGTCGGCGTCGGGCAGGCGTACCACACGACCGACGCGCCGGGCTACCTGCTCACCGCGAAACACCGCCTCGCCGACCGGCTCGTGTTCGGACAGGTGCGCGAGGCGCTCGGCGACAACCTCGACTTCTTCATCAGCGGCGGCGGGAGCCTCTCGGCGGAGCTGTGCGCGCTCTACCACGCGATGGGCCTGCCGATTTACGAGGGCTACGGCCTCACCGAAACGTCGCCGGTCATCTCGGTCAACCCCCCAGAGGAGCCGAAAATCGGAACCATCGGCTACCCGCTTCGGAACGTCGAGACGAAACTCGACACGACCGTCGTCGGCGACCAACTCGGCGACGCCGGCGGCGAGGTCGGCGAACTGCTCGTCCGCGGGCCGAACGTCACCGCGGGCTACTGGAACAACCCCGAAGAGACCGAGGCGGCGTTCGTCGAGGACGACGAGGGCGAGCGCTGGTTCCGCACCGGCGACGTGGTCGAACTCCGACCCGACGGCTACATCGCCTTCCGCGAGCGCGCCAAGCAGATTCTCGTCCTCTCGACGGGGAAGAACGTCGCGCCCGGCCCCATCGAGGACGCGTTCGCCTCCTCGCCGGTGGTCGAACAGTGCATGGTCCTCGGCGACGGCCGCAAGTTCGTCTCGGCGCTCATCGTCCCGAGCTTCGACGGTCTGCGGAAGTGGGCCGACGAGGAGGGCATCGAGCTCCCCGACGAGCCGAAAGCCATCTGCCGCGACGACCGGGTGTACGAGCGCATCGAGGCCGAAGTGGAAGCGGCCAACGAGAACTTCGAGTCCTACGAGCGAATCAAGCAGTTCCGCGTCGTCCCCGAGGAGTTCTCGGAGGGCAACGACCTGATGACGCCGACGATGAAAAAGAAGCGCCGGAACATCCTCGACCGCTACGCCGACGAGGTGTCTCTCATCTACGACGAGGACCGCCGGACCGAAGAGCGGCGGGGCGGCGGACGGGCCGCCACCCAGTAAAATATGAAAGACTAAATTTTTCCGAGCGTTTTGCGGGCAAACGTATCCACAGGTCCGCGGAAATACCGCCCGAGATGTGTGGACTTATCTTCCGTCGTCACATGGACCGAATCAATGGAGGCGATATAAGTTGGCCGTAGGAGGGGGGGCGAACCTCATCCCGCTCGTCGCTGCGATAATCGGCATCGGCGTGGTCTCGCAGGTGCTTTCGGACCGATTTCAGGTCCCCAGCGTCGTGTTCCTCATCGCGTCGGGCATCCTGCTCGGTCCGGAGGTCCTCGGCGTCATCTCTCCCGACTCGTTCGGGAACGCACTACAGGCCATCGTCGGTCTCTCGGTCGCTATCATCGTTTTCGAGGGTGCGTTCCACCTTCGAATCGACAAGCTACGGGAGGCGCCGGCCGCGACGTTCCGCCTCGTCACCGTCGGCGCGATAATCTCGTTCGTCGCGACGGGCGTCGTCGTCCACTACGCGCTCGGCGCGCCGTGGCCGGTGTCGTTCCTCGTCGGCGCGCTCCTCGTCGCGACCGGGCCGACGGTCATCGCGCCGATTCTCGAAGTCGTCCCGGTCCGCGACCGAGTCGGCGCGGCGCTCGACACGGAGGGCATCGTCAACGACGTGACGGCGGCCATCGTCGCCGTCGTCATCTTCGAGGCCATCCTCGAAGGCGTCAGCAGCCCCGACGCCCTCGTGGTCCTGTTCGCCGAGCGGCTCGGCGTCGGCGTCGTCGTGGGCGCAATCGTCGCCGGGTCGCTGTACTACGCGCTTCGGTACGTCGACCTCTCGCCGGGTAACGCGCCGCAGAACGCGCGCCTGCTCGTTCTCGCCGGCGCACTCGTGTCCTACGCGGCAGCCGACTACGTCGCCACAGAGGCCGGCATCGCCGCGGTGGCGACCGCTGGCATCCTCCTCGGCAACGCGGACGTGCCGTACGAAGAGGAGATTTCGGCGTTCAAAGGCGACATCACGCTGCTCGTGCTGTCGTTCGTCTTCATCGCCCTCGCGGCGCTGTTGGACTTCCAGAACCTCCTGAACCTCGGCGTCGGCGGCCTCGCCGTCGTCGCTGCCGTCGCGCTCGTGATTCGACCGCTGTTGGTCTTCATCTCGGCGCGCGGCGACCGGTTCACGAGAGAAGAGAAGCTCTTCATGAGCTTCGTCGGCCCGCGCGGCATCATCCCCGCGTCCGTGGCCTCGCTGTTCGCTATCGCCTTACAGGAGGAGGCGACGCGGCTTGCGGCCGAGGGAATGACCCAGCAGGCCGCCGCGCTGAACCAGAGCGCCTCGATTCTCGTCGGCACGGTCTTCCTCGTCATCCTGACGACCGTCGTCTTCGAGGCCGGCCTCGCTCGCCAGATCGCAGAATACCTCGACGTCATCCCAATGCGTGTACTCATCATCGGAGGCGGGAAAGTGGGCCGTGCGCTCGCCGAACGCCTCGCAGACCGCGGAGAGAACGTGGTCCTCATCGAGCAGGACCAAGAAGTAGTTCAGGCGGCCCGGAACATGGGCTTTACCGTCCATCACGGCGACGGAGCCGACACGAGCGTCTTACGCTCCGCGGGGGCCGCGAACGCAAAGTTCGTGGTCGCCGCCACCGGCGACGACGACGTGAACCTGCTCGTCGCGCAGTTGGCGAACTCGAAGTTCGAACCCGAGAGCGTCCTCGCGCGGGCGAACAACCCCGACAACGTCGAGGCGTTCGAAGAACTCGGCGTCCGGACCATCTCGTCGACCATCGCCACGGCGCAGGCGCTCGACAACTACATCGAGCGCCCGTCGATGTCGAACTGGATGGGCGAAATCGGCCGCTCCGGCGACGTTCAGGAGGTCGAAGTCACCGCCGAGAAGCTCATCGGCCGGACCATCCGCGAGGTCGGACCCGAACTGCCCGACGGCTGTCTCGTCACGCTCGTCTCGCGGAACGGCGACACGACGGTCCCCAACGCGGAGTTCACGCTCCAGGAGGGCGACCGCATCACCATCATCGGCGAGCGCGAGGCCGTCCGGGACGCAGAAGAGTTAGTCAACCCCGAGTAGCGGCTCTCGACGCCCGCGACCCGTTCGATTTTCACGCCGTCTCCGACCGGTCAGCGCCGCGCCCAGCGGACGAACACCGCCCAGTAGCCGACGGTGAGCGCGACGAGGACGTACCAGACGGGCGCGCCGAGGTCGGGCCTCGGAACGAACCCCGCGGAGGCGGCCCCCGCGGCCGCCAGCGCCGCGAATGCCCCCGACAGTACGGTCGTCGTGAGATTCATCACCGCGTTATTCTCGACTTCCGGAGTATGAACGTGACGAAAGGCGCATGTACGTTCGTGAGCGTTAGCGGGGCCGAGACCTGCGAGAGACGAACGACGCGTCGTGCGTCGGTTTCCCTCGATTCACCCGTCAAAACAGTCCAAAAAAACGCGGTGCCGACTACCGACTGAACTCGATTGCCGCACCTTGGCCGAAGCCGACACAGAGCGACGCGAGGCCGCGGTCCACGTCGCGCTTCTGCATCTCGTGAATGAGCGTCACCGGCAGGCGCGCGCCGGAGGCTCCGAGTGGGTGACCGAGGGCGATTGCGCCGCCGTTGACGTTGAGTTTGTCCGCGTCGATGCCGAGTTCGCGGCGGGAGTACTCACACTGGCTGGCGAACGCCTCGTTGATCTCGACGAGGCCGTAGTCGTCGATGTCGGTGCCGGCGCGGTCGAGGAGGCCGCGGGTGGCCGGGACCGGGCCGATGCCCATGACCGTCGGGTCGACGCCCGCGACGTTGTTCGTGCCGACCGAGGCGAGCACGTCGAGGCCGTGTTCGTCGGCGAACTCGCGGCTGGTGACGAGGACCGCGGCCGCGCCGTCGGTTATCTGCGAGGAGTTGCCGGCGGTGACGGAGCCGTCGCCCGAGAAGGCGGGGTCGAGGCCGCCGAGAATCTCCATCGAGGTGTCGCGGCGAATGCCCTCGTCCTCGGTGACGACGCCGTCGGCCGTCTCGACCGGGACGATTTCGTCGTCGAAGCGGCCCGAGTCGGTGGCCTCGGCGGCGCGCTGGTGGCTCCGGAACGCGAACTCGTCTTGGGCCTCGCGGGAGACCTCGTGCTCGTTTGCGACCTTCTCGGCGGTCATCCCCATCTGCAACTGGAAGATGTTGTACTGCTCGCTCAGCTCGGGGTGGAGGTGCTGGTAGGAGTCACCGTCCATCGGCACGCGGGACATGCTCTCGACCCCGCCGGCGACGATACACTCGCGGTTGCCGGCGGCGATAGCGTCGGACGCGGAGATGATGGCCTGCATGGAGGAGGCGCACCAGCGGTTGATGCTCGTCGCGGGCGTCCCCTCGCCGAGCTCCGACAGGAGCGCGATGACGCGGGCGACGTTGTTGTCCTGTTCGGTGCGCTGTTGGGCGACGCCCCACATCAGGTCCTCCACGTCGTCGGGGTCGACGTCGTGTTCGTCGAGGATGTGGTCGATGAGCGTGACCGAGAGGTCCTCGCTTCGAACGTCTTCGAACACGCCGCCCGCCTTGCCGAACGGCGTGCGGTACGCGGCCGCGATGACTGGCTCTGGCATGGCACACCATCGGGGTTCGAACACCATAAATAGTTTAGAACTCACTATTTGTCGTAACGAGTTGTTTATCGGGTCGAAAAACGCCGAGAAAACGGTGAAAGTGGAGACGACGGCACCGAGTCTCGGAGCGTCAGGAACGAGTGGCGGAGTCGCTGTCCGGCCGACCGGGGATTCCGCCGGTACCCGCGTCGGCGACTGTTGGCTCCGCCGGGAAGAGCTCCGGCGCGACGTCCGCCGAGGCGTGCTCGAAGCCCGCGTCGTCGGCGCTGGGGGCGTCCGCCGGGTCGTCGGATGCGATGCGTTCGGTCATACTCAGTCGCTCGTGACCGGCTGTTCGGCCTTCGCTTCCTCTTCGGCGAACGGGTACCACGACTGCTTGGCGTCGTGCATGTACGGCGCTTCGAAGTCCGTCTCCTCGGGGACGCAGTACTCGGTGACTGCCTCGGTCCCCTCGGCTTCGACCCACTCGCGGAACGTCTGTCCGGGCTCGCGGCGCTCCGCGAACGCCTCCACGAGCGACGCGATGGCCCCCGGCACCTCGTCGGCCGGGATGCGCTGTCGAACCCACTCGACGAACGACGGCTCCTCGCCGATGCCGCCGCCGACGCCGATGTCCATGGCCTCGACCATCTCGCCGTCCTTCTGGGCGCGCATGCCGAACAGGCCGATATCGGCCGTGTTCGCCTGCCCGCAGTCGGCGGTACAGCCGGAGTAGTGAACCTTCAGTTGGCTCACGTCGTCGGGCACGTCCACGTTGTCGCGGAGCCACCGGAGCATCCGGGCGGTCCGGGCTTTCGTCTCCGTGAGCGCGAGCGAGCAGAACTCCGTGCCGGTGCAGGCGACCGTGCCGCGCTGGAACGGGTTCGGGACGGGCGTGTGCTTGCCGAGGAGTGGCTCGGCGAGCAGGTCGTCGAGCTTCTCCTCCGGCACGTCAATCAGAAGCGGGTTCTGCCGGCGGGTGAGCCGGACCTCGCCGGAGCCGTACTCGTCGGCGATGTCGGCCAGTTCGATGGCGTCGGACGCCGTGAGCCGGCCGACTGCGACGCTGAGGCCGACGTAGTAGTCGCCGTTGGCCTGCTCGTGGACGCCGACGTGGTCGTGTTTCCCCGCGGACTCCGAGCGGCCCGCGTTGTAGGTGTACTCGCCGCGGATGTTCTCGCCCGCAGACCGGAGTTCGAAGTCGACGTACTCCTCCTGAAGCAGGTCGCGAATCTTCTCCGTGCCCCACTCGTCCACGAAGAAGCGACTGCGGGCGCGGGCTCGAACGTCGCGGTTACCGTGTTCGTGGTAGAGTTCGACGAAGCCGCGGACGACCTCGTAGGCGTGTTCTTCGTCGGCGACGAAGATGTCGAGGTCGCGGGCGACGCGCGGCTTTCGGGAGCCGAGGCCGCCGCCGACGCGGACGTTGAAGCCGGTGACGGTTTCGCCGTCGAGTTCCTTCTTCGCGGGTTCGAGCCCCACGTCGTTTATCGAGTCCTGCGCGCAGCCCTCCCGGCAGCCGGTGACGCTGATGTTGAACTTCCGCGGCATGTTCGACAGGGCGTCGTTCCCGCGGAGGTCCTCTTGGAAGCGGTCGAGAAGCGGCTGGGACTCGACGAGTTCGTGTTTGTCGCGGCCGGCGACCGGACAGCCGGTGATGTTCCGCATCGTGTCGCCGCCGGCGGACCGCGAGGAGACGCCCGCCGCTTCGAGCTTCTCCCAGACCTCGGGGATGTCCTCGAGTTCGAGCCAGTGGAGCTGAATCGACTGGCGCGTCGTCAGGTCCAACCAGGCGTCGCCGAACTCGGGGTTCTCGACCGGCCCGGATGCGTAGTCGCGCGCGACCTCCCCGATGGCCCGGAGCTGCCCCGGTTCGAGGACGCCGTTGGCGTTCGTCAGCCGCATCATGAAGTACGAGTCCTGACCCGTCCGCTGCTGGAAGACGCCCCAGAACTTGAAGCGCGTGAACCACTTGTCGCGCTCGTCTTCGGGGATGGCGTCGACGCCTTGCTCGGCGAACTCCTCGATCTTCTCGCGGACCGCGTCGCCGTAGAGCTCCGACTTCCACGCTTCCTTTTTACTCGCCATTTCCGACCACCAGTGGGCAATTATCCACTATTCCTGTGCGTTTGTTTGCGAACTTGGTCATGTTTCGTGATAACACGACTCGACAGAGGTTGATAAGAGTATTCGTTGAGAATATTTAGAAATAGACCCTCATAGACAGATTCGTCCAATCTATAACCGAATATTCCGAATATAAGGTCATAATCTGCGCAGATAATCGGTTGATTATTGGATAATCTAAACAGACCATAATGGACGATAATGTGGTATGTGACTCGAACGCGGTTCACCGACGAGCGGTGAGCGCGCGCAAGTCGTCGAAGGAGTTCACGTTGTGAAACGCGTGCGTTCCGGCGTGAGCCTCCACTTCGCGGTCGTCGAGGACGGTGACGTCGAGCGCGGACATCACGGCCTGTAGGCGGTCGTCACCGGCTCGGATGGTGTCGGTGCAGGCGACCACGCCGGCGCGGCAGTGGATGACCGCGGGGAGCGGTTGGGTCGTCTCCGAGACCCGCGGGACGACGCCCGCGCCGCCCTGGAGGCGGCCGAAGAGATGCGAGATGAACCCGCTCGGGACGAGCGGCATGTCGCACGGGAGGACCGCCGCGTACTCGGCGCTCGTCGCACGCAGCGCGGTTCGCAGGCCGAAGACCGGCCCCCGGTCGGGATGGGCGTCCTCCGCGAACCGGACGTCGAAGTCCAAGAGCGCGCCGGCGAGCGCGTCCCGCTGTTCGGCGCGGCAGTTGACGACGAGCTCGTCGACGACGGGGTCGAGCGAGGCGGCGACCCGATGAATCATGGGCTGGCCGCCGACGGTGGCCGTCGCCTTGTCGATGCCGCCGAATCGAGTCGACCGACCGCCGGCGAGAATGATGCCCGCACGGCCGGTGTCGAGGTGTGGGTGCGACTCGTCGGCCATTCTCAGGCGGCGGCGCGTTCGAGTTCGCGGGGCCGTCCGCCGGCGGCGACGAGCGCCATCAGTCGCTCACCTCGGCCGCGAGGAGGTCGGTGGACGCGGTCGTCTCGGGGTGTTCGAGGCGGACGGCGCACTGCTTGAAGTTCGGTTCGTTCGACTGCGGGTCGACCGCAGGGCTGGTGAGTCGGTTAGTCATCGGGTGGTGGATGGAGAGCCAGACGAGTCCCGGCGGGACGGCGTCGTCGGGGTCGAGCGTCGCCGGGACCGACGCCCGACGGGAGACGACGGTGGTTCGGCGGTCGCCCTCGGGGTCGGCGACCGCGTCGCGGTGCGCGTCGATTGTGTCGGGGTGCGCGCGGGCGACCGGCTCGTCCGGCGTGTCGCTGCGCGTGCGGACCCCGGTGTTGTACCCGTCGGCCTCGCGGCCGGTCGTAAGCGTCAGCGGGTACGACTCGTCGGCGGGTTCGGGGAGCGACGACCCCGAGAGCGCGCTGAACTGCGCTTTGCCTGACGGCGTCGGGAACGACCACGTCGGGTCGTCCGCCTCCCCGTCGGCGTCGTCGTAGTAGCGGTAGCCGCCCTCGCTCGTCGGGTCCGGCGCGGGCCAGCGAACGGCGCGCTCGCCGTCGAGTCGCGTGTACGAGAGCCCCGAGCAGTCGGCGTCGGTACCCGCGGTGAGGGCGGCGAACTCGTCGAACACGTCGCTCGGCGAGACCGACGGTCTCGGGAGCAGTCCGGGCGAGACGCGGGCGGCCACGTCGGCGATGATGTCGAGGTCCTGCCTGACGCCCGGCGGCGTCTCGGTGGCCGGGCGGACCCGCGAGACCGTCCGCTCCATGTTCATCGTGGTCCCCTCGGACTCGCCCCACGTCGCCGCGGGGAGCACCACGTCGGCGAGTTCGACGGTCTCGGACCGGAAGGCGTCCTGCACGACGAGGAAGGAGTCTTCGAGGACCTCGCGGGCGGCCGTCGCGTCCGGGAACCCGGCGAGCGGGTTGGTGGCGACGGTCCAGACGACCGACGGCGACGACTCGAACATGCCGACCGGACCGGGTCCGTTGTCGTCCGGGAGGCGGGAGACGGGCACGCCCCACGCCTCGGCGACGGTCCGGCGGTGGTCCGGGTGTTCGAACGGTCGGTGGCCGGGCCACGTCCCCTTCGAGGAGACGACGCGAGTGCCCATCGAGTTCGCCTGTCCGGTGAGAGAAAAGGGGCCGGAGCCGGGGCCGAGGTTCCCGGAGGCGAGACAGAGGTTCACGAGCGCGCCGGCGGTCGCGGTGCCGCGGACGCTCTGGTTGACGCCCATGCCCCAGTAGACGAGCGTGGGGGCGTCGAGGAGCGACGCCAGTTTCTCGACTTCGTCGAGCGAGACGCCGGCCTCGGACGCCGCCTCTTCGACCGGGGAGAGTTCGTCGACGACGCGGTCGAATCCCTCCGTGTACCCCTCGACGAACGCGTCGTCCACGCGGTCGGTCTCGACGAGGTGGCCGAGGACCGCCTGCGCCAGCGCGAGGTCGCCGCCGGGGTCGATGGCGACGTGGTCGTCGGCGACCGCCGCGGTCTTCGTCTCGACGGGGTCGACCACGACGAGGTCGCCGTCGTCGGCCGACTGCCGAATCCACCGGAACATCACCGGGTGGGCGACCGCCGGGTTCGCCCCCCAGACGAGGTGCGTCTCGGCCTCGGGGATGTCGTCGTAGGTCGGCGGCGGCGCGTCGCTCCCGAAGGCGCGGTAGTAGGCCTTGACCGCGCTCGCCATGCAGAGCGTCGTGTTCGCGTCGTAGTTTCGGGTGCCGATACCGCCGCGGGCGAGCTTCCCGAGGGCGTAGGCGGCCTCGTTCGTCTGTTGGCCGCTGCCGAGGACGGCGACCTCGTCGGGGTCGTCGGCCATCGCGTCGGTGATGGCGTCGCCGACGCGCGCGAGCGCGTCAGACCACGAGGTCTGCCGGAGCTCCCCGTTCTCCCTGACGAGCGGTCGCGTGAGCCACGACCCGTCGGGGTCGGCCGATTCGCGGATGCCGCGACCGCAGGCCAGCCCGTTGTTCACTGGGTGTGAAGGGTCCCCCCGAACCGCGTCCAGCCCGTACGAGGTGTCGGAGCCGAGGTGGACGTGTCCACAGCCCACGGCACAGCGCATGCAGGTCGTCGGGACTTGTTTCGCCACGCGGTTCACCACCGGCTATTCGTCGAGAATGTACCGCATTTGGGCGGGCATCTCGGTCCATTCGTGAATATCATTTCACTATCTTGGCTCACAGTGGCGGAAGATAACCATAAAACCCTAATCGTTTAAGAAAGGTTATTTTACCCGGTTATTCTGAAGAAAGAGACAATATACAAGCATATAAAAGGAATATAATCGCGTAATCAATCCATTTTCGGATATGTTTTTGAATTGTTTTTCTGAAATTAACGTTGTACGGTGGAGTCGCGCCGAGTTCCTTGTCATCGGGGAAGTTCGGTCGCGCGCACCAGCGGCGGCGCTCCGACGCTCTTATGCGTCTCCCCGGGCAATTTCTGGAGGATGAGTGAACGGGCGCTCGAGGTTGTCGAGTTTCTGCTGACGGCCCACCTCTACACCGACGACCGAACGCTTGACGAAAACGACCTTCCCCCGCGGTATCGACGCGTCTTTTGGGCGGACGCCGAGGACGACGGCGACGAGGACGACTCGTCGATGGGCGGCATCGAGCGACCGCTCGTCGTGACCGAGTCCATCGCGCGGAAGGCGACCGGCGTGGAACACCCCTGGGACGCGATTTCCGACCTCATGTTCACCCAGCGCGAGGACTTCTCCGGCCGCCTCTCTCTGACGCAGCCCGAGATGGCGCTGGAGTGGTTCGTCAAACGAGCCGACTACGACCGGCTCGTGACGAATCCGACGGTCGCGAAGTCGGTCGAGGACCGGGACGACGTGGACGTGACCCACGCGGACGCCAGAGAACAGACCCGGCCGATTCACGCCGACCGCGTGTGGATAGACAGCCTGCTGGACGAGTACTTCGACGACGAGGACGACGCCGAGATGCTCGACCTCGTGCAGGTCCGCGCGCCCGAGGAAATCGAGATGACCCTCGAGGACCTCGTGCTCACGACGGACCAGGAAGGCGAGATTCACAAGCTGATGAAGGCCATCGAGCACCGCGAGTACCTCGCGGAAATCGGCCTCCGCGAAATCGGGAAAATCCTCTTCGTCGGCCCGCCGGGGACCGGCAAGACCACCGTCTCGCGGGCGCTCGCCCACGAGCTCGGCCTCCCGTTCGTCGAGGTGAAGCTCTCGATGATTACGAGCCAGTACCTCGGCGAGACGGCCAAGAACGTCGAAAAGACCTTCGAGGTCGCAAAGCGGCTGTCGCCGTGTATCCTCTTTATCGACGAGTTCGACTCGGTGGCGAAGACCCGCCGGTCGGACGAGCACGCGGCGCTCAAGCGCGCGGTCAACACGCTGCTCAAGAGCATCGACGACATCTCGCTGATTCGCGACGAGGTCATCCTCATCGGCGCGACCAACCACCCCGACCAGCTCGACTCGGCGGCGTGGCGGCGCTTCGACGAAATCGTCAACTTCCCCAAGCCGGACCGCGGGATGCGCGCCGACATCCTCCGGGTCATCACGAACCGGATGGACATCGACGAGTTCGACCCCTCGGCCATCGCCGACGTGACGGAGGGCCTCACCGGCTCCGACCTCCGACTCGTCCTCCGCGAGGCCGTCCTCGAAGCCCTCACCGAAGAGCGGATGGAACTCACACAGGACGACCTGCTCGAGGCCGTCGCCGACTTCGAAGAGCGCGACAACCTGAAGAACCTCGACATGATGTCCGACTCGTCGGAACTCGTCGCGGGGTCGGGGTCCGACGACGGTCACGACCACAGCCACGACCACGACCACGACGGCCACGCGGACGAACACGAAGGCGAGACGCAGAAAGACGCCGGCGCGGCGCAGTAACGCCGTCTTTCTGACAAAGCATTTACTAGTGGGCCGCAAACGGCGAGCCGATGCCCTCCAGCAGACGCCGATTCGTTCGGGCGATTGCGGCGGGCGGGGTTCTCACGGCGCTCTCCGGGTGTACATCGGACCTCGACCCGTCCACCGCGACGCCCCTTCCCGAACCTGAGCCGAATCCTGCGCCCGCCGCTGGGGACCCGATTACAATCTCGCGCGACTACCGAGCGTCCTCGAAGTACGACTACTATCCGGATGCTGCGGAGGTTCGACGACGCACCGGCTATCGCAAGCACGTGAACGAGTCGGGAACGACGAAAGAGCCGGTATACGAGCGGGAACCGGCATCATCGTGGGTGACGCGAGTCGGCGGGACCGTCGCGGGAGCCGAGGCGATGGCGACGGCGCGAGAGCGACTCGGCGTCAAGTCGTTAGCTGACATCAGCCGGGGGATTGGATACGACGACGGGGAGGCGAGGCGAGTGATGCTCGGCTACGAGGTGTGGCCGAATCGGAGCGGTGAAACGCGAACGCCGTCCGTCGAATTCGAGGCGCTCGTCTCGGCGGTTCCGCGCACGGTTACTGCGAGCTTCCAGTTCGAAGCGGCGGCGCTCTCGGGGACGTTCCACCCCCTGGTCGAATTTCGGCAGATATACCGGTCCTGACTCGCCGCGGTCGGCCACGTTTATACCTCGCCGCCCCCGTGGTTGAGTCAATGCGCGTGACCCTCCTCGGGACCGGCGACACGACCGGCACGCCCACCGTCGGCTGCGACTGCGAGACCTGCCTCGCGGCCCGCGAGCGAGGCATCGAGCGGACGCGCTTTTCGGTCCACGTCCAAAACGAGCGGACCGGCGAGTCGCTCCTCGTCGACTTCAGCCCGGACTTCCGCCACCAGTTTCTCACGCAGGACGTGCCGCTGCCGGACGAGGCCTTAGTCACCCACATCCACTTCGACCACCTCGACGGCCTCGGGAACGTCTACCGCCTCCTCGACGACCTCGCGGTCCACGCCGCCGACGAGGTCGACCCGGTCACGGGCGAGAGCGTCGCCGACGCGATTCGCTCGAAGTTCTCCTACCTCGACCGAATCTCGGTCGAAGACCAGACGCCGTTCGAGTCGTTCCGCGCCTGCGGCCTCGACGTGACGTTCGTGCCGGTCGTCCCCCCGCCGCTGGTCTGCTACGGCGTTGCCATCGAAGACCCCGAGACGGGTGCGAAGCTCTCGCTATCCGGCGATTCTACCTACGCCATCCCCGAGGAGTCCCGCGACGTGCTCCGGAACCCCGACCTGCTTCTCGCCGAGGCCATCGTCCCCGCGTCGGTCTGCGAGTACCACCCCATCGGCGGCGACGACTACGACGAAAACGGGGTCGCGCGGACCTTCGGCACGAAGCACATGACCCGCGAGGGAGCCATCGCGCTCGGCGAAGAACTGAATGCCGACGAGACTCGCTTGGTCCATGTGGCGCACTACTACCCCGCCGACGAGGCGTTCGAAGAGCCGCTGGCGGTCGACGGCGAGGTGTACGACCTGTGAAGCTCCGGACCGTCGCCGAGGACAGGGCGTTCAGGTATCTCATGGTCGCCGGCGCCGTCGCGGCCGCAGCCAACTTCGTCCTGACCTACCTCGATACGGGCCGACTCGACTTCTTCGCCGTCGCCGTGCAGTTCGTCTTCGTCGTCGTCATCGGCGTCGGGCTCGTCACCTACTGGAATTACATGGAGCGGCGGGCCGACGCCGAGTGAGAGTCGGGAGGCGAACGCGCCGGTCCGATGCGACTTTGCGACCGGAGCGCGTCGGGACGGTCGTGTCCGATATCGTCGACGCACTTCGGTACAGCACGCCGCTGGCGCTCGTCGCCGGCGTCGTCTGGTTCCTCGTGGCCTCGTGGTCCGGCGAGCCGAACTGGGTCGAAGGTGCGGTGTTCGTCGTCGGTTTCGGCGTCGTCGCCACACTCGGCTGGCACTACTCCGACGAGCGGAACGAGTAGCGACCCGGCGAGAGACCGGCCGAGTCAGAAGTACCGGTCGAGTCCCGACTGTCTGCGAACCGCCCCGGCCGGGTCGGCGACCCAGCCCGTCCGCGACTCGCGGAGGCCGTCGCGGTCAAGTTCGGGCGGGTCGGCCGCCTCGAACGCCGAGCAGTCGGCACCGCACTCGGAGCCGGGGTCGACCACGCGGTCGAAGTGGGCGCAGACCGGGCGGCCGTCGGCGTCGACGCGGGCGTGGGCGCAGGCGGGGAGGTCGTAGGCGCGCCACCCCTTCCCGTAGGCGCGCTCGGCAAGTCGAAGGCGGGCGGTTCGCTTTTCCGCGGGCGAGACGAGCGCCACGTCGGTGTGTAGCGAGTGGTACTCGACGGGTTCGACGCCGGTCGAACCGGGCGAGAGCGGCTGAGGCTCGCGGACCACCTCCCGGTCGCCGGTGTCGGGGTCGAAGCGCCAGACGCCGACTTCCTCGGGGATGCGGTTGAGGTGCGCGCCGGTGACGTAGCTCTCAGTCGCGAGAATCACCTCGTCGAAGACCGCGAGACTCACGTCGAGGCGGAGCTGTCGGAGCAGGTCGCCGGGACTGCCGAGGTCGGGTTTGTTCTCGATGCCGACGAGCCGGGAGAACCAGTCGTCGGGATAGCGGGCGGCGCGGCGGACGTACTCCCTGCTCCGGCGGCGCTCGGACTCGAAGAAGCCGACCTCGACGGCGCGGTCGGTGGCGCGGCGGGCGCGGCCGGGGTGGCAGTCGAAGCCGTCGCGCCAGAAGACGGCGCTTCCGGCCCCCACGTCGCTCTCGATGGCCGCCGCGGGAATCGCGCGGTCGGTGATGCGGGCGCGTTCGTCGAACTCCGGGCCCGGAACGACGGCGCACACGTCGATGATGCGGCTCCCGGGCGAGGCGACCGACGCGCCGAGTTGGCGCGCGGGCAGCCAGTCTGTCGTCTGTTCGAGCTGGGCGCAGAGCGCCAGTTCGAAGGCGAACTCCGAGGGCGACGACACCGGAGCGGGCACGTGGTACGGTCGGGGATGGAGCGGCAAAAAGCTCGCTCTCAGAGCGGTCGACCCGTCGTGTCTATGTTCTCGCATTTGATTTTCGGGGAGATACCTATTTGAAACAGAGCGAGGCAGTACTGACCGATGAAGGGGGAAGACAACGCAACCCACAGTATCAGACGGAGAACGTACCTCGGTATCGCGGCCAGCGCGGGGCTCGCCGGTCTCGCCGGCTGTAGTTCCGGAACGACCGCGAGCGCCGCGCGGGCACCGCCGAAGGTTCCGAAGGGGGCGCTCGAAGCCGGCGGCTGGGAGTACATCGGGGGACACTCTCTCGACCCGGCGTTCGAGCGGTCGGTCGGCCCGGCGAGCGTCTCCGCGGCGTTCGAGACGGTCGTGTACGAAGACATGGACCTCTCCGAGACGCTGAAAGAGAAGACGCTCGGGCAGGCCGAGGGGCAGTTCTCGCTGTTCTTCGCGACGCGCGTGACGCTCGACCCGAGCCTGTCGAACCTCCCGGAGACGGTCCGCGGAACGGTCGTCGACTTGGTCGAGAAGCACGCGCGGAAACACTACGAGACGCAGTTATCGGACGTTGGCGTCACGGACATCGAACAGACCGACACGCGGTCGACGACGGTCGATACCGGCGATTCGGCGCGCGTTACCGACTACGGGGCGACGATTTCCTTCGATACGATTACGTTCCCGTTCACGGACGAAAAGGAGTTCACAATCGAAGGACAGGAGTTCGACGTCAGCGGGATGCTGGCCGTCTGGGAGCACGACGGGGCGATTCTCGTCGCGGGTGGCGCACACCCCGGCGAGAACATCGAACTCAGCGTGACCAAGGAGCCGACCGAGGCCATCGAGGTCTCGGTCGACATCGACCTCGGACTCACGCCGGACGCCTACCGAGACGAGCTTCGCTCGCTCGTCAAGGGCGTCGAATAACCGACGGATTCCGGAGCCGATAGCCGTTCGAGGGGTTACTCGAATCGGTCTACGAACCGTCGTGCTGGGGGGCACGACGAACCATTTTCCGAAGCAGCGCCGGGAGCGGGAGACGCCGCTGAATCGCCGCGCGCGGTGTGTGACCGCCCGACGTAGCCACAGCAGCCCCGGTCCGAGAACAGCACCTTTATCAGTCGTTCGGAGCCAAGTTCACGCAAGATTACTCTCAGGAGGTCAATGGTGACGAAAAACCCACAACAACCGGAGGTGAACATCGGACTCGTCGGTCACGTCGACCACGGAAAGACGACGCTCGTTCAAGCGTTGTCCGGCTCGTGGACGGACCAGCACTCGGAGGAGATGAAGCGCGGAATCTCCATCCGACTCGGGTACGCCGACGCGACGTTCCGTCAGATTCCCGGCGTTGACGCGCCGGAGTGTTACACGGTCGAAGAGGAGACAGAAGACGGCGAAGAGACCGAAGTGCGCCGCACCGTCTCGTTCGTCGACGCGCCCGGCCACGAAACGCTCATGGCGACCATGCTCTCTGGTGCCGCCATCATGGACGGCGCCATCCTGCTCGTGAGCGCGACCGAGGACGTGCCGCAGGCCCAGACAGCAGAGCACCTGATGGCGCTCGATATCATCGGTATCGAGAACATCGTCATCGCGCAGAACAAGGTCGACCTCGTCGACCGCGAGCGCGCCCTCGACAACTACGAACAGATCAAGGAGTTCGTGAAGGGAACGGTGGCCGAAGACGCGCCCATCGTCCCCATCAGCGCCCAGCAGGAGGTCAACCTCGACCTCCTCATCGAGGCCATCGAGGAGGAGATTCCGACGCCCGACCGCGACGAGACCGAAGACAGCCGGATGTTCGTCGCGCGCAGCTTCGACATCAACCGCCCGGGGACGACCTGGGACGGACTCATGGGCGGTGTCATCGGCGGCAGCGTCGTCGCCGGCAAGCTCGAGGAGGGCGACGAACTCGAACTTCGCCCCGGCCGTGAGGTCGACGAGGAGGGCCAGACCGAATGGCGCTCCATCACGACCGAGGTCCGCTCGCTACAGGCGGGCGGCAACATGGTCGACGAAGTCCAGCCCGGCGGTCTCTGCGGCGTCGGGACCGGTCTCGACCCGAGCTTCACGAAGGGCGACGCGCTCGCGGGACAGGTCGCCGGCGAGCCCGGCACGCTCCCGCCGACACGCGAGCAGTTCACCATGGACGTCGAACTGCTCGACCGCGTCGTCGGCGGCGAGGAAGACGAGGGTATCGACGAGATATCCACCGGCGAGCCCCTGATGCTCACCGTCGGCACCGCGACGACCGTCGGCGCGGTGACGAGCGCGCGAAGCGGCGAGGCGGAAGTCTCGCTCAAGCGCCCCGTCTGTGCCGCCGAAGGCGCGAAGATAGCCATCAACCGCCGCGTGGGCGCCCGCTGGCGGCTCATCGGTATCGGGACGCTCAAGTGACGTGACCGCCACCGTAGTCGTCATGGACACGAACGCGCTCATGATGCCGGTCGAGCTCGACGTTCGCGTGTTCGACGAACTCGACCGGCTGCTCGCGGCCGACGCGGACCTCGTGGTCCCCACAGCCGTCCTCGACGAGCTGGAGAAGCTCTCGACGGGCAGCGGGACCGAAGGCGTCGCGGCGAGCGTGGGCGCGGACCTGGCGACCCGGTGCCGGGCGGTCGAAACCGAGGAATCGTACGCCGACGACGCGGTCGTCGAACTCGCCGAATCGGGCGAGGTCGACTACGTCGTCACGAACGACAAGCCCCTCCGTGACCGGGTGCTCGACTGCGGGATTCCCGTCGTCGGCATCCGGGGGCACGCCACGCTGGCAATCACGGAACCTTAACGAAACTATGTACAAACGGGTACGACTCAAAGATACAGTCGAAGTCCCACCCCGACACCTGGGCGACGTGACGCCCGAGCGGGTCAAGCGACTGTTGCAGGACAAGTTGGAAGGACGGATGGACGAGGACGTGGGGAGCGTCGTGAGCGTCGTGAACGTCAACGACATCGGCGAGGGCACCGTGCTGCCCAGCCGCCCCGGCGTCTACTACGAGGCCGACTTCGACGCCATCACCTACGACCCCGACATGCAGGAGGTCGTCGACGGCATCGTGGTCGAAGTCGTCGAGTTCGGTGCCTTCGTCGGCATCGGGCCGGTCGACGGGCTGCTCCACGTCTCGCAGATATCCGACGAATACCTCGCCTACGACGGCGAGAACCAACAGCTCGCGTCGACCGAGTCCAACCAGACGCTCGCCGTCGACGACGAGGTTCGCGCACGCATCGTCACCAAGAGCATCGACGAGCGCAACCCGCGCGACTCGAAGATCGGCCTCACGGCCAAACAGCCGGGGCTCGGCAAGCACGGCTGGCTCGAATCGAAGCGCCAGCAGAGCGAGGCTTCGGCGGAGGGTAACTGATGGCGAAGCCCCGTCTCGCCTGCCGCGAGTGCCACTTCGTCAACGACCCGGACAAACAGACGTGCGAGAACTGCGGGTCGAGCAGTCTCACCGAGGACTGGGCGGGTTACGTCGTCATCACCCACCCCGAAGACAGCGAAATCGCCACCGAGATGAACGTCACCGAGCCCGGCGGCTACGCGCTGAAGGTCCGCTGAGGATGCTCACCCTGCCGACGGCGCTTCGAGCGGCGTTCAAAGAGCCGTTCGGCCCGGTGTACACCGAGGCCGACGACCTCCTCGCAGACGCATCCAGCGAGGACGCGGGCGCGCCGCTCGTCGCCGTCGGCGACGTCGTCACCTTCCACCTCCGCCGCGCCGGTCGCCCGCCGGACGTGGCAGTCGTCGACGGCAAGACGAAGCGCGAGGCCGTCGGCGAGGAGATTCGCCGCGCGGTCGAGACCGGCCGTCTCGTCGAGGTCGAAAACGAACCGGGAACCGTCTCCGTCGACCTCGTGGCCGCGCTCGTGGCCGCGCTCGACGCCGACGAGCCGACGACGCTCCTCGTCGAGGGCGAAGAGGACCTCGCCACACTCCCGGCGGTGCTCGCCGCGCCCGTCGGCTCGACCGTCGTCTACGGCCAGCCCGACGAGGGAATGGTCCGCGTGACCGTCACCGACGCGGCCAAGACCGAGATGCGGGACCTCCTCGCGCAGTTCGACGGCGACTTCGACGCCGTGGTCGCGCCCATCGACGCCTGAGACGCGGGCGCGCTCGTCCCTTCGAAATCCTTTTACTTGCTTCGGGGGGAATTACTGGTAACTGAACCATGGATATCGAAATCATCTCCGAGGAGGAGAACCCCATGTTGCACCGGACGGACGTTCGATTCGAGATCGTCCACGAGGAAGCGACGCCCTCGCGTCTGTCGGTTCGCGACTCGCTCGCGGCCAAGCTGAACAAGGACTCCGACGAGGTCGTCGTCCACGAACTCGACACGAAGTTCGGCATGCGCAAGACCGCGGGCTACGCGAAGGTCTACGAGAGCCCCGAATTCGCGCGCGACGTCGAGCAGGAGCACATGCTCGAGCGCAACAAGATCACCGACGCCGAAGTCGAAGCCGAAGAGGCGTAGTCCCGGCTTCGAACCGCCGTTTCTTCACACTCGATGCGCATTCTCGGAATCGAAGGTACAGCGTGGGCCGCGAGCGCCGCGGTTTTCGAGACCGACGACCCCGACGCGCTCCGCTCCGGAACCGGGCGGACGCCGGACCCCGCGGCCAACCACGTCTTCATCGAATCTGACCCGTACCAGCCCGACAGCGGCGGCATCCACCCGCGAGAGGCCGCAGAGCACATGGGAACCGCCATCCCCGAGGTCGTCGAGACCGCGCTCGCGCACGCCGCGGAGCGACACGACGGCGACGGCCCCGTCGTCGACGGCGTCGCGTTCTCCCGCGGACCCGGGCTCGGCCCGTGTCTCCGCATCGTCGGCACTGCGGCGCGCTCGGTCGCACAGACGCTCGACGTACCGCTACTCGGCGTCAACCACATGGTCGCGCACCTCGAAATCGGCCGCTACCAGTCCGGCTTCGACTCGCCGGTCTGTCTGAACGCCTCGGGTGCGAACGCCCACCTGCTGGGCTACCACAACGGCCGCTACCGCGTCCTCGGCGAGACGATGGACACCGGCGTCGGCAACGCCATCGACAAGTTCACCCGTCACGTCGGCTGGACCCACCCCGGCGGCCCGAAAGTCGAAGAGGCCGCGAAGGGCGGCGACTACGTCGAACTGCCGTACGTCGTCAAGGGGATGGACTTCTCGTTTTCAGGCATCATGAGCGCCGCGAAGGACGAGGCGGACGCGGGCACGCCCGTGCCCGACATCTGCGCCGGCCTGCAGGAGACCATCTTCGCCATGCTCACCGAGGTGGCCGAGCGCGCCCTGTCGCTGACGGGGACAGACGAACTCGTCCTCGGCGGCGGCGTGGGCCAGAACGCCCGCCTGCGCGAGATGCTCGCCGAGATGTGCGACCAGCGCGGCGCGAAGTTCCACGCGCCCGAACCGCGGTTCCTCCGCGACAACGCCGGCATGATAGCCGTGCTCGGCGCGCGGATGCTCGCCGCGGGCGACACGCTCGCGGTCGAGAAATCGACCGTGGACCCGAACTTCCGTCCCGACCAAGTCGAAGTGACGTGGCGTGGCGCGGACGAGTCGGTCGCGCGCGCCTACACCGACGACGGCGCGATTCGCGGGGCCGAAGCGACCGTCGACATCGGCGCGGACGAGGTCGTCAAGCGGCGCGTCCCGAAGACGTACCGCCACCCGGAACTGGACGACAAACTCCGCCGCGAGCGGACGAAAGCCGAGTCGCGGCTGACGAGCGACGCCCGGCGCGCCGGCGTCCGGACGCCCGTCGTCCGCGACGTGGACCCCGTCGACGGCGTCATCGCGTTCCAGCGAGTCGGCGACGCGGACCTCGCGGAGCGACTCGACCCCGAGGCCGTCCGCATCGTCGGCGAGTATCTCGCGCGCCTCCACGAGGCGGGTATCGTCCACGGCGACCCGACGACGCGGAACATCCGAGTCGGGACCGGACCGGGCGGCGAACGGCGCGTGTACCTCATCGACTTCGGTCTCGGCTTCCACACGGGCCACGTCGAGGACCACGCGATGGACCTCCACGTGTTCGCCCAGAGCGTCGAGGGGACCGCCGACGACGCCGAGCCCCTCATCGACGCGCTCGAAGCGGGCTACGAAGCCGTCGGCTCCGAGGAGGTCATCGCCCGGTTGCGAGAGGTCGAATCCCGCGGTCGGTACCGGTAGGTCGCCGCGACCGAACTCGTCGGAAGGCCAAAACGATTTATCCCGAGCCGGCGTATTCGTCTCACATGGCAGACAAACCGCAGCGCGGAACGCTTTTCGGCATCCCGTACAACTTCGAGCGCCCGAGCGCCGGCCGACTGCTCTCGTCGTACTGGCAGCCCGGTAAGGGCATGCTGGTCGAGAAGCCCTTC
Source organism: Haloferax prahovense DSM 18310 (assembly GCF_000336815.1). Taxonomy (GTDB): domain Archaea; phylum Halobacteriota; class Halobacteria; order Halobacteriales; family Haloferacaceae; genus Haloferax; species Haloferax prahovense. The sequence continues at coordinate 167,493 of NZ_AOLG01000054.1, forward strand.
GGCATCGGCTACACCCTGAATCTCGCGAGTTGGCGGTCGTGGGTCGTCCTCCTCGTCGCCGGGGGCCTCCTCTGGAACGAGCGACAGAAGGCGGAAGAGTCCGAAGAAGAGGCCGAGGCCGACGACGGCCCCGTCGAAGTCATCGTCGACTGAGGCGAAGCGACCGACACCGACGACTTTTCCACGTCCGCCCGCGGAGGGGCGGGCATGCTCCGATACGTCACCACGAACGCGGGGAAGGTCCGCGAGGCGCTCTCGTACCTCGACGACGACGTGACCCAACTCGACTTCGACTACACCGAGGTACAGGCGTCCGAGCTCGGTCCCATCGCGGCGCACGGCGCGCGTGAGGCCTACCGCTACGCCGACGAACCGGTGCTCGTGGACGACGCCGGTCTCTTTATCGACGGCTTCGAGGGCTTTCCCGGCCCGTACTCCTCGTACGTCGAGGACACTCTCGGCGTCGAGGCAGTCCACCGGCTGGCCGCGGCCGAACTCGACGAGCCCCGTCGAGCCTCGTTCCGCTGCGTCCTCGCGTACTGCGACGGCAAGGCCTTCGAGGCGAGTCCGGACCCGATAGACCGCGACGACCGGACCGTGGCGGCCGCCCGCGGCGCGGAACAAGACGCGGAGGAGACGGAGACGCTCCCGGTGAAGTTGTTTACGGGGAGCGTCAACGGCCGCATCGTCCCGCCGCGCGGCGAGGGGGGCTTCGGCTACGACCCCATCTTCGAGCACGACGGTGCGACGTTCGCGGAGCTGAGCGCCGAGGAGAAAAACGGCATCTCCCACCGCGGGCGGGCGTTAGCGAAGTTCGCGACGTGGTACGCCGAGCGGTAGCGAAGCAAACGCCGTCGGACGCGAAGCGTCCGACGGAAGTTCGCCGAACGTCAGTAAGGCGTCCGCCATCGGGCGAACCGAGTGAGCGGGAGCCGCCACGACCACCCCACCGACCGCTACGTTTACCTCGCCGGCGCAACCCCGAACCGCATGGACCCGAGCGACTTCTTCGAGGGCGGGACCGTCATCGTCTCGGCGGCGACCTACGCGGTCGTCAAGGCCGAGCGGGGCGACCCAGACGCCTTCGCGACGATTCGAGACGAGAACGAGACGACCGTCGTCGTCGAGGAAGAGCGCGTCGACGAGGCGTCCGCCGTCGAAGTCGAGCGGGGCTGGAAGCGACTCACCTTCGAGATGGTCCTGCCGTTCGAACTCGTCGGCTTTCTGGCGCAGGTGGCGGGCGCGCTCGCCGAAGAGGACATCTCGATATTCGCGCTGTCGGCGTACTCGACCGACCACGTGCTCGTCCGAGAGGACGACGTGGCGGCGGCCGCGGCGAAACTCGAATCGCTCGGCTGTACCGTCGAGCGCGCCGGGACCACCGACGACGGGAACTACTGTCGAAACTAGTTCGCAAGCAAACAGGTTGATACGTTCGGCGGTGACACATTAGCCACGATGTTCCCCGACTACGACGAGCCCGTCGGGCTCGCCATCGGCCCCTCCAACGGTATCGACAGCACACGCCCCGCGAGAGCCGCTCCCGCCACTCCCCACAATCGCGGGGGTTCACACTCAGGGTCGGCGAGCGCCTACGGAGACGCATGAACCGAGCAAACGTCGTCGCCGCCGGCGCGGCGAGCGGCTACGGCATCGCCGTCTTCGCCGCCATCGCGGTGTTCTTCGGCGACGCCTCCCGGAGCCTCGGCGTCGCCCTCGCCTTCGGTCTCGTGACCGTTCTCGCCATCTTCGCGGTGACTCGAATCGTCAACGGCGACTGAGCCGTCGGGCGGGCGGCCGGCGTCTACGCCCGCGGGTCGCGGTCCGGACCGGGGTACGACCCGCCTTCGACCTCGACGTAGAGACTCTCCGGCGCGAACAGCGTCGCGAACGCCTTCGGGTGTCGGACGCTGACGGGGAAGCGACCGCCGAGCGCCGCGCCCGCCTGCGCCGAACTGAGGCGGTCGTCGAACGTGAGGAGGTGCATCGCGCCGCCGCGGTAGGCCGACGCCAGCGCGGGGTTGTCACCGTCCGGGTGGGAGACGAGTTCGACCCACGACTCGACCTTCTCGCGCCAGTCAGCCGCGAGGTCGGCGTCCGCGAGCGACGAGACGACCGCCTCGGCGTCGTCGAGAAGCGGGTCGCTGGCGACGAGCGTCGTCCACGAGTGCCGGCGGAGGTGGTCGAGCGCCGCTCTGGCGGGGCCGTCGGCGAGGAGGTCGGCCGCGAGCACGTCGGCGTCGGCGACGACCCGCGCGGGCGAGAGTTCCGTCTCAGGCATCGTCACCTCGGCGGGCGCGAAGCGCCTCGGTGATGTCGGCCTCGGTCGTCTCGTAGGCGGCGGCGCGAGCGAAAAGCGACTCCCAACTCATGTCCGTCACCACGGGACGGGTCGAAAAGAATCCGACGCAACCGGTTTCGGACTCGAATCGTTACGATTCATGGATATTGAAATGATTTGTGATTACGTTGCGTGGGAAACAGTTAATCCGCGTTCGGCAAACCACAATGCATGGCGATAGAGCGACGGCGTTTCTTACAGGCGGCCGGTGTCGGCGCGATTCTCGGACTGAGTGGATGCACGGGCGACACGAGCCCTCCGCAGGCGAACGGCGGGGGTGCGGAAGGAACCGAAGAGAGCCAAAGCGGGAGCGGCGCGACCCAGGAACTGACGCTGGCGACGACGACGAGCACGTACGACACGGGACTGCTCGACGCCCTGAACCCGGTGTTCGAAGAGAAGTTCAACGCCCGCGTGAAGACCATCTCGCAGGGAACCGGCGCGGCCATCGAGACGGCGCGGAACGGCGACGCCGACGTGATTCTCGTCCACGCCCGCGGCGCGGAAGACGAGTTCCTCCGAGAGGGCTACGGCGTCAACCGCCGCGACGTGATGTTCAACGACTTCGTCGTCGTCGGGCCGGCGGACGACCCCGCGGGCAGCTCGGGGATGGAGAGCGCGGCCGACGCGTTCGCGACTATTGCGGACGCCGAGGCGACGTTCGTCTCCCGCGGCGACGACTCCGGGACGAACAAGAAGGAACTGCTCATCTGGGAGGCCGCCGGCGTCGAGCCGTCGGGGACGTGGTACCGCGAAATCGGCAAAGGCATGGGCGACACGCTCGTGCAGGCCGACCAGTCGGGCGCGTACACGCTCTCCGACCGCGGAACGTTCCTCGCGACGCAGGACAACATCGACCTCGAAATCCAGGTCCAGGGCCCGCTCAAGGGCGGCCCGACCATCCTGAAGAACCCCTACGGCGTCATCCCGGTCAACCCCGCGAAGTCCCCCGACGTGAACTACTCGCTGGCGATGGCGTACGCCGGCTTCCTCACGAGCCCCGAGGGCCAAGAGATAATCAGCAACTACACGGCTAACGGGTCGCAGTTGTTCTTCCCCAACGCGCTCTCGGAGGGGCCGCAGTTCGGCCAGTACGTCCCCGAGAACTACGACGGCGGGGAGAACGCCTCGTCGTCGGCGTCGGTCTCCGACGCGCAGTTCGAGTCGTGGGTGACACAGCACGTCCCCGAGGACTTTTAGTCCGGTCGGACCCCACCACCGCCCGTGTTCGCCCTCGGCGACCTGAACCTCACCTACCTCGTCAGCATCACGGCCGTCTCGCTGTACGTGAGCACCGCGGCGGTCGCGCTGAGCGCCGCGCTCGGCCTCCCAATCTCGCTGGCGGTCGGGTTCCGCGACTTCTACGGGAAGTCGGTCGTCACCTCCGTCATCTCGACGGGGATGGGCTTTCCGAGCGTCGTCGTCGGCCTCGTCGTCCTCTTGGCGCTGTCCCGCTCGGGACCGCTCGGGACGTTCGACCTGCTGTTTACGCCCGAGGCGATGATTCTCTCGCAGACCATCCTCGCGCTCCCCGTCCTCGTGAGCGTCTCGCTGTCGGCGGTCCAGTCGGTTCCACAGGACCTCAGAGACGCCGCCTTCGCCGCCGGCGGCACCTCGACGGACGTCGCCCTGTTGGTCGTCCGCGAGGCGCGCTACGGCATCGTCACGGCGCTTCTGGCCGCCTACGGCCGCGCCATCAGCGAGGTTGGCTCCGTCCTCATCGTCGGCGGCAACATCGTCTTCTCGGACAGCACGTCGTTCACCCGGACGCTCACGACGGCCATCACCGTCGAGGCGCGGAAGGGGAACATCGAGACGGGCATCGCGCTCGGAGCCATCCTGCTCGCGCTCGTCCTCGGCGTGAACGCCCTCGGCGCGCGCTTCCGCGACCGGACCCCCGGACGGAACGGGAGGGGGCGATGACGGCCGAGAGACCCGGCACCGACGGGTCCGGTGTCGGCGGGGCCGACGAACCAGCCGCGTCCGACCCGGCGTCGAACGGGGCGGGGCGCGGCGGGACCCGACTCGCGGCTCACGACCTCGGCCACGGCTTCGGCAACGGCGCGGTGCTGGAAGATATCTCGCTGGCCGTCGAACCGGGCGAGATTCTCGCCGTCGTCGGCCCCTCGGGGACGGGCAAGACGACGCTCTTCCGACTGCTCGCCATGTTCGAGCGTCCCGACGAGGGGGCGGTCGAAGTCGGCGGCGACGACGTATGGGACCTCCCCGAAGCGCGCCGACTGGCGGTCAGACGGCGAATCGGGATGGCGTTCCAGACGCGGAGTCTCTTCTCGACGACGGTCGAAGAGAACGTCTCTTACGGCCTCCGAGTCCGCCGGTCGTGGTCGGCTCGCATCCGCGACGCGGTCGAAGGGCTGTTCGGCCGCGACGAGCCGTCGGACACGGTCGAAAAGGCGCTTCGGACCGTCGGGATGTTCGACAAGGTCGACCGTGACGCCGGGTCGCTGTCGGCGGGCGAGGCCCAGCGCGTCGCCATCGCGCGGGCGCTCGCACCCGACCCGGACGTGTTACTGCTGGACGAACCGACCTCGAACCTCGACCCGCGGAACACCGCCGCCATCGAGTCTGCGATGCGGGCGGCACGGGACCGCGGCATCGCCGTCGCACTCGCGACTCACGACATGCAACAGGCCCGGCGGGTGTCAGACCGGACGGCCGTCATCCTCGGCGGGACGTGTATCGAATCGGGACCAACCGACGAGGTGTTCGGGTCGCCGGACGACGACCGGGTCCGCCAGTTCGTCGAGGGGAAACTCGTCTACTGAGTGCGGGGCGATTGGCGGGGCGCAACGACCGCGGTATAACAGCAGATATTGCACGTAGATAGCGTGTGACCCCTGTCTGACGCAGATTTAAGGTTCCCCGTACGTACCCGAGTATGGGGCGCGCACTCGGCCTCAGTTCCCATCCTCCCACCGGCGCGCCCGGCACGAAAACCACCACCACCATCGTCGTTCTGGTTCCCCCGGTACGACATGCGGCGCCGCCACCACGGCGCTGTTTTCCGAAACAAATTACACCGCAGAGAAGCCTTTCGACCCGCGAACGTCGGCGCGGCGTCAGCCGAGTAGTTTCGACCGAACCCGTTCCAACGCGTTTCGCTCCGTGAGCAGCGCGAGTTGGTCGCCGGGTTCGACGACGGTCCCCGGAAGCGGAATCGTCATCGGCTCGCGCTCCCGGCCGTGGGCGTAGACGCGACCGTCCGCGCCGAGGTCGATGTTGGCGACGTGGTCGCCGACGATGGGTGCGCCGTCGGGGACGGTTACCGTCGTCAGTCGGAGCTGGTCGGTGAGGTCGCCGATGGCGTTGAAGTCGCCGCCGAGGAGCGCCGTCTTCGCGCCGGCCGCGCCGAGGCGTTCGGGGTAGATAATCTCGTCCACGTCGTCGGCGTAGCGCTCGTAAATCTCCTGGCGGTAGTCCTCGCTGATGCGCATGACCGTCCGGCAGTCGTACTCTTTTCCGAGCATGCAGGCCGCGAAGTTGATGTTCGGGTCGCCGGTCAGCCCGCCGACGGCGTCTGCGCCCTCGACGCCCGCTTCCCGCAGGACGCTTTCGGTCCCGCCGTCGCCGAGAACCGCCTCGAAGCCCTCGTCGCGGGCGCGGTCGACTTTCTTGTCGTTGTTGTCGACGACCGTCACGTCGTGGCCCTCCTCCCGGAGCACGCGGGCGGTCCGCGAGCCCACGCGGCCGTAGCCAACGATAACGAATTTCATGGTAGTAGTATGCACACCGGATGGCTAAAAGATGGCCCCCGTCAGGGTCGAGTCCGTTCGAGTCGCTCCGTGACCGAATCGATGGTGTCCGCGAGTGACGGCGTCCCGAAGAGGGCGACGAGCACCGCGCCGACCGTATCGAAGACGAGGTCGACGATAGTGTCGTCGAGACCGTACTGAACGAGGACGGCCTCCGAGCCGACGGCGTCGGCGGCGAGTCGCGCACCGAACTCAAGTACCTCCCAGAACACGCCGGCCGCGAGCGTGAAAAGCAGGATGTAGACGAACATGAAGCGGTCGGGGAGGTAGACGGTCTCGGTGTACTCGTCGACGGCCCGCGCGGTGACGTAGCCGACCGCCGCGACCACGGTCGCCGAGAGCGTGTGGGTGACGTGGTCCCACCAGTCGATGTAGTGGTACGGGCCGAGCATGCCGATGGCGTGGAACAACACCGCCAACGCCAGCCAGAGGCCGAGAAGCGGGTGGAGTCGAATCTGCCAGTCGCGGCGGAGCACCGCGGGGAGGAACGTCGCCGCCAGCGCGAGCACGGCGTTGACGGTGACGCTCAGGTTCCGCGTGTAGAGACCGACGAGGAAGATACACACGATGATGGCCTGAATCGCCCGCCCCGCGAGTCGCTCGATTCGACTGGGGACCATCGCGGTGTGCTACGACCTGAGCAGCCTAAATTCGACCGTGAGTCTAGCTAGCACGACCACCGACATCGTTTTTCCTCCAGATTGCATACGCCCCATCGATGATGGCCACCACTCACGCCCTCGCGGGTGTCGTCCTCGGCACCGCCGTGTGGGCGCTGGTCCCCGAGGCCGGGATGCTCCCGGTGCTCGCGGCCGCACTCGGCGGCCTGTTCCCCGACTTCGATCTGTACGCGGGCCACCGGAAGACCCTCCACTTCCCCGTGTACTTCAGCGCGCTCGCCGTGCCCGCGGTAGCGGTCGCCGCGCTGAACCCGACGACCACGACGCTCGCCGTCGCGCTGTTCCTCGCGGCGGCCGCGCTCCACTCCGCGTCCGACGTGCTCGGCGGCGGCCTCGAACTCAAGCCGTGGCTCGGCACCTCCGAGCGCGCCGTCTACGACCACTGGAACGGCCGGTGGCTCGCTCCGAAGCGCCTGATTCGCTACGACGGCGCGCCCGAGGACCTCGCGCTGACGCTCGCCTTTGCCGTCCCGCCGGTCCTCGCCTTCGACGGCCTCGCGGAGACGCTCGTCATCGCCGCGGTCGCCGTCTCCGGCGTCTACGTCCTGCTCCGGAAACCGATGGTCGCCATCGCGGAGACCGCCGTCGCGGCGATACCCGACCACGTCGTCGACTACGTGCCGGAGCGGTTCGTCCGCGACCTCCGGTAAGCGACTCCCGTTTTCGAGGCGTCTCGACCGCCGATTCTCCGTTTTTTCAGCGTCGCTTGCGTCTCGACCCGACAGCCCGCGAGAGGGCCGACCGGGACAAGACACTTATCTGACGGCCGCGCGGTCGAACTCACCCGAGTTCCAGAATGACAGACCAACGATGCGCCGTCAGAGATGCGTACGACCGCCTTGCCGACGACTACCTCGACCAGCGGAGCGACGACGCGCCCGCGGTGCTCGACGAACTTGCCGACGCCCTCGACCCGGACGCGCGGGTGCTCGACGCCGGCTGCGGGCAGGGAACGCCCGTGACGGACGCCCTCGCGGCCGACTTCGACGTGGTCGGCGTCGACTTCTCCCGCGAGCAACTGCGCCGCGCCCGCCGAGACGTGCCGGCGGCGCGGTTCGCACAGGGAGACATGACCGCGCTTCCGGTCCGGTCGGACTCCTTCGACGCCGTCTGCGCGTTCTACTCCGTCATCCACGTTCCGGTGGCCGAACACGAGCGGGTGTTCGCGGAGTTCGCCCGCGTCCTCCGGCCCGGCGGCACCCTGCTTTCGACCGTCGGCGGCGAGGCGTGGACCGGGTCGAACCCCGACTGGCTCGACAGCGGCGTCGAGATGCGCTGGAGCTTCCCCGACATCGACGAGACCTACGAGACGCTCGATTCGACCGGGTTCGCGGTCGAAGCGGAGTTCGTCGTGGACGACGAGCTGGGGAGCCAGTACCCGTTCGTGTTAGCGCGGTACGACGGCTGAGGTGGCTATGTTCTCGGCGAACGCGCGGCTCAGTCGGTCGGTTTCGCGGTCGGCGACGGGGCCGCATCGGCACGGGACTCCCGCCGATGGAGCAGGTACGCACAGCACACCGCGACGACGCCCGCGGCGGTGGCGATGCCGAACGCGACGCGGTAGCCGGTCGGCGTGTAGACCCGCGCGCCGGCCACCGTCTCGCCCGTCCAGTAGGCGTCGAGGGCGAGACCCATCACCGCCGGAAACAGCGCCGCGCCGAAGTATCCCATGCTGTTTATCGCGCCCGTGACCGTCGCGCTCGCGGTGGCGTCGTGGCGCTCCTTGGCGACCGTGAAGGCGATGACGGCCCCGCCCATGACGAACAGCGCCGAGAACAGCAGGACGCCGACCACGAGGAGCGGCGGCGTCACGAGGAGGAACACGAGTCCGTACGCGAGGGTGAAGACGACACAGGAGGCGACGATGAGTTCGGTGCGGTAGCCGATGCGGTCCGAGAGCGTCCCGAGGACGGGCGACCCGAGGAGGAAGCCGACGTTACCGACGAAGACGAAAAGCGACGCCGTCCGGACCGACACGTCGTAGAGGTCGGCGATGTAGGGCACGCCCCACAGGCCGGTGACGGTGAAGTTCGTGCCCAAGACCAGAAACAGCATCGTCCCCATCAGCCACGTCTCGCCCTCGCGGAGGACGCGCCTCGTGTTCTCGACGACCGTCCCGAGTTCGACCGACGACGCGGGCGGGCGGACGCCGTCGAGGGGCTCGAATCCGGCGTCTCGCGGCCGGTCGCGGACCGCGAGGTACGTCACGACGGCGAGGCCGACGCCGCCGACGCCGACCCCGAGGAGGACCGAACGCCAGCCGACCGAGTCGATTGCGACCGCGAGCGGCGTCGTCGCCAGCACGCCGCCCATGCCCGCCGCGGCGACGGTCCACCCGGTCATCGTGGCGAACTCGTTCGGCCGGTACCAGTTGGCGAGGAATCGAAGCGTCGCCGTGTAGAGGACGCTCCCGCCGAGGCCGAGGAGCGCCCGCGAGGCGAACGCCACCCCGTAGGTCGGCGCGAGCGCGAAGCCGAAGACGCCGAGCGCCATCACGGCGAGTCCACCGGCGGCGACTCGGCGCGACCCCGCGCGGTCCACGAGGATGCCCGCCGGGAGCTGCAGGCCGGCGTAGATGTAGAAAAAGGAGGCGTGGAGCATGCCGAGCTCCGCGCCGGTCGTGTCGAACGTCCGCGCGAGGTCGTCGGCGAGGACCGCCGAGGTGACGCGATGAAAGCTGACGAGGAGAAAGCCCGTCGTCAGGAGCGCCCAGAGCGCCCACCGGACGCGGGTCGGTCCGAACCGCGAAAGCCGTCTCATGACTCAGTGCGACATCGCGTGCGTGTAAATGTCTATCGTGAACATTCGTGTGGGGTGCTGCGGGTAAGCGGTGGCCCGTTCCCGTTCCCGTTCCCGTTCCCAGCCCGACCGTGAGTTCCTCCGCTATCCCCCAAGCGTATATCGGCGGCACGTTACGTACGTGCCATGCTCGCGCCTCTCATCCTCGCGTTGATTTCGCTCGGCGTCGCCGTCGGACTGCTCGGTACGCTCGCCGAGGCCGACGACCCCGACGAGTACGACTACGTCGTCGCGAAGGACGGCACCGGCGACTACGAGACGATTCAGGCCGCCATCGACGGTGCGAAGTCGTTCCCGCCGGAGCGAATCCGAATCCTCGTCCGGGACGGCGTGTACGACGAGAAGGTCGAAGTTCACGCGTGGAACCCCGACATCACCCTCGTCGGCGAGAGCGCCGAGGGGACGGTCATCACCCACGACGACCACTTCGAGAAAATCGACCGCGGGCGCAACAGCACCTTCTTCACCTACACGCTGGAGGTCCGTGGCAACGACTTCCGTGCCCGCGACCTGACCGTCGAGAACGGCGCCGGCCCGGTCGGACAGGCCGTTTCGCTCCACGTGGATGCCGACCGGGCAGTCTTCGAGAACTGTCGCTTCCTCGGCCACCAAGACACCATCTACGCCGCCGGCGAGGGGGCGTGCCAGTACTTCTCGGACTGCTACGTCGAGGGGACGACCGACTTCATTTTCGGCGGTGCGACCGCCGTCTTCGAGGACTGCCGCGTCCACTCGAAAGCCGACTCGTACGCGACGGCGGCCTCGACGCCGGCGGACGAGCCCTTCGGCTTCGTCTTTCTCGACTGCGAACTGACCGCCGACCCCGACGTTTCCGAGGTGTATCTCGGCCGGCCGTGGCGGAACCACGCCCGAACCGCGTTTATTCGCACGTGGATGGACTCGCACGTGCTCCCCAACGGGTGGCACAACTGGTCGCGCCCGGAAGCCGAGGAGACGGTCGAATACGCGGAGTACGACAGTCGAGGACCGGGTGCGGAGGGCGAGCGGGTGTCGTGGGCGACGGCGTTGACCGAAGACGAGGCTGCGCAGTATTCGAAGGCGAATGTGTTGGGTTCCGCGAGTGGTGGGGAGTGGTGGGACTGGGAGGAATGAGCATGCGAGTGAGACGTGTCAGTCTCAACTGGAATCCAACAACTGCTCGGCGACGAGACGCCTCTCTCAACAGTTGGATTTCGAGAAGAGCCTAGGCCGGGATTTGAACCCGGGGTCTCGTCCTTACCAAGGACGCGCTTTACCGCTAAGCTACCCAGGCAGGCATTCCTTGGTTGTCCGGGTTACTCTTTAGGGGTTTCGATTCGAACCGACCCGGAACCGTGGTAGCGTATGTCGATTAGCGGTCCGCCGCGGAGGTAACCGCGTCGTCGCCACCGCCGCCTCGGTAGAGGGCCGCGATGCGCTCGACGGTCCCCTCGGAGACGGTCTCGTCGGCCGGGGGGAAGTCGCCGTCGTGGGTATCGGCCAGCCCGGCGGCGTACTCCACGAGGGCGGTCGGCGGGGCCGAGCCGACGGCCGTGGTGCCGGCGACGACAGCGAGCGTGCAGATGTTCACTTCGAGTTCGCCGTCGAGCTTCGGGCGTGCCGCTTCGTCTGCCGAGCGGCGGCGAGTCTGGTCGCGGCCGAAGGCGCGAACCGTCTCGACGGCGTGGTCGGCGGCCTCGGTTCGGGCGAGGAGGTAGAAGCCGCGCGAGACGAGCACGTCCGCCGCGAGGATGTCGAGGTCGGCGTCGGTGTCCTCCTCGGGGCTCTCGAGATGCGTCCACGGCTCGTCGTGGGCGAGCGACCGGGTGAGCCGGAGGCCCTCGTAGATGAGTTGCACTCCGGCCGCGCGGGAGGCCATCCCGTTCAGGTCGACCTTCGGTTCGACGGCCCGCGCGCTCACGAACGTGAGCACTGCCGGCGTCAGGGAGGCGGCGTCGAGGCGTTCGTCCAGCGCCGCACGGAGGGCCTCGGGCTCGATATCGGAGAGGGCCTCGCGCGCGGCCTCGCGGGCTCGCACGGCGTCGTCCATCGGCCGAGACTTACGGTTGGGAGGGCAAAGACCTTTGGAAAACCACGGCACAACGGGCGTATGATACGGACGACGGACGACGGCGACCTCCGGGTCGTGACCATCGACCGCCCGGCGCGGCGGAACGCGCTCAGACCGACCGACCTCGACGCCCTCGAAACCGCGGTCGTCGAGGCCGACGCGCCGGTGGTCCTCCTCCGGGGGAGCGGCCCGGCGTTCTGCGCCGGCGCGGACCTCGACAGCGTCGCCGACCTCGACGACCCCGAGGCGTTCGCAAAACGGGGCCAACGAGTCGCCGACGCCATCGAAGCCGCCGAATCGGTCGTCGTCGCCGGCATCGACGGCGCGGCCCGCGGCGGCGGCGTCGAACTCGCGCTCGCCTGCGACGTGCGGGTGGCCACCCCGCGGGCGACCCTCGGCGAACCGGGCGTCCGACTCGGGCTGTTCGGCGCGTGGGGCGGGACCGTCCGCCTCCCGCGGGTCGTCGGCGAGGGTCACGCCCTCGAATTCTCGCTTTCGGGTCGCGTCGTCGACGCCGACGAGGCGCTCCGAATGGGCCTCGTCTCCCGAATCGTCGACGACCCGCGCGCGGTCGCGGCCTCGATGGCCGACAACGACCATCGGTCGCTCCGAATCATCAAGGAACGACTGCGCGACCGCGACGGGCGGGAGGCGCGACTCGAACGCGAAGCCGCCGGCTTCGCCGAGCTTCACCGGGCGAACGTCGACGACATCGCGGCGTCGCGCGAAAAGTGAGTGCTGCGAACGGAGCGATTCGACGGCTGGTTACACGTCGAGCGCCGACGGCGCGGGCGGCATCGACCGCTTGTGGGCGCTCCCCGCGACGAGGTCGACCACGCGGTCGACCTGTGCTTCGGTCACGCCGAGGTGGCGGACCGTCGCGGACTTCGAGAGCGGGCCGTCCACGTGGAGCGCGAGAATCGCGTCGAGCGCGTCGTAGGTGAGCCCCAGTTCGCCCTCGTCGGTCTGGCCGGACCACATCTCGGCCGAGGGCGTCTGTAACACGAGTTCCTCCGGCACGCCGACGTGGGCGGCCAGCTGGCGGACCTGCTGTTTGTAGAGGTTCCCGATGGGGTTGCAGTCGACCGCCTGGTCGCCGTACTTCGTGAAGTAGCCGGTCATCGCCTCGGCGCGGTTGCCCGTCCCGAGCACGATGCGGTTCTCGTGGTTGGCGACGAAGTAGTTGAGCACCGCCCGCGTGCGGACGTAGACGTTCCCGGCGGCCATGCGGTCGTCGGCCGCCTCGGGGAACGTGTCGAAGAACGTCTCGGCGATGGGCTGAATCTCGACCACGTCGTACTCGATTCCCAGCATCTCGGCGACCCCCTCGGCGTCGCTCATCATGTCCTCGGCGTTCGCCACGCTCGGCATGACGAGCCCGTGGAGATTCTCCTTTCCGAGCGCCTCGACGGCGAGGAAGGCGGTGAGCGTCGAGTCGATGCCCCCGGACAGGCCGAGGACGGCCCCGTCGGCTCCGGCGGCCTCGACGGTGTCTTCGATGAAGGTCGTGATGTGTTCGCGGTGCGCTTCGAGTTCCGCTTCGGAGAACAGGAGGTCGAACGGGGCGTCCTCCGAGAGAACGTCGACGGATGTCATGAGCGCCGGTTGGGACCGGGGGCCCAAATAGTCACGTGTCACGCGAAAACAATGGACGGCCGTCCAGTTTTCGCGGGGCTGTGATGGGGTGAAGCGCTACGTTCAAGTGCCCCCGCAATCTACGGATTTTTGCTTCGGAAAGCGGTTCAAAGCGAAGCGCGCCGATGTGTTGTCGAACGGAGTGAGACAACGCGCGGGGCGAAGAATGTGAGCGCCGATGGGTGACTGAACGAAGTGAAGTCAGCCACGGGGCGAATGCAATGAGCGCCGATGGTCGACCGAGCGGAGCGAGGTCGAGTCAGGGGCGCAAGCGAAGCGCGCCGATGGTCCAGTGGTAGGACACGAGCTTCCCAAGCTCGGAGCCCGGGTTCAATTCCCGGTCGGCGCATCTTCTGAACGGAACCAGACGAGGAGCCGAACGGCTCCGAGTCCCGTGGCGTGAAGAGATACGCCCCGAGGGAATTGAAGCAGCGAGCAACGCGGAGCGTTGCGAGTGAGGTTCAATTCCCGGTCGGCGCATTTCTGTCGAACGTAGTGAGACGAAATTCGCAGGGANAGCAGCGAGCAACGCGGAGCGTTGCGAGTGAGGTTCAATTCCCGGTCGGCGCATTTCTGTCGAACGTAGTGAGACGAAATTCGCAGGGAATCTGAACCCTGCCAGTCGCAGCCGACGAGCAACGCGAGGAGGAACGTCTGGCTCAGGTTCAATTCCCGGTCGGCGCATTTCCGGTGAGACAGAGTCTCACCGACGTACCGTTCGTTTCACTCACGGTACTCCCTGCGGTCGTTTGCCGACCGACCTTCGCAAACCTTCGGTTTGCTCAGTCCCGGTCGGCGAACAGCCGGTTTTACTGACAGTTGTTCGAACGGAACGACATGGAAATCGAAGCGGCCCTCCTGTCGATTCGGCGCTGGCTGATGGTGCTCGCGCTGTTACTCACGTTCCAGATGTACACCGACGCAGTCGGCTGGACCGGTCAGCCGGCCCCGCTCGCGCTGCTCGGTGCGGGCGTCTACATCGCCGTCGCGTTGCTGCTCACTTTCTTCGAACAGTAACCCGCCTCACCGGCTCAGAAAAACAGGTTCTGCACGTCGTCGAGCTCCGGCGATTCGGAGCGAAACACTGGCTCACGGGCGGTCTGCCGAAGCATCGCGTGGCGTTCGAGGGCCGAGTCGAATTCGAGAATCGCCCGCTCGATGTCGCGGGCCAGCGCGTCGATTTCGCCGTGGAGTTCGTCGTCGTCGGCCATGATACGCGTAGTTAGTCGAGGGCTGGTAAAACGGGCTCGGCCGCGAGTCGTCACCGGAGCCGTCGGGTGCAGTTCCAGCAGAGGTCGAAGGTGGTGTCGGCCTCGTTTTCGACCCCGCAGTTCGGGCAGATGCGCTCGCCCGTCGGCGTCGTCTGCACGCCGGCCTGCGAGCCGTCGTCGAACGACGCCGCGATTTCGGGGTGGGCGTAGCGGTCCGTCCGGGCGGAGTCCCGACCGGCCCCCTCGCCCATCGTCGGCTCACCGCCGTTGACGAGGTACCGATAGACCAGGAGCTGGAGCAGGGTCAACCCGAGGGCGTAGACGACGATCCAACCCCAGATGTCCATCACACATTGACTTACGTTAGCATGCTATATCGGTTCTTCGGTCGAACGGGTCTGCTGACGCTCTCGACGGTGGTCGCGGGCGATGCCGGCGCGGCGGTCTCGCACTGAAAAAGGAGTTACTCGCGTCGGTGAGAATCCACCGGTCCGTCGAGGTCGCGGTCGAACTCGTCGAAGGCGTCGAGGTCGTCGGGGAGCTCGTAGGGAATCTCGCGCTCGTCGGCGCGGCGCTCGCCGCCGACGTCGAGCGGTTCGGCCGCGTCCTCGAAGCCGGGCTTTACTTTCACGCTCTTGGCGGGCGAGCCGACCGCGATGTGGTGGGCGGGCACGTCACCCTGCACGACCGACCGGGCCCCGACGATGGCGTTCTCGCCGACCGAAACGCCGGCGTTCACCATCGCGTCGTAGGTGATGCGCGCGTCGTCGCCGACGGTCGTGTGGTAGTTTCTGACCTCGGTCTGGTCGACGGTGTCGTGGGAGTGGCTGTAGATGTGGACGCTGTCGGAGATGGAGACGCGGTCGCCGATGGTGAGTTTCCCGCGGTCGTCGAGGTGCACGTCGTCGTGGATGACCGTGTTGTCGCCGACGGAGATGTTGTGGCCGTACGAAAAGGTGACGCCCTTGAAGATGCGGAGGCTGTCTCCGGCCTCCTCGAAGAGGTGGTTGGCGAGCATCTGTCGGAATCGGAGGGCGAAGGCGACGTTGTCGGCCATCGGCGTCGCGTCGAACTGCCGCCAGAGCCACTGGAGGTGCTTCGAGCGCTTGAACTTCTCGTCGTCCTTCTCGGCGTAGTACTCGGCTTCGAGCGTCGCGTTGCAAGGGTCGTACCCCTGCAGTCGGACCCGCGTCGCGGGCGAGACAGGCTTGCCGTTCTGCCAGCGCTCCCACGCCTCGCGGTCGCCGAACAGGTCGACGAGGGTGTCCCGAACGACCGTGCAGGTGTCTTCGTCCGAGGCGAGGCGGCCGTCGACCTCGTCGATGAACGCCTGGAGGCCTTCCTCGGCGTCCGCCGGAAGCGAAACGTGGACCTTCGTCATTGCACCGTCGTAAGCCGTCGAGATTCAAAGGGATTCGGTTGTGCGAACCCCGCGTCAGGCCTCCTCCGGGCAATATTAGCTGGTTTCGGGCGTCTGGTGCGTGTCTGATGAGACAGGTTCGGCCCGTCGCTAGTGGCGAACGGAACCCGAAACGGACCGAGTGGGGCGTCTCTCCGATGGGTGATACGAATGGTGAAACCTATCACAGTTGCCCGAGTTTACACGATAATGAGTGAAAAATTCAGAGAAGGGATTCCGGCGTGGACGCGGGAACACGCCGAAAGCCTCCGCCGCGACGACTCGAACGTCGCGCCGGTCATCTACCCCCCGGACGAGCGACTGGACGACGACCTGCACATCTGGGACACGTGGTTCCTCCGGAACCGCGACGGCTCCGTCGCCGAAATCGACGGCTACCGCGTCGTCTTCTCGCTGACGTCGTCGTCGGACCTCCTCCCCGGCAAGCGCCACGACGTGGCGACGATTCGCTACTTCTACTCCCGGGACGGCGAGGAGTGGACCACCGGCGGCGTCGTCTTCGACGGCGGCGCGCTCGGCCAGCGTCAGTGGGCCGGGTCGGCGATGTACGACCCGGACGGCGACGGCGGCGACGTCTATCTCTACTACACCGCGGCCGGAGAGGACGGCGCCGAGGAACTGACCTACACCCAGCGCATCGCAGTCGCCACCGGGGGGACCGTCCGCACCGACGACGCCGGATTCAGCATCGAGGGGTCGTGGGACCACCGAATCATCCTCACGCCGGACGGCGACTGGTACGAGCGCGAGGACCAGTCGCGCGGGATGATATACACCTTCCGCGACCCGTGGTTCTTCGAGGACCCCGCGTCGGGCGAGACGTACCTCCTCTTCGAGGCGAACACGCCCGTCCCCGAGGGTGCCGGCGAGTGCGACGACCCCGTCTGGGAGGAGTTCAACGGGAGCGTCGGCATCGCCCACTCGCCGACGGGCGACCCGACCGACTTCGAACTCCGGCCGCCGCTTCTCGACGCCGTCTGCGTCAATCAGGAACTGGAGCGCCCGCACCTCGTCGTCCGCGACGGGACGTACCACCTGTTCGTCTCCAGCCACGTCCACACGTTCGCGCCCGGCCTGACGGGCTACGATGCCCTCTACGGGTTCGTCGCCGACGACCTCGCGGGCGACTACGAACCCCTGAACGGCCACGGGATGGTTCTCACGAACCCGAAAGGCGCGCCCTTCCAGGCGTACTCGTGGCTCGTCTACGACCACGGCGACGACCTCCTCGTCTCGTCGTTCTTCAACTACTTCGACTACGACCGACCGAGCCTCGACGACGTGGGACTCCTCCCACCCGAAGAACAGCAGCGCCGGTTCGGCGGCACGCTCGCGCCGACCGTCCGGGTCGCTCTCGACGGCGACGAGACGGATGTCCTCGGGACGCTCGGCCACGGGCACCTGCCGCTCCCCCGCGAAACGCTCCCGACGCCGTGGTGGGAGCGAGACGGGGACGCCACTCGCGGCGGCGACTACTGAACGAACGCGGCGGTCACTCTCGTTTTCGCGCCTCGAACGTCGCGTCGAGTTCCCACGCGTCGAGCGAGCGGACGTCGACCCGACCGCCGCCCTCGCCGCGTCGGACCGTGACCGAGACGCCGTCGGCGTCCGCGCGCGTCGGGTAGACCCGAGTCGTCAGACAGCGCTGCTCGTCGGCGAACACCTCGACGACCGAACAGTCGACGAACACGCGGAGCGACACCGACTCGCCTTCGACGGGCATCGAGCGGGGCTCTCGGTCCGCGTCGTGGGCTCGGGTGCTCCGCTCGCGGTCGACCGTGACGCGGTCGCCGTCGTACCGGAGGACGGTCCGCTCGCCCAGCGCCGGCGACTCGAACAGCCCGAGTTCGAACGCCCCGTCGCCGTCGACCGCGACGTCGACGGCGAGTTCGTAGGCGTTGCCCGAGAGGTCGAGCGACGCGTGCTCGTCGGCGTCGAGTGCGTGCCTGTCGAGTTCGACGTGACGGCCGCGGAGGGTGGCGAGTTCTCCGGCGGGTCGCTGTCGGAACTCGCCGTCGGCGTTCACCGAAAGCTCGCGCGGGAGCGAGAGCAACCCGGACCAGCCGGCGTGCCACTGCGCGTCGACGCCGCGGGTCTCTTTGACCCACCCCCACGCGAGCGTCCGGCCGTCGTCGACGACGGTCGACTGCGGGGCGTAGAAGTCGCCGTAGTCGAGCAGGCCCTCGCGTTCGACCGCGAACTCCGGGGCGTCGAGGTCGGCGGTGCCGACGAAGTAGCGCACGTCCTCGTAGTTCGAGACGTGCAGCAGTTGGTGGTCGCCGAAGTCGAGGAGTTCCGGACACTCCCAGACGGTTCCGTGACCCTCGCTACCGGAGTGGAGCGGGCCGACGTACTCCCACTCGCGCAAGTCGGGCGAGCGGTAGAGGAGCGCGACGCCGCCGACCGCCGCGATTGCGGAGCCGATGAGCTGGTACCAGTCGTCGCCGACCCTCCAGACGGCGTGGTCGCGGAACTCCGCGGCCCAGTCGTCGGTCCCGAGGATGTCGAGGTCGTCCGGGGGCGTCTCGATGACGGGATTGTCGGGCGCTTTGTCCCACGACCGGAGCAGCGGGTCGCTCGTCGTCGCCAGACAGGGAAGCTGGTGGTGGTCGCGGCCGCCCGTGTAGATAATCGTCGGCACGCCCTCGCCGTCGACGACGGCGCACCCGGACCAACAGCCGTCGCGGTCCGGACCGTCCGGGTCCGGCGCGAGCGCGACCGGTCGGTCCGTCCAGTGCAGGAGGTCCTCGCTGGTCGCGTGGCCCCAGTGAATCGACCCGTGGAACGGTCCGCCGGGGTTGTACTGGTAGAACAGGTGGTAGGTCCCGTCGTGCTGGATGACGCCGTTCGGGTCGTTCAGCCAGTTTGCGGGGCCGGCGAGGTGGTACCGGGGTCGGAGATGGTCGTCGCCGAGTCGCTCGCGCATCGCGGCGAACCCCTCGGCGTCGGCGGGGCGGTCGGTGAACGCCGGTCTGCGGTGGGCGGGGCCGCCGAGGACCGCGAGCGCGTTGCGGAGGAGGTGTTCGTTCGCGCCCATCGTCTCGAAGTCGTTGCCGTGGTGGGTGAGAAAGGCGACTTCGGCACCGATACCGTAGACCGCGCCCGCGCCGCGGTCCCACGCGACGACGGACTTGAGCGCGACGAGGAAGTCGTCGCCGTGGAGCGTGCTGGCGAGGACCTGCCCGTTCTCGGGGAGGACGTGTTCGTACCGGGCGAAGGGGCGCGGCGCTTCGGGTGGTTGGAGGTGGACGCCCAGCGTATCGAACCCGTCGAACAGCGGGTGGTCCGCGTGGATGGACTTCGTCAGCAGTCCGGTCGGGTGCGGCGAGTTCTCGGTCCCGACCGCGTCGGGCGCGACGGGGTCGATTCCCAGCGCGTCGACCGCCGAGAGGGCGTTGAGCGTCAGGAGGAGTCCGCCGCCGTCGGCGAGGTACGCGTCCAGTGCGGGCACACACTCGGCCGCGAGGGCACGCACGTCGGCGTCGACGTGGCGGTCAGAGTGCCACCACAGCACGTCGAACTCGGAAAGGTCGGTCTCCCCGGTTGCGACGGCGTCGAGGGAGATTGTTTCGACGCTCGCTATCGACTCGGCCCACTCGAACGCCACTCGCTGTTCCTCCGTGAGTTCGGTCGCGAAGAGAAATCCGACTCGAACCGGGATCACGTCCATTGCTGGCGTGGTTCGGCATCACCGTGCATGAATCTGCGGATTCACTCGGTGTCGAGCAAATTCACACAGCGCCCGGAGGCCGAGCGCGGGACGCGAGCGCCGCCCACGCCGGGGATTCCCACGAGACGGAAACAAAACACACCCAATAAGTCGCCCCAATCCGTAGGGCCGGCCATGCACTACCGCGAACTCGGCACCTCCGGAATCGAAGTCAGCGAGGTCGGCTTCGGTGCGTGGGTCGTCGGGACCGACTGGTGGGGCGACCGCTCGGACGAAGACTCCATCGAGATGCTCCATCACGCCATCGACCGGGGCATCGACTTCTTCGACACGGGCGACGTGTACGGCCACGGCCACTCCGAGGAGGTCGTCGGCGAAGCGCTCGCCGACTACCGCGACGAGGTCACCGTCGCCACCAAAATCGGCTACGACTTCTACAACAACCCGCAGGCCGGTCACGGCGAACTCCCCAAGGAGATAACCGGCGAGTGGGTCCGCGAGGCGACCGAAAAGAGCCTCGAACGCCTCGACATGGAGTACGTGGACCTCCTGCAACTCCACAACGCGAACGTCGACGAAGTCACGCCCGACGTGCTCGAAGCCCTCGACGAACTCAAAGAGGAGGGCCTCATCAAGGCCACCGGCTGGGCGCTCGGCCCCTCCATCGGCTGGCTGGCCGAAGGCGACATGGCCATCGAAGAGGAGTTCGACGCGCTCCAAATCGTCTGGAACGCCTTCGAACAGGACGTGGGCAACCACTTCCTCGACACCATCCGCGAGACCGGTTCCTCGACGAGCCTCATCGCCCGCGTGCCGCACTCCTCGGGCCTCCTGAACGAGCAGGTCCGCCCGGAGACCGAACTCGGCTCCGGCGACCACCGCGGCTTCCGCCCCGACGAGTGGTACGAGACGGGCTGGGAGAAGCTCGAACAACTCCGCTTCCTCGAACGCGACGGCGAGCGGACCATGGCGCAGGCGTCCATCGCCTACCTCCTCGGCTACGACGAGACCGCGGCCGTCACGCCGACGTTCCGCACGAAAGACGACATCGACGAGTGGGCGAAGGCCTCCGACGTGCCGAAGCTCACCGACGAGGAGCTAACCCGCGTCGAGGAACTGTACGCGGACAACTTCGGCATCGACCGCTTCGACGGCATGGACGCGCTCCGCTCGTCGGTCGACGGGGACGACATCCGCGCGGCCGGCCTCGACAAGCGCGTCGCGAAAGGCGCGCGCAACGAAGCCTGATGGGTCGCCTGAAAACCCTCCTCGGCGTCACCGCGGTCGCCCACGTCGCGCTCGCGTGGCTGGTCAGCCTCGACGCCAAGAAGCGCGGCGACGACGCCGGTCGCTGGATAGCGCTGACGCTCCTCACCGGCGTCGTCGGCGCTGTGGACTACGTCCGAAACGGGCGCTAACGGCGCGTCCGCGGTCGACCTCGGTGACGTTCCGTTCTGTCGCGACTCACTTCTGACGCTCACGAGGGCTCCCTTTCGATATATATCGCACTTAGCAGCCTACTACACCGCCGCCGCCGAACTCGACCGGTACGGTCGCCGCGGCGCGCTCGCGCCGGGCCGACCCGCTCGAACATGTCGAATTCAGCATCCCATCCCACCGAGAGGCAGTCGGAGCGCGCGTACAGAACCCACCCGTTGGGCGTCCGCATCGTCGAGTACGACGACCCGGACGGAGACGGTCGCCGGTACGGCTTCCGCGCCCCCGACCACGCGGGCCGCGAGTTCGACGACCCTGACACCGCCGCGCTCTACGCCGACGTGTACTTCGACGTGAACGGGTTCGTCGAGGCCGGAACGGGCGACCGCGGCGTGCCGCCCGAAGTCATCCAAGCGGGCCGCGATACGCTCGCGGCGTACTTTCTGACGCAACCCTACGCCGACGCCGACTGGGTGGCGTCGTTCTACGGCAAAAAACGGGCGCGAATCGAGCGCTACGCCGCGGCCGTCCGACGACGGGCCGAGGAGATTCGGGAGGGGGTCGAGGCGCTCGAACGCGAGGGGAACTCCGTCGCGGACGACGCGTCGGTCGGGTGTCAAGTCAGGACCGATATATAATCAACAGACCGCTCTCTTCCGGACAGTATTGCAACCCTGTTGTCATATAAACCTACACGGGGGCTGGTTTCGCTTCTTCGGTCGCATGGTCGACTTCACTCGACGAACTCTCATGGCATCGTCCGTCGCCGCCGCGCTGGGAGCGAGCGTGGCAGGCGTCGGTCAGGCGGCGGAACCCGACGACCCGAACACGCCGCGGGCACCGCTCGTGCGGGGGGAGCTCAAGCGCTTTTCGACGACGGCGTTCGGGGCCGAGGTGACGGGGCCGTTCGTCTTCGACGACGGGTCGCTCCTCTACAGCCTCCAGCACCCCGACCGCGAGAACCCCGCGCCCTACGACAAGGCGGCCATCGGCTACTTCTCCGGCTTCCAGTTCTCGTTCGACGGTGAGAGCGACTTCGACGAGCTATCGACGCCCGAGACGAACGAAGAGCGGCGCGCGGTCCGGTCCGCCGCCGGCGACTACGAGATGCTGGCCCGCGAAGGCGACGCCATCAACGGCGGGTCGGAGCTCCTCGGCGTCCCACAGACCCCCGACGGGACGAACATCACGAGCGGCCAGTTCAGCGGGTCGAAGTACGCCGACGCCGGCTACACCCCCGACTGCAACCAGTTCGTCGCCACGAACGACGAGGGAACCGAGGGCTATCTGTTTACCAACTGGGAGGCGAGTCCGGGCAACGTCTCGCGGATTCCGCTCAGTCAGGACGACGACGGCTCGTGGGAGGCCGACCTCAAAAACGCGCTGAACCTCGCGAACACCGAGGCGCTCCGCGAACTCGGCGGGACGCGAATCAACTGCTACGGCGACCTGAGCCCGTGGAACACGATGCTGTCGGCCGAGGAGAACTACGCCCACCCGCGCGTCTCGCTGACCGCGACCGTGAGCGACATCGTCGAGAAGGGCACCGGCGAGGGACTCCGCGGCGCACACGAGTTCTGGAACCGACCGAACCCGACCGAGATTCAGTCCGCGGTCGACGACTACTACGATGACGATTCGTGGTTCGTCCAGAGCTACTGGGCGGTCGCCGGCGTCGAACTCCTCGCGTACTACCTCGGCGCAGAGCCGGTCGACCAATCCGCCGACGGCAACGACCTGACGCCCATCGGCGACGTGTACCCGAACCCGTACCGCTACGGCTACATCGTCGACTTCCGCGAACCGGCCGCCGAGACCCCCGAACCCGTCAAGTACTACGTCATGGGCCGGGCCGCCTGGGAGTGTCCGGACGTGCAGTCCGACGAGCGGACGGTCTACCTCGCCTCCGACGGCGACAGCAAGGGCGTCTACAAGTTCGTCGCCGACGAGCCGATTCCGAGCTACGACGACCCGATGGGCCTCGCCGGGACGCTCTACGCCCCGCTCGTGACGAACGACGACGAGGCCGAGGCCGCGCCCCCGGCCGACGTAGACCTCGAATTCGAGTGGCTGAAGCTCGGTCACGCCACCAACAACGAGGTCGCGGCGTGGATTGCGGAGTACGACGACGTCACACAGGCCGACTACCTCGGAACTCACACCGACTGGTCCGAAGGCGACGAGGTGACCGCCGACCTCCTCGAAGCGGCCGACAGGGAGGTCGTCGAGAACGGCAACCGCGACTACGTCACCGACGAGGAAATCGTGGAGTGGGGCAAGCAGTACGAGTGGTACGGTCCCGACGGCGTGGACGACGACCTCCGGCACGTCCCGTTCCTCGAAACCCGGGCGGCCGCGAAGGAAATCGGCGCGACCATCGAGTTCAACAAGGCCGAGGGCATCGACAGCGTCGACGGCGCGGAACCCGGCGACGACGTCTACTTCGGCATCTCCGAACTCAACGACGACATGTCGAACGCCACCGGCGAACTCCAGCTCCAGCGGGTCGACGGCGGCGTCGTCTACCGCGCGGAACTGGAGTCCGACTACAACGTCTCGACGCTCGAACCCGTCATCGTCGGCCCCGACGCGAGCGACCCCGCCGCCGTCGCCGACGACGCGCTCATCAACGTCGACAACCTCGCCGTGATGGACGACGGCCGCGTGCTCTGTTGCGAGGACGCCGACCAGTTCGGCCGCTCGTACAAGAACGACTGCCTGTACGTCTACACGCCCGAGGACGACGACCGCGGCCACGGGAACGACCCCGACGGCGACGACGCCGATAACCCGGGGAACGGTACCGGCGGTCCCAGCCGCGGGAGCGGCGGAAACGACAACGACGACAATCCGGGACGCAGTGACGGCAACGGCAACGGAAACTAACCCGCCCCGCTCACGCAGTTTTTTGTATTTCGAGAGACACCTTCGACCGATGGTCCTCGAACGATTCGGTTCGGCACTCTCCCGCGAGGCCCGCGTCGTCGCCCGAAGTCCACCGCTCTTGGGCGTGGTCACCGGCGTGTGGATACTGCTCATCGCGCTGATGGCGGGGCTCGAAGCGCATCTCGCGGTCGTCTGGTTCCTCGCCGTCGCCCCGTCGACGGCGGTAGTGGCCTACGGCGGGCGGCGCGTCCTGCGTCGCTTCCGTGACGACTCCGGCGGCGAAGACGAATGGACTCAGACGGCCGACGGAGCCGCCTACGACCCCGTTGACGACGAATCTGCTATCGAGCGCCTGCGAGAGCGCTACGCGGCCGGCGACCTCTCCGACGAGGAGTTCGAGCGCCGCCTCGACAAACTGGTCGAGACCGAGAGCTACGTCGCCGGGTCGCAGTCGCCCTCCGGAAACGCGAGAGAGCGGGCCTTCGAGCGGAACTGACGGGCCGGTGGTTGGCCGGACTCCGGGACGGCCGCGGCGACCGGTGACCGAGTCGGAGTCGGAGCGCGCCTCGCCGGCGACCCCGTGTGCCGGGACCAAAAGAGACACAACACTCGACCGAGTCCTGGACGACCATGCGTAGTTCACTCGTCGACCTGCTTCCGGAGCTCCTCGAACTTCTCGTCTTCAGTCTCGGGAGTGCGGGGCTTTCGCTCGCCGGCGCGTACATCGAGCGCTTCGCGCTCGTCACCTTCGAACAGGGCAACGTCGAAATCGCCGCGTGGGCGGTCGTGATGGGCGCGGTGGCGCTGTACTTCGCGTACAACGTCGGTACCGACAAGGTCCGCCCGAAGTTCCGGGACGTTCGCGCCGCGCTCGCGTGAAAAAAGCCGCGTCTGGTTTTCGGCCGCGTTAGGCGAGGAAGACGTGTCGCGGGCGGTCCGCGAGCACGTACACGCCACCTTTTCCTGCGCTCGCTCCGCTCGCTGGCAAAACCTGGACGAAAAGGTTCGTCACCCCCGATGGGGGTTCCTCACCCCGCTCCCGATGGTCGCGGAGTTACGCTAAGAACACGTGTCGCGGGCGGTCCGCGAGCACGTCGCGGCCCCACTGGACCGTGTCGCGGAACGCGTCGGAGCGGAAGAACTCCATGGCGTCGTCCTGCGAGCGCCACTGGCTGGCGATGAACATGTCGTCTTCGTCCTCGACGTTGACCATCAGGTCCGTGTCGAAGTGGCCGTCCATCTCTTCGAGGAGGCCACCGACGGTGCCGAACTTCTCGACGAAGTCGCCGCGGTGTTCGGACTTGACGGTGTAGAACATCCCCATCGTGCCGAAGCCGGACTCCTCGCCAGCGCGCTCGACGATGCCGGGAAGCTCCGAGAGGAAGCCCGCGGCGGTCTCGGCGGCCGACGCCGTCTCCCAGATGGAGACGACGGCGACCCGACCGCGCTCGTTTGCCTCGTAGACGGCCGTCTTGACGTGCGTCGGGTAGTGGTCGAAGTTGCCGCGGAGGCCCTCGACCTCGTCGAACAGCTCGTCGGCGTCGGCCTCAGAGTAGAGGACCGTCGCGTACACGTCCTCGCCGTGGGGCTTGCCGGCGTAGATGTTCAGGTCTTCGAGCTGACCGCGAATGTCCTCGTCGTCGGCTTCGTCGCCGCCGTCGTCGCCTTCGCCGTGGTGGTGACCGTCGCCACCCTCACCGTGATGGTGGCCGTCGCCGCCGTGGTGGTGGCCACCCTCGTCGTGCGCGTGCGCGTCGTGGTGGGACTCGTCTTCGAACTCGCTGGTCGGGACGCCGTCGCCCGCGAGGAACGCGCCGAGGTCCGACGGTGGGAAGCGCCGGCCGACGTAGAACTGGCCGAACTCACCGTACTTCGAGGAAACCTCGTCGAAGCGCATCTCGTAGACGATGTCCTTGATGTCGGTCGGGTCGTCGCCGAAGAGCGTGACGCCCCACTCGTAGTCGTCGAAGCCGACCGAGGAGGCGATGACCTGTTTGATTTTCCCGGCGTACTTCCGGCCGGTGTCGCCGTGGGTGGACATCAGGTCGCGGCGCTCGTCGAACGAGAGGTCGTACCAGTTGTGCTCCTCGCCGCGGCGCTTCGACATCGGGTAGAAGGACATGTAGGTGTCCTCCGGGATGTCGGGCTTGAGCTTGCCCTCGATGTAGCGGAGCAGCCCGGTGTCGATGTCCTCCTCGTTACCCTCGAAGTAGTCGTCCGAGACGTAACCGGACACCTCGGTGACGGAGACGTAGGAGGTCGGCTGCTCGGTGAAGGCCGCGAGCGCGGTCCGCTCGAACTGCCGTTCGGCGCGGGAGATGTCGTCGAGCGTCGGCCGGAAGTGGACGACCACGAAGTCCGCCTTGTGGCCGAGCACGGAGAAGACGGCGGACGCGCCCGCCTCGGCGTCCTCGACCGCCTCGTGGGCGTCGAGGTACGCGACGCCCTCCTCGATTGCGCGGCGGCGCTCGCGGTCGGGCGCGTCACGCCACGCGTCCCAGTCGACGGTTCGGAAGTCGTGCAGCGCGAACCAGCCCTCGTCGGTCTGTGGGGCCTCTACCATACGGGGGCCTAGGGAGTCATCCGGTATTGAAGTTGCGAGTCGTTTTCGCGGTTCGGGAACCGTCGAAGGGAGGCGAGTCGGCCCCGACCCGGGGTGGCCGAGGCGCTCAGCCGAGGAGCGTCGGCCCGAATATCATGAGCACGAGCGACGCGAGCATCGTGAGCCCGATTGAGGTCGTGATGGTCCGGACGACGGTGTGGGGGTCGTCGACCGGGAGCCGCGAGACCACGGCCTCGGTCGAGGTCCGGAGGATGCGACCGCCGTCGAGCGGGTAGCCGGGGATGCAGTTGAAAAGCCCCAGCTGGAGGTTTATCCACGCCGTCCAGAACAGGACGTTGGCGAAGATGAAGACGCCGCCGCCGAGGAAGCCGAGCGGGCCGCCGACCTGGTAGAAGTTGATGACCTCGCCGGTGAAGCCGGGGAAGTTCGGAATCCCGAGGACGACCGACGCGAGGGGCAACAGGAGCGATACGTAGACGAGCTGGAGGGGCGACCCGGCGAAGGCGCTGCCGAGGCCGCCGCCGTCGCCGCCGTCACCGCCGAGAAGCGAGAGGTACGTCCCCGCGGGGTACTCCTGCGTGCCGAAGTCCGTCAGGAGCAGGCCGCTCGTCCCCTGGAAGATGTTGACGCCGAGGAACCCGTTTCCGTCCTGCGGGTTCTCGCCGAGCGTCACCTGCACCGTCTCGAAGCCGCCGTCGCGGTAGACTTCGACGGCGACGGTCTGGTCGGGGTCGGTCCGGTCGAGCGCCTCCTGCAACTCCGTCGAGGAGGTGATTCGCTCGCCGTTGAACGACGAGACGATGAGGGGTTGCGTCGTCCCCGTGGCGTTGTACAGCGGACCGTCTTCTGCGACGTTCGTGATGTAGGCACCGACCGGGATGGTGCGCTCGCCGGCGGAGGTGTCGAGCCGGGCGAACCGCGAGTCGCCGACGGCCGACTCGAAGCCGGCGCGCGTCGAGACGGCGGTCCCGTTGACTGCGGTCACGCGAATCGGGTCGCTCCCGGACTCGACGGTGAGGTTCGCGGGGTTGCCTTCGACGGAGCCGGCGACGACGAGTTCGCGCGTGACCGAGACGGTCCGTTCGCCGTCGAGCTCGACCGACACCGTTCCCGCGTCGGTCGCGAGGAGCGCGGCGTCGAGTTCCTGCGTCGTGTTGACCGGCGTGCCCTCGATGGCGGTCACGCGGTCGCCGCCCGAGATGCCCGCCACGTCGGCCGGTGAGCCGGCGTACGCGCCGGAGACGGCGACTCCCGGCGCGACGGTGATAGAGCCGATGACCGGGCCGAAAAGCAGGGCGAACGCGACGAGCGTGACGGCGAAGTTGTTCGTCACGCCGGCGGCGAACATCCGCGACTTGCCGCCGCGGTCGGCGCGGCGCTGGCTCTCCTCGGAGGGTTCGACGAACGCCCCGATGGGGAGTATCGTCAGGAGGACGATGCCCATCGACTCCACGTCGATACCCTCGACGCGGCTGAGGATACCGTGGCCGCCCTCGTGGACGACGAGGCCGACGAGGAGGCCGAAGAGAATCTCGGGCGCGACCGAAAGCGGGAGGAAGTCGTTGACGCCGGGGATGACGAGGAAGTTCTGCGGCTGGTTCACCTGTGTCGGCGCGGGCGGGTTCTGGAGGATGACGACCGCCTGGTAGACGAGGAGGACGAACGTCCCCGCCATGATGACGAGGGCGATGCCGAGGCCGACGTTGCTCCACGCCCGCCAGAACCGCTTGGGGGCGGCGAGCCTGTCGAGGAGTTCGCGGCCGCGACGGGTGTGGACCGTCGTGAGCGGACCTTGGACGCGGACGTACTCGGGGAGAATCCCGCGAGCACGCAACAGCGCCGCAAGGAGAGAGTAGGCGATGAAGCCAGCGAGAACCCAAAGCAGCGTGTTCATCGCCCGAAGGGAAGCGGCGCGCGCCAAAAGGCGTTCGGGTTACGGTACCACCGTTCGGGTCACGGTGCCGCGTTCGACGACCGCGGGCGGGCGTCGGTTGCCGCGAGCGACGACCGCAACCGAACCCGACCCGCGACGAGCGTGTCGCGTTACTCGTCTTCGTCGCCGTCGTCGCCGGGCGACTCGATTTCGACTTCGACCGCGCCGTCGTCGTCCGCGTCGGCCGCTTCGTCGCCGTCGGCCTCGTCAGTTTCGTCGGCGGACGCCGCGTCTTCCGTCTCGTCTTCGGGGTCGTGTTCGACGGTGACCGTGGCGTCTTCGTCGTCGGCCGCGTCGTCGTCGGTCACCACCTCGCTCTCGGCGTCGTCGGCGGCGAGCGCGATGTCGGTAAAGGAGTCGCCGGACGACGAGCGAAGCCGGGAGACGGCGTAGGCGACGCCCACGAGGAGCAAGGCGACGAGGAACAGCCGGCCGTACGAGCGACCGCCCGAGGACTCGTCGTCGACGGCTTCCTGTTCGGAGTCGGCGTCGAACTCCTCCAGTTCGACGTCGAATTCGTCTTGCGATTCCTCCACGGACCGGATGAAGTCGATGAGAGACATGTGAAGTGTGGTGCGGCGAGGCCGCGGTAGGCGTCGTTCGCGGGGGAACGAGCCCGTCCGTCCGTACGCGCGTCGGGGACATAAGTCGTCCCCCAGAAGGGTTTTAGCCACCCCGGCGACCATCGAGAGTCGTGTTCGACAGTTCCCGCTACGAGGTCCGACAGAAGGTGTCCATCAGCAACAAGTACGTCGTCTACGAGGGCGACGACCCCATCCTCTCGGCGAAGCAAAAGAAGTTCAAGCTGAAAGAGGACTTCCGGCTGAACGACCACGACACCGGTGAGGAGCGCTTCCGCGTCAAGGCCGACAGCGTCCTCGACGTGTCGGCCGCCTACGACATCGTCGACAGTCGGACCGGCGAGCGCGTCGGTGCGGTCAAACGCGGCGCGTTCTCGTTCGCCAAACACACCTACCAACTGCTCGGCCCCGACGGCTCCGTCGTGGGACGAATCGTCGAGGACAACGTCCCGATGGCGGTCGCGAGACGGCTCCTCACGACGCTCATTCCCTTCTCGTACCGCATCGAGGACGCGGCCGGCGAACCGGTCGGCGCGGTGAGCGAGCAGTTCTCTCTCCGGGACAAGTACACTATCGACGTGGACCGCGAGCGTATCGACCCGCGACTCGCCGTCGTCGGTGCGGTCGTGATAGACGCCATCGAGGAAAACTGAAACCGGACGAGTCATCGCCCGCGCGCCGCCGGTAACTCAAAGAGCTATTTGACATTCGGGTAACTATTTTTCGCGGATTCGAGTAGTGTCGGATGGCATGTTCGAACGAATCCGACTCCGTTGGTTCGTCGTCGCCGCCGTCGTCTGCGCCGCGCTCGTCGGCGGGACGACCGCGGCCGCAGCACAGAACGCCTCGTCGGTGTCGCTCGCGACGACCGGCGGGAACGTGACCGTCACGCAGGCCGAAGACGCGACGATTCGGGGGACGAGCGACCTCGAAGCGGGGACGACGCTCTCGGTCCGCGTCCAGTCCGCCGGCGACACGAGCCCGCGGTTCCTCAAGACGAGCGAGGCCACCGTCGGCGAGGACGGGAACTTCTCGGCGACCCTCGACTTCTCGGAGATTCCGCCGGGCTCGACGTTCTCCGTCTCGGTCCGTAACGAGTCGAACGCGCTCGCGGAAGCCGAGGGCGTCGTCGTCGAGGACGCAGCGTCGACGACCGCCACCGATGAGACGACCGACACCGGAATCCCCGGCTTCGGCGCGGGGCTCGGCGCACTCGCGGTCGCGGGGCTCGGCGCGGTGGCGTTGCTCGCGGGTCGTCGAGCGTGAGAATAGAACCGCAAACAGCGAACCGCGGTTCGGGCGAGGTCAGTCCTCGCGGCGGAGCCGCGTGACGACGAAGTCGCGCTCTAGCTCGCCGAGGAACTCGCCGAGCCGCGGCCCCTGTTCGGCGTCGAAGAACAGGCGGTAGCCGGCGGCGAAGAAGTCGCCCATCTCGATGTCGTGGCGGCGCGCCGTCTCGTAGATTTCGCCCTGAATCGCCTCGCCGTCGTGGCCCTCGGCGACGAAGTCCGCGAGGTCGTCGAGGGCTGCCTCGACCGCGGGCTCGAAGTCGAACTCTGGGAGCTCGACCTGCAGGCGGTAGTTGTACTGGTTGTCCATCTTCTCGGCCCAGCGGCGGGCGCGTTCGACCCGAGCGAGCGCCTCTTCGACCACCTCGTCGGGCGTGTCCTCGTCGAAGAAGCCCTCGTTGCGGGCCATCTTGACGCGCAGGTCCTCGTCGTCGGTCATGCCGAGGACGGCCGCGAACGTGTACGGGAGCCGAACCCGGTCCTCGCGGACCTCGTCGACGACGAACGGGTAGGCGCGCTCGGCGAAGCGAGTCAGACTCTCGTCGTCGACCTCGCCGAAGTAGGCGCGCTCGAAGCGGTCGAAGTCGTCGACGAGCTGGTCGAGCCGCGTGAGGTCGAGGTCGCGGGCCTTCCGCGGGTTGAGCGCGAAGAAGTACCGGAGCACCTCGGGTTCGAGCAGGTCGAGCATCTCCGCGACGGTGACGATGTTGCCGGCGGACGACGACAGCGCCTCGCCGTTGAGCGTGAACCACTCGTACACCATCGGCACCGGCGGTTCGATGCCGAGGACGTTCTCGGCGATGTCCTTGCCGGAGGGCCACGAGCCCTCGGCGTGGTCCTTTCCGAACGGCTCGAAGTCGACGCCGAGGACCTGCCACTGGCCGGGCCACTCGAAGCGCCACGGGAGCTTCCCCTCGCGGAACGTCGCGGTCCCCTCGTGGCCGCAGCCGTCGATGGTGTTGTCGCCGACGGTCATGTCGGTACAGACGTAGTCGACAGTACCGGCGTCGAGGTCGATGTCCGTGACCGTCTCGGTGATTTTGCCGCACTCGGCACAGACGGGGTTGAAGGGGACGTAGTCCTCGTCGACCTTTGACTGGTACTCGCCCAGCACCTCGCGGGCGGTGTCGGCGTGTTCGAGGACGTGTTCGACCACGGGGTCGAAGTCGCCGTTTTCGTACAGTTCGGTGTTGGAAATCATCTCCACCGGGACGCCGAGGCGGTCGGCGTCGGCCTTCAGGAGCGCCGCGAAGTGCGCCGCGTACGACTCGGCCTCGCCGAACGGGTCCGGAATCGACGTGTACGGCTTGCCGAGGTTGCGGCCGAGCGCGCCGGCGTCGACCTCGCCGAGACCGACGATGTTGCCGTCGGCGTCAGCGAGCTTCCGCGGGAGCTTTCGGAGCGGGTCCTTGTCGTCGCTGGTGAACACCTGCCGG
Organism: Haloferax prahovense DSM 18310; assembly: GCF_000336815.1. Lineage (GTDB taxonomy): Archaea > Halobacteriota > Halobacteria > Halobacteriales > Haloferacaceae > Haloferax > Haloferax prahovense. The sequence goes on from NZ_AOLG01000054.1 coordinate 199,197, forward strand.
ACCTCGTGGCCGCGCTCGCGGAGCACCTCGGCGACGAAGTAGCCGCGCATAATCTCGTTGAAGTTGCCGAGGTGGGCCACGCCGGACGGCGAGACGCCGCCCTTGATTACGACCGGCTCGTCGGGGTCGCGGGCCTCGATTTCGTCGGCGACCTCGTCGGCCCAGAAGCCGTGGTGGTTGGCGGCCGCGTCGCCGTCGCCGTCGGTCGCGTCCGCGGCGGAGGCGTCGCCGCGGAAGGGGTCGTCGGTCGTCATCTCAGGGAGCCCAGTAGGTCGGTTCGTCGCCGCCCTCGGGGATGATGTCGGTGCCCGTGTGCTCGCCGCGGAGGACCGCCGGCGTGATGCGGTCGGGGTCCGTGCCGTCGAGGACGATGGTGCGCATCTTCGCGCGCTCGATGAGCTTCGCGGCGAGGAGGTCGACCGGGGCGGACGAGCCGGCGTTCATCTCGATGTCGCCGATGACGTCGACGAGTTCCGCGGCGGTCATCTCCTCGAACTTCGTCGCGTCGGGGTCGGTGTTCGGGTCGGCGCTGAAGACGCCGTCGACGCTGGTCGCGTAGACGAGCAGGTCGGCGTCGACGTACTCGGCGAGCGCGGCCGCGACGGCGTCGGTGGTCTGGCCGGGCATGACGCCGCCCATCACCGAGATATCGCCGCGCCGGATGGCGTCGCCGGCGTCCTCGTAGTCGTGGGCGACTTTGGGGTCGACCTGCGAGCCGAGCGCCGCGATGAGCAGGCGGGCGTTGATTCTGGTCACGTCGATGCCGATCTGGTCGAGTTGAACCTCGTTCGCGCCGAGGTCGCGGGCGGCACCGATGTAGTCGCGGGCGACGCCGCCGCCGCCGACGACCGCACCGATTTCGCACCCGTCTCGCGCGAGCGTTTCGACGACGGAGGCGTGACCCTCCACGCGTCGGGCGTCGAGGTCCGGCGCGAGCACGCTTCCGCCGATGGAGATGACGACTCTCATTGCACACGGATATCCGTGAGCGCATCTTAAGGGTTATCAAGTGCGAGACGCCCGTGTCGGGGGGTTTAAACCACTCTCGCGGCGACTACCGGTATGCGACTCGTCACCGTGGAGACGGTCACGCTCATCGTCGTCGGCTGGGTGCTCGCCCTCGGGGCGATTCTCGCCCGCCACCGGCGCGGCGAGTTCGACCGGCGGACCGTCTTCAACTGGGCGTTGGTGGCCTGTTTTTCGGTCGGCTGGGCGCTCTGGCAGTTCGACACGCTGCCCGCGACGGCAGACACGCCCGTCGGCGCGGCGGCCCCGTGGCTGGCGACGCTCCTCAGTCTGGCCGGCGTGGCCCTCGCCGTCCACCTCTATCGGACCCGCCCGCGCCCAGAGATGGACGAGACGGAGCCGCCGGCCGAGTCTGACGAGACCGGCACGGAGCAATCTTAAACCGCCGCGGGCCGTCCTTCGGGTATGCACGTCCTCGGAATCGTCGGCGCGGGCGCGACGACGCTCTGCGACCGACTCGCCGCGCAGTTGGACGGCCGCGTCGCCACCGTCGAATCGCTCCCCGAGAGCGCGACCGAACCGAAGTCGACAGACGGTGCCGCCGCCGCGTACGGGCTCTCGCCGGACGGCAACTGGGTCGGAACCGGCGACGACCGCGACCTCGACGGCCTCCTCGACGGCCTCTCGGCGGAGTACGACTACGCGCTCCTCTCGGGATTCCCCGACGCGCGCGTCCCGACCGTCGCGCTCGCGGGTGCCGACGCGGTGAACGTCGTTGCGGAGGTCGAAACTGACTTGGCCGACGTCGAAGCGCTCGCCGCCGAAGTCGACTCGCACGAACCGCACGTCACGCTCGAAACGCTGGTCGAGCGCGCGAAGGCGGACCCGCTCGAAGTGTACGCCGGAGCGATTGCGACGTTCACCGGGCGGGTGCGCGCGAAGGAGTCCGAGGGCGACGACCCGACGCTCAGCCTCGAATTCGAGAAGTACGACGGCGTCGCGGAGTCGAAGATGGCCGCGATTTCGGAGGAATTGGAGGCTCGCGACGGCGTCCTCCGCGTCCTCATGCACCACCGGGTGGGCGTCGTCGGCGACGGCGAGGACATCGTGTTCGTCGTCGTCCTCGCCGGCCACCGGCGAGAGGCGTTCAGAACGGTCGAAGACGGCATCGACCGGCTGAAAGACGAGGTGCCGATATTCAAGAAGGAGACGACCACCGACGAAGAGTTCTGGGTCCACGACCGCTGAGGTGGGGCGGATTATTCAGAATACGCGGATAGTCGCGAAGGCGCGAAAATCGACCGATATTGCGGAAGTTGTTGCCGCAAAATGTGGCGTCTGACGGCGCAAAACGGGGCGTATTTGCCCCCATATATTCAAAATAATTTTAATAGAAAGAATCTCTCAAAATCAGTTATAAAAAATCTAAGCTGGTTTCGAAGATTCCTAAAATGTACCATTTGGGTCGATTCAGACTGAAAGCGGCCGAACTAATTCCAACGGTCCTTCCTTTATAACAGGTGATAGGCCATTAGGTGGAAGTGAGGTGTACCAGATGAGCGCAACAGTATCCCCCTCCACCGACAGTGGCTCCAAGGAAGACCGCCTCAAGCAGTACCTGCTCGACCGTGCGAAAGACGGCGAGATGTACTTCAAGAGCAAATTCATCGCCGACGACGTCGGCCTGTCTCCCAAGGAAATCGGCGCACTGATGGTCAAGCTCCGCGACTCCGCGACGGACCTGACCATCGAGAAGTGGTCGTACACGAGCGCGACCACGTGGCGTGTCGAGACCGCCTGAAACCCGCATTGCCCGCCCCGGCCCCGACCGACGCCAGCGCCAACACCGCGCACCGCCCGGACGGTCCCCGGACGAACTGAACGCGACCCCGAAGCGACCCACAGCCCCACAGCCCACACCGAGTGCGCTCGGAACCCAAGCCGAGACGTGACTCGACTGCCCGACTGCCCCGCTCGGTTCGTGACGCCGACGAACCGATGTCCCTCCCACGGCGCAGCGTAACCGAACCCCCGCGTAAGCCCGCTGGAACGGCCTCCACCACACTCCCCCGGTGACGGCCCACCCGCTCCGCGGCGACGACCGCACGTTTTCGCCGACGCTCCGGATTCTCAAGTTAGTCGCAGACGACCCGAACGAGAGCCGTCTCGGTCGCCGCCGTCGGCTCAGAGACGGGTCCGTCACGGGGTTTATGAACGTCCCGCGCCTACCTGCCGTCGATGGAACAGTCCGAATCGGCGGACGGACCGCCGGTGGAAGCACTTCGCGCCGTCTTCGACGTTCACGAAGTGCGGTCAGACGGTCGCCGACGAATCTACTACGGCGAGTCGCTCGTCCCCGAGCGGATGCTCGTCCGCGAAATCTGGCCGTCGTTCCGGCAGGCCGGCTACGACGTGCAAGCGCAGGTCTCGGAACTCGGGCAGACTGACGTGGTCATCGTCGAGCCGGCCTCGCAGGGCGTCGAGGGCATCCCGTGGAAGAACATCACACTGTTCGCGCTGACGGTCCTCTCGACGCTTTTCGTCGGCGCGTACGCGTGGTACTACATCCCCCTGTCCGACATCACCGCGAACCCGCTGGTGTTGCTTCAGGCGTGGCCCTTCACCGCCGCCGTCCTCGGCGTCCTCTCGGTCCACGAGCTCGGCCACTACGCGGTCGGCCGATACCACGGCGTCAACGTCTCGCTGCCCTACCTCATCCCGTTTATCTTCCCGTTCGGCACGCTCGGTGCCATCATCCGCATGCGCGGCCAGATGCCCGACCGAAAGACGCTGTTCGACATCGGCGTCGCCGGCCCGCTCGCCGGGCTCGCGGCGACCGTCGTCGTCACCGTCATCGGCCTCTCGCTCGAACCGATGACCGTCCCGAGCCGGGTTCTCGCGGGGTCGGGCGACGTCATCGTGTTCAACAACCCGCCGCTCCTCGACGCCATTGCGGCCGTGCTGGGTCAGCCGACGGAGTACGCCGACCCCCGGACCGTCGTGCACCCGGTCGTCATCGGCGGCTGGGTCGGGATGTTCTTCACCGTCCTCAACCTGCTCCCCGTCGGCCAACTCGACGGGGGCCACATGGTCCGGGCGATGCTCGGCGAGCGCCAGGAGTCGCTCGCGGCGGCCGTGCCGCTCGTCCTGTTCGGCATCGCCGGCTACCTCCACTACGTTCGCGGCCTCGGCCTCAACCAGTCCGTCGGCCTGTGGTTCTTCTGGGGGCTGATGTCGACGTTCATCGCCTACAACGGCTCGGCGAAGCCGATAGACGAGACGCCGCTCGGACCGGCTCGGATGGCCGTCGGCCTGTTCACGTTCGCCCTCGGCGCGGCGTGTTTCCTTCTCGTGCCGGTTCAGGTCATTCCGGGCTGAGGCGCGACGGCGGAGAAAACGGCGACGCTATTCGTCGCCGTGGGTGTAACCGCGGTCCGGTACGGGCTCGCCGTCGGCGACGACGGCGGCGTCGGCGGATTCCTCGACAACGCTTCCGACGACCGTGAGCGGCACGTCAGTCGCGGCTCGGGCGTCCGCAAGCGCCGACTCGGGGAGCGTGAACACGAGTTCGAAGTCCTCGCCGAAGAACGCCGCGAGGTCGCGTCTGTCGTCGGCGTCGGCCGCGACCTCCTCGACCGCGTCGTGGACGGGGAGCGCGTCGAAGTCGAGTTCGAAGCCGCAGTCGCTGGCCTCCGCGAGCTGGTGGACCGAGCGGGCGAGGCCGTCGCTCGAATCCATCATCGCCGTGGCCGACCCGCGGAGGGCGACGCCGGCGGCGACGCGGGGCGTGAACCGAAAGAGGTCGTTGGCGCGGTCGGTCTCGCCCGCCTCGAACAGGCGGACGGCGGCGGCAGACCGGCCGAGTTCGCCCGTGACGCAGAGCAGGTCCCCCGGCTCCGCGCCCGAGCGCCGGACCGGGTCGTCGGTGTGTCCGATGGCCGTCGTCGCCGTCGTGAACTCCCGGTGGGTGTCGAGGTCGCCGCCGACGTACTCCGCGCCGACCGCCTCGCACACGTCCCGCGCGCCCCGGACGAAGTCGCCGAGTTCCGTCTCGTCGAGTTCGACGGCGGCGTAGGCGGCGACGGCACAGGTGGCGCTCGCGCCCATCGCGGCCACGTCAGAGAGGGACGCGCCGACGGCGCGCCAGCCGGCGGTGTAGCGGGTCGTCCCCGCGGGGAAGTCCGTCGTCTCGTGGAGCATGTCGGTCGTGACGACGAGGTCGTCGACGACGGCGGCGTCGTCGCCGGCGTCCGGCAGGTCCGCGGCGAGCAGTCTGAGGGCGGCACGCTCGTCCATATGGGGACGTGTCGGGCGGAGCGGAAATGTCCATCTATCCGAAAGTGAGCGGCGGTGTCGCCGACCGGGGGAACGCGACCGAATCCGCGACGGCGGCGACGCGGGACCTGTTACTCGGCCGTCGAATCCGGTGACTTAATGCCCGTCGTAGACGCATCCCCAGCAAATGGCCCGCGAGAACCTCCGCGCGACGGTGCTCGGTTTCGCAGCGGCGGTCGTCGTCTTCGCCGTCCTGTTCTACTTCGCGGGCGTGGACGAACTCGTCGACCGGGTGACGATGGCCGAGCCGACCTACCTGGTCGCCATCCTCGCCATCACGCTCGTCTGGCTCGTCGCGTGGGGCGCGTCGCTGAAGACCGTCCTCGGCGTGCTCGGCGTGAACGTCTCGACAGTCCGCTCGTTTCTCATCTTCACGGGCGCGACGTTCTCGAACAACATCACCCCGTTCGGACAGGCGGGCGGCGAGCCCGTGACGGCGCTTCTCATCTCCCGGAGCACCGACACCGAGTACGAGACCGGGCTGGCGGCCATCGCCAGCGTCGACACCATCAACTTCGTCCCCTCGATCACCATCGCGCTCATCGGCGCGGGCTACTACGCCACCGAAGTGACGCTCGGCCGCAACCTCGAAATCGCGCTCGTCGCCGTCATCGCCCTCGCCGTCGGCGTTCCGGCGGCCGTCTACACCGCGTGGAAGCGCCGCTACGGCCTCGAACGCCGGCTCATCGGTGCCCTGACGCCGTTCATCCGAACCATCGCGCGATACGTCCCGCGGGTGTCGGTGCCCACGAACGACGGCATCGAGCGCCGCATCAACGGCTTCTTCCGCTCTATCGAACGCGTCGGCCGGAACCCGCGGGGGCTGGCGGTCGCGCTCGGCCTGTCGGGGTTCGGCTGGTTCTGCCAGATGGTCGCGCTCTGGGTGGCGTTTCACGCCATCGGCGCGCCCATCGCCTTCTCCATCGCGCTGTTCGTCGTCCCTATTGGGGCGATAGCCGGTGTGACGCCGCTCCCCGGCGGCGCGGGCGGCATCGAGTGGACGCTCGCCATCCTCGTCGCCGCCGCGAGCTCCGCCGTCTCGTTCGACGTGGCGACCGCCGGCGTCGTCGTCTTCCGGGGGTTCGTCTACTGGGTGCCCGTCGTCCTCGGCGGCCTCGTGATGAGCACGGAGAGCGCGCGCGGGTGGCGGTCCTGACGGCGCGGACGCGGGCTGTCGGCCCGGCAGACGCCGGTCGGGGCGCAGGAGCCTCCAACCGCCCGTATCGGGCGAATACGATGCCTTTAAACGCCGCGATTATGAACCAATAGCCATGGTAACCATCTATGACGTCCCGGCGGACGCCCTCATCGAAGAGGTCGCCGGACGACTCGAGGACCGTATCGAGCAACCCGACTGGATGGCCTTCGCGAAGAGCGGCCAGACCCGCGAACTCCCGCCCCAGCAGGACAACTTCTGGTTCGTCCGCGGCGCGAGCCTGCTCCGCAAGGTCGCCATGAACGGCCCCGTCGGTGTCGACCGCCTCTCCACCGAGTACGGCGGCCTCAAGCGCGGCTCCAACCGCTACAGCGTCTCCGGTGCGCACAGCGACGCCGGCAGCAAGAACATCATCCGCACGCTCCTCCAGCAGCTCGAAGAGGAAGGCCTCGTCGAGACCGCCAAGGGCGAGGGCCGCCGCATCACCGCCGAGGGGACGAGCTTCCTCGACAACGCCGCGTCCGACGTGCTCTCCGACCTCGACCGCCCGGAACTCGAACGCTACGCGTAGAGCCGCCGACACACACCGAGAGTTCTTCTTCGACGGCGGATTCCCCGAGAGCCGTCTGTATGCGGGTCCGTAATGGTTTTCAGACATCGGACCGTGCGCTAGGGTATGAGTGGCAGTCCCGACGATGAGCGACTGGAGGAGCTTCGAAAGAAGAAGATGCAGGAACTCCAAGAACAGCGGGGCGGCGGCGGACAGGGCTCCGCCGAGCAACAACAGGCCGAGGAGGCCGCCCAACAGCGCGCCGAACAGCAGAAACAGGCGCTTCTCAAACAGCATCTGACCGACGAGGCCCGCCAGCGCCTCAACGCGGTGCAGATGTCCAAGCCGGACTTCGCAGAGCAGGTCGAGCGCCAAATCGTCGCCCTCGCCCAGAGCGGACGCATCCAGGGCCGCATCGACGACGACAAGATGAAGGCGCTCCTGAAAGAGCTGCAGCCCGAGTCGAAGAGCTTCAACATCCGACGCCGGTAACACGTGGAACTCGCGCTCCTCTACAGCGGCGGCAAGGACTCCTCGCTCGCCGCGCTGCTTCTCGATACCTTCTACGACGTGACGCTCGTGACCGCCCACTTCGGGGTCACGGAAGACTGGACGCACGCCCGCGACGCGGCGGCCGAACTCGGCTACGCCTTCGAGACGCTGGAACTCGACCGCGAGGTCGCACAAGAGGCGACCGTCCGCATGGTCGAAGACGGCTACCCCCGCGGCGGCATCCAGCGCGTTCACGAACACGCCCTCGAGGCGGTCTGCGGCCTCGACTTCGACGCCGTCGCCGACGGCACCCGCCGCGACGACCGCGTCCCGTCCATCTCCCGGGCGCAGGCCCAGAGCCTCGAAGACCGCCACGGCGTCGATTATCTCTCGCCGCTTTCGGGCTTCGGCCGCGGCGCGGTCGACCGCCTCGTGGAGTCGCATCTCGACGTGGAAACCGGTCCGTCCGAGGAGATTCCGAAGGCCGACTACGAGGGCGAACTCCGCCAACTCATCGCCGCCGAACACGGGCAGGCGGCGGTCGACGAGGTGTTCCCGGACCACATCCAGAGCTACGTCCACGGTCGACGCTGAGGACGCCGCTGTCCGGTAACCGCCGGCTCGGTCCGTACCGCGTCGTTTTTCACCCCGCCGCGCGCCGGATGAATCATGGACCCCGGCATCGCCTACTCCGTTCTCGCCGCGTTCGTCTGGGGCGTCTACATCTTCGCCCTGAAGCGGTACTTTCCGGGGTACTCCGGCGCGGTCATCACGGTCGTCGTCAACGCCTTCGCCGTCCTCCTGTACCTCCCGGTCACGGCGGTGACGTACGACCCCGCGGCCGTGCCCTCGCTGGCCGAGCTCGGTGCGATGGGAGTCCTCATCGTCGCCGGCACGGCTGTTCTGGTCGGCGTCGCGTTCATCCTGTTCGTCGACGCGCTCGCCGCCGGCGACGTGTCCTACGTCGCGCCCATCAACAAGCTCGTCCCGGTGTTCGTCCTCCCCATCGAAATCCTGTTTCTGAACCAGTTTCTGACCGGGCTACAGGTTCTCGGCGTCGCGGTCGCCACCGTCGCCGTCTACGTCGCGAACTACGAGGGCGGGGCGTTCCTCGACCCGCTTCGGCGCGCGGTCCGCTCGCGGCCCGCCCAACTCGCGCTGGCGAGCGCGGCCTGTTACGCCGCCAGCGACGTGGGAAAGCGCGTCGCCCTGCAGGAACTCGGCATCCCAACGAGCGTGTTCGTCCCGGTGCTGTTCACCGGCGCGGCGCTCGCCGTTCTGCCCGTCGCGGCCCGCAACTGGACGAGCATCCGCGGCGACGTTCCGAAGTTCGTCGCGGCGGGCGCGCTGGTCGCCGTCGGCGAGCACGTCACCTCGACCGCCTTCGGACTGGTGCCGGCGAGCATCGCCTCCCCCATCGTCAACACGCAGGCCATCGTCGCCGTCGTCCTCGGCGGGGTCGTCCTCAAGGAGTCCCAGTTCGGGCTCCGCCTCGCCGCGGCCGTCCTCGCGGTCGCGGGCGTCTCGCTCATCGCCCTCGGCGACCTCTCGGCGCTCGCGGCGCTGGTCGGGTAGTCGGGCGCGGCCCGACGAACCGCGCCGCGCCGGCGACTCGACGGCGAACCGACAGCGAACAGACGACCGCCCGCCGACCCGAACAACAGGTTTCAAGCGCGACCTTCGCCAACCAACGCGCATGTACGACCGACTCAAGGGATTTCGTGACTTCTATCCCGGCGAGATGTCGGCCCGGCGCGAGGTCGTCGACACCGTCGAGACCGCCGCCGCCCGCTACGGCTTCCGCGAAATCGGGACGCCCCACCTCGAACGGACCCAGATGTACGTCGACAAGTCCGGCGAAGAAATCGTCGAGGAGCTGTACGCCTTCGAGGACAAGGGCGGCCGCGAGGTCACCCTCACGCCCGAGCTGACGCCGACGGTTGCCCGGATGGTCGTCGCCAAACAGCAGGCGCTGTCGAAGCCCATCAAGTGGGTCTCGACGCGACCCTTCTGGCGCTACGAACAGGTCCAACAGGGCCGTTTCCGCGAGTTCTACCAGACCAACGCCGACATCTTCGGCTCCTCGGAGCCGGAGGCCGACGCCGAGATTCTGGCCTTTTGCGCCGACGCGCTGACCGACCTCGGCCTCACCGCCGACGACTTCGAGTTCCGCGTCTCCCACCGCGACATCCTCGGCGGCCTGCTTCGGTCGTTCGACGCCGACGTGGACGTGGCCGACGCGGTCCGCGCCGTCGACAAGTCCGAGAAGGTCGAACGCGAAGAGTACCTCGGCCTGCTTTCGGACGCCGGGCTCTCGTACGACCAGGCCGGCGAGTTCGCCGACCTCATCGAGCGCGGCGACCTCGACGAAATCGCCGAATTCGGCGGCGACGACGTCGAAGCCGCGGTCGAGAACCTCCGGAACGTCCTCGCCGCCGCCGACGACTTCGGCGCGGGCGAGTTCTGCGAGGTGTCGCTTTCGACCGCCCGCGGGCTGGACTACTACACCGGCGTCGTCTTCGAGTGCTTCGACTCCACGGGCGACGTGTCGCGGGCGACCTTCGGCGGCGGCCGCTACGACGACCTCATCGAGTCGTTCGGCGGCCAGCCGACCCCCGCCGTCGGCGTCGGCATCGGCGGCGCGACGCTCCAACTGCTCTGCCAGCGCGCCGGCGTCTGGCCCGAGGAGGAACTGGCGACCGACTACTACCTCCTCACCGTCGGCGACACCCGCGCGGTCGCCTCCGACATCGCCCGCGACCTCCGCACCGCGGGCAACGTCGTCGAGGTCGACGTGTCCGGCCGGAGCTTCGGCGCGCAGATGTCCTACGCCGACTCCGTCAACGCCGACACGGTCGTCATCGTCGGTGAACGCGACCTCGAAAACGGCGAGGTGACGGTCAAGGACATGGCGAGCGGCGACCAGACCACCGTCCCCGTCGACGACTTCCCCGGCGACCGCGACGCGCCGACCTACGAGGACTACGAGTAGCGAACGCCGGCTCGCACCGGGAAACCCGGTCCTCGTACCGGCAGACTCCCGCCGCGTTCCCGCGCCCCGGAACCGGCGCACGCCCTTTTGTTCCCGCCCGTCGTACAGACGAGTGACATGTACGACAGGATTCTCGTCCCGCTCGACGGGAGCGCCCCCGCCGACGAGGCGCTCGACCGCGCCATCGACCTCGCCGCGACGGCGGACGCGACGGTGTACGCACTCTACGTCGTCGACGAACGCGTCCTCCATGCGACCCAACTCGACGCCGGCGGCCTCGTCCGCGCCTACGAGGAGGAAGGCGAGCGCATCGTCTCCGAAGCCGTGGAGGCGGCCGAACCGGTCGGCGTCGAGGTCGTCACGGCCGTCGAACACGGCTCGCCGCACCGGGCGATTCTCCGGTACGCCGAGGAGGTCGACGCGGACCTCATCGTGATGGGGACCCACGGCCGCCGGGGCATCGAGCGCTACCTGCTCGGGAGCGTCACGGAGCGCGTGCTCCGGATGGCCGACGTGCCGGTGCTCACCATCCGAAGCGAGGACTCCCCGGTCGAAGAGGAGTGACTCGCGGATGAGCGCGCGGCGACCGCAGGATGACCGCGGGGTCGGAGCCGTCGAACCGGGTGGAGTCGGTTAAGTAGTCCGCCGGGAAAGCAGCCGGCATGCGCGCCTTCCGCGTCGCCTACGACGGACGCCCGTACCACGGGTTCCAGCGACAGCCGGACGTGCCGACCGTCGAAGACGCCCTCTTCGACGCCTGCCGCGCGCTCGGCGTCTGCGACGACGACGAGGAGCCGACCGACTACGCCGCCGCCGGGCGGACCGACGCCGGCGTCTCCGCGCTCGCCCAGACCGTCGCATTCGAGTGTCCCGACTGGTGTACGCCGCGGGCGCTGAACTCGGAGCTACCGGGAACGGTCCGAGCGTGGGCCGCCGCCGACGCCCCCGACGACTTCCACGCCCGGCACCGACCGACCCGCCGCGAGTACGTCTACGACCTCCACGCCCCGAGCGACGGATTCGACGACGACCGGGCGCGAGACGCCTTCGACGCCTGCCGCGGCGAACACGACTTCCACAACCTCACCCCCGACACCCACGGGACGGCCCGGGCCATCGACGGCGACCTGACCCGCGACGGCGACTTCCTCCTCGTCCGCGTCGAGGCCGGCGGCTTCGCCCGCGAACTCGTCCGCAGACTCGTCTCGCTCGTCCGCGCCGTGGGGTCGGGCGCGGCCCCGCCGTCGAAGGTGGACGACGTGCTCGGTCCCAGCCACCTCGCTGGCCCCGAGGGCGTCCCGGCCGCGCCGCCGACCCCCCTGCTTCTCACGGCGGTCGACTACCCGAACGTCGAGTTCGACGTGGACTCGATGGCCGCCGAGAGCACCGCCGCGGCTTTCGGCGAACAGGCCCTCGCGGACCGCATCGGCTGGCGCGTCGGCTCGCGCATCCGCAACGGGGTCGAGCGGGCGGGCGACCTCAGCGACGGGAACGCCGACGCCGCCGGCGAAAACGGCGGCGTCGGGAGGAGCCGCGGAGACGCAAGGAGTCAATAGCTCTCCGGAGCGGTTGGGGTCGCACATAGTAACGTTATCCTGGCCCGGGTGCGAAACCCCGACCATGTGCTACGACGCTGTCATCTTCGACAACGACGGCGTGCTGACGAAGCCGACGCTCCTCGAAGTCCAACGGGAGGCGGTCAGACGGGCGTTCGCCGAGTTCGACGTCGAGCCGACGACCGAGACGGTCGACGGCGTCATCAACGGCGGACTCACGCGCCTGCGCCGCATCTGTGCGGTCCACGACGTGCCGGTCGACGACTTCTGGTCGCACCACGAGAGTCACGCCGCGGCGACCCAGCGGGCGTGTCTGGAAAACGGGACGAAGCCGCTGTACGACGACGTGGTCGCCCTCGACGACATCGACCACCCGCTGGCGGTCGTGAGCAACAACCAGCACGCGACCATCGAACACATCCTCGACGTGTTCGACATCGACGACCGCTTCGAGGTGGCCTACGGCCGCGACCCGACCGTCGAGGGCGCTCGGGTGAAGAAGCCGGACCCCCACTACATCGAGCGCGCGATGGGCGAACTCGGCGTCGGCTCGGCGCTCTACGTCGGCGACAGCAACGTCGACGTGGTCGCGGCCGACCGCGCCGGCATCGACTCGGCGTTCATCCGCCGACCCCACCGCGACGGCTACCAGCTAGCCGCCGAACCGACCTACGAACTCGACTCGCTGGACGAACTCCTCGCGGTGTGCTGACGCGCGGGAGACTGACTTTCCGCGGGTCCGCACCGCGTATCGACCAGTAGACACATCACGCGGCTCGCCGTCGGCTCAGGCATGGACCGGTCCGCCGCGTGGGACGCCACCCTCCGCATCGTCTTCGGCCTGTTTATCATCGGCGTCGGCAACGCCGTCGGCGGCTTCCTCGCCAGCACGACGGGCATCGCCGGCCTCGCGCTCTACCTCCTCGTCGCCGTCCCGACGTTCGTCTACGGGATGTACTACGTCGTCATCGGGGCCGGGATAGTCGTCGAGGCCGCGACAAAAAGCGCGCTGTCGGCCGCGGACCTGACGGTCGAAGTCGTCGACAGCGAGGCAAACGGGCGCGACGACTCGGGCGTCGACCGCGACGGAGGCTCCGACCCGTCCGCAGGCGACTGACCGCGGTTCTCACTCCCAGCCGTCGGGCCAGATACCCGCGGCCTTCATCCCCGTCTCGAAGTCGGCGTCGCGGAACGCCGCGACGAGTTCGTCGTCGTCGAGCCGCTGAATCTCCCCGTCGGCGGCCGCCGCCGCGAGTTCGCGGACGACGAGCGCGGTCAGCATCCCGTGTTCGCGGACGTTTCTGTCGTCGACCTTGTCGCGGGTGTCGGCGTGGGTGTGGCCCCACCCGCGGCCGCGCTCGCCGCTTTCGCTCCTGAGTTGGAGCGCCGGGACGCCGGCGCGGACGAACGGCCACTGGTCGCTGAAGGGGTGCGGCTCGGGTTCGATTTCGACCGGGTGGCGCGTCTCGTTCCCGACCCGGGTGGCCACCTCGGCGGTCGCCTCGGAGGTGTGGCTGTGGGCGACGAGGTCGCGGAACCGCCCCGCACCGTCGACGTTGACGACGGCGGCGACGCGGTCGAGGTCGAGGCGGTCGGCGAGGTGTTCGGAGCCGGTCAGCCCGAGTTCTTCCGCGCCGACGCCGACGACGCGGACGCCGAGGTCGAGGTCCATCTCGGCGAGGAGCCGCGCCGCGGTGACGACGACCGCGATGCCGCAGCCGTTGTCGAGCGCGCCCTCGGCGATGTCGTGGGCGTCGAAGTGGGCGCACAAGATGAGTTCGCGGTCGGTGTCGGGGCCGACGCGACCTTCGACGTTCCGGCTCTCGCCGAGCGTCGTTTCGGCGTCGACGGCGAGGGTCGCCTCGCCGCCGCGGGCCGCGTAGTCGGTCAGCCACGACCCGGTTTCGGCGCTCACGCCGACCGCGGGGGCGGCGGCCTCCTCGTCGTAGCGGAGCGACCCGGTCGGCGGGAGTTGCCCGGGGACGTGGTTGACGAAGACGAAGCCGACCGCACCGGCGTCGATTGCGTAGTTGAACTTCTCCATCCGGTGGACGAACCGGCCGCCGGCGGGGGTCGTCGTGCTGGCGACGGCGAGCGCGCCGTCCACGTCGGCGGCGTCGATTTCGCTGGGCGTGCCGTAGCCGACATCCACGAGCGGGCCGGAGACGGCCGCCGGCGGGGCGTACGGGAGCGCGACGGCCTCGAAGCGCCGCTCGTCGGGCGCGGTGAGGTCGAGCGTCGTGTCGCCGCGGGTCCACCGGGCCATCTCGAAGGGGTCGAACTCGACGCGCCTGACGCCCGCGTCGGTGAAAGCGTCGGCGACGAGCGTACTCGCCCGACGGTCGCCCGGCCCGCCGGCCATCCGGTCGCCGATGGCGGTCAGATCGGTGAGGAACGCCCACGGGCGGTCGTCGACCCAGGTCCGGGCGAACGCCTCGCGGACTGCGGGGGAGAGGTCGTCCATGGGGCTTCCACACACCCGCCGGTCAAAGTGGTTTGCGCCGGTGGGTCGGCCCGGGCGAGCCCCGCATCCGATGCCGGTGTCGGCTGCCGAAAATCGCCCATAACATCTAACTCAGTTGACGTGGTACGCACGACCGCCATGCCTACATGTCAGAACTGCAATTCTTTCGTCACGGAAGGCTACGTCAGGGTGTTCGCCCCGGAGGGCATGGACGCCCCCCGCGTCTGTCCGCACTGCGAGGATTTAGTCCGGGACGGCTCGCAGGTCCGAGAAGCGAGAGCGACCCGACACTAACCGCGACGCGACCGCCCTCCTCGACCCCGCTTCGCCCGTCGATTGATAAGGCTTACCACCCGCGCGTGCGTCGAATCACCCGACATGAGTTCGGTTCCCGAGCGGAGCGACATCGACGAGGAGTACAAGTGGGACCTCGACAGCATCTACGCCTCCGACGAGGAGTGGGAGGCGGCGTACGAGGACGTCGCAGAGCGCGTTCCCGAACTGGCGAGCTACGAGGGCCGCGCCACCGAGGACCCCGAGACGCTCCTCGAACTCTTCGAGACGATGGAGTCGGTGCTCCGCGAGGTGTCGATGGTCGTCTCCTACGCGAACCTCCGCAGCAGCCAAGACACCCGGAACCAGGAGTACCAGGCGCAGGCCGGTCGCGCCGAGGCGCTGGCGTCGAAGGCCCGTAGCGCGGTCAGCTACCTCGACCCCGAACTGCAGGAACTCGGCCGCGACGGCGTCGCCGAGTTCGTCGAAAAGGAGCCCGAACTCGACGCCTACGAGCACTACTTCGACGACGTGCTCCGGACGAAAGAACACACCCGCTCCGCGGAGGTCGAAGAGGTTCTCGCCGACCTCTCGGAGGTGACCGGCGCGTCCAGCGACATCTACTCCATGCTGGCCAACGCCGACCTCGAGTTCCCGACCGTCGAAAAGCCCGACGGGACGTCGGTCGAAATCACGCAGGGCAACTTCACGAAGCTCCAGAAGCACCCCGACCGCGAGTTCCGCCGGACCGTCCACGAGGAGTTCTACGACCGCTGGGCCGACGTGCGCAACGCCGTCGGCACCTCGCTGAAAAACAGCGTCAAGAAGGACGTGAAGACCGCGCGCATCCGCGATTACGAGACCGCCCGCGAGGCCGCCCTCGACGGCCCCAACGTCCCGGTCGAGGTGTACGACAACCTGCTCGACACCGTCCGCGACAACCTCGGGCACCTCCACCGCCACGCCGAGTTGAAGCGCGAGGCCATCGGCGCGGACGAACTCCGGATGTGGGACCTGTACGTGTCGCTCACCGGCGACCACGGCCCCGAGATTCCGTACGAGCAGGCGAAGGAGTACATCGTCGAGGCCGTCGAACCGCTCGGCGAGGCGTATCAAGAACGGATGGCCGAGGGCCTCGAGGACCGCTGGGTCGACGTGTACGAGAACCGCGGTAAGCGCTCCGGGGCGTACTCCGCGGGCACCTACGACACCCAGCCGTTCATCATGATGAACTACCAGGACGACGCGGCCTCGATGTTCACGCTCGCCCACGAACTGGGTCACTCGATGCACTCCGAACTCGCCAACGACGCCCAGCCGTGGCACGACGCGAGCTACGAGATTTTCACCGCCGAGGTCGCCTCCACGGTCAACGAGACGCTCCTGACCGAGTACCTCCTGGAGAACGTCGACGACGACGAGCTCCGGACGCACGTCCTCGACGAGTACCTCGAGCGGTTCCGCTCGACGCTGTTCCGCCAGACGATGTTCGCCGACTTCGAGCTCCAGATTCACGAGATAATCGAGGACGACGGCGCGCTCACGCCCGACCGCTTCGACGAGCTGTACGGCGACCTGAAGGCGGCGTACTACGAGCCCGCGGCGACCGACGACCGCATCGCCCGCGAGTGGATGCGCATTCCGCACTTCTACTACAACTACTACGTCTACCAGTACGCGACGGGTATCTCCGCGGCGGCGGCCATCGTCGAGCGCATCCGCGAGGAGGGCGAGGCCGCCGCGGCGGACTACCGCGAGGCGCTCGCGCTCGGCGGCAGCGAGTACCCACTCGACGTGCTCCGAACCGCCGGCGTCGACATGACCGAGCCCGAACCCATCGAGGACGCGATGTCGGTCTACGCGGAGTTCCTCGACGAGGCCGCGACGCTCCTCGACCTCGAATAACCGAAAATCGCCGGGCGGGCTCAGCCGACCTGAACGAGTTTGGCCTGCCCGGACGCGCTGTCGGTGCGGGCGTCGGACTCACCGGTGCAGTTGCGAACGTCTTCGGGCGCTCGGTCGCCCCCTGCCACCCGTCGGCGGTGGCCACGGGGCGGAGGGTGTTTGCCGCTTCCGGACTGCTACCGACTGAGCCGACGACGTGAGCGCACAGTGTCGCCCGCGTGGGAATGCGTCAGAAGTGTGGGCGGACTACACGTCCTATTCGCGAGTTCCGAGGATTCTCGCATGAACACGGGGCGGCGGTTACCGGCCGTGTCCGAATTTCGCACGGAACTGTGGGTCTGCCAGAACAGTTGTGTGATTGGATGAGTAACACGTTTCGGAGGGCTACCAGACGTGGCAGAAGAGTATCTAACGCTAACGTTGGACGAGGCGACGGGGGTCGACGAGGTGGTGCTCGGCTTTCGAAAAGACGGGGAGTTCTACGAGCTCATCAGTCTCGAGCCGCCGGTGGAGGCGGAAATCAGGCAGCGAGAAGACGACGCGGCCGGTGAGGACGGCGAAGCGTAGCTTACGTTCCGCGCGACTCGCCCCCAGATTCGACGACTCCAGAGCCGTTGCACTCCGCACGAAGTCCGTCGCAGAAACGGGCTGGGAGGGACTTGAACCCCCGACCGTCTGGTTAAAAGCCAGACGCTCTGCCTAACTGAGCTACCAGCCCTCGGATTTTCTTTAAGTGGGGATACTGATAAGCGTTTATTTTCGCCGCCCCCTCCTGCTTTGTACCCCGTTCACGTCCCCCATAATATGGACCTGCGCGACTTCGTGGACACGCTGCTCCGGTTCGAGAGCGTCGCCCGCGCCGAGGCCCCGGCTCAGCAGTGGGTCAAAAACCGGCTACACGACTTCGGCTTCGACACCCACGAGTGGACCGCCGACCCGGCACGCCTGGCCGAACACCCGTCGTTTCCCGACGACCCCGACGACATCGACGCGGCGAACCGCCCGAGCGTCGCCGGCGTGGTCGAGTTCGGCGACCCCGACGCGGGCCGGACGCTCGTCCTCAACGGCCACGTCGACGTGGTGCCCGCCGACAGGGAACTGTGGACCCACGACCCGTTTGTACCCGACTGGGACGACGACGCGGGCACCGTCAGCGCCCGCGGCGCGGCCGACATGAAAGCGGGACTCGCGGCGTGCGTCTTCGCCGCGCTCGACCTCCGAGACGCCGTCGAGGCGGGCCATCTCGACCTCGACGGGCGGGTGGTCGTCGAGAGCGTCGTCGGCGAGGAGGAAGGCGGCATCGGGGCCGCGGCGGCCGCGCTCGACACCCCCTATCCGTTCGAGCGAGACGCCGCGCTCGTCGCCGAACCGACGCGGCTCAAGCCGGTCGTCGCCACCGAGGGCTCGGTGATGAAGCGGCTCCGGTTGACCGGGCGGACGGCACACGCGGCCTCGCGGTGGCGCGGAGTGGACGTCATCGAGAAGTTCGAGGCGATTCGCGGAGCGTTCTTCGACCTCGAATCGGAGCGGACCGACGCGGTCACCCACCCGCTTTTCGACTACCCGATTCCGTGGCCCGTCTGCGTCGGCCGCGTCGAGGCGGGGACGTGGGCGTCGAGCGTCGCGGGGACGCTCACCGCGGAGTGGCGACTCGGCGTCGCGCCGGGGGAGACGGTCGCAGCGGTCGAATCGGCGTTCGAAGAACGGCTGGCGCGCGTCGTCGCCGACGACGAGTGGCTCTCGGCGCACCCGCCGGTGTTCGAGCGCTTTTCGGTGCAGTTCGAGCCGGCCGAAATCGACGCCGACGAACCGGTCGTGGAGTCGTTGCGCGGGGCGCTGCGGGCGGACGGCCGCGACGACGAGCCGGTCGGCGTGACCTACGGGGCGGACTCGCGGCACTACGTCGAAGCGGGTATCCCGACGGTGCTGTTCGGACCGGGCGACATCGACCAGGCGCACTTCCCTGACGAGACCGTCGAGTGGGAAGAAGTCGGGGTCGCGCGGGACGTGATTCGGGAGACTGCGACGCGCTTTCTTCAGTCGAGGTAGTCGTCGAGGGCGTCCGCGACCACGTCGCCGGGAGCGGCGTCTTCGAGCGAGGCACGACGGCGGAGTTCGAGATAGACGTCGGCGGGGAGCGTCACCTCGAGCGTGCCGATATCGACGCCGTGGGCCGAGAGCGCGTCCACAACGGGCGTGCCGTCGTTGACCTCGCTGGCGAGGCGACGGACCTCGCGGACGGTCAGGCCGGCGTCGAGCGTGGCCCACGCGAGGTGGAGTCTGGCGTCGCCGGAGACGCGGGCGATGTGTTTTGCGGCCGTGGGAGCGATTCTACCGCGGGCGACGTGTCGGCGGACGGACTGCGGGAGGTCGTGGACGCGGGCCCACTTGCGGATGAAGGAGACGGATACGTCGCCGCCGGCGCGCTCGGCGGCGCGCTTGTAGGAACCGACACCGCGGACGAGCGCGGCGCAGGCGGCCGCGCCGCGGAGCATGAACACGTGGTCGTCGTCGCCGGCGGTGGACTCCGAAAACGAGCGGACCGTTCTGGCGGCCTCGGCGAGGCTGTCGGGGTCGGTGGGGTCGAAGCCGACGGCCTCGCGGGCGCGGTCGCCCGTGACGGCGGGGTCGCCGCGGACGACCGGTTCACCGACCGGTTCCCGTCGGTCGGCCGGGACCTCAGTCGTTCGTCGGCGTTCGTCGTTCGTCATCTACGAATCGGTAACGCGTTCTGGCTTAAAAACGTCCCCCCGAGAGGCGAGATTCGCGCGCGGACGGTCGCTGGGCGGAATACGGGCGAGTGGCTGGAGGCCGGCAAACGAGGGACGGCCGAGGCGGGGATACGCCGACAGCGACCGATTGCGGGCGGTCAGCGGCCGGTCGGCGGGCGGTTACTCCTCGCGGGACTCCGAGAGGTGCGACCAGATTTCGGTACAGCCCGCACCGTCTTCGAGGTCTTTGAGGTGAGCCGTGGGGTCTTCTTCCTCCGCCTCGGTCGACGACTCGACCTCGGCGTCGGCCTCGCGGTCGCGTTCGGGTTCGAGTTCTGCCTCGCCGGTCATGCGTCGCCCTCCCGTGACGGTTCGAACAGCTCTGGGGCGACGTCGGCGGAGGCGTGTTGTCGGACGGCGGTGCGGTGGTCACTCATCACCACCACGTACCGGGCGGACCCGCATAAGGGAATCCGCACCTGTAATGTGTACCCCCACTCCCGGCTACCGGAACGGGTTGCCCCTACCTCTGACGGCCGATTTCGGCCACAATCGCACGACTACGGCGGAACGACCGCCGGAACGCGCGTCGCGCTCCCCCGCGGGGATTGCGGGCGCCGCCCCGCATAGGTAGCCGGAGCGCGGAGGGTGAGCCATGAGCGTCTCCCTGCGCGTCCTCGACGACGGGGCGTGGGTCTCCGTGAACGACGCCAGAGAAGTGAGCGTGAGCGAACTCTGGCGGCTCGACGACCCGTCATTCTGTGGGTGCGAGCTTCCCGACTTCGTCGTCGAGAACGTCCTCGACGTCGGCGCGGACGGCAGAACCGTCTCCGCGAAGGTGTACGGCCAGTGCATCGCCTGCGGCCACGCGGGCGTGCCCGGCTGGGTTCCGGTCGGGAGGCTCCGCGAGGGCGAATTCGTCGATATCGACCGCGAGCGGGTCGTCCTCCCGGTTCGACGCGGCGACGACAGTGAATAGGCAACATTCTCCGCTTTTGGGCAGCACCGGGAAGGGTTGACGGTACGCTCGGGGCCTTACGTGGGCACGTATATGGACATTCATACGAATGCCCACGGACGTCGAACGCTGGAAGTCGGAGGTCTACGGTAACGAGATACGAGAGCACCTGCTCGAATTCGCCGAGCAGGGCTGGGACACCATCCCGGAAGACGAGCGAGACGCCTGGTTCGAGCGCTTCAAATGGTGGGGGCTGTACCACCAGCGCAACGGCCAAGAGAGCTACTTCATGATGCGCATCGGGACGCCGAACGGCGTGCTGACGCCCGGCCAGACCGAAGTCGTCGCGGAAGTCGCCGACGAGTACGCTCGCGGCCCGGCCGAGAACCCCATCTTCGGCAACGGGTACGTCGACTGGACGACCCGCCAGTCGATTCAGCTCCACTGGATCAAACTGGAGGACATCCCGGAAATCTTCGAGAAACTCGAATCGGTCGGTCTCTCGACGCAGCAGGCCTGTGGTGACTCGTGGCGGAACATCGTCGGCTGCCCCGTCGCCGGCAAGGACAAACACGAGCACGTCGACGCGCTCCCCGTCGCGATGGAGCTCAACGAGACGTTCAAAGGCAACGACGACCACTCGAACCTCCCGCGGAAGTGGAAGGTCTCCGTCACCGGCTGCCGCGAGGGCTGCGGACAGGGCGACATCAACGACCTCGCGCTCGAACCCGCGACCAAGGAGATAGACGGCGAGGAGACGAGGGGCTTCAACATCCGCATCGGCGGCGGCCTCTCGCGGAACGAGCCGCGGCTCGCCCGCGACATCGACGTGTTCGTGACTCCCGAGCAGGCAGCCGAGGTCTCGGGAGCCATCTCCGCGCTGTTCCGCGAGAACGGCGACCGCGACAACCGCTACAACGCCCGCATCAAGTTCCTGATGGACGAGTGGGGCGCGGAGAAGTTCCGCAACGTCCTCCAGGAGGAGTTCGTCGACTTCGAACTGGAGACCGCCGGCGAAGACCTGCGTTCGGAGTACTCCTACAACTCCGGCTACGCCAACGGCGGCCACGCGGACCACGTCGGCATCCACGAGCAGGCCGACGGCAACTACTACGTCGGACTCGACGTCCTCGTCGGCCGCATGGGCGTCGACGACACGAAGGAGCTCGCCCGCGTCGCCGACGAGTACGGCTCCGGCGAGGTTCGCGTCACGCAGCGCCAGAACGTCATCATCACCGACGTTCCCGAAGAGAAGCTCGACGCGCTGCAGGACGAGGAACTCCTCGACCACTACTCGCCCGACCCGCACCCGTTCATGCGCGGCTCCATCGCCTGTACGGGCACCGAGTTCTGTTCGCTCTCCATCGTGGAGACGAAGAACCGGCAGGTCCGCTACGCCCGCTGGCTCAAGGAGAACGTCGAACTCCCCGCGGGCGTCGAGGACTTCCACATCCACCTCTCGGGCTGTACGGCCTCCTGCGCCCAGCCGCAGATTGCGGACATCAGCCTCCGCGGCATGAAGACCCGCAAGGACGGCGAGCCGGTCGAGGCGCTCGACATCGGCCTCGGCGGCGGCCTCGGCGAGAACCCCAACTTCGCCGAGTGGGTCACCCAGCGCGTCCCCGTCGACGAGGTGCCGGGTGCCATCAAGAACCTGCTCGCGAACTTCGAAGAGCGCCGCGAGGGCGACGAGACGTTCCGCGAGTTCGTCGCCCGGACGGACGAGGAGGACCTCGCCGAACTGGTCGAACCCGAAGAGACCAGCTACGAGGACCCGATGATGCACAACACGAAGCGCACGTGGTACCCCTACGCGGAAGACGACTCGATGGACGCGAGTCCCGCACCGACCCACGGTGACGGCACGCCCATCGCGAGCGACGACTGAGCGGACCTGTCTCGGGACCGATCCGCGTCGGTGACGACTCGCCGCCGCGCTACCTATTTACGACGACGCCGATACTCAATCACAGATGCCAGACCGAATCCTGAAGGTCAACGCCTACACGACGCTGGACCTCGTCGACGCGTCGGCGACGGGTCACGACTTCGAGGAGTCGGCGTTCGCGGTGTGCAACGTCACCTCGCCGCGGAAGCACCCCGACGAGATTACCCTCGAACTCGAACTCGACTGGACGCAGCTCGACGCGCTCCCGCCGCACGCCGACAAACTGACGCTGTCGCCCGAGGAGGCTCGAAGCCTCGCGGCCGACCTCGAAAAGCACGCCGACCGCGTCGAAGCCGAACAGCGCGACTGACCGCAGCCCCCCGATTTTCGACGAGCGTTCGACGCCCCGAGCGGCGCGACCGTCTGCGCGACCCCGACGGTTCGTGGCAACACCACCCATGAGAACTTCTATCCTGATTTAGTCAACGAATCGTGTGAATCTGTGTCTCGAATGCTCGAATTGTGTTGCAACAAGCCCAATCGTTAGACATATGCCTTCGGAAGTCGCAGGATGTGTTGTGATACAGACGACGCCCTTACGCCGTCCACGCACCGAGCGTCGACCGCACTCCACCTCCCGCGCCCACCCGGCGAATCGAACGCCGGCCACAGCGCGGGGGGTGGTGGCGTGAGCCGTCACCGGACCCTCGTCCTCTTCGTCGCGGCCGCGGTGCTGTTCGGCACCTCCTTCGTCGGCATCAAGGCCGCCATCGGCTCGGTCCCGCCGGTGCTCTTTGCGGCCTTCCGCGTCGACGTCGCCGCCGTCGTCCTCCTGACGCTCGTCGCCGTCCGCGGCGGCTACTGGCTCCCGCGGACCCGCGCGGACGCGCTCGGCATCCTCGCCAGCGCCGCGTTCGTCCTCGGGGCGAACAACGTGTTCCTGTTCCTCGGCCAGCAGCACGCGACGACGGGCGCGGCGGCCGTCATGTACAGCATCATGCCCGTGGCCTCCCCGGTGTTCGCCGTCTTGCTCCTCGACGACGCGCGCATCTCCGCGGTCGACGCCGCCGGCATCCTGCTCGGACTCGTCGGCGTCGTCGTCATCGTCGGCCCCGAGAGCGTCCTCGGCGGCGGGAGCGTCGGACAGGCGCTCATCGTCTGTTCGGCGCTGTCGGTCGCCTTCGGGACCGTCCTGCTCAAGCGCGTCGGGCCGTCCATCGGGACGCTCCCGCAGACCGCGTGGGCGATGGCGGCCGCCGCCGTCGGCATCCACGCCGCCAGCCTCGGTCTCGGCGAGTCCGTCACGCAGGTCGCGTGGTCGCCGGAACTCGTCGCCGCGATTCTCTACGTCGGCATGCCCGCAACCGCCGCGGCCTACCCGGTCTACTTCGCGCTCCTCGCGGAGGCCGGCCCGGTCCGCGGCAACCTCGTCGCCTACGCGATGCCTGTCGTCGCCACCGTCACCGGGTGGGCGTTCCTCGGCGAGTCCGTCTCGCCGGCGACCGTCCTCGGCTTCGGGGTCATCCTCTCGGGGTTCATCTTGGTCCAGCGCGACAGCGTGGCCCGGGTTGTCGGACTCAGGGGAAGCATCCCCGCGGAAGCGGAGTGAGCAAACCGGCTCTTTGAATTTCTCGGTCGCTGGGAGTTTGCTGACGGTGTGCTGAATAGAGGGCGCACCTGTATCAGTAGAGTGTCCGAGATGAGTACAATGGTTATTTGACATTTCACCGCCACTATTGTCGAGAGCGACAATAAGTGAATAATGGCAATCACATTTGAACGAAGAGCTATCCTCGGTACACTCTGTGGAATCCTCACCGGACTTGGAGCAGGGTGTCTAAGTAACTCATCAACGGGACTGAACCAGCAGTCGACAGCCACCTCGACTCCTGTCGGGACTGTCAACGAAGCAGACCTCACCGACTGGGAGCGGTCTACTGACTGCATAACGACTGGCGAACGAGACGACCTTGACGAGATGTACGATAGTGTAATCAAAGTCGAGCAAGTCAAGAACTCACTCAGTGGTGATTATGCTCCGATCAAATTTTCAGACCTCACAGAGGGTGAGAAGCAAATTCTCCGCACGGTAACCGAGAAGGGCGGGTATGCGACGTGTGATTTCCCGGACTCGTTTGGCAAATTCGTCAACCGTGTACGAGAACACAAGGGACGTCAGGAAGGTACGATGGTCTTTCTCAAACGAGATAATACATACTATGGCCTGTATGTGGAAATGACTGATCAAGGAATATCGTACACGTAACGTACTGACCGACCCACCCTCTGTCTGTATCGTACGACTTCTTTCAGGTTCTACGCATTTCAACAGACCCAGAAAACAGAGACAGCAGAACGAAGCCGAACCTACGCGGCGACCCGTCGCCGGACCGCGACGGCGACCGACACCAACATCTCCTTTTTCATCGCGGCGAAGCCGAAGAAGATGGCTCCGAAGCCGACGAGCGCCGTCGTGTCGATGACGTGTCCGAGGAGCGCCCAACTCATGAGCGCCGCGACCACGGGTTCGACGTAGCCGATGAGGTTGAGTTCGGTCGGCCCGAGGCGGTCTAAGAGTTCGAAGTAGAGGAGGAACGCCACCGCGCCGGAGACGAGCGTCAGGTAGAGGAACGACGCGATACCGGCGGGGGCGAACTCGATAGTCGAAAGCGACTCGCCGCGGGCGAGCGCCCAGCCGTGGAGCAGGACGCCACCGAGGAGCATCGACCACGCCTGCATCGACTGGACCGGGAGGTCGCTCCGGAGCGGGCGGGTGAGGACCGCACCGAGCGCGAACGACACCGCCGCGAGGAAGATGAGGACGATGCCGAGTCCCTGCGCCGACCCGGACGACCCCGAGAACGCCGAGACCGGGTCAGCCACGAGCACGGCACCGGCGAACCCGGCGAGCAGCCCGAGCGTCCCGGTCTTTCCCAGCGACCCCTCGGTGAGGATAACGGAGGCGAAGACCGCAGTCAGGATGGGCGAGAGGCTGATGATGATAGAGGCCACCGCGCCGGGGACGTGTTCCTGTCCGAGGTAGAGCAGGCCGTGGTAGGCGGCGATGATGAACACCGCGCCGATGGCCGTCGCGAGCAGTTCGTCTCTGGCCTCGGGTCGCCAGCGGTCGGTGGAGTAGCAGGCGTACGCCAGCATCACGAGCCCCGCGAGTTCGTAGCGGAGCGCGGCGAAAGAGAGCGTCGGGAAGAACTCCAAGCCGACCTCGATAGCGACGAACGAGGTGCCCCACATCGCCGCGAGCGCGACGAAAAGCAGGGGCGTCGTCGGAATGTTTCTCCAAGTGGTTCGCGTCATGGTCGAATCTGTTTCAGTTCTCAGAGACGCGTCTTGTTAAATCCTTCTACAAGAGATTTGTTTTGAATTGAATTTTAGAGGAAGAATTCTGGGTTTTGCTGTTCTAAAGTTTCTATAATTCGTGATAGTTCGAGAGCGAGAGAGAGGTGGCGAAAACGGCGGACAGAACAAGGACTTACGTCACCGACCGCAACGAGAGGGTATGGACGAACGCGACGTGCGCCTGTTGAAGGCCATCGCGGACCTCGGGACGGGCAGTCCCGAGAAGCTACACGAAGCGACAGACATCCCTGTGTCGACCATCCACTACCGCCTGAACAACCTGAAGGACGACGGCGTCATCGAGAACGACCTCTACGACATCGACCTAGAGGCGTTCGGACTCGGCGTCACCGTGGTCGTGGAGGTGCTGGCGGACTACAGCGGGTCGTACGAGGAAGTCGGGAACAAACTGCTGGAGATAGAGGGCGTCACGCAGCTCTACTTCACCATGGGCGAGACGGACTTCATCGTCGTCGCCCACCTCGCGGACTCCGACCGCGTGGAGCGTCTCATCAGCGACTTCGAGGCGACGCCGGAGGTCGAGCGGACGAACTCGACGTTCGTCATCTCCGCGATGCGCGACAGCCACCGGGCGCTCCAGAGCTACACGCTGGAGACGCTCCTCGACGAGCTCGGCATCGAGGACTGAGAATCGGCCGGGGACGTATCACGGTTCGTCGCGTACTATCGACCATGTCGAACGACGTGCGAACGTGGCTGGTCGAACGGACCTACTCGGACGACGAACAGAACATCATCATCCTCGTGTACGCGACCACCGACGGGACGCGCTACCACCGCAAAGAGCGCTCGCTGACGAGTTTCGAGTCCGACGTGCGCGACACCTACGCCGCCGTCGACGTGCCCGAGGACGAACTGGGCCGCGTCTCCGACGAGGAGACGAAAGCGGCGTACGCGGCCGCCGCGACCGAGATGGCCGAGTCGCACGAGCCGACCGACACGGTCTGAGAGCGTTGCGCTCGGCTCAGTCCGCCGACGCGAGCGGGAGCGAGACGACGACGACCGTGCCCGCGGGTTCGTTGTCCTCGAAGTGAATCTCGCCGCCGAACGAGTCGACCAGTTGGTGGACGAGGTAGAGCCCGAGGCCGGTTCCGGTACTCTCCAGTCCCTTTTCGCCCTTACCGAAGACGACCGACTTCCGCGCGTCGGGGATACCCGAACCGTCGTCGGCGATGCGGATGACCGCCATGTCGGCGTCGTCGTCCACGGTCGCCGAGACGGTGACGACGGCGCTGCCGTCGTTGTGCTGGACGGCGTTGTTGAAGAGGTTGCCAAGCACTGACGCGATGAGCGGGTTCGCGCGCACCGCCACGTCGGGTATCTCGCCGTCGACCTCGAACGTCGCGTGCGGGAACGCCTCGCGGCGGACCGCGAGTTCGCGCTCGACGGCGTTCACGAGCGACATCGGGCGCGTCTCGACGCCGCCGCCGCTCATCGTCTCCATCAGGTCGCGGGCGACCTCGGTTATCTCGATGGTGTGGCGACCCGTCGAGAGGATGCGCGAGAGGATGTCCGCGCCCGCTCCGTCGACGTGTTCCCGGAGTAGCTCCGCCCAGCCGACGACGACGGCCATGTCGTTTCGGATGTCGTGGCGGACGATTCGGTTGAGCGCCTCCAGTTCGGCGTTCGTCCGCTCGAGTTCGCGCTCGCGGGTGCGGCGGGCGGTCACGTCCTGAATCGTCCCTCTGAGCGCCGCCACCCGGCCGTCGCGGATGACCGGTTCGCCCCGGGTACGGACCCACAGCTCCGACCCCTCTGCGGTCACCAGTCGGTACTCGTCTTCCCACGGGATGCCCTCGGACCGACAGCGGTCCAACAGCTCGCGGACCCGGTCGCGGTCCTCGGCGGCGTAGAACTCGATGGCGTCGTCGACGTTCGGCTCGTAGTCGAGCGGCACCTCGTGGATGCGCTTGGTCTGGTCGGTCCACGCCAGCGTGTCGGCCGTGAGGTCGAGTTCCCAGCCGCCGACCTTCGAGATGCGCTGGGTGCGTTCGAGGAAGTCGCGGCTCCGTTCGAGTTCGTCCTCGCGCGCCTTCTGCTCGGAGAGGCTCTGGAAGACCATGACGTTGCGGTCGCCTTCGAGGGACGTGATGGAGAACCGAACCGGGACGAGCTCGTCGTCGGGCCGGCGAATCGCCACCTCGCCTTGCCACTTGCCGTCGGCTTCGAGTGCGGGCGGAATCGTCTCTCTGAGCCGTTCGAGCTCCGACTCGTCGTGGAGGTGGCCCCAGCCCGTCCCGAGCATCGACTCGGGGTCCGAGTAGCCGCAGATGTCGGCCGCGGTCTCGTTGACGTACGTGTGCCGGTCGTTCTCGGTGATGGTGACGCCGGCGTCGACGGCGTCGACCGCGCCCTTGAACGCCTCGAGGTCGCGTTCGCGCTGGCGCTCTTCGGTCACGTCCTCGACCGTCGAGATGAGTCGGTCTCGTCCCGATATCTCGGCGACGGTGAGGCTGACGCGAATCCAGACGGTGTCACCCGATGCGTTCTCGATGGGCCACGTGAAGACGTGTTCGCCCTCCTCGCGGGCGGTCTCGACCTCGTCGAGGGCGCGTTCGGCGTCGTAACCGGGAACGTCCGCGGTGACGTGAGCGGGGGTCGTGTCGATGACCGACGCGCGGTCGATGCCGAGGATGTCCAGATAGTGTTGGTTGATGTCGGCGAGTTCGAGCGTTTCGAGGTTGCGAACCGCGAGACCGACGTTGACGGCCTCGAAGAGCGCGCGGTGGTCGAGCGAGCCGACGGTGTTGCGGGCGGCGTCGTAGACGACGTGCCCGAGGTTGTCGAGGTCGTGCTCGTCGGGGGTCGGCCGCTCGAACGAGACGAGCGGCACACCGTCGACGCGGAGTTTCGAGACGAGCGGTCGCCCCTCCGAGTCGGTGACCTCGGTCGAGACGACGAGACAGTCGATACGACTTCGTTCGAGCACCGCGTGAACCGCGTCGAGGCTGTCGGCAGTCGAGACGCGGACGTCGGTCGTGGCGTCGCCGACCGAATCGGGAAGTTCGGTCGCGAGACGCTCGCGAACGGCGGCGTCCCCGCTGACGACGAGGACGTTCAACCGACCAGGCATACCGGCGAGAGGACAGCGAGGTTCAAGTATGAACCGACAGCTGTCGGCGAAGAATCACGACTGGCGGGGAGCGAACGCTGCGCCCACCCGCGTCGAAGATTCCAAAGTCAGGGCGACGCAAAGCGGCGGAATAGAAGCTTTGCCGACGGCGGAGCCGAAGGCTCGAAGCGACAATCGACCTAAACGTGGAGCGCGTACTGACACCTGTGGGGCGGACACCACCGCTCCGGTGAACACTATGACGACAACAAACGACTCGACGCGACTCGCGGGCATCGTCCTGCTCGCGCTGGCCGCGCTGTTCGCGCTCCCCGTCCTCTTCGGGATGGCCGGCCTCGGCGGCGGCATGCCGATGGGGTGGGGCGGCGGCTGGATGCACGACACGTGGATGCACGGCGGAACCGGCGGGACCGTCCCGTGGTGGATGTGGGGGATGGGACTGTTCGGCCAACTGCTCGTCCTCGCAGTCGTCGTCGGCGGGGGCGTCCTCCTGTTCCGCGCCCTGCGCGACGGGGGCGACGGAGGCGACGACGCGCTCGACGAACTCCGCCGGGCCTACGCCCGCGGTGACATCGACGACGAGGAGTTCGACCGCCGCCGCGAGCGACTCGAACGCGACTGACGCGTCGGAACTCGGGACGGTCGTCGCGTTGCAGGCGAAACGAAGGGGTTCCGGCCAGGTAGCGGTCGGCGAAAGGCGGTCGCGGGGAGTCGGTGCACGGCCGACTCCGTCGGAGAGAGTGCGCACGCCGACCGCAACGACTAATATTATTTAGGCCAACCTAAAATCATGAGTTCGGATTCATCCGATGGGGCGTTCGACTCGTTCCTCGGTCGCTTTCGGTCGCGGCGAACGCGACTTCGCGTGTCCGCGTGCGTCGCCGCGAGCCGGTCGATAGAGGTCCCGGAAACGGACGACGAGCGCGACTGAGCGCCGGAGACCGGAGACGTCGGGTCGCTCCGCGCTGGCCGCCGCGCGCCTCAGACCTCGACCGTCGTTCCGATTTCTGGAGCCGCGGCCTCGTAGCCGTCGGCGCGGAGTTCCTCGGCGAACGTCGCACAGCGGTCGCCGTGGTTCACGAACACCGGCGCGCCGCGGTAGTCGTCGAGAAACGACAGGAGCCCGTGCCGGTCGGCGTGGGCGGAGAAGTCGTACATCTCGGCGCGAGCGGCCACGGGGACGACCCCGCCGTTGAGTTCGCACCGGCCGCGTTCGACCAGTTCTCTGCCCGGTGTCCCCTCGACCTGATAGCCGGTGAGACAGATTTTGTTCGTCGGGTCTCGCCGAATCTCGGGGATGTACGTCATCGCCGGGCCGCCCGAGAGCATCCCGCTCGTCGTCACGATGACCGAGTTCTGCCGGGCGATGCGCTTTCGCTGACCGTCTCGACCCGAGACGATTCGGGCGTTCGACTTCGCCCGCTTGAGCGCCGCCGCGTCGCGGACGTAGTCGGGGTGGTTCCGGAGCATCCGCAGCACGCGCGTCCCCATGCCGTCGACGTAGCAGTCGATGTCGTGGGCGTCGAGCACCATGAGAAGCTCCTGCGTCCGGCCGATGGCGAACGCGGGGACGACGACGGTGCCGCCCTCCCAGACGGTCGTCCGCACCGACTCGACGAACCGCTCTTCGACGGTCGCGCGGTCGTCGTGTTCCACGTCGGAGTAGGTGGACTCGCAGATGACCACGTCGGCGTCCGGGCGGTCGGTCGTGCCCGAGACCAACCGCTGGTCGTCGGTGTGGAAGTCGGCGGTGTATAGCAGGCGCGTCTCCCCGTCGTCGACGAGGACGTGGGCGCTGCCGGGGATGTGCCCCGCGTTGTAGAACGTGACCTCGTGGCCGGCGGCCGCGAACGTCTCGCCGTAGTCGTGATGTTCCGACTGCTGGGTCATCCGTCGGACGTGCGTCTCGGTGAACGGGCAGTTGTAGCTCCCGCCGTGGAGTTTGAGCGTGTCGCGCGCGAGGGTCCGGGCGAGTTCGTCGGTCGGCGGCGTCCAATGGACCGCCGGCCAGTCGTCGCCCGAGAGGAGCGAGGGGACCGTCCCGACGTGGTCGAGGTGGCCGTGCGAGACGACGACGGCGTCGGGCTCGACGGAGCCGACGGGGAACTGCGGGGGGTTCCCGGTCAGCATCCCGTAATCGAGCAGCAGCGACTCGTTGACGAGAATCGCGCTGCGCCCGACCTCCTCGGCCCCGCCGAGGAACTGGAGTTTCATTGCCGGCAGTACCGACCGGAGGGGCTTTTGCTCGTCGGTCCCGCCGCACTCGACGCTTTTCACGCCGGCCGCCGTCTTCGGAGGTGTGACCGGCTCCGACCCCGAATCCCACCGCGGTGGCGACGACCTCGACCGACTGGTGACGACGCTCCACGACCGACTCGCCGCGACGGCAACCCGACCCGTCCGCGAGGAGGCGAGCCGGTGGCTCGGCGAGGCGGAGGCCGTCGCGGGCGACCTCGCGGTCGGCCCGCTCCCGGACGACGACGTGGTTCGGAGGCGACTCGGCCACGTCGAACACCTGCTGTCGAACGTCGGCGAAACCGAAGACGAGGCGGCGGACGAACACGTCGCGTCGGCGCGGGCGGCACTGGCCGACGCGCTGGCGACGCTCGGCGACGGCGGCGGGGAGCGCGACGAGCGCGACGAAAGCGAGTGAGCGGCGGAGAGAAGAGAGACCGCATCGAGACGAGAGACGAGAACCGCGGGGACCGAGAGAGATGCCCGTTCCGTCCGGCGCTCAGTTCGAGAACCAGTCCCTCGCGGTCGAGGCGAGGATAGAGAGGTCTTCGAACTTGAGCATGCGGAACATGGCGAGGGGACTGCCGCCGTTGGCGGCGTCCAACTGCTCGTTGGGGAGGCGATGGAGGTCTTCGAGCAGTTTGTCGTAGCGCTCGTTGGAGGCGCGGTAGAGCATCTCCGTCATGAACAGGCGGTTTTTGACCTTCGGCGCGACGCGCTCGTGCCACAGTTGGTCGTAGATGGCGAGTTCGGACGCCGAGGTGTCGCGGTCGGAGTTCGTGAGCGCGCGGTCGGCGGTCGCGGCCGCGGCCCGGCCCGAGCGCATGCATTTGTCGATGCCCTCGCCCCACAGCGGGTCGACGGTCGGCACCGTGTCGCCGATAGCCATGAAGTTGTCCGTGCTCATGCGGCCCGGAAGCTGGATGTGCGCGGAACCGCGGTGCTGTTTGCCCGCGATGCGCTCCGCGTTCGCGAAGCGCGGGTCGGTGTCAAGCCAGTACTGGAGGTAGTCGTCGATGGTGTAGCCCGACTTGGCGTTGTGGCGGTGTCCCTCGTTTTGGATGTAGCAGACGCCGACCTTCGCGGTGTCGCCGCCGGTGTGGAATATCCACGAGTAGCCGCCGGGCGCGATGTCGTGGTCGAGCCGAAGCATCATCGCGTCGGTGAGGTCGCCGTAGCCCTCGGGCGCGAGGTCCATGCCCTCGAACTCGAACTCGATGCCGATAGCCTGCTTCTGGCGATTGAGGTCGCACACGTCGAGGGCCTTGGCGAGCGGCGCGCTCGGTCCGGTCGCGTCGATGACGATGTCGGCGTACACTTCCTTGTCGCCGTTGTACCGGACGCCGACGATTTCGCCGCCCTCCATGATCGGCTTGGAGACGCGCGCGTCGAAGTGGTACTCCGCGCCGTCGGCTTCCGCCTCGTCGACGAGCCAGTTCTTGAAGTCCGCGAACTCGAGGACCGCACCGGGCTGGTGCCGGTGGTAGTGGTGGTTCGGGGACTCCAAGACGACATCGTCGGTGAAGTTCATCACGACCTCGTCGGGGATGTTGAACGAGGCCATCGTCGACGGGAACGTCCCGGCGGTCGACTTGTTGCTTCTGGAGGGGAACTCGTCTTCGGACTCGGTTTCGAGGACGCACACGTCGTAGCCTCGGGCGGCGAGGTCTCGTGCCGCCTGTCCACCTGCAGGGCCCGCGCCTGCGATAATCACGTCGTAGTTGTCTGTCATTGTAGAGTAGGCATCACCGGTAGGGTTGGTCGTACGCGTTACACACCCTTTCTGTAACAAGCGTGTAATCTGCTTTGGTTTTGAACGGTCGGAAATACGGGGGTGTCCGGTCGGGCCGCACCCGGCCGAGACGACACTCGGACGCGACGACAGCGACGAGAAAGTGGCGTATCGCTGTCGCTAGAAGCGAAAGAACGGACATGGAGCCACGGAACGGCAGGGAAGACGACGTTCAGGCTTTCGGGATGCGGCGGACTTGGAACTCGCGGTAGCCGCCGTAGGCGGCTTCGAGCGCCCCGAGCCACCAGTTCCAGCGCGTCGCGGGGCCGCCCTCTGGCGCGTCGCGCATGTTCCGCACGATTTCGTCGCCCGTGAGCGCCGCGCCGCGGTCGGCTTCGGCCTGCCCCGAGTCGGCGAGGTCGCGGGCCTGGCGCGCGACGACCCGACGCTCCGCATCGGTGCCCCCGAACTCGGCGAGCGCGTCGCGGAACGACTCCTCGTCGAAGGCGGCGTGGGCGTCACCGTGCCTGTCGGTGGGAATCACGACTGCTCCTACGGGGGCCGTCCCAAAGAAGGACTCGGCCGATTCGACCGGACGAGCACCGCCGTTTTCGGCGCGAAACGCGCCGGCGCGGGCGACGCGGCGACGGCACTACGTCCACCACTCGCTCCGGCGCTCGTTGTACGTCGCGTTCCGGAACGGCTCTGGCTTTTCGTCGTCGGCCTCCGCGCCGAGGTAGTGTGCGGTCCAGTAGCCGACGTGCCAGCCGACGGCCTCGGTGTCGAGGTCGACGAGGATGACCCGGTAGCTACCATACGTCTCTAACGCGCCGTCCCCGTCCGGGTCGTAGCCGCTGGCGGCGGCACAGGAGACCGCGCCCGCGGCGCACGGCGAGGAGTCCGCAAAGGAGATGCGAACCTCGGCGTCCGCCGGGTCGTCCACGTAGGAGTAGGTGAGGTTGTCGGGCATCCCCGGCGCGCCGTCGGCGAAGTAATCGAGGGCGTGACGGACCTGCTCGCGGGCCGCGTCGGGGTCCGAGGCGTTCGCGTCGTCCACGTAAACCGTGAAGTTCGGGTCGTCCCACGGGAACGCCTTCTCGGTCGCGTTCGTCCGCGGGAGCGTATAGAGGATACCCGTGGCGTTCATTAGGTCGGCCGGCTCGTCGCCGTGGGCGAGTCCGAGGGTGTGGCCGAGTTCGTGTTCGATGATTTCGACCGTCGACTCGTCGCCGAAGCCGGTCCGAATGTAGACCGTTTCGGGGCGGTCTATCTGCCGAGCGCGGGTGATGTAGGGAGCGCAGCCGACCGCGTCGGCCTGTCCGCTACACTCGGGGATGGTGTCGGAAAAGCGGACCACCATGTCCGGGTCGCGGGCGTCGGCGTCGACCTCGTAGTCGACCTCGTAGCCGAGGTACCGCGCGTCGTTCGCCTCCCAGAACGTCGTCGCCTCGCTCACGAGCGCGGTGTAGTCGCGGTCGGCGGCGGCGGCCTCGACGGCGACGACGACCGGCTCGGAGCCCCACGGGCCGTAGCCGGAGGCGGGCGTGAACGTCTCTGTCGGCTCGGGCGTCGGCGACGCGGTCGGCGTTGCAGTCGCGGTCGCTGGCGGAGCAGTAGTCGAGACTGCGGTCGACGGCGTTTCGGTGGTCGTCGCGGCCGGAGCGGTCGTCGAAGTCGTCGAAGTCGTCGCAGTCGTCGCGTCGTTTCCGGTCGACACCGGTGCGGCACAGCCGGCGAGGACGACGAGCACCGCGACGAGGAGGGTCGAACCGCGCATACCGAGACTGCGGCGGCGAACGGTCAAGAGCGTTTCCCGACGGCCCCGGGGCGGTTCAGTCGCTCGGTTGTCGGAGCCAGACACCGCGATTCGGCCGGTAAAGCGGCCGCTCAGCGTTCGAAAGCGGCTGAGAGGAGTAAGCCCCCTTCTGTTCGTCCCAGCATTCGGCTCAGCGTCCGCGTCCTTCTCGGGGCGAGCCCCGAGGGCGCGACGGGCGAACCCGACGCGCCGTCCGAACTACCTTCGCGGCGCGGACTTGCACCGGTGAGGATTCGCCGTTCCATCCGTTCTCGACCATCAGAGATGGCGACGCCATCTCACTCCCTCTGCGGGTTAACTCCCTTCCCTTACGGGTCGGTTCGCACGCGGACGGGAGAACCGTCCGCGCCGGCGACGGCGGAGCCGTCGCGCGCGCATCATCGGTCAAGTCGAGCGGTCTCGTTTCTGTTCCAGCGCCAGCCGTCTCCGACTCCGGGCTTGCGCCCGGTCACCCGTTCGGACGGTGGGGGGACTTTCCTCATGCCCGTCTCGGGCACGGGAACTGGGCTCTCTCTGCCGACCTACCCTAGTCCGGTCGGTCGGATAAGCGGTTCGATTAACGGGGTCATACGCGGGTTTAGTCGCCCGTTATGTGGCACCGATTCTACATAACAACCCGATAACATTCGAGGGAAGCGTTGAAGTCACCACAGAACTTGAATGATAATATGTCCGAGGCGCAGACCGTACACCTCACCTACGAGGATGGGGCGCGGGCGGTCGAACTAGCGCGGGAATCGGTCGAATCGTACGTTCTTCACGGACAGAGAGAGCAACCGGGCAGCATGCGCGACGCGTTTTACGCCCGAACCGGGGCGTTCGTCCGCATCAAGTCGACACGTGGGCGCGGTCGGCTGCGGGGCTGTGCGGGCGCATATCGGGGGAAAGACCAGCTCGGTCACGCCATCGTCGACGCGGCCATCAAGGCCGCGTCGGGCGACTCGTGCCAAACCGAAATCGAAGCACCCGAACTCCCGAATCTGAACATCTCTGTTTGTATCGTCAACAATTACACGCTGACTAACGACCCAGTCGCCGACATCGAACTCGGCACGCACGGGGTCGCCATCGACGCCGGCGGCACCCACGGCTGGATGTACCCGACCCTGCCCATCGAGCTCGGCTGGTCGAAAGAGGAGTTCCTCACGAACGCCTGCCGCAAGGCCGGCCTGTCGCCGCTGGCGTGGCAGGACGACGACACCATGATTACCCTGTTCGAAGGGCAGGTCTTCCGCGAGCGCGACGACGGCGGGAGCGTCGAAGCGCTGTAAGTCGTCGCGGCGACGACTCGACTCCTTGGGGGGAGAACCAAACTGGCGAGCGACGGCACCGAGCGTCGCCGCAAAACGAGAACGCGTCTTACTCGTCGCCGAAGCCGACCAACTCGGCGTCTTCTCTGGCCCGCGTCGCGGCCGCGTCGATGTCGCAGTCGAACTCCGAGACGACCTCGCCGTCGCGGATGAGCGGTTCGAGGAGCGCCTCGCCGTCGGTCGGGCCGGGCCGCCCGCGGAGGGCGACGTGGTGGCCGCCGTCAGCCGTGCGGTAGACCTCCTTCACGCCGGAGAGCTTGCCCCGCTTGGCCGTGGGTTCGCCGTCGACTTCGACAATGTCGAGCGCGAAGTCAACCGGGTTGGCGTTCGAGATGTAGCCGCCGACGCCGAATCCCTCGACCACGTCCCGGAGGTGCCGGAGTTCCGCCGGCCCGAGGCCGCCGCTCACGAAGATGCCCACGTCCTCGTGGCCGCGGGCGTCGAGTTCCCAGCGGACCTCCCGGACGATGTGGCGGAAGTCGCCGCGGCGCGAGGACGTGGTGTCGAGGCGGACGCTGTCGAGGTCGTCGCCGAGCGTCTCGACCGCCTGCAGCACCTCTTCGGTCTCGTCGCCGTAGGTGTCGCAGAGAGCGACTCGCGGCACGTCCTCGTCGACGGCCTCGTCGAAGGCGCGGAACGCCTCCGCCTGATTGCCGCGGCCGAAGGCGATGAGAAGCGCGTGGGGCATCGTCCCCGACGCCTCCTTCCCGAGAATCTCGCCGGCGGCGACGTGCGAGA
The DNA here is from genome assembly GCF_000336815.1 of Haloferax prahovense DSM 18310. Classification (GTDB taxonomy): domain Archaea; phylum Halobacteriota; class Halobacteria; order Halobacteriales; family Haloferacaceae; genus Haloferax; species Haloferax prahovense. The sequence goes on from NZ_AOLG01000054.1 coordinate 235,725, forward strand.
AGCCGTCGAGGCCGGCGACGAGGGCGCTCCGCTCGACCATCGCGGCGATGGAGGGGTGGACGTGCCGCGCGCCGAACGAGAGGACGGTCGAGTCGGGGGCCGCCGCGCGGGCTTCGAGGGCGGCCGTCGCACAGCCAGACGCGTGCGAGAGGAAGCCGAGAAGCGAGGTTTCGAGCCGGGCGAAGTCGAGGTAGTCACCCTCGATTCGCATCACGGGGCCGCCGTCGAACAGCAGGCCCTCGGGCATGGCGTCGACGTCGATATCGCGGCCGGAGAGCAGTTCTGCGGCGTCTTTCACGCCGGCGAACAGCTCGAAGTCGCCGTCGGGGAACTGGTCGGCCGTCACCTCGGCGACGACGCGGGGGTTCTTGCCCGCGTGTCGGAGGGTCGCCTCGGTCCGCTCGAAGTAGGCGTCGGTCGCGACGCCGCCGCGGATGGCCTCGGGACCGACGATATCGAAGTCACTCATTGGCGCGGATTCCACCCGGCCGATGAAAAAGGTGTATAATCGGTCACGTGCGTCGAAGAGGAATTTTCTTCGACGAATCGGAGCGACAGCTCCACCACGGTTCCGGGCCGCTGGGTTCACTCCCGACGGTGAACCTCGTCTAACTGCTCCACCGTCGGTGCGTTGACGATGGTGACGGTGTTCCCCTCTCTCGTCACCCGATAGGCGTCCGCGAAGGGGCCGTCGTCGACGCGGTAGGTGTCCTCGCCCGCGTACGACCCGCCGAGGCGGAGCTTCAGCGTGTAGGTCACGTAGGCCCGCTCGAACTGCTCGGCGTCCGCCTCGGTATCCCAGACCGTCTGCCAGACGTAGCCGCGCTCGTGGGGGTTCGTCTCGTAGGTCTCGTCCGACGCCGGCCGGTAGGGAACCACCGCGTCGCCGGCCCAGCCCTCGGAGGGACCGGCCGTGTAGTTGTACGGCGAGTACGCGCCGGTGTCCTGTTGAAGCCGCGCCCGGTCGATTGCGCGGTGCTTCCAGAACGTGGCGAAGATGGACGCCTCGCCGACCGTGTCGGCGACGGGGTCGGTGTCGTAGCGCGTCCACGCCGCCGACGACCGGTCTTCGACCGTCACTTCGACCGGGCGCTCGTCGGGGTACCGCTTCGGGTGGAGAATCTGTTCGGTCGAGGCCGGACGGTCGGCGTAGGCGTCGTCGACAGCGGCCCAGCCGCCGCGCTCGCGCAGGTCCGAGACGAACGTCGCACCCTCGCTGTAGGGCGCGTAGATGGTCAGGAAGACCGGGTAGTCGTACGAGCCGCTTCCCGAACCGCTCGCCGGCGGCCGGGGGACGCACTCCCACTCGGTCTCACAGCGCTCCTCGTACAGCCGGTCGACGTAGCGGGCGTCGCCTTCGACCAGCCCGTTTTCGGCGAGTTGGGCGTCCTGCGTCGACGGCGACTCGTCGAGTCCGAAGTGCTGGTCCTGCAGGGCGTGGTGGAGTTCGTGGGCGAGCGTCCGGCGGTCGATGGTCGGCTGGTCGTCGTCGCTCACGATGACGATGCGGTCCTCCGAGGGCGAGTAGTAGCCGAGCACCGCGCCGCCGTACAGCTCGTCGAACACCTCGTCGATAGTTCGGTCCTCGCCGACCAACAGGAGCGCCTCCCACACCTGGTCGTTCCAGTCGCTGTGGACCGGGTCGGCGGGCTCCTCGGACTGATTCCGGTACTCGGCGCGCGAGATGACCTCGACCGGCACGGACTCTTCGAACTCCAGTTCGCGGACGACCTCGACGCGGGCCATCGTGCGGGCGACGAACGCCTCGCGCTCCGTCGCGTTCAGGCCGTCGGACTGGTTGACCGCGATGGACTCGTTGTGCCAGTAGCCGGCTTCCCAGCCCAGTCGGTCGGTCGGCGGGTCGTCGGGCCACGACCAGTCGTCGGCCGGGTCCGCGGTCCCGTCCGCGTCGTTGGGCGCGTCTCCCGCGGCGTCCGGGTCGGCGACGGGGGCGGCACAGCCGGCGACGACGAGGAGAAGGGCTGAGAGAACTGCGGCGAGGCGGCGGCGATTCATAGCGAGTGCAGGGGCGGGAGACGAAAAAGCGTCTCGACGCGGGGGTTACGACGCGAGCCCCGGTCGAATCTCGTCCACGTCGGCGGGTGCCGGGCCGTTGACGATGACGACGCGGTCGCCGGTGCGGACGACCCGGAAGGCGTCGTTGAACGAGCCGTCCTCGATGACGTAGATGCCGTCGTCCCGCTGGCTGGCGTCGTTGGCGCTGAGGATGTTCAGGTAGGCGTCGTGGAACTCCTGTGCGTCGCCGTCGGTGTCCCACTCGGTCACCCAGACGTAGCCGTACTCGGTCTCAGCGCCGGCCTCGTTGCGGTAGGGGAACAGGCGGTCGTTCGCCCAGCCGTTCGACGGCGCGGCGTCGTAGTTGTACGTGTCGTACCGCGAGTTCGTGTCGAGGATGGACTGGACGCGGACGGTCTGCGCGCCGGACGTGCGGGCCTGATACCAGAACATCGAGAACATCGACGCCTCGCCGACCGTGTCGGAGCCCTCGACGCCTTGTTCGGGGAAGGTGGTCCAGCCGTTCGTCCCCTCGTCGGCGAAGGAGATGGGGCGGGGCGACTCGTCGGTCACGTGGATTGTCTGTTCGGTGGACGCCGGCGGGTTGCGCAGGGCGTCGTTGACGGCCTCCCAACCGCCCTGTTCGTACAGGTCGTGGACGTAGACCGGGCCGTCGGAGTACGGCTGGTAGATAGTGAGCAGAATGCCGAGGTTTGGACCGCCACCGCCCGACCCGCCGCCGGAGCCGCCCGCGGCGGGCGTGACGACGCAGTCCCACGCGCCGGCGTCGCACTGCTCGACGTACTGCCGTTCGACGTACTTGGCGTCGCCCTCGACGATGCCGTCGATGGCGAGATCACCGTCCTGCGTCTCGCCGCGGAAGCGGGCGTCGGTCAGGTCGAAGTGCTGGTCCTGCAGGGCGTGAACCAGTTCGTGGATGAGCGTGGCGTTGTCGATGGTCGGCTCGTCGGTCGAGTCGGTGACGATTTTGATTTCGTCGTCGGACGGCGAGTAGAAGCCGAGGACCGAGCTCCCGGTCGTCTCGGAGATGGCGCTCGCGCTCCCGGTCGACTCGCCGGTGATAAAGAGCGCCTCCCACACCTGGTCGTTCCAGCGGTTGAACTCGGAGTCGGCCGAGCCGGAGCCACCGGCGTTGCCGCTGCGGTAGTCGGCGCGGGAGATGACGTCCACGGGGACGCGTTCGTCGAACTCCAACTGTCGGATGTGCTCGACGCGGGCCATCCCGCGGGCGACGTACGCCTCCATCTCGGACTCGTTGAGGCCGTCGGACTGGTCGACGTCGATGGCCTCGTCGTACCAGTAGCCGTCCTCCCAGCCGAGCACGTCCCGGTCGGGGTCGGCGAATCCGTCTCTGTCCGGGTCGGGCGTCGCGGGCGGCGCGTCACCGCCGGGCGCGGCCGTGGGGGCGGCACAGCCGGCGAGAACCAAGAGTAGGGCGGCGAAAACGGCGCGGAGACCGGTCGTTCGCATATCGTACCCTTGGACTCCGGAGTGAAGTACCTTGTCGGGTTCGAGCGTCGAATCGGGGCGGCGCGTACTGTTTTGGTCGTCCCGGCGCAACCGACGCGTATGGCACTCGACCCGAACCGAACCGCGGTGGTCGTCGTCGACATGCAGAACGGCTTTTGTCACCCCGACGGGAGCCTGTTCGCGCCGGGGAGCGAATCCGCAATCGAACCCGTCACGGACCTCGTCGACGCCGCCCGCGACGCCGGCGCGCACGTCGTCTACACCCGCGACGTCCACCCGCCGGAACAGTTCGACGGCAACCACTACTACGACGAGTTCGAGCGCTGGGGCGAACACGTCGTCGAGGGGACGTGGGACGCCGACCTCCACGGCGACCTCGACGTCCGCGACGAGGACCTCGTCGTCGAGAAGCACACCTACGACGCGTTCTACCGGACGCAACTGGAGGGGTGGCTCGACAGCCACGGCGTGGACGACCTGCTCGTCTGCGGCACGCTGGCGAACGTCTGCGTCCTCCACACCGCCGGGAGCGCCGGCCTGCGGGACTACCGGCCGATTCTCGTCACCGACGCGCTCGGCTACATCGAGGCGGGGCACAAGGAGTACGCCGTCGACCACGCCGACTGGCTGTTCGGCGAGACGGCGACCCTCGCGGACGTGGCGTTCGAGTAGGTCGACGGCCCCGCTGGGCACGACTGCGGCCGCGGCTGCGACCGTAGCCGCTCCTCACTCCCGAAAGAGCCGGTACGCGCCCTGTCCGGTGGCGACGGCGTCGTTCCAGTCGCTCGACGGCGACTGCCGGGCGGCCACGTCCGAGTCCTCCTCGGGGTCGGTGCTGACGACGGTGATGGTGCTCACGCCGACCGACCCACCGGCGCGGACGACCTCGGCGACCGCGGTCAGGTCGCCCGACGCCCGCCGCAGGTAGTTCACGTTGAGGTTGATGGTGGCGACGCCGCCGGCGAGCGGGTCGTCGAGCATCGTTCGGAGGGCGATGCCGCCCGCGGTGTCGATGAGCGTCGCCGCGATGCCGCCGTGGATGGTCGGCGGCGACACGGTGTTAGTGAGCTTCTCGTCGTACGGGATGGTCATCACGATGCGGCCGCGCTCGATGGCGTCGACGCGGGTGTTGAGCCACGACAGGTAGCCGTGTTCGTCCTCGATGTGCCGCTGGACGATTGCCGCGGCCTCGGCGGGAAAGTCCTCGGTCATGTCACGAACGAGTGTGTCAAATGGCATGTAACCGACGGTCGGAGGCGGTCTCGTCGGACACTCGTCAGGTCGGTATCACGTGAGATATATACAGTTTCCCGGACTGGTACGGGTATGAGCGATTCCCGCGTCGTCCTCGTCGACGAGTGCCCCGTCGACCTCGTCGAGGCCGTCGAGCGACGCGGTTTCACGACCGAGACCTGCGCGGGACCGGACGCGGTGTTCGACGCCCTCGACGACGGGGTCGGCGGCGTCGTCCTCTGCGGCGACGTGGACACCGAGTTCGTCTCCCGCGTCCGCGACCGAGTCGGCGTCGTCCCCGTCTTTTTCCTCGTCACCCGCGGGACCGCGGCCGCCGGCGGGTCGGCCCACGGAAGCGGGGCTATCGTCGTCAGCCTGCCGAAGACGCGGAAGGCGGCCGCCGCAGTCGCCGCGCGAATCGAGCGCACCATCGAGTTCTCACGGTGGGCGTCGAGCGGGCGCGACTCGAACTCGCTGTACCGGACTGTCGTCGAGCAGAGCCACGACGCCATCTTCATCGCGCAGGACGGCGACTTCCGCTTTTGGAACCGCCGGCTGACCGAACTCACCGGCCGGAGCGACGACGAACTCGCCGAGACCGCGCTCCTGGACGTCATCCACCCCGACGACCGGGAGAAAGTCAGGCGCATCTCCGAGACGCGACGGCGGGGCGGCGACGCGCCCGTGAGCTACGAGGTCCGCCTCGTCGACGCCGCCGGCGACGTCCGCGAGTGTGCGGCGAACGTCAAGGACATCGAGTACCACGGCTCGTACGGCGTCCTCGTCTCCATGCGCGACGTGACCGAACAGCGGGCGACGGAGGCGCAGTTCCGCGGCCTCGTGGAGCTGGCGCGCGACCTCGTGACCCTCGTCGGGACCGACGGGCGAATCAAGTACCAGAGCCCCTCCGCCGCCGACGTACTGGGCTTCGACCCCGGCGAACTGGTCGGAAGACGCGTCTCAGACGTGATTCACCCCGACGACTGGGAGCGCGTCGAGGCCGTCTTCGACCACGCGCTCCAGACGGGGGCCGACGGGACCGACCCCGTCCGGTACCGCCACCGGAACGCCGAGGGGTCGTGGACGTGGCTCGAATCCGTCGGAAGCAACCAGGCGGACACCTCGGTGGGCGGGTTCGTCGTCACCTCGCGGAACGTGACCGAGCAGCGGAGCTACGAACAGCGGCTCAAACGGTACGAAACCATCGTCGAGAGCATCGGGCAGGGCGCGTACGTGGTCGACGGCGAAGGCGTCGTCCAGTTCATCAACGAGACCGCGCTGTCGCGGACGACCATCCCCATGTCGGCGTTCGTCGGCCGGCACATCTCTGCGCTCCGCGACGCCGGGTATCTGGCCGCCGACCAGTACGAACGCGCCCAGGCCGCCCTCGACGCCATCCTCGACGGCGAGAGCGACCGCGAGCGGTTCGAAATCGAGCTGTCGCTTCCGGCGAGGAACTACGTGGTCGAGTTCACCGTCTCGCCCATCGTCGGCGACGACGGCGCTGTCGAAGGCGCGGTGGGTATCTCGACGGACGTCACGGCGCGAAAGCGGTACGAACGGCGGCTCAACGCGCTCCACGCCTCGACCCGGCGGCTGACGGGCGCGACGAGCCGCGAGGAGGTCGCCGAAATCGTCCGCGAGGCCGCCACCGAGGTCCTCGACTACGCGATTAGCGGCGTCCTCCTGTACGACGAGTCGCTTGACGCGCTCGTCCCCGCGGCGTTCACCGACGAGGCGTGGGAGGTATTCGGCGACGTGCCGCCGATTCCGCGGGGGACCGGCCTGACGTGGGAGGTGTTCGAGCGCGGCGAGCACAACCTCTACCGGGACGTGGAGTCGAACCCGAAGCGGTTCATCCTCGACGCCGGGGTCAGAGAGGAGCTCATCGTTCCGATTCACGACCACGGCGTGTTCTTCGTCGCCTCCCTCGACGAGGGCTCGCTGGCCGACCAGCGCATCGCGCTGGCGAAGGTGCTGGCCGCCAACACCCGCGCGGTCTTGGACCGGGTCGAGCGCGAACAGCTCCTGCGGCGGCGCGAGCGCGAACTCGCCAGCCAGAACGAGCAGCTCGAATCGTTCGCGTCGGTCGTCTCCCACGACCTCAAGAACCCGCTGAACGCGGCGATGGGCTACCTCGAACTCGCTCGCGAGCGGGACGACGGCGACGAGTTGGACCGCGTCGCCGACGCCCACGAGCGGATGGCCGGCATCGTCGAGGACGTGCTGGCGCTCGCGCGAAACGGCCAGACGGTCGAGCAGGCCGAACGGCTGTCGCTCGGTTCCGTCGCCGAGGAAGCGTGGACGACCGCCGCGAGCGACGCGCCGGAAGCGACGCTCACCGTCGACGGCGACGTCGCGGTCGACGCCCACCGCGGGCGGCTCAGACAGCTCCTCGAAAACCTCTTTTCGAACGCCATCCGTCACGGCGGCGACGACGTGACCGTCAGCGTCGGCCCCCTCGGCGACCGCGACGGGTTCTACGTCGAAGACGACGGCCCGGGGATTCCGCCGGACGACCGCCCCCGAATCTTCGAGGCGGGCTACACCACGAGTTCGGAGGGGACCGGCTTCGGACTCAGCGTCGTCATGAGCGTCGTGAACGCCCACGGCTGGAGCGTCTGGTTCGTCGAGAGCGACGCCGGCGGCGCGCGGTTCGAAATCACGACGGAGAGCGACCGCTGACGGCCTCCGAAAACGACCGCTGACGCCGCGAGAGTGTCGCCGCCGGCGGCAACACTAATTGGGGGTCGTCCGAACGGGGCGCCATGGAAACCCCAGACGAGACGACGGTCCGCGCGGTCGAATCCTGCCGGGAGTCGCTCCCCGAGACCGTCGACGGCGGGCGGGTGCTGTTCGGGTTCGACGGCTACATCGACCGCGTTCGGGAGTTCGTCTCCGAGCGGCAGTCGGCCGACGCCTACGAGCGGGTGCCGACGCTCGAAGCGTTCGCCGACCGCGTGAACGACTCGGTCGAAGCCGAGAGTTCGCTCTCTTTCGAGTGGATTCAGTCGAACGTCCGAACCGGCGGGCACGTGAGTCACCTCGCCCGCGCGTTCGACCGACTGGAGTTCGAGCCCGGGGTCGTCGGCTGTCTCGGCGACCCGGTCGAAGAGCCGTTCGTCGAGGAGTTCGGCCACCTCCCGCTGGAGACGCTCGGGTCGCCCGGCTACACCGACGCCGTCGAGTTCGACGACGGGAAGCTGATGCTCACCGAAATCGGCGCGCTGATGACGCTCGACTGGGCCGGAATCGAGTCGCGGGTCGGCCTCGACCGACTGGCCGAGTTGGTCGACGGGACCGAACTCGTCGGGATGGGCTACTGGTCGGAGATGCCCGAGCTACCGGACGTGGCCCGCGGCCTCCGCGAGGAGTTGTGGCCGACGCTGTCGGACCCGCCGGAGACGCTGCTTTTGGACCCCGGCGACCTCAGAAAGCGGGAGCCCGAGGTGGTCGCCGCGGGCGTCGAACAGGTGTCCGCGCTGGACGACGCGGTGCGCGTCGTCGCGTCGGCGAACCGCTACGAGACGCGCTATCTCGCGCGGTTGGCGGGCGTCGAGAGCGACGACTTCGGCCGCGAGTCGCAGGCGGCGTTCGACCACCTCGGCGTCAGCCGCTTCGCGGGCCACGGCATCGAAGCGGCCCACCTCATCGACGACGAGGGGGCCGCGACCGTCGGCGTTCCCCGGACGGACGACCCGGTGTTGACGACGAGTTCCGGCGACCACTTCAACGCCGGACTCGCGCTCGCGCACGTCCTCGACCTCGGCCGCGCGGAGTCCCTCGTCGTCGGCAACGCCGTCGCGGGACACTTCGTCCGAAACGGGTCGCCGCCGACGTACGACGAGGTCCGTGCGTTCGCCTCGGAGTACCTCGATTACTTCGACGCCGCTTAAATACCGATTGTCCACACAAGGGTCAGATATATTACTAGAATCAGCGTACCGATATGCGTCGGTGGCCCCCCCCACACGGGCGCACCGCCGGAGAGACCGCAGGTCGCCTCCGTCGCGGTTCACTCTCGACACCACCGTGGCAATCCGCGCCCGGTTGCCACATCCCCACCACGGTCCCGTTCTGACGCGTCGTCGGCTCTTCACTCGGACCGCGAGTCGCGGTCGATGTCGTCGATATCGTCGATATCGTCTATCGCCGAGCCGACGAGGTGTCGGAGCGCTCGCCGGAGTCGCTGTGAGAGCGCCTGTTCGCTGATGCCCAGTCGGCTCGCGATCTCGTCGAGGCCAGTCTCTTTCGGCGTCTCGAAGTAACCCCGTTCGAAGGCGAGCCGAAGCGCCGCGAGTTGCTTTTCCGAGAGGTCGCTGTCGGGCGGGTGGCGCTCGTCGAGGCGGGCCGGTTCGACCCGGCGCACGTCGATATCGATGTCGCGGGAGAGACACGCGTCGTGGAACCGGGTGGTCAGCTCGTTCGACGCGAAGTACACCGACAGCGACCAGCCGTACCTCGTGCCGACCATCTGCCGGACGATGCCGTCGCAGTCGCGAATCGCCGAGATGATGCCGCCCTCGTGAGTCGCCCACTCACAGCGGTAGAGCCGTCCCTCGGGGCCGTCGGAGACCGGCTCGAAACACTCGATGTTCACGTGGTCGTCGAGGAAGTCGTCGAGCTCCTCGCGGTCTCTCCCGCGGGCGACGAAGTAGGGAACCGGCTCGCCCGACACCGGGATACCGCCGACGAACGTGAGTTCGAATTCGGGGTCTTCGAGCGTCGCATCGGGAGACACGCCGGCCAGCGGGTGACCGAGTTCGACCTCGTACCCGGTGTCGCGGTCGTCGGTCATCGCGGCACGGAGACGGCGGCGTCGAAGACCGAAACGACGGTGCACGTTCGTATATCGAGTCTCACAAACAGAGAAAAATACGGACGAGCGAAGGATATTTTTTGCGGAGGCTCGGCCTTTCATAGTAAAGGCATTTAAAAACTAACCCCAAAATGGAGGGAGTCGGTCGGTCGGCACCGGGCGGCGCGTTCGTGTTAGTATTAAATCATTTCTGTCGAATCAATCGAGGCGCACCGGGTCGTCACTGGGGCGAATCGCGACCGACACCTCGTCGCCGACGGCGAGGTCGTGGCCGGGACAGACGACCTTGGTCCCGAAGTCGATTCGGGACGCGAATAATGACAACCCAGTCATACGAAGTCCGTCGACGAGCACGTCGAAGTCGGCCCACGGAACGTCCCGGCCGGCGGTCCGACCGACTCGCTCGCCGAGGAGCGACAGGGATTGCCCGTCCGCGACGGGTGAGAGCGTGCCACCGAACCCGTAGTGGGCGAGGCCCCCGTCGAGGACGACGCCCTCGTCGCTGGCGAGGCCGACGAACTCGTCCGGTCCGACGTCCGCATCGGCGCGCGTCGGGGCGTCGAGGACGACGAACGTCTCGGCCGTCTCGACGACGGTTCCCGTCCCGTCCCAGTCGAGCGGCGAGACGGTCACGTCGGTCGAAACCGGGAGCGACCCCCGGGCGCGGTGCTGATTCGCGTCCGCGGGGCGGAAGCCGAGGTGGACGTGGTTCGCGACCCACGGGGCGAAGAAGCCGGAGCGGACGAGTCGTCCCAGTGAGTCGCCGACCGCGACCTCGTCGCCCGCGGCGACGTCAGGTCGGACGTGGAGGATTCGCGCCACCAGTCCGTCGCGGGGGTCGTCACCGGCGTCGCCGAGCCAGTCCAGCCCGGTGGCCTCGGCGTCGACGTCGACGAGCACGAGGTACTCGTCGTCGTGGGCGTAGGGCTTGTCGGGCGCGCGGACGGTCCGCGTCTCGCGGACGACGCCCGCGACGGGCGAGCGGGCCACCGGGTCGTCGTCCGCGACGTAGAGGTCGACGGCACAGCCGCTGTCGTGGGCGGGGTACGGCGAGTTGTAGAGCGAGAAGCGCTCGAAGTGCGAGAGGACCGACCGCGGCAGTCGCAGCATGGTCGTCGGGACGGGACGGGTGTGCTTAGGTACGTCGGGGTGCTTCCTTCGGGCATGCGCGTCATCCGCGGCCGCGGGCCCGACCGAGACGCAGACCGGGCGGTCACCGCGGCCATGCTCCGCGAGGCGGGCGAAACGGGCGAACCGGCCTTCCGGGCGTGGACGCCGCACCGACAGCTCGCGTTCGGCAGGCGCGACACCCGCGCCCCGCGGTACGACGAGGCCGTCGCCGCCGCCGAGGAGCGCGGGTTTCCGGCAATCGAGCGCTCCGTCGGCGGCCGGGCCGTGGCCTACACGGGAACCACCGTCGCGTTCGCTCACGCGCTCCCGCTCGACGACGCCCGAAGCGGACTCGACGCGCGGTACGAGGCCGGAACGACCGCCGTCGTCCGCGCCCTGCGAACGCTCGGCGTGCCCGCACGGCGGGGCGAGCCAGCGAACTCGTACTGCCCCGGCGACCACTCGGTCCAAGCGGGCGGGAAGCTCTGCGGTATCGCCCAGCGGGTCCGAAAAGAGAGCGCGCTCGTCTCCGGCGTGGTCGTCGTCGCCGACCGCGACGAGATTGCCGACGTGCTCGCGCCCGTCTACGAGGCCATCGAGGTCCCCTTCGACCCGGGTTCGGTGGGCAGCGTCGCCGACGCCGGCGGCCCGGCGAGTTCGGACGCAGTCTGCGACGCCCTCGAAGCCGTCTTCGTCGGCGACCCGGCGACCCGAGTCGAGGACGCGGTCGACATCGCGTGAGCGACTCCGGGCGTAACCGACGACGCGCCGACGCGGCCGGCCGCGGCCGCTCTCCGAACCGCGGTCACTACCCGAACCGCCGGACTTAGCACCCGGCGCGTCGCACCCCCTCGTATGCGAATCGAGAACGCGACGCTGGCCGACGGCCGCGTGGTCGATGTCCGCGTCGAGGACGGGACCGTCGAGGCGGTCGGCGACCTCGACCCCGTCGCCGACGAAGAGACCGTCGACGCCGAAGAGAACCTGCTTCTACCGGGCGCTATCGACGTGCACGTCCACTTCCGCGAACCGGGATTCGAACACAAAGAGACGTGGGAGACGGGCGCGCGGAGCGCCGCCGCGGGGGGCGTGACGACCGTCGCCGACCAACCGAACACCGACCCGACGACGACCGACGGCGCGGGCTTCGACGCGAAGGCCGAGCGCGCCGCGAAGTCGTGTATCGACTACGGCATCAACGGCGGCGTCACCGCCGACTGGGACCCCGACAGCCTCCTCGACCGCCCGCTTTTCGCCCTCGGCGAGGTGTTCCTCGCCGACTCGACCGGCGACATGGGCATCGAGGCCGACCTGTTTTCCGAGGCCGCAGAACGCGCCGGCGAGGCGGGCGTGCCAGTCACGGTCCACGCCGAGGACGCCGACCTGTTCGACGAGTCCGCCATCGAGGGCGACCTCGGCGGGGTCGGCCGCGACGCCGACGCCGACGCGTGGAGCGCCTACCGCACCGCCGAGGCCGAAGAAGCCGCCGTCGAGCGCGCCGTCCGCGTCGGCGGCGAGACCGGCGCGCAGATTCACGTCGCCCACACGAGCACGCCCGAGGGCGTCGACGCCGCCCGCGACGGCGGCGCGACCTGCGAGGCGACGCCGCACCACCTGTTTCTGTCCCGCGACGACCTCGCCGAACTGGGCACCTACGGTCGGATGAATCCGCCGCTGCGCTCCGAAGAGCGCCGCGAGGCCATGTTCGAGCGCCTCGCCGACGGCCGCATCGACATGGTCGCCACGGACCACGCGCCCCACACTCGCGAGGAGAAAGAACAGTCGCTTCTCGACGCCCCGAGCGGCGTCCCCGGCGTCGAGACGATGGTGCCCCTGCTTCTGGGCGCGGTCGTCGAGGGCGACCTCACCGTCGAACGAGTCCGCGACGTGGTCGCCGCGAACCCCGCCGAGGTGTTCGACCTGCCGCGCAAGGGCCGCATCGAGGCGGGCGCCGACGCCGACCTCGCGCTGTACGACCTCGACGCCGCCCGCGAGATTCGCGGCGCGGACCTCCACTCGAAGTGCGACTGGACCCCGTTCGAGGGCCACACCGGCGTGTTCCCCGAGTGGACGATGCTCCGCGGCGAGTTCGTCTGGGGCGGCGACGGGTTCGGCGAAGTCGCAGGCGAGAACGTCCGCGACTGACCGGAGGCGGAAACCGACCGAGGGCCGGCCCGTCAGAACCGCGCAGCCGCGACCTGCGCGCCTTTCCAGCCGACGCCGACGAGCACCGCGAGCGGCGCTGTCAGGACGACGAGCGAGACGGCCGACCCGGCGAGACCGCCGAGTCCGCCGAGCGCTGACGACGCGACGACGGTCGCGAGGAAGCCGCCCACGGCGAGGGCCGGCGAGACCAGCGCGTAGGCGAACAGCCAGCGCTGGTTGCGAGTGAACTCGACGCCGTAGCCCGGTCCCGGCGGGATGAGCAGGCCGCCCGCGAGGAGGACGAAGCCGACGAGCCCGAACACGAGGAGGAAAAAGCCCGCGAGCCCGTGGGCGAAGCCGTCGCTTCCGGGCGGCGGCGGAGGCATCGTGACGGCGGTCCGCCAGACGAACGCGAGGAGCGCGGCCCCGACACCGGCGACGGGGAGTTGGAGCGAGCCGAGGACCGCGCGGAGCGACCATCGCATCGGGCCGACTGTCTGCGGGGAGACAGATAGCAGTTCCGTCGCGGCCGGGGCGTCGGCCGGGAGTCGGACGACCCCGATGCAAGCGAATCCTTTTCCCGTCCGACACCCCGAGGGAGTGACACGCATGACCGACGAGCAGACGCCTCCCCGAGGTCGTGACCCGAACGCGGACGAACCGCACGCACTCACGGGACTGTTGTCGTTCTGGGAGACGGTCGTGGAGGACGCCGAGGCGACCGCGGCCGAGTACGAAGACGAGGGCTGGGAGACGCTCGTGCTCCATCCCGGCGATGTGACGGTGCTGCCGCCGGCGACCCTCCCCGAGGCGACGGAGCGCGTCGGCTTCGACGTGCTCGTCCCCGGAAGCGAGTTCGAGTCGCTGTCGACGTGGGTCGAATCGGCCGCCTTCGACCGCTACGACGTGTACCGCGCCCGCGAGGACGACACCGTGTTCGTCGTCTCAGTCGTCCAGGACGCCGCGGCGTCGAAGGCCGTCGTCGTCCCGCTGTACTACGGGCTGGACAGAGTGGACGCGATGGCGACGAAGGCGCGAGAACAGGGCGAACTGCGCCTCTACGTCCGGCCGGTCGAGGCGGACCGACGCGTCGAGTTAGTCCAGTCGGAACCGGACCCGCTTTTCCCCTGACCCCGAGTCGGCGCGGAGTTGGCTCCGAACCGACCCCGGCCGCGAGGGCTCACTCCTCGTCCGACAGCTCTTCTTGTCGCAGTTCCGTGCTCGCCTCGCGGACCTCGCGCATGACGCTGGAGATGCGCTCTTCGGCTTCGAGTTCCTCTTCGACCGAGAGGTCGACGCCCTCGACTTCGAGCAGGAACTTGGCGATTTCCGTCACCTCGTACATCATCTCGTCGAGTTCCTCGGCCGTGAAGAATCCCGACATCGCGCCGTAGAGGAACGTCGCTCCCGACTTCCGGACCTTGTCTCGGAACGCCGAGCGAGCCTGATTGACCGCCTGCGGGGTGTAGGTGTCGGTCATGAAGGGGACGAGCTCGGGGAGGTTGTTCCCGATTTTCGTCATCTCGACGCCCGTCTCGGTTCGGAAGTCGGCGCAGAGCCGCGCGATGGCCCACTCGCGGGCCGTCACGTAGGTCCGCTGGCGGAGGAAGTCGTTGACGCGGTCGTACTGCGCGCCGTCGACTTTCTTGAACCGGGCGTACTTTTGTACGTCCTCCGGAACGGCGTCTTCGGCGTCCTCAGTACCTTCAGCGTCGGAACCCGCTCCGGCGGCGTCGGCCTCGGAGTCGGTCGCGACCTCGTCGGCCTCGGAGTCGGTCGCGTCATCGTCGGCCGGAGCGCTCTCGGTACCGGCGGCGGACTCCGCAGTTGCCGCCGCCGCGTCTGCCGCCGCTTCGTCCGCCTCCGCTCGCGTGTCCGCATCGGGGCGAGCCCCCTCCTCGGCGTCGCTCGCGCCCGTCTCGAACTCGTCGGACTCGTCTGTCATACCGCGGGCTACCGCGGCACGGCCGAAAAGGGTTCCGCGACGTGCGGTCCCCCCGCCGGCGGGGGTGTCGCCCCCCGATTCCGGGCAAGGGTTTTCTATCGCGACCGCGAGATTGGGAATCATGAAGGTACTGCTCGGAATCGGTGGCAGCGACGATTCCATCCGAGCGCTCGAAAAGACGGTCGAACGGACGGCCAACGTGGACGACGACCTCACGGTCGCCATCGTCGACAACCCGTCGGTCGAGCGCTCGCGCGAGGACATCGAAACGCGGGTGACGGAACTGCTCGACGAACGGGGCGTCGAAGCGACCGTCCGTCTGCTCGACGGCGACGCGGGGAGCGCCCTCGTGGACCTCGCCGAGAACGAGGGGTTCGACCAACTAGTGCTCGGCGGCGGCGAGACGAGTCCGATGGGGAAGATACAGATCGGTAGCATCGCGGAGTTCGTCCTGCTGAACTCCCACGTGACCGTCACCCTAGTACGATGAGCGACCGAACGTTCTCCGACGCCGTCGCCGACCCGTACGACGCGCCGCCACTGTCGTTCACCGACAGGGAAGACCGCACCATCGAGGTGCGCGCCTACGACGGCTCAGACGAGGAGATGGAGGCGCTCGTCGAGATGTACGACGCGTTCGACCCCTCGGACCGGGCGCAGGGCATCCCGCCGGGGCGCGAGGACCGCATCCGCGACTGGCTGGAGAACATCCTCGACGAGGACTGCCTGAACGTCATCGCGTGGGACGGCGGCGAGGTGGCCGGTCACGCGACGCTCGTCCCCGACGGTGACGCCTACGAACTCGCCATCTTCGTCCACCAGACGTACCAGCGCGCCGGTATCGGCACGCGGCTCATCAAGGCGCTGCTCGGCTACGGCCGGGTGTCCGGCGTCGAGAAGGTGTGGCTCACGGTCGAGCGCTGGAACCGCGCGGCGGTCGGCCTCTACCAGACCGTCGGCTTCGAAACGAGCGACGCAGAGAGCTTCGAGCTGGAGATGACCATCCGACTCGCCGAACCCCCGGACGACGAGGGAGGTTGAGGGCGACGGCGAGTCACGGCGACAACGACCTGCGGTTCAGACCGAGAGGACGGGCTGGCTGGCGTACAGGAGAACGTACTCGGCGGCCTTGGCGAGCACTTCGCCGGGGTCGCCCGAGACCGGCTCTCGGGGCACGACGATGAAGTCCGCGTTCAGCTCTTCTGCGGTGTCGAGGACGACGCTTCCGGGGTGGCGGAGCTTGCTCGTTCGCGAGAAGCCGTAGGCGACCGACGAGGTGACCGGGACGTCGGCCTCGTCGGCGAGGGCCGAGACCGTGTCGGTGACGGCCTTGCTGTCCTCGGCGACGGCGTCCTCGTCGACGACGCCCTGCTCTATGGCGCGGACGACGTCCTCGCCGAGGACGTGGACGGCGTGGACCGCGGCGTCGTACTCGGCCGCGACGGCGGCGGCGTACTCCGCCGCGCGCGTCGCCTCGTCGCTTTGGTCGACCGGCACGAGAACGAGGTCGATAGAGAGCGGGCGCGGTGACATGTCCCCACCTGCGTCGGGCGACGACAAAAAACTCACCCCACGGTCCCGACGGTCGGTCGTCCCAGACTGGTTTTATGCCGCCCCACTGTGAACCCGTAGGCATGTTCGACACCATCGTCATCGCCACCGACGGCTCGGCGAGCGTCCGCCGGGGGGTCCGCGTCGCGGTCGACCTCGCAGAGCGGTTCGACGCGTCGGTCCACGCGCTGTACGTCGTCGACGCCGGCGACGTGGAGACCGCGCCGGAGCGACTCCGCGACGAGATGCGCGACGCGCTCACCGAGCGCGGCGAGGAGGCGCTCGCCGAGGTCGAGGCCGCGACCGACCGCGACGTGACCCTCGCGGTTCGAGAGGGCCGCCCCGCCGCCGAGATTTCGAACTACGCCCGCGAGGTGGACGCCGACGCGGTCGCCATGGGCACCCGCGGCCGCCACGGCGAGAACCGCTTTCTCATCGGGAGCGTCGCCGAGCGCGTCGTCCGGACCTGTCCGGTGCCGGTGCTGACGGTCCGCCAGTTGGAAGAGGGGACGACGGACTCCTTACTGAGCGACGAGGCCGCCTGAGTGGGCTGCGGGACTCGGTTCGGTCGCGGGCCGCGAGACGCTCGATGTGGTCGCCGCCGACGGAATCGGGAGGAGTTTTCCCCGTCGCGCCCGAGTTCGGCGTATGGAAGACGAGCTCATCGACAGTTCTCAGCTCTCGCTCCCCCGCAAGTCCGTGCTCCCCGGAGCCGGATTCTTCTACCCCGACTCGTTCGACGAGGAACGCGCCGAAGAGCGCGCCAAGGAGAAACTCGAAGACGCGTCGGTCGCGGTCGTCACCGACACCGACGCCGACGGACTCGGCTGCGTCGCCCTCCTCCGGGAAGCCTACGATGCGGCCCTCGACGTGGCCGACTTCGAAGCGCGAATCGAGGAGAAACTCAGCGACGAGGACGAAGACGAAGACGACGAGGAACCCACCCTCGCCGAGGAAGACGAGGAGGAAGAAGAGCGACCGAAATCGCCGGTCGCGCTGATGGGGTCGAGCCCGTACTCGCTCGAAGACGACCTCCAGCGCGTCGCCGACTACGCCCCCGAGGGCGTCGAGGTGTACGTCTGCGACCTCTGTCCGGACAAGTTCGAGTACGTCGAGGAGGAACTGGCCGCGCTCGTCGAGACCGCCGGCGAGATTCACTGGTACGACCACCACCAGTGGAAGCCCGAGGTGGCCGAGGCGGTCCGCGATGCCGGCGTCGACCTCGTCGTCGGTGAGTCCGACGAGGAGTGTTCGACCGACGTGACGCTCCGCGAACTCGACTACGAGTTCGACGAGCGCTTTTCGGAACTCGCGGCCGTCACCCGCGACCACGACCTCTGGCTGAACGAAGACGAGCGGAGTCAGGACCTCGCGGACTACGCCTACTGGACCTCGAAAGAGGAGTACGTCGCCGTCGTCGGCGCGTACGGCGCGGACCTCCCGCCGGTCGTCGAGGAGTACATCGCCCACCGCCGCGTCGAAAAGGAGAACCTCATCCAAGCCGCCGTCGACCGCGCCGAACTGAAGACCGTCGGCGACTGGACGGTCGGCGTTACCTACGGACGATGCTCCCAGAACGAGGTCGCCGACGCCCTCCGCGAGGCGGGCGCGGACGCGGCGGTCGTCGTCAAGCCCGCCGGGAGCGCCAGCATCCGCGGCTCCGACGACTTCGAGCGCTGTCACGAGGTCGCCGACCTCGTCAACGGCGGCGGCCACCCGAAGGCCGCCGGCTGTAAGCCCGACATCTACGACGACATGCTCGACTACGCCCACCACTGGACGACGCAGGGCGCGACGACGAAGCGCGTCATCCTCCGGGCGTTCGAGCAGGTCGCCGACGCGGTCGAGAAAGCGGAAGCCGAAACCGACGACGCGGACGAGGCGGACGACGAAGGCGTCGAGACCGAGCGCTAACGTCGAAGCCGAACTCGAAACGCGGCGTGGAAAAACGGAGGTCGATTACGCGTCGTCGACGACCCAGCGGTCGGAGTACGTCGTTCCGCAGGTACACTTGGCGTAGGCGTGGACCACGTCGCCCTCCTCGTAGATGCCGCCGACCTCCTCGTTTTGCGCCTCGGCGAACGAGAAGATGAACTTCACCTCGTGGTTCTCCTCGGAGGCCGCCTCGGGGCAGGTGCCGCCGCTGAGGTCGTCGTCGATGTCGCCGTCGTTGCCCATGGCGGTCTGGGCGAACTCCATGGCGTCCATGCCCGTGCCGGCCGCGAAGGCCCGGCGGCCGTCGTCGCCGGGGACGACGAGGACGTAGCCGTTTTCGACTTCGACGCCCATGTTCGGGAGCTTGCCCTGGCTGTCGAGGTACTCGTGGGTGAGATAGAGCGCCACGTCGTCGAGGCGCTCGCCTGCGAGGTACTCCGTTACCTTGCTCATACCCCGCCTAGAGCGGTCGGCGCGTAAAAGCGGCGTGTCTCGGAGTGCGACCGGTCACTCGTCGGACAGGCCGAACTTCTCGGCGATGCTCGAAAGCGAGTCGTTCGGCCGCTCGGTGACGCGGTACACCTGCCGGACGCCCGGCACGCGGAGGCCGTACTGGTAGCCGTCGTCCAGTTCGTCGAGTTCGACGGCGTCGCCGTCGGCCCGGTCGTGTTCTCGGCACCACTCGACGAGCCGATTCTCGCCGTTGTTCGGGGTGCGCGCGAGGCGCTTGTTGTCGTACGCGCCGCGAATCACGAGCCCCGAGGCGTCGGCCGAGAGGCGGGCGTGATAGGCGGTGCCGTCGAGGTGGAGCCGAACGAAATCGCCGTCTTCGGCGGTCACGTCGTCGGGGACGCGCAGACAGGGGCGACGGGTACCGCCGCTCCGGGCGATGTTCGCGCGGAACGTCTGGACCGACGGATGGTCGGAGGGCAGTTGCTCTGGCACGGGAAAGAGAGGAGTGAGACGGCGTTATTCGTCCGCTTCTTCGTCGTCGCCCTCGCCGAAGGCGGCGGCGACGTCACCCTCACCGGAGACGACCTTCGCGTTGATCTGGACGGTCTCGCCGGAGACCTCGCGGCCACGGACGGTGACGCGCTTGCGCTCGCCGTCGCGGGACGGCTTGTAGCCGATGCCGTCTTTGGCGAGGATTTCCTTGAGCGCGCCGCCGGGCACGTCGGGGTGCATCGGTCGGCCGGCCTTGTCCGAACCGCCCGTCAGTTCGAGCGTGAAGCCGTCGAGACCGACGGCCGCGCCGTCGACCTCGTCACCGAGGTCGCGGCCGAGGAATCGGTTTGCGTCCTGTCCTTCGACGTCGACTTGGTAGGTCGCACCGGTGTCGGGGTCGGCGACGACGACCATGAATTCTGCCATGCGCGGATGAAAACGGTCGCGGATAAAAAGTACGTCGAAAGCGCGTCTCGGGACCGTACCCGCCGAATCGGGGCGAAACGGCCGAATTCGGCGGCGTCAGGGAGGAACGACAGGTGCTGGCAAGAGTTAACATCCGACACTGCGTATATCGTCTCATGAGCAACGATATCACCACTCGTGAGCCTGCAGACCTCGTCAAAGCCAAATCCAGGGCGCTGGTCGGTCCCGAGCCGACAGACCTCGTCGAACGGCCCCCGACGGAGTTGGTCGAGCGCCGGACCGATGCGCTCGTCGAACGCCGGACGGAGATGTTAGTCGAGGCGGAGCCGACGACGCTCGTCGAGCGCTCGTGGTACGAGTGTACCGCCTGCGGCCACCGCTCGGGACACGGCGTCTACGAGCAGGTCTGTCCGCGGTGCGGCGGGTCGCTGAAGAACATCGGCGTGGCTCAGGAGTGAGCCTCACGCGACGGATGCGGTCTCGTCTCCGCCCGTCTCGCCTTCGGCTTCCTCGATAGACTCCCAGAGCGAACACCAGTCTGCGGGGTCGACGTAGCCCTCGACTTTCGCGCAGGCACCGAAGCCGTCGCCGTTCTTGTCGGGGATGTACTCGGCGCAGTTGCCGCAGTCTCGTCCGGCCTCGGTGAGGCCCGCCTCGACGGCGTCGTCCGCCTCCTGGAACTTGACCGCCTCCTTCGTGAACAGGTTCTCAGGGTCCCGCTGCTCGTTCGCCTGCGAGAGCGCCGTCCGGTAGGCCTCCGGAACCGGGCCGTGTTCGAACTCCTCCGCGGAGACGCCCTCGGGACGTTCCTCGTCGTGGTCGTCGTCCGTCTCCTCTGCTGTCGTTGTCGTCTCCGTCTCCTGTTCGCCGCCACCACCGAGGCAGCCAGCGACACCCACTACCGCACCACTCCCCACCAGTTCGAGGAACCGCCGCCTCGTTCGGCCGAATCGCGCCATAGCCGACAGCTACGTCCTCAGACGGTTTTAGTAAGCGCAAAGTTACCGTTGAACATGGTATCTTAACCGTCTCAACCCCAGCAGACGGCGAGTTCAGAAACCGTCGGTGTGAGGGCTCAGAACCCGTCTTCCCAGCGGAACGTGCCGTTTCGTTGGACGACCTCGCCGTCGACCTCGATGCGCGAGTCCTCACTCATGTCGGTTATCATGTCCACGTGGACTGCGGACTGGTTGCCGTCTTCGCCCTCGGGGAGGCACGCGCCGTACGCCCGCCCGACCGCGAGGTGGATGGTGTCGCCCATCTTCTCGTCGAAGAGGATGCTGTCGGTAAAGCGGTCGATACCGCGGTTCATCCCGATGCCGAGTTCGCCGAGGCGGCGCGCGCCCTCGTCTGTGTCGAGGATGCCGGCGAGCGCGTCCTCGCCCGCGCCCGCGGAGAAGTCGACCACTTCGCCGCCCTCGAACGTCAGGTGGACGTTCTCGACGCGCTGGCCCTCCAGCGTCATCGGCACGTCGAAGAACACCTCGCCCTCGACCGCGTCCTCGACGGGTGCGGTGAACACCTCGCCCGACGGGAGGTTGTGGGAGTCGTAGGCGACGGAGGCCGCGGAGTTGACCGCGGTGCGGCCCTCGATTGACATCGTGAGGTCGGTGTCCGCCTTGACGATGCGCACCTCCGAGCCGGCGTCGAGCACGTCTTTCATGTTCGCCATCTCGTCGGCGAGTTCCGACCAGTCGCGGAGAATCGCGTCGTAGACGAAGTCGGCGTACTCCTCGAACGGCATGCCCGCCTGCTGGGCCGCCGCGCGGGTGGGGTGGACCGTCGAGACCCAGTCGGTGTCCATGCGCGCCTCTTTGACCTCGCTCGTGGCGCGGCCGTAGGCCTGCCGCGTCTCGGTCGGCACGTCGGCGGTCGCCGCCGTGTTGCGAGTGCCGCCGAGGAAGAGCACCGAGTCGGCGGTCTCGTAGAGGGCGAGTTCGTGTTCGGGGAGGTCGAAGTCGCCGTCGTGCGCGCGGAGGTACGCCCGCTGGACCTCCTCGGAGGCGTAGGTCGTGACGACGCTCGCGCCGCGCTCGCCGAGGGCGTCGGCGACGGCGACCGCGAGGTCGTGAGCTCCCTCACCGACGGAGACGACCACGTCGTCGCCGGCCTCGATTCGCGCGCTCCAGTCGACGAGCACCGCGGCGTGCTCGTGGATGCGTTCGTCCATACCCGAGCCTCGCGCGGGGCGGTAAAAACGTCGGCGTCTGCGGCCGCGAAGCCGCCCGACCGCGGTCCCGAAAGCGGTGATTGCGGCGAACGGACCGAGCGTTACAGAACGCTTATCGCCCGATGTCTGCCATCCACCCCCGTGACTTCCATCGCACTTGCCACCTCCGAGGACCTCCCCGGACTCGTCGACGACGACGCCTCGTTCCTCGCGGCGCTCCGGGAGCGTGACGTGGCGGCGGAGCCGGTCGTCTGGTCCGACGAGTCGGTCGACTGGGACGGCTTCGACGCCGTGGTCGTCCGGTCGATTTGGGACTACTACCGGCATCCGAGGGCCTACGCCGCGTGGGTCGACCGCCTCTCCGACGCCGACTGCGCGGTGTGGAACCCGCCGACGACGCTCGACTGGAACAGCCACAAGTTCTACCTGCGGGACCTCGCCGACGCCGGCGTCTCGACGCTGCCGACCGAGTACGTCGAGCGCGGCGGCGACGTGTCCCTCGAAGCCGTCTTCGAGACGCGAGGGTGGGACGAGCTCGTCGTCAAGCCCGCCGTGAGCGCGGGCGCGTTCGAGACGAGACAGTTGAGCCGCGCGGAGGCCGCCGACGCCCAGCCGTGGGTGGACGACCTCGTCGCCGAAAAGGACGTGTTGGTTCAGGAGTTCGCGCCGGACATCGAAGACGGCGAGTGGTCGCTCGTCTTCTTCGGCGACGAGTTCAGCCACGCGGTGGTCAAGCGCCCCGAGCCCGGCGACTACCGCGTCCAAGAGAAACACGGCGGGAGCGTCCACGTCGAGGAGCCGAGCGAGACGCTGCTCGACAATGCCCGGCGCGTCGTCGACGCCGTCTCGGCCCACCTCGGGGGCGACCCGCCGCTGTACGCCCGCGTCGACGGCGTGGAGCGCGGCGACGATTTCCTCCTCCTCGAAGTCGAACTCATCGAGCCCGAACTGTTCTTCCGAACCGACGACGACGCCGGCGACCGATTGGCCGAGGCGCTGTTGGCGCGGCTCTGAGCGGTCGGGACCGACGGCGGAGCGGTCGGGACCGACGGCGGAGCGGTCGGTCTCGACGGCGACCGCGCACGCGCCAAACCACAACCACTACCACCCCCCGCGGACGATGCCGACGCATGCAACTAGGCGTCATCGGCCTCGGCCGGATGGGGCGCATCGTAGTCGACCGAGTGCTCGATGCCGGGCACGAGGTCGTGGCCTTCGACCTCTCGGCGGAAGCCGTCGCGGCGGCCGCCGACGCGGGTGCCGAACCCGCGGACAGCGTCGCCGACCTCGCCGACCGGCTCGGCGACGACAAGCGAATCTGGCTCATGGTCCCCGCGGGCGACGCGGTGGACGCGACCCTCGACGACCTCGACCCGCATCTCGACGGGGACGACGTAGTCGTCGACGGCGGCAACTCCCACTTCGAGGAGTCCGTGCGACGCGCCGAGGCGTGCTCGGCGGCCTACCTCGACTGCGGCACCTCCGGCGGCCCCGCCGGTGCCGAACTCGGCTTTTCGCTCATGGTCGGCGGCCCGCAGTGGGCCTACGACGAGTTGTCTCCCGTCTTCGACGCAGTGGCGACCGGCCCCGCCGGCCACGGCCACATGGGCGAGTCGGGCTCCGGCCACTACGTGAAGATGGTCCACAACGGCGTCGAGTACGCGCTGATGCAGGCGTACGGCGAGGGCTTCGAACTGCTCGCCGAGGGCCGGTACGACCTCGACCTCGAATCGGTCGCGCAGACGTGGAACAACGGCGCGGTCATCCGCTCGTGGCTCCTCGAACTCTGCGAGGAGGCGTTCCGCGAGGAGGGAAGCGACCTCGGCGACGTGGACGACCACGTCGCGGGCGGCTCGACGGGCACGTGGACGGTCCAAGAGGCGCTCGAACAGGAGGTCCCGGTCCCGCTCATCTACCAGTCGCTCGCCGAGCGGTTCGGCTCCCGCGCCGACGACCGCTTCTCCCGTCGCCTCGCCAACCGGCTCCGGTACGGCTTCGGCCGCCACGAGGTCGCGCGGAAGGACGACTGACGGGGTCTGACGCCGGCCCCCGTCGGCGCGACCGCGATACCGGGGGCGGCCTCGATATTGTGGGAATCCGCGTGAGACCCGCGTCTCGGCGGTGAAATCGACCGCCCGCGGGTGCCGCCACAATCACAATTTCCTTAACCCCTCCCTCCATATCCGCCGGTATGGCAGTCATCAGTCTGGTGGGTGTCGGGGCCGGATTGGTCCTGGTACTCCTCGCCGTCGCCCTGCACTACTCGAAGGGCACCGGCTGGGAGCCGACCGCCGACATCACACAGGAAGTCCTCGAACGCCGCGCGGCGACCGTCGCAGAGACCGACTTCCCCGAGCCGATGAACCGTTCCATCGGCGGGGGCGGCGGCGTCGCCGCGGTCGCGGGCGGCGAAGAGGGCGCCGAACTCGAAGGCGAGGAGGCGGAAGAAGAGCCGAGCCCCGCCGACATGCCCGAAGACGAAGTCGAGTACTTCGAAGTCGAGTTCGTCAAGCAGGGCGAGACCATCGAACTGGCGAGCAACGAGACGGTGCTCGACCAGGGTGAAGACGCCGGAATGGACCTCCCCTATGCGTGCCGGCAGGGTTCCTGTGTCTCCTGTGCCGCGAAGATTACCGACGGCCCGGCAGAGGAGTACATCACGCACCACACGCAGGAGACCCTCTCCGACGAGGAGATGGACAACGGCTACACGCTCACCTGCGTCGCCTACCCGAAGGCCGACTTCGCCATCGAGACCGGCGAAGCGCCGTAACGCGACGAACCGCAACCACCCACCGTTTCTCTCGACGCCACCCGTTTCGGTGAGCCGCGCCCGTCCCGTTCGGCACCGAGGGTCGCGGTTCGCGGTTCACGGTTCGCGGCTGTCGCTCCCGGTCGCTCCCGCTTGTCGGCGAGGTGAATTCGAGGGGTGAAGACGCCTATCGACGCTTTCAAACGGTCTCCGCGTGTCTCACCTGTTCAGTGTCCCTCCCCGAAGGAGGTTCCCTCACCGAAGGCGACCTCAAACGGCCGATGTTCGAACTGGCGTGGCCCATTATCGTCACCGAACTCCTCCAGGTGGCGTACAACCTCGCCGACACCGTCTGGCTCGGTCGGCTCTCGACAGACGCCGTCGCCGCCATCAGCCTCGCATTTCCCCTCATCTTCCTGCTCATCTCCGTCGGTGGCGGCTTCACCGTCGCCGGGAGCACGCTCGTCGCGCAGTACACCGGCGCGAAAAGCGAGGGCTCCGCCGGGACCGTCGCCGGGCAGACGCTCACGTTCATCACCGTCATCGCCGTCGTCGTCGGCGTCATCGGCTTTTTCGCCACCGACGCGATGCTCGGCGTCCTCCCGAGCTCGGAGGCGACCGCCGGGCAGGTCATCCCCCTCGCCGGCGACTACATGCGCGTGTTCTTCCTCGGCCTGCCGTTCCTCTTCGGCTTCTTCGTCTTCTCCGCGCTCATGCGCGGCTACGGCAACACCCGCGCCCCGATGGTCGTGATGTTCATCAGCGTCGTCATCAACATCGTCATCGACCCCGTGTTCATCTTCGGCTTCGACGCCAATCCGCTGTTTTCGATGCTCGGATTAGAGGGCCTTCAGGCGAGCCTCTTCACCGCCACGGGCTTTGATGGGTTCAAAGTCGCCGGCGCGGCGTACGCGACGGTTCTCTCGCGCGCCGTCGCCACCATCATCGGCATCTACGTCATCTTCGGGACGAGCGCCGGCCCCGACGTGCAGCTCGGCGACTTCCGCCCGCAGTTCGAGTACATCAAGAAAATCGTCGATATCGGCGTCCCGAGCGCCATCGAGCAGTCCGCCACCGCCCTCGGCTTCATCACACTCACCGCGATGGTCGTCACGTTCAACCCCGAAGTCGTCGCCGCGTTCGGCCTCGGCAACCGCCTCACGTCGCTGGTGTTCCTCCCGGCGCTCGGCCTCGGACGAGCGACGAACACCATCGTCGGCCAGAACCTCGGCGCACAGAAACCCGACCGCGCCGAGAGCGCCGTCTGGCTCGCCGCCAAGGTCGGCGCGAGCGTCATGCTCGTCACCGGCGTGCTCGCCTACGTCTTCGCCGAACCCGTCGTCGCGTTCTTCCTCCAAACCGGGACCGCGTCGGCCGCCCAGACCATCGACCTCGGCGTCGAGTACATCCGCATCCGGGCGTTCGAATTCGGTTTCATCGGCGTCCTCCAAGTCGTCCTCGGCGCGTACCGCGGCGCGGGGAACACGAAGACCGCCCTCGGCTTCTCGCTGTTCGCGCTCTGGTTGGGCCGCGTGCCAATCGTCTACCTGCTTTCGTTCCAGTTCGGGTTCGCCGAGACGGGCATCTGGCTCGGGATGGCCGTGGGACAGATTCTCGGCGCGATTGCGGCCACGGCGTGGTTCACCCGCGGCACGTGGAAACACAGCGTCGTCGACGCCGACGCGACCGGAACGTAATCGGCCGCCGGCGTGGGTTCCACAACGGTTTTACGTCGGTGCCGTGTAGCTCTCTCCGCTGAGGGCCCGTAGCTCAGTGGACAGAGTGCTTGGTTCCGGACCAAGATGTCGCGGGTTCAAATCCCGTCGGGTCCGTTCGCTTCGCTCACTCCCCCGACGTAGTCACGCTCGCTGACGCTCACGTGACTCCCGTCGGGTCCGTACAGTTCTGGAACGCTTTAGAACCAAAGAGCGAGTGCTCTAACCGTCGAATCCGCATATTTTCCCACCAACCGATTTCGTCACGCACCGTGACGGACTTACACTCCGGAGGACTAGTACTACCAGCACAAATCTAAAATACATAGATTTCGTACTTCACGTATGCCCACCCTTACTGACCGTGGCGACGCACCACCAATCGACGACGCGCCACCACAGTCGTTCGACGATTTCGATGGGCTGTTGGCAGCCACGACGTTGCTGCAGAACCCACGCCTCGCCCGCGAGTACGTCTACCTCTGCTACTACGGGCCAGCAACCATCCAGGACCTCATCGAGGAACTGGACATCGCTCGTGCAACGGCCTACGACGACGTCGAGCGACTCGAACGACTCGGCGTCGTCGACCGCGACGAGAGCACGCGCCCCCACCAACTTACCGCGGAACCGTTCGCGTTCGTCGACGGTCGCGAAGTCGCAATTACCCCGACACTGCTCCACGCAGTCGCTCTCACAGAGTTCGACGACGATGCCGAGTACTTCCACAATCGGTACGGCGTAGGACGCCTCGTGAGAGCAGTTCGAGCAGCAGCAGCGTACTATGCCGGGAAGCTCACTCAACGGATGGCGGCCGAGGAGATGGACGTCCAGCCAGTCGAGGGAATGGCCATCATCTATGCAGTTCGGCCCGTCTTGGAGGCTGGTCGGGAGCACGACCCGTACTTCGAACAACTCATCTCGTCAGACCCTGACGAATTGGAGTTCGATGGGGAGTAGTGACCTCCACTCGGACGACTTCGTACTCGCCGACACGAACCTCTTCGTCGCCGTGGGTGGCCCGGAGAATCCGAAGTTCCAGAAACTCCGGAAGTTCGCAGCACGGCATCAGATAACCTTGCAAGTTCCCCAACGTGTTGTCGAGGAACTGAGCACGATGCACGTCGCGGACCGGGTAGAAACAGCCATCGAAGAAGGGTGGGCGACCAAAATTAATCCACCATCGCCGACCGATTCCGATGCGGTCGCGGCGATGGACTACGTTCGACGAGAGATAGCCCGGAAGTCCGGCAAGAACGAACACGAAGTCGAGAAAGCCGACACCGTGTTCGCCGGCTTAGCAATCGAGTTACTTCGAGATGGCAATCCACGAGTCGTCGTTCTCACTGACGACAAGATTGCAGCAGCAGCGATAGAAGGGGCAGTAGCACAACAGGGGTACGACGAAACGATTCTCGTGCTCCGCCGCCGCGACATCATGGACGATGGTGGCGACGTCCGAGTCATTTGAGGTCGGCGTAGACCAAATCAACAGACAACGCTCCAATTAAAACAGATTCGTCACACGCTACGACGCATTCCCGTCGGGTCCGTTCGCTTCGCTCACTCCCCCGACGTAGTCACGCTCGCTGACGCTCACGTGACTCCCGTCGGGTCCGTACAGTTCTGGAACGCTTTAGAACCAAAGAGCGAGTGCTCTAACCGTCGAATCCGCATATTTTCCACCGGGGCAATTTCGTCGTGCACTGTGACACGGGCTGTCGCTAGCTATCGGTTTCGTGGATTCAAACACACGAGAGGTCGTCGGTACACTCGATAGCGAACTCTCACTGGTCCCTATCGGGTTCTAACGGAGTGCGGTCGATGCCCACCGTATCGTAGTCCTGTTCACTGGAGAGAACTTCCTCGCCACTCGTCGCAATCACACCAGCGTGAAGTGCATCGAACGGTGTCAGATGATACTCTTCGAGGAACGCCGCCGCCGCGAGAACTGCATCCTCGTGTTCTTTCGGCGTTATTGGAACGAGTTCGAGGAGGTTCGCTATCGCCCGTGGGGCGTCAATGTCGTACTCAGACTGTTCGCGGTCGTAGAAGAGAACGAGAACTTCCGCGTAGGCCAGAATCGACGTGTGAATGTCGTCGCGTTCTTGGAGCGCTTCGAGTGCCGAGTCGCGCAACCAGTCTTCGTTCTTCACGAGCGCAATCAAGAAGTCAGTCTCGACGTACACGAATCAGGCCTCGCGATTTCCCGACCGCTCTTCGTCCTCGGCTTCGATTTCTTCGGAGATTGCTCTCCTCGCCTCCTCTTTGAGTTCGTCTGCGTCAGTCTCCTCGAAGGCGTCGCCAACTGCCTCACGAAGTCCCTCTAACGGGTCGTCGTCGACCGGGAAGAGCGCGACGTGACTCGGGAGTTCGACGATACGATAACGTTCGCCGAACCGTGACCGGACGTCCTTCGGGAGATAGATTCGCCCCCGTTCGTCCGTAGATTTCGACATGGTTCACGTAGTACGGGAAAAATTAAAAATGTTCCCGGTATTCTTTCAATCCTCCCACTCGCTCAGCATCAGCTATCGAGTTGGGTCGTTGCGCAGCAAATCGCCAGACTGCGCCCCGATTAAAACAGATTCGTCACACGCTACGACGCATTCCCGCCGGGTCCGTTCGCTTCGCTCACTCCCCCGACGTAGTCACGCTCGCTGACGCTCACGTGACTCCCGTCGGGTCCAGTTTGTCGCGGTTTCGTCTGGACGAGCGGTGCATCGTCTCGTACCGAATCCCCCATCGAACCCACTCAACTTCGTTCGTTACTAACTTGCTGTCCCCTCCGGGCCGAGGACATCTAACGACGAGACTCGTCAACCACACGAAGACCCGTCGCCAATCGAATATTCGGATGGCAAAATCCCACAAAACGCCACAATACATGGGTTTTAGTGGCCACATGCACCGTTTCGGGAATCGACCCTAATAAACGGGTGGCAATTCATTTCACAGCGAAGTCGAAGGAGGGGGTATGGGAACGTCGACAGCAGGCGGGCAGAACCGTCACCGCAGTGTGGGGCGGTGGCGGCGAAGGCTCCGAGATGGACTGAGGGACATCCCACAGGGGGACTCGATTCCGAGCGAGTCGTGGCGGGCGCGTCACTGAAACATCCTCGTCTTCCTCGTGGCACACGCGCCGCTTTTGTCCCTCCTCGGGAATTTCACCGGGTCGGAACCGTACGTCACGGGTGCGACCCTAACCGCCGCGCCCGCCGAGCACGTCTTGCTCGGCGTCGGCGCAGTCGTGGGATTGGGCCTGTTCGCGTGGTTGCCGTGGCTTCCGCGCCGGGTTCGGAGCGGGTTCGCGTCGATCGGCTTGATGACGTGTTCGGCCCTGCTCGTCTACTTCTCGGGCGGCTACACCGAAGCGCACTTCCACTTCTTCGTCATCGTGGGCGTCCTCGCGGTGTACGAGGACTGGCTCCCGTTCGTCGTGGGCATCCTGTACGTCGCCATCCAGCACGGCATCTTCGGCATGGCACACCCCGAGGCGGTGTACAACCACCCGGAGGCCATCGCGAATCCGATGGGGTGGGGGCTCGTCCACGCGGTGTTCATCCTCATGCTCGCGTCGGCGTTAGTCACGAACTGGTTCTCCGTCGAGCGCTCTCGGGAGGAGACCAGACAGAAGATGCAGAGCCTCGAAGACAGCGAGGAGGCGAAGGCCGAAGTCGAGCGCCTGAACGAGCAGTTGGTGGTGCAGGCCGACGAACTCGCCGCGGCCATGGACGCGGTCTCGGAGGGGGATTTCACCGCGAACCCGCCCGAGAACACCGATATCGAGGCTATCGAAGCCATCAGCGACGCGTTCGTGGCGATGAAGCGCGACCTCTCGTCGACCATCGTCGACCTCCGGGCGTTCGCGGCGACCGTCGAGCGGACGACGCGGTCGGCCCACGACGACGCGGAGACGCTCGAACGGACGCAACGACAGCTCGCGGCCGACGTGCGGGCGTTCGCCACGGACGTGCGCGAGCAGGCGCAGAACCTCGAATTCACAACCGACGAACTGAGCAGTCTCTCGGCGACAATCGAGGAAATCGCCGCGAACGCCGACCAGGTCTCTGACGAGGCCAGTAACGCGGCGACGGCCGCCGACGAGGGCACGGGCACCGCGGCGGCGGCCATCGAGGCGATAGAGAACGTCGAACAGAGCGTCGGCGAGCTCGCGTCGCTCGTCGAGTCGCTCGACGACCGCATGGACGACGTCTCCAAGAGCACCGACCTCATCGAGTCAATCGCCGAGCAGACGAACACGCTCGCGCTCAACGCGAACATCGAGGCCGCCCGCGCCTCGGACGGCAGCGAGGGGTTCGCCGTCGTCGCGAACGAGGTGAAGTCCCTCGCCGACGAGACGCAGAACCACTCGGCGGCCATCGAGCGGACGATAACCGAGACGGTCGAGGACGTGGCGCGCGTGCAGGCGGAGATGAAACGGACGAGGGCGCAACTCGAAACCGGACGGTCGACGACGACCGGCGCCGCCGAGGCGTTCGCGGCGGTCTCGGAAATCGTCGAGAGCGTCGAGATGTCGGTCAACGAGGTCGCCACGGCGACCGACGACGGCGCGCGGACGACCGAAGAAGTGGTCGACGCGATTATCGGCATCGCCGACCACTCGCGGGACATCGCAGAACAGAGCGACGCGCTGGCGAGCCAAGCCGAGTCCAGAGCGGCGACGATTTCGGAGATTCGAGCGCAACTCGATGACCTCAGGGGCCAGACCGGCGGCCTGCAAGAGCAGCTCGAAACGTTCGACTGCGAGGTTCCGGCCGACGACTGAACCGGGTCACGCCCGACGGCGTCCGGTCGAGTCGGGTCGAGTCGAGACCGACGAACGACCGCCGACTCGCGTCTGCAGTCGCTCGAGGACGAGTCAGAGAACGCGAGCGAAAAAGTCAGCCCGCGGCGACCGCGACCGCAGACGCCGCCGCGGAAACCGACTTCGCGCGCCTCAACCGCGACCGAAAGCGGCGGGGAGCGCGGTTATTCGAGGTCGAAGCGGTCGTGGCTCATGATCTTGTGCCACGTCTCGACGAAGTCCTCGACGAACTCTTCCTCGCCGTCGTCGCCGCCGTACACTTCCGCGATGGCGCGCAGACGGGAGTTCGAGCCGAAGACGAGGTCGAAGCGAGTGGCCTCCCACTCGACGTCACCCGTCTCGCGGTCGCGCACTTCGTACAGGTACTGGTCGTCCGAGACCGGCTCCCACTCGTAGTCCATGTCGAGCAGGTTCACGAAGAAGTCGTTCGTGAGCGTCTCGGGCTCGTCGGTGAGGACGCCGCGGTCGGAGTCCTGGTAGTTCGCGCCCAGCGCGCGCATGCCGCCGACGAGGACGGTCATCTCGTGCGCCGAGAGGTCGAGGAGGTCCGCCTTGTCGACGAGCAGGTCTTCGGGGCGCTCGTCGACGTCGTCCGCGATGTAGTTCCGGAAGCCGTCGGCGTCGGGCTTGAGCATCTCGAACGACTCGACGTCGGTCTGTTCCTGCGACGCATCGGTCCGACCGGGCTCGAACGGTACTTCGACGTCGTAGCCGGCGTCGGCCGCCGCCTGCTCGATGGCCGCAGCGCCGCCCAGCACGATGAGGTCCGCGAGCGAGACGCGGGTGTCGTCGGACTGCGCGGCGTTGAACGACTCTTGAATCCCTTCGAGGGTGCCGAGCACGTCATCGAGCTGGGCGGGCTCGTTGACGTCCCAGCTACGCTGGGGTTCGAGCCGGATGCGCGCGCCGTTCGCGCCGCCGCGCTTGTCGCTGTCGCGGTACGTGGACGCCGAGGCCCACGCCGTCTTGACCAGCTGAGAGACAGAGAGGCCCGAGTCGAGAAGCTCGGCTTTGAGTTCCTCGACGTCGTCCTCGTCGATGAGGTCGTAGTCGGCGTCGGGGATGGGGTCCTGCCACAGCATCGCTTCGTCCGGGACCTCGGGACCGTAGAGTCGGGACGGCGGGCCCATGTCGCGGTGGAGGAGCTTGTACCACGCCTTGGCGAACGACTCCTGGAACTCCGCAGGGTCCTCTCGGAACTCCTCGAGCACCGCGCGGAAGTCGGGGTCCTTCTTCAGCGCGATGTCGGTGGTGAGCATCATCGGGTCGACGAACTGGTCGGGGAGGTGTGCGTCCGGAGCCGCGTCCGGAATCTTGTCTGCCGGCGACTCGTCGGCCGGCCGCCACTGCCACGCGCCGCCGGGGCCCTTGTGTGCTTCCCACTCGTAGTCGAGCAGGTTGGCGACGTAGCCCATGTCCCACTGGGTCGGCGCGCTGGTCCACGGCCCTTCGATGCCGCTGGTGATGGTGTCGGGGCCCTTTCCGGAGCCGAACTCGTTCTCCCAGCCGAGACCCTGTTCCTCGATGGGAGCCGCCTCGGGCTCGGCTTCGAGGTTGTCGCCGGAGTCCGCGCCGTGGACCTTCCCGAAGGTGTGGCCGCCGGCGATGAGCGCGACGGTCTCCTTGTCGTTCATCGCCATGCCGCTGAACGTCTGGCGGATGTTCTTCGCGGAGCCTTCGAGGTCGGGTTCGCCGTTGGGACCCTCGGGGTTGACGTAGATGAGGCCCATCACGGTGTTTCCGAGCGGCTCTTTGAGGTTACCCTCCTCGTCGAAGCGGTCGGGGGAGGTCGTCTCCCACTCCTCTTCGGGACCCCAACTGGGTGCCTTGTCGCCGACGTAGTCGTCGGCGCGGCCGCCCGCGAAGCCGAACGTCTCGAAGCCCATGGACTCCAGGGCGACGTTTCCGGCGAGGACGATGAGGTCGCCCCACGAGAGCTGGTTCCCGTACTTCTTTTTCACGGGCCAAAGGAGTCGGCGCGCCTTGTCGAGGTTCACGTTGTCCGGCCAACTGCTGATAGGAGGGAGGCGCTGGTGCCCGCCGGAGGCGCCGCCGCGGCCGTCGTGGGCGCGGTACGTGCCGGCGCTGTGCCACGCCATCCGGATGAAAAGCGGCCCGTAGTGACCGTAGTCGGCCGGCCACCAGTCCTGCGAGTCGGTCATCAGCTCTTCGAGGTCGGCTTTCACCTGCTCGTAGTCGAGCTTCTGGAACTCCTCTGCGTAGTCGAACTCCTCGCCCACCGGGTCGGTCTGTTGTGCGTTCTGGTCGAGGATTTCGAGTTTCAACTGGTTCGGCCACCAGTCATGGTCGGAGCCATTCATACACAACCGGTTACCGCTTTTGGGTGATAAAATTGACTGATTTTGAATTAAGTCTTGGTTATAGCCAAAGCAATCTTTTTACTTTATGAATAATTCTCGATGGAGGCGCTCACGAGGCGAGTATTCTATTTCGAATTCGAGTATCTAACTGGGGCCGGCGTGCGATGTATCGCTCGTCCGTGTACGTCCATTGTTAACACTACATGGATACGTCGCAAGCGGGGTCGTTCAACGTCGGACCGAACCGGCCTGTACCGAAGAGCGCCCAGAGGATCACTCAGATAATCAAAAAGACTGTAGACATGAATTTGTCTACCATTGAGGCCCGCGCCGGTTGTACTGTCGTGCACGATGAGCGACGAAGCTCCCGGCCTCTCGTTTGATTCACAGCTTTCGGCGATACAGCACGTCGAGCGACGCCAACTACTTCTCGCGCTTCTCAAATCGACTTCTAACGACGCCGCGTTCGGCAACAGCCGCGCCACACCCGAAACCGACATTCGGGAACTGAAACTGCAGATGTATCACGTACACCTCCCGAAACTCGAACGGATGGGCCTCATCGAGCCGAACGAAAACTGGTACAATATCCGCAGGGGTCCGCGCTTCAACGACATCGTACCGCTGTTGCGCGTCATCGACGACCACCGAAACGAACTGCCGGGCGACGTACTGTAGCGCCGTCGAGGGACCCGGCGTGCGAACGAACGGCAGCGTCGTTAGCGGATTAATCCGAGTCGCGGCCGAGCAATCCCTGAGACAGCAACCGACGCGAGATGACGATGAGGCCGTTCTGGAATCCACTGCCGAAAATTGCGTGTTCTTCGCCGGTGTCTGGAACGATGGTGCTGACGAGAATCGACGAGCGGTCGACGAGTAAGAGCCGGCCGATAGCGAGGTTCTCGTCGGCGCTCTCGCCGCGGAGCCATTCGAGACCGGAAACGAACGTCGTCGCGCTCGGGACGGCCGCCCGCACCTGCTGTCGCAGGGATTCGGTCGCCGCCCCGATGATCACGTCCACATCCTCGGCTCGGACGTTCAGGTCATTGGCGAACCGGTCGGTCAGAAGCGAGTCGTCGCCGAGGACGAGTACGATTTCGTCGTCCGCGTCGTCGATGAGCTTGTGCGTCCGGTTCGCGATGGCCTCGGCCCCGGACATCGCCCAGACTTCCTGAACCGAGCCCTGTTCGCCCGAGTCGATTCTGTCGGTCCGCTCCAGCGCGTTCGTGAGCCGGTCGATTCGGTTTTGATACTGCGCACGGAGCGTCTCGGTCGCCTCCGCGAGCGGAACGGCCCGGAACCGCTGCGGACTCGAGTGCTGGACTTCGACGAGCCCCTGTGCCTCCAGCACGCGAACGGCGTCGTACACGCGAGTCCGCGGTACGTCGGTAATCTCGCTGAGTTGCTTCGCCGTGCCCGTCGAGACCCGAGTGAGACCGACGAAACACTTTGCCTCGTACTCTTTGAGTCCGAGTTGCTGAAGTACGTCGATAGCGTCCTCTTGTGAATCTCCCGTGCTCATATGTCTCAACCGAACTCCGAGGCGTCCCGTCTCCTCACGAACGCTTGTATCGGCGAACGGATAACAATTGTTACTTTTCGAGTGAATACGTTTCGTCAAGGTTAGCCAACTGAGTTAATTCAGGGTTAAAACCGTGTTTTCACGGTAGTTCTGAACACGGTGTTGTTATATTCTTAGTGACAGGGTAACTTTCCATAGTTTTCGTACGTTACGCGCGGATAATCGACACGTAATGAATTCACTCAGATAATCACAAACAACTATACGGCGCCGGGACGAATCGCGACTGCGGCACACAGTGGAGTACTGTGTCCCAACCACAACTGACACGTGCCGCCTCAGCCACTCGTCGTGGCTGAGTTTCGCAGACATCGAGGCACCCATTATGAGTACTGATTCGGGCGACGACTTCCGTTCTGTCGCAATCGAACAATTGAAACAACTCGGCCTCAGCACGTACGCCGCACGGACCTTCGTCGCACTCACCAGCCTCGGTACCGGCACGGCAACGGAGATTAGCAAGGTCTCCGAAGTCCCACGAACTCGGGTGTACGACGCGGTCGACGAGTTACGCGAGCGGGGACTCGTCGACATCCAACAGTCCTCACCGAAGAAGTTCTGGGTGGTATCCGCGGAGACGACGTGCCAGAAGTTCGAACAGGAGATGAGACAGCGGACCTCCCTTCTGACGACGGCGCTTCAGGAACTCGGAACTACCCAGCGCAAGCAGGAACAGCGTGGCGTCTGGACGGTTGAAGGCCAGCCTGCCGTCACGGACCGTGTCCTCGAATTTATCGGCGGCGCGGAGGACGAAATCGTCTACATGACCGTCGAGGGACTGCTCACCGAGGACATCGTCGAGGCGCTGGGGGAGGCGGCACGCCGGGGCGTCTCGATTCGGGTGGCGGGAATCTCGCCGGACGTTCAGGGGATGATTCGCGACGAAATCCCCGACGCGGAGCTGTTCGACACGCTCTGGATGTGGTCGGACACGCCCGCGGGACGCCTCATGATGGTCGACGGGAATCAAACGCTCGCGAGCGTGCTCGTCAACGGCAGGGACGCGACTCCGTCCGACCCTCGCTCGGAGACGGCGATTTGGGGTGTGGGCGAGACGAACAGCCTCGTCGCGGTGCTCCGTGCGATATTCACGTGGCGGCTCGAAAACGCTGACCCCGCCGACTGAGGCGGACGGCTCCGGAGCCGTGGGCGACTCGAAACACGGGGATAGAAGCCTTCGAAGCCTGGGACTCCTTACTGCGACCCGTTACAATCGGCCGACGACTGTCGAGAAAAACGCTCGCGCGAGTCGCCCCGAGCGCGGCGCGAGCGGCGCGGAATGCCATCGGGGCGGGTCCGGCAACCTACTGCCGTAGTGGACGCGGCGGCGCGACCGCGGTCGTCGCCACCGCGCCCATCGCCACGACAGGGTCGACGATGGGTATCGGAACGTCGGCCCGCACGTCGGGAATCGCGCCCGAAGAGGAGATGCCGGTACAGCTCGGCGCGACGACGTCGCAGCCGGCGTCGACGAGGCGGTCGACCGCCGCACGAATCGCCGCCCGACCCTCGTCGGTCGTGAGGTAGTTCGTCGTCGCCGCGCCCTCGACGACCTCCTCGGCCGCGAGCCGGTCGCCGAGCAGATGTCGGATGCTCGACCCGGCCCCGTTTTCGAGGCCGAGCGTCCCGACGCGCTCGCCGCGGGCGGACGCGACGGCGGCCACGCTCGCGCCCGCGCCGACGACCGGGACGTCGAGCGCGTCGCCGAGCGCCTCCACGCCGGGGTCGAGCGCGCAGCTGACGCAGAGCGCGTCGACCTCGGTCGCCATCTCGCGGCCGAGCGCCTCGATGTGCGGGAGGGCGTCGGCCTCGGCGGCCGCGTTCGGAATCCCGTCGGGGTGGGCGGGGATACACCGCGACAGCGTCGAGACGTGCGGGTAGTGCCGTTCGATGAGCCGTCCGTGGAGGGCGACTTCCTCGGGGTCGTCGAGCGTGAGCACGCGGAGGACGCCGAGTTCGACCATCAGGCGGTTCCTCCGGTGTTCCGGTCGGCGTCCCGGCGGGGGTCTGTATCCGCCGGTTCGTCGATACCGCGGGCCTCGAAGAACCCCTGCTGGCGGAGCGCGTCGAGCAGTTCGCCCTCGCGGCGGTTCATGAAGCCGTTCGGCCCCCAGTAGCGTTCGAGCGTCTCCTGCCACTCGCGGCGGTCGTCGCCGTAGACGCTGTCGCCGTACATCTCGTTCATCGCGTCGTAACAGGCGTCGAGCTGGTCGTCGGTGGCGTCGCGGTAGCCGCCCTCGTGGAGGACCGCGTCGAGCGGAACCCGCGGGGCGTGCTCGGTCGCCTCGCCGTGGCGCGGGACGCCGAGACAGAGCCCGAAAATCGGCAGGACGCCCGCGGGGAGGTCGGTCGTCGCGGCGACCGCGGTGAGGTTGTTCAGGATGTTGCCGATGGGACAGACGCCGTAACCGCGGCTTTCTGCGGCCAGCATCACGCCCATCGCGGCCAGCGAGGCGTCTATCGCTCCCTCCAGCAGCCCCATCGCGGGCGCCGTCCGGAACTCGCGGTCGCGGTGCTCCAACAGCAGTCGAATCCGGCGGAGGTCGATGCAGACGAGGAGGAAGTGGCTCGCCTCCTCGACCTGCACGGTGCCGCGGCTACACAGCTCGTGAATCCGCTCGCGGCGGTCGGGGTCGCGTATCCAGACGAAGCTGTACATCTGGGTCGTTCCGCTGGTCGGGGCCTTCCGCCCGGCGTCGACCATCGCGCGGACCTCGTCGTCGGGGATTTCGGCCTCGGTGTCGAACTGGCGGACCGTCGCGCGGCGCGCGAGCCACGGGGCGAGGTCCGGCACCTCGGCGACCGCCGCGGCGAGCGCGGGCCGGTCCGTGCGATTCGTGTGGTCCGGGCCTGCACGGTCACCGGCTGCGGGCGTGCGGTCGCTCACACGAGCACCTCGCCGTCGGCGACGACGACCTCGCCGTCGAGCGAGACCGTCGGTTCGAGGATGACGCCGTCGAGGTGCGAGTCGCAGTCGATGGTCCCGCCGAAGCCGAGGTTGTCGCCGAAGGCGACGTGGCAGGTTCCGTACACTTTCTCGTCTTCGAGGACGGTCCCGATAATGCTCGCCGCCGGGTTCGTCCCGAGGCCGAGTTCGCACACTCGCCGGGCGCAGTCGTCGCCGCTCGTCGCGTCGAGGAACTCGTCGGCGGCCGCGCCCTCGACGGCCGTGATGCGCCCCTCGTCGAGTTCGACCGTCAGCGGCTCGTCGAGGACGCCGACGCCCGCGAGGCCGCCGTCGAAGACGAGCGTGCCGGTCGCCGTTCCCTCGACCGGCGCGATGTAGCTCTCGCCGGACGGGAGGTTGCCGGAGTCGCCGGGTTCGGCGATGATGCCGTCGCTCGGGATGCCGTCGCGGCCCGAAAGCGACATCGTCGCCGACGCGCCGTCGGCCTCGATGCGGGCCTCGTCGGCCGCGGTGAGCTTCTCCGTGAGCGCCGCCGTCAGGCGCTCGACCTCCTCGTAGTCGGCCGTAATCGCGCCCTCTCCGAACATCTGGTCCGTGATGCCGGGCATCGTGGCGACGCGAGCGCCGGCCTCGGTCGCGGCCTCCCGCGCCCGCGTGTGCGTCAGCGACGCGCTGGTCGGACAGACCACGATGTCGGCCGACTCCATCGCGCGGGCGACCGACCCGGGCGGCTCCATCCCGTTTCGCTCCATCGGCGGAATCTCGAACAGGCCGGACTCCAGCCCGAGTTCGACCCCCGCATCGAACAGCGCCCGCCCGATGTGGTTCGTGTCGGTGTCGGTCACGACGAGGAGCGTCTCCCCGGGATGGGCGTTCATATTCTCGGCGAGGAGTCGCTTCGCCACGGCGCGGTGGTCGGCCACGTCAGAGCACCTCCTCGGCGGTCTTCGCCAGCACCGACCGCCCGAGCAGGACGCTCGTGTCCGTAATCTCGCGGACGGTCGCTTTCATTTCGGGCGTGTAGCCCATGCAGTCCATCACGATGAGGTCGGCGTCGGTGCCGATTTCGGCGGCGGCCGCGGACACCTCGTCCTCGTCGGCGTACGGCGACCCCGCGGCGGTGACGAGGTCGTAGTCGGCCCACTTCTCGAACGTCATGGCCTCCTGTTCCTCCTTGGGCATGATGACGCCGAGGGTCCCGCCGTCGAGGATGGTCGAGACCCACGCAGAAAGCAGGTCGCTCGGCTCGAAGACGGGCACGCCGGCGTCGAACGGCGGGAAGTGGCCCGTACAGAGGACGCCGATGGCCGTGACCTCCGATTCGAGGGCGCGGATACGTTCGCGGAGGAGTTCGACGACCGACTCGCGGTCGACGGTGACGGGCGTCCCGTCGGCGAGCCGGGAGACGTACACCGGCTCTCCCTCTTGCGGGCCGACCGCCGCTTCGACCTCGGCCGCCGAGTCGAATTGGTCGAGCGCGCCGACCTCGACGATGTCCACCTCGGGCGGGAGAGCCGCCGCGATGTCGGGCGTCACGTCGCTCCGGGGTGCCTGTCCGATGGTCACGAGTCCGAGCGTCGACATCTCAGACGCCCTCGCCGAGCGTCTGGAGGCGGCCCATCGAGCCGTACAGCGACGTGAGTCGGTCGTACTCGGTCTCGTCGTAGAACGACGCGCGGCCGCGGGGGAAGTCCTTGGCCGTCTCGACGACGAACCCGGTCGCGTCGAGCAGGTCGGTGAGGTAGTTCGCGCCGGTCCCGCAGCCGGGGACGGGCGAGACGCTCGTCGTCGCCACGCCCACGACGGGCGCGTCGGTCGCCGTCGCCGGCTGGAGGATGCTGTTGATGTGGTGCACGTCGTTGCCGTAGGGGGTGATGTCCTGCATCGTGAGCGTGAGCGTGCTCGGTGGGCGGCCGGTCGACCGCTCTTGGATGTCGAGGAGGCTGTCGCTCACCTTCAGCACCCACCCCTCCTTGACGGTCGGCGTGATGGCGAAGCCGCGCTCGCAGTGGACGCGGTTGCCCTTCGTGGCGTCGACGGAGACGACGGCGTCCATCTCCTCGTCCACCTCGTGTTCGTTCATGGTGCTCGTATCGACCGGACTGCCCATGAACGGCACCGGGTCGTGGGGGGAGGTCGGCGCGTCGGGACAGACGTGCGTGGCGATGCGAACGTCACCGGCGAGCACGTCGCCGCGGGCGCGCATCTCGCCGAGGTGGAGCGCGACCGCGAGGGCCACGATGGCCCCGTCGGCGTCGGAGACCGGGCCGAGTTCGGCCGGCCGGGCGGCGACCCCGCCGAGGCGACCGATGACGCCGAGCGTCGGCGCGTCCCGGTCGGCCCCGGGGACGACCGTCTTGACGAAGTCGGTCGACCCCTCGTCGGTCGAGATGGTCGTCACTTCCGTGTCGAGACCGTACGTTTCGAGTGCGTCGCGTACCAGTTCGCCGTCCGCGTCGGGACGGCTGAGGATGTCGTATGCTTGCTGAATCTTGTCGAACATGAGTTGCGTTAGTTGAATACGTGTGATTTGACCGCTTTTCCGACCGCCTGTTCCACCGGGTCGAAGAGCGCCGGGTCGGCCATCCCCGCGCCCAGAGAGAGGTTCGCCGCGGGCGCGACGACGACCGCAACCGACCGGCCCTCCGCGAGTTCCGCCGTCGAGACGGGCATCCCCGTCTCGGCGTCGAGCGTCGTGATGAGGTCCGGAAACGTCGCGAGGCGCTCGCCGTCGAGTTCGAGCGTCATGTACTCGTTCCAGAAGGTGAGCTCGCGCCCCTCGATTTCGACCTCGCCCACGTCGAAGCCGCCGGTCGTTTCGAGTGCGAACGACTCGACGGGACCGACGAGCGAGACCTCGCCGCCGACGGCGTCGGCGACGCGTTCGGCGGCGTCGCGGCCGTCGTCAGCGAGCCTGACCGCGCGACCGACCGCTTCGGCCTGGTCGTACGTGTCGAGCGCCGCGTTCGCCTCGGCGTAGCTCGCGGGAACCGGGTTGCGGGCGACCGCAACGAGGCCCCCGGCGTCTTCGGCCGCGTGCCGGACGAGCGACGCCGCCGTGCCGAGTTCGGCCTCGACGACCGTCTCCAGTCGGGCCGCGGTGCCCGGCACGCCGCCGACCGCCGCCTGCACCGACTCGGAGTCCTGCGACAGCCCGATAGAGCCCATCGGCCCGGTCGGATGCGCCCGCCCGTTGCAGGCGGCATCGACGAGCGGGAGGCCCGTCACGGCGGACTGGAGCAGCCCGTTCACCGTGGCGAACCCGCCCATCTCGTTCGTCATCAGCGCGCCGACGGTCGTCCCGTCGGCCGCGAGTCTGTCCACCAACAGTTCCACCGCGCGCACGTAGTCCGCGGGGTCGACGTGGCTGTCGGTCGCGGCGGGCGCGCCCACGCCGCTGACGGTCAACACCACGTCCGTCGGGTCGAGGTCGGCGACCGAGACGATTGTCGGCCGCCCGTACTCCACGGCGAGTTCGCCGAACTCGATACCTTTGGCCAGCGAGCCGCCGCCCCCGCCGCCGAGGACCGCGCCGCCGACCGCGACGTCTTCGACCCATTCCGCCGTTATCGTCCGCTCGCCGTCCGTCGGCGCGGGCCCGTCCGTCGGCGCGGGCTGTGCGTCGTCTCTTGGCGCGCTCTGCGTTCCGTCCGTCTGTGTCCGCGTGTCGTCTGTCGTCATTGGGGTTCCTCGGGGGCGTCTGCGTCGTCGGCCGTCACGCTGAGGAAGGCGTTCGGCCGCTGTTTGTCGGCGTTGCGAAGCGTCGCGGTCCCCCGCGCCCGGAGCCGCTTCATGCCCGCCGCGAGCAGGTGATACGTCTGGTCGCGACCCATCGATTCGAACAGCCCGTCGGACTTCGCCACCGCCGTGGCGCAGACCTCGTCGTCGCGGCACGGCCGGTCGCAGGCCGAACACGCCGGCTGGGCGGCCTTGAACGCCGCCGGGTCCGACGCGCACGATCGGAGGAGTTCATCGGTCCACGGGCGGTTCCGTCGCGCCCGCCGGAGGGCGGCGAGGCGCGCCGCGCGCTCTGCGGTCATTCCCACTCCGCGCCCTCCTCGAACCGGTCGTCGTGGAGGAAACACCGGGCGACCTGGTCCGGGCCGCGCTCGTACAGTTCGGGCTCCTCGACCGCGCAGGCGTCGAACTCGTGGGCGCAGCGCGAGCGGAAGGCACAGCCGCTCGGCTTCTCCCGCGGGTCCGGCACCTCGCCGTCGAGCGTGAT
This sequence comes from Haloferax prahovense DSM 18310, assembly GCF_000336815.1. Taxonomy (GTDB): domain Archaea; phylum Halobacteriota; class Halobacteria; order Halobacteriales; family Haloferacaceae; genus Haloferax; species Haloferax prahovense. The sequence goes on from NZ_AOLG01000054.1 coordinate 277,842, forward strand.
TCGGTCGGGCTTCGCCAGTTCGTCCTCCTCGCTGATGGTCGAGATGGCGGAGAGGAGCGCCCGGCTGTAGGGGTGTTGCGGCGACCCGAACACCGAGTCCACGTCGCCGACCTCGACGAGCCGACCGAGGTACATGACGCCGATGCGGTCGGCGACGTTCTTCAGGAGCGAGAGGTCGTGGGTGATGAACAGGTAGGTGATGCCGAACTCCTCCTGTATCTCCTCGAGGATGTTGATGATTCGGGCCTGCACGCTCACGTCGAGGGCGCTCGTCGGCTCGTCGAGGACGACGAACTTCGGGTTGAGCGCCACGGCGCGGGCGATGCCGACGCGCTGTTTCTGGCCGCCCGAGAGCTGTCCGGGGTAGCGGTACATGAACTCCCGCGGGAGGTCCACCATGTCCAGCAGTTCCTCGACCCGTTCGAGTCGGGCCTCGGAGTCGCCGTAGTCGTGAATCTTCAGGGGGGCCTCGATAATCGACTTGACGCGGTGTCGCGGGTTGAGGCTCGACGCCGGGTCCTGGTGGACGATTTGCATGTTCCGGCGGAACCGCTTGAGCTCGCCGTCGGAGAGGTCGACGACGTTCTGGCCGTCGATTTCGACCCGCCCGCTGGTCGGCTCCGTCAGGCGGAGCATCGACCGGCCGGTCGTCGTCTTGCCGGAGCCCGATTCGCCGACGAGGCCGAACGTCTCGCCCTCCGCGATGGAGAAACTCACGCCGTCGACGGCGCGGACTTCCCCCGCCTTCTTCTGGAAGATGCCCTCGAACAGCGGGAAGTGTTTCTTGAGGTTCTCGACCGAGACCATCGGGTCGTCGAGGTCCCGGTCGGGCTGTGCCGCCGCCGTCGGTTCGGTCGTGTACGCTGAGTCGTTCATTGGTCCGTCCCCCCGTCGGCGGAGATGTCGCCGGGAGCGTCGCCGCCGGTCAGCCACGGCGCAGTGCCGATGTTGACCGGGTCGGTGGCGAGCGATTCGTGACGCTCGCGGGCCGGGAGCCCCTCGAACAGGTGACACGCGGTCGCGTGGTCGGGACCGGTCTGCCGCGGGTACGGGTACGCCTCGTGGCAGGCCGCCTCCGCGTGCGGACAGCGGTCGGCGAACCGACAGCCGGCCGGCGGGTTCGTGTAGTCGGGCAGGTGCCCCTCGATGCCGTCGCCGATGCCGGTCGAGAGCGTCGGGATGCTCTCCAACAGCCCGCGGGTGTAGGGGTGCTGGGGGTTCGCAAACAGGTCGGCGGTCGGCGCTTGCTCGACGATTTCGCCCGCGTACATCACGTTGATTCGGTCGCTGACCTCGCGGGCGACCCCGAGGTCGTGGGTGATGTAGAGGACGCTCGTGTCGCGTTCCTCGACGAGTTCGTCGAGGAGGTCGAGCACCTTCGCCTCGGTCGTCACGTCGAGGGCGGTGCCCGGTTCGTCGGCGATGAGCAGGTCCGGCTCCGACAGGAGCGCGATGGCGATGAGGACGCGCTGGCGCATCCCCCCGGAGAGTTCGACCGGGTAGCTCTCGAAGACGCGCTCGGGGGCCGAAATTTCGACCTCGCCGAGCATCTCGATGGCCCGCGTTCTGTGTTCGGCCTTCGCGCCGGTCGACAGCGTGTCGCGGACGAGCTTCGACAGCGACAGGCGCGGTCGCCCCTGCCACTTCAGCACGTCCATCATCTGCTCGCCGACCGTCAAGACGGGGTTGAGACTCGTCATCGGGTCCTGCATTATCATGCTCATCTCCTTGCCGCGCCGCGAGTGGCGCTCGGCGTCGGAGAGGGAAAGCACGTCTTCGCCCTTGTAGCGAATCTCGCCTTCGGGGATGGTCGCCGAGGGGAGCAGTCCCATGATGGATTTCACGGTGACGCTCTTGCCGCAGCCCGTCTCGCCGACGAGCGCCGCGGTCTCGCCGCGGTCGATGCTGAAGTCGATGCCGTTTATCACTTCGGCCGTCCCGTCGTGGGTCTCGAAGTGGACGTGGAGGTTCTTGACCTCCAAGATGGGGTCGGCCATCTCAGTCAACCTCCACGTCGAGCACGTCGCGCAGGCCGTCGCCGATGAAGTTGAACCCGAGGACGGCGAACGAAATCGCCAGCCCGGGGAACACGGCTATCCACCAGAAGCTCGTGACGTAGTTGCGGCCCTGTGCAATCATCGCGCCCCACGTCGGTGTCGGCGGCTGCGCGCCGAGGCCGAGGAACGACAGGCCCGCGCCGACGAGGATGACGAAGCCCATGTCGAGGGTCGCCTTGACCGTGATGGGGCTGACGACGTTCGGGAGAATCTCTTTGAACGTCGTCCGCACCCACCCCGACCCGAGCGCCCGGCTCGACTCGATGAACTCGTCTTCCTTTATCGAGAGCACCTCGCCCTGCACTAGGCGGGCGTACCACGACCACCACGAGAAGGCGATGGCGACCATGACGTTGAACAGCGACGCGCCGGTCGCGGCGACCACCGCCATGGCGAGGAGCGTGGGCGGAATGGCGAGGAAGATGTCCGTCACTCGCATGATGACGGTGTTCGTCGTCCCGCCGAGGTAGCCCGCGATGAGCCCGAGCGTCACGCCGATGGAGATGGCGATCGAGAGGACGATGCCGCTCATCAGGAGCGACAAGCGCGCCCCGAACAGGACGCGGCTGAAGATGTCGCGGCCGGTCGTGTCGGTGCCCATCAGGTGCGTCGCGCTCGGCGGCTCGCTCGCCTGGTCGAAGTAGACGCCCGCACCGGCGTGTTCGGGGAACGGCGCGATGTACGGCGCGAGGAGCGCCGCGACGACGAGCGTCAGAATCATCGCCAGTCCGACGAGCGAGAGCTTGTTGCCCGCGAAGGTCCGAAAGCCGCGTTTGAGCTGTCGAATCCGCTCTTTTCGGGCGGCGCTCTCGGTATCGAAAAACGGGAGCGAGGTCTTCGTAGACACGGCTATCCCTCCTCCAGCCGCACCCGCGGGTCGAGGTAGCCGTACAGCAGGTCGACCACGAAGTTGGCGGTCACGAAGCCGATACCGACCACGATGGTGACGCCGACGATGGCGTTGAAGTCCTGATAGAGGATGGCCTGGACGCCGTAGCGCGCCATCCCCGGCCACGCGAAGACGATTTCCACGAGGAACGCGTTCCCGAGGAGGAAGCCGAACGCGAGGCCGACCACCGTGAGTGAACTCGTAAAGGCGTTTTGTAGCATGTACTTGTATTCGATGAGGGCGTTCGGAAGGCCGTAGGCCCGGGCGGCGAGGACGTAGTCCTTGCGCTGCTCGTCGATCATGTCCGAGCGGATGAGCCGCATCACCTGTGCCAGCGTGGCGAGGCCGAGCGCGACGGTCGGCAACAGGAGGTGCGTGGCCGCGTCGAGGAACGTCCCGAACTGGCCGGCGATGAGGCTGTCGACCAGATACAGGTGCGTGACCGCCGGCGGGGGAGCGACGCCGTCGCTGAGCCGCCCCGAGAGGGGCAACAGTCCGAGGCTGACGACGAAGACGATTTGCAGGACGATTGCGACCCAAAACCGCGGCATCGACACGCCGAACAGGGCGGTGATACGCGAGAGGTGGTCCTGCCAGCGGTCCTTGTTGGTTCCGGCGACGACGCCGAACGGAATCGCCAGTAGCACGGCGAAAAACAGCGTGACGACGGTCAGTTCGAGCGTCGCGGGCAGGCGGGCGACGATGTCCGAAAAGACGTTGTTGTTCGTCCGAAGCGACATTCCCCAGTCGCCCTGCACGACGCCGAACAGCCAGTCGGCGTACTGCATCGGCAGCGGCTGGTCGAGGCCCATCTCGGCCCGCAGCGCCGCGACTTGCTGTTGCGTTGCTTCCGGTCCGAGCGCCAACCGAACGGGGTCGCCCGGAATCACGCGGGATATCAGGAAGATGAGCACTGACAGCCCGAAGATGACGGGGACCGAGTGGATTGCGCGCCGAACGAGGTAATCTACGTATGACATTGGTGAGTTGGAAAGACGGCCCGAATCGGGGCGTCGAAAGTCGTCGGGCGACTACTTCGCCCGGCCCTCGCCGCTGCGAGTCATGGAGTGGACGTCCCAGTCGAACGACATCACGCCGCGGTACTGCCAGCCCTCGACGTTCTCGTTGATGCCGATGCGGTACGGCGGGTTGGCGATGTAGACACTCGGCATGCCCTCGACGATGAGCGCCTGCGCCTCCTCGTATGTCTCCAGTCGCGACTGGAGGTCGGAGGTCTGGCGCGCCTCTTCGAGGGTGGCCGCGATTTCGTCGGTGGAGTACCACGACTGGGAGATGTACGACCCGAACGAGGAGGGGTGGTACATCAGGTAGGTGTGGCTGTCCGGCGACGGCATCTTCGCCGTGTGGAAGATGTTCGTCATGTGGGCGGTCGACTCGGCGCTCGTCGCGCGGTCGGTGAGGCGGGCCCACTGCAGCGGGTTGATTTCGAGGTCGATTCCGAGTTCGCTCAGCCCGGCCTGGTTGAGAAGCCCCATCTGGCGCTGGAGTTCGGTCCCGGCGACGACGACGTGTTCGAGGCCGATTTCGTTGATTTCGTCGACGGAGTAGTCCGCCTTGTCGAGGAACTCCTTGGCCTTGTCGAGGTCCTGTTCCATCGGGACGAGGTCGCCGTTGTGGCCCGCCATCTCCCGGGGGACCGGCCCGGCCGCGACGCCGCCGCCGCCGATGATGTCGTTGACGGCGCTGTCGTAGTCGAACGCGTAGGCGATGGCCTTCCGGACGTTGATGTCGTCGGTCGGTGCCTTCTGGCAGTTCAGCGGGAAGTGGAACAACTGCAGCTGCGGCACCTCGGGGACGCGGACGTTGGAGTACGAGTCCATCTCGGCGTACGCCTGCGTGCCCATGTACTGGTCGGTCATGTCGCCTTCGCCCTGCTGCATCGTCGTCTTGATGGTGGACTCCTCGGTGATGACCGTCGAGCGGAACGTGTCGAAACTGTCCTCGCTCCAGCCCTTCCAGTAGTCCTCGTAGGCCGACGCCTCGATGGAGTTGCCCTGCTCCCAGTTGTCGAGGACGTACGCGCCGGAGCCGGCGGAGTTGTTCTGGAGGTAGGCGTTGCCGTAGTCGCCGTCGGTCTCGTTTTCCTGGACGACGGTACTGTTGACGATGTAGAACTGGACGAACGTCGCCAGCGCCGGGCCGTACGCCTGATTGAACTCGAAGGCGACCGTCTGCTCGTCGCGGACGGTGATGTTCGAGGGGTCGAGGTAGTCGAGCCAGAACGACGAGTACCCGCGCTGGAGCTCCAGCATCCGGGTGAGCGAGTACGCCACGTCGTCGGCGGTCAGCGGCGTGCCGTCGGAGAACGTCACGTCGTCGCGGACGGTGAACACCCACGTCTTCCCCTCGTCTTCGGTGTCCCAGCTCTCGGCGATGTGCGCCGTCGGCTGGAGCGTCTCGGCGTCGACCGTGATGAGTTCGTCGTAGAGGTTCTGCGCCGCGAGCCCCTGCGTGTAGTCGACCTGCTCTGCGGGGTCGAGCGTCCCGAAGACCTGCCCGGCGACGAAGTGGAAGTCGTTACCGCCGCTCGCGCCGCTTCCGCCGTCGCTCGTCTGTTCGGTCGTCGTCGAGTCGCCACCCGAACTGCCCTCGGTGGTCTCGGTCTGCTGGGTCCCCTGACAACCCGCGAGTGCGACGCTCGTCGCTCCCGCACCCATGAGTTTCAGGAGTTTTCTGCGTTCTATGTTGCCGGTTGGCATGGAGAGTTGTGGATACCCTATTCGTATAAAGCTTTCCTAGTGATTAAACATATCGTCGATAAAAGAAGTTGATTCATCTAATCATGACTTTGTAATAATTATAGAGAAGGCCGAGAACACACAGATATGGACGAATACGCACCATAGAAAGAAATAGAAGCTGATTCTCTTCTACTTCAGTTATCTAAGAACAGATATACACAGTCAAGAGTGGTAGTAGTGGACAGTAGTCGGCGCGGCAATCACGGGACGTCGCGGCGAGCGCGGCCGAGAACGAGGCGGAATCGACGCCGCCGCGAACAGTTATTCCGGGAGAAACAAGGCGGGTTCGGTGTGTCGGAACGAGCAACGACGGGTGTCCCCCAGGTCGCTCACCGTCGTCCGAATCTCGGGTTCGGTCCGAAGCGTTTCGACGAACGAGCGGTCGGTTCCAGGGTCGTAAAACACGGGGTAGAGGACCGCTTGCATCGTTTCTTCCGATTTCACGACGACGACGAAGATTCGAACGTTCGTGTCGCGGGCGCGGTAGACCTCGAACTGGTCGAACGCCGCGTCAGGTGCTGAAACGGTCGAGGAGAGCGTTTCGAGCTCCGAATCCGGGACGAGGAGCCGAAACCCGGCGTCGGCGGCCGCCGCCGCGTCCGTCGTGGCGACGTCTCCCGGATGAAGAACGAGCGTCTCCCAGCCCGAATCTTCGAGTTCCGCCGAAACCTCGTCGATCTCGGTGAGGATATCAGCCCAATCGGCGAGGGCCTTGTTCGTTCGGTTGATTTTTCCGCGTACCATGCCGACACCCTCCGTGAACGCGGAGTAAAAGTGTTTGGGGACAGAGATCCGCGTTCCACCGACGGCCTGCGATTCCGGTCGTCGGCCGCGCCGTTGAGAGTAAACGATTCGTTCACACATTGTATCCGATTCGGAGATTTTGAAGAAACATTCATATATATGAAGCTAAGCGGTATAACCGTGAGAATAGCAATGCCCGATTCGCAGGAGTGGATAGAGGACCCGCGCGTTGTCGAACTTCTCGAAGACCGGATGGACAAGAAGGACTATCTCATCTTCCGCGAACTGAACAAGGACGGGCGAATCTCGGACACGGAGCTCGCCGACCGCGTCGGACTCTCTCGGACGGCCGCGCGGCGGCGCCGCAAGATGCTCCAAGAGGACGGCATTCTGGAAATCTTCGCGCTGTTGGTCTTTCGGGCGGCCGACTACCCCTACGCCGAGGTCCACATCTCGTACGACAAGGGCTCCACGAACGACGAAATTACGGCGTTCATCGAACGGCTCCTCGACGAGGGGCTGGTCTACGAGGTCGCGGAGTGCATCGGCGAGTACGACCTGCTGATTCGCGTCTGGCAGTCCTCTTTGAGCAGTATCAACAGCTACGTCCGCGAACTCCTGCAGGACAGCGACGTGGTCGACAGCTACACCATCGTCCCCATCACCGACTCGTACAAGATGTTCCACCGGACGTTCTACAGGCCGGGCGAAGAGGCACCCGACGCGTCGTAACCGGGTCGGGGTCGCCGCGAGCGAGCGTCGGGTCGAGCGTACAGTCGAGAGCCGCCGGTCCTCGTGGGGCCTCCGACCGGCCGAACCAACACGTTTTAGGTTAGCCTAAACAATCTGTCGAGCGAACGACGAACGGACCGCGGCGTCGGCGACGGCCCGCGAACCAACACACAGAGACACTATGGTCGGCACGACACTCACCCAGATTCGGACTCACATCGAATCGCTCGCGAGCGACGACGGGACGTACGAACTCGTCTGCGGACGGACCGGAGAGCGGCCGGTCCCGGTGGACGGGCTCCGGTTCGAGGACCGTTCGACTGCGGAGGCCGCCGCCCGCGCGGCGAGACAGTACCGCTCCGCGCTCCGGCGGTACGACCCGAACGTCCCGTACTACGACCTCATCGTCTCGGAACACGACGACGTTCCGGGCTTCGGCGGCGCGGACGCGACCGCAAAGGGATGGGCGACCGCCGGTGCGACGCCCGGTCTTCCCGAACCGCCCTGCGACCTCGGAACCGACGCGGACGGCCGACCCGAGTGCGCCGGCGTCGGGCGCTCCGAGCGGGTCGAGTTCTGCCACCGGGTTGCGGCGGCGGTGTTCGAGGCGCTCGTGGACGCCGACCATCGGACTGTCGAGACGGCGGTGATGGACGCGTACTTCGACCTCGCGGAGACGATGTCCAGCGCGGACGACCTCTGTCTGCGCCTGTTGGAGAGCATGGCGACGGCGCTCCACGTCCACCTCACGTCGACCGAGCAGGCGGACGTGCTCGAACGCGCCGCCTCGAACCTCTCGTCGCGGCCCGAGTCGGCCGGGGCGCTGGAGGCGACGCTGGCGGAGATGGAGCGACTCGACCTCGTCGGGTCGTACACCTGCTCGTCGTGGCGGCCCGGTCCTGACTCCGGGACGAGGTCCGCGGAATTGACCCTCGAACGGTACGCACTCTCGGCGCGCGAGGGACGGCTTCCGGTGTTACCGGTCGTCCTCGACCTCTACCGCCGGGCGGAGTCGTGGAAGCCGGTCTCCCTGCACGTCACGCCGGCCGATGAAGGCTGGCACGCGACGCTTTCGGTCTCCTCGAAATCGAACGCGGTCGGACTGGCGAGCGTCCCGATTCACGAGCGCGCGGCCGACTGACTCGTTTTTCGTCTCGTCCCCTCGCGCCGACGCGACGGGCGCTCTTTCGACTCCGTCTCAGGCCCGAAAGCCGCGCAGGAACCCGGTGGCGACCCCGCCGCACCCGAGCGACACGAGGAGTTCGAACGTCCGCACGACGAGCACCGCCGCGGCCGCCCCCGCGGCCGGAGCGCCCGTCGTGAGACTAAGCGCGCCAGCGAGGAGCACGTCGTACGCCCCGAGACTTCCCGGGACGGGGACGACGCTCGCCGCCTGCGGGAGCGGGATGACGGCGACAATGGGGAGGAACGCAACGCTCGTGCCGGTCCCGGCGAGCGCGGCCCAGAGCGCGAGCGACGTGAGCAGTTGCTCGAAGACGCCGCTGAGCGCGATGACGCCGAGGAGTTCCGGCGCGTCGCGGAAGTGGACGACGCGCTCCCAAAACCGCTCGACTGCGGCGGCGACGGCGTCGCGGCCGAGCGGCGTCTCACGGGTGAGTCCAGAGACAGCGCGGACGACCGGGGTCAGGACCGCGACGACGACCGCCGAGAGCGCGTCTCGCGCCCAGACGAGCGCGACACCGACGACGAACAGCGCGACGACCGCGCCGGCCAGCGTCACGAGGACGAACCGCGGGGTCGGTGCGTCGAGAAAGAGGACGCCGACGACGGCGACCGAGAGAAGGAGCTGTGCGGCGGATTTGACGTACTTGGCGACGCCGCGGACCCCGAGGGCCTCGCTGTAGCTCGTCTCGGTCGCGACGCCGAAGAACTGCGCCATGATCGGCTCCGAACTCACCGGGCCGGCGGGGCTGAGCACGTCGAAGAAGTCGCCGGCGAACGCGAACTGGACGCTCGCCCGCGGCGAGAGCCCGCCGCGAAGGGGCCGAACCGACGCCCAGACGCCGAGGCCGTCGACGGTCGCCTCGGCGAGCATCAGAACGCAGACGACGCCGACGGCCCACGGGGCGACGGCCGCGACGCGCGAACCGACCTCCTCCGGGCCGACGTACCAGAGGTACGCCGCGAGCGCTCCGATACCGAGCCCCGCGCCGACGGCGAACCGAATCCCGCGTCTCACACCCGAAGGAAGCGAAGCCCGCTACAAAACCGCCGCGACTCGCGGCCGCGTCGGTCGTCGGGGCCTTGCCTCGATTCGAGGACTAAACCACGACGAGACGGCCGGCGGCCGTGGATTTATGCTCGCGAGTTCCTACTAGCCCCGATGTGGACTCCCCGTTCGAGACGCTCGGCATCGACCCGGACGCAGACGAGGACGAACTCGTCGACGCGTACCGTCGGCGGGTGAAATCGGCCCACCCCGACCACGGCGGGTCGGCCGAGGAATTTCAGGCGGTTCGGACGGCCTACGAGGCGATTCGAGCCGGCTATGAACCCGGCGACGAACTCGAACCCGTCGAGACGGACGGCCGTCGCCCGGCCGACGAGGGGGCGAGCCGAAACGGACAGCACGACGTCGGCACCGCCCGAAACGGCGAGACGGGCGACGGGACCGGCGGCGCGGGTTCCGATACCGGGCCCGACCCGGAACCCGAACCCGAACGACGCGGGGCGCGGGTCGAGTTCCTCGACTACGACGTGCTCACCGACCACGGCTGGTCGCTCGCCGACGACGACCTCTTCGAGAAGGCCGCCGAAAGCGGCCTCGACGGCGACGCCTACGGCGAGGTGTTCGTCGAGCCGCGGACCAACCTCCTGAAGGCCGCCGAGGACGCGGGCCACAGTTGGCCCTTCGCCTGTCGCGGCGGTGCCTGCGCGAACTGCGCGGTGGCGGTCGTCGAAGGCGACGTGAAGATGCCCTCGAACCACATCCTCTCGGAGGAGATGCTGGAACAGGGCGTCCGGCTGTCGTGTATCAGCCTCCCGGTGACCGACGACCTACAGGTCGTCTACAACATCGAACACCTCCCCGGCCTCGACGAACTTCGGCTCCCCCCGCAGCACGCCCGGAAGATGAGCGCGGGCGACTGACCGGAGACCGGCGGCTGGCCCGTCCGACGTGCGCCCCGGCGCGACCTCGGGGTTGTGCGTCACCCGCGCCCCAACGCGGCCGAATTAAGCTCCGATAGCGACCCTACAACGATATGAAAGGAACGCCGACGCGGAGAGACGTCCTTCGGCTCGCGGGCGCGGGCGCCGTGGCGGGAACGGTCGGGCTGGCTGGTTGCCTCGGCGGAAGCGGCGGCGGAACTGTCGACGCCGGGGGTGACGCGACGACGACGGGGGACGGGTCGACCGGAGCGTCGACCGACGAGGGCGCGTGGCGGACGACCGAACTCACTGACGTTCGCACCGGCGAGACGTTCACTATCGAGGGGCTCCTCGACCGACCGATTCTCCTGGAGACGTTCGCGGTGTGGTGTTCGAACTGCCTGCGCCAACAGCGCGAGTTGGTCGAGTTTCACGAGGCCGTCGGCGACGACGTGCTGACGGTCGCGCTCGACATCGACCCCAACGAGGACGCCGAGAAGGTCAGGAAACACGCGGAGGACCACGGCTTCGACTGGCGCTACGCCGTCTCGCCCGAACCGGTCACGAAGACCCTCACCGCCGAGTTCGGCTCGTCGATGGCGAGCGCCCCGGTTGTGCCGATGGTCCGGCTCTGTCCCGACGGGAGCGCGACGCGGCTCAAGGACGGTCACAAGACGACCACGTTCCTCCGCGAGCGGGTCGACGAGTGCTGACCGACCTCGCGCCACGGCTGTTCGAACTGTTCGTCCTCGGCGTCGGCACCCCGCTCACCGCGGCCTGCGCCCTCCCGCTGTATCCCGGCTTCCTCGCGTACCTCGCGCGGCAGAGTTCGCGGGCGAACGCGGAGTCGCCGTCACCAGCCGGCGGGACCGCCGACGGACGCGGTTCGAGAGGCCGCGGCGACGGGAACGGAGGCGAGGGTGAGGACGGAGACAGAGACGGAGACGGTGGCCTCCCGATAGCCGTCCTCGGCGGCCTCGTCACCGCCGGCGCGGTATCGTTCATGCTCGTCGTCGGCGTCGTGTTCTCGTTCCTCCTCGAACTGTCGCTCACGGCGGTCGTCGAGGTCGTCTCGCCGGCGGCCTTCGGCGTCCTCTTCGTCGTGAGCCTCGCGCTCCTCTTCGACGCGAAGGTGTTCGCGCGGCTCCCCACGGTCGAGCCGCCGGAGACGCGCCACCCGGCGCTGTCGGCGTTCGCCTACGGCTTTTTCTTCGGCGCAATCGTCCTGCCCTGCAACCCCGGCTTCATCGCCCTGTTCTTCGCGCGCGTCCCCGTGCTGTTCGACACCGCCGCCGAGAGCCTCCTCGGGTTCCTCGCGTTCGGCCTCGGCATCGGCGCGCCGCTTCTCGCCTTCGCCCTCGTCTCGGAGCGGTACAGCCGACGGGCGACCCGGTGGTTCGCCCGACACACCACCGCCATCAACCGTGTCACCGGCGCGGTCATGCTCGTCGTCAGCGCCTACTACCTGCTCGTCGTCTTCGACGTGCTCGGCGTCGCGCCCGTCCTCGAATCGCTCCTCGACGGGGTCGTCTGAGCCGGGAACTCGACCGGCGGAGACCGTCGCGAACCCCGGACCCGCAGAAGTGCCTATCACCGTCGGCCCCCTCTATCTAGAGAAGCACCAGATGAACGCCGACCAGCGAGCAGACCGGTACCGGACGGTCGTCGCCCGCCTCGAACGCCTCCCGACACGGGCGCGACTGGCCTTCGTTTCCGACCTCTGGGCCGCCCGCGGCTTCGAGACGCGCGTCGAGGCGGGGGTCGTCCGCGCCGAGCGCCGCGGCCGGTCGGTTCGGATTCGACCCGTCTTCGGCCGTCGGTCGAGAGCGTCGGCGGCGGCCGAGCGAGACACGGTCGGCGTGAGACACCTCGACGCCGGTGACATCGCCGAGGCACTCCTGTACGCCATCGACCGGCAGGACGCCGATGCGGTCTGTCGCCGCCAGTTCGGCGCGTCGCTCGACGACCTCCGGCCGCCGCTCCGGATGCGCGCCCGGCGGAGGGTCCGACGGCTCGGGGACCGAACCGCCGCGGTCGGCCGCGACGCCGCCCGGGGAATCACTGCGCTCTTCGTCGTCGTCGCCGTCGTGAGCGGGGCGGCTGTCGCCCTCGACCTCGTTCCCTCGCCGCTCGATGGGTCGATGCAGTCCGCCGGAGTCGGGACGGGCGGGGCCGGTGAGTCGGGACCGCCGACGGCCACGCCCGAGCGCGACGACGCGGCGGCGGAGGAACCGTCGGAAACCGCGGCGACCGAGACCGCCTCCGGGTCGGAACCGCGGAACGCCGGCGCGCCGGGACTCGGGAGCGGCCAGCGCCCCGGGCCGGTCGAACCCATCGAACCCGGCGAGTTGGAGCGCGTACCGGGTGTCGGGCCGGACGGCATCGAGAACCTGACCGCTCTCAGCGCGGCCCACGAGCGCGCGCTGGCCGACGAGTCCTACACGCTGTGGGTCGACATCTACCGACCCGAGGGCGCGGGCCCGAACTCGACGCGGAGACAGTACGACACCGACATCGCCGTCGCCGGAGAGCGGTACGTTATCGCCGAAACCGTCGAGTCGGGCCGCGAGCGGACCCGACTGGAGACGGTCTACTACGACGGGGACGCGTGGTACGTCGCCGAGACCGAAGACGGGGTCGAGCGGACCCGGCGGGTCGACGGCAACACCACCGCGCCGCCGGTGCAGTTCGAGCCACGGGGGTTGAACCGCGGGCTCGTCCGCCAGTACCTCGACACGCGGGCGACGAACGTGACCGGGAAAGTGACCGACGAGAACGTCACGTACTACCGAATCGAGGGGAGTCAACGTCCGGCCATCGGCGGCGTCGAACCGGTCCAGGACTACCAGTTCGTCGCTCACGTGGACGAGCAGGGGTTCGTCGCCGACGCGACGGCGACCTACGCGCTCGTCTCCGACGAGGGGTTCTACTGGGTGCGCTTCGAGTGGACCTACGGCCGCGTCGGCGAGACGACTGTGACGCCCCCGGCGTGGGTCGAGGGCGTCGAAAACGGGACCGTAGCTGGGATGGCGACGACAGCCGACAGCAACAGGCCGCCGGCGCTTCGGACGCCCGCCTGAACCGCAGTAAACCCCCGGCGGGATGCCTCGATGACGACTTTTATGCGCGTCCTCCGCCGAGCCCCGCTATGGCAATCGAGTCGGGAGACCGAGTCGCGCTCGCGTACGTCGGACGCTTCGAAGACGGGACCGTCTTCAACACCTCGCGGTACGAGGTCGCGGTCGAACACGGCCTGTACGAGGCCCAGGAGAAGGACCGCGACGACTACGCCCCCCAGACGTTCGTCGTCGGCGCGGGGCAGATTATTCCGGGGCTCGACGAGGCCGTCGTCGGGATGTCGGCCGGCGAGGAGGCCTCCGTGACGGTCCCGCCGGAAGACGCCTACGGCGAGTTCGACCCCGACCGGATTCGGACCTACGACCCCGAGACGTTCGAGGGGATGGTCGGCGAGACGCCCGAGGTCGGCCTGCACGTCCACGCCGAAAACGGGCTCCACGGCGACGTCACCGCCGTCCGCGACGACGCCGTCGAAGTCGATTTCAACCACGAACTCGCGGGGAAGACGCTCGTCTTCGACATCGAAATCGTCGCCGTCCAGTAGACGGTCGCGGCCGGTCGGAGCAGTTGGAGCAGTTGTGACGGGGCGATAGAACGGAACTGAGAGTGTATAAAGAGCGCCGAACCGCTACAGCGAGTGCTTGGGGACGATTTCCGGGTCGGGCGTGTAGTTGACCGCGGCCTCGACGCGGAACACGTCGGCGAGGAGTTCCTCGGTGACGACCTCGCGCGGCGGGCCCCAGTCGTACAGTTCGCCGTCCTGCATGGCGACGAGGTAGTCGGCGAAGCGCGCCGCCTGCGCGATGTCGTGGAGGACGACCGCGACCGTGACGCCGCGTTCCTCGTTGAGTTGGCGGACCGTCTCCAGCACCCGGAGCTGGTGGTGCAAGTCGAGGTACGTCGTCGGCTCGTCGAGGAGGAGCACGTCGGTGTCCTGTGCGAGCACCATCGCAATCCACGCCAGTTGACTCTGTCCGCCCGAGAGGTTGCCGATTTGCTTGTCGCGGATGTGCTCGACGCCCGCGAGGTCGATGGCGCGTTCGACCGCGTCGTGGTCGTCGTCGCTGACCTGCTCGAAGAAGCTCCGGTGGGGGTACCGGCCGTGGTAGACGAGGTCCTCGACGGTGAGCGACGTGGGCGAGTCGTGTTGCTGAGAGAGCAGTCCCAGCTCGCGCGCGAACGCCTTGTCGTCGTACTCGGTGATGGACTTCCCGTCGAGATAGACGTTCCCGGTGTCGGGCGAGAGCTGTTTGGCGAGCGACTTCAGGAGCGTGCTCTTGCCGGAGCCGTTCGGTCCGACGAGCGCCGTGATTTCGCCGCGCGGGATGTCGATTCGGTCACACTCGACGACCGGCTCCTCGCTCGTCGGATACGACAGTTCGAGTGCGTCACCGGTGAGCGCGCTCTCGCGTGTCGAGCCGTCTTCGACGCTCGCGCGTCCGTCCGCGGTCGCGTCCGTTTCGCCGTGTTGTACCATCTGTTGGGAGTCTCCTGATTGCTGTTCGGACATCACACTTCACCGATGTTCTGCTGTTTGCGCATGAGGTAGAGGAAGTACGGCCCGCCGACGAGACCCGTGACGACCCCGACCGGGAGCTGAATCGGGTTGAGCGCGAGGCGCGCGCCCACGTCGGCGGCGACCATCAGTGCCGGGCCGGCGAACAGACAGCCGACGACGAGGCGCTTGTAGTCGCTGCCGACCACGTTCCGGACCAAGTGCGGGACGACGAGTCCGACGAAGCCGACGATGCCGGCGACGGCGATGCTCGCCGCGGCCGCGAGGACCGCGACGCCCGAGAGGGCGAATCGGACCTTCTCGATGGACATCCCGAGCGAGCGGGCGGTCTGTTCGCCCAGAAGCAGGACGTTGAGCTGTCGGGAGCTCCCGAGCGCGAGGCCGATAGCGATAATCGACCACGGGAGGGCCATGCGAACCTGCTCCCAGTCGGTTCCGGTGAGCGAGCCGGTCGTCCACGCGATGGCGGACTGGACGACGCCGATGTCGTCGACGAAGAAGAACAGCCCCGTCTGGAGGCTCTGGAAGACGGTGCCGACGATGACGCCCGCGAGGACGAGCCTGACCGGCGAGGTGCCGTTCTTCCACGCGATGAGGTAGACGAGGACGAACGCGAACATCCCGCCGAGCGCCGCCAGAAGCGGGAGGTACGCCGCGAGCCCCGAGAAGACGACGAGCGTGAGGAGGATGAGCAGTCCGGCCCCCGACGAGACGCCGAGGATGAACGGGCTGGCCAGTTCGTTCCGGGTGACCGCCTGGAAAATCGCGCCCGAGATTGCGAGGTTCGCGCCGACGAGAGCGGCGACGAACACCCGCGGGAGCCGGATGTTCCAGACGATGAGCGTCCGCCGACTGAGGTCTGGGAGTTCGCCGCCGAGGAGGAACACCTGCCAGACCTGCGGGTCGAAGATGACCGCGGGGTCGAAGACGGCGCGCCACGCCTCGCCGATGGTCATCGAGAAGGCGCCGAAGCTGACCTGCACGAGGCCGCCGGCCACGACGACCACGAGGCTGGCGAGACAAAGCGACACGAGGGAACCGTCTATCCAGCCGAACAGCCGGTTCAGCACCGACCCCGAGGACTGTTCTGTCGGCGTCGTCCCGCTCACTGCTCGACACCTCCGAGTTCGCGTCCGTCGAGGGAGTCCGCGAGCGCCTCGTCAGGGAGCGCGTCGAGGACGCGTTCGGTGCCGATCACCTCGACGAGTCGCCGGATGCCGCGGGGTTCGGCGGTCTCGACCTCGTGGTCGGTCCGGCGGGTGTCGAACGCCCGGTCGATGTAGGACTCGCGGAGTTCCGCGAGGCGCTCGTCGTCGAGGTCGGCGTCGTCGGGGACCTCGCTTTCGAACCACTCGCGCCAGCGGTCGCGGTCGCCCCACTCGCCTTGGAACTCGGTGTCGGCGCGGAGCCAGTCGTAGTGGGCCGCGAGGTCGCCGGGGAAGCCGCGTTCGCGCCGGCGGTCCTCGACGAGACACCGGGCGACGTGGCCGCCATGTCCGGCGGCGATACCGACCTGCGCGTTCCGCTCGCCCGACGGGGCGGCGACGTACAGCCCCTCGACCGGGGTCCGCCCGTCGTCGTCGGCGTAGTCGGAATCGAAGTGCTCGTGGACCTCGCCGTGGTGGTCGTGTTCCTCGAACATCGCGTCCTCGTCGTCGAGGCCGCGGAGGTAGTCGCCGTCGTACCACGCGGCGGCGACGACGTAGTCGGCTTCGACCCGGCGGCCGTCCTGCGTACGGACGACGAAGCGCCGGGCGTCGGCGTCGAACACGCTCGACTTGGTCTCGCTCGCGTCCGCGTTCTCGTCGGCGTCACTCGCGTTTCCACCCGCATCGTCGCCCGGTCGCTCGACCGAGACGACCATGTCCGCGACGTAGTCCGCGCCGACCTCCGCGACGTGTTCGTGCATGAGCGCGGTGAAGGTGTCGACGCCGATACCAGCGGGGAAGCCGAGGTAGTTTTCGAGGTACGCACACCGGCGGAAGGCGGCGTTGCCCCGGTCGAAAACGACGGTATCGAGGCCGTATCGCGCGGTGAAGACGGCCGCGGCGCACCCCGAGGGACCGCCGCCGACGACGACCACGTCCGTCGAGTCGGGTTCGGTGCCTTGGTCGGTCACGGCTCAGACCGCCCCCGTGAGAACAGCCCGTCGAAACGCGTGGTCGAAGCCGGCTCCGTCTTCGTTCATACGTTTTAGGCGTCCCTAATACAATAAACCACTTTCGGATTTTAGGGACTCCTAAATCCACCGACACGCGGAGAACGGCCCGCAAAGCGGCTGGCGCACGCGAATCAGCGGTAACGACGTCCGAGAGAAAGGCCGGCAGACTGCCGGACGAACGCGGCCCAGCGTGGCCGAAATCCCCTCAGCCGAGGAGGTACCGGAGCTTCGGTCGCTGGCGGACGAACTCTATCTCCTCGAGGTACGCGTCGAGGCCGAGGATGCGGCCCGCCGCGAGCGCGCCGACGACGAGGAACAGCACGAGCCCCAGCAGGTCGCCGTTGACCAGCCCGTGTCCCCAGTCGGCGTTGCCGAGGTAGAAGAACGTCATGAGGAACGTCCCCCCGGCGGCGGCGAGTCGGACGGCAGCCCCGGTGATGAGCGCGAACCCGATGAGCGTCTCGCCCAGCGGGACCATGAAGTTCGTGAACTCGAGCATCCACGGCGTCTGGCCGACCCACGCGAGGAACGCGTGGACCGGGCCGGGCGCGCCGGTGGTGCCGTTCACGAGCCAGCCGCCCGCGTTAAACGGCTCGGCGGCGAGGTACTTCGTCACCCCCGCGTGGAGGAACCAATACCCCGTGACCAGTCGGGCGAACACGAGGACGTAGCCGGTGACGCCCTCGGCGTAGTCGAACTCCATCCGGTTCCCCAGCATCTCGATTTCGCCGGTTGCGGCCATCGTCTGTCACCTCACATGTGAAGCGTGGGCCGCCGGGAGATTATAAACCCGGACCGATTTTCGAATCCTCGGAAACTGGGAATCGGCGGGCCGTCCACGTCGATTCGAACCGGTACCCTCGGCGGGCGCGGACGCGAAGATACGTCTCGACGCGGTGTCGTGGGTTCCACCGGTCACGCGGCCGACGGCCGCCGTCGTCGGGCGAGACTGACCCGTCCCCCCGACTCACTCGGGCGTGATGACGACCCCGTCGTCGTCGGCGTGGTCCATCGCCACCTCGTGTCGCGTGTGGCGGGCGTGGGTGCGGGCCCATCGACGGGCGCTGGCCTCGGAGAGGAACTGCTCGCCGTCGGGACACTGTCGGCAGCTAACGACCCACGGCGAGACGTCGTCCGGGAAGTGTCCGGTGTGGCGACGGTGGTCGAGCGCGAACTGCTCGACCGACTGGTTGCCGAGCTGTAGCTCGTCCAGTTCGTACGAGAGGTCCCACTCCTCGCCGCACCGCGAACACGAGACGGTCGGCGTATCGTCTATCGGGGCCGTCGGAGAGTGCGTGCGAAAGTCGTCGTCGCTCGGTGGAGACACAGGCGGGATTGGGACCGCGGCCTCTTGTAACCGCCTGCCCCCGAAGTGAAAGACAATCTGTTGATAAATTCCCGTGGAATCGGCCGGACGAGGCTCCCGGTCGCCGACCCTCACTCCGCGTTCGACGCCCAGTCTCTGACCAGCGCGACGGCGAAAACCGTCAGAAGGGCGGCGATGCCGGCGTTCCGCGCGAAGTCGCCGGTGTCGCCGGCGGCGAGTCGGACGACGCCGAGCGCGAGGAGGAGTCCGATGACGAGCGCGAACAGGACGGCCGCCCACGACCGCGCGTGCATGGTCGGGGGTAGCGGGTCGCCGGTGAAAACCGTTCAGGTCGGCGCATCGAACCGGTACCCCCAGTCGTGACACCCAGTTCTCCCCGCCGTCCGGGTCGGGCGCGTCTCGGATTCAGGCGCTCGCGTCGTAGCCCGCCTCTTCGACGGCCGCGACGAGGGCGTCGGTGTCGGCGTCGCCCTCGACGGTCGCCCGCTCCGCCTCGCGGTCGGCGGTCGCGTCCTCGACGCCGTCGACGCCGGCGAGGGCGTCGGCGACGCGCTGTTCGCAGTGTTCGCAGGTCATCCCGGTGACGGTGAGCGTGGTCGACATGCGGTTCGAGATAGGAGCTTCCCGATTTAGTGGATTTCCCTTTCGTCGGGTCGACAAACTCCCGACGTTAACTTTCGATTCGAAAGCCAAACGCGAGGAACACCTATGACATCGTGGTACCAACTGAGTCGCATGCGCGCGCTCGACGAAACAGACCTCCACATCCTCGAACTCCTCGCCGAAGACGCCCGCCGACCCTTCAGCGACATCTCCGCCGAAGTCGGCCTCTCCGCGCCGGCGGTCTCCGACCGTATCGACCGCCTCCGCGAGGAGGGCATCATTCGCCGATTCACCGTCGACCTCGACCAGTCGACGCTCTCGGGGGGGACGCCCGTACTCGTCAGACTCACCGTCCGCCCGGAGTTCGTCGACGAGGTCCGCGACGCCCTCCGAGCGGCAGACCCGGTCCACCACCTGTTCGTCGCGGCGGACGGCGAAGTGACCGTCCACGCCCGGCTCGACGGGGACTCCGTCCGCGCCCAGTTGGACGAGCTCGTGGACCTCTCGCGGGTCCGCGACTACGAGGTGAGCCTCGTGGAATCCGCCGAGTGGACGCCGACGGTCAACGGAACCGGCTTCGCCCTCGAGTGCGCCGAGTGCGGCAACACGGTGACGAGCGAGGGCGAGAGCGCCCGCATCGGCGGGACGCTCTACCACTTCTGCTGTTCGTCCTGTCTCGGCCGGTTCGAAGACCGGTACGACCGCCTCGAAGCCGGCGCGAACGATGATTGACCGGGCGGGCGACGAGTGGGTGGCGTGAGCGGCGACTGAGCCTCGAAGCCAGCGGTTTCGAATCCAAAGTTCGGCCCCTCGATGACGCTCGGTTCTGAAGGGACAATCGAGGTAAGAGAGGGGCACGTACGTATAGATGAGATGAGTAGCCGAACGGCCCACTTAGACATCCGCGGAATGAGTTGCGCGAACTGCTCGCGCACCGTCGGCGAGGCGTTGGAGTCACTCGACGGCGTGGCGAGCGCCAGCGTCAACTTCGCCACCGACGAGGGTTCCGTGGAGTACGACCCCGAGGAGGTATCGCTCGGCGAGATATACGACGCCGTCGAGGACGCCGGCTACGAGGCGCTCTCGGAGACCCGGACCATCGGCATCACCGGGATGAGCTGTGCGAACTGCGCCGACGCGAACCGGAAGTCGCTGGAGTCGGTTCCGGGCGTCGTCGCCGCCGAGGTCAACTTCGCCACCGACGAGGCGCACGTCACCTACAACCCCGCCGACGCGAGCCTCGACGACATGTACCGGGCGGTCGAAGCGGCCGGCTACACGCCCGTCCGCGAAGACGCCGGCGACGAGGAGGGTGCGGAAGACGCCCGCGACGCCGCCCGCAACGAGGAGATTCGCCGACAGAAGCGCCTGACGTTGTTCGGCGCGGCGCTGTCGCTGCCGCTCCTCGGGATGCTCGCGGTCGAACTGTTCGGCGGCGGCCTCCCCGAGACGATTCCCGGCACGGGCGTCCCCATGGGCTGGGTCGGCTTCGCGTTCGCCACGCCGGTGCAGGTCTACCTCGGCCGCGAGTTCTACGAGAACTCCTACACGGCGCTCGTCCGGAACCGCACCGCCAACATGGACGTGCTCATCGCCATGGGGTCTTCGACGGCGTACCTCTACTCCGTCGCCGTCCTCGTCGGCCTCCTCGCCGGCAGCCTCTACTTCGACACCGCCGCGCTCATCTTGGTGTTCATCACGCTCGGGAACTATCTCGAAGCCCGCTCGAAGGGACAGGCGTCGGAGGCGCTCCGAACGCTCCTCGAACTCGAAGCCGACACCGCGACGCTCGTCGACGACGACGGGACCGAACGCGAGGTCCCCCTCGACGAGGTCGAGGTCGGCGACCGCATGAAGGTCCGTCCCGGCGAGAAGATTCCGACCGACGGCGTCGTCGTCGACGGCGACTCCGCGGTCGACGAGTCCATGGTCACCGGCGAGTCCGTCCCCGTCTCGAAGGCCGAAGGCGACGAGGTCGTCGGCTCGACGGTGAACCAAAACGGCGTCCTCGTGGTCGAGGCGACCAAGGTCGGTTCCGAGACCGCAATCCAGCAGATCGTCTCGCTCGTCAAGGAGGCGCAGGGCCGCCAACCCGAGATTCAGAACCTCGCCGACCGCATCTCGGCGTACTTCGTGCCCGCGGTCATCGCCAACGCCCTCCTGTGGGGCGTCGTCTGGTTCCTCTTCCCCGAGGCGCTCGCCGGCTTCATCCGGTCGCTCCCGGTCTGGGGGCTCGTCGCGGGCGGCCCCGTCGCCGCGGGCGGCGCGGTCTCGACGTTCGAGTTCGCCGTCGTCGTCTTCGCGTCGGCCGTGCTCATCGCCTGCCCCTGCGCGCTCGGCCTCGCCACCCCGGCCGCGACGATGGTCGGGACGGCAATCGGCGCGCGAAACGGCGTCCTGTTCAAGGGCGGCGACGTGCTCGAACGCGTCAAAGACGTGGAGACGGTCGTCTTCGACAAGACCGGCACGCTCACCAAAGGCGAGATGACGCTGACCGACGTGGTCGCCGTCGGCCCCGCCGCCGACGGCTCCGGCGTCGTCACCGCCGACGACGAGACGCTCGACGAGGACGCGGTGCTCCGGTACGCCGCCTCGGCCGAGCGCAACAGCGAACACCCGCTGGCCCGCGCCATCGTCGCCGGCGCGGAAGGCCGCGGCCTCGACCTCGCCGACCCGGAGGACTTCGAGAACGTCCCCGGTCACGGGATTCGCGCGACCGTCGACGGGAAAACCGTCCTCGTCGGTAACCGCAAATTCCTCTCGGACGCGGGTGTCGACCCCGCCCCCGCCGAGGACGCGCTCCAGGACCTCGAACGCGAGGGGAAGACCGCGATGCTCGTCGCGGTCGACGGCGACCTCGCGGGCGTCGTCGCCGACGCGGACGAAATCAAGGAGTCGGCCGCAGAGGCCGTCGCCGCGCTCCGCGACCGCGGCGCGACCGTCCACATGATTACCGGCGACAACGAGCGGACCGCCCGCGCCGTCGCCGAACAGGTCGGCATCGACCCCGAGAACGTCAGCGCCGGCGTCCTCCCCGAGGACAAGGCCGACGCCGTCGAGTCCCTGCAGGCCGACGGAACGAGAGTCATGATGGTCGGCGACGGCGTCAACGACGCGCCCGCGCTCGCCGCCGCGTACGTCGGCACGGCGCTCGGCTCGGGAACCGACGTCGCCATCGAGGCGGCCGACGTGACGCTCATGCGCGACGACCCGCTCGACGTGGTGAAGGCCATCCGCATCTCCGCCGGGACGCTCGCGAAAATCAAACAGAACCTGTTCTGGGCGCTCGGCTACAACACCGCGATGATTCCGCTCGCGTCGCTCGGCCTCCTCCAGCCAGTGTTCGCCGCGGGCGCGATGGCGCTGTCGTCAGTGTCCGTCCTCACGAACAGTCTCCTATTCCGGGCCTACACGCCGGACCACGACTACCGCTTCCTCGACTTCCTCCGGCGGTAGTCCGTTTCGCCGTCTCGCTTTTGTCCTCGCGCGGCGATTCTCTCAGGGTATGTCCACTCGAACTCCCGCGCGGACGGAGCCGTGGCTCTTGGTCGCCGTCGGCGCGTTCCTCGTTCTCGTCGGCCTCGGAACGCTCGCGAGCGCCCCGTGGCGCTACGCGGCCGGCGGGTCGGTCGTCGCGGTCGCCGCGCTCCAGATAGTCGGGTCGCTGTCGGCGGTCGTCATCGGTGCCGGAGCCGCGTGGCTCGGGGCGGTCGGAGCGCGCGAAAAACGGTGACGGACGGGGCGTTCAGTACCGCGACGGGAGGAACGCCATGCCGATGAGGAGAATGACCGTGGTGAACAAGACGATGGCGATGCCCCAGAGGCCGTTTTCGGTCTCGTGGAAGCTGTCGATTTCGGACAGTTGTGCCTGGTAGCTGTCGTAGTTCTGCGTCAGGACGAGCGTCTCGCCGTCCGGGAAGTACGCGAGGTACTGCTGTCCCGAGAGGGTCAGATTCGCCTCGTTTTCGACGGTGACGGTGTTCTCCTCGGACGCGAACCACTCGAGGGTTACGCCGGAGGTCTCGACCGCGTCGACGGTGACAGACTGGTTGTTGTAGTCGAAGGAGTCACCTTCGGCGACGGTGCGCGTCTCGTTCGCCGGGAAGTACTCGTCGACCGAGACGAGCGTCGAATCGTTGACGACGACGTAGCGCTCGCCGTCACGGGTGACGGTCTCGTTGTCGGCGTTCGAGTCGGCTTGGAGGATTGCGGTCTCGTTGTACAGTTCGACCAGCGTCGCCTCGGTGGGGTCGGAGACGTTGGCGATTTCGACACGGTAGTCCGTGCCGTCGAGCGTGACGGTGCTCTCGTTGTCCCACGTCTCGGTGAAGCGAGCGGAGTCGTTCACGTAGGTGAGTTCACCAGAGCGGACCAGCGTGGTGCCACCACCGTGACCGCCCGACTCCTCCTCTTCGGTTATCGACGACACTGTGTACGCCTGGTCGCTATCGGGGACGGAGAACTCGTCCCCCTGTGCCAGCGAGTACTCGGGGTTCTCGAAACTGACCGACGGCGTCGATGCAGTCGCGATAAGTGAGTATGCACCGGCACCGATGACCAGGAAGAACACGACGGAGATGACCGCGGCGCGTCGTTGCATGGTTTCGGCATGGGCCACGCGGCGTATAACGATTACTTTTCCTCGGAGCGTGTCACCGCGTCGCGCGACTGCCGGCGGCGACTCCCGCCCCCAATACGACGGTGCAGACGAACAGTCGAAGCTGTGGATTGACAAGGGTTTTTGAAACTATTGGCCGAACCTCCCGCCAATGAGATACCGACCAGTCGTTCGACGGAGCCGAACCGGGAGTTGGTCGTGACGCGCGACGACGACCTCGTCACAGAACAGTTGGAACTCGCCGCCGATCGGTTCGACTTCCTCAACGCGCTGGACGGTACGCGCCTCGACAAGCGAGACTTGACCGAGGCGCTGCCGTACTCCCGCTCGACGGTCGACCGCGCGATACGCGACCTGACCGCCGCGGGGTTCGTCGTCGACGACGGCGACTACACCACGTCGCTGAAGGGCGGACAGTTCATCTCCCTGTTTCGTTCCACCCGCGACGCCGCCGCCGACGTGCTCGAACTCGACTCGTTCGTCGCCGGAGCGGCCGCCGACTACCCGCTTCCGGTCGAGGCCGTCGTCGGGGCCGACGAACTGCGGACCGACCCGCGCGTCTCACACCCGTTCGATGCGCTCGGAAACAGGTTCAAAGCGACGACCAACGGGACGTTCGTCCTCCCGTACCTGCCGAGTCAGACGTTCGTCGACCGGTGTACGACCTGGCTCGTCGACGGGCACTCCTGTCGGTTCGTCGCGCCCGACTCCGTCGTCACCGCTATCTGGCGGGCGTACCCGGCGTTTCTCGAAACCGTACAGACCGTCCCGGACTGCGAGCTTCGGGTCGGCGAGGTTCCCCCGTTCGCCATCGCGCAGACGACGCTCGACGGGACGCCCCACGCGATGGTGGTCGCCTACGACGACGACGCGCGCGCCCGCTGCGTCATCGAGAATACGAGCGAGCGCGCCGTGGCGTGGGCCCGGAGCCGCGTGCAGTCGATTTGGGAAGCCGCGAGCCCGTTCGACCTCAACGGAAACGCCGACGGCGATGCTCCCGAAACCGAAGCCGACATCGCGGACGCCAAAGCGGGCGATGCGGACGGTAAAGCGACGACGGCTGGTCCCCGGAGCGTAACTGACGACCGCGGTGGGAGTGCAGCGATTCGCGGCCCGGCGCTCTCCACGGTGCTGCGGTCGCAAGGGTTCGCCCGACTCGCTCCGGCGTACTTCGACCGCGTCGGCGTCTCGCCGCCGCTGGCGTGTTGGCGCGCCGGTTTCGACCTCGG
Organism: Haloferax prahovense DSM 18310; assembly: GCF_000336815.1. Taxonomy (GTDB): domain Archaea; phylum Halobacteriota; class Halobacteria; order Halobacteriales; family Haloferacaceae; genus Haloferax; species Haloferax prahovense. The sequence continues at coordinate 302,669 of NZ_AOLG01000054.1, forward strand.
CGAGGTCCGCGCCGGTTACGCGCTCGACCGCGAACGCCCGACCGAAGACGGACGCGAGAACGTGACTGACGACCTGTTCTCCCGTCTCCGCTCGGGTACCGACCACGTCGTGACGGGTCCGCCCGGCGCGGGAAAGAGCACGGTCTGTATGTCCGTCGCGTGCCGGTGGTACGACCACGAGCAGGGTACCGTCCTCTACCGAAAGTCCGGCCAGCACGACCCGTTTACCTCCGCGGCGCACCTCGGGTCGTACCTCGCCGAAGCCAGCGGGCACGTCCTCGTCGTCGTCGAGGACGCGACCCGGACCGAGGCGAACAGCATCTTCGAACTCGTCCGCGAGTTCGACGACGACGACCGCGTGACGTTCCTCCTCGACAGTCGGGAAAGCGAGTGGCGCGACGACTCGCTCCGCGGCACCGCTCGCCTCGAATTCCACCGGAGACAATCGATAGACGTGGTCCCCGTTCCCGTCGTCGACGCCCGCGAGCGGGCCAGACTTGTCGAGCACTTCGAGGCGACCGTCGGAACGAACGTCGATATCGACCCCGAGAAACTCACCCCGAACGAGGGCGGAGACCTCGAACCAGGAGAGATGTATCTCTTTTTGCATCGACTCGCCCGGCACGCCGAGCCGGCAGCCGGAGGGAACGCCGCCCCGACGAGCCTCCTCGACGATATCGATTCCGTCTACGCCGACCTCGAACGCGTCGACGAGCGACTCGGCATCGACGTCGGCGTTCTCGTGAATCTCCTGAACGCCTCGGGCATCGGCGTCTCGCCGCCGCTCGCGTACGCGCTCACCGAGTCGAAGCGCGACGAATCGGTCGTCGAAGAAGCGCTCGACGCGCTCGAACGGACCGTCCTCTACTCCGCGTTCGGCGACGACGAGTCCGACGGCGAGCGGGTTCGCGCGGTCCACGAGACGTGGTCCGCTCGTTTCCTCCAGCGGCTGCTCGACCTCGAATCCGAGCGTCGCGCCCGCCGCCGGTTCGAGCGATGTCTCGACGCGCTCTGCTCGCTCGTCGACGACGGCGACGCGCGCCGGACCGTCCAATCGGTGTTCGGCGGCACCGCCGATATCGTTCGCACTATCGAGAGCGACCCCGCGACGTGGGGAGAACGACTCGTCCGTAGCGTGTTCGAACTCGGCGTCAACACGCCGACGCTCTCCGAGCTGTACGCCGAGACCGACTACTCCGACGTCGACGTGCCGCGGGCCTGCGACGGGACGCTCCGACTCGACGTTCGTCGGTGGCGCGCCCGCATGTTCGTCAACGGGGGCGAACTTGAACGCGCCAAACGAGAGTTCGAGTCGCTCGCGTCGCTCGACGACGAGCGCCTCGACGAGACGGCACTGGTCCGCGCGCGCGCCGACGGCTTTGCCGGACTCTCCGAGGTCGGACGCTACCGCGGTTCGTTCGAGCCCGCCCGCGAATACGCACAGGAGGCCCTCGAACGATTCAGTCGAATCGACGACGAGGTGGGCCGCAGCGACGTGTTGAACGCACTAGGTGGTATCGAGGCACAGACCGACAATCCGGAGGCCGCGAAAGTCTACTACCAGCGAGCGCTCGGACTCCGCCGCGACCTCGAAGACGATACGAAAGTTGCGAGCACGCTCGCGAACCTCGGACTCGTCGAGATAACGCTCCGAGAGTTCGAGTCAGCCGCAGCGCACGCCCGTACAAGTCTCCAGATTCGCCGCGAGATTCAGTATCCGTGGGGGGAAGCGCTGAGCCTCGCCGTTCTCAGCCGTATCGAACTCGAAAACGGGACGCTCGACGAAGCGGAGCGATACGCCCGACTCGCGCTCGACATCCGCGTCGAAATCGGCGACTCCATCGGCATCGCGTCGACATCGAACAACCTCGGAAAGATAGCGTTCGACCGCGGCGCGCTCGAGGACGCGCGCGAGCGCTACGAATCGCTTCTCGACGACGTCGAGGACCCGGAGTTCGATTGGATTCGAAGGGACGTGTACTACGGTCTCGCCCAAACGCTCTCTGAACTCGGTGAACCGGAGACCGCCATCGAATACGCCGAACGCGCCATCGACCTCCTCGAAGAAAACGAGTCGAAGCGGACCGAACTCCAGACAGTCCGCGCTCGAACCCTCCTGGACAGCGGCGATCTCGACGACGCGCGAACGGTCGCAGAACGCGCCCACGAACGAGCGTCCGGACTCGGCGACGAGCCGAGGACGCTCGCGAGCGTGACGCTCGGAGAGGTGTACGTGCGGTCGGGAGAGACTGACGACGGGATTTCCCTGCTCAGAACTGCAATCGAATCCGCCCCGACGGCAGCTCTCGAAGGCCGGTGTCGCCGACAGTACGCTACGGCGCTCTGTGAGACCGGAGACGTTTCCGATTCACTCGCCGAATTACGACGCGCTGCAGCGTGCTTTTCCTCTGTCGAAGCCGGGGTTCGAGCGCGGAAGACTGCACTTGACGCCCTCGAACTCGCACACGAACTGGGCGACGCCGACGCGGTCAGCGCGCTCGAACAGCGGCTCGTACGATAGCGTCGTCAGTCGCTGCTTCGATACCGAGACGCGTCGCTCGCGAGAGTTGCGTTCGAAGAGAAAAGCCAAGGGCCGGATTTGAACCGGCGGGGGTTCCGCTCTGCAGGCGGATGCGTTGGGCCGAACTCTGCCACCTTGGCGCAGTTACTGGTATCCCTGTCTTGTGCTTAAGCCTGACGGTGTGCGACCTGAGTCGGGCGTTTTCGCTGTCTCGACCGAGAGAGCAGTCGCTGTCTGTGCGGTGTGCGAGCGAGCGATTGCCGCTCGCTATAAATGAAAAAAGCCCACTGGACCGAAGTCCAGTGGGCNCGACCGAGAGAGCAGTCGCTGTCTGTGCGGTGTGCGAGCGAGCGATTGCCGCTCGCTATAAATGAAAAAAGCCCACTGGACCGAAGTCCAGTGGGCTCTGTATGAGTGGGGGCGGCGAACTGGATTTCCCAGAGGATCGCTCACTCCAGTACTGACCAGAACGCAGGTGAGCTTAACTGCCGTGTTCGGGATGGGTACGGGTGGAACCTCACCGCTCTGGCCGCCTTAATGCCGACCAACGGAATCGAACCGTTGTCATACCAATATCGGACGGGCCGTCTTACCAATGTGTTCGTGCAATCCAGTTTGCGCCTGGACCCGTTCTCGGGTCTCAGTGCGTATGAATGTGGCTTGGACTGTTAGTGCTCGCGGGCTTAACAACTCGTTGCCTCGTTGCGTACCCCCCGAGTCTATCGAACTCGTCTTCTACGAGTGTCCTCAGTGGAACTTCTTTTCCGTGTGGGTTTCGAGCTTAGATGCGTTCAGCTCTTACCCCGTGGTGCGTAGCTGCCCGGCATCTGCCCTCTCGGACAACCGGTACACCAGTGGCACCCATTCGTAGTTCCTCTCGTACTATACGAACGTTCACGTCAAGTTCCTTAACACCCCCAATAGATAGCAGCCGACCTGTCTCACGACGGTCTAAACCCAGCTCACGACCTCCTTTAATAGGCGAACAACCTCNGGCAGGATGGAGGGAACCGACATCGAGGTAGCAAGCCACCCGGTCGATATGTGCTCTTGCGGGTGACGACTCTGTTATCCCTAAGGTAGCTTTTCTGTCATCTACGGGTCCCATGAATGAACCTCGTAGGTTCGCTAGACCACGCTTTCGCGTCAGCGACACTCGTTGGGAATGTCACTGTCAGACTTCCGTTTGCTCTTGCGCTCTTCCACGAGTTTCCGACTCGCGTGAGGAAATCTTTGGGCGCGCTCGATATCTTTTCGAGCGCGTACCGCCCCAGTCAAACTGCCCGGCTACCGGTGTCCTCCGCCAGGAGTGAGAGTCGCAGTCACTAACGGGTAGTATTTCAATGTTGCCTCGGTGGCCCGCTGGCGCGGGTACCTGTGTAATGGCTCCTACCTATGCTGCACATTAGCGACCACGTCTCAGCGACAGCCTGCAGTAAAGCTCTATAGGGTCTTCGCTTCCCCTTGGGGGTCTCCAGACTCCGCACTGGAACGTACTGTTCACCGGGCCCAACGTTGGGACAGTGACGCTCTCGTTGATCCATTCATGCAAGCCGCTACTGAAGCGGCAAGGTACTACGCTACCTTAAGAGGGTCATAGTTACCCCCGCCGTTGACGGGTCCTTCGTCCTATTGTACTAGGTGTTCAGATACCCGCACTGGGCAGGATTCAGTGACCGTACGAGTCCTTGCGGATTTGCGGTCACCTATGTTGTTACTAGACAGTCGGAGCGTCCGAGTCACTGCGACCTGCTCGGTCAAGAGCAGGCATCCCTTATCGCGAACTTACGGGACTAACTTGCCGAATTCCCTAACGTCGGTTGATCCCGACAGGCCTTGGCTTGCTCTGCCAGCGCACCTGTGTCGGATCTCGGTACGAGCTTCTTGCTTGTCTTTTCACGGGCTCTAGGTACCGCCGAATTTCTCTATCTCACCATTCGTTCGCTTCGTGCCGTTACGGCTTCCACGAATTTCGGTGATTCGACGGGGCGAAGGCCCCGCTCGGTGTTTCCTAAAGCGTCGACGTTTAGTGCAAGAAGGTACTGGAATATTAACCAGTTTCCCTTTCATCTANTAGACTTAGGATCGACTAACCCTCGGCTGATTGACAGTGCCGAGGAACCCTTGCGCGTAAGGCCGTCGGGGTTCACACCCGACTCTCGCTGCTACTGAGACCATGATTTTCGTTGCTGCACGGTCCACACGAGTTCTCACCCGTGCTTCCACCCATGCAGTATGCCAACCTACGGAATCGTGTCATAAGACACGCCGCCAGGTCTCGGAGGTGGATTTGAGTCCCGATCATTTTCGACGCCTCGAACCTCGGCCGGTAAGCTGTTACGCTATTCTTAGAGGGTAGCTGCTTCTAAGCTCACCTCCCGGCTGTTTAGGGCTCGAGACAATCTTCAATCACACTTAATCCACACTTTGGGTCCTTAACCTGGCTCTGGGTTGTCTCCCTCACGGTGCACAAGCTTACCCCGCACACCGGACTCCCTGAGTCTACGACGT
>NZ_AOLG01000055.1 GCF_000336815.1 Haloferax prahovense DSM 18310
GGGGCGGGGACTCCCGCGGCTGGCGGCGTCGTCAGCGGGGGGCGGTAGACGCGGGGGTTCTCCCCCGCCGACCGGCTCCCGGTTAGGTTCAACACCCTAACACGAATGCGTTGTGTTGGTGGTTCGATTAGCGGTTGGTGCGTCTCTTGTTGCGTTCTTGTTGCGTTCTTGGTCTATGGAATTAACTCCCGAGAGCTATCGGTCCGCGGACCGCCCTTGCTGACGACGGTGCCAGCCGACCCGACTCGGATTGCTATACCGACATACGGTTTACCGGCCGGTACACCGCCGACTCCGAGCATAGAAATCGACGGCGAGAAGCTTTGAACCTGTCTGCAACCGTGTTCCGCGGCCCTAACCCCAAGGGTTAGGGCAGGGAGACCCGACCTCTAGACCCATTCGTATTCGTGTGGAGGTCCGTGATGATGGACTGCGCGGCCGTCATCGACCGCGAGCCGGAGCGCCGGGCGCACCGACTTCCGCCACCACGTCTCTTTGCTCTGGTCCTCGACGGCGAACGCGGGCAGAAGTTCGTCCTCAAAATCCGAGCGCGTCATCCGACCATCGTCCCGAAGGACGCGGAGCGCCGCGCGACCGGCGTCACGTTGCTCCTGTCGCTTTGCGTCCGTCCGTCCGGGCGTCCAGTCGGCCAGCAGGTCCTCGAAGCCGTCGCGGTCGTCGCTCGTCTCAGACGCGTCGTCAAGAGCCGTCTGGTCGGGATGCTCGTCCGGGCGCATCGTCGGCGGCGTCACTCGGTCAACGTGCCACCATGCAACCGCCCGAGCGCCGACTTGCTTGCTTCCCACGTCGTCGGTTCGCTCTAGGATTCGGAGTTGGTTCAGGACGTGCCGAGACGAACACCCGAGTTCGTCGGCTAGGTCTCCAGTCGTCACAACCGGGTCACGATGTCGCAACATCGCGTCCTCAATCGCGTCTAGGTCAACTTCGCTCATACTTCGTTCGTCGTTCGCACGAGGGAACCATAACCGTTCCCACGTGCGAACGACGAACGAATACGGTGGTTCCTTCGCCATTCGTTCGCCATTCGTTCGCCATTCGTTCGCCATTCGTTCGCCATTCGTTCGTGGGAACGCCGGTCGCCCCTGTCCAGAAAAAAGAGAACTTTCTACCGATTCGTACACGTCAAACAATCGACGAATCGACCACTATATAAAGAAACGCTGTTCGCGAGCTTCGTCGACGAGCTGAACATCGCCGTTTTTCGTCGAACGAGATTGAGATTCTAAACATCGCCCGGCTCAGAATATCCGGCGCGGATGTATCTTGACTTGGTTCGAGCCACGATGACCTCCCGCCCCGTAGAACTTGAGCCGGAGAGCACCGGCATCGACCGAGCGCATATCCACGACTTGGATGCCACGACCGCGGGCGCGGTAGGGAACGAACACGTACAGTCCTCGCTCCTCTGCGAGCCGTTCGTGATAGTCTTCGAAGATTCGGAATCGGCCTTCGGAGCCATCACGACGGTTCAGCATCGCGGCTTTGACTTCGACCGGGCGGCCGTCCGACGTTCGGGCGTCGTGCCAACTCCCGTGGTCGGCGTCGAGGCCGTAGCGCCGCTGCGCCGCTTCCTCCGCGAGTCGGCCATATCGTGCCGCCTTTCGAGAGCGATTCATAATTTTGCTTGACCTTGACCCGCCGGTTCGTCGAGCAGATCGACGCGAGACCCCCGGCGAAAATCAGCCAAATGG
>NZ_AOLG01000056.1 GCF_000336815.1 Haloferax prahovense DSM 18310
CTTTGAAGAAAATCTCCGGCCGGTCGGCATCGTACACGTCGTAGTACATGTCCGGCATGGAACTCTCTTCTTCGCGCGCCTGCTCGCTGATCTGGTAAGTGACGCCCGCCGCCCAGACTTCTTCGGCGTCGACCGGGACGGTCACGTGCTGGTCGACGAACTCTTGGTCGACGACGTCGGCGTTTTCGGTGAGTTCAGCGGCGAGTCGGTCGATTGGGATTCGGGCGATANAGGTCCTGGTCGGCGGTCGTGAGGTCGTACGTCGTGGAGTCGCGAGTTGCCGTGAGACAGCGCTCTCCCGACACCTCAAGCTGGTGGTACTGCATTCGAATCCTGGTTTATAACCAAATCTAATAAAATTATGTTCTGTGGTGTCTTGCACCACACGTTGTCTCCGCAGTCCGGGGGACGAACGCTCACGTTCTGAATCACAGAATAAATTTGTCCCGAGTCATCGGCTCGGCGGAACCACCTGCAACGAACTGGCAGAAAATGTCGGCTGATGCTGAAAACTGCAGTTTCGTTGCACATCCGTAAACGCGAAATCGGCTATGGATGTTAGAACGAGCATACACACTCTCTCTCCCATCGGATGGCGTGGGGCTGTTAGCCGTGTCTGTGTTCGGATATCGTTGGTTCGCGCCGTTTATCGAACCGAACACCGGTGGTTAGAACTTGATAAGACATTCTTGATTTCAGAATGAAGTGTCCCGAAACCACGCTGATCTCCTCCGTGGCAGGTCTGAATGACTCCGTTTCTGAACCAAACCATTACAATCGTAGTATTGTACGAGAAGTCTCGTTCGAACTCACAACTGGCCGTGAAGAGCCTATAGAGGACCGAAAACTCCACTTTTTAAACGACGTTCTCTAGTTTGGAACACAATCTCGAATATCGGTGTCTGTCTGTCGACGGTCGAATCACGGATCACCCTACGTGCCCCGAAGGGAACGTTCCACTTGAGAGCCAATGGTGGCCTGTGTAAATTCGGCGACGAAGGACGCGGGGCCGAAGTCGGTAGCCAAGTGCGCGGTCCGAACTGTGTGCCTGTGCCGTTGAGTTACAGCCCACTTGAGGGTGGCCACCGCGGGGACCGTCTTCGACGCGGCGACGGCGCGGACATGGTGAAAGTGTTCCCCACCGGCACGCTCGGACCGGGGTTCGTCTCGGCGCTCGGTGGTCCCCTCGGCCACATCCCGACCGTCCCGACCGGCGGGGTCGGACTGGACAACGTCGGCGAGTTCGGCGTTATCGAAGCGAACGCCCGCGCGTTCAGCGCGGCCGTCGAGGCCGCCCGAACCAAGTAAATTCGGCCGGTTTCGAGGCCGTGCTTCGTTACTGCCTCGTCGGTGCGTCACGTTCGACTACAGTGGGTGCGACCGAGTTGCAGGGTATATCGACTGACACCTCTTCCATCTGCGGGTGAGGGAATTCCGACCGTGTTTGAGATATCACGGGTTGCAGTCTCTCTCCTGTTCGTGCCACCCAACCTGTGTTGGTGTCGTCCGAGGTGCAGGGAGGGCTCTCGATGGGTCTCTGCCCCATCTGAATTGTATATCTGTAGAAATATTGTAGCGCCATTCAGAAAATCTGAATATTCTAAATAATCTGGATTCCCTAAACAATTTTGTATAGTGTGGCCCCACCGAGATTATAGCTTCATCGTGTTATTTCCATGTTCTATCTAGGACTAACTATTAATTTTTGGAAATCAATACAACTCAATCAGTTCGATTCGCCATCCGACTAGGAATCTTCCCCGAACTGTTATTGCATATTTTGAGCACAATCTGATGCGTGCCTTCGGAAGCGACCGTCCAAATTCTGACGTCGGCCGTCCTCGTCGGCAACGGTCTCCGACCCCGCACGTAACCGTCTCCGATACTATTTATACCAGAAGCAATATGGAAGTGACATGAGCCGACAGCGACAGCGCAGAGTCTCAGTCGACCCCGTCCGACCGCCGAACCGACCCTCCTCGGGGGGCCAACTATGTCGTTGACGGGGGCGTTCACGAACGCGATTCTCCCGATTCTCGGCGTCGCCGTCGTCGGCTATCTCCTAGCACGAACGACGGACATCGACGTCGGGCCGATAAACACGCTCGGATTGTACGTTCTCATCCCGGCGTTGGCGTTCCACAGCATCGCCACGACGACCCTGGACGGCGGTGAAGTGCTCAAACTCGGCGTCGGCGTCGTCGGCTACGCGCTCCTCATGATTGCTATCGCGTGGGGCGTCGGCCGGCTCGCGGGCGAGTCGGGGCCGCTCCTCGGCGCGCTCATGCTGGCGGCGGCGTTCCCGAACTCGGGCTTCGTCGGCATCCCGCTGTCCGGGTTCGCGTTCGGCGAGGTCGGACGAACGACCGCCGTCATCTACCTCACCATCCAGAACCTCGTGGTCTACACTCTCGGCGTCTACATCGCGTCCAACGGCTCCGACAGCGGAGTTCTCGACGCAGTCACGGAGATATTCCGTCTCCCTCTCCTGTACGCCATCATCGCCGGCGTCATCGCCCGCGCGCTCGGTCTCGTCCCGCCGGCCGATTCGGCGCTCATGGAGACCGTCGGACTCGTCGGCGACGCGTCGATTCCGGTCATGTTGCTCATCCTCGGCATCCAGCTGGCGGAGACCAACGTGTCCGTGATATCGCGGTCGCTCGCGCCGACGGCGCTGAAACTCGTCGTCGCGCCGCTCGTCGGGTTCGGACTCGCGCTCGCGTTGGGGTTCAGCGACCCGACCGTCGCGAAGGTGTTCGTCCTTGAGTGTGCCACTCCCGCCGCGGTCATCCCGCTGGCGCTCACCATCGAGTACGCCGACGAGACGGCGGTCGACGGTATCACCGCCCCCGAGTACCTCAGCACGACCATCTTTACGACCACCGTCGCCAGCGTCGCCGTCCTGACCGTTCTCGTGGCGGTCTTGCAGGCGGGGGCGCTGTTCTGAGTAACCTCGGGACGGCGGTATTCGGGCCCGTTATCGACGAACGCTCTAGATTCACATTTCGAAAGCACCGTTTCTGATACCCGGTCCACTTCTCGCGTGAACCTCGAACAAGGGTCTCGCGGCGCACCACGGAGTCGCGCTGGTTGTTGTCTCGTAAACGCGGCGAGCCGTAGCGGCAGTCGCTTCTCAGGTGGGTGTCAGGAGAGTGCCAGCGCCACGAATCCGCTCGACACTACGCGGGACGGTACAGCGTAGAACCGACTGGTGACCCCACTGCGGTCTTCTCCACGTCTCGTAAACTGCGAACGATGGCACACTGAATTACAATCATATGACTGTAATGGGATTGTTACAGATATACGCCTGTAATCTCGACTGAATATGCGGGTCGAGCGTCGACTCCGAGGGACACCGCACTCGCGTTTGTACGCCTCCATTCTCGATATGAAAATGAGTGTTTAGCGGCCGCCCCGCTCGTCACCACGCGACTCACTCTCGATACGAGAACGACGGTCGTGTTACCGGTCGTAATCCGCATCGCCCGCGTGAGGCGAACAGTCTCCCGGGCTCAACGAGGCGGATAATCTCCTGTACCTCGGCCTGATTACGCTCGGTCTCGGGGGCGTTCATGGTTCGGTCACCGGTGGGGACGTTCACGCTCTGCTCGGCGATTATATTGATGTATTAATAATTTACAACACGCAAACGGAGTGGTCCGGCCACGCGGGTACTGACGGTTCGAATCGGAGTGAATCGGCGTTTGAGGCTATCTATTGCCGGTTCTGTAGCGAAACTCGCTCATTTCGGCCCCACACCGTCGTTTTCCTCTCGAAAATGCTTGGGGCCCTCGTTGGCGCTCGGCGGGCTCTCTGACCGCGTTCCGACCACCAAAATATTTAATAATTGATACTGTTTGACTCAACACGTCATGGTATCCGAAAAGCGGTTCGTCCAGGCGGACGACGTAGAGACGATTCAATTGGACTGGGGCACGCTGAAGTGGATGAACACACCCGAGGTCACCGGCTCCGAGGGGTTCAGCGCCGGCGTCGTGTTGCTCGAACCCGGGAAGGGCCACGAGCGACACACCCACCCTGATAGCGAGGAGATACTGTACATCCTCGGCGGCGAGGGCGAACAGACCATCGAGGACGAGACCCGGACGGTCGGCGCGGGCGACATGGTTCACATCCCCAGTGGCGTCGAACACAGCACCATCAACACCTCGTGGGAGCCGCTTCGGTTCCTCGCTGTGTACTGCCCGCCCGGCCCGGAAGCCGTGATTCGCGAGGACGACGACGCGACGGTCTTCCCGCCCGGCGAGTTCCCGGACAACTGATTCGCGCGGACGAGCGACTTCGTATCGACGCCGTTTCGGTCGGGTCGCTCGCCCGACGCCCGGCCGCCGGTCGATTCTTCCGAAATATTAAAGTCGTATGCGATGGCCTGTCAACTCGGATGAAGTATACTCGTGCTGAATCACTCGACCGTATCGAATCCACGATCGAATCCGGCGACCCCGTCATCGGCGCCGGTGCCGGAACCGGCATCTCCGCGAAGTTCGCGGAACGCGGCGGCGTCGACCTGCTCATCATCTACAACTCGGGGCGCTACCGGATGAACGGTCGGGGCTCGCTGGCCGGTCTCCTGCCGTACGGCGACGCCAACGAAATCGTCGTCGAGATGGGCCACGAGGTCATCCCGGTCGTCGAAGACACGCCGGTGCTCGCCGGCGTCAACGGGACCGACCCCTTCCGCGAGATGAGCGTGTTCATCGAAGACCTGCGCCGTCGCGGCTTCTCCGGCGTCCAGAACTTCCCGACCGTCGGACTCATCGACGAGGACAGCAGCTACCGGAAGAACCTCGAAGAGACCGGCATGGGCTACGACAAGGAGGTCGAGATGATTCGCGAGGCGAACGAGCAGGGTATGCTGACGTGCCCGTACGTCTTCACCGAAGAGCAGGCCAAAGCGATGACCGAGGCCGGTGCCGACGTCATCGTCTCCCACATGGGGCTGACGACCTCCGGCGACATCGGCGCGGAGACGGCGCTCGACCTCGACGACGCGGCCGAGCGCGTGCAGGCGCACCACGACGCCGCCAAGTCGATCCGTGACGACGTTCACGTCATCTGCCACGGCGGCCCCATCGCGTGGCCTGACGACGCGGAGTACGTCCTCAACAACACCGAGGGCGTCGTCGGCTTCTTCGGCGCGTCGAGCATCGAGCGCCTCGCCACGGAGGAGGCCATCGAGAATCAAGCGCGCAAGTTCAAGGAAATCGACTTCTGAGGGCTTTCGAGACGTTCTCGTTCGAGCGATTGCTACCGCTGCGGTGACTAGGTCGTCGCGGAGGCGGTCTCGCGTACAGTCGGACTACTCGACCGCGTACACCTTCGCGTCGGTTCCACCGAAGTACAGTCGCCCGTCGACGAGCGCCGGGCTGGACCCGACGCCCCGCCCGTCGATTTCCATGAACCACTCTTCTTGCCCGTCGGTCGTGATGGCGTGGACGCCGACCCCGTCGCCGTCCGACTGCCGGTGCGTCCCGACGTAGAGCGTGTCCTCCGTCAGGACGGGACTGCTCCCGACCTCCAGCGCGGGCGTCTCGAAGCTCCAGTTCTCGGCGCCGCTCTCGCGGTCGAAGCGGAACACCTTCGCGTGGTTCGTCGTCGGGTCGTCGAGCGTGTTGTACGGCGTGTGACCGACGTAGACGGCTTCCTCGCCGACCGCGACAGAGCCCGAGATGTATCGGCCCGCCGTGTCGGCGAGCCACTCTCGCTCGCCCGTCGCCGCGTCGGCGGCGTGGACGTTGCCGTTCCAGTCGGTGAAGTACACGGAGCCGTAGGCGACCGCTGGGCTCGACCATATCATGTCGCGGGTCTCGTAGCGCCACTCGACCTCGCCGGTCGAGCGCGACAGCGCGTACAGCGCCTCGTCCGAGGAGCCGACGTACACGCGGTCGTCCGTGACCGCCGGACTGCTGACGACCTCGTCTCCGACCTCGTAGTGCCACTCCGTCTCGCCGGTCTCCGCGTCGAGCGCGTACACCCAGCCGCTCTCCGAGACGTTGGCCTCCTCCGCGTACCACGCGCACGCGAGGTTGTGACAGCCGACGCCGGTGTAGACCGTCCCGTCCCAGACGGTCGGGCTCCCTCGAATCAATCCGTCGAACGCTCGGGACCAGCGTTCCTCGCCGGTCTCGGCGTCGATGGCGTACAGGTGTTTGTCGTACGACCCGATGTAGACGATACCGTCGGCGTAGGCCGGCGTCCCTTCGATTCGATGGCCCGCTTCGAAGGACCAACGGTCCTCGCCGGTCTCCGCGTCGAGCGCGTACAGGGAGCTATCGGCGCTCCCGATGTAGACGGTGTCGTCGGCGACGATTGGGCTTCCCCAGAACGCCCCGTCGGCCTCGAAGGTCCACTCGACCGAGGGTTCCGAGTCGAGCGGGGACACGTCGCCGATGTAGCCGGTGTTGTACCGCCCCCCGCGGAACGTCGGCCACGAGGTGACCGGTTCGGACACGGGGTGGCTCTGCGACGTAGACGCGACTGGAGGTCGCTGACACCCCGCGGCGAACGTGAGCGCGGACGAGGAGAACGCGGCGAGAAATCGTCGTCGGTTGGTCCGTTTCATGTCCCGTGTGTTCGAGTGTCACGAAATAATATTGTCGACTGACTGACGGCGACCGGGGCGAAGAACCGACTTCGAAATGCGAGACTGAGCGCCGGGGCAGGAACCGGAACGAGAGCGGAACGAGAGCCTCGGAGCAAATCGGAACGAGAACGGACCGAAACGGAAGCGAGGTGGGAGAAAAAGAGCGCGTCCGTCGCGCCGAGGGGCGCGCGTTCGGCGCGGTCAGACGACGAGGTACTCGTCGAGGTCTTCGGATTCGAGTTCGTCCACGGTCCCTCTGTAGACGATGTCGCCCTGGTCGAGCACGTAGCCGCGGTCCGCGATTCGGAGCGCCTCGCGGACGTTCTGTTCGATGAGGAGCACCGTCAGCCCCTGGTCGGCGATTTCCGCGACGGAGTCGCCTACCGCCTTGACGATTTGGGGGGCCAGCCCCTCGGTCGGCTCGTCCAGCAACAGCAGCTTCAGGTTCGGGAGCCTGAGCGTCCGCGCGATGGAGAGCATCTGCTGTTCGCCGCCCGAGAGCGTCCCGGCCTGTTGGGTCCGCCGCTCGTCGAGCCGCGGGAACAGGTCGTACAGCTCGTCTATCGACATCGTGCTCTCGCCGCCGCCGAGGCCGCCCCGGCGGATGGTGTTCCACCAGCCGCGGGTAATTTTCGACATCTCGAGGTTCTCCTCGACCGTCAGTTCGGAGAACAGCCGACGACCCTCGGGAACGACGCCGATGCCGCCCATGGCGATGTTGTCGGCCGGCCAGTCCGTGATGTCGTCGCCGTCGAACCGAATCGACCCGGACCGAATCGCCGGCGGTTCGGTCCCGGCGATGCTGCGGACCGTCGTCGTCTTCCCCGCGCCGTTGCGGCCGAGGAGCGTGACGACCTCGCCCTCGTCGATGCCGAGCGAGACACCGCGGAGGATGTGGCTCGGTCCGTAGTAGGCGTGCACGTCGTCGAGTTCGAGCAGGCTCATTGTTCCCCACCTCCGAGGTAGGCCTCGCGAACGGCCGGATTCTCCCGAATCTCCTCGGGGGTACCCTGCGCGATGAGCCGTCCCTGATGGAGCGTGAAGATGCGGTCGGACACGTCGAAGACGATGTCCATGTCGTGTTCGACGAGGAAGATGGTCATCCCCCAGTCGGCGAGGAGGTCGTGGATGAGGTCGACCGTTATCTCGGTCTCCGTCGGCGACATGCCGGCGGTCGGCTCGTCCATGAACAGCAGGTCAGGGTCGGTCGCGAGCCCGATGGCGACCTCTAAGCGCCGCTTGTCCCCGTACGGGAGCGAACCGGCTTCCATCCGGGCCTTCGAGTCGAGGCCGATGGTCTCCAGGATGTCGTTCGTCCGCGCTTGGACCTCGTCGAACGAGTCCCGCCGGCGGAAGAAGTTGACCCGGAACGAGCCGTGTTCGGCCGCGAACGACGCGACCTGCACGTTCTCGCGCACCGTGAGTTCCGGGAGAATCGACGCCGTCTGGAACGACCGGCCGACGCCGAGCTGTGCGATTTCGAACGGCTTCATGCCGACGAGTTCGTTCCCGGCGTAGAACACCTCACCCTCGGTCGGGCGCAGCCGACCGGTGATGGTGTTGATGAGCGTGGACTTGCCAGCCCCGTTGGGGCCGATGAGGGAGACGAGTTCGCCCTCTTCGACTTCGATGTCGACGCCGTCGAGCGCCGTGAGCCCGCCGAACTCCTTGGTGAGCCCGTGGGTTTCGAGCAGCGCCATCAGTTCTCACCTCCCGAGGAGTCGCCGGTCGAGTCGCCGCCCGTGAGGGAGTCAAGCAGTTCTCTGGGTTCGCGGAGCGCGCCGGTGAAGGCGGTCGTCATCCCCCAGATACCGTCGCGGTAGACCCACACGACCGTGGTAAACGAAAGCGAGAGCAGGAGCAGCCAGTAGTTGCCGAGCGTCGGGAAGCCGTTGACGATGCCCTTGAAGTAGAAGAACACGAACGTCCCGATGACCGGGCCGGCGAGCGTGCCGAGGCCGCCGAGAACGGTCATGACGACGACGTCGCCGCTGACGGACCAGTAGAGTCGCTCGACGCCCGCGAACTGGGTGTTGACGGCCATCAGGCCGCCTGCGAGGCCGACGATGGACGCAGAGAGGAGGAACGCCGCGAACTTGTAGCGCCAGACGTCGAGACCGACGAACGCCGTCCGCGTCTCGTTCTCGCGAATCGCCTTGAAGATGAGTCCGTAGGGCGACTTACGGATGCGCGTGATGGAGGCGACGACGGCGACGAAGAAGACGCCGACGAAGAGGTAGAGGTTGTTCACGACGAGTTCGCCGAGGAGGCCGCCGTACTGGTGTTCCAGTTCGAAGAACCCGAGGACGGGCGACCGCGGCACTTCGAGGCCGTTTATGCCCTTGGTTATCTCCACGAGCGGTTCTCGGGCGAGGAAGTAGAGGAACTGGCCGATAGCCAGCGCCACGATGGAGAAGTACACCGTGTGGAGACGCAGGAGAATCAGCGCCGCGACCGCCCCGAGGGCGACCGCCGCCAGCGTCGCGACGACGATAACTGCCAGCGGGTCGTTGTACACGTGAATCGCGAACAGCGCCGCAGCATAGCTCGCGGTTCCGAAGAACATGGCGTGCCCGAACGAGAGGAGGCCGGTCTGGCCCAACAGGAGGTTGAACCCGAGCGCGAATATCGACCAGATGAGGATCGTAACCGCGAGTCCGTGATACCCCTGGAAGATGTCCGAAACGACCGGTGCGCGGCCGAACGCGTACGAGAACGTCAGGACGAACAGCACCGACGACAGGAGGACGAACGACTCGGTGTGTTTGATTCCGTCCCAGGTGTCCCAGCTAATCAACGACGATTCTTCGTCTACGGTCTTGTGGATGTTGTCCGTGCTCATTGTCCGACCTCCGCCGAGGGGAAGATACCGCTCGGCCTAATCGTCAGCACCACGATGGCCAGCAGATAGATACTGGCCTGCGTCATGCTCGGTTCGAGTTCCGTCGCCACCGCGAAGGTGAGCCCGGCGAGGAGCGCGCCGACAACGGTCCCGCGCAAACTGCCGACGCCGCCCATGATGACGATGACCAGCGACGGGATAATTATCTCCATGCCGATTTCGGAAGTCACGTTGAACAGCGACCCGCCGAGGACGCCGGCGAGTCCCGCGTAGGCGGCACCGACGGCGAATATCAGGAGAAACGGCCTGCCGACGCGGATGCCGAGCATCTGCGTCATCTCGGAGTCTTCGGTACCCGCCCGCACGGCCAACCCGTAGTCGGTGTATTTGAAGAACGCGAAGATGCCGGCGACGAGCAACAGCGTGAGCGCGACGACGAGGACGCGTATCGTCGAGGCCGCGCTCATCCCCGGCGGCGTGCCGATGAGGGGAAGCGAAATCGCGCCCGTGAGCCACTCGGGCCGGGGGTAGATGGTCCCCGTCCGGCCGAAGAGGATGGCGACTAACTCTTGAGCGGCGATGAGGATTCCGAATGTCACCAAAAGCTGGTCGAGAAGTTCTCGCTCGTAGAACGGTTTTGCGATCCAACGCTCCATCGCGACGCCGAGGACGAAGATGACGACCGGCGTCAACACGAGCGCGGGTATGAACCCCCAATCGAGTCCGACCTGTCCGAAGTCGCTCAACAGTCCGCCGTACTGTTCGCTCGACGCGATGAGGAGCCCGATGTACGCGCCGCTCAAGTAGAGGACGCCGTGGGCCATATTCACGTATTTGAGCGACCCGAACACGATGGACAGGCCGACCGCGACGAGCAGGTACAGCGACGCGACGCTCAGCGCGATGAAGAGGAACCCGACGATGCTGTCGATATTCATCGTTTCCACCTCGGTACAGATGTGAGTAAGCACTTCATGGTGTGCACGATTATTCATGAATTCTTCAGTATGTTAATCTTGTGTTTCGCTGACTTCTGGCATGCCAGCGGGCCGCTCTCCGGGTTCGTCGGGGGCGGTCCCGGATGTCGGCGCGGCGCGAATGCAGTCGAGTGGGAGAATGGCGTGCGCGCGGCCGAGAACGCCGATGGCCGCTCGCGGATTATCGACTGCAGAAAATGGGAGTAAGGTACGTCGTATCGAGGCTTGGTCCGGCCGTTACTCGTCTCCGTACTCGTTGTCGCCCATGGCGCAGTTCGACGCCGGGAACTCGCTGCACTCGTAGACGAGCGGGTCGGTCGTCTCGACGATTTCCGTCCGGATACCGAGTTCTTCGGCGCGGTCGTCGCCGACGCCGCGGACCATGTACCACGGGCGCTCGACCTGGTGGTCGCAGGTCCGGTACGAGGAGTCGCCCCACGCGAGGCTCCACTCGAACTCTTCGAGCGTTCGAACCACCGTCGGCGGGTGGAACGTGCCGGCCTCTTCGACGGCGGCCGCGTACACCATCATCGACTCGTAGGTGTGCAGCGAACTCTGGTTGGGCGTCTCGTCGTACTCGGCCTGATAGGCTTCGACGAACGTCTGGCTCGCCTCGTTGTCGGCGTTCGGGTTCCACGGCTCCATGCCGAGGACACCTTCTGCGTCCGCGCCGAGCGGGTCGAGGGTGAACGCGCTGACGTGCGGGATGATGACGTCGATGTCGTCGGTCAGGCCGGCGTCTCGCAGTTGCGCGAGGCCGCTGGCGGCGAAGTTGCCGAAGCTGGAGAAGTACAGCGTGTCGGCACCGGAGTCTTCGAGCGCCTGAATCTGGGAGCTGTGGTCGGTCTCGCCCTCCGCGATGGCGGCACCGCCGGCGTCCTCCCACGGACCCTGTTCGGTGAGGTACTTGCGGGCGGCGTCGCGGTTCGACTGCCCGTAGGAGTAGTCCATGTAGATGTGGAACAGCGAGCGGTCCTCGCCGAGGACCGAGGGCGCGGCCTCGCCCATCGCCATCCCGATAATCTCCGCGTGGAACGTCGGGTGGAAGTAGTATCGCGAGCAGTTCTCCCCGGAGATGCCGGCGGACGTTGAGTTCCCGCCCATGAACGGAACTTTCTCTCGCTGGGCGACGTTCTGCATCGCCATCGTCACCGTACTGGACATGCCGCCCGTCCAGAACTGGATGTTGTCCCGCTGAATCATCCGCTCGATGTTGTCCTGTGCCGTGTCGGCGCTCCCGGCGGTGTCGGCCTTCGTCGGCTCGACCTGGTAGCCCATGATGCCGTCGCCGCTCAGTCGGTCCCAGTAGTCGACGAGGCCGCCGCCCTCGTTCAGGTGTTTGACCGCGAGGTCGAAGCCCTTCTCTTGGTCTTGGCCGTCGGGGCCCAACGCGCCGGAAGTCGGCCCGTTGAATCCGATGCTCACGGAGCTTCCCTCGGGCGGGAAGTTCCCGATAGCCTCGTAGTCCTCGCCGCTGTCGTCGCCGCCGGACGTGTCCCCGCCAGAGGAGTCGTCGCCTCCGCCGCCGTCGGTGTTCTCGGTCTCGGAACCGCCCCCACCGGTACAGCCCGCGAGGCCGGCCGTGAGTCCGGCCGTCCCGATTGCTTTCAGATAGCGTCGCCTGGATTCGTCAGTTAGCGCTGGTTGATCAGTCATGTTTCTTCGGAACGCTGGTAGTGACATGGTGTCATGGTATAGTTAAACTTTGTGATTATCCGGGTAGAAATCAGGTCACCCGGCCGGCCCGCGAGCGCGAACTCCCCCTCGTCGGCGCTCAGCACGTCGTCGGCAGCGGGGGCGACCCCCGAGTCCCGTTCTCGATTCGGAAACGCCCGGGTTAGGCCGCCGCCCGCATGCGGCGGTCGATGGCCTTCGCGAGCGTGAGCGCGAACTCCTCGTCGTTGATGTTGGCCGACGACTCGATGACCTCCACGTGGTCGTCGAGGTGCTCGCGCAGCGCGTCGAACAGCGCCTCGTCGGCCTCGGGGTCGTAGAACTCCTCGCCTTCGGCGTCGAGCATCGAGACGCCGCCGAGCGGGAGCGCGAGCGTGGTCGGCCCGGTCGCGGTGTTGAGCTTCTCCGCGATGATTCGGCCGAGTTCGGCGTTCTCCTCTGGGGTCGTCCGCATCAGCGTCACTTGCGGGTTGTGGACGTGGAACTGCCGGCCGTCGAACTCGTCGGAGATGGAGTCTTTCGGCCCGAAGTTGACCATGTCGAGCGCGCCGGTCGAGACGACCTGCGGGATGCCGCGCTCGGCCGCGGCGTCGAGCCGGTCCGGACCCGCCGCCAGGACGCCGCCGACCAGTTCGTCGGCCCACTCGGTCGTCGTGACGTCGAGCACGCCGTCGATAACGCCCTCTTCGACGAGCGACTCCATCGCCCGGCCGCCGGTCCCGGTCGCGTGGAAGACGATAGTCTCGTACCCGCGCGCTTCGAGCCAGTCGCGCGCCGTCTGGACGCACGGCGTGGTGACGCCGAACATCGTGATTCCGATGGTCGGTTTGTCCTCGGTCTCGACGGCCGGCTCGTTCGACACCATGCCGACCATCGCGAGTGCCGCGTTGGAGATGACGGTCCGCGAGAGTTGGTTGAGCCCCTCGATGTCGGCGACCGAGTACATCATCGCGATGTCGTGGTAGCCGATGTACGGCTCCGTGTCCCCCGAGGCCATCGTCGAGAGCATCAGTTTGGGGACCCCCATCGGAAGCGCGCGCATCGCGGCCGTCGCGACCGACGTGTTCCCCCCGCCGCCCAGACCGAGGACGCCGTCGAGTTGGCCCTCCGCGTGGAGTCGCGATGTGACGACGGCCGCACCGTCGCCCATGGTTTCGATGGCCTTGCCGCGGTCGCCGGCCTCCCGAAGCGCTTCGAGGGTGCTGCCGCCCGCCTCGGCCACGGCCGCGGCGTCGGTGTCCGGTTCGATTTCGGGCGCTCCCATCACGCCGACGTCGACGAGGTGAACCTCGATTCCCTGCCCTTCGAGCACGTCGCGGGCGAACCCTATCTCCTCGCCCTTGGTATCGAGTGTGCCGACGATGACGACGCTCATCGGTCACCCGCGGTGGACCGCTCGCGTCGGGTCGGTCCGCACCCGTCGTTCGAAACCTCGACGCCGCGCGGCGTCGCCGCCGATGCGACTGATTGTGTGCATGCGCGGTTCATACTTGCAATCGTGGCAACACTACAGACTGTAATTAATATTGGGGTCAGTCCAACGTTCACCGGCTAGTGACGCATCGAGACATGCGGACACGACTTGCCGCTGGACAGTACATTCAAGTAATGTTAGTTCATGAGATTTGGTAGCCCAAATCAATGAGCCGACGGAAATAATGGCTATACTTCCGTTACACCTCGCCTGTCAGTTGGGTGGGAACGCGGGAGTGAGAGCCGCCCGTTCGGCGAATTGGCCGGGTACACGGCTGGGTTGCGGTTCGCGAGAGCAGCGCAGTCCTGTAATCGCACGGTAACCAACGACGACAGCGGTCGACGCAACACACTATGACACACGACGACGACACGACACGGGAATCGAACCCCGACGACGGCGACAGCGAGGGACTGAACATCAACCGACGCAACTTCATGAAAGTGAGCGGCGTCGGGGCGGCGAACTTCCTCGGGGCCAGCGGCGTCGCACAGGCGAAACAGCTCACCACCGACGACACGATTCGCCTCGTCGCGACGGAGGGAGACATTCTCGCGGCGTACACGAACGAGGAATCGGTTATCGAGGGTTCGGGTCTCGCCGACGCGATATCCGACTGGCGTCAGGGCGACCTGACGACGAACTCCCTGCTGAAGGGAATCAACAGTTGGCGCAACGGGACGGAGATAGAGACCTCGGCGGACTCGTTCTCGTGGGTCGCGACCGCGCCCTCCGAGATGGAGGATACGACCAACCCGACGCTCGTCATGCACGAGGGCGAGGAGTACGAAATCGAACTCTCGAACGCCATGGACGAGGACATCACGTTCATGCTCGCGGACCCGACCGGCGAGGTGATGGAGTCGTTCTCGACGATGCAGGGGTCTGGCGACTCACAGACGGTCAGCTTCACCGCCGAGTCGTCGATGGCGATGTACTACGCCGAAGAGCACCCCGAGGAGATGCGGGGGAGCGTCGAGATAACGCCGCCTCCGGCCGAAGACAACATCAGCGTCCTCATGATGGGCGGCCCGCAGGGCGGCAGTCACAACGCGCCGGCCCGGCAGGTCCAGCTCACCGAGTACATGCTGGACCGCGGCATCGAGGTCCAGTACACCGACCGGCTCGCCGACCTCGAACCCGACGTGCTCCACCGCTACGACGCGTGGATCATGATGGACAACCGCGGCGCGAACTACGGCCAAGAGCTGACTCCGGAACAGGAGCAGTCCATCGTCGAGTTCGTCGAGAACGGCGGCGGCTTCATCCCGATACACAGCGCTTCGGCGTGTTTCACCGGCTCGGACGCCTACATGAACCTCGTCGGCGGCCAGTTCGCCGCTCACAACTTCGGCGAGATGACGACGAGCTTCGCCCAGCCGAGCCATCCGATTCTGTCGACCCTCGACCCCATCACGGTCGAAGACGAGACGTACCGCCACATGAACCTCAACGACGATATCAACGTGCTCGCCTACGCGCAGTTCCCCGACGGCGACAGCATCCCCGAGTACGACGACGGCCGCGAACAGGGCGAGCCGTGGTCGTGGACTCGCACACAGGGCGACGGGCGCATCTTCTACACCGCGTGGGGCCACGGCAGAGCCCCGTGGGCGACCGACGGCTTCAAAGCGCTCATCGAGAACGCGATTCGCTGGGTCACGAAGAACGAAGACACCATCGCTGAGGACACCAAGGTCCTCAACGACCTGGAGTTCATCGACGCCGACATCCCGTACTATCCGCCGCCGGAGGGGAGCCTCCTGGCGCCGGAGGTCCCCGAGGAGGTCGGCAGCGGAACGAGTTGGAACAAGATGCAGCGGGCGTTGAACCCCAGCGAGACGGTCCGGCGGACGATTACGCCGGAAGGGTTCGACCTCAAGCCGTTCGTCACCGAGGGCGACCTACCTGACGACGCGAAGGGGAACATCCTCGACGCGAAGTTCGACGCGCAGGGTCGCGTCTGGCTGTCGGTCACCCGCGACTATCCGAACGAGCTAGGCCAGGACCGCGACAAAATCGTCGTCTGCGAAGACACGGACGGCGACGGACAGGCCGACGAGTTCACCATCTTCGCGGACGGCCTCTCGGTGCCGGTCAGTATGGTTGTCGTCGAAGACGGCGTCGTCGTCGCCGACCTCGACGACCCCAGCGAGAGCGGGAAGATGGTCCACCTCGTCGACACGGACGGGGACGGGCAGGCTGACGAGCGAAACGTCCTGTTCTCCGGGTTCGGTAACGGCGACACCCACGCCGGCCCCAACGAACTGGCCCACGGCATCGATAACTGGATTTGGGGACAGGTCGGGTACGGCGGTTTCAGCGGCAACATCGCCGGCGAGGAGCGAAACTTCAGTTCCTCGGTCTACCGATTCAAGTTAGAAGACGGCTCGGTCACCGACTTCGAAATCGTCGGCGCACTGCCGGGGAACCAGGCGGGCCTCGGTTTCACCGAGGAGGGTCTCGCCTTCGGTTCGGCCGCGACCTCCGGGCGACCGAGCAACTACTTCGCTATCCCGCATCAGTACTACGACCTCATCGAGGGAACGGGACCGAACGACTTCGGTGCGGCGTCTGATTCGAACCGGTTCCTCCCGGTCACCGACCGCGTCCGGCAGGTCGACCTCCACGGCGGGTACACCGCGGCGACCGGCCACACCATCTACACGGCGCGCGAGTACCCCCAGAAGTACTGGAACAACACCGGCTTCGTCGGCGACGGCACGGGTCACATCCTCGGGTCGTTCTTCCTCTCGCAGGACGGTGCGGGCTACAACACCCACTACGCCCACAACATCGCCGGCGGCACCGACGCGTGGTTCGCGCCGTCGTACTCCTCCGTCGGCCCGGACGGCATGCTGTGGTTCATCGACTGGTACAACTACATCTACCAGCACAACCCGACGCCCGGTGGCTTCGAGAACGGCCCCGGCAACGCGTACATGACCGAGGTACGCGACCACGCAACTGCCCGGCTCTTCCGCGTCGTCTACGGCGACGACGACGGCTACGAGCCGACCGACCTCGCGGACGCGAGCGTCTCGGAACTCGTCGACACGCTGTCGAGCACGAACATGTTCTGGCGGCGGACGGCCCAGCGGCTGTTGGTCGAACGCAACGAGACGGGCGCGCTCTCGTCGCTCGTCGACCTCGTCACGACGGAGACGCTCGACGAGATTAACCTCGACCCGGCGGCGATTCACGCGCTGTGGACGATGCACGGCCTCGGCGCGCTCGACGCCGACACTGGAAACAGCACCGCGATTCAGGCCGCGCTCGGCACGCTGACGCACTCTTCGCCGGGCGTCAGGCTCACCGCACTCCGCGTCCTGCCGTCGACGACGGACACGCGACAGGCGATTCTCGACAACGACCTCCTCAACGACGAGGACGGTCGGGTCGCCATGTGGGCGCTCGTCGCGCTCGCGCAGACGCCGTCCGACGACGCGTCCGGCGAGGCGGTCTACGAGATGATTAGCGCCGAATCGAACTATCAGGACACGGTCCTCGTCGACGCGGCGTCGCTCGCCGGCGCGACCCACGCCGACGGGTTCATCCCGGCGTACGAGGCCAACGAGGACACGAGCGACGGTGGGGACGACACCGGCGACCTGCCGAACCTCCTCGAAAACCCCTCGTTCGAGACGCCCGCCGGCGGCGACACCGGGGGTGACTCAGACCCGATGCCGGCCGGCTGGTCGACCACCCCGTACACCGGTTCACCGGAGTTCGCGTACGCCGAGACGGGCTACGAGGGTGACCGGAGCGTCCAAGTGTCGTCCACCGAGGGAGCCGACGCCTCGTGGAACACGACGGTCGCGGTCGACCCGAACACCGAGTACACTCTCTCCGCGTACGTCAAGACCGATAGCGTCCAACTCGTCGACGGTACCTCGATCGGTGAGGGCCCGCTCGGGGCGACTATCAGCGTCGAGCAGATAGCGAACACGGACTCGGGAACCCAGTGGGACACAATTCCGTCCGGACTGACCGGCACCAACGACTGGACGGAGGTGAGCATCACCATCAACAGCGGCGACCTCGAAGAACTCCAGATCAACTGCCTGTTCGGTGGCTACGGCGAGGCGACCGGCACGGCGTGGTTCGACAGCGTCTCGCTGACCGACCCCGACGGCACCGACGTGCTCTCGAACGGTTCCTTCGAAGAGAGCACCGGCAGCAGCGAGCCCGCGATGCCCGCCGACTGGACGACGAACACGTTCGCGGGCACCGCAGAGTACACCTACGCGGACGCGGGTCAAGACGGCAGCCAGAGCGTCCAAATCTCGTCCGCGGAGGGCGCGGACGCGGTCTGGCTCACCGACGGCATCTCGGTCCAGCCCGAGACGGAGTACACCCTCAGCGGCTGGATAAAGACCGAGAACGTCCAGGTGAGCGACTCGGCCCGCGGTGCGCTGTTCAACGTCCACAGTACGGACTTCGAGACGGGCCCGCTGACTGGCACCAACGACTGGACGGAGGTGAGCACCACGTTCACGACGGGTGCCGACACCACGACGGTCCAAATCAACTGCCTGTTCGGCGGCTACGGTAACGCGACCGGCACGGCGTGGTTCGATAACGTCTCGCTGACCGACCCTGACGGGAACAACGTCCTGCCGAACGCGTCGTTCGAAGAGGCCGCGAGCACCGACTCGTCGTCGGACCCCGAGGGCCCGGCGAACTGGGAGGGAACCACTTACGGCGGCACGGCTGAGTTCACCTACACCTCGGACGTGGCGCGGACGGGCGACTACAGCGTCCGGGTCGACTCAACGGAGGGTGCGGACGCGTCGTGGACGCAGTTCCGCGACGACCTCGAACCGAACTCCGAGTACCGCTTCCGAGCGTGGGTCAAGACCTCGGACGACTTCAGCAACTCCGAGGACGGCTTCGGTGAAATCGGAAGCTCCTACGGCGTCACCATCAACATCCACTCACTCGGACAGGGCTCCGTCACGGACTACTACACGGACCCCGTCGAGGACTGGCAACTGCTCGAAACGACGTTCTCGACCGGCGCGTCGCCCGGCGAGTTCCAGTTCAACCTGTTGTTCGGCGGCTGGGGCAACGCCACCGGTACCGCGTGGTTCGACGACACCGAACTCAAGCGCATCGGCGGCTCCGGCAACGGGCTGGAACTCGTCTACGACCGCGTCACCGAACACGTCGAGGCGACCAGTGGTGACGGGAGCGACGACGGCGGCAGCGACGACGGCGGCAGCGACGTCATCCCGTCGGGGTCGACCATCGAACTCGAAGCCGAGAGCAACGAGGGCTGGACCGGCGTCTCGCCGTCCGGTATCGCGGACGCGACGAACCCGACGCTCACCCTCGAAGCCGGCGGCGAGTACACGGTCACGTGGACGAACCGCAACGGCGCGCCTCACAACTTCGAGGTCGTCAACGGCGACGACACCGTCGTGAACGACATCTCCACGTCGTACCTCGCGACGCAGGGCGAGTCACAGAGCGTCACGTTCACCGTCACCGACTCGATGGCGGAGTACGTCTGTCGCGCCCACAGCTTCCGGATGCGCGGCACCATCGAAATCGCGAGCTCGGGAGGTAACTGAGCGGGCGAGACGCGTTCCGACCGCGGTCCGTGGCGTCTTTTCTTTCGTATCGAACTTGAGCCGAGCGACGCGGAAAATCAGCACTTCGGGCGCGTCGCGGCGATGCCCGGACTACACCTACACCTGCGGGCCGGCGAACAGCGACGGGCGCTCGAACGCGAGCGACACGTCGTCAGCGATGCCGAGCAGGTCCGCGACCGTCGGGGCGAACCGCCGGGCGTCGACGATTCGGTCGGACGAGCCGTCGGGGGCCGCCGGCCCGCCGAAGCCGTAGAAGCCGCGCGTCTCGGGGTCGACGCGACCGTGCGACCCGGACACCTTCGTCGGGTCGAGCGTCACGAGCCCTTCGTCGCCGAGAAACAGTTCGCACGGGTCGAAGCCGGGCTTGGCGTGGATGTCCATCTCCGTCGCGTACGACGGCGCGTCGGCGTCGTCGGTCCACCAGTAGTACTGGAACCACGCGTCCGCGTCGGCGACGGCGACGAGGTCGCCGGCGTTCGGGTGGTTCGCGTCGCCCCGCGCTTCGCCTTCGACCACGGCGTCGACGCCGGGGAGCGATTCGAGAACCTCTCGGGCGGCCGCCGGCCGGTCGGTGTACACGTGCGCGATTTGGTGGTCGACCATCGCGAACGCCGACGACGCGGCGATATCGACCTCCTCGCCGCCCTCGCCGTCGTCGCGCACCGAGAGCAGCCCCGCGTCGCGGAGCGCCCGGTTCGGGAACGCCGGCGTGTCGACCGCGTTGAAGCCGTACTCGTTGACGACGCCGACCGCCGTTTCGGACCAACGGGGCGTCGCTTCGAGCCAGTCGAGGAACTCGCCGACGAGGTCGTCGACGACGCCGACGGCCTCCCGAAGTTCCGGGGAGTCGGGACCGTGCCGCTGCGCGTCGTAGTCGAGGTGCGGCACGTACACCCACAGCAGGTCCGGGTCGTACCGCGCTATCGACTCCCGCGCGGTCGCGAGAATCCACTCGCTGCTGCGCTCGTCGGCGACCGGCCCCCAGTAGTTGTGCAGCGGGAAGTGGCCGTACTCCTCGCGGAGGTCGTCGTAGAACTCGTCGGGATTCGTCCAGCAGTCCATCTCCATGAGGTTGTTGTCCTCGTCTTCGATGGGCGACGGCGTGACGGCCACGTCGGCGCTCGTGCCGATGAGGTGTTGGAAGAACAGCGCGCCCGTCGTGAGGCCCGCCTCGTCGCTCGCGGCCTCCCACAGCCGCGTTCGCGTTCCTCGGTCACGCTCCCAGAACTCGGCGACCTGTCGGTCGCGGTCGAACTCGCCGCTGGACACGTCGCCGTGGGCGGCGGGCGACTGCCCGGTCGAGAGGGTCGTCTGTGCGGGCACCGTGACGCTCGGAAACGGCGGTTCGAGCGCCCCGGACGGCTTTCCGGCAAGTAGGTCGGCGATATTCGGTGCCAATCCCTCGTCGAGATGTTCTTGTTGGAGTCCGACGACGTCGAGGACGACGACGCGCCCGGCACCGGACGCGGTCGCGTCCGAGGTCCTTCGAGCCGTCACGTTCCCTCCGCGTGGCGCTCCGCGTAGTCGTAGAGGAGTCGGAACTGTTCGGACAGTTCGTGTCTGTCGACGCCCTCGGGGGACTTGAAGAAGGACGCGAGGTGCGGCATCGTCCCGCCCTCGCCGCGCTCGTCGGCGAAGGCGGCCAGCCGGACCATGTCGAGGACGAGCGGGGCGGCGAGCGCCGAGTCGGCCCCCTCCCACGTGAACTGCATCTTCATCTTCGTCCCGAGGAAGCCCTCGAAGTGGACGTGGTCCCACGCGGTCTTCCAGTCGCCGAGCGACGGCGTGTAGTCGATGCGGACGGCGTTGTGGGTCTCGTACCCGAGGATGTCGTCCAGCAGGCTGCCCTTGCTCTCGATCTTCCCCGCCTTGTTGGCGTCGTCTTCGAGGACGAGACCGTCGCTGTTGCCGAGGATGTTGTGACCCTCCCACGAGAGGACGCGCAGGTTCCGCCCCGCGAACATCGGCCCGAGCGCGGACTTCATCAGCGTCTCGCCGGTTTTCCCGTCGCGGCCCATGTGCGGCACCTCGTTTCGCTCCGCGAGTTCGCGGAGCCCACCGAGCGAAGAGCCGGTACTGGGGGTGAAGTTGATGTACGGGTGGCCGTCGAGGAGCGCCGCGTACGCGTACAGGGCGCTCGCGGGGAGGTTCGGGTCGTCGCGCTCGACCGCCGTCTCGAACGCCGCCAGCGTGTCGTAGTCGCCGGGCGTCGGAATCGGCGGCTCGGTCGACGCGGCGTTCACGACGACCAGTCGGTCGACGTCCTGCGAGTCGGCGAAGGCGGCGTAGTCGGCCCGTATCTCCTCGACGATGTCGGCGACGGCCACGTCGTTACTCTCCGTCTCCGAGGACATCCCCTCGACCGCCTCGCCGCACCGGCGCGCGGTTCCGAGTTCGACGCGCTCGTCGATTTCGCGGAGGTCCTCGCGGACCGCGTCGAGGGTGTCGGGTGCCACGACGCCGCCGTGGCCCGCCATCTCCTCGGCGGTCTCCTCGATTCGCTGGGCCCGGATGTCGTGGCCCCCGAACACGAGGTCGTCGACGGCGGGGAGGTCCAGCGCGGCCACCGGTTCGTTGGCCGTCACCATCCCGGTCGTGTCCGCGACGCCGCGGGCGATTGCGCGCGCGCCGGTCATCGAGACGCTCGCGACGTTACCTCTGGCTCCGATAATCCAAACTCCGACTGTCATCGACTCACGATTGCGGTGTGCGATGAAGAATCTTGTCCTTCAATCATGTTGTTTCTGTGTCGGTCCCGGTTGGAGGGAACTCACCAGTCGCGGGAGGTGTCAGCGTCCCGTCTGTCGAGTTGGTCGCCGTGTTTGCTGAAGTCGAGGTTCCGGTCGAGGACCGTCTCTTCGGGGTGCCGCCACGTCTCGTCGCAGTCGACGCAGCGCCACTCCTCGTAGGGGCGACCCTCCTCGGGAGTGACGCGGTTCGATTCTATCGGCTCGCCGCAGAACGGGCAGTGTTCCGGCATGTGACTACGGGGTCGGCGCGGACGAGTAAATAGCTGTCTCCGCCGTCGGTCGCGGCCGCTGCGGTCGGGCGGTGCGCGCTCGTCCCGCGGCCGTCACCGAATCCACCGAAACAATGATTAACTACCATCAGAGAGGTAGGTCACATGTCGATACCAATTATCGACCCGCACATGCACATGGTGTCTCGCTCGACGAGCGACTACGAGCGCGCCCGGCTTGCGGGCGTGGAATGTTGCGTCGAACCCGCGTTCTGGAGCGGGACGGACAAGCAACACGCGGCGTCGTTCTTCGACTACTTCGAACAGATAATCGAGTTCGAGACCGACCGGGCGGAGCGGGCGGCGGGCATCGACCACTACGTCACCGTCGGCCTCGAACCGAAGGAGGCGAACTACCCCGAGATGGCGGAGGCGGTGATGGACGGGCTCCCCGAGTACCTCGACCGCGATCACGTCGTCGGGCTCGGCGAAATCGGCCTCGACCAGGGGACAGAAGCCGAGGAGTACGCGTTCAGACGACAGCTCAGAATGGCGGAAGAGCGCGAACTGCCGGTCATCATCCACACCCCGCACACCCAGAAGCCAGAGGGAACCGAGCGACTCGTCGAGATGATTCAGGACGAAGACGTGACCGAAGAGCGAATCGTCATCGACCACAACACCGAGAACACGGTCGATATCTCGCTGCAGACCGACTGTTGGCTCGGCTTCACCCTCTACCCCGGAAAGATAGACGCCGAGACGACCATCGACATCCTCGAGGAGTACGGCACCGACAAGATGCTGCTCAACAGCGCCGCCGACTGGGACCCGTCTGACCCGCTCGCGGTCCCGAAGGCCCGAGACAAGATGCTCGACCGCGGCTGGGACCGAGACGAGGTCCGGAAGGTCGTCTACGACAACCCCCGGGAGTTCTTCGGCCAGTCGCCGAACTTCCACTACGAGGTGTGACCGATGGAGTTTGGCTTCTCGATGA
This sequence comes from Haloferax prahovense DSM 18310, assembly GCF_000336815.1. Classification (GTDB taxonomy): domain Archaea; phylum Halobacteriota; class Halobacteria; order Halobacteriales; family Haloferacaceae; genus Haloferax; species Haloferax prahovense. The sequence goes on from NZ_AOLG01000056.1 coordinate 23,128, forward strand.
ACGCGTTCCGGCAGCGAACGCTTACCGAAGGCGTCGAAGCAATCGCCGACGCCGGCTACGACGGCGTCGAAATCCTGCTTGACGACCCGCACCTGTTCCCGGGGACGGCCGACGGCGACGACCTCGAACGCGCTCGCTCGCTCCTCGACGACTGCGGCATCGACGTCAGCAACTGTAACGCCTTCATGCTCAGCGCCATCGAGCCCTCCGCGGAGAGTCGGGCGGCGACGTTCAACCGCGACACCGAGGCGTTCCACCACCCCTCGTTCGTCGAACTCGCGGCCGAGGACCGACAGGCGCGGGTCGACCACACGAAGAACGCGCTCGCCACCGCGGCCGCGCTCGGCTCGGAGAGCATCTCGATTCCGCCGGGCGGCCCGGTCCCGGAACGCATGTCGCGGGCGGACGCGCTCGACGCGTTCGTCTGGGGGCTCCGCGACGTCGCCGACGCCGCGGAGAAACTCGGCGTCGACGTGCTGGTCGAACCCGAACCGCACCTGCTCATCGAGACCTCCGAGGACTTCCTCGACCTCGTCGACCGCGTGGACTCTCCCCGAATCGGCTGTAACTTCGACGCGGGACACTTCTACTCGGTCGGCGAGGACCCGGTCGAACTGGTGGAGCCGCTCGCGCCCCACACGCCGCACTACCACCTCGAAGACATCCCGGGCGACCGCACCCACGAGCACACCCAACTCGGCGAGGGTGCGATGGACATCGACGGCTTCCTCGAAGCGGTCGAAGCGACCGGCTACGACGGCTACGTCACGGTCGAACTGTACCCCTACCAGGAGACCGCGGCGGAGACGGCCCGAACCGCGATGGAGTACCTCGAAGCCCATGGGTGGGCCTGACCGCGCGGGTCGGAAACGAGAGCCGGACCGACCGACGAACCGACGATGAACCGAACGAACGCGACCCCCTCGACCGGCGGTCTTCGACGCTCGCTCGCGAGTCTCGCCAGACTCGTCCGCGTTCCGAACCTGTTCACCGCGCCGCCCGACGTCATCCTCGGGGCGGTGTTGGTCAGCGGCGGCCGCCCGTCGGTTCCGCTCTCGTCGCTCGCCGGCGTCGCGCTCGCCTCGGTGCTGCTGTACGCGGCCGGCACGACGCTCAACGACTACGTCGACGCCGACGAGGACGCGCAGTTCCGTCCGGAGCGACCGATACCGTCGGGAGACGTGTCGCGCACGCGAGCTCGGAACCTCGGCGTCGCGCTCCTCTGTGCCGGCGTCGTCGTCGCCGCGGCCGCCGGGGGGCCGACCGCCGGCGTCGTCGCCGTCGTCCTCGGTTCGTTCATCGCACTCTACGACGGCGCGCTCAAGGGGACGCCGCTCGGCTTCGCGGCGATGGGCGGTTGCCGGGGAGCGAACGTCGCCCTCGGCATGGCGGTCGTGGCGGGAGCTCCCTCGTCGCTGTCGGCTCCGACGTGGGTCTACGTCGTGCCGGTCGTCGTCGCGCTCTACATCGCCGGCGTCACGTACATGGCCGAGCGGGAGACCGGCGCGGGCGACTCGGGGGCGGTGCTGGTCGGGATGGCCGGCGTCGGACTCGCCGTCGGGTCGGTGGTCGCGGCCGGCTCGGCCGTCGGCGTCGACTCGACTGACTCCGCGACGGTCGTCGTGGCCGGCGGACTACTCGTCTGGTTCGCGGCGTGGACCGGCCGCGACCTCCTGACCGCCTACGCCGACCCCCGGCCGGGCACCATCGGCCCCGCGGTCGGCACGTGCGTCCTCGCGCTCGTCGTGTTGAACGCGGCGGTCGCCGGGCTTCTGAGTCCCGCGTGGGGCGTCGTCGCGGCGGCGTTCGTCGCCCCCGCGGTCGGTCTCTCGTCCGCGTTCGACGTGTCGTGAACCGACGCGGCGCGTCGGTCCGTTGGCGCGTCGGGTTCCATCCCGAACGATTGGCAGTACCAAAACAATTATTCATGTGTGACTGTACCACGACGTATGGTACAGTTAGCCTTCTCTACGAACGCGTACACGCGTTTCGACCTGCCAGAGGCGATCAGGCGAATCGCCGACCACGGCTACGACGGGGTCGAGCTACTGGCGGACGTGCCGCACGCGTTTCTCGCCGACTTCGACGAGACCGACCGCGAGCGCGTCCTGACGGCGCTGGACGAGACGGGACTCTCCGTGTCGAACATCAACGCGAACACGACTTGCGGCTACTACGACGACGCGCCGCCGTCGGCGTTCTTCGACCCGACGCTCATCTCGGCCGACGAGGAAGACCGCCGGTGGCGCATCGAGTACACGAAGGCCGCCATCGACTTCGCCGCGCTGGTCGACGCGCCCGCGGCGTGCGTCGCCAGCGGGTCGTCGCTTCCCGGGACGCCGCCGAGCGAGGCTTACGAGTACCTGCTCGAATCGCTCGACGAACTCACGGCGTACGCCGAGGACGTCGGGGTCGACCTCGGCATCGAGTTCGAACCGGAACTCCTCGTCGAGTGCACCGAGGAGGTGTTGACGCTCATCGACGACGTGGGGAGCGACGCGCTCGGCGTCAACTTCGACGTCGGCCACTCGGCCGTCTACGGCGAGGACCCCGCCGAGAGCATCCGGCAGTGCGCCGGCCACATCACCGGTATCCACCTCGAAGACATCGAGGGCGGCCGTCGCGGGAAACACTACCACCTCATCCCCGGCGAGGGCGACATCGACTTCGAGCCCGTCTTCGGCGCGCTCGATGACATCGGCTACGACGGCTTCGCGACGTTCGAACTGTACACGTACCCCGACGAACCCGACGACGCGGCCCGGCGCGCGCGAGAAGAACTGGCCGAATACGCCCGCTGAAGCGCCGCGGTTCGGCAGGAATTCGCGGCGAGAAGCGCACCGAACACCGCCGCTGACGGCATCGATTCCCGCGAGCGACGTCGCGTGAGTGGCCTCGCGGTCCGCACGCTCGGAAACGGTTCTCAGATAATCGTTAACTATTTGCATGGAGCTTTCGATTCACACGCTGATTGCATGCTTTCCAGCGAGAGCGAGCTATCCCCATCCAGAGGTAGCGCGCGCACGAGACGTCAGTCTCCTGTCCGACGAGTCGAACAGACACCGCCGGCGGTCGCGTCCCGCCGAGGCGAGGCGAAGCGGCAGACCGCCGCTTCGCGCTCCGTTCGCGGAACCACTGCTCCATCGAACTCCGACCTGACCACCGCGTCATGAGACCGAGCATACCACGTCCGGGGCGGTCGACGGAACTCCGGAACACGCTCCCGGTCGTCGCGATGGCGGTCCTCTTGGTGCTCGGCTCGCTCGGTCTGGGCGCGGCTATCGCGCCGGTCGCCGCGGACGCCCACGGCGGGACGCTCACCCGGACAGTCGATGACACGACGCTCGCACCGGGCGAGTCCACCACCGTCACGGTCGAAGTGAACGCCTCCGAACGGGGGAACTTCACCGTGGTCGAAGAGCTGAGTCCGGGCTTCGAATCGGTCGAAATCGTCGACGCCGACGGCGCGGACTTCTCTGGCGTGCGGAACGCCGACGACGAACTGTTCGCCACCTACGGCGACCGCGAGAGCGTCACGCTCGTTTACGAGGTGACCGCGGCCGACGACGCGAACGCGACGACCCACGAACTCACCGGATACGGTGACTTCGGCCTCGAAGACATCCGGGCCTCGACGACCGGTGACGGTGAAATCAACGTCTCGACCGACGACGGCGCGAGCGTGGTCCGCTCGGTCGACGACGCGACCCTCGCGCCCGGCGAGTCGGCGACGGTCTGGGTCGCCGTCGAACGGGACGAGGCGGCGAACTTCACGCTCGTCGAGGAGTTCAGCCCCGCCTTCGGCTCGGTCGAAATCGTGGACGCCGACGGTGCGGACTTCTCGGGCGTCCGTGACGCCAACGACGAACTGTTCGCCACCTACGGCGACCGAAAGCTCGCCACACTCGTCTACGAGGTGACCGCGGCCGACGACGCGACGACCGGCACGGTCTACGAGCTCGACGGCTTCTCGGACGCGAACGGCTCGCAGTCGGCGACTGACGGGACCAGCGAACTCAGCGTGCAGGAGTCGAGCGATGACGACCTCGCGGCCGTCCGGTCGGTCGACGACGCGACCCTCGCGCCGGGTGAATCGACCACGGTCCGGGTCGCCTTCGACCGCGACCGGGCGACGAACTTCACGCTCGTCGAGGAGTTCAGTCCGGCGTTCGGCTCGGTCGAAATCGTCGACGCTGACGGCGCGGACTTCTCGGCCGTACGCGACGCCAACGACGAGCTGTTCGCCACCTACGGCGACCGCGAGTTGGCCACGCTCGTCTACGAGGTGACCGCTGACAACGACGCGACGGCCAGTACGGTCTACGAGTTCGACGGCTTCTCGGACGTGAACGGCTCGCAGTCGGCGACTGGCGGGACCAGCGAACTCAGCGTCCAGGCGTCGGACGACGATGACTCCGGCGCGGTTCGTTCGGTCGACGACGAGACGCTCGCCCCGGGCGAATCCACCACCGTCACGGTCGAGGTCGACCGGGACGAGGCGGCGAACTTCACGCTCATCGAGAAGTTCAATCCCGCGTTCGCGTCGGTCGAAATCGTCGATGACGACGGGGCTGACTTCTCGGGCGTGCGGAACGCTAACGACGAACTGTTCGCCACCTACGGCGACCGCGAGAGCGTCACCCTCCAGTACCGCGTGACCGCCGGTGACGACGTGGACGCCGGAACGGCCTATCAGTTCGACGGCTTCACCGACGTGAACGGCTCGGAGGTGACGACCGGCGGCACCGACGAACTCGACGTTCAGAGCGAGTCCGACGACGACAACTGGGACCTCACCCGGTCGGCCGACGACGCGACACTCGAACCCGGTGAATCGACCGTCGTCTCGGTGGAAATCACCGGCAGCGAGGCGACGAACTTCACCGTCATCGAGGAGTTCAACCCCGGATTCGCGTCGGTCGAAATCGTCGATGACGACGGGGCTGACTTCTCGGGCGTGCGGAACGCCAACGACGAACTGTTCGCGACCTACGGCGACCGCGAGAACGTCACCCTCCAGTACCGCGTGACCGCCGGTGAGGACATGGACGAGGACGCCTCGTACGAACTCAGCGGGTTCGCGCAGTTCGACGCCGACGACAAGGAGATGAGCGTCGACGGCCTCGAATCGCTCTCTGTCGGCGCTGACGGTGACAGCGGTGACGACGGGTCTTCCGACGACGGAGATGACGGAGACGACAGTAACGACGGCGACGGTGGTGACGACAACGACGGTGGCGATGGTGATGACAACGACGGCGACGACGGCGACGATGGTGATGACAACGACGGCGACGACGGCGACGATGGTGACGACAACGACGGCGACGACGGCGACGATGGCGACGGTGGTGACGACAACGACGATAGCAACGGAGACGACGACGGCGACGACTCGGACGACGGAACGACCGAGACGACGACCGCCGACCCCAACACGCCCGCGACGACCACGACTGACACGCCCGTTCCCGGGTTCGGTGTCTCGGTCGCGCTCGCCGCGCTCGTGATGGGCTCGGTCCTCCTCGCGCGCCGGCGAACGACCTAACGAGGCGACTCGTCTTCCCGCAACCTCGAACGTCCTCGAATCCCCTCCGCTCCCGCTTTCGGCTCTAACTCGGTCATTCAGAAGATTTAATATAACAACTCCCAAGTCGTAGTTCAGGGTCCATCATGACAGACTGGTCTAGGCGGCGGTTTCTACAGACAGGCGCAGCCCTCGGCATCGCCGGAACGCTCCCGCAGACGACGACGAACGTGTCCGCGGCGTCACCGGCGTTGGATAAGTTCGTGCAACCGCTTCCGGTTCCATCGGTCCGGGAACCGGACGGGCAGCGAGACGGCGCGGACGCCTACGAGATATCGGTTACCGAATTCAGCCAACAGCTCCATCCGGACCTCCCGGAGACGACGGTCTGGGGGTTCGACGGGTCGTATCCCGGCCCGACCATCGAGGCGGACGCCGGGAGTCCGGTCCACGTTCGCTTCGACAACAGCGAACTTCCGAGCGACCACCTGTTCACAGTCGACGAGCGAATCGGCGGCACCACCACGGAGAACCACGCCGGCTACGACGGTCCGGTCCCGGAAGTTCGGACCGTCACCCACTTCCACGGCCTCGAAATCGACCCCGCGAACGACGGGCAGTCCGACATGTGGACCTCCCCGAGCGGGGTCGAGGGGCCGCGGTTCGACTCGGAGTGGCAGGAGCTACCGATGGAGCAGGGTCGGACGACCTCGACGTACCACGACCACACGCTGGGCATCACCCGGCTCAACGCTTACGCCGGGCTCCTCGGCCTCTACTCGATTACGACCGACGCCGAGCGGGAACTCGGCCTCCCGTCCGGCGACTACGACATCCCGCTGTTGCTGCAGGACAAGGAGTTCAACGACGACGGCTCGCTGCACTACCCCGACGAGTTCGTCTCGGCGTTCCTCGGCGACACCGCCGTCGTCAACGGGGCCGTGTGGCCGTACGTCGAGGTCGAACCGCGGCGGTACCGCTTCCGCATCCTGAACGGCGCGAACCACCGGTCGTTCGACCTCCAGTTCGAGACCGACGGCGAGTCTGGCGTCCCGACGATGTACCAGTTCGCCCCCGGTCACGGCTTCCTCGAATCGGTCGTTCCCATCGGTCCGGGCGGCGACCTCGACTCGCTCTTGCTCACGCCCTTCGAGCGCGGCGAACTCATCGTCGACTTCTCCGACCACGCGGGCGAGACGCTCACGCTCACCAACGGGGCCGACATGGGCCCCGAGTTGACCGACCTCGTCCAGTTCCGCGTCTCGGACCCCGAGACGCCGCCTGAGGTCCCGAGCCCCGACCCGACGAACCTGTCGCTTCCCGCACCGACCTCGTACGACGAGAGCGACGCGCGGGTGACCCGCGAGATGACGCTGGGTACCACGGTCGACGTGGAAAACAACCTCATCACGCACACGCTGAACGGATACGTCTTCGGCGACGAGGACGCGCCCGTCTACCCGCAACTCGGGTCGACCGAGATATGGGAACTCCAGAACGAGTCGGGCGGGAGACACCCGATTCACCTGCATCTGGTCACCTTCAGGGTCATCGGCCGCGGCCCCGACGGAACGCAACCGCCGGACCCCAACGAGCTGGGGCCGAAAGACACCGTCCGCGTCGACCCTGACGAGCGCGTGCGGATAATCGCCAAGTTCGAGGGGTACACCGGGCAGTTCCCGTGGCATTGCCACATGCTCGAACACGAGGACAACAAGATGATGATTCCGTTCGTCGTCGAGAACCCCATCGCGGACTATGCGAACGAAAGCGACATCGTGGACGCGACGGGGCTGACGGACGCGGTCGGCGACTGGCGGAACGACGACCTCGAAACCGAGGTCCTCCTCGAAGTCATCGACCAGTGGCGAAGCGGCGACGAGGTCGCCTGACCCCGGTATCGCCGAGTTACTGCACCGGTTCGGCCGAGCGGTCCGAGAACCACCGACTCCGGACGACGTACGCGACGAGGACGACCGCGGTGGCGACGCCGATGATCGAGTACACGTCGACCTCGGTGAGCGACCGGGCGGCCTCGCCGAGATAGACCGCGAGCAGCGCTTCGATGGTGTACCGACCGCCGCGGCCGAGCACCGACGCCGCCAGATACGTCCGGAGGTCGAGGTCGAACACGCCCGACCCGATAGAGAGTAGTTCGTACCCCTCGGGAATCGGCGCGAACGCCCCGAACGCGACCGTCACGAACCCGGAGCGCTCGAAGTATCGCTCGACCTTGTGAACCCGCTCGCCGGCGAACCGCGAGTCCAGCGCGCGCCGGCCACCCTTCTTCCCCATGAGGAAGCCGACCAGCCCCGCCGACACCGACCCGACGGTCGCGACGGCCGCGTACAGGAGCGCGAACTCGGGGTTCGCCGCCGACAGCGGGACGAGCACCAAGTCCGGCGGGACAGGGAGCAAAAAGAATTCCAGGAACGCCACGAGCAGCAGCCCCGGCGCGCCGAGCGAGGCGAAAAACGCGGTCGATAGTTCGACAGTCTCCAGTACGTCTAGCATCGTCGTCTCTACGCAGCCGCTACTGTCAGTAATAAGTATCGCTGTTCGTGAATCTCGACTCCGCGAGCGGAGGGTTGCGAAACGAAGAGTCGCCGCGGGTGCAAAGCGGCGGGTTCGGTGGTGGTTCGCGGGTCGCGTCAGGTCGGTTGGTTCGTGAGTCGCGTCAGGCTATCGGCTGTCGGCTATCGGGTCAGTCGAGGGCTTCGGCCATCTTCTCGATGGGGTGCGGCGGGCGGGACTCGCCGGGTCTGTCGCCGAGTTGGGAGCGACACGACGCGCCGGGTGCCGTGACGACGTCGCCGGGGCTCTCGTCGACCTGACCGAACAGGATTTCGCCGATGCCCTTCGAGAGTTCGTAGTGCTCTTCTTCGTAGCCGAACGACCCGGCCATCCCGCAGCAACTGGAGTCGAGCGGGTCGACGGCGTAACCGGAGCGACGGAGGACGCCCACCGCGTGGTGGTCCTTGTTCGTCGCCTTCTGGTTGCAGTGGCCGTGGTACGTCAGCGTCTCGGCGGGGGCGTCGAAGTCGAGGTGGTCGTCGGCGCGCGCGACGTCGAGGTACTCCATGATGCCGTAGGCCGACCCCGAGACGAGTTCGACGCCCGTCCCGTCGAGGAGGTCGAGGTACTCGTCTTGGAACATCACCGCGTCGGAGGGCTCGACGAAGACGACCGACCAACCGTCGTCGATGTAGGGGCGGAGCCGCCCGACGTTGTGCTGCGCTCGGTCGCGGGCCGTGTCGAGCATCCCCATCGAGAACGCGGCGCGGCCGCTCGCTTCGAGGTCACTCGGAATCCGCACGTGGACGTTCGCGGCTTCGAGGACCTCCACGGCGGCCTTGCCGGGTTCGGGGTAGTTGTAGTTGGTGTAGGTGTCGGGGAAGAGAAGCACCTTCCCTCGGGCGTCGGCGGGCGACACGGACGACCCGCCCCGAGCCTCGAACCACTCCTCGAGCGACTCGCTGCTGAAGCTCGGAAGCTCGCGCTCGCTGGAGATACCGAGGACCTTCTCCATCACGAGTCGGCTCCCCGGAAGCTCCGCGGCGGCGTTCGAAAGCGGGGCGAGTTTGCTCCCGATTTTCGACAGGGTGTCGATGTTGCCGAACACCCGCGAGCGGAGGCTGGTGCCTTCCTTCTGGTGGTACTGGTGTTTCACCTCGGACTTCAGCTTCGCCATGTCGACGCCGGTCGGGCAGTCACTCTTACAGCCCTTACAGCCGACACAGAGGTCCAACACCTCGGTCTGGAAGCGCTCGGAGTACAGTTCGTCCTCGGGGAGTTCGCCCGAGATGGCGGCCCGAAGCATGTTCGCGCGTCCGCGAGTCGTCTGGACTTCCTCCTTCGAGGCGCGGTAAGTCGGGCACATGGTGTTCGAGTCGGTCTGCCGGCAGGTGCCACAGCCGTTACAGAGCTCGACGAGGTGCGAGAAGCCGCCCTCGTCGTCGAAGTCGATGGCGGTCTGTGGCTCGACGGACTGGTAGTCCGGGCCGTACCGGAGGTTCTCGCGCATGTCCGCGCCGACGCCGCGGTCGCTGTCCGGTCCCGGGTCTGAGGGACCGTCTCGGTAGACGACGTTCCCGGGGTTGAACATCCAGTCGGGGTCGAACGCCGTTTTCAGCTCCTTGAACGCGCCCCAGAGTTCGGGGCCGTACATCTTCGGATTGAACTCGGTTCGGGCCATCCCGTCGCCGTGCTCACCGGAGAACGCGCCGTGGTGCTCGACGACGAGGTCGGTCACGTCGTCGGTGATGGAGTGCATCTTTTCGATGCTCTCGTTCTCTTTGAGATTCAGAATCGGGCGGATGTGGAGCGTTCCCGACCCGGCGTGGGCGAAGTACGCGGCGGAGGTGCCGTGGTCTTCCAGCACCTCCTCGAACTTCTGGACGTACTCCGCGAGTTCCTCGGGCGGGACGGTCGCGTCCTCGATGAACGGGTACGGTTTCGGGTCGCCTTCGAGGCTCATCAACAGCGGAATCGCCGCCTTGCGGAGCTTCCACAGTCGGCCCTGGCTCTCTTCGGAGTAGGCTTCGAGCACGTCGAACGCCGCGCCCGAGTCGACGAAGTGGGCGTTCGTGTCGGCGACTGCGGCTTCGAAGTCGTCGACGAGTTCGTCGTCCCACTCCAGCATCAGCGCCGCTTTCGCCCCTTCGGGGATGGGTTCGGCGTACTCGGCGTAGCCCTCCGACTCGCGGGCGAGTCGGAACACCTCGTCGTCCATGAGTTCGACGGCGCTGACTGGGAATTCGAGTGCCTCCGGGACGGCCTCCATCGCGTCCACGAGGTCGTCGAAGCAGTACAGCGCGAGCGCCGTCTCGTCCGGCTTGGTAACGAGCGAGACGGTGGCCTCGACGATGACGCCGAGGGTCCCCTCCGCACCGACGAACAGCTTCGAGAGGTTGATGACCTCCTCGCCGTCGTCGTTCTCGTAGATGACCTTCTGGAGGTTATACCCCGACACCGAGCGCTTGAGCGACGGATACTTGTTCTCTATTTCCCCCTCGTGGTTCTCGACGAGTTCCCGAACCGTCCGGTAGATGTTCGCCTCTAAGTCGTCTTGGGCGAGGATGGATTCGTGCTCGTCGCTGTCGAGGACGACTTCGCGGGTGTGTACCAGCGAGCCGTCGGCCAGAATCACCTGCAACTCCTCGGTGTAGGCGTCGGTGATGCCGTAGCGGACCGAGTGCGCGCCCGTGGAGTTGTTGCCGATGCCGCCGCCGACGGTCGAGCGATTCGACGAGGCGGGGTCCGGCGCGAACTTCAGTCCATGTTCCGCGAGCGCGGCGTCGAGGTGGTCCTGGACGCACCCCGGTTGGACGGTCACGCGCTTCGCTGACGGGTCGATATCAACGATATCGTCCATGTACTTCGTGAAGTCGATGACGACGCAGCCCCGTCCGACGGTCTGGCCGCCCAACGAGGAACCCGTTCCGCGTGGCAGAACGGGGACGCCGTGGCTCGTCGCGGTCTCGACGGCGGCGCGGACGTCGTCTACGTCCCTCGGCAAGACGACCCCCGCGGGTCGCGCCTGATAGATACTGCCGTCGGTCGCGTACAGCACCTGCGCGTACTCGTCGAACTTCACCTCTCCGTCGACGCGGGAGCGTAACTCCGTCGCCAACGCCGAATACTCCGCGGCGTCCGGCCGGTCGAGGTCTAACGTCGTCGCCGATGTCTCTCTTCCCCGAGGGGAGTCGAGCGTGTCTTCGACTGCCATCATCATTGATACACATACGCACGGATTAAATGCTCTGGTGTTGCGACACGTCTCCGCCCCCGAACGGTCCGTCGCGACCGACGTGGGGATTTATATTCACGTCCTCGGTACGTAACGACATTCATGGTCAGGTCACCGAACTGGAATCAAACTGACGTGGCACGCGCTGTCCCGACAGCATCGGAAACGGAGGTCGACCAACTACTCGCGAGCCTCCAGCGACTGACCGGTATTGGCGTGTGGTCGTACGACGTCTCGAGCGAGGAACTGTGGTGGAGCGACGAGGCAAAGCGGATACACGGCTTCGACGCGTCGGCGACGCCAACCGTCTCGGACGTCGTCGAACAGTACGCCGAAGGCGACCAAGACGAGGTGCTCGCCTACCTCGCGGACGCAATCGAACACGGCGAGTCTTTCTCCGTCGACGTGCGGTACGCGAGCGAGCGGACGACCGAGCGGTCGATACGGCTGGCCTGTGAACCGCTGGTCGAAGACGGTCGGACAGTCGACCTCCACGGCGTCGTACAGGACATGACCGACACCAAGCGTCAGGAACAGCGCATCGAGATTCTCCGACGGACGAGCCAGGAACTTCGGAACGCGAGTTCGAAGGCGGAAGTCGCCGAGATACTCGCCGACGCGGCGAAGAACGTCCTCGGCCTCGTCAACACGACCGTTCGGCTGGTCGACGAGAACCGGAGCATGCTCCAGACTATCGAGGCGACGGAGGAGTGTCTGGAACGCGCCGGCGACCGACCGAACTACTCGGTCAGCGAGGACACGCCGGCGGCACGGACGTACCGGACGGGTGAACCGGTCATCCACGCGAACCACGAGCACACCGAAGACGACCACAGCCGGGGGGCCCTCCAGTCCGGGCTGTACGTTCCCATCGGAAGCCACGGCGTGCTCAGCGCCGGCGACGTCGTCGTCAACGCGTTCGAAGAGCACGACCTCGAAGCCGCGAGTCTCCTCGGCCAACTCGGCGCGGAGGCAATCACGCGCATCGGCTGGGTGAAACGGTCGCGGGCGATTTGACGCACACTGGACGCTCTCCTCGTCACGAAGTTCGACGCTGCCAGAGGCGAACCGTGAGTTCGCGACGCGCTGTTTGTTCCCGGAGTAGTCGGATAGAAACATATCCGAATTGACAGGGCTGGCTCGCCAGTTCAGCTGATTTACATTATGGCAACAGTTATCAACCATCAACATAATAGTTGAGGCATGATTGAGAACGTGACCGGGCGACGGCTCAAGACGACCCAAGCCTCGTTGGAGATTCTCAGCCTCATTTTGGAACACGACGGCCTCACGCTCGCCGAACTGGACTCCATGGTCGACAGTTCGAAGAGCTCCATCTGCAGTCACCTCAACACGCTCTTGGAGAGCCGATACTTGGTCAAGCGCGACGGCGTGTACCACGTCAGCTTCAGGGTGGCGCTGTTGGGCGAACGCGCTCGACACCGCTATCCGAACGACGAGGTCGTCGAGCGGGTCGTCGACGAACTGGCTCGCGCGACCGACCAAGAGGCGAACTTCACGATTTTCGAACACGGTCGGCTGCTCATGTGTTACGGGTCGTCGACCGAGGAGGGGAGAGACGCGAACGGCACGCGGTATCGGTCAGAGTATCACCTGCACAACACGGCCGCGGGGAAGGCCATCCTGGCGGAACTGGACCGCGACGAGGTCGAGTCGATAATCGACTACTGGGGCCTGCCGCGGGAGTCGGAGGGCACGATTACGAACCCCGACCAACTGTTCGACGCGCTGGACGAAATCGCGACCCAGAAGTATGCCGTCGTCGACGAGGAGTTCGCGCCGAACCTCATCGCCATCGGTGCGCCGGTCCACGACGGTGACGGGCGCATCGTCGGCGGGCTCAGCGTCGGCGGACCGAAGTATCAGGTGGACATGACGCGACTCGAACGCGAGTTCGCCGACAAGCTACTGAACGCCGTCGAGTCGCTGGAATCGACGCTCGCGTGACCGACACCGTCTCGCGGATCTCACGGGGTACCGAAGCTTTCGCTCGCGGTCGAGTCGGACGTCGCGCGAAAAGGACAGACGCGGTTGGTTGGACTTGTCTGGGTGGCTGACTGACCGGGTGCGTTAGTCGTCTGTCCCGACTGCCATCGCGCGCTCGACGATGTCGGTGCCGTACATCTCTTCGAGCGCGTCGTGTTGGTCCGGGCGGTGCTCGTACACGTCTTGGAACAGGGCGACGGGCGTCATCGCGGCCTGATAGGTCGCCTCGTCCCACATGCGGTCCTTGGCGATGTCGACTTCGACGCCGTCGATGACGAGCGTCGTCGCTTGCGTCATCGCAATCGCGCCCTTGCCGGCTTCCTTGGCCGCCTCGAACTCCTCCATGGAGTCGACGATGTCGTCCATGCTCGGGACGTAGGTGGTCAGGTCGAGGAGCTCCTCGTGGAGTTCCTCGCCGTCGAGTTCCTGTTCTTCGCCGTCGACGCGGAGCACGTAGCTGTCGTCGCCGACCTGTTCGAGCGAGAGTTCGTCGCCGTCGTACACCTCGGCCCCGTCCTCGGACGCGAGTTCGATTTCGTCGTCGTCGAGTTCGAGGAGCCAACTGCCGGTCTTCGGCGGCAGGGGTGCCTCGTTGGCGGTGACGACCTGTCCGGGCGTGAGCGCCCAGATGCCCGTCATCCCCATGGCGCGGTTCTCGACCATGCGCTCGCGGTAGCCTTCGACGTCGCGGATGTCGTCGTAGGGGCCGTCGACGGCGATGCAGTTGGCGGCGCTCGCGCCGCGGGAGGTGTTGTGTCGCAGTTCGGCCCACGCCGGAAGCTCGCCGGTCGGCGTCATGGCGCGCATGTCCTTCGTGTAGTCGACCTGCCCGTCGACGAGGAGGAACAGCCGTTCGAGGTTGTTGGACGGCTTACCCTTCTCCGCGCGGAGGTCGCTCATCGCGAGTTCGGCTTCACCGCTCTCGATGATGACCGACATCGACAGGCTTCCCTCTTCGAGGCCGTGTTCGTTCTCGATGATGGTGAAGAACTCGTCGGCCTTCTTCCAGTCGTCGAGGTCGCCGACCTCGGGGATGACGAAGCCGTCGATGTGCTCGACCGCACCGTTTTCTGGGTCGGTGATTTCGAGCATCTGCTTGAAGCCCTCGTAGCGAGTCGAGGGGTCGTCGCGGTGCCACACGACGCGGGGGTGAATCTCGCCGGGGAAGTCGGCTCCGTGCTCGGAGACGACCTCGACGAGGTTCTGGACGCCCTCGGCCCGCATCGACGGCGCGGTGGCGTCTTCGTTGTCCGGAATCCAGGTGTCGGGGGCCTGCATCCCCCGCAGTTGTGCCGCGCTCTGCAACATCTTCGCCGAGTTCTCGCCGCCGACCGCCGTCGGCGAGGTGAAGAACGTACGTACGAACTCTCGTTCGTAGTTTCTGTCGCTACTCATATCGACAGTGGAAACGTCTCTTCCGAAACATATTAAATATTTAGACTCGCCCAATCGGAGGCTTGCGATTCGACGGTCGCCGGCGGTTCAGATATCGGAAGTCATCTCGCTGACCGAGGTCGGCGAACGTCTCCACCGATGGAGAGATGCTCCGGATATCACTAACTTACATTATGTAAATGACTGCAATGTCATGTGTTCACATTATACAGATATGTGGAATTAAATCGGGTTGTGTTACAGGCATAGCTCTGTAATTCTAGTTGGGGGTCACCCACAACAACACGCGACGTTCGGATTATGTAAATGAGCTCGCCGCCTCTCAGTTCTCACGGTCCTCTCGATATCGGAAATTCGTGAGCGTCGACCGTCGTCCGACAGCGCCCCGAAGTCCTTTCGTGTTCGACTCGGTTCGACGAGTTCGGATGGACACCGTGGTCGGTTATATCAGATAGTAATAATAGTTTGAATACTAGTATTTACTTGGTGGCTCTCTTTTCACTCATTACGTCCTGTTGTGTAGTTATTTATGAACGTTACCCGAGAAAAATTTTGCATTCTCTTGTTGATTTCGTTTAGAAATTCTAAGATAGGTGAGTTTGTACCGGTTCAGGTGGGCGGAGGTGTTCCTGAGAGATATCTACACTCCCGCGTTATACGCGGCTTACCGCTGGTATTGATGGAATCTGTATTGGCACCTTCATCTCAGCGACCGACAAATAAATTAGTATTAAGAACATTCGATAAAATCATCTAATAACTGATAATTCTGGTTCGCCGCAATCGCGGCGTCCGCGCGTGGCTGCAGCGCCGTTCGGCCGCGGCCGGCCGGGGCTTTCGAGCCGTCGGTTACCACTCGTACGCTCGGTGAATCTGCCGGGCTTCCTCGTTCAGCACCGGGCCGACTACCTCGGTGACGCCGTCGAGAATCGCCGCCGACCGGACGCCGGGGCTCGAACCCGTGAACTCTCCGATTTCGTCGCCGCTGACGCCGTACACGACGCGCGCGAAGCCGGCGGTCGCCATCCCGCCGGCGCACATCGGGCAGGGCTCCGTGCTGGTGTACATCACCGTCTCCGCCCGCTCGTCGGGGTCGTACTCTCGGCATGCCCGATAGGCGAGCTGTAACTCGGGGTGCCGACGAATGTCAGACTCCGTCACGATGCGGTTCGAGTCGCGCATGACGACCTCGTCGTCGCGGACGAGGACGGAGCCGAACGGTTCGTCGCCGCGGGCGGCGGCCTCGCGGGCGAGTTCGAAACTCTCGCGCATGTGCGCCTCGTGGTCGAAGTCGTCGAGGTGAGTCGTCACGTCGCCTACGGTCTCCACGCCGAGCTGCTTAAATCGAACGACGACCGCGCCCTCGCGCGGTTACTCAATTGCCGTCCGTCGGTTGCGCATCGCTCCTCCGCAGTCCGGGCAGCGTAGCGGGTTGTGTTCGGTGAGGACGATACCGCCACACTCGAAGCATTCGTACGTTCCTTCCTCGCCGGGGGTGGATTCGACATCTCTCATGGTTCGCGAGCGCCGGTCGTGTCCCGGACGCTCTGCCCATGCGTAATAGGTGTACAAGGGAATATGAGGTAGTTACACACCAAACCAGTCGAGAGAATACCGGCTAGATAACGAACCTACCCGCCTCTTCCGGTGGCGGAACCGGAGTGCTCGTCGAACAGCGTCGCGAACAGTTTCCGCTGGACGGTCCGCACGTGTTTGTAGAACGCCGGCGGGGAGATACCGAGTGTCGCGGCGACGTCTTCGCCCGTGTTCTCCCGTGGCGATTCGAAGTAGCCGCTGTAGTAGGCCGTCTGGAGCACCTCGAGCTGTCGCTCTGTCAGCTTGTCGAGGAACCGCGAGAAGAGGTCGCGCTCGGTCGAGCGGTCGAGCGTCTGTTTGGTGCGGAGTTCGACGCCGGCGAACGCTTCGTCGACGAGGTGCGTGACGTTCCGAACGTCGATGCTCTCGGGGACGTCGACGACGAGCGTCGTCTCCTCGGGGGTCGCTCGCACCTCGCCGAGGACGGCACCGTGGTCCGCAAGCTCCGGTGCGAGAAACGGCTGGGTCAAGCGTAGGCGCAGGACGCCGGCGTCCCCGTCGGTGCTTATCCGTCGTACGTCGGCGACGGCGACCAGTTCGTCGGCCGCGGCCGCGACGGATTCGACCGCCCCGTCTTCGACGGTGACGAACACGTAGTTTCCTTCGGCGGACTGTTGGACCCCTCCACGGTAGGTGAGCGTGCACCCCGCGTCGCGGGCGAGTCGCGAGAGGACGAACGTGGGGTCGTCGACGGCGAACCCGACGCGGGTGACGGCCGTGGTGAGCAGTGCGTTCTTCCGTTCGAGGGCGCTCAGCGCCGACGCGATGGTCTCGCCGAGTTCGGCCAAGACGGCGGTCGCCGTCTCGTCGAAGGCGTCGTGCGTCGTCGCGTACACCGTCAACACGCCGTGCGAGAGGTCGTTATAGACGAGCGGGATGCTGAGCACCGACAGGTAGTCTCGGGTGAGCGCGCCCTTCCGCCAGGGTTCGTCCCGGAAACCGGACGCGACGTTGGGAACGGTAGTCACCTCTCCGGTCGCCGCCGTGCGTCCCGCCGGTTCGACCGACGACGCCGCGACTTCGAACGTCGTGCTGTCGAGATAGCCCCGTTCGTCGCCGGCCCACGCGCGGGGCTCGACAGTCTCGCCGATGGGGTCGACGGAACCGACCCACGCGAACGCGAACCGGTCGGCGGCGGTCAGTAGCTCGCAGACGGTGTAGTCTATCTCTTCGCGCGTCTGGGCTCCGACGAGCGCTTGGTCGATTTCGCGGATGGTCTCGTTGATTCGGTTTAGCTCGGTGAGCCGGTCGTTCTGTCGCTGGAGCGTCCGGTCTTGTTCGCGGAGTCGGGATTCGCGCGTGACGCGGTCGAGCGCCGCCTCGGCGGTCACCGCGAGCAGGTCGGTCAGTTCCCGCGCCACCGCGTCGAAGGCTCCGACCTCGGTCGAGCCGGCGACGAACACGCCGTGGTCTCCGAGTGGGACGTACGCGACGCTCCGGAGACCGGTCACGGAGTTCTCCAACCGGTCGGCCTCGTGCACGTCGTCGAAGTACAGCGCACTGTCCTCGACGAAACTGTGGCTCGGGAGCGTCTCCCCGTCCGCGGGCACTGTCGGGAGCGGGCCGTGGGCCTCGCGCATCGCCGGCGAGTACGCCGCCGGTCTGAGCGCGTTGGCGTCGGCGTCGAAGAGGTAGACGGCGCTCGCATCGAGCGCGAGCACGCCGGGCGTATCGTCGACGACGCGCTGGGCGATTTGTCGGTGAGTCCCCGTGTAGAGGAACTCGCGAGCCGTCTCGTGGAGCGTCGTCAGCGCGTCCTCGCGCTGCTTGCGCTTCGTGATGTCGCGGCAACTGAAAAGCAGCGTTCCGTCCCGAATCGAGACCTCACGGACGTTGACGAGAAGGGTGTGCTCGCGGCCGGCCTTGTCGGTCACCGTACTCTCGATGTTTTTCAGGACGCCGCGCTCCGCGAGTTCGTCGCGGTCGAAGAGGTCCTCCCCCAGCAGTTCGTCGATGGGGACCCGTTCGCGCAACTCGTCTGCGGTGTAGCCGAAGATGAAGTGGACGTTTGGACAGACGTAGGTGTAGGCCCCCGACTCGTCGGTGATGAGGACCGTATCGGTCATGTTGTTGAGCGTGACGCGGTGGAGTTCCTCGGAGCGGCGGAGGTCTCGTTCGAGGGACACCCGCGCTGTGATGTCGATACCCTCGACCACGACCGACGCGACCTCCCCACGCTCGTCGGTCACGGGGCGGACCGATAGCTCGACGATGCGTCGTCTTCCGGTCTCCGACGGCTGTGGGACCACCGCGTTCCCGGCCGTCCCTCCGAGCGCGTCCTCGACGAGCCGTCGCACGTCGTCGCTCGTCGGGTCGTCTCCGTTCGACCACCACGGAAGTGACCAGAAGGCCCCGCCGACGAGCGGGTCGACGGGCGCGTCGAGGAACTCCCGCGCCGTCCGGTTCGCCCGAGTCAGCGACCCCTCTCCGTCGAGCACCCACGTCGCCGTCCGTTCGTCGTCGAACATCGCGTCGAACTGCCTGGCGCGTTCGCGCTCGCCGGCCGACTGTCGCGCCGACCGGAGCGCCCGTCCGGTCCGCGCGAGGAGTGTTTCGACGTCCGGCGAGTCTGCGTCAAGCGCGACGTAGTCAGTCGCGCCCGCACCGAGGACCTCGCTAGCGAGGACGTCGCTCCCGCCGTCCGCGGCGACGACCACTGGAAGGGTCGCGACCGTCGAGCGAACGTCTGTGAGGAGGTCGACGACGGTCGCGTCCGCGAGGTCGGCGTCGACGACGACGCAGTCGACCTCGTCCGCTTCGACTGCGCGGAGTGCCGCCGCCTTCGTCTCGGCTTTCAGTACGGTGACGCCGGGTCGCGAATCGAGTCCCTCGGCGAACCGCGTCACCCAGTCGCTCTCGCCGACGACCAGCACGCTGCCAGAATCGGAGACACCGGACATGGCTAGAGACCAAACCCCCGTTGACAAAGGCGTTCGCTATCTTACCATCGCAACCTTGAGTAATTTAGATACCCTCGATTTTCCAAGTTCATCAGATTATGTGGATATTTTGAATATTCTAGATTTGTCAGGGAATGTGGGTTCTTCCAACTACGCAGGTTGTCCGCGGTCGCTCTCTCCTGTGCACCACGTGGAGTAGCCGGGTTGCTCAAACTATGTGCGTGTCTTCGACTATTCAACTAATCCAGATAATTTAGATTGCTCACACGTCGTCACCACCGCACGTTACCGACCTCACAGAGATTCTACGCGAGATGTGGATTATTCAGATAACCACGAGAATCTAAGCGACCCACACGACTCGGGTTCGGTGCATATGTGGATAACTGGAACTACGCGGGTAGCCTCGATAACGACGACTTTTCCACTAGCTGGAGCTCTCAGTACTGCGGTTACGGTGCTCTTTTGACCGTGTCTCTCCGTCGGATGCAAGTGAGACAGCCCGTCTTCGACCGCTCCGAGGGTCGAACCAGACACAGTAAATAATCCACCTAATCTAAATTTCTCGGAGTGTGATGCTGTTCTGGGTCGTGCTTCTCGACGGCCATCTTCGCAGTACCGGCATTGTTAGGATACTGTGAGTATCTTGACGAACCTCCATTACCAGAAGAACCCAGAAAATCTGAATTATCTGAAATATCTGGGTCACCTGAATAGTTCAATTAATATCAAATACGCCGCGTCAGTTCTCCGGCGCGGGGAGTCTGAGTTCGACCGTCGACCCGCCCTCGGCGCGGTCCAAGATAGACACCTCGCCGTCGAACTGCGTGACGAACCAGTGGACGGTCCACAGCCCCATTCCGCTTCCGTGCGTCAGGGGGGNCGGTCCAAGATAGACACCTCGCCGTCGAACTGCGTGACGAACCAGTGGACGGTCCACAGCCCCATTCCGCTTCCGTGCGTCAGGGGGGTCTCTTTCCCGCGTTTCAGAATCTCCCGCTCGGTCTGCGGGATACCGGGGCCGTTGTCCTCGACCGCGATTGCGACCCGCTCGCCTGAGAGGCGTCGCGACCAGACCGCGACGACGGGGCGGTCCCTGTCGTTGTGGACGATGGCGTTCTGTACGAGTTCGTCGAGCGCGAGGTACAGCGAGTGCGTGCTCGCGAGCACGGTCTGTTCGCTCGGTCCGATTTGAACCTCCGCCTCGGGGTGCTTCCGTTCGTACGTCCGTTTGAGATCGGCGAAGACGTCGCTGACGCCGACCGGGTGTCTGTCCGTGCTCCCCTCCACGGCGTTCTCGAACTGCCGGGCTTTCTCGCCGGTCGACACGAGGCTGTCGGCGTTCTCGATGATTCGGTCCGTCTTCGAGACCATCGCCTCCGTCGAGAATCGGCTCGCCGCGGCGACCAGCGTGTCGAGCGTCCGCAGTTCCGAATCGATACCTCTGGTCGTCTCGCTGAGTTTCGCCAGCGTCTCGTGCAACCGCTCGTAGTCGTCTTCGTCTATCGACGGGCTGTCGAGCGCTTCGAGGTCCCGTTTCAGCTCGCTCGCGTACCCGCTGACGACGTTGAGGTTGTTCCGAAGGTTGTGGCGAAGCACTCGGTTCAACACCATGAGCCGCTCTTCGCGCTCTTTCCTGTCCGAGATGTCGCGCACCGCGCCGCGGACGTTGGCGCCGCTGTCAGTCGGCTCACCGCGAACTTGCACCCATCGCGTTCGCCCCGTGGCCGTTACTACCCGCATTTCGACGTCAAAGGGGTCGCCGTTGACCCGCGCACTCTCGATGGCCTCGTCGATGACAGCGCGGTCGTCCTCGTGAAAGAAGTCCCCGAGTCCGTCGAGCGTCACCTCCGCGTCGGACGGGATATCGACCAGCCGTTTGGTCCCATCAGTCAGTCGTAGCTCGCCGGTCTCGTAGTCGACCTCCCATCCGCCGATGTCGGCCAGTTGTTCGGTGCGTTCGAGGCGGTCGCGGTTCCGCTCTAACTCCTGTCGGTACTCGTAGGTCTCGGTGACGTCTCGGACGATTTTCGTGAAGCCTCTGAGCTCCCCGTCGTCGCCGCTCAGCGCGCGGACGATTACGTGCGCGAGGATGCGCGACCCGTCCTTCCGGACCCGCCACCCGCGTTCCTCGTAGCTTCCCTCGGACTCGGCGATTGAGAGCACCGTCTCGGGAGACTCGCCGTCCCCGTCGGTGGGATAAAAGACAGACAGGTGACGACCGATAATCTCGTCTCGCTCGTAGCCCTTTATCCGTCTCGCACCCTCGTTCCACGTCGCCACGAACCCGTCCGCATCGAGGAGAAATATCGCGTATTCGGTCACCTCCTGAAAGAACTCTCGAAGAATGAGGTCGGACTCGATGTGTTCGAACAGTTCGCTCCGCTCACATGACATTACTGGTTGAGTACCGTCCACATGCTGATAAACTGCTCGGCGATTCGGACGGCGAACGGACGAGAGAGCGTCGCTGCTCGGGCGGTGAGTCACCCGTCAACGAACCGACCGACGAGCGTCGTCTCGGCGACGAACGCCAGATAGCCAGCGAGCGCGACCGACCCGACGACGGGAATCGCCGGCACGACGACCGACGAGCCGAGGAACACCGAGACGCCGACGACGGCGAGGGCGAGCGTCACAAGTCCAACCGCGAGCGACAGCGAGAGCGCCGACACCAGGAGCAGGACGAGGTACTCGCGCGCTCGGTCGCCCGCGCGGTCGCCTTCTGTCCGGGCGTAGCCGGCGGCGGCACCGACGCACGCGGCCGCGACGATTCCGGCACCGCCATTGAGACTGTAGTTCGTCTGCGTCGCCAGAAGATACCACGAGTAGACGACGAAGCCGAACACCCCGACCAGCACGCCGGTACAGCCGCCCGCGGCCCCGCCGACGAGTCGGTTTCGCCGCTTTCGGTACCACCCCGCCTCGGCGCGGTAGGCGAGGAGCGACGCGCCCGCGAAGACCGAAAGCGCCGTGAGCGTCGGGAGGACGAAGTACGGGACCGTGAACAGACGCTCGTCGAGGACCAACTGAAACACAGCGGTCGGGACGATAGCCAGCGCCCAGCCGACGAACAGCGCCCCGACGAAAACGACCCGCTTGCGGTGTGCCGACGCCGACGCGGCCGATCGTCCACTCGTCACCCAGCGATAGCCGCCGAAGCCGCCGACGAGGAGGCCGAGTGGGGCGGCGAACTGAATCGAGACCACCCAGTCGGGTGGGAACGCGACACCCGTCGTCGCGCGGTAGTAGTTCCGAAGGAATCGGCCGAGCGTGTCGAGGACGAACGCTTGGACGAGTCCCCACTGGAAGGCGCAGAGCCACGCCTGCCTTCGGGTTGCGGAGCTAGTGGAGGGCGACATGTCCCGGCCATCTCACCCGCGAAGGGAGTAGCTATCGGTCCGCTCGGGTTTCGAACGCCCCCGTCGTCCAGAAGTATTTAGCCGTCGGCCCCCCGACACGCAGTCGAACTCCCTGTCAGAGTGCTCCCAGTATGACTCGCCCTCCACTCCGACCCAACCGACGTACACTCGCCGTGTTCGTGCTCGTCGCCGTCGCGCTCCCCGCGGTCCTCTGGACGACGGGCGGCGCGATAGGCGACGCGAGCCCCTCGGTCGACGCGAACGTAACCGAGCGCTACCGCGCAACCGACGCGCTCACCGGAACGCAGACGGTCGAGATTCGAACCGATGGAACGGTCACGTCTCGCACCGTCGCCGACGTGACGCTCGTCCCGGAGACGGAACGGAAGCGCGTTCACTTTCGGAACGCGGCGAACCGACAGTACGACCGGCAGGTCTCGAACGGCTCGACGCTCTGGCTTCACGACACTGACCGGGACACCGTGACCGCCATCGAGCTGACGGGCCCACCGACCGAGTCGCGGACGGCCGAGCGACTCCAACTCCTCGTCGCGGCCGCGGGGCTGACCGACGACGCCGGTCGCCCGCAGTCAATCGGCGTGTCGCCGCTACCCGTCGTACCGCGACATGCCGGTGCCGCCCCGCAGGCTGACGCGAATCACAGCTACGTCGTCGAATTCGTCGAGACCGACACCGTCGACGGGCGCGAGGCGTACGTCATCGATATCGCGCCCGAGGCGAATCGAAGCGAGGCGGGCTACCACCAGCGGCTGTGGCTCGACGCCGAGCGGTTCTACCCGCTTCGCAAACAGACGTCGTGGACGGCAGACGGGTCCCGACGCTCTGTGACGACCACGTACACGAACGTCACGTTCGATGCAGCCGTGTCGGCGGACGCGTTCCGGCCGGAAATCGGTGCGAACACGACCGTCGAGCGACCGAACACGCCGAACACGGAGTGGTTCCGGAGCAGGGCCGACCTGGAAGCGCGGAGTTCGGTTTCGGTCCCCGAGCCGACGGTCCCGCCCGCGTTCGAACTGGTCTACGCCACGCGGACCACCGGTCGCATCGACGGGGTCGGACTCCGCTACGCCGCCGGCGGCCGCGAACTCACGGTCGCGAAGTTCAACTACACGCTGGACATCGACGCCGACGAGCGCGACGCGACGGTGGGCGGCCGGCCGGCGACTATCGACTACGGTCCGACCACCTCGGTGTCGTGGAACTGCGACGGCTACGGCTACACCGTTCGCGGGACCGGCGTCGAGACGGACCGCCTCGTCGAAGTCGGTCGCTCGGTCGGCTGTCCCGCCTGAAACCGCGCGAGTTTCTGGGTCAGAAACTGGCCCCCTTTTTATATTATCTCCCGGCGCATCGGTTGAACTGCGATGGGCCCCGCCGAACCGACACCGTACTGCCCTCCCGAGCAGTACCGTTCTGTGCCCTCTGACAGCACTCCGGCACCCATCGCGGTCATCGCTGACGCGACAGTCCCTCCACAGCATCGCCGTACTGCCTCGCAGTATCCCCGCGCTAACCCGCAGCCCCACCGTGCTATCCCGACAGCCCCATCGTACACCCGTCCCGAATCGGTCGCCGCGACCAACAGGGGTGGAAACCCATGGGCCTATTAGTCCGACGAGCAGTCATTCGACCACCGTGAGTGAGGAACCGGCGCTGGGCGATATTCTCGACCTCCTCAGCGACGAGTACGCCCGGGACATCCTCGCAGCGACGAGTACCAAACCAATGTCCGCACAAGAGCTTGCCGACGAGTGTGAGATGTCCAAACCGACGGTCTACCGTCGGGTGGAACGATTACAAGCGTACGGACTCCTCGACGAACAGACCGAAATTCGAACCAGTAACAACCACTACAGCGTCTACGCCGCCACGCTCTCCGAGTTCTCCGTGGAACTAGACGACGGGTCGTTCGAGTCGTCGCTGACGCGCACCGACGACGAGTCGTTCCCCGGCCAGGGGGAGACCGACACCGCAGACCGGTTCAAACGGATGTGGGAGGACCTCTGAGATGACGACGCTATCCGCGGTCCTCGACTGGCTCATCGTCTCGCTCGCTCTCGGGTCGACGCTCGTCGGGAGCTACGTCGGCTATCAGGCCTATCGCGGCTACCGCCGTCACGACAGCCGGACGATGCGGTCGCTCTCCGCGGGTCTGTTCCTCCTCACGGCCGTCGCGTTCGGCGTCGCCTTCGTCGGGTCGGTGCTCCTGCGCGAGGGCTACATCGGCCTCCAGTACCAACAGCCGCTCACGCTCGTCACGCGGCTGTTTCAGTTCTGTGGCGTCGTGCTCATCGCCTACTCGTTACATTCGCGAGGGTAGTCCGTCCCCGGGTCGTCTCGGGCGGCCTCGTCGGGGCTCTACTCGTTCACTCACGCGTCTTCTTCTCCGCACTTTTTGGTTCGCTCACAAACCGCTCTGGTCGTCTCGCCTCACGAGTGTGCGAGCTTCCAGAACCCCTTGGGGACGATGGCGAAAACCGGGAACAGGAACAGCGCGGGCAACCAACTCGTGGACGGACCGAGCGGGGTGACAATCACGGTGACGACGCCGATCGCGGTGAGGACGACCGAAGCGATGGCGGCCCCGACGAACCGGCGGTCGAGCGGCGGGAGGTCGGTCGAGCCGACCGGGAGGTCGAGCGCTTCGACGAACGCCCCGGCGTCAGCAACAGGCCCGAGCGTGCGTTCCGTCTCGTCGTCGCCCCAGCCGACCGTCGCCGCGATGGTTCGCGTTCCGAGGTAGCGGTCGGTGGGTCGAGTCGCCACGACCTCGGCGTCGCGGAGGTCGCCGACCGCCGTCGCCCACTGCGACTCGTTCGTCAGGCGGTCGTGAACGACGAGGCGGTCGCCGAAACGTCGGTAGGTCAGCCACCCGCTCGCGAGCACGCTCTCGACGATATCGCCGACGAGCATGAACGCGAGGAGGCAGAGCCCGAAGAGACCGAACCCGACCCAGACCGCGAGCGAGGTGGTCCCCTCGACGACGAACGCGGTCCCGCCGATCCAGACCATCGCGGCCATGGTGACGTAGAACGGTCCCGTCGTGGTGACTGCGCGCCAGACCGCGGCCGCGACCACCGCGCGACGGTCCGCGTCGATTGCGACCGAGGGGCGGCCGCTGGGAACGTCGACCTCGTCGCGGGTCGCGTCGCTGTCGGGGCCGGAGAGCCAACTCGTAAGCCGGCCGCCGCCGCCCTGCTCTGCGCGGAAGCCAGACCACTCGAAGAGTACTTTCACGAACACGAACCCCACGAACGCGACTGTCGCGCCGCCGAGGATGACGACGAACAGGAAACATGCGAGAAACATCGCTTGCCGGGCGGGAATCTCGACGAGGGCGTACGGAGAGCGCTCCGCGTATCGGTTCCCCCGGAGGAACGTGGCGGTGGTCTCGCCGGCCTGCCCGACGACGAGCGCGGCGACGCTGACGACCGCCTCCGGGCGGGCGAGTACGTCGAGCACCGAGATGACCTCCGAGAGCGGCGCGAGGAGGAAGACGCCGACCCACGCGCCGCCGCCGATGACGGCGGTCGAAAAGGGGACGTTACGCGGGTACACCGGCGGGAGCCGGTCGTGGATGATGACGCTTCCGCGCTTGTCGATGAGGTCGTTTTCCGACAGGCTGAAGACGCCGTCCTCGCGGGACGAGGTCGGCGGCCGGCCGGCGAACAGCGCCTTCACGCCCGAAAGCGGGAACAAAAACAGCAGTTCGAGGACGTAGACCGCGAGGAGCGTCCCGGGGTTCCAGCCGAACCACAGCACACCGGCGAGCGGGAGGAGATTTGCCGAGAGCACCGGGAGGAACCCGATGCCGGCGGATAGAGACGAAGTCGGGGCGTCGCCGTACCGTGGGGGGGCCATCGGACGTGTCGTTTCGGTCATCCGGTCATATATCTGATGAAACCCGTCCTCCAACCGCCTCGACGGCGCGCCACTACTCGGGGAGCGACTCGTAGTCGGCGACCGTGAGCGCCTGTCCGAAGAACATCAGACCGATTCCGGTGATTCCAGCCGGGACCGAGAGGGAGAGCAGCAGCGAGAAACTGAGCGCGCCGATGCCGCCCCCGATCGCACCCCGCTTTCGGTCGCTCCAGCGTTGGTCTCCGAACCGGAAGAGTCGCTTCCACCCGTCGCGGTGACGGAGGACGAGCGCGGTCGTCGCCGCGTACAGCGGAGCGATTGCCACGGGAAACAATCCCGGCGCGTCGGGGGCCGAGACGGCCACACCGGCGACAACGAGGCCGACGACGAGGGAGGCGAGGTATCGAGTGGAGGGACGCACGCGTTCTAGATAATTTGTTGACAACATCAATCTTTTTTCCGGGCGCGGAAACGCGGTTCCGACCGCCCGACGCGAGTCAGACCACCTAACTGCCCCGAGGGAAATGTCTCTCTATCAACAATGCTCACACCCAGCGAGAGACGACGAGCGAAGGTGGCGGTGTTGATGGCGGTCAACGCCGTCCCGCTCGTCGGCGTGCTCGCGCTCGACTGGTCGCTCGTGGCGCTGTTGGCGGTCTACTGGGTCGAACTCGGCGCGTGCCTCGTCGGTGCCGCGGTGAAAGCGCTGTTCGCGGAGGGCAAGCCGACTTACAACGCGGACGGCTTCTCGTGGCTCGTGTTCGGTGCCCTGTCGGAAAAGCGCGGGCGAATCAGTCTCCCCGTCCTACCGCTGTCGATTCAGGTCGCGAATCTCCCGGCCATCCTGATGACCCTCGCCATCGGAAGCGTGGGTTGGGCCCTCTTCGGTGCAATCGGGGTCGGCGGCGTCGGCGAGACAACGGGCGCGACGCTCACCGACGCCGAGTCGGTCTCCGTCGGGTTGGGCGTGCTCGCCGTCGTCGTCGGCCGGGCCGTGGACGTGGGCCGCTACCTCCTCGGCGGGGCCTACGCGTCGGTCCCGCCGCAGCAGCCGCTTCGGTCGGCGCTCACGTCGATGGCCGGGACCGGCTCGGCGCTCCTCATCGGCGGGGGGTTCGTCATCGCGGGTGCACCCCCGCCGTTCGTGCTGGCGTTTGTGCTCGCGGTGAAACTGCTCGCCGACATCGTCGGCGTCTACCGCGACCGACTGGAGGCGTTCGACGAGCGCACGTCGGTCGAACTCGGATTCGCTCCCGACACTCCCGAGTGGGAGCGAATCGAGAGCTCGCGGGACGGGTCCGAAATCGTCCGACCGAAGCCCGCGGCCGTCGTCGTGGGCGGGGTCGTCCGCGGGCTCCGCTCCCCGCTCGCGCTCGTACTGGGCGGGGCGCTGACGCTGTTCGGCCTGCTCAGTACCGCGACGACCGACGGCGTCGCGGTCGAACTGCTCGGTGGAGCGGTGGTAGTCGCTGGGGCGTTCACCGCGCTGGGCGTCTTCGACTGGTCGTTCCGGTATCTGGCGATGGAGTACCGCACCGCCAGCGAAGAAACCGGGGGTGAGAAACTCGTCGGCTACGACCGACTGCTCGGGCCACAATGGCGACTCTCCCGCGAGTCGCGCGCCGAGATGGAGCGCGCTCGGACCGTCACCGACCGACTGTTCGGAACCGAGACGCTCCGGGTGGAACGCGACGGTCGAGAGTACCGACTTCCCCACCTCCCGCCGGACGCCGCGGGAATTGGCGGGCAGTCGCCGAGTGTCGCCCGAGAGTTCCGCTTGGTGTCGGAGCCCTCGAAACCGCACGCGGGGAACGAGGGTCGGGGGTGAAGTAGATTAGTCAACCAGAAAATAATTAACAGTAGACATTTTTTGGTTACACGAATGCGGAACGTAGCCCTCCACCACAACTCCAAACGGCACCGTACGAAACAGGGTGCCGCGTTAGTCGCATCGACCGCTGAGTCCCCGAACTACCCCTCATCGAGAGGGAGTGTATGAGACGAACACGAGTCGTTTCGCTCGCGCTGCTGCTCGCCGTCGTCGTGAACGCCGGCGTCGCCTCCGTCGGTCTCACCTCGGCCGAGCAGGCGAAGGCGTCGATATCCGGCGCTTACGTCTCGACGGAGAACCCTTCGCCGGGACAGCAGTTCACCGTGACGACGAACGTCACGAACGTCGCGACGAGTTCCGATAGCATCACGCTGACCGACATGTACGTGCGCTCCGTCAGCGGCACGGAAGAACACGCTCGGGTCGAGGATGTCGGGTCGATATCTCCCGGGAACACGCTCTCCGTGCCCCTCTCGCTCTCGCTTTCGGACGTCGGTACCCACAATCTCCGGGTTCACGCCGTCGTCAGGTCCGACAGCGGTGACACCCAGCATCTGAAGTACCCGCTTTTGATCACCGTCACAAAGCGGAGTTCGGTCATGGTCTCGGTGCAGGCGTCCGAGCCGACGGCCAACACCGACACGCCGGTCAACGTGACGGTTGCCAACGGCGATTCCAACGCGATTTCGACCGTTCGGCTGCAGCTCTCCGGCAACGGGTCCGTCGTGGACCCCGAACGAGTGACCGGTTCTATCGACCCCGGTGTCGACCGGGCGTTCCGATACAACGTGACGTTCGAAGAGGCCGGACCGAAGACGCTCAACGCGACGGCGACCTACACCACGAACGACGGGTCTCCGAAGACAGTCTCCGACGAAACCGTGTTCAGCGTGGTCAACGAGTCCGACGAGGACCAACTCGAAGGGAGAATCCAACTCGTCGGCGTCGAGACGTCGGGTGACGGCATCGTCACGATCCAGGGCGACGCCGCCAACGTCGGCGGGACGAACGTCAAGTCCGTCCTGTTGCGCGTCGAGGACACGGCGTCGGTGAGTCCGATGGGCGCGTCCGGCGAGTACTTCGTCGGCGCGGTCAACGACAGTAAGTTCGATACGTTCGAGCTGATAACGCGAACGAAGAGCGACGCGACGGAGGTCCCGATTCGCGTTCGGTATCTCGTCGACGGCGAGCGCCGGACCGACACCGTGACAGTCAACCTCAGTTCGACGAGCGCCGGCGCGAGAGCCGCGGCGGGACCGGCTCCGAACATGGGCGGTCCGAATCAGGCAGGTGCTGGCCCTTCCGACAGACGTTCACAGCCACAGCCCCGGTCGGGTGGTGCGCTCGGCGGTCTCGGCGGGCTTGTCCTGCCTCTCGTCGCTGTTGTCGCGCTCGGCGGCGGCGCGTACGTCCTCTGGAAGCGACGATGAGCGTCATCGAACTCTCCGACGTCGTGAAACGATACAATAACGGGGACGAGGAGATAGCGGCGCTGAAAGGCGTTGACCTCGCGGTCAACCGCGGTGAGATGGTCGCGATTATCGGCCCCTCCGGGTCCGGGAAGAGCACGCTGTTGAACGTCATCGGCCTACTCGACACGCCGACTGAGGGCACAGTCACCCTCGACGGTCAAGACGTGACGGACCTCGGGACCGACGGACTCACCGACCACCGTCGGGAGAGTATCGGCTTCGTGTTTCAGGCGTACCACCTGCTTCCGATTTTCACCGCGGTAGAGAACGTTGCTGTCCCCTCGATGTGGGACTCGACCGTCGACCGGACGGACCGAGCGAGAGAACTGCTCGACCGCGTCGGTCTCGGTGAGCGCCTCTCGCACAAGCCGAATCAGCTCTCGGGCGGCCAACAGCAGCGTGTCGCCATCGCTCGCGCCCTCGTGAACGAACCGCACATCATCCTCGCGGACGAGCCGACGGGCAACCTCGACCAAGACACCGGTGCGACCATCCTCGACGAACTGACCCGAATGAAAAACGAGGAGAACGTCGCCATCGCGGCGGTCACGCACGACGAACAGTTGACGAACTACGCCGACCGAACGGTCGAACTGGTCGACGGAGTCAGGCGGTGAGCTGAATGGACCCCAGACAGAGATTCCCGAGCGTCGTCATGGCCTGGCGGAACCTGTGGCGTAACAGGCTTCGGACCGTCTTAGCGGCGCTCGGAATCGTCATCGGTGTGGTCGCCATCGCCGGACTCGGTATCACCGGCTCGGCGCTCAGGTACGGGACGGCCCAGCAGTTCAGCGACATCACGAACCAGGCGACGGTCATGCCCGGAGAGGACGCCGACCAGCGACACCTGACGGAAGCGCAGGTCAGCGCCATCAGGGAGGTCGCCTCGAACGCGACGGTGATTCCCATCAAGGAAGGGAGCCTCCAAGCCTCGTCGCACACCGCCGAGACCTATACGAGAGTCGAGCAGGTGACCCATCCGAGCGACCTGTATAGCGCCCACCGAGGGACGATTCCACAGCCGTTCCGCACGGGCGTTCTGTTGAACAACGAGACGGCGGCGCAGCTGAACGTCACGGTCGGCGACCTCGTCATCGTCGGAGACCAGTCGTACAAGGTCCGCGCGATTCTCGCGGAGGGCGGCATCGGCTTCCGCTCCAGCGGCGTCGTGGTCTCGCCGCCGGCGCTCGACAAACAGGGCTACTCCTCGGTGACGATTATCGCCGAGGACGGCGACGCGGCCCAGCACCTTGCCAACGCGACGGAGGCCCGGTTCAACACCGGCGAGGAAGTCGTCCGAACGTCGTCGTTCGGTGGCCTCAATCAGCGCGTCGGCTCGCTGTTCAGCACTCTGAACCTGGTGCTTCTCGGCATCGGCTCGATATCGCTCGTCGTCGCCGGCGTGAGCATCCTGAACATCATGCTGATGAGCACTATCGAACGCCGGAGCGAAATCGGCGTGCTCCGCGCGGTCGGCGTCCGCCGACAGGACGTTCTCCGGATGATTCTCACGGAGGCGACGCTGCTGGGACTCATCGGCGGCGCGGTCGGTGCCGCGCTGTCGGCGCTCATCGGCGCGGTCCTGTACAACGCGCTCTACAGCTCGCCGATGCTCGTGTTCCGGTGGGCGAGCGCGAGATACCTGCTCATCGGCTTCGGGTTCGGCGCGTTCGCGAGCGTTCTCAGCGGCATCTATCCGGCGTGGAAAGCCGCCAACAAGCGCCCGGTCGAAGCGATTCGAAGCTAGCGCTAGCGGGTCGGTGCCGCGGTCGGACCGAGGTGACCGTGTCCTCGGCTTTTCGCCGTCCACAACCGCGTCTCTTGCCCCCGCGAATCACCACCTAACGAACGGAAGGTCCGGCGCGTCGAGCGCGACGAACTCCGAGACGAACTCGTTCGCCGGCGACTCGTATATCTCACGGGGCGTTCCGACCTGCTCGACGCGACCCTCGTTCAATACGGCGACCCGGTCGCACATCACCATCGCCTCCTCCTGGTCGTGGGTGACGTAGAGTCCGGTGACGTCCAACTCCGCCAGTAGCGCGCCGATTTCCGTCCGCAGGCGCGCCTTCAGTTGGGCGTCGAGCCCCGTCATCGGCTCGTCCAACAGGAGGATGTTCGGCTCGATAGCGAGCGCGCGCGCCAGCCCGACGCGCTGTTGCTGGCCGCCGGAGAGCGTCGTCGGGTCGCGGTCGCCCATCTCGCCGATGTCGAGCATTTCGAGCAGTTCCTCGGCCCGATTCCGCCGCTCGCGCTTCCCGACGCCTCGCATCTTCAGCCCGAACGCGACGTTCTCGGCGACGGTCATGTTGTCGAACAGGGCGTACTCTTGGAACACCAACCCGACGTTTCGGTTCTCCGGGGGGACGTTCGTCACGTCCTCGCCGTCGAACCTGACCGTCCCGTCGGTCGGCGTCTCGAAGCCGGCGACGGTTCGAAGCGTCGTCGTCTTCCCACACCCCGAGGGGCCGAGCACGCCCAGAATCTCGCCGTCCGAGACGGTGAGCGAAACGCCGTCCAGCGCCGTCGTGTCGTCGTAGTCCTTTCGGACCGCGTTTAGTGTCACGTCTGCCATTAGCTACCTCTGGTGTCGAATCCGCGGCGACCGACCCGCTGTAGGAGGAGGGTGACCGCGACGATGATGAAAAAGAACATCGACACGGCTGCCGCCGCCTTGGTGAACGAGCTGTTCGAGATGTGTCGCTGCAAGAAGAGCGCCAGCGGCTGGGTACCTTTCGCCCAGACGATGTACGAGAAGTTGAACTCCGCGGCCGCGAGCGCCCAACAGATAATGGCTCCCGAGACGATACCCGAGCGGGCGTTCGGTACGATGACCGTCAGAAACGTCCGCGGCCACGACGCGCCCAGCGAGCGAGCCGATTCCTCCAGTTGCCGCAGCGGCATCGACTCGAACTCGCTTTGGACTGCCATCACCATGAACGGCGCTTTCAAGAGCGAGTAGCCGACGATAAGTCCAAAACTCGTCGCCGAGAGGTCCGGGTACGCTCGGAGGAACGCGACACCCAAGATGACGCCCGGCACGAGCGGGAGCACGGAGACGGCGTTGACCCACTCTTTGCCCGGGAACTCGTAGCGGGAGACCGCGTACGCGATGGGAACGCCGACGACGAGGTTGATGAGGACGCCGCCGAGCGCCAGCCCGATGCTGAACGCCAACTCCGCCGGAACCAACACCGTCAGCCTCTCGCCGCCGAGCGGGAGGCTGAACAGGGGGCGCCATCCCATGCTGCGCTGTGAGCCAATCGTGTCCGCGAGCCCCAGCACCGCCCGCCAGTTCTCGAAGGTGACGAACCCGGAGGGGAGGACGCCGGTCCAACTCGTGGCGAACGAGGCAACGACGGTGAGGACGATGGGCGCGATGAGGAACGCGACCGTCGCGAACAGGGCCAGCGTCACGATAGACCGCCCGAATCGACGCGAGAGGGACAACGTCATATCCCGACCTCCGCGCTGGTGTACCGAAGTCCGAGAACGGTGAACAGGAACGTGAACGCGAAGTAGACGGTCGCCATCGCACCGGCGACCTGGACGTCGTAGCCGACGCCGAGTTCCCGCGAGAGCTGGAGCGTCCAAACGACGAGCGTCTGGATGACGACGAGCGTCCCGAAAATCGCTAGTCCCGTCCGGAACGTGAGAATCAGCGCGCCGGTGATGCCCGGTCGAATCTGCGGGAGCGTGACGTACCGAAACGTCTCGAACGGCGTCGCACCGAGCGCCTGGGCTGCCTCCTCGGCGGCCGAGTCGACCTCGGCGTACGTCCCGCGGAGGATGAGCGTCGCGCGCGGCACCATCGAGTACACGAAGGCGACGAACAGTCCCGGGACGCTGACCGCGAACGCAAGGTCGGTGGGTCGAGCCCCGGTGAGGGCGGCCGTGACCGCGGTGACGACGCCGTTGTTCCCGAACAGCACCAGAATCATGAACGCGGCGACGATGCCGGGGAGACTGATGGGAAACGAGACGAGCGTGACGAGGAGGTCCTCGCCGGGGAGGTCATATTTTTCGAGGGCGTGCGCGATGGGGACGGCGAGTCCGACCGAGACGAGCGTCGTCCCGGTGGCCAGCCACAGGGAGTTGAACGCCACCTGTCGGTAGTAGGGGTCGCCGAACAGCGTCGCGTAGGCGTCGAGCGAGAACCCGACCGACCGGTACTGGGCCGTCGAGACGCTGATGCGAACGACTTCGGAGAGGGGATACAGGCCCGCGACGAACAGAAGCACCGAAAACGGCGCGCACAGCGCGACGATGCGGCGGTACTCGCGCTCTCGCTCGGTGACGGGGTTCGCGACGGTCTCGAACGCGCCGACCACCCGCGCCGTGAGCGCCCGGAGCGTCGAGAGCGGACTGTTCTCGGCGTGTCGGTCGGACATCCTCAGATGTTCGCGCCGCGCGTTATCTCTCGGATGATGTCCTCCTGCCGGTCGACCAACTGACTGTAGTCGACTTGGAACTCCGTCCGGTCGTACTCGGCCGGGTCGATGAACTCGTCGGGAAGCTCCAGCTCCGAGGAGCGAATCGGCCTGACGTAGGCGTCGAGGAACTGCTGTTGGCCCTCCAGCGAGAGGACGTAGTCCATGAACAGCTTGCCCGCCGCCGGATTCGGCGCGCCCTCCAAGAGCGCGTAGCCGTACGGCATGTTGAGCGCGCCCTTATTGCCGTTTTCGCCGCCCAAGAGCGCGACGCCGACGTTCTCCTCTGCGACCTCGTCGTTGTTGTACTTGAGGTCGAGGCCGGAGTAGTCGTACCGGACGAACGTCGCGTACTCCCCGCGGGAGAACTGCGCGAGGAAGTTGTCGGTGAACTCAGCGCCGCCCTCCTGAATCCGCTCGTAGTAGTCGACGACGGGCTGGAGGTCGTCCATGCTGCCGCCGCGGGCGTTGTTGACCGACAGCGCCGCCGCGAGCCCGACCGCCGCCTGCGGGGTCTGGAGCGCCAGGTCCTGCGTGATTTCGGGTTGGAGCAGGTCCTCCCACGTGGTCGGCTCGTCGAGGCCGCGTTCCTCGTAGATGTCCTTCCGGTAGGTCACGGCCGTCGTCACCCGGCGGGTCGCCGTGACGTGCCCGTCGTCGGTCTTGAGCGTGTCCGGCACTTTGTCCCACCCCTGCGGCTTGTACGCCTGTGTAAAGCCCTCGTTCCGGGCGACGATGCCGTAGGTGTAGCCGCCGTTGTACCCGGAGTGAGTCATGTTGTTCGAGTGTGAGCGCATGTGTTGGAGCGCCTCGCCCGACGAGCGATCGTCGTCGTGGACCGCCACGCCGTAGGAATCCTCGAACGACTGCATCAGCGACGGCCAGTTCATCCACCCGGACTGCACGCAGTAGAAGTACAGCGTATCGGGGAACGCGGTGGCCTCGATGTTCGTCTGGAAGTCCTGATACCCGACCTCGTACGTCTCCGCGTCGCCGCCGCCGGAGCCAGTCGAAGAGGCGTCACGTTCGGAATTACTCGTCGTCAGACAGCCGGCGAGACCCGCCAACGCCGCGGCAGAACCCCCGATGAAACTTCTCCTGGTTGATACCATCACTCGGGCAACACGACCGGCCGCTAAAGGGAATTGCTATGAGCCTAACGTAGCCGTTTCGACGGTTGGGACACCAACATAGCGCTACAAAGGAGACAATAGATACGGAGTCCCGCTAGTTCTTGAACGCGCCCGCAACAAGAAGCGGGAAGACGAGCGTCGCCTCGGCTTCGATTTGCGTGTAGTTCGTGTCGTGGTCCTTGATTTTCCCCCACGACACGGCCTCGTTCGGGGGCGCGCCCGACAGCGAGCCGTCGCCCTCCATCCCCGTCGAGATGTAGACGACGTAGTCCGCGCCGCCGCGGAAGAGGTTCGTCATGATGGCGTGGTGCTTGGGGACGCCCCCGCCGACGGCGATAAGACCGGTTTCGTCAGCGAGGAGGCCGTTCTGGATGAGCGAGTCGTAGTCGTCGAGAATCTCGATGCCGACGTCCTTGTCGTAGCCCTGCCGGTAGTAGTACAGGAAGTTGCCCACCTCGGCGTCGGTGAGCGCCGGGCAGTAGACCGGCACGTCGTTTTCGGCCGCCTGCTTCAACACCGAGTGCTCGTCGTCGAGCGTCTCGCCCAGCTCGCGGGCGAACGCCGTCGGCGTCCGCACCTTCTCTTCGGCGAAAAAGTCCTCGAAGAAGTCGTAGAGATACTCTTCGAGCCAGACGTACCGGTCGGAGGGGACATAGATGTTGCCGAGGCGGTTGATGCCGCGCTCGCGGAGTTCGCCCTCGTCGGCGTCCCACGAGCCCATCTTGAACGGTTTCGCGGTCTTGATGACGTCCTCGGTCAGCGAGCCGGAGGTGGTGATGAGCACGTCCACGAAGCCCTCGCGGACGAGGTAGGCGACGGCCTCCCGCAGCCCCGACGAGATGATGTTCGAGGTGAACGTCAGGTAGACGGTCGCGTCCGCGTCTTGCATCTCTTCGGCGATGTCGATGGCTTCGGCGAGCTGCGTCGCCTGAAAGCCAGTCGTCGCGTACGCGTCGAGGAACTCGTCGAAGTCGAACGCGCCGCCGAAGTCGTAGCCCCGAACGTCGGCCGAATCGATGGCCTCGTCGCTCCCGGGGACGACGTGGTCGTGAGTGTCGTCTTCGGTCATCGGCTACGGCTCGCACCGGCGCGCTTGAATCAGTTCCGTTCGGTTCCGAAAACAGCCGGACAGCGTGGGGGTAGACACCAATCCACTCGATGACTGTCACCGGTTCGACGACGAGTCGACGCCGCCGTCGGACTCCGGGCGAGTGTACCACCACGCCCACGCGACGAGCACGCCCTGAAGCGGCAGTCGGAGCCACAGGGCGGCGTCGGAGGGCTCCCGAAGTGACGCCGGAACACCTTCGAGCACGATATCGCTCGTCGCCATGTAGACGTTCGCGGGGAAGACCGCGACAAGTAGCGCGATGAGTCCCCACGCGGCGATGCGTTGGGTGCGGCGGAAGACGACGCCGACGCCGAGGACGATTTCGGCGACGCCCGAGATGTAAACGAGCGCGAGCGCCGCCGGGAAGACCGGCGGGACGACCTGCGCGTACGCGTTCGGCACGACGAAGTGCATCACTCCGGCGAGGACGTAGAGCGCGCCCATCACGTAGCGGAGCGGCGTCTTGAACCGGCGGAGTCGTTCGGCGGCGAGAACCATTTCGAATCGACGTTGGACCGGCGGTCAAAGACGCTGTCGGCGTCGGCGACCCGGCGTTGGTACCGAACCGGAGACCGAAACCGCAGCTTTCGAAAATCAATACTCGTATAGTAATAATACATGGTATCTGATATATTTGTCACTGAGCCTGAGGACTGCCGTTGTGAGATTGCGACACCACTCGGACGCGCTTCCCGACCCGCCGTGACGGACGCGAGACGTTCGCAATTGAACCCCTCCCATTCGTCGTAACCAGTCTTTTCAGCAGCTTCACACGTTTAACCGGGAGAATTTCTGTAACGCTCGCCCCGAAGAACCGCGCTACTGAGTGCGAGTAACCTACCGACGACGCTTGTACTTGAAAACGTATTCTTGGGCCGTAGTTAAGCCGTTTCCCGCAGATACTATCAAGTGGGTCGAACTCGCAGTCGTGGTGCGAGAACGCAACCGAAGCAGCTCGGGTAGCTCTCGAGTGACGGTACGTTCGGTGCCTAATTTCGGGATAGAACTGGTGAGTTAGATATATAATTTTTCAGTTATATATTAGTCTTACTTTCTGATAATTTTTATCGAAGCGATAGTCGCGAGCCCGCTATCCGTCGATTCGAACACGGTTCTACACGACCGAACGACGCGGTACGCGCGAGTGACGAGTCGTATTGCCGGGGAACTACCGGCGGGCGAAGCGAACTACGGACAGTACGGTTCGATATATATCGCTACTAGCAATTGACTTGTAGGTGTTGTAGAGAACGTGGGCTATGTCCGCAGATGGACGACAGACAGCGGTGTTCGCAGAGACATTGATAGAGGGCTGTGAGAACATCCCGGCAGAACCGGCTCCGGGCGACTACGTCGTGGTCGACGTGACCCACTTCTCGGCGACCGTGGCGGAACTGCTCGCGCTCGGTGCGGAGTACGTCCACGTGACCGACGAACGCGGCGACGAACCGGCGTATCAGGAGGACCACCCCGAGTGTCTCATCGGCGGCGGCAAGACCGACGACTACGAGCCGAACCCCGGCTACGACTTCTTCAACTCGCCGAGCTACGTCCAGCGACTGGACCTCGACGGGCGACCGGCCGCGATGACCTCCACGAACGGCGGGCGCGCCGTCTCGACGCTCCGCGAGCGCGGAGGTCCCGATGTCGAGGTGTTCGTCGGCGGCTACACGAACGCCGCGGCGGTCGCGGACCTGCTCGAAGACCGCGGGCGGCCGGTCACCATCGTCGCTAGCGGGTCGAGCGGCCAGCCGACGTCCGACGATACCCTCGGCGCGGCGCTCATCGACGACTACCTCCACGGCGGCGACCTCACCGACCGCGACCGCGAGCGGTACGCGCGCCTCCTCGTGACGGCGAAAGGGCCGCGATACGAACAGAAACACGAGATTCGGCGGCGCGACCTCCACGAGTTCGAGACGGCCATCGACTCTCGCTCGGTCGTGCCCGTCCTCCGCGGCGACCGCCTCGTTCCCGCGAGCCAAGTCGATGTCTGAGGCGACGCCCGTCCAGCGACCGCGGTTCGGCGCGTCGATGGACATCCGCTATGCGGCCAACGTCGCGTCGTTCGCCGAGTTCCTCCGCAGATTCGACCTGAATCACGTCGAACTCCGTGCGGGCTATCTGGACGTTCGGGCGGACGAGCGAGACGCCGAGCGCCTGCGGGCGGTCGCCGAGGAGTTCGACGTGAGCTACACGGTCCACGGCCCGCACCTCGACGTCGCCCCCGGGAACGTCAACGAGCGCCTTCGGAAAGCCGCGGTCGCGGCGACCAAAGAGGCAATCGAGCTCGCCGCGGCAATCGACGCCGGCGGCGTCATCGTCCACGGGGGCTCGGTTCGGGCTCGGTACCCCGAACACGTCCGCGAGCACACCCGCGCGCAGGCGGTCCAGACGCTCCGCGAGTGCGCCGAATTCGCCGCCGAGGCGGGCGTTCCGGTCTGTCTCGAAAACCAGCGCGACAAACCGGGAACGCGTCGGCACACGGCGACTCCGGACCGACTCGCAGCGTTCCTCGACGACGTCGGCGTCGGCGGCGAGTTCCTGAAGCTGACGCTCGACGTGGGCCACGCGAAGGCGACCGGCGTCGACTACCGACGGTTCGTCGAGCGGTTCGGCGACCGAATCCAAGTCGCGCACCTCCACGACAACGACGGGACGGAAGACGCGCACGAACCGCTTCCGTCCTTCCGGTCGGTGGCCGCGGACATCGACGCCCCGTACAACGTCTTGGAGATGAAGTCCCGCGCAGACGTCGAGCGCTGCGTGGGCGCGACCGACGCCTGACGGTCGGCGTCGGTGTTGGTGTCGGCGTCGCCACCGCTCAGTTCATTTTTCGACGCGAACAGTCACTCAGGAGCACCCGAATCGGTCCGCGAGCGCCGCAACCGCAGAGCGTCCGAAGTACGTCCAGAGGGAATCCAGAGCGCAATATATCGACGCGATTGCTATGTACTGCCACCGACCACTCCACAGAGTACAGTCCGATATACAGTCGTACGTCATACTCATACCAAGCGTTAAACAGGTTGCTTAACCACCACCACCCGGATGGTGACAACGTCCAACAACTCGAGTAGTGCGTTCAGTTTCGACCATAGGGACATGATGGCGTTCATCCTCGTCATGTCGCTACACGGTCTGCAGAGCATGATTACGGAACTTCTCCCGGAGTTCTCGATAGGCGGGTTAGGCGTCTCCATCGGACCGTTCTGGTTCGTTGCGATGTCGGTCGTCCTCCTGTTCCGCTCGTTTTGGGCCTGTCTCGCGATTCCGGTCGGCGGCATCGTCTTCGGAGAGATTCTCATCGGTGACTTCAGCGCGCTCGGAGCGGTCGAAGGGCTAATCGTCGTCACGCTGTCGTGGTTCTTCGTGATGTCGCTCATCACGGACCCGAAAGACGTCAAGCAAATCGCGGCGCTGGGCTTCCTCGCGAAGGCGATGGAAGAGACCGCGGCGTGGTTCATCGACGTCGGGAAGTTCTACATCGGCGTCGAAGAGCTCGAAGCGATTTCGTGGCTCCCCGAGACCGTGTGGGCCACCGAGGGAATCGGTGCCCTGCTTCAGATTATCATCGCCGGCGTCGTCTTCGGGGCGATTCCGACCCTGTTCCTCTACCCGCGGCTCCGCGGGAAGATCGAACCGCTACTCGGCATGAGTCCCGTCGAGGGGCGCGACGGCCCGGTGTTCACGCGCACGTCCCTGAAGCGACTCATTGCGTGGGTGGCGCTGATTCCCGTCGCGTTCGCGTTCGAGACGCTGAGCGAGACCAGCGGCGGGCTCATCACGTTCACGCCGGAGTTCGTCGAAACGTACGGCCAAGCGTTCCTGTTCGTGCCGATTGCCATCGCGGCGGTCATCTCGTTCGGGCTCGTCGCCTACCGCCAGCGCAAGGTCGACGGCCTGCAGGACTGAACCCCATCGCTTTGTTTTTATGAGCAGCAACAACATCGTCGTCGAGAACCTGACGTTTCAGTATCCCGGCGGCAACGAGGCGGTACTGCGCGACGCGAGCGTGACGATTGAGCCGGGCGAGTTCACGGCCGTCGTCGGTGGCAACGGCAGCGGAAAGACGACCCTGTGTAAGACGTTCAACGGCCTCATCCCACACTTCTTCGAGGGGACGTTCGACGGGCGGGTCACCGTCGCCGGCACCGACACCCGCGAGTCGGACGTCGCCGAACTCTCGAAGACGGTCGGCTACGTCTTCCAGGACTTCGAGAACCAACTCGTCCAGGAGACGGTCCGCGACGACGTGGAGTTCGCACCGCTCAACTACGGCCTCGACGACTACGCCGAACGGGCGACCCGCGCCCTCGAAACCCTCGGTCTCGACCACCTCGAAGACCGGTTCATCTGGGAGTTGAGCGGCGGCCAACAACACCTCGTCGCGCTCGCGGGGGTGCTCGCGATGGATCCCGAGTTCATCTTCGTCGACGAGCCCGCCGCACAGCTCGACCCCCGAAACGCCCGCGAAACGTACGAACAGCTCCGACGACTCAACGAGAAGCAGGACAAGACGGTGATCGTCATCGAACACCACTCCGAGTTCATCGCCGACTACTGCGACGAGATGGTGCTCGTCTCCGACGGCGGGGTCGCCTGGAAAGAGCCGGTCGAGGTCGGGCTCAACAGGCTCGACGACCTGCTCGCCCACGATATCCACCCGCCGCAGGTCACACAAATCGCCGACGGCCTGCCGACCGAAGTGGGAACCCTGCCCAGCGGTCGGTATCCCGTGACCGTCGACGAGGCGGCAACGGCGTTTCAACCCGCGGCGACGCGCGGCTCTCGGGCCGCCGTCGACGGCGGCGCGGTGGCAACAGGTACAGACGCCGCCGAGCTGACCGAGCGCGAGCGGGACGGGGACGCGGTAGTGACGATGCGGGACGTCGGTCACGGCTACCCGACGCTTCGCGAGGGGTACAATCGCGTGCTCGACGGGCTGGACCTCGAACTGTACGAGGGCGACCGGGTCGCATTGGTCGGTGCCAACGGGTCCGGGAAGTCGACGCTGTTGCGGTTGATTACGGGGTTAGCGTCCCCGGACCGAGGGACGGTGACGGTCCTCGGGCGCGACACGAGCGAGACGCTCCCCGAGCAACTGGCCGACGACACCGTCTACATCCACCAGAACCCCGAGGAGATGTTCGTCGAGGACACCGTCCGCAAGGACGTCGCCTACTACCTCGAGAACCGCGACGCCCCGAACGTGGACGAACGCGTCGACGAGATTCTCGCGTATCTGGACCTCGAACACCTCGCGGACCGCGACGGCCGCCTGATGAGCCTCGGCCAACAGCGCCGCGCGTCGCTGGGAATCGGGCTTGCGACCGACCCGACGGTCGTCCTCTTGGACGAGCCCACGGGCAGTCTCGACCTCCAGAGCCGCCGCGAGGTGACCGGAATGCTCCGGAAGGCCGAGAGCCGCGTCGAAACTGTCGTCGTCGCCTCCCACGACCTGCAACTGGTCGCGGCGTGGGCCAATCGCGTCCTCGTCATGGGCGAGGGCGAAGTGCTCGCGGACGCACCGCCGGAGGCTGTGTTCTCCGACCCGAACCTCCTCGCAGCGACCGATTTGCGACAGCCGCAGGTGGTCGAACTGAGCCGGCGACTCGGGCTGAAATCCCCCGCGCTTAGCACCGAATCGATGTGTGAGACGCTAGCCCGGTCGTTCGAGGACGACGCACTCGCCGACGGCGGTGTCGCCGATGTCAGCCCCGGAGGCGAGTCGAGCGGAGGGACGCGATGAAGTACGTCGACGCGCTCACCGACATCTCGGTCGCCGACATCAAGGTCGACTTGATGCGGACCGCCTACGACAACGAGGACGCGCTGTTGAACAGCTTCGACCCGCGAGTCGTCCTGCTGTGGACCGTACTGTTCATGATTATCCCGTGGCTGTTCTACGACACGCTTCCGCTGGCCATCCTGCTCGCGGCGGCCTTCGTGCTCGCCGCGCTCTCGCAGGTCAGCAAGTACCTGCTCGCGTTGCTCCTGTTCGGCCAAGTCACCAACGTCGGCTTTTTCGTGGTGTTGGTCCCGCTCATCGGCGGGACGATTCGGGCGGTCGGTCACTTGGGTGAGAACGCCGGTCGGGTCGTCGCGGGCGTCATGGCGGGCGACGCGAGCGTGTTCGCCGAGACCGGGACCATCGTCGCGGCCGCGGTCGGCCGGGGTATCCATACCGCCACGACCAGCCAGGAGGTCGGCATCGACGCCGTCGGGGCGCTCGTCCCGTTCTTCCTCAAGCTCACGATTATCTCGGTCATCAGCCTCGCCGTCTTTTCGGCGATGAGCCCGCAGAAACTCAGCAAGGGGATGTTGCGCTTGGGCGTCCCCCGACAGCTCACGTTCGCAATCGCGTACGGCTACCGGATGATGCCGCTTCTCGTCGAGGAGTACCACGCGCTCATCAACTCCTTCCGCCTTCGAAGTAAGGTACCCGAAAAGCAGGGGCTGTTCAGGTGGCGCTACTTCTACTACCTGCTGACGCTCTCCGTCAAGGCGTTCTACCCGCTGATTTTCAACGTGGCGAAGCGCGCGCGG
Organism: Haloferax prahovense DSM 18310; assembly: GCF_000336815.1. GTDB lineage: Archaea > Halobacteriota > Halobacteria > Halobacteriales > Haloferacaceae > Haloferax > Haloferax prahovense. Next base: position 66,075 of record NZ_AOLG01000056.1, read on the forward strand.
GTCACCGTGGAGGCGATGGAGACGAAGGGGTTCTCGCGCTCGCTGGGCGACGAACAGAGTCAGACCCTCCGGACCGAGGGCATGATGGTTCGGACGCGAGACGTCACCTTCGTCTTCGGGTCGCTGCTGTTCGTCGCCGCAGTCTGGGTGTTTACCTGACCGACGCTCGGCGACCCCGGACTATTTTCGACTCTGTACGGCTCCGTACGACTACCGGACACAGGGTGCAGCTACCGAACGGAAAGTGAGGCAGACAATCCACATAGCAACCACTTCGTCGGTCATCGCCGTCGACGAGAGTATGCGAACGAGACAGAAGCCGGCGGTCGTCCGCGGGAGACGCTCGGGGCGAGGTGTCCCGAGATGAACCCCGAAGCTCGGGCGGAGAGCGTACCCGGCGACGAACCGGAATCGACGGGCGAGAAACCCATCGGAGCAGCACAGCGATTCCTCCCGTGGGTAGTCGCCGTCGGGTCGGTTATCCCGGTCGGCGCGCAGGTCGTGGTGCTCCCGCCGGACCCGACGACGACAGCGCTCGACCTCGTCGGCGAGGGCGTCGTCGTCGCCGTCCTCTTCGCGTGCCTATTCGTGGTCCGACGAGTACACGCACCGTCTGTCTTCTACCCGCTGGCGGGCGGCGTCGCGGCCTCGTACCTGTTCGCGCTGACCGACTTCCTCGACGAGTTCGTCGAACAGCCCGTCTGGTTCAGCTATCTGTTCGAAGACGGTGCACAGGCGGTCGGTGCGGCGCTCCTCGTGTTCGGCATCTACCGGTGGACCGTCGCGCGTCAGCGACGGGAGACCGAACTCCGCCAACAGCGCGAACAGCTCGCCGTCCTCAACCGTGTCCTCCACCACGACATCCGAAACGACGCGCTGGTCATCCGCGGGTGGGCGTCGGTCGTTCGGAAGGAGGCGGGGTCGGCGGCCGACGAGCGGCTGGAGAACATCGTCGCCGCGAGCAACGGCATCATCGACCTCACCGAGAGTACGGCGCAGTTCACCGACGTGCTCACCTCGGAGCGGACCGCCGACCTCGAACCGAAGCCGCTGGCCGAGACCATCGAGACGGAGCTTCGGAAGGCTCGCGCCGCGCACGACGCCGACGTGGTCGTCTCCGGAGACCTCCCCGACGTGGACGTCCTCGCCCACAGCATGCTCTCCGCGGTCTTCCGAAACCTCCTCGTCACGGCCGTTGAGCGGGCGGACGCCGAGCGTCCGCGAATTCGCCTGCGCGCCGAGCGCGGCGCGGAGACCGTGACTGTTCGCATCTCCGACGATGGCCCGCCGTTCCCGGAAGACGCCTTCCCGGACGCGGGCGAGACCGTCGCGGGCTCTCCCGAGTCTCGGTCCGGTCTCTCGCTCGTCGCCGCACTCGTCGAGCAGTTCGACGGAACCGTCGCCGTCAGGCTCAAACTCGCCGAACACGCCGCGACCTCCCCCGCCGACCGAGTCACTGAGGGGGTCAGTGACACCGAATCCTCGTCCTCGACGTCGCGCCCGGTGACGGACGTCGAGGCGGACGACCGAGAGGACTTCGCCGCCGTGCACTCGGACCGCGAATCGCCGGCCGGTCGGGGGGCGTCGACCGGCCGCGGCGACGCCGCTAACTACTGACCACCCATCTCAACTCGCCGTTGTACCCTCTTTAGGCCCTCATCCGGTACCCCGTCTCACCGCGCGTCAAGCATATGTGTACTCCCCGAATAGCAGTCGGCAGTGAGCGACTCACACGACTCCCCGGGTGGAAAGCGCGGCCCCGAGAGCAAGGTCAGCCGACTGCTCCGCGAGCGCGACCTCGACGGGTTCGGCGCGGAGCTCGAACGGCGGTGGACCGCCGAGGCGGACGCGCGGTCGAGCCTCCGTGACCTCGCCGACGCGTTCAACCGACGGCTCCTCCGCGCGGCGCTCGACGAGCGGAACGAGCGCGTCATCGACGGCGAGGTCGAGAATCTGTACCGCGTGCTCACCGACGACGGCGTTTCGAGCGGGGCGCGAACGGAGGCGGTCCGCCGACTCGAACGCGCCGGCGTCGACGTAGAGCGACTCGAGACCGATTTCGTCTCGCACCGGGCGATGCGGACGTATCTCACCTCGTACCGCGGCGTGACGCCGCCGTCGGAGACCGACCGCGACAACGGAGACCTCAGCGAGCGCCGGTCCCAAACCATTCGACGCCTGCTGGGTCGCGTCGAGCGCGTCACCGACAGGTCGCTGTCCGACCTCGCGGCCGCCGGCGAACTCGACGTCGACCCCGAGACCGCCGAGGTGTACGTCGACGTTCGCGTCCATTGCCCGGGCTGTAACTCCCAGTACACGGTCGACGACCTCATCGACCGGGGCGGTTGCGACTGCGAGTAGTCCGTTTCGCGCTTTCCGAACCGCGGTATGGAGCGACCAGTGACGACCGAACTCTCGCGAGCTCTCGGGTCGAAAAGCGTTCCATCGATAGCTTTGGAACGTGTTTGTGGCACCCGGGACAAGAGACACGTTCCAATGATAGCGTTGGAACGAGTTTTGGAAGCGTCACCAACTGTTTTCACGGACCCCCGTGTCGAACATCGTATGGCCACGACGAACGGACCGGCCCGCCTGACCGTCACGCGATTCGCCGGTCTCGACGACGCGACCGTCGAGTTCGAGCCCGGCGTCTCCGTCGTCGCGGGACGGAACGCGGCCGACCGAACACCGCTCCTGTGGGGTCTCGCGGCCGCGCTGGGAAGCGATGAACCCTCATTTGAGGAGAGCGCTGACGGCGGCCAGGTCGAACTCGCCGTCGAGAGCGAGGTGTACACGCGGGTGTTCGTGAGGGAGGGAGACCGCGTCGTCGCGTCCGGCGACCCGTATCTCGAAGGCTCGACGACCGCAGACCTGTTCGCGTTCCTGCTCGGTTCCAACGAGGCCCGGCAGGCGGTGACCGGCGACCGCGACCTGCGGGAGTTCGTCACGCACTCGGTCGACACCGACGCCGTCAGCGAGGAAATCGCCGACCTCCGCGCCGAGCGCGCCGAGTTAGACGACCGAATCGCGGAGCTGTCCGCGCTCGAATCCGAGCGCCCGCGACTCCGCGAGCGCCGCGACGAACTGAACGCGGCTGTCGAGCGCTTGGAAGCCGAGTTGGCAGACCGACGAGAAGCGCTCGCTCGCATCGAGCCGTCGGCGGTCGACGCCGACGCTGACGCGCGGAGGGAAACCGACACCGATACGCCGGACGCGGAGGCGCGAGCGGACCGATTACGGGAGTTGAACGCGACGCTCGACAACGCCCAGTTCGAACTCGAGGCCCAGCGGGAGTCACTTGACGCGCTCGACGCCGAACTCGGCGAGGTCGAATCGGAACTCGCGTCGTGTCCCGCCGACCCCGCCGGCGAACTCGACGGTCTGACCGACGAACTCTCCGAGTCGCGCGTGCGAAAACGACGGTTAGACGCGGATATCACCGACGTTCAGCGAACGCTACGGTTCAACGAGCAGTTCCTCACGTCGGGGACATCGCCCGTCGCCACGAGCGCGGGCGAAGACGGCGGGCCCGACGGCGACGGCCGGGTCGTCTGCTGGACGTGCGGGACCTCCGTCCCCGAAGCGAGCATCGAATCGACGCTCGACCAACTCCGGACGCTCCGCGACGACCGTCGCGAGGAGCGCGCCGAACTCACCGAGCGTCTCGAACGACTGCAAGAACGCCGGTCGGAACTCGAAGACCAGCGACGACGGCGACGCGACCTCGAAACACGACGCGAGGAGTTACGCCGCGAGCGCACCGAGCGCCGGGCGCGAGTCGAGGACCTCGAAGCCCGGCGCGACGACCTCGAATCGGATATCGCCGACCTGAGACGTGACGCCGGGGCCGCGGAGGCGGACGACCGCGCCGCGGTCCTCGCTGCCCACCGGGAGGTCACCCGGGTCGAGTTCGAGTTGGAACGGCGACGCGAGGAGCGCGCCGCCGTCGTCGATGACCTCGATTCCCTCGAAGCCCAACTCGACCGACGGGCGGACCTCGAAGCGCGGCAGGACGGAATTGACGACCGAATCGGCGAGCTTCGCGGTCGTATCGAACGACTCGAACGCGCGGCCGTCTCGGCGTTCAACGAGCGAATGGCGGACGTTCTCGACGCCCTCGAATACGACCGCCTCGCCCGTCTCTGGATCGAGCGACGGAACGACGGAGACTCTCTCGATGACGCGGACGCGGCTCCCGCGGGGCGGTTCGTCCCGCACATCGAGCGCCGGACGGACGATGGTACCGTCTACGAGGACGTTATCGACCATCTCCCGGCCTCCGAGCGCGAGCTTATCGGTCTCGTGTTCGCCGTCGCCGGCTACCTCGTCCACGAGGTGTCCGACGAGGTCCCGTTCTTCGTTCTCGATTCGGTCGAGGCCATCGACGCCGAGCACGTTCGCAGGCTCCTCGCCTACGTCGGTCGGGATGCCGACTACGTCGTCGTCGGCCTGTCCGGAGAGAACGCGCAGGGTCTCCCGGACTCGTACCGACGACTTCGGGCTCCGTGACCACGAGTTGCGGTCCGAAACGACCCGTCTGTGACAGACATAGCTCTGTAATTACAATCCGATAAAACCGAATTGCTCGAGGAGGTACCCGAGCCCACCAAGAGTTACACGGGTAGGCCTGTTATGCACGGCAGGTCCCCATCCGAAGCAACATCACAGGGACCGCATGTAGCCGGGACGCGAGCGGCGGAGTTCGCGCGCCCCGTCGGCTCGTTTCGTGCTGGTGAACCCGTCCGAAACGGGAATCGGCGACAGAGCCTGGTTGTTCGCGACGGATCGCGATTCTACTAATAGTAGAGTCAAGTGACGCGGACGAGCGCCTCTGTTCTCGGTGTGGCGCGTGGGCACACGTGACTAATTGAACGGGAATCGAACCTCACGTATCGAATCACTCACCGATTTGGATTAATTATGAACATTCGTCAATCGCCAGAGAGCCACCCCACGGTATCGGTACGACGGCAGCGAGGGCAAACCCGCGTGCGACGGCGTCGGTCGCGGTCGCTCCCGACTTCGTGGGACGCTTCCACCATCAGTAGAATTTATCTGTCCCGCTCCGAAAGGCGAACCATGGCACCTAACGAAAGCGAAGGCGGCGGCAAGCGCGTGAAGGCGGTCATGCGCTCGTACCGGGTAATCGGCGTTCTGCGAGAGCAGGGAACGGTGCGGATTAACGACGTCGCGGACGCGCTCGGGGTGCCGACCAGTACCGCGCACGTGCATCTGAAAACGCTCGAGGCGGCGGGGTACGTCGTCAAGGACGAACACGGGTACCGACTCGGCCTTCGGTTCCTCCGCGACGGAAGCATCACCCGGGGGCGCTTGGACGTGTACGGCGCGTCGCGGTCCGAAATCAAGGACCTCGCGGAGTCGACCGGTGAGGTGGCGAATCTCGGCGTCGAGGAGAACGGACAGCGGGTCATCGTCTACCAGGCTGAGGGCGACAAGGCGGTGTACGACAACGCGCCGATCGGTGAGTTCACCCACATGCATTGGACCGCGCTCGGAAAGGCGATTCTCGCGGAACTCCCCGGCGAGCGGGTGACCGAAATCGTCGACGAGTACGGGCTCCCGACGAAGACCGACCACACGATCAGCGACCGGGACGCGCTCCTCGAAGAACTCGAGACGATACGGGAGCGAGGGTACGCGCTCGAAGACGAAGAGCGGAGAGACGGGATTCGGTCCATCGCGGTTCCGCTGGTCAGCGACGGGTCGGTCATCGGCGCGGTGTCGCTTTCCGGACCGAAAGAGCGGTTCAACGACGACCGAATCGTAGACGAACTGTTCCCGGCGCTCAGAGACCGGAAGAACGTCATCGAGGTCAAGTACGCGTACGACTGAGCGCCATCCCCCGGTCGTTTCATCGAGTCGAACGAAACCGTTCCACTATGAGTGGAATACAACTTCACGAAGATACGTTATGGATTCGAAACTGGCTATAGAGTGGCTCTAGAGGCTGATTCGGTGGTTCTCCGGACGACGACGCCGACATCTGTGCGAAACGCTTTTACTTGGAGTGAGTCTGGGATGTGAGTGTATGAATCCAGCAGTGATGCTGCCTCCCTCCCCGGACAGACGGTGGACCCTCGCCAAGCAACTCGGCGTCGAAAGCGCCGTCGTACGGTTCTGGGGCGTCGACGACTGGTGGGAGTACGAGACGTTACTCGAAACCCGAAACCGGTTCGCAGACCACGGATTCTCACTGGACGTCGTCGAGGACCGCCCGCCCATGGAGCGAACGGTCCTCGGTCAGGAGGGTCGAGACGAGGAGATCGAGACGGTGAAACGGCTGCTTCGGAACATGGGACGCCTCGGCATCGACGTGTACTGCTGGGTGTGGACCGAAAACCCCGTCGGCGTCCTCAGAACCTCCGATTCGATTCCGGACCGCGGTGACTCGCTCGTCACCGGGTACGACCACGAGTGGATAGAGCGCGCCGAGGACCACCCTGCGGCGGGTATCACCGAGGAGGAGCTGTGGGACAACCTCCAGTACTTCCTGGACGAGGTCGTGCCGGTCGCCGAGGAGGCGGGCGTCAAGATGGCGCTCCACCCGGACGACCCGCCGGTCGAGGAGCTTCGGGGAGTTCCCCGCCTCGTCACATCGCTCGAACGGTACGAGCGCGTCTTGGAACTCCACGAGAGCCCCAACCACGGCGTCACGTTCTGCCAGGGGAACTTCGCCGCGATGGGCGAAGACGTCCCGTCGGCGATTCGACGTCTCGGAGAGCGGATTCACTTCGTCCACTTCCGCGACGTCGAAGGGACGCCCGAGTCGTTCGTGGAGACGTGGCACGACGACGGGCCCACCGACATGACGGCGGCGATGGAAGCGTACCAAGACATCGGCTTCGACGGGGCGATTCGCCCCGACCACGTCCCCAAGATGCTCGGCGAGGAGGACCGAGCGGAAGCCCACGCGGGGTACACCGACATGGGCCGGCTGTTCGCAATCGGCTACATGAAGGGCCTCATCGAACGCGGACAGTAACGCTGTAGCCCGGCTGGTCGGCCTCGCCTCGACTCGATCGGTGACTGCCGGCGACTGCGGCGAGTGACGAGTCGAACTACCCAGAGCAGATGACATCTATCCTATGATATATTATTAAAATGAATTATTGCGATAGATATAAGTACCAGTGTAGAATCGTTGTGAATGGTATGCGTAGACAAAGCCGACGGAGCTTCATGGAACAGCTCGGGCTACTCACTGGCACCGGGGCAATCGCATCGATGGCTGGCTGCATGGGCGGCGGTTCCGGCTCCGGAACCGACGGCACGACCGGTTCGGACGACTCAGACACCGATACGACGGAGAGCGGTGGCGGCGGTCAGAGCCAATCGCTCATCATCGGGAGTGTCTTCCCTAGCGGGCACGTCATCAACGAGATGGCCAAGGAGTGGGCCTCTTCCGTCGAAGCGGAGACCGAGGGGCGAGTGGCGATCACCATCGAGGAGTCCTTCGGTGGCGAAAAGGAGGTCATGGAACAGACGCAAATCGGCTCCATCGACGGGACCATCATCGGGACGCGCTGGGTCATCGACTACGACCCCAAGAACTTCTGGGTCGAGTCGCCGTTCGTCTTCGAGGGCTGGGAACAGCAGCGGCGCGCCTTCCAGACGGAGTTCTTCGACGACGGCCGACAGCGCCTCCGCGAGCAGGGTAAACAGATGCTCGTGAACGAACCGGTGTACCGCGGCTACCGACACACGACCGGGAACAAGGCCTTCGAGACGCCCGAGGACATTCAGGGAACCAACCTGCGGGTGCCCGACCTCACCCCGTGGGTGAACATCTGGAGCGGCATCGGCGCGAGTCCGACCACCGTCGCCTTCGACGAACTCTACAGCGCGCTGCAGCAGGGCGTCGTCGACGCTCAAGAGAACCCCGCCGAGACCGTCCGGTCGTCCTCGCTGTACGAGGTGCAGGACTACTACACGCTGACCAAGCACCTCGCGTCGACGGGGTGGTTCACGCTCGGCACCCAGGCGCTGTCAAACATCTCCGACGAGGACCAGACGACGATGGTCGACTCGTTGACGTCCAGCATCCAAGAGCTCAGCAGCAGCATCGCTGAATCGGAGTCACAGGCCATCGAAGCGCTGAAAGAACAGGGAATGAACGTGGTCGAACCCGACCGAGACGCGTGGTTAGAGGCGGCGAAAGAGCCGCTCCAAACGCAGTTCGAGGAGAACTGGGAACCGTCGCTCGAAGAAGTGCGAAACATTTGAGCGGACGCTTACTCGTAGAGCACCCATGGAAGAAGTAAATCTCGCAACGAAACTCGGCCGGCTTTTCGACGGGTTGGTCACATCCATCGCGTTAGCACTCTACGTGCTGATGATACTCGTCGTCGGGTTACAGATTCTGACCCGCTGGGTCCTGGGTTCGATACTCGGGTCGAGTCTCCCGTGGACGGTCAATCTCTCGCAGATGCTGCTCGTGTACATCACGTTCTTCGGCGCGGCGGTCGCCAGTCGAAAGCGACAGCACATCTCGCTCGACCTCCTCGTCTCGCGGCTCTCCGACGGCGTCATCCGGGTGCTAACCGGTCTTCGGACGCTCCTCATCCTCGCGTTCGTCGGCGTCATGGTCTCCGGAGCGTACCCGCTGTACCTACAGAACCGGGGATTCGGGATGGGAGCGCTCCCGTCGCACCCGCCGTTCACCGAAGCGTGGCTGTACGTTCCCGCCGTCGTCGGCGGTGTCTGTATCGCGATCTACGCGCTTCGCGACCTGTGGCTCGTCGCCGTCGCGCCAGAAACGATTATCGAGGACATCAAAGGAGAAGACGAAAATGCAGAGTGAGCACCGCCTCCGAGCCGAGACGCGTCCGCTTCAGGGAGGGACCCGATAATGGCCGATGTCGTTCTGCTCGGACTGTTCATCGGCGTCCTGCTCGTCCTGTACCTGTTCGAAGTCCCCGTCGTGTACGCGCTGGGGCTGACGAGTCTCATCCTCATGTGGACCACGTCGATTCCGTTCGAGCCGCTTCTGGTCGCCCAGACGATGGTCTCCGGGACCAACTCGTTCGTGCTGTTGGCGATTCCGCTGTTCCTCCAGACGGGGCTGTTGATGAACAAGCTCGGCCTGACGGACGTCATCTTCGACTTCGCGAAGGCCATCGTCGGCCCGATTCGCGGCGGGCTCGCTCACGTCAACATCGTCGCCAGTATCATCTTCTCCGGAATGACGGGGACCGCCGCAGCGGACGCCGCGGGCCTCGGCGCTATCGAGTACCGCGCGATGCGCGAGGAAGGATACGACCAGGGATTCAGCGTCGCCGTCACCGGGTCGTCGTCCATCATCGGCCCGATTATCCCGCCGAGCGTCCCGCTCATCATCTACGGGATTCTCGCGCAGGTCTCCATTGGCACGCTGTTCATCGCCGGACTCGTCCCGGGGCTGGTGATGGGCGTCGGACTGATGGCGCTGTGTAGTTTCTACGCCCATCGGAACGGCTACGAGAAGGGCGACTGGTGGTCGCTCGGCGAACTCGGCCGGACCTGTTACCGGGCGCTGCCCGCGCTCGGCACCCCGGCGCTCATCATCGGCGGGATTCTGGGCGGCTGGTTCACCGCGACCGAGGCGGGCGCAGTCGCGCTGTTCTACACGCTCATCATCGGGACCGTCTTCTACGACGGCCTCTCTCGGGAGGAACTCGTCGCGTCGTTCGACGAGGGGATGACCCACACCGCGACGCTCACGTTCATCGTCGCGGCGGCGTCCCTGTACGGCTTTCTCATCCGTCGCGCACAGCTCCCGGAGATTCTCGCACAGGCCATCACGGGCGTCTCGACGGACCCGCTCGTGCTCATGTTGCTCATCGCGGGCGTTCTGTTCATCGTCGGGCTGATGTTGGAGACGATTGCGGCGATAACCATCCTCACGCCGGTGTTCCTCCCCATCGTCGAGCAGACCGCTATCAGCCCGATTCACTTCGGCGTCGTGATGATCGTCACGCTGATGATCGGCCTGCTCACGCCGCCGTTCGGCGTCATCCTGTTCGTGCTCAACGCCGTCACCGGCGTCTCGCTCGAACGGATTACTCGGCACATGGTCCCGTTCTACCTGCCGCTTCTGTTGACCCTCCTGTCGATTATCGTCTTCCCGGAGCTCGTCCTCTGGCTGCCGCGCGCGATAGGGCTCGCCTGAGCGGCGCTCCAATCTCTTTTTACAACGGCTACCGCCGGCGCGTAGATGACGGTCCGGGAGCGATTCGCTTCGCGAGTTCGTCTGTCGACCGCAAGAGTTAGCATGTCGTAGTCGGTGGAATCGGATATGGTGGAGACATCACCCACGGTTACCGTATCGGATAGCGCTGCGGTCGTCATCGGCGGCACGAGCGGCATCGGTCGGGCCATCGCGCTCGCCTTCGCCGACGACGGTGCCGACGTTGTGGCGACGAGTCGCAGCGCGGACGCCGTCGAGGAGACCGCCGAGGAGCTCCGCGACCGCGGCGCGAAGACCGCCGAGGTGACGTGTGACGTCCGAGACGACGAGTCGATAGAGAACCTCTACGAGGTCGCCAGCGACGCCATCGGAGACGTCGACATCCTCGTGAACTCGGCGGGGTCGGTCGCGAGAGCGTCCGTCTCGGAGATGAGCGACGACCAGTGGAGTCAAGACATCGACGTGAACCTGACGGGCGTCTTTCGGGCGTGCCGCGTCTTCGGCCGCGAGATGGAGTCCGGGAGCATCGTGAACATCTCCTCGATGTCAGCACGGCAGGCCCGCGAGGAGCGCCCGGCCTACTGCGCCGCGAAGAGCGGCGTGAACGGGCTCACGCGCGCCGCGGCGGCCGACCTCGCGCCCGACGTGCGCGTCAACGCAATCGAGCCGGGGTTCGTCAATACCCCGCTCGCGGGCGACGGCTTCAACGAGGGAACCGAACTGCGAAAGAAGATAGACGAGGGAACGCCGATGGAACGCGTCGCGACGCCGGACGAAATCGCGGGCGCGGCCGTCTACCTCGCCAGCGACGCGGCGTCGTTCACGACGGGCGCGGTCATCACCGTCGACGGCGGCTACAACGACAACGCGTTATAGCGCGTCGCTGACGCGGATTACGCCTTTTACTTCTTCGGGCTCGGCTGCGCGGTCAAACGCGGCCTGCGTGTCCTCGAACGACGACTCGAAGGTCACGATACTGTCGACGTCGAACCGACCCGTCTCGATTCCCTCGATGGCCTTCGGGTACGTGTTACTGAATCTGAACGAGCCCTTCAGGTCGTACTCTTGCCCGATGGTCTCGACGATGTCAGTGGGGAACTCGGGTTCGAGGGGGATACCGACGAAGACGACGGTGCCGCCGCGTTTGACGGCCTCGGTCGTCGTCTCGATGGCGCCGCCGAAGCCGGAACTCTCGAGGACCACGTCGACGCCGCGTTCGTCGACGTGTTCGCGAATCGTCTCGACGGGGTCGGACTCCGTCACGTCGACCGCGTAGTCGACGCCGCGGGACTCGGCCAGTGCGAGCTTTTCGGGGACGACGTCGGTCAGGACGACCGTCTCGGCCCCGCGGGCCATCGCGACTTCCGAGACGAGCTGACCGATGGGGCCGCCGCCGGTGACCAACACCGTGTCCCCGTCGGAGACGCCGCCGCGCTGACAGGCGTGCATCGCGACGCTCAGCGGTTCCGCGAGCGCCCCTTCCCGGAGCGACACCGAGTCCGGAAGCGCGTACAGGTACTCGGCGGGCCACGCGACGTACTCGGTCAGCGCGCCCTCGACCGGCGGCGAAGACATGTACTCCATATCCTCACAGAGGTGGTAGGTGTCGTCGCCGGCGCAGTACCCGCACTCTCCGCACGGGAGACCGGGTTCGATTGCCACGCGGTCGTCGGGACCGACGCGGGAGACCCCGTCGCCAACCTCGACGACAGTACCGGCGGCCTCGTGACCGAGGACGTGGGGGAACTCGACGACGTTGCCCCCGTTTTCCCCGTGTTGGTAGTAGTGTAAGTCGGACCCGCAGATGCCGACGCGGTCGATTCGAACCAGAACTTCGTCGGGGGCGATTGTCGGGAGGTCTCGCTCGACAAGTGTGAATTCACTAACAGCTGTGAGCTCGCAGGTTCGCATGCTTGTACCGAAGAGAATTACGGTTATATTCCTTTTGCCGCGTGGGTCACGATGGGCGATAGCGTGGAGCGTATTCACCGCGCTCGACCGGTGAGTTCGCCCTCTCAGAGGATAGTTAACAGAGACAGACAAATCATGCTATCGTTCTATAAACGCACATCTTCACGTAGAGACTATAATCTGAATTATTTGAGTTATTTATTATTCATATACCATATCCGACTTTGAGGACAATACCTCCACAAAATAGCAGATATGAATTTCAAACAGAATTAGTTCTAACAACCCAACGAGGACCCGAGTGTCAGAATTGTTCAATTTGAACACTAATATCGGCCCATTACCGCTACGATTTTACACTGATAGAGGTGGAACACACAACAGAACCACGGCGCGACACGCCCTCGGCCGCGGGGCCGAACGTCACGATACGCCGTCGCGTGGCGGGACTCTCCCCGCGGCGGTCGTCGTGGGGCGCGTTGGGCGTTCATCCTCGCATCGCCAAGACGTACGCGACGCCGGTGAGGCCGGCCCACGCGACACCCGCGGCGAGGCCGACGCCGATCAGCGAAGCGGTGCCGACGAGGCCGCCGATGAGCCAGACGAGGACGGCCGCGCCCGCCAACAGCTGTATTCGAAGGCCGCTCACCGGGGGCGACCGACGCTGAAGGGTCAGCGCCATCCCGTAGCCGCCGAGACCCAGCGCACCCACGTAGAGCCCGCTTCCGAGAAGCCCCCACACCGAGGCCAGTCCGCCGAGGAACCCGCCGTCGGTCGAATCGTTCGTCGGCGAGTGAGACGTGGTCGTCGCCCCCGCCGTGTTCGGCGAGGTCGCTGTCGTCACCGATGGAGTCGCTTCGGGCGGCGCGACACCAACCGTCGCCCTGACGGTGTCGCTGTCGATACCGAGCCGACTCTCGACGGCTAACCCGACGTCGAGAGGCTGTTCGCTCATCGTGACGCTGAGTTCGGGGGTCGACTGCACCGCTCGCTCGGTCCCGTTCACGAAGAAGTGATAGCGACCGACTGGGGAGGTGTCGCTCGTCGAGCCGGCCCCGGACAGTCGGAGTTCGTCCGCGGCTGTCGCTGTCGCCGGGGCGTCGATTCGGGCAGTCGGCCGAGTGTACAACTCGTCGGGTGCTGCGGTTCGGAACGGCGTGAAATCGACCCAGCCGCGCTCGGTGACGACGGGGTTCCCCTCTCCGGACGGAAGAATCGACGAGTGATACGGACCGCTGGCAGCGCCCCAGTAGTTGGACTCGGCGTCGACGGTCCGAATCGGGTCCACCACGATTCGGGCGGTCGCGTTCGCGCTGACCAGCCGCTCGATGTCGACCGTCAGACCCCGGTCTTGGCCGTAGATACTGTTGTTGACGACGTGGTGGGTCCTGGTTCCCTCGCCGGCCGTTTGGACCCCGATGCCGGTCGGAAGCGCGCCGCTCACGCGACGAATCGTCAGGGCGCTGGCTTCCGCGCTCCGCGTCTCGCTCTCGCCGTCCGTCCGTAGGACGACGACCGTGTCGTCCCAGAGCCGAGCGACCGTGAGCCGCTGTGTCAACTCGGGATTGGCGACGAGTTCTTCCAGCGGAACCGTCGACTCTGCTTGGTTGATGATCGCACCGGACGCCCCCTCCGCGACGTACACCCCCGTTCCCGGCGTCACTCCCGAAACGGGAACCGGGTCCGCAAAGGCGTTCGTGTTGAACACGATGTCGTTGTCTCGAACGTCGGTCTCGACGACCCCGCGGACGACGACGCCGTAGGAGTTGGCGGCGATAGTGTTGTTGGCGACCGAAAGCTCGCCGCGGTGCGTTATCGGGCTGGCGACGAGCAGCCCCGCGCCGGCGTTGTTCGCCAGTCGGTTCTCGCTGACGTTCGTCCGGTGAATAATCAGGTCCGAGCGGACCGAAACGGCGTGGCCCCCGTTATCGCGGACGGTGTTATTCCGGACGGCGACCCCGCGTGCCGCCGCTCCCGTCCGGAGCTCCAGTCCCGCTCCTCCGTTGTCCCGGACAGCGTTATCCGCCAGTGTGAGACCCGATACGACGGTCCCATCGAGGGCGAAGCCGTCGCCGCCGTTCTCGACGAGGCGGTTCCCGCGAACGTCGCTCCCCCGCGTCAGCCAGTTATCGACGTGGACGGCGTCCCCGCCGTTACCGCGAATCGCGTTGTCGGTGAGTTGCAGATTCAGTTCGAGACTGCGAGCGGTGAGGTCGACGCCGTGGCCGACGTTGTCCGCCAGCGTGTTGTCACGGATGGTGACCGCGCCGGGTTGCGGGAGTTGGGTCCCAGACTGGCGGATACGGATGCCGGTCTGAGCGCCGCGAACCTCGTTTCCGACCACGGTCGCCGTCGTTTCGTCGCGAGCGTCGAGTTGGATGCCGGCGTCACCGGCGGTGATTTCGTTGTGCAGCAGCGTCGTGTCGCTCCGGGCCGCACGAACCGCGATTCCGCTGCCCGCGGTCGCCGAAATCTCGTTGTTCAACAGCCAGAGCCGGCCGATGCCGTCGGCGGCGACGAAGACCCCGTTCCCGTTGATATCGCGGAACGACGACTCGCGAACGGTGAGCTGTCGCACGCGCGTCGTAGACGCGGCGCGCTCGTCGACCGGCGACGTGACGTTTCCGACGGTGAGCGAGCCCCGAACGCCGTCCGAGAGCTGTGAGACTGTCCCCTTGCGGAGGTCGACCGCAACGGGATAGAACCCGCGTGTCTCCGGGTTGACGACGTCCTCGTACTCCACGAGGAGTCGGCCGTCGCTCGGAATGCTGACCGGCCTCGACAGCGAGATTCGCACGCGACCGTCCCGCGCCGAGACGTCCGTGACGAACGAGTCGAACGACCGCTCTATCGTTCCGTTTCGGTTGCTATCGAGACCGATGCGTTCGATGCTCTCCGCGTCGACGTCGTCGACGGAGCCGGCATCGGCGTACCGGAGTTCCACCGCGTCGAAGGTCACACCGACGCCGGCATCGAGCGACAGCGTGTGGACCGACCGCTCTTCGCGCTCCGCGGGTGACGCCGTAATCGAGGTCTCGCCGGTCGCGCCCGACAGGGGCGTCGCCCGAATCGCGTGCCCGTCGATGCGTCGGAACGCCGACCGCTCGATGGTGATCCGCGGCGTCTCCGCGGCGTCGTCGACAGACAGCCCGGCCTTCGAGAAGTCTCGGAACGTCGAGTCGGTAATCGTAATCGACCCGTCTGCGCGGGACACGGTGACGCCGCTCGTCCCGCCCTGCAGGGTCGTGTTGCGCACGACGAGTCGGGACTCACTCGTCCCGTTGTAGCGGATGCTCGCCCACCGGCGGTCGGCCGCGGCACCCGCGGACCGCGAAACCGTCACCGGTCGGGCCGCCGTGCCGTCGACGACGAGTGAGCCGTCGACGGAGAGCGTGATTCCCTCGGCGAGTTGAACGTCGGTCCCGGGTCGTATCGTCAGCGTCGTCCCGGGGTCGATGTGGACGCTCTGGATGATTCGGTAGGGGCCATCCTCCGGCGTCCACGTCGTGTCCGCGGCGATGTCCGATTCCACGAACGTCGTGCTGGTCTCGTTTTCGACGGCCGCGACCGGGCCGGCGAGGGGGACGAACAGCGCCGCGACGACGAGTACGACGAGCGCCTGTCGAGTCCGAGTGAGATGGGAGGGAGTAGAGAACGTCATGCGTCGGTCGAAGATACGGTATAAGTGCCTTCCGCGTGATATAAATGAAGTGGTACTCGGCTCTGAAATCGACGGCGGTCTGCCAGCGGGCGTCACGACCTAACGTTCACGCGACGAGACGCCGACCGTGACTCGAATCATTGGCTGAGTAGATAATAAAATAATATTGAACTTACCTCGTAAATATAAGAATAACAACCTATTTTCGAGACCACCGGCGAGACAGCGAACGCGAACAGTACCAGGCGCTTGGTGACGAGCGCACGCAGACAAGAACGCTCTCAGCTTGCGAGTGAGATCGCATGGCGAGCGAAGAAGTAGTGGGCGAGAAATAGGGATAGTATAGAATAGAAGGCATATATCGTCCCAATCGCCTATTATGAACGTAGAACGTACAAAATACGAAATCTATAATCTGTCGTAGAGCACGTCTCAACGATATATGAGAGAGTGTGAGGGAACGGCCCGGGATGTCTTAGAGTAACTGCCTTATATCACAAAATATTTATAAATTTAACAGAATGAATCTATTTCGTATATGTTATTTAAATCAACATGAAATGGGTTCCAAGACACCAGAACGCTGTGCGTTCTGGGAGCGCCTATCAGGTGTTCGCGGTCCAGCACTACGTGACCGGGTGTCCACTCGCAAAGCGTCTCGTCAACGCTGTACAGTTCTCGTACACAATTCGGTAGCAAGCCTACAAGCCCACGACTTCAGTCGTGGGTCGCTGACTCGCTGACCTCGAAGTACTCGAAGTCGCAGTACCCACCGTCGACCGCAGATTCGCTCGACTGCGCGACGAACAAACCGATTTTGGCACCGATCCAGCGTCCCTGCTGGGCTTGGAACGGCTCTCCAATCGACTCGAAGCCGGCATCGTCGGTCGCGTACGCGAACTGGACGCGCCCCCCGTCTTCGACAGTCGCCCGCAGTCGTGCGGACGAGCCCCGGAGGGGTACTCGTTCAACGACCGTGTCAAGGTCACCCTCTGATGGGCTGGTGTTACGAGCCTGTATCAGATTGACTCCGTCCGTGGTCTTACGGACACTGAGGTAGGCGTACTCGGAGCCCATGACGAGAAGCCCTCCGTGTCCGGTTCCTTCTTCGAGGCCGCACCGGACTTCCGTCGTCGCCGTGAACGCCGGGGCGGGGAACTTCTGGAGGAGGAGGCTCGGGACGGACCACAGATTCTCAGACGCATCGACACGCTGTTGGAATAAACGGAGTGCGTCGGGGCGGTCAGTAAGCGAGTGCCAACCGAACTTCGGGTTCCCGTGCCACTGCCACTGGAGCCCTAAGCGGGCCGCTTCGAAGTCGTCGGAGGTCTGCGGGACCATCGTCGGAAGCGTCTCAGCGGCGACGTCGGGCTTTTCGTGCGTTCGGACCGGCTCGCCGGTCCCATCGCCGTCCTCGTCGCGACCGATGACGGGCCACCCGTCGGCCCAAGCGACCGGCTGGAGGTGGACGATGCGGCCGTACGGGTCGACCTCTTGGAAGTGAACGAACCAGTCCTCGCCGCTGTCCAAGCCCACCAGTGCTCCCTGGTGCGGCCCGTTAATCGGTGTCTCCCCCTGGGCGAGGACGATTCGGTCGTCGTACGGGCCGTAGATGTCGTCCGAGCGCAGGACCGTCTGCCACCCATCGCTAACGCCGCCGGCGGGCGCGAAGATGTAATAACTCCCGCCCCGCTTGTACAGCTTTGGCCCCTCGATTGTCGGGTGGTCGTCGTGGCCGTCGAACACCTGTCGGCTTTCGCCGGTGATGTGTGTCCCGTCGGGTGCCATCGGGGCGATGTTGAGCACGCTGTTGAATCCGGCACGGCTCTTCGCGAACGCGTGAGCGAGATACGCGTTCCCGTCGTCGTCCCACAGCGGTGCCGTGTCGATCCACCCCTCGACCTCGTGCACGAGCGTCAGATCGGACCACCGACCCCGGGGGTCGTCGGTCTTGGTCATGTAGACGCCGCGGTCGGGGTCGCCGTAGAAGATGTAGAACGTCCCCTCGTGGTAGTTGATCGAGGGCGCCCAGACACCGTTCCCGTGCTGCGGACGGTCGAAATCTGGTGGTAACTCGTCGATGGCGTGATTGATGAGTCGCCAGTTCACGAGGTCGCGCGAGTGGAGTATCGGAAGCCCCGGGACGGCGTTGAAGCTCGAAGCGGTCATGAAGAAGTCATCACCCACGCGAACCACGTCGGGGTCGGAGTAATCCGCGTAGATGATCGGGTTCCGATACCGGCCGTCGTCGAGGGTCGGTCCCCAGACTGCTGCGGTGTGTTTCATGATAGCTGACAACAAGTAACGCATGAATAAACGTTGTGTTCAGGTCTCTCGATTGCACGGCGTTGAACGCTCTCACCAGACATTCGGTACTGGGGGCATCGGGTGGTTGACGACGGACGCGTCCCGCGTGAGACGAACCATATCGAGTTGCAGTCGACGAACCCGCCGCGACGAGACCGCCGGTATCAATCAGTTTCTGGTCACGCTGGGACTCATCGTCGTGTTCACGAGCGGTGGCACGCAGATCGGCTTGGCGACCGGCCCGCTAGAGGCCGTGTTCGAAACGGACCTCCAGCTCTCGTCGATTTCCCTGCTCGCACTCGGCGGCGGTGGGATTCTCTTCGGGGCGTGGATCAGAGGGCCGCGGCTCGTCCGAGCCGTCTCGAACGAATACGCCACGCTCGGGGCGAGACGGTCGATCGCCGCCCTGATTCCCACCTTCCTGATCGCACAGCTCGCAATCGTACTGGGAATCCCGATCTCGTTCAACAAAGTGATGATCGCGAGCATCGTCGGGAGTGGTCTCGCCGCCAGCTCGTCGGACGGAAGCGGCGTCTCACCGCGGAAAGTCGGCATCGCGCTCGGGTCATGGCTCGGGTCGATACCGGGTGCAGGCGTCATCAGCTACGGCCTGTACAATCTGTTGAACGCGGTTCCGGGCGTGGGGTGATCAGGAGACGATTTGGTCGATAATCTCTTCTTCGGCGGCCCGAGTCTTCATCTCCTCCCACGTCTCGAAATCAGTTCTGTCGGCGACGTACTCGTCGAGTCGGGCACGCGAGATGTCCCGTGCGTCGGCAACGTCGTCGAACGCCCACGGGCTCTGATCGCAGAACGCGGCAAACGAGTCGAACTCGGTGTGGTCGCGCATGAACGGTTGCGAGAAGAAGACGTCCGAGTGGACCCGGGTACCCGCTTGCAGTTCGCCGATTCGGTTGAGGGCGTTCCCGACTCGTTCCTCGAGATCCTCCAGTCCAGCAATCTGAAGGTCCATACCGGAGGTGATGTCTCGATGCGGGTAAAAGCCACGACCACCCACTGGCGTCGGTTCGAAACGAGATGGCACACGATGACCGGATGGGTTGCGACTCGCACGAGCGGAATGGACACGTCACCGACGGCAATTCGGCACACCCGCGACGAGACGAGCTATCCCGGCCCCAAGGCTGCGATGTCGGCACCGACTGTCGCCAGCGCATCGGCGGGGTTCGGGTCGCAGTCAGCCAGATGCGTGTACCGGTGGTTCGGAACGCTCGATAGCGCTGCGGCGATAGCCTCGCTGTACGTCTCGACGCCCGGTTCTGTCGGGTCGTTACCTCCCCAAACATCGCGAATGACTGTCATCGAGTCGATTCGGACTTCGAGGCTGTGTGGCTCGTAGCGTGACACCAGTTCGGATAGTCCGAGTTGGAGGGCGACGTACTCGGCGGTGTTGTTCCCCGTCCGAGACCCGACGGGACGGCCGAGCCGTGCGAGTTGGTTCTCTTCTGCGTCCATGATGACCGCGCCCGCGCCCGCCGGACCGGGGTTGCCGCGCGAACTGCCATCGACGTACAGGATGAACGAATCGTCGGTCGGTGCGAGGACTGGCGGGTGAGTGAGTTCCGACGACAGTAGATCATCGAGCGCACGCCGCAACTCGCCCGAGGTCGTCGCGGGGTCGAACAGGCCGCCGTAGCCGGGGACGGCGTCGTCGATGATGTCGGTGGCGGCTGCCATCTCGTAACCGACGCCCGCGAGAACCTCGTCGACGAGCGTGGCGAGCGGTGAGAGGTGCCCGGCGGGACGCGGCTCTTCGGTCACGTCGCCGACACCTTCCTCGGGTTCTCGCTCCGGTCCCTCACCACGTCGCACCTCGCTGCTCTCGCAAGCTCGTCGAACAGCTGCATATCAGCACTCGGTCGTCGAACGAGATAATTCCTTCAGGTTGGTTGGCGAGGGACGTCGGTAAGACACCCTCCTCGGGTGGAACAGCGATGGCACTTCACCAGACGGCACTGTCTAGTTAAAGAAGAAGCCTCACGTCTGGTTCGCACCTCGCCGGACCGAAGGGCCCGCGGACTCGTCGGGGTCGGACAGCTTCCGAGACACCGAAATGCACTACGTTCTGTGGACACCGCTCGGGGCGTTTGTCGTCCACCTCTACGGGATCGCGTATCTACTGAGAGAAACGACACAACTGCCTCGAACTCTCGACATAGAACACTCTCATCAAGCAGTCTATCGATAGCATTCGTTCTGTCAGAAACATATCTCAAACCGCCTGAGCAAACGCCAAATTGGGTTGTGTCGAGGAGGCTGCTGTCGGAATCGATCACAGACTGTCTTGATTATATTATACAATATATTTGGAGATCCAATTCTCGGCGCCGAGTCATTGTTCCGACATAGGGCCGACCCAACGGCTGCGTTTCGCCATCGCCTCTCGGAGAAACACGATATCTCGAGCGCTGTGCTTCTCGGTGAGCATGACGAATAACGAACTTCAATCTCCCTATTAGAATTAAGCGATCGGCTTGCTCCACTAGGTGGAATCTCATCAAGACGTTGCTCCATGTCCTCGAAATTCGAGTCGGTTGCGTCCATCACTCGTAGGTGGGCAGTCGTTGGAGCGCCCATATTAATTCAAAAATACACAATACTATAACAGCCAACGACCGCATCAATCGTCCAACTGACGAACGTCGGCCGAGGTGTTCACTAACGAAACAGTACTATGTCAAGAAACAGCCTTGTGTCGAATATGTCACAATATGAAAACGAGACGATGTCCCATCGGTTTTGGGGGTGGGTCCCTCAACTGCAACCTGTGTTGGCGTCGTCTCAGGCGGGTCGTGAGCGCGGGCAACCACGACAAACACTCGAGAACGTGCGACAGCCACCTCGTATCTCTCGTCTCGGCCGCTCAGTCGGTGAACCGTGGTCAACGGCTGATACCACCGCCGGACTGCTCGCGTACGCGCTTGACCTCTTCGGGGGTGACGACGGCCAAGTCGCCGTCCAGCGTTCGCTTGAGGGCCGCCGTCGCGGCACCCGTTTCGAGCGCGTCGGGGACGGGGTCACCGCGAATCCGCGAGGCGAGATAGCCGCCGACGAACGCGTCGCCCGTACCAATCGGGTCGACCGTCTCGGTTTCGAACGCACCCTGCTCGTACGTCTCGCCGCCGGCGCGGGCGAGTGCGCCCTCGTCGCCGCGCGTGACGACCACCGTCTCGAAGCCGAACTCCGCTTCGAGCGACGCCGCAATCGCGGCCGCGTCGCAGTCGCGTCCGAGAACGGTTCGGGCGTCGCGCGCCGCGACGACGAGCACGTCGACGAGCGGAAAGAGCGGTTCGAGCGTCTCGCGTGCCGCTTCGGGACTCCAGAGCTTCGACCGATAGTTCAGGTCGAACGCGGTGGTCGCCCCCGCGCTCCGCGCGGCGTCGAGAAGCGAGCGCGTCGTCGCTTCCAACTGGTCGGACAGCGCGGGCGTGATACCGCTCGTGTAGTAGTAGGTGGCGTCTTCGAGGAGGCGCGTCGAGAGTTCGTCGGGCGTCGCAGTCGTCACCGCGGCGTCCGCCCGGTCGTAGATGACCGACGTGCCACGCGGTTCGACGCCGTGTTCGAGGTAGTACGTCCCCTGTCGGTGGTCGTCGCTCCAGACGACCGCGGGTTCGACGCCGTGTCGACGTACGTCGGTCGCGACCCGGCGGCCGAGCGCTGAGTCGGGAAGTTTCGACAGCCACGCGGCGTCAGCTCCGAGCCTGCTGGCCGCGATGGCGACGTTCGACTCCGCCCCGGCGGTGCTGAACCACAGGGTGTCGCTCGTCTCCAAGCGGCGTCCTCTCGGAGGTGACAGGCGGACCATCGTCTCGCCGAACGTCACCAGTTCAGGCGTCACAGTATCCACTCCGTCGGGTCGAGTCTTGCATACTCGAACGTCGCGGAGTCGCGCCATAAGGACTCCGCTCTCGACGATGTTTGCTCGCGGCAGTCGCCGGACCCCGAAGGTTAAGCCGTGGGTCGTCCTGCTACGGGTATGGTCGCTTCCACCGCCCAGCGAATCGCAGAGTCGGGTATTGTCGCAATCGTCCGCGGGACCGACCCCGAGACGGCGATCGAGACGGTCGACGCGCTCCGCCGCGGTGGCGTCTCGACGGTCGAGATAACCGCGAACACCGAGGGCGTCCTCGACATGATTCGAGACGTGTCGGAGTCCTTCGCGGCCGACGAGGTGACCGTCGGCGCGGGGACCGTCCTCGACGCGGCGACGGCGCGGGCGGCGACCCTCGCCGGTGCGGAGTTCATCGTCACGCCGTCGTTCGACGAAGGCGTCGTCGAAGCCGCGAACCGCTACGGCGCGCCCTCGCTCGTCGGTATCTCTACGCCAACCGAAGCCGTCAACGCCTTCCAAGCCGGCGCGGACATGGTGAAAGTGTTCCCCGCCGGCACGCTCGGACCGGGGTTTGTCTCGGCACTCGGCGGCCCTCTCGGCCACATCCCGACCGTCCCGACCGGCGGGGTCGGACTGGACAACGTCGGCGAGTTCTTCGACGCGGGCGCGACAGCCGTCGGCGTCGGGAACGCCATCGTCGACGCCGAGGCCATCGCTCGCGGCGAGTTCGGCGTTATCGAAGCGAACGCCCGCGCGTTCAGAGAGGCTGTCGTGGCCGCACGGGCTGAGTAGACACCAGACCGGCTTCGATGGCCGGGACGACCGAACCGTCACGCGTTCTGAACTGCACGAAACGAAAACGGAACCCAACGGTCGACACTGCTTCGGGACCGCGGGGAGGGTAGCGTTGCCACTCCCGACGCGGTGTTTCACCGTCGGCTTCCGCTCTTACCTACGGTCGGGACGGTACCTCCGAGTCGTTCGCTCGACGCGTCACCGCTCGGCGACGACCTCGATTTCCACGTCGATGTCCACGGGGAGTTTCACGACCTCGACGGCGCTCCGTGCCGGATATGGTGCCGACATATACTCGCCGTAAACCTCGTTCACCTCGTCGTAGTAGCGCATGTCTTTGAGGAAGACGGTGGCTTTCACCACGTCCGCGAGCGACGACCCGCCGGCCTCCAGAATCGCCTCGACGTTCTCGAGGGTTCGCTTCGTCTGTTCCGCCGGCGTCCCGTCGACGACTTCGCCCGTTTCGGGGTCGACGGGTCCCTGTCCAGAGACGTAGAGTTTATCGCCGGAGACGACGCCCTGCGAGTACGGTCCGATGCTGTCCGGTGCGTCCGCTGTGGTTAGTTCTTTCATCGTTGATGTGGTTACTGCCGCGATGGTACTTCGTCCGCGTCGTACACTTCATTGATGAACGACGTCGAGAGACTCGTCGTGAGGCCGCCGTCGAGGACGACGTTCTCGCCGGTGATGAAACTGGACAGCTCGGATGCGAGGAACAGCGAGGTGTCCGCGACCTCACGCGGCGTCCCGAAGCGACCAAGCGGGTACTGGTCGAGCCAGCCTTCGCGCGCGTTCGAATCGCCCGTTCGGCCCTCTGTGTTCTCCATCTCCTCGCGCCTGCTCGCGGTTTCTATCGTCCCTGCGGAGATAACGTTCGAGCGAACACCGTGTTGGCCGTAGTGGGCCGCGATGTTTCGCGACATCGCGAGGAGACCGCTTTTCGCCTCCGAGTAGCCGGACAGACCGATGCCGAAGAGCCCGTTGACCGAGCCCATGTGGACCATCGAGCCTCCGCCGGCGGCGACCATGGCCGGGAGGACCTCCTTGCTCAGGAGGAACTGGCTCTTGAGGTTCAGGTCGACCATCCGCTCGAACGTCTCCTCGTCGCAGCGGTGCGCCACGTTCGCGGACTCGTCCGACCCGCCAGCGTTGTTCACCAGCACCTTGACCTCGCCGAACTCGTCGAGCGCGGTATCGACGAGGCTTCGAACCTCGTCGCGGGCGGTCACGTCGCATTCGACCGGAACGACCCGGCCGTCGTGTGCGGCGGTGAGTTCCTCGGCGACCGGTCTCACGTCGTCCAACGAGCGCGAGCAGATGGCGACGTCTCCGCCAGCCTCCGCGAATCGCGCCGCGATTTCGCGACCGATACCTCGAGAGGCACCGGTTACGATTGCCGGACGGTCTCGTAGTGATAACTCAACCATAGCGTGCGCACCGATGTGGTCGGAGCTATTCAACCTTGCTATGGTGTTGCACTATATTCGGTACGCTTCGACGGCGTCTCGGTCGACCGAGATTCCGAGGCCGGGTCCGCGCGGTGCGGGGAGACAGCCGTTTTCAACTTCGAACGGCTCCGCGATGACGTCGCCCTCCCACGCGTAGTACGTCGAGTCCGGGGGGAGCGAAAAGCCCGGTATCCCGCTTACGGCGTGGAGAATCGCCGCCGTCCGAATCCCGAGGTCGAACGCACAGTGGTGAGTGAACGGCACGCCGGCGTCTTCGAGTATCGCCGCCTGTTGACGGATACCGCTGATGCCGCCGGCCGGGGTGAGGTCGATAACGCCCACGTCCATCGCACCGGCCTCGACGAGCGAAGAGATGTTGTGTGGTACGTAGGTGTCCTCATTCGGGGCGATGGGCTGCCGAAGGCGCTGTCGCAATCGTGCGAGCGACACGTGGGAGTCCACCCGAATCGGCTGTTCGAGGTACTGCAGGTAGATACCTTCGTCTTCGAGCATCGCGCCGACGCGAACTGCCTGGTCGAGCGTCCAACCCTGGTTCGGGTCGAGGCGGAACTCCAGTTGTCCGTCCGTCTCGTCGTGCATCGCCTTGATCCGCGCAACGTCCTGTCGCCAGTCCCTCCCCGCTTTCGTCTTGAGCACGTCGAAGCCGGCGTCTAGTGCCTCACGGGCCTTCACGCGAGACTCCTCGGGCGGCAGGATTCCGAGACAGAACGCGACCGGGACTGGTCCGGGGGTCCGGGTGCCGTCGGCCACGTGGGACCTGTGCTGGAGCGTGCTCTGGGTCGGCGCGGTCCAGCCGCCGAGCAGTTCGTACACGGGTCGGTCGAGCGCTTTCCCTACGATGTCCCAACAGGCCGTTTCGACGGCGGAAAAGAACATATCGACGTTCGTGTACTCGACGAACACCTGTCGGCGAAGGCGTTCGATTTCGAACGGCGATTGACCGACGACCATCGGCCCGATACCGTCTTCGATGAGCGACTCGGTCGCCGTCGGCGAGAGAAACACGCGCATCTCGCCCCAGCCTTCGATACCCTCGTCGGTGTCGACGCGGACGAGCACGCGCTCCATCGATTCGAGTTCGCCGTGATTCGTGGTGTACGGGGCGATTCCGAGATGCTCGTCGGTACTCGTTAGCGGAACGTCGACAGTAACCGCTGTCACGTCGGTTATCTCCATACAAACGCTTGTAGGGGGCGACAGTATGAAAGTATCGTTTGTTACAGACTCGCGTCCGTGGCCTCCCGAATCCACGACAGCGATCGCTCGGGCAGCAGCCCGTAGTTGTAGAACGAGACCCGCGGCACGTCGACGGCCCGTAGTGAGTCGACGATGTCGACGAGCGTGTCGCCGTCGTGTATCGCCGGGTGGCCCGGGAGGAGTCCGACGTGTAACGGTCTGTCATCGGTCACCGCATCGACGCTTCGATAGGCGTCTATCACCGCCTCACGTGAGGACTCATACGCTGGCAGACAGAAGTAGTCGACGTGCTCGGACAACTGGTCGAGGTCGGCCCCGACCATCCACTCGCGGCCGGGTTCGGGCGCGCCGACGTAGTATCCGAGCGGCGTCGACCCGCTCTCCGCGGACAACTCCGCGTAGAGCGTCGCCAGCGTTTCTTCGCGCACGTCGACGTAGTCGGCGACCGCGTCGTGCTCGCGGAGCCACAGCTCGGGTGAGAGTCCGTGCGGAACGGTTCCGTCGACGATTTCGTCGAGCGTCTGTGCGACGGTGTCCCGAGCTGAGTCGACGTCGACGCCCGCGTCCGACGCGGTTGCCCGACAGTGGTCGCAGAAACACAGTCCGAAGAGGAACTCACCGAGCGTTCCCAGCCGAGCGTGAATTTTCTGGTGGTGCCAACCGAATCCCGTCCCGTAGAAGTAGTCGAAGGTCTCGAGTTCGATTCGGTCGAAGTGGGCCGAGTCGGTCAGGTCGCGGACGAGTCCGATGAGGTACTCCTGTACGTCGGGGTTCGTCGGGCAGAGGCCGAAGACGAGGTCGTCGCCGTGCGCGGAGGTCAGCGTCACGTCTCGGTGGCGCATCCCGAGCCGCGAGTTGTGGCAACCGACCGTCCACGAGTTCAACCGGACGTTCTCGAGGCCGTCGGCGATTTCAGCGACCCAGTCACCGGTCATCCCCTCGTACGGAACCGGTTCGAGGCGGCCGTAGCCGCCGCCAGGGCGGAAGTACGAGCTCGCGTGTGCGAAGAAGGTCCGTCGCTTCGGGTTGTGCGGCGCGAACGCCTGTACGGCGTGATAGTTCGTCGCGAGGGTCACCTCGTCGACGCCCAGTTCGGCGATGCGAGCGCCCGTCTCTCGTGGTCCCGTATCGAGCACGTCCCACGGGTACGCCCAGATAGCGAACTCCATAGCGGGTCGTCACGCGGGTCGATAATAAATATACAGGAGGGCCGTTACTCCTTGACTGCGCCGGCGGTCATCCCCGCCACGATGTACTGTTCGAGGAACGCGAACAGGACGAGGAGCGGGATGATACCGATGACCGAGACGGTGAGCATCATCCGCCAGTCGGTCTGGAGCGCGCCGACCATCGAGAAGACCCCGCGCGGGATGTTGTACTTCCCGCTGTCGGTGAGGAACGTCAGCACGAACAGTAGCCGGTTCCACGCGTACAGGAACGTGTAGGTGATGCTGGCGACCAGCGCGGGTTTGGTCAGCGGAAGAACAATCTTCGTGAGTACCTGTAACTGGCTGGCACCGTCGATGCGGGCGGACTCTTCCAGTTCGACGGGAACGGTCTTGAAGTAGCCGTAGAGCATCCAGATGTTGAACGGGAGGGTGAACGCCGCTGCGGGGACGATAACGGCCAGGTACGTGTTGAACAGTCCGAGTCGGCTGATGACGTCGAACAGCCCCACGATGAGCACCACGGGGGCGAACATCTGGACGACGAGGACGGCAAGCAGGAACGTCCGCTTGCCCACGAAGTCGTTCCGCGCGCAGGAGTACGCCGCGGGAATCGCGAGCAGAAGCGTCAGGACGACGGTTCCGAGCGAGATGACGAAACTGTTGGCGATCCAGAGGAGCACGTCGGTCTGCGTCCAGACGTCCACGTACGCCCCGAGAGACGGCTGGGACGGCACGAGCGTCGCCGGCGCGGAGAATATCTCCGACTCCGGTTTGAACGTACTGGAGAACATCGCGTAGAACGGGAACATCATTATCCCGAGCAGGGCGATGAGCATGCCGTAGACTCTGACTCGGCGCAGTCCGCCCTCGTCGTGGCCTGCCATCGTCACAGCTCCTCACCTCCGCGGGTGTAGACCCTGAGATAGACGACGGCGAACAGGAGCAACAGCAGGAACCCGATGACGCTGTAGGCGGCGCCGAGCCCGAGGTTCCCGTTCTGCAGGCCGACCTGGTAGATGTGTATCACCAGCGTCGCAGTCGTGCTAATCGGACCGCCGCCCGTCATCGTCCAGATAACGTCGAAGCTGACGAAGGTCCAAATCGTCGAGAGGAGCGTCGCCATCAGGATGACGCTCTTGAGCTGTGGGAGCGTGATGTATCGGAACTGGTGCCACCGCTCGGCCCCGTCGATGGCCGCGGCCTCGTAGAGGTCCTGCGGAATCGACTGCAGACCCGCGAGGAAGATAATCGCCATGAACGGCGTACCGATCCAGATATCCGCCACGACGACGCCCAGCCACGCGATGTCTGGGTTCCCGAGAATTCCGATACCCTGCTCTATCACGCCGAGTTTGAGCAGGATGGCGTTGAGATAGCCGAACTGTGGATGCTCTATCCAGCGGAAGACGACCGCAGAGATGGCGTACGGAATTCCCCACGGGATGAGAAACGCCGTCCGGAAGAACTTCCGACCCCGAATGTCGCCCTTGAGGTGGACTGCGATGAGCAGCCCGAGTAACGTCTTCCCGGCGACGCCGACCGCGACCCACCGTCCCGTTTGCCAGAGGAGACGGTAGAAGATGTCGCTGTTGAAGATGTCGACGTAGTGTTGCAACCCGACGAACGTCTCGATAGTCGAATCGGCGGGAGATCGGTACAGCGACAGGCGGAACGTCTCCAGTATCGGGTACCCGACGACGGCGACGAGGAACACCGCAGCGGGCGCTATCAAGAGGTACGCGCGGCGATTCCGCTTGACGTGCGCGGCGGACTGTGCCAGTCGCGAATCGTCGCCTGTCTGGGTACGTTCTTCAGCGAGGCTCATATCGTTGCATTAGTTCATCGCGTCTTCGAGGTCACTCTGGGCGTCGTTCAAGGCCTTCTGCGGACTCTTCTGGTCGGCGAGCGCTTCCTGTATCGCTTGGACCATCCGGTCGTTGAACTGGCTGAAATTGCTGAGCTTCGGCCGGGCACGGGCGTACTGTCCCGCCTCGACGAACGGCCCCCAGTTCTTCGACTCGGAGAAGTACTCCCGTTCGCCGACCGCCTCGACGACCGGAAGGAAGCCCTTCTGCTTCGAGTACTGGAAGCGGCGCTCCTCGTCGAAATAGAAGCGAATGAGGTCTCGCGCGACGTCCTTGTGTTCGCTCTGGCTGAAGATGCCCAGGGTGTCGATGGTGAACAGGCTGTACCGGCCCGCGGGGCCCTCCGGGACCTGGACGATACCGTAGTCGAAGTCGACCTCGCCGTTCTCCTGTGACTCGGTTATGTTGAGCCCCGTGTACACGTGCCCGATGACCATCCCGAGGTCGCCGTTCTCGAACAGTTGACGGATGTCCTGTCGGGTCGACGAGAGCGGCGAGGACTGCGTCACGCCGTGTTCGAGGTGGAGGTCGGTGTAGAACGAGAGCGCCTCGACGGCGCCGTCCGAGTTGACCACGGGCATCCCCTCGTCGTCGACAAGGTCGGCACCGTGCGACCAGTGGTAGTGGTAGTACTGCGACCCCGTCTCGATGGCGTCGGCGCCGGCGAGGCCGAGCGCCGGGATATTCACCTCGTCGCTCTCGGTGAGGGCCTTCGCCGCCGCGAGCATGTCTTCCCACGTGTCCAGCGCCGGGGTTTCCGGGTCGAGACCGGCGGCCTCGAACGCGTCTTTGTTGTAGTAGAGACACTTGTTCGACGCGGCCCACGGGACGCCGTAGTGCGAGCCGTTGTACATCGTGCCGTTGGCGACCCCCTCGGCGAACTTCTCGCCGAACTCGCCGTCCATCAGATCGTCGACCGGTTCGAGCGCGTCCTTCCCGACGAGTTGTGGAATCCACCGGGCGGGCCAACGGCTCACGTCCGGGGCCTGGCCGCCGTCGACTCGGTTGTTCACCGTTTGTCGTGCGTTGTCCCAGGTTACACTCGTGAACTCGACGTCGACGTCGTACTCCGACTCGAAGGCGGCGTTGTTCTCCTCGAAGAACTGCTTGATGTTGTCGCCGACCCCCATCGTGAGAAGTTGGACGCTCTGCGTGTCGTCCCCACTCTCACCGCTGCCCTCGCCATCGGAGCCGCTTTCGCTTCCGTCCCCGCCGCCGGTACAGCCGGCGACGGCGATCATGCCACCAGCGCCGAGCGCTTGAAGGAGCCGCCGACGGTCCAGAGTCTGTCCGCTAGCTTCTTCTGTGGTATTCTCTCGCATCATCGCTACCAATTGCGCCCACATATATAATTGTTTTTATTCATATTTTATTTTCATTATGATTGTCGGGACTCACGCGTTCTGTTCGTGAACCGCATCGAGCAGCGAGGCGAGCTCCTCGGCGATAATCGACCGAATCCGCTCTCCCTTCTCGGCGCTCGCCTCCTCGGGGAGTCCGATGGCACCCGTCTCGGAGTACGCGTCGAACGACCGGTAGACGCTCACCGAGCCCCCGTCGAGGAGGTCCTGTCCGCCCCAGCGGTACGACTCGTGTAGCGGTTCACCGTTCCGCGTGGACGAATCGCCGACGAGGTCGGGTCGGACCGCAAGCATGAGCGACGTTTCGAACTCGCCCCCGTGGGCCATCCCACCAGTCTCGGTGTCTCGAAGCGCCTCGATTCGGTCAGTCGCCAGCTCGAAGTAGGTCGTTCCGAGGACCTCGGCGTCGGTCTCGACGCCGACCGTGCTGACGACGGACCCGATGAGGGGACCGTTGCCGCCGTGGCCGTTGACGAACAACACGGCGTCGAAGTCGTTTTGAAGTCCCGTGTTCGCGATGTCCTCGAGCGTCGCGCGAATCGTTTCGAAGTCTAACGACAGCGTCCCGCCGAAGGTGAGATGGTGCGGTGAGAACCCGCTCCAAACCGTCGGCGAGACGACGACCGGGAGACCGTCGGTCTGCTCGACCGCGGAATCGACCATCGCCTCGACCAGGAGGGAGTCGGTCACCACCGGCAGGTGTTCGCCGTGCTGTTCGATGCTCCCTACCGGAATCACCAGAACCGACCCCGGCTTCGCTCCAACCTCTCGAACCTCGGCCGCGGTCATTCCCGCCCACTCGTGCTCTCGTCGTCCGATTGAATCATACATCATGTCAGGCGGAGTCCGTCAGTTGCGTCTGGCTCACCGGTACGCGCGCGCCGTCGCTACCAAAGAGGTGCATGTCGTCCACGTCGAACCCGAGCGTTATCTCGTCCCCGACGGTCGGTCGGAACTCGCTTTCGACCCGCGCGACGACCTCGGACGAACCTCGGGCCGTCTGCAGATAGAGGAAGTTGTCCGAGCCGACCGGTTCGACGACGTCGACGACTGTCTCGACGTAGCCTCCCTCACGATTCGGCGTGAGGTCTTCCGGTCGGACGCCCAACGTGTACTCACCAGAGGGAATGTCGACGCCCAGCGTGAACTCGAAGCTCGGCGACTCGAAGCGAACGCCACCGTCGTGGTCCGTCGCGGTCACCTCGAAGAAGTTCATCGAGGGCGACCCGATGAACCCGGCGACGAACTCGTTGTTGGGCTCGTCGTAGCACCGCTCCGGGGGGTCGACCTGCTGGAGTTTACCGTCGTTGAGGATGACGATACGGTCGGCCATCGTCATCGCCTCTGTCTGGTCGTGAGTGACGTATACCGTCGTGACGCCGAGGTCCTCCTGAATCCGTTGAATCTCCGTCCGCATCTGCGTCCGGAGCTTGGCGTCCAAGTTCGAAAGCGGCTCGTCCATCAGGAACACGTCGGGGTCGCGCACGATGGCTCTCCCGAGTGCGACCCGCTGTTGTTGACCGCCCGAGAGCTGTTTCGGGAGGTCGTCTAACAGCTCCGAAATCTCCAGCATCTCGGCGGCGTCCTCGACGCGGTCCCGGACCTCACCGTCGCCCTCCCCGGCGAGACGTAGCCCGAAAGACATGTTCTCGCGGACGGTCATGTGGGGGTACAGCGCGTACGATTGGAACACCATCGCGATGTTCCGGTCCTGCGGCCGCACGTCGTTGACGACGTTCTCGCCGATGGCGATTTCACCTCCGGTGACGGTCTCAAGCCCCGCCACCATCCTGAGCGTCGTCGACTTCCCGCAGCCGGACGGCCCGACGACGACGACGAACTCCCCGTCGTCTACGGTGAGGTCCAACCCCTCGACGGCGAGGATGTCCCCGTCGTACTCCTTACTCACGTTC
This sequence comes from Haloferax prahovense DSM 18310, assembly GCF_000336815.1. Classification (GTDB taxonomy): domain Archaea; phylum Halobacteriota; class Halobacteria; order Halobacteriales; family Haloferacaceae; genus Haloferax; species Haloferax prahovense. The sequence continues at coordinate 97,762 of NZ_AOLG01000056.1, forward strand.
GATAGTCTTACCTGGCTCATGTCGACTGAGGACTACTCCTCAATCCCGCATAATAAATGTTGGTAATGGAGGCGAACGCCGAGCTCCCAACCGTGTTGAATCGCATTCGGCGCCGCTGCGACCTTCTCGACACCCCAGTCGGCAGGTGAAGCGCCTGTCCAGTCGTCGGTTCTCGCCTCCCCTCGCGTCTAACCGAGTGACTCGGCGGCGGTCCCCCGCGATGTCACCACTGCCGACGCCCGTATTCAACACGGTCGAAAGTGCAGAACCTCGACGTACGCCTACACTACCGTTGACATTCGTCGAACACGCCTTCTCAACCGGTATTTCGGCCTGTTCACCGGACGCGGCTTCGCTCCCGAATTTGACGTGTTCGGAAAATACGTGTCGATATGAGGTAAAAATAGCGTGCCACTCGCTGTACTTTTTTCTGTGGTAAATACTCGAGGTTTTCTTTCCGAGAGAGTTGAATTCCAGTTGAACAGGGGGAAACTACTTTCACCGAGTGCGGGAAAGACCGTACCATGTCCGATGGCAACGTCAAAACAATACGCGCGGTCGAAACGACGTTCGAGATTCTCGACGCTCTCAGCGGCGTCGAACCGGCCGGCCTCTCGGAACTCGCGTCGACGGTCGACATCCCGGCAAGCACGATTTACGTCCACCTCAACACGCTCGTCGAGCGGGGTTTCGTCGTCAAAGACGCCGGAGAGTACCGCCGCTCGTTTCGCTTTCTCGAGGTCGGCGGAGACATCCGGCAGCGGGTCGACATCGCTCGACTGCTCAGGAATAAGGTCGAAGAGCTCAGCCGAGTGACGGGCGAGATAGTCGGCGCCGCGGTCGAAGAAAACGGGAAACGGGTCATTCTGTATCGAAGCACCGGGGAGAAGGCCGCGGCGGACGAGATTCCGATCGGGAATCGCACAGAGATGCATTGGACCTCGCTCGGAAAGGCGATCTTAGCGTACCTTCCCGAGGCTCGCCGGGCGGAAATCGTCGAGCGACACGGCCTCCCGTCGGGGACGAACAGGACCGTTAGCTCGCTGGCGGAACTCGAAGACTCGCTCGCGCGGGTCCGTAAACGGGGCTACGCCATCGACGACGAGGAACACCTCCGCGGTATTCGAGGTATCGCCGTTCCGCTTCTCGATAAGAACGGAGAGGTCAAGGCGTCTATCGGCGTGACCGGGCCCAGAGACCGGTTCACACCGGCCTACATGGCGGAGCTACTGAACGTACTGCAGTACAGCAAAAACGAACTCGAAGTGCGTAACCAGTACTCCGAGTACACGACCATAGACGGGTGATTACCGGCGCTCGTTGTAGCTCTAGAATTACGATACTACGTCTGTAATTCCTTGCGACGCAATGCTACGGATATCGCTCGTCTCGGGTTTTCATCGGCTTTCCGAGCGAGCGAACCGGTAAAACGACTATACTCGATATAGTCACTTGCACAATTAGTATTGTAAATACTGTGAATAGATGTTCGGAAGTAACCACCTCCGTGTCGCTGGCGGATCAACTGTCTAGTGGACGGTTTGGTACATGGCTAGTCTCACACTCCGGTGCTCTCCGTGCTAGTCTGGCGCTTAAAAATCAGACAAAACCATATATCATCACATATATGACCATAAATTACAACTCGTAATTTCTGTACGACTCACGAGAGTTCCCTCGTCAGCATGGCTTGCCAACTTTTGAGTACACATAGATAATGAATAGGGCAGTTATTATTGTATTAATCATGCAATACAACTGGCTCAGAAATAGCTGCGAACTCACTCACCAAACCGCTGACGGAGCGCACCGAGTTCCGTTCGCGTGTTCACGTTCGCCATCGAGGCTTCGAGCGAGAGGGAGTCGGGTACCGACGACGGGCCGACGCGGTCGACGGAGGTTCGATCTCACTGCTCGCGCCCCGTAGCATACGGCCGCCCCGGAGAGGACACTTGAACTGATATAGCCGACCGCGAAGAGGCCGGCCGATGCCTCGGCGAAATCCTCGAACGTGAGCCAATTCTCCCACGACGGTTCCGCATGGGAGAACCCCTTGATCCCGTCAGCGGCGACTCTCGTCACGAGACGTGGGGAAGTCCATCGGCGGTAGAGCCTGCGGAGTACGCCCCACCCTCGCTGTTGGAGAGGTCTGGGCCGCCCCAGTACGCACCGGGCGTGCTACCGACCCACGAGGAGACGAGCGAGCCATCGAAGCCGAACTGCCCGATATACGCGTTGTTGTTGCGTGACCGACGTGCGCTCTGTATTCAGCACGAAGTCGGCAAACTATCAGCTGCTGAGGATTTCAACAGAGCCTCCACAACCTAAGTGAGGAACAACAAACCACCGGTCTCACGGTGAATCGGAATCCTGTTTCGACCGGTACCTAGCTCGTCGAACGACGAATGTGCCAACCAACATCGCGATTACTGTAAGTACAACGCCGAATCCCGGTGAATCACTAGCCGTCGTGGCTGGCTCGTCAGTTGTGTCTATCGTGTCCGTTATGTTCGATTCGGTTGTCGTGGCTGGCTCGTCAGTTGTGATTGTCGCGTCGGTCGTGTTTGCAACTGGAGCCGCTCCGATTACGAACGTCGACAGTCCTGGCGATGTGGCTTCCAACGTATACTGCGCATCAGTCTCCTCGACGATAGTGGTCGGCAACCGGTTCCACTGAGTCGTCTCGTCGCGGTAAAGCGCGACAGAGTCGAGATCGAGGTCCGACTCGGCGAGCCGTGACTTGCGGAGACTAACGGTGAATGTCAAGTTTTCGACATTCTCGTCGGCAATCGTGTGGTCAACGGTGATCGTCCCCACCGACTGCGCTCCTGTCCCAGCGGTAAACGACGGCTCGGTTTCGTCGCTTCCGGCGTCGCCGGTCGTGATGTCGAGTTCGAAATCCGAGCTGTCGTCGATGTTCATCCGCAGGCCGGTGAGCGATAGGTCGCGTTCGGCATCATCAGAACTGGTGTCGCCGAGTCGGATCTCGACCGGCTCGCCAGTCGAGGGGTCCGAGACGTCGACGCGCCACGTACCCTTCCCTTCGTCTCCGGCGGTTACGCGAACTTCGGGATCATTACTGGACGACGAGGACGACGAAGACGACCCCGAGCGACGGGGTGCGGGTTCGTCGACGCCGATAATCGTTACCGTGATGACCCCACGTGCAGTGTCACCGTCGACATCCGAAACGGTGTAGGTGAAGTTGTCTGTCGTATTCTCCCTATCGTCAAGGGACTCGAACTGCCCGTTCGGATCGTACGTCCAGCTTCCGTTCCCGTAGACGGTGAGGTTCGCCCCCGAGCCGAGCGTGAGGACTATCCCGTCGCTGAACATCGTGCCGTTGACCGCCGTCAGTGAGTCGCCAGCGTTGGTAGCGGTCCCTAGTTCTAGGAGGTCGACGCTCTCGCCGTCGGCGATCGAAAGCACGGTGTCCTCGCGAGTCGTTTGTGAGCTGTTGTCGGGTGCGAGCCGGGGTTCGGCAGCATCGATCACGGTAACGGTGAGTGTCTCGGTAGTGTTGATACCGAACTCATCAACCGCCTGCACGTCGACCACGTACTCGTTGTCTCCGTCGGCATCGGTCGCGTTCTCGAAGTCCGGTGCGCTGTCGAACGAGAGGGTGCCGGTGGTGGCGTTGGTGCTGAACGCTGATCGATCCACCCCACCGACAAGCGAGTAGGTGATGTCGGTATCGTTGCCGTTTCCGTCGGTGGCGTTCACGTCGGCTGCAATGACGGTGTTTTCGGCGACGGTCCAGTTCTCACTGGAGGCGAACGACGGCCCCGTGTTGTCGACGGCGAACGACTCACCGTCCGTATAGCTCCCGTCGGTACTCCCGGCTGCACCGGATTCGACCAGCGCGTTACCGTCGGCGTCCGTAATACTGTCGTCGTCGACGAGGTCGACTCGGAGGTCGCCCGTGCCCGAGACGGTATCGACGGTGACGATGTATCGGCTGTCAGCACCGGTAACCGAGATGTCGTCGTCCCCGTTGGCTGTTGTCGCAGTGCCAGTCGTTGCAAGCGTGAAATCGTCGGCGTCGACGCCGGTAACCGGCTCCGAGAACGTCACGGTGAGGTTCACGCGTTCGGCGGTGGTTGCCTGAACGTCTGGGTCGTCCCGGCTGATGGACTCGACGACTGGCTTTGCGATACCCTGGGCTCGAAGCTGCGCCGTCCGGTCGATGCCCCGCAGTATCGGATAGCCGTCCATCGCCGCGTCCGTATCCTCGCGTTCGACCATCTCCCACGTGTTGGTGAAGTCGAGGCCGGTCATGTTCGTCTCCGCACTCGTCCCCTGCATCTCGGGAGCGGGGGCGGTATCGGCCGTCGCTCCGAAGCCGCTGACGTCGGTGAAGGTTATCGGGTCCCACCCATCCCCCGTACTCACACTCTCCTCGTTCGTCGTTCCCACGTCCCAGTAGGCCTGCTCCACGGTAGTCGGGTCAACAGTGGAGCCACCGACGAGGCCACCGATCCCCTGTGTCTCGTCGTCGACACTGAGGGCTCCAGTGGCGTACGAACGCCGAACCGTCCCTCCGGGGTCCGCCTGGAACGACCCGAGTACCCCACCGGCGTACCAGCTCGCAGTAACCGTGCCAGTGGCGTAGGAATCCGCTATCGTTCCCGTGGAGACGCCGACCAGCCCGCCAGCGGACGTGCTGCCCCCTCCTCCGTCGACGGCTCTTGCAGCGAAGGAGCGATTGACCGTCCCCTGGTTAAAACCGACCAGTCCGCCAAACCAATCGCTTCCACGAGTCGGTTCTCCAATCGCGTAGGAGCGACGAACCGCCCCATCGTTACGGCCGACCAGGCCGCCGACCCGCTCGGTCCCGGTAACCTCACCAGTGGCGTGAGAGTCCTCGACGGTCCCATCGTTATACCCGGCGAGCTGTCCGGTCCTTCTCGCGCCGGTGACGGATCCGCCCTCGAGGCCAACCGCCCTGATCGTTCCCACCGGATCGACCTCACTGAACAGACCAACAGAGTATGTCCCCGCTCGGTTGATGGTCAGTCCCGAAATCGTGTGGTTGTCACCGTCGAAGGTGCCCGTGAACTCGTTGCGTTTGTCACCGATCGGGTCGAATCCATTGCTGCCGTCCCATGTGGATGTCTCGGTCGCGTTGATATCTCGGATCAGGACGTAGTTGTTCCCGAGTCCCTTGTCCTCGATACACTGGAGTTTGTCCAGCGTGTCGACCTCGTAGTACGTTTGCCCCGAAATGGTCTGATTCGTCCACGAAATAGCGCTACACTGCGAGGCGTCCGGCATATCGGCGGCTGCCACCCCCGCGAAGACGGTGACACCGACACCCAACGAAACAACGAGGAGTGTTATGCCCACGAGTACGCGGCGACCGCCCGTCGTGCCCATCAGACACTCACTCCGTCCAACCTTCGGCTGCGTCGACTGCGGTCGACGGCCGCCCGTACCGCGGTTTTATTCATATATTCAGTACGAATTCAACCGCAAGTATAGTCATTGACTGAGACGGTGTTTCACGGCATGAGACATCTGTCATTCAGACAATTAGAACCGCAACCACAGCCGCGTGGCGGTGACACCGACACTCCGGCCACACGGCGTGATACACTTGGAGGAGACGAAATACGTATCATTCATAGCCACATGATAGTCGTATGAATCGCTACAGTCGTGATCCCGCCCGACTGTTGAACCACCACCCACTGTTGGCTGCGACCCGCAACCGGCCGCTCGACCGGTCGGCGCTGGAGATTGAACTCGACGTGTCCAGAGCGACCGTCTATCGCCAGACCGCCGCGCTGGTCGACGAGGGACTGCTCGAACGGACCAACCGGGGGTACCGGACGACCGGCGCGGGAGCGGCCGTTCTCGACGCTGCCGACCGCTTCGAGCGCTCGCTGGCGGCGGCCGGCAGGCTGAAGCCACTGCTCGAACACCTCTCGCCGCCTGCCCTCACCGAAAACCTCCACCTCTTCGCTGATGCGACGGTGATGGCAGTCGACTCCGAGTCACCCTACGCCATTGAGCAACACCTCGAATCCGTCATCAGCGACGTCGACGAGCGAATCTACGGGGCTGCAACGAGTTTCGGCTCGCCGGTGACGCTCGCTCGGACCGTCGACCGCGTTGAGGGAGGCGTCGACTTCGAGTGGGCCCTCCCGCAGGCGGTCCTGGAACGCCTCGAACGCCAACACGGCGAGTTGCATGAAACAGTACGAAGCCACGAGAACGCTGCCGTCTATGTCACCGAGGACGTGATCGACCTCTCGTTGTACGACGACACGCTCGTGCTCACAGGGTTCGACACCGACCGAGGGACACTGGCGGCCGTCGCCATGACCGACAGTTCTGCAGCGGTCAACTGGGCTTTCGACGTCTTCGAGGCCCACCGCGAGCGCGGCGAGCGACTAACCTAAGCGGGCCACGGCGATGCTACCACCGAAACCCACCGGGGAATACCCTTCTCGCTCCGTGTTGGGTGATTTTGAGTCGCTGATTTTCATTACTCACGAGGTACTGTCTAGTTAAGCCAGTTTAAGCAACGAGCGGGTCGTTGAGTGAGTTGGTCAAGATGCTCGAAGACCTGCTCGCTTCTCAAACTGGCTTAATTAGACAGTACCAATCTGCGAGGCACGGACCGATTCCGGCCTCAGACACCTACTGACCTCCACATCCAATATAAACCCACACATTACTAACCGGTGGTGGTCACCTCGACCACCGCTTCCGGCGAAAGCCTCAGTGACGGCAGGATTGACGGAGAACGTGAATGTGTCTTCAGGAGATCAGCCTACAGTTTGGAGAGAAACCTCGTCCGCACCCGTTCGGGCCGATAAAGAGCTATTCACTCACGAGAGAGTTCTTCGTAGATCTCTTCGTGTTCGTCAAGGTCCTGCCGTCCAAGGAATCGGATCAGGTACCGTCGAGCCTCCTCCGGCGACATGTCCTCCGGAATATCGGGGACCTCACTTTCAGTGGCCATTCTTAGCTCTCACTTGGGGAGTCTCCGTCATAACCATTCGGTTCGTCTTCATTCTCTCCCTCGAAATCCTCTGGACTAACGTCGTTGGGAAGTACATCGACATCTTCGATGCGGGAAAGCCAGAGCTCAATCGTCGCCGCATATTCGGGTGCAAGCGGCTCGGTATGTTCTCGAAGTTTTGATAAATAGGGTGAACAAGTTCGGAGTTTTTGGTCGTCTAGCACGAATCAGAACTGTGGTCTCTTCGACCACTCGCGGATGTCGTCGATCCAACTGCGTTAGATTCGTTGTTCGACCCGCGGTACGATGGAACACCTCGGACGGGCGGACGCCTCTCGTTCGTTTATAATAATTGTTGTATCACGATCGACAATGGCGAGTATCTCACGCTCCAGTTGCTCGAGGACCGTTTCTGCGACGAACGCGATCAAGAACCTACCGACAGTTGCGTCCGCTGACGGAGTAGCCAATAGCCGCTCGTCGCGAGATCACTGCTTGGGATCACGGACGGTCAACAACCCCCGAGCCATGAGTCGCCGGGCGATTACGACCAGCCCGTTCCCGAATCCTTCGCCGAATATCGCTTGTTCATCCTTGGTGTCGGGCATGAGCGAACTCACGAGAATCGTCGAGCGGTCGACCAGCAGGAGCCGGCCGATCGCCGTCTCGTCTTCAGTAACGTCCACACCGTGTAACACTCTAACCCAGAGATGACTGTCGTATCGTCCGGCACGGCCGTCTGGATTTGCTCTTGAAGCGACTCCGTCAGCGCGCCGATGAGAAGGTCGACCCCGCTACTGACGTCGTTGAGAGTGGCAACGAGATCATCGGTCAAGAGTGACTCGTCACCGACGACGAGAACGACCTCCTCGGATGCGTCCTCGATGAGTTGGTCCGTCCGATTTTCGATCGCGTCCCGCCCGGACATCGCCCATATCTGCTGGACAGGGGTTTCGTCGTCCTCCTCGACGATTTCGACCGTGCCCAGCGCATCGTGGAGTCGCTCGAAGCGGTCTTCGTACTGGTCGCGCAAGGTCTCGGTCGCCTCGTCGAGCGGAACGGCCCGGAACTGCTGCGGGCTCGAATGCTGAATCTCGACCAGGCCTTGTGCCTCCAGCGCTCGAATCGCATCGTACACCCGCGTTCGGGGAACCTCTGTCATCTCACTCAATTGCTTTGCTGTTCCCGTGCGGAGCGGTGTCCTCGTCGGCTCTGACAGTATGCCCCGGTGGCAATCGAACATGTCGCCCCCTCGTCTATCTCTTCGCTGCCGCCGGTGTAGGTGACGGTCAATTCGTCGCGTATCACGTCTCCCCGGTGAGGCGACTGCCAGATATCGTTTTCCAGTCCTCCGAGAAGTCCTGTGATATGCCCTTGGTGAGTGTGAAATATTCTGCGACGATGTCCCCATAGTCAGTTGCATCACCGAAGTCCGTTGGGGGCGAGCGATAGCAGCAGGGCTGTCGGTTTCAGCTGAAATGGCTTCGTTTGCTAATCAGGGATTCGGCAGCGATACTTCTCCAGGGAGCGAGTCGAGCACCGCTTCGACCTGTTCGTCAGGATGGTACCGGACGGTACCAGTTGTGTGTTCGAATTCGACGACACCGTAGTCCGCTAACTTCGGCAGATGCGTGTGGTGGAATTGGATGGCGAGTTTGTCCCGATCCTGCGGTGGACCGTTCTTGGAGTCCGAAGCTCGCCTGTGTATCTGCTCGACGAGGTCATCGAACGTCGTGGCCCCGGTAGCCTCGTGGCGCAAGTGGTGGATGATCCGACGTCGATGCTGGTCGGCGACAAGGCGGAGACACGCGTCGAGACTGTGGGTCATCATAACTGTGACACTATCTACCGTGGTGCATCAATTATAGCTATTTTCACACTTGGGAAAGTTTTGATTATGTGAGTTACATTCACTGGACGTACGTGTCAGCAACAATAGTTCATTGGATGTTGTTGGCATTCGAGAGCCACGTCACCCAGTTAATCAAAAATTGTCTGATTATTAAAATATCGTCACTTGATGCAGTCGGAAGGCGTTAGTCCCAGTGTCCGCTCACCAGCGGAGAGATTTCACATGGTACGAAACCCATTCCGATCACGTCGAGAAACGCGGCGCCGAGCGCGAGAAGCGGTCGACTCCGAGAAGGCGAAACACGTCCTTTCGGAAGCCGCTGAGGAAGATGTCGAGCCAGATGCGGAGGCTGCAGAGGCGCTGAGAGAGGCGGCAGCCGAGGAAACAGCCGAAGTCGCTGAATCGGCGGCTCGCCGCGCTCGCCGTCGCGGTCGCAAGAACATCACCGCCGAAGACGTGGCACAGGCGAACGAACGACATCAAGACCGCGAAGAACGTGGACGGCGCCGATAACGATCGACCGCAGACCCGTCCCCGCCAGGTCCTCCCGAGTGACTAAACGATGCCAGAATGCAACGACTGCGGCGCGTTCGTAACGTCACGATTTGCCCGCGTCTTCGGGGACAACGAAGACAACATCTACGGCTGCCGCGCCTGTCTGCCAGTCACAGCACTGATCGACGGACATGCGGCACGGGACCCCTCGTGACGCCGACGAACGCTTCGGCTCTCGACCGACGTCTGGTGTCGGTACGGTAATTGTCAACAGAAAGATGACAACGACACGCATCTCCGTTTCAGAAGCAACGCTCTACGTATGCCGTGATTGTGGAGACGGCATCGAAGACCTGAAGACACAGGCAAGTGCCTGCAGTGTGGGGCGCGGTTGGTGAACAGTAGCGTCCCACACGACGGCTAAGAGACAATCGTTCCCATCACGCGCTGTGTGCGTTTCCGTGCCAAATGAGCTACAGCACGGACACCGACCGTCGAGACCGAGCAGATACTCAGAGTCATCACCAGCGTTCGCGTCGCCTAGAGCTACCGTACGAACGTCGATTTCCACGGCCGTTCAGCTAAACTCTGGCCGAGTCCCCAGACGAACGACATCTGCTTCGCTGTTTCCGAGCCGTCGATCCAAAGTTGTGTGTATCACCGAGAGCAGTTGGAGTGGGTCTACAGGATGAACGTGACGATGGCAAGAACGACGAAGATGATGACCAGCCAGTTGGCGATGTCCATACTGAGTCCGGCGACCCCCCGAGCGCCGAGCACCGCTGCGGCGAGCGCGAGTATCAAAATGGCTTTGATCGGCACAGCAAAGAATTGGAATGACTCACCAACGAACGAATCGAGGTTGCAGAGATTCTCGACGATGAAGATCTCCTGATCGAGGAGTCGAGTGTGAGCCGGACGGGCGGGGTTCTGGTGGTCGTCAGCGTTTAGCGTGTCTACCCCGACTAAGGAAACGTCTGCGTCGATTAGTCTCTCGATGACGCCCTCAGAGATGTAGGGGTAGGTTCGGTACTCCTCTGAGCCCCCAGTTCTTGTCCCATCCAAAATTGAACAGGACGGCGGAGCCTTCGAGGTCAGCCTCTCGGGAAGCGCGTCGACAGTCAATTCTTCGTCGCCGGCAAGTTCTCGGGCATCGACGATCGTCCCGGGCAGTATCAGTTCGCTAATTTCAAGCTCACTAATGTCGCGACCCTCTGGATGCCGATGATACGGCGAATCGAGGGACGTCCCCATGGACGTCTGGAACCGCATCTCGGTGACCTGCTGACAGGGCGAACACCGCCGATGTTCGTCCGTCGGCGCAAGTGACGATGGCGGGTAGGTGGCACCACTTGGAATTGGCTACGGTCGCATTCGTACCTGTCATCTAACCCTACCACAGTGTGTCGAACGACCAACGTCGGTGGGGTGAGAGGATACCACAGCCACGGTTACGCAAGGAACGATGCCGGAAATGACCCCTCTATCAGCCGACGATCGAGTCCGCTCGTTCCTGAACAAACAGGTCAAGGACGACCTTCGAGCCGCCGAGTATGACCGGCCCGACGAACAAGCCGATTGCCCCAAACAGAACGACTCCCCCGAAGATACCCACGACGATAGTCGCGACGTTGATCGCCCCACTCCGGTTGATAATCGCCGGGCGAAGATAGAGGTCCGAGGCGCTGACCACCGACCCATAGGCAAAAAACAGTATCGCTGTAGCGGGGCGACCGATTGCGAACAGGTAACCCGAAACCGGAAGCCAAACACCGAATGCTCCAACGAGCGGGAGCAACGTGAGAACAAATGTCGCCACAGTCAAGAACACGGCCCCGGGCATGCCAACGAGCGCTAGCCCGATGCCGAGTAGTACCGCTTGGACTCCCGCGACAGCGACGTTCCCGATAACGGACGCCCACATGAGAACGTCAAGCTCTCTGATAAGTTCCCGCTCCACACGATCAGAGAGCGGGACAATCGACTTTAGCCATGTGACGAACTGTTCACGGTCTCGCAATAACGCAAAGAGTACGAAGACCGTCACGGTGAGACCGATCAGCACACCAGGGAGACCGCCGACAATGGTCACCGCGCCGGTTGCAAGACGTTGTAACCCGGTAGCGATTGGCGCTTGATACGTCGCATACAACAGGTCGAAATCGATCACATAGCCAATGGCTTCGAGTCGGTCCTGAACGATGTCAAGACTGAGTCCCCCTTCTTGGAGGGCGGTTAACAGCTCCAGACCCTGCTGAATTGCGACCGTAAGAAGATACGCGACCGGGATGAAGAAGACAAATACTGAAAGCGAAATCAGGGTGAAGGCAGCTGTAGTTGCGCTCGTGTGACGCTCGAGCATCCGTTGTGCGGGAGCGAGGACGTATGCGAGGACGATCGCGAGCAAAATATACTGAAGCTGTGTGAACACGAAAAGTAGACCGAGAACGCCGCTCACTACCGCCAAAATCGACAGTACAGCATGGTCCGAAAACCAACGTTGACGGTCTCCCCGTTCAGTCATATTCAGTATAGAGATTCCCCTCATGCTTGAGTTGTGTGCACAGAATTGGGCTATCTGCCACTGGTCGTCACTTGCTCCGAGTACTGTCACGTTTCACGTCAGATTGAAAATCAGTGATAATCTGACCCACTGCTTGCGGAAATTTCTCGGAACAACGTTCTTTCTTGAAAACAATCGGGATCTTGATCGAAGCGGTCGATAACGCAGATATCGCTGACCAAAAACACTGTCGAAAATCCCAGTCATCGGAGAATGTCTGTCACTCCCGTTATGTCACTTATTACCTTCCCGGACGTAGTTGGCAGTATGAACCGCAAGATTAAATTCAGTGACATTTTGAGCTTGCTTGATGAGATTGAGTATCCCATCGGGCGGACGACAGCATCTGAAGAGCTTTCCGATGTTAGGCTGGTATTGGCCGACGGTGAGACAAATCTAGGCAAATTGGTTTCTCAGACCTCCCGTGAGTCGTTCGAATCGGCTACCGATATTCAGTCGGAGCTCCACAACGTACTCCCACGGGAGGCAGTCGGGGATCCATATCAATCTGAGGGGGACGCGTGATATCCTCTCGCGGCTGAAGGCGCGGGCCTCCCACCCGGTGTTGGCTGGGCAGGTCAATCCTGACGATTGGGCGTTTAAGATTTGCTGGACAGTCAGCCAGTGACTTCGCCACGAAGCCGTTATTCGCACCTCGAAACGAGCTTCGAGTCACCTGATTGGTTAATGGCTGTCGGCGTGGTTGGCTTATATTTTGGTTTCGACTAAGAACCGCGGCGAGCACCGAGTCAACCACCAGTTCTCCACGAACGCGTCTCGATGTGGTAGTTTGTGACTCGGGTTGTCGGATTCATCTCGTGTCTGAAGCACCACTATTCTCCTTGAATCTCTATAACTACCGTATTTGAACGATGGCAGTCACTCTGTTGATGCAACGGTGTTAGTCCGCCCGTTCCGTCTGGCCCGTCCCGATTCCAATCGCCGCCCGGACATTCGATACACCGTGCTCAAGAAGTTCGTGAGCACTTTCACGACGTTTGACGAATAATCCGACACTGAGGACGGCGTAGACAACAGTATAGGCGTAGAGGATGGAAATACTGAGGGTCGTTGCGGTCGGTCCAGCGTAGGTCTGAATCACATAGAACTCCGTAAGAACTTGTGTTGTAAACAGGATGAGCAACACAACTGCCTCACGAATACTAATCTCGAAGTCTGTCAGGAGAGCAATTGCAAAGAGGCTCTGGGCGGCGGTGATCCAGATCTCTGCTGCCTGTTTCGAATCGAACGAGAGTGTCCCGATTGCACCGGCTGAGATGGAGTAGACGACAGCAAGTGTGCCGATGAGCAACGTCCACTGATTAAGCTTTGAGGAGATGAGTGCGTTGAATCCGGCAGTCGAGCGCGCTTTGTTGACGAGGTAGGCGACGACGATAAGTTCGGGGCTTTCTGAGGCAAGCGGTGCAAACCACTGAATCATGAAGAACTTGGGAATGCCATACTGGAGCCCCAACTGTTCCAGCCCCTCGGCGAACGGGTGGACGGCAGTGAAGATTACCACACCTGAAAACACGAACCCAAAGAGGACGACCGCGATGCGAGGTCCTTTCGGATATTGGTGGAAGTATGCAGGGACACCAATGTGTTCCTCGGACGCCCCAGCGCCACCACGAATCGCGACAAAGATATACAGCAAGAACAGTCCGACGAGAAAGAGTGTATCAAGCGGCCCAATACCGCCACTCAGCGGGATGAAGAACGCATACGTAGTCGCGACAAGTAAGAACATGATTTCAGTTGCAATGTCCCGGTCGAGACTGACCACGTCCGCGAGGAATCCCGAGCGGTACTCAACCGCCGGGTCAGCGGTGCGCTTTGCGAGGTAGATAGTGAAGAATGCGATGCCCGACCATCCGAGACCGATGAGAATGCGGTTCGCACCGGTCATATTGGCCACTGCGAGGTTAGCAGCCTCACTTGAGCCAGCACCGGCCTGCCACGCGTAGAGGGCGTCAACGGCGTACTCGGGAGCCACGGCAAGCACCGCCAGCACCGCGATGGCGAATGCCTGCGGGACGTCTTTTTCAGCGGTCTCTGCCCCCCACGCGAGCAGGAACGCTGCACCCACGAGTGCGAGGCCACCAACGAGGACGGCCATACCGGGTGTGATATTCTCGCCCGGGTGCACAGTTCCGTACCCACCAGACGCGACGAACGTCCCGATCCACGGCACTGTCAATACCAGCGCAACGGCGACCGCGACGAGTGGGTGGCGTAACCGATTGAGCACTAATCCGATAACGTAGGGCAGATACCTACTTCTTGCGCCCAAGTAGTCGTCTCTCCGGACGCCTCGGCGTCCTCTGTAGATACCGCTTCCAAGGCTGTACAAAGAGGAGCGATGCGAAGCCAGTTCTGATATGGGCGAGGATGGTACGTTCGCGCGCTAACCGGGTTCTCTCCTAGGCGAGCCTATTTGAACATCCGTTATCTCAGTCGTAGGCACTGACCGTTCGCCGTTCTTTTTCTCTGTACATCGGTGAGAATCGCTTGCTCACCCCCTCTCGAGAACAGTCAAAATACTCGGACAACTGTGGAGATTTCAACGGCGACGCTCACGTGCCGTCCCGAGGGGCTGGTCCACATCGACCCCCCGTTATCTCGCCAATCAGCCTGCATCATCGCTCTGTATGATGCATCGTCCGCCGTGACGTTCTCGTGAGTGCCGGCCCTCACTGGAAACCGGGTCCGGAGATCGGTTGGTCGAGTGTCTGTGGTGGCCCGCCGCTCTGAATGACGTTGAACGCCCGCATCATGTCTGTCCGAGAAATGATTCCAACGAGATCACCGGCCTCATTGACGACCGGCAAGCGTCCAACGCCGTTCTGCTGCATCTGCTGGAAGGCGGTCATTGCGTCGGCGTCGGGGGAGATCGTATAGAGGTCGGTTGACATCACGTCCTCAACGCGATATGCATCGCGTTCGACTTCTTCGACAGCAGCTGCATCGTCCAGCGTCACAATCCCAACGAGGTCGCCGTTTCGCAGTACTGGATACCCGATATGGCGCTCGGTAAACATCCGCGCGAGGAGATCAGAGATAGTCGTCTCCTCGGAAACCGTCTCGAGGCTCTCTCCGGGCGTCATCACGTCGCTTACGCTGATGCCTTCGAAAGCTGCCTTGATAGTGGTCTGTTGGGCCTCGCCGGACGCGGCAATGTAGATGAAAAACGCCAGTACGATGAGAAACAGGTTGGTGAACAGCCCGAGAAGGCCCAGGCCGAACGCGAACACTTTCCCGACGGCAGCAGCCTGTTGGGTCGCCTTCGCGTGTGGTTGGTTCCGAGCAAGGAGTGCCCGGAGGATACGCCCGCCATCCATCGGAAATCCGGGGAGCAGATTGAACGCAGCGAGCACTATATTCAGGATTGCGAGATAGCCGAAGACGAACCGGGCTGCGTCGACACCCGGCGGGAGAGTGATAAATACCACGTAGGAGCCCACGCCGAGGAGGACGCTCACGATGGGGCCAGCGATAGCGATCACGAGCTCGTGACGCCAGTCTTCGGGGAACTCGGTGAAGCTGGCCACGCCACCGAGTAACCAGAGAGTTATCGAATCGATTTCGTATCCGTATCGCAACGCGACCAGCGAGTGTCCGAACTCGTGCAACAGGACGCCGGTAAACAGTCCCAGCGCCGAGGCCAGTCCGAGTACCCACGGGAGATTCCCGTCTGTCAACTGGTTCGGGTCCATCGTGGCACCGAACGTCTGGTTTATCACCACTACCAACTCGGCGATATCCCCGGCGATGAAGACGGCGAAGAGCGGAAGGACGATCAGGAAGGTCCAGTTGAGCCTGACGGGGATACCAAACGCCGAACCGACTCGGAATCCTCTCATGTATAGGTTATTACCCGCGAAACAGGTTAAAACGGCCGGGCAGTCGGAACAAACGATAGCAGTAGGTCGGTGAGCGACGCCACCAACCGCATCCATTCGTGACGAATAGACATACGGCGTCGGGACCGAGCCGCTGTGACGGAGTCTCGAACACGTGGGTGTCGACCCGTCACGTTACAGAGTCCCGTCCGAGAGTTCGACACCGAGACTCTGGGATACGTTACACGACTTTATTGTTCTGCCGGTGCAACGTTTCGTATGACACTCGACGTAGAGGTTCCGGAACCACCGGATCTCTCGAACCGAGGGATGCCGCGTGAGTTCGAGTTGCAGGAGGAGACGCTCGGGTCGGAAGACTTCTACCGCGAGGACCTCGAAGACCTGCTTCAGGAGGGGGCATGGAAGGAGGGGTTCAACGAATGGGCCGAATACACGGACCTCGACGAAGAGCAGGTTCGGATCGTCAGCGACCTCGGTCTGTTCCAGGTGTTCGACTTCTACTGGGACCCCACCGAAGACCGACTTCGCTTCGACGCCCCGACGATACCGAACGACTGGCGCGAGCGGGACGCAACCGAGTCGCTCGATTCGAGCACGGTTTCGATGATCGACGCTACGTTACAGGATCTCGGCCAAACTGTACACGAGACGCTGGAGGGCTACCTCGAACGGAACGACGAAGCCACCGATTTTGGCTGGGGGAAAGAGACGTACGGCAAACGAGGCGAGTGACTCCCACGTGAGTACTCGCAACGGTTCGATGAGAAAGCCCACGACTTCAGTCGTGTGTAGCTGTCAACTAGGGGTAGGGAAGCCATCGTGAGGTGGACCGAATCGTCGCCGCAGTCCATTTCGCGAGTTCGGCCGCGTGATGGACGTTGTGGGCTGCGTGTTCGCTACCGTGAACGGGGAGCAGAATCGAGTCACACATGTCACTACCGGCCGCGACGGTGAGCAGTCACAAAGCAGTTCTCACGGCGCGGACCTCGCCGGTGGACGACCGACGCCACCTGTGTTCGGCGACAGAGCGGCGCGAGCCGTACTACTATGTAGACTCGACGGAAATCTATACACGGTCAATTCTGTGACGAACGGACTACATACCCTCACACTGGCGACGCCGGCACCCCTCCAGCAGCTCCCGGTAGAGTTGCCAGTCTCGCTCGACGTGGTCGTCGTGCTCGCCGTCGTCGCCGTCGCGCTCGTCCTGTTCGTCCTCCAGCCGGTCTCGATCGATACGACTGCCATCGCGCTGATGGTCGTGCTCATCCTCCTCGGTCCGTGGACGGGCGTCTCCCCAGAGGAGGGCGTCTCGGGCTTCTCGAACCCCGCGACGCTCACCGTGCTGGCGATGTTTATCCTCAGCGAGGGGGTTCGACAGACCGGCGTCATTCAAATCCTCACCCAGAAGATGGAGTCGTTCGCAGGAGACAGCGAGTCGCGACAGCTCCTCGCGACGGTCGGACTGGCCGGCCCGTCGGCGGGCTTCGTCAACAACACGCCCATCGTCGCCGTACTCATCCCCGCCGTCACGAATCTCGCCCGGAAGACCGGGACCTCGCCGTCGAAGCTGCTGATTCCGCTATCGTTCGCGTCGATGATGGGCGGAACCCTCACTGTCATCGGGACGTCGACGAACCTGCTTGCGAGCGATATCTGGGCGCAGACCGGTCCGACCGGCGAGCCGTTCTCGCTGTTCGAGTTCACACAACTGGGTGCCGTCGTACTGGCTGTCGGTCTCGTCTATCTACTGACGATTGGGAGATACCTCACGCCCGCCCGGATCACTGCCGAGGGGTCCCCCACAGACCAGTTCGGGATGGCCGACTACCTGACCGACGTCGTCGTGCACGAGAACTCCGACCTCGTCGGGTCGCAGGTCCGAGAGCTGCGGCGCGGCGACCTCGACCTGGATGTGTTCGAGATCGTACGCAACGGTCGCAGCATCGTCCGCGGTCTCCCGAGCGAGCGGATCCACGCTGGCGACATCCTCTCCGTGAGGGCGAGCCAGGAGACGCTCGAACAGGTCATCGGCGACGACCACCTCGATTTCCTGCCGGAACTTCTCGACGCCGCGGAGGACGGGCACGAACCGCTCCCCGACGGGGCCGTGCCCGAACACCACGCGTGGAGCCGACCGTCAGCGACACCCGACCCGAACACGAACGACGACGAGAGCACGGAAAAACCATCTGAAGCCGAGGATGAAATTTCGCTCACGGAGATCGTGTTGCTCCCCGGGACGTGGTTGAACAGACGGAACGGCGTTGCCGGATTCGAACGCGACTACGACGCGACAGTGCTTGCGGTTCGCCGGGGGAATGAAGTGATTCGCCAGCGCCTCCGGGACGTGCGCCTGCAGGGTGGTGACGTGTTGCTCGTCCAGACGAGCGAAGACGTTCTCGACCGACTCCGGGCGGACAACAATATCGTCGTCTCCAGTGACAGACGCTGGGAGGACTTCGACCGGACACAGATTCCCATCGCACTAGGAATCGTTGCCGGCGTCGTCGGACTGGCCGCACTCGAGTATCTCCCGATCATGGTCAGCGCGCTCGCCGGCGTCGTCGCGATGCTCTTTTCGGGCATTCTCCGACCCGCAGACGCCTACGAGGCCGTCGACTGGGATGTCATCTTCCTGATCGCGGGCGTCATCCCGCTCGGCATCGCGTTCGAGGCGTCCGGAACGGCTGACCTAATCGCGACGGGCATCGTGGCCGGGAGTGCCGTCCTCACACCGATTGCGATGCTCGCGACGTTCTACCTCGGCACCGCGATCATCACGGAGATGGTGAGCAACAACGCGAGCGTCGTGTTGATGCTTCCGATCGCTGTCGAGGTCGCGGGGCAACTCGGCGTCAACGCCTTCGCGTTCGCCCTTGCGGTGACGTTCGCCGCCAGCACGCCCCTGCTCAGCCCGGTGGGCTACCAGACGAATCTCATGGTCTATGGGCCTGGCGGCTACAAGTTCACTGACTTCGCGCGCGTTGGTGCGCCGCTCCAGCTCATCCTGACGGTCGTCACGACGGCTGGCATCGCGTTCTTCTGGGGGCTATGATGAGACAGAATCACGACTGCGACGTGCGCTAAGGCGGCGCGACCGCAGCCGCCCCCTACAAGGCCCCCACACGCCAATACCGGTGTATGGTCAAGTTGCTCTCTATCGGTGGGTTCCCCGCGTTCTTCCTCGTGGTCATGAATGGGGGGGTTCGTCGCCGCCGAATTCGCATTCGTAAAAGTCCGGCCAATTCGGGTGAACGCACCCGTCGACCGCGGGAAACCCGGTGCAGGACTGGTACAGGATGCCATCGAGAACCTCGACGGCTATCTCGCTGTCAGCCAGCTCGGGATTACGCTCTCCTCACTCGGCCTCGGGTGGATCGGTGAGCCGGCTGTCGCAGCGCTCATCGAACCCATTCTCGGGGAACTACTACCTGCAGGCGTGATTCATCTCGTGGCGTTCGCGCTGGGATTCGGCTTCATCACGTTTCTCCACGTCGTGTTCGGCGAACTCGCACCGAAGACCTTTGCTATCCAGGAGGCCGAACGGGTGGCGCTCCTCGTTGCGCCGTTCATGAAGTTCTGTTACTACCTGTTCCTGCCCAGCCTCGTCGTTTTCAACGGCACCGCGAACTACTTCACCAGCCTGGTCGGCGTCTCGCCAGCGTCCGAAAGCGAAGACACTCATTCCGAGGAAGAGATCCTGATGATTCTCACGCGCGCTGAGGAAATAGGACACGTCGACCTTGATGAGGTCGAGATGATCGAGAGCGTCTTCAACCTCGGCGACACGCTCGCCCGGGAAATCATGGTGCCACGCCCCGACGTGGAAACCGTGTCCACCTCGATGGCGCTTTCAGAACTTCGTGCGGTTGCCGCCAGCGGGACCTACACTCGATACATCGTCCTCGACGAAGACGGGGAGCAGCCAACTGGGTTCGTCCACGCGAAAGACATCTTCCAGGCGAGCGAAACCTCATCGAAAAGTGGTTTCATACCCTCAAAATTCGAGTCGACCGCGTCCATAATTCGTGGGTGGGCAGTCACGGCAGCGTCCGCGAGTGGTTCATACAATTTGTGCAATACTACAATTTTCAGAGACCGCATCAAGCGCTCGATGGACGAACGCCAGTCGAGGAGGTTACTAACTAGACAGTGCCGAATGGACATAAATACTGACCGTTGATATGTGACCGGTCTACGTAGTCAACCCGACCGGTCAACGATAATCGAAAGAATGAAGTCCGATAACCAGAGACATCAGCCAGAAACACAGTATCTGAGAACTCGTGTTTCTCACAGGTTCCGTGGAGAAACACAGTCGCCGGAACAGCCCCGTGGTGCTTGAACAGCGCGACGTCGATACTCACTTTTGTGAGAGGTATATTGTATCTCACAACCAAGACTACTCGCCAATTCCTTATCTGGACAGTACCCAAGAATGTTCCATCTCAGAAGACCAGACCCGAAATGTCGTGAACGGCTTTTAGTAGGCCCCATCGGTTAGGTATCCCAATGGTTACGTCGAGAGGACAGCCATGCGCGTGATCGTCGTCGGGGCCGGTGAAGTCGGAGCGAACATTGCGGTCAGTCTCGCTGAGAGTCACGACGTCATCGTCATCGATATTGATCCAGAGAAAGTCGAGGACCTCACGTATTCGAGTGATATATTGGCGATTAAAGGGGATGGGACCTCGCTGAGAATACTCGAAGAGGCAGGCATCGCCGAGGCAGATATGCTCATCGCCAGCACGGACGACGACGAGACGAACTTAGTCACCTGCGGGACGGCGAAGACAACGGGCGATGTCTTCACTATTGCTCGGGTCCGGAACGCGAACTTCCTCGATACGTGGACGCGATCAGAGAGGGCGTTCGGGGTTGATTTCATGGTCTCGACGAACCTACTGACGGCCAACGATATCGTCCGCGTCGTCGGGCTCCCGGCCGCCGTCGACGTCGACCCGTTCGCCGGTGGACTCGTCCAGATGGCCGAGTTCGAGGTGGCGGCAGATTGTGAAATCGTAGGACAGACCGTCGAAGAGGCGGACAAGTTCGATGCGCTCACGTTCGCAGCACTAGTTCAGGAGGGCGATGTCGTAATCGCCCGTGGACAGACACGAATCGAAGCCGGAAACAGAGTGATCGTCATCGGCAGTCCAGAGAGCGTCCAAGCGTTTTCGAAAACTGTTGCCTCAGCTGAAACCTCAGATGAGGCTCGTGATATCGTCGTCGTTGGTGGGAGTGACATCGGGTACCACACGGCTAGGTTGCTCGAAGAGCGCGGCCTCGAACCTCGTCTGATCGAACAAGACGCGGATCGCGGCCGTCAACTCGCCGAAGACCTTCCCGGAACAATCGTGATGGTACACGACGCGACGGACGTGGACTTCCTTGTCGGTGAACACATCGACCGGGCGGACGCAGTCATCGCAGCGACCGACAGCGACGAAAAGAATCTCTTGGTCTCGTTGCTCGCAAAGAACATCGGTGTCGCTCGTACGGTCGCCGTCGTCGAACAAGGGCAGTACGCAAGCTTATTCGAAGCGGTCGGAACCGACGTCGCGATCAACCCCCGTGAAGCGACCGCGGAGGAAATCGTCCGCTTCACACAGGAGGGACAGGTCGAAAACCTCTCGCTCATCGAGGGTCGCCAGGCAGAAGTGCTAGAGATCGAGGTCGACGAGGCAAGCGTCCTCGCAGGACGCCCCATCCACGAGAGCATTACTGAGCTTCCATCCGGTGTGGTTATCGGTGCGATCACTCGCAATCAGGAGTTCATCGTTCCCCGTGGCGAGACCGTGATCAAAGCAGGTGACCACGTCGTTCTCTTCGTAGCTGCAGATGTCCTCTCTCCCGTTATGGAGCTCGTATGAGAATTCGCGTCGATTGGCGGGTTAGCTGTCGACTGGTCGGGACGATTCTCAAATGGCTGTGGGTACCACTCCTCCTTCCGCTTGGAATCGCCCTCTACGACGGAACGGCGCTGCTCCCGTTCATCTTCCCGATACTTGGGACAGCACTCCTCGGGGTCGGGCTCGAACAGCTCACCGACAAGCGTGACCTCCGAGCGCGGGAAGCGTTTCTGATGGTCTCGCTGACGTGGTTGAGCATTGCGCTCGTCGGTGCGGTCCCATTTGTTCTTGCCGGCGAGGGAATGCTTGTAACGCCGGTGAACGCCCTATTCGAGAGTATGAGCGGAATCACGACGACCGGAGCGACGGTCATCGTGGATTTCGAACGCCACTCACGGGCCATCCTCATGTGGCGAGCGGTCCTGCAATGGCTCGGTGGACTCGGAATTCTGGTTCTGGCGACGGCTGTCCTCTCCCAACTGTCCGTCGGTGGTGCACAGCTCATGGAGACCGAAACCCAGATTCAGGACGTCAACAAGCTCACGCCCCGAATTTCGGAAACAGCAGCCCTTCTCTGGAAGATCTATATCGGCCTGACCGGGCTCCAGGTGGCAGTTCTCTACGGACTCCATTTGATCGGATACGCGCCGGAGATGACGCTGTACGACGCTGTAGCGCATGCGTTTACGACCATCTCGACGAGTGGCTTTTCCCCCCGTGGCGACAGCATCGCTGCCTTCTCGCCCGCCGTTCAGTGGGCGATTATCCCGTTCATGGCAATCGGTGCCACGAGTTTCATTCTACTTTACTTCGCCTTTCAGGGGAACTTCGACCGACTCCGCAATAGTGACGAATTCCGCTTTTACGTCGGACTGCTCGGGTTCTTCACGGTCGGTGTCGGGGGGGTGTTGTTGGTTGACGGTGCTCCCTATACAAGCCTCGAACAGATAGCTCGGCACGCACTCTTTCAGGTCGTTTCGATAATGACGACGACAGGTTACGCGAGTACGGATTTCAACCTCTGGTCGGCAGCGGCCAAACATCTCCTGTTCGTCTGTATGTTCATCGGTGGGATGGCCGGTAGTACGACCTGTTCGATCAAGACGCTCCGGTGGCTCGTCGTTGTGAAAGCGTTCAGTCGAGACCTGTTTACCGCCTCGAATCCGAGCGCGGTCCGACCAGTCCGCCACAGTGGGAACGTCGTCGACGAAGAGACGGTTCGGGACATCTACGCCTACACACTGGTTAGTCTCGTGTTCTTCATCGTCGCGACAATCTTCGTCGTCGTCGACGCATCCCGAGTACAGCTGTCAGTCACCGAATTCGAGGCCATGAGCGCTGCGGCAGCCACGTTCTTCAATGTCGGGCCGGCGTTCGGAATCGCGGGACCACTCGAGAGCTACGAGCCGTTCCCGCAGTCGACGAAGATCGTGATGACCTTCCTCATGTGGGTCGGTCGGATCGAAATCATTCCGGTGCTGGTGTTACTGACGCCGTCCTACTGGCGGTCGTGAAAAGCGAGGTGAAATGACACTAGTTTACTTGCGTTCCACTTCTCGATGGCTGGGCGCTCATCACCCTCTTGGGACTCGTCGGGTCACGCTGAGCGTGGAGGTCAACTACTCCGACACGGGAGAGTCGTGTTCCTCCGACCGCGCCCACCCTTAAGTATCTACTTAGCGAACATTCAGGCGGGATAGATATGAGCGAGTTAGTGGACGAGGTGGTCGTCTTGTACGTCGACGACGACGAGGACTTCACCGAACTAACGGCGACGTTCCTCGAACGGGAACACGACCGGTTCCGGGTCGAGACGGCCACCTCGGTCGCCGAGGGGCTCGATCGCGTGGCAGACACGGAGTTCGACTGCGTCGTCTCGGACTACGACATGCCCGAGCGCGACGGATTGGATTTCCTCGAAGCCCTCCGCGAGGACGCGCCGGACCTCCCCTTCATCCTCTTTACTGGCAAGGGAAGCGAGGAGGTCGCGAGCGACGCAATCTCCGCGGGCGTCACCGAGTACCTCCAGAAGGAACACGGGACCAGCCAGTACACCGTACTCGCCAACCGTATCGAAAACGCGGTCGAGCAGTACCGCTCACAGCGCGCGCTCGAGACGAGCGAACAACGCCTCTCCCTGTTCATCGAACAGTCTCCGCTCGGCGTCCTCGAGTACGACAGCGACTTCCAAATCGTCGGGCTCAACGAGCGCGGCGAGGAGATTCTGGGCTATACCGAAGCGGAACTCCGCGGCCACAGCTGGGAACTCATCGTCGCGGACGATAGTTACGACAACGTCGACGCCGTGACAGACCAGCTTGCAGTCGCGGAGGGCGGCTACCACAGCATCGACGAGAACGTCCGAAAGGACGGCGAACACATCCGCTGTGAGTGGCACAACCGAACCATCACTAACGACGACGGTGCGGTCGTCGGCATCATCTCGTTGTTCCAGGACGTGACCGAACGAACCCACCGTGAGGACGAACTCGAACGGACCAACGCCCTGCTCTCGACGCTCATTCGGTCGCTCCCGGTCGGCGTCCTCGCCGAAAACAGCGACCGAACCGTCCTCGCCATTAACGAGCGACTGCTCGAACTGTTCGATGTCTCGGAACCGTCGACGGAACTCATCGGCGCAGACTGTCGGGAACTGGCGCAGATGGCCAGCGAACTCGCGGTTGACTCGGAGGGCTTCGTCGAGCGCGTCGACGAACTGATCGCCGGGACAGAGTCGATCCACAACGAGACAGTCGCTCTGACGAACGGTCGGACGCTCAACCGAAGCTACGAACCGATCGAACTCCCCGAGGGGACCGGCCACCTCTGGATGTATCGCGACACGACCGAACAGCGAAAGCGAGAGCAACAGCTCCAGCGCCAAAACGAGCGGCTGAGCGAGTTTGCGAGCGTCGTCAGCCACGACCTCCGGAACCCGCTGAACGTGGCTGCTGGGAACGTGGAACTGGCCCGCCAAGACCACGAAAGCGACCGTCTTGCGACCGCCGCGCGGGCGTTGAACCGCATCGACGACCTCATCGAAGACCTGCTCACGCTCGCCCGAAAGGGCGACAACGTCGGTGAACTGGAACCGGTGTCCTTGGGTCCGCTCGTCTCCGACTGCTGGGAGACCATCGAAACGGCCGGCGCTGAACTCCAGACGGACGTGACGGCGACGGTCATCGCTGACCGAAGTCGGCTCCAACAGCTCGTCGAGAACCTCGTCAGGAACAGCATCGAACACGGTGGAGACGGCGTGGCGGTGACAGTTGGTGAACTTCCGGACGGCTTCTACGTCGAGGACGACGGTGTCGGCATCCCAGCCGAGCGCCGCGACACCATCTTCGAAGCCGGCCGCACAACCTCGCGTACGGGTACCGGATTCGGGCTCGCAATCGTCAAGCAGGTCGCCGAGGCCCACGGATGGGACGTTAGCGTCGCCGACTCTGACGCCGGCGGGGCACGATTCGAGATTACGGGAGTCACGTTCGCTGATGTCGACGACTGAGCCCCACGCCGGAAGCTTTTACAGGCCCCGTGCGGACCGCTGTCACATGTACTATCACGGCGAATCCGGCAGCGCGGCGCGGAGCGTACGATGACGATTACGAGCGATTGGGGCGAATGGTGGGCCCGGGAGGAACTCAACGGCGTCGACGTCGAGGAGGGAGTCTCACTGTGGTATCTCGGCGTCGCCGGCTGGGCGATACGGACGCCGGAGACCGCCATCTACATCGACCCCTACTTCAGTACCGAGCGGGACCGCGAGTACGTCGCTCGGATGTCGCCGGTGCCGATGGAGCCGCAGTGGGCGGACGCCTGCGACGCGGTCTTCTGCACCCACGACCACCGCGACCACTTCTGGCCGCCCTCGTTCGGCCCGCTTCTCGACCACGGCGGCGACGTCCACGCGCCCGTCGAGTGCTACGAGAACTTCGACGTGAGCGCGATCGACGAGGACAAGCGGACGGCCGTCGAACCCGGCGACAGCTACGAGGTCGGCGACCTCACCGTCCACGTCAGAGGCGGGTACGACCCGGACGCGACCGGCACGGTGACGTACGTTATCGAGCACGAGACGGGAACCATCTTCCACGGCGGCGACAACCGGCCCTGCGAGGCGTTCCACGAGATCGGTGCGGAGTTCGACATCGACCTCGGGATGCTCTCCTACGGAACCGACGCCCGCGTCGTCCAAGACGGCGAGGTCATCACGCGCAAGCTCTACAACGATGCAGACGAAATCATCGAGGCCACGAACGCGCTCGGCATCGACCGCCTGATTCCCGAGCACTGGCGGCGCTGGCGGTCGATTCACGCGGACCCCGGCGCGCTCTCGAAGGCCGCGACGACGTTCGAGTACCCGCACGTGATCGAGGAGGTCGAAGTCGGCGACCGCTTCCGACTCGGCCGGCCGGGCGTCGTCCCACCGGCGCGCCTCGGCGGTGAGTAACTCTCCAACTCGTCACCGAACTCTTCTGCCCCACAGGCGACGTCGCGCGGCGCTCCCATTCAACGGCGATGTCGTACTGTACCACAGAAACCGCAGTCGAGTCAGTCGGTGCGCGGGAGTTCGACGACGAAGACGGCACCCGTCGGTTCGTTGTCTTCGACCCGGACCGAACCGCCGTACCGCGTGACCAGGGTGTCGACGAGGTAGAGTCCGATACCCGTGCCGGGGCTCCCGAGACCTCGCTCACCTTTTCCGAACGCGAGTTCTTTCCTGTCGTCCGGGATGCCCGGCCCGTTGTCGGCGATTCGAATCTCGACATCGTCGTCTCGGGCCGTACACGAGATCTCGACGCGAGGCGCGTCCTTGTCGTTGTGTTGGACGGCGTTGTTCAGGAGGTTCCGAAACACCGAACTGAGCATGCTATTTCCGGCGACCTCGACATCGGGGAGCGCTCCCGCCACCACGAACGCGGCCTCCGGGAAAGACTCCTTGCGAATCGATAGCTCGGTTTCGAGAATCGAGCGAATCGGTACCGACGCGATAGTGACACTCTCGTTCGATGCAATCGTCTCCACGTAGTCACGTGCGACCTCGGTCAGTTCGACGACGTGCTCACCGCTGTCGAGGATTTTCTGGAGGTACTCGCTCCTGTCATCATCGACGTGGTCTTCGAGCATCTCTGCCCACCCGAGTACGACCCCCATATCGTTGCGGATATCGTGGCGGACGATTCGGTTCAGCAGTTCGAGCTCTCGCTCCCGGCGTTTCTGCTCCGTGATGTCCGTACAGATACCGACGACCTCCGAGACGTCACCGTCGTCATCGCGGAGGAGCACCTGCCGCGTCAGCACCCAGCGAACCGACCCATCGGGTCGGACGACGCGACCCTCGTACGCCTCGTCGTGGGCCCCCTGGGCTGAGGCCTCGATATTCTGTCGCACCCGGTCGCGGTCTTCGGGATGGATGGCGTCGAGCAGCCGTGTGATGTCGTCCATGACCGCCTCGGGGGGAATCCCCCAGATGTCTTCGAAGCCAGCGCTAATGTAGTCGAACTCGCCGGGCGCGGATACCGTCCAAAGCGCGACCCCATCAAGCTGGTCGAACAGGTCCTGGAAATCGGGCCGTTGGCCAAGCGAGCTGTTACTCATACGGGGGTGTTTCGAGGCGAGTGAGATAAGTACCAGTCCCGGAGTCCGACGGCGGAGCAGCCGGCGTCAAAGCTGCGTTCTGAAGGGTGAGTCTCGTTCGTGGACGAGCAAACCGGACGTTAGTGCTAATCGAGTGACGTCGAAGGAGGTCGGCTCGAGCCGACGGAAGGATAACCGAGGAGTCCCACGCGGGGCAGTCCACTGCGACTGGTCGGTGAGTACGTGCAGGAAACGCTATTCCTGTTCTGTATCGCTGACCGACCGGAAGACGACGCGCCGGGCCTCGAAATCCTCCAAGAACGCCTTCGAGCCACCGACGGTAAACGTGTCGTCAGGCGTCTCAACGACGAACGACTCCTGGGTCGGGAAGTCGTTCGAGAAGGGCCGAACGAGGCTCTGTTTCACCGCCACGATCGTCCCAGTCGTCGTCTCGAACGCCGCGTTACTCTGGGTGGGACGGATGTCCATCTCGGCCGTGACGACAGATCCGTCCATCAGATGTAGCGTCGCGTCGAACACCGCGTGGCGGAAACTCGTGAACGTCGCCGGCAGTTGACTTTTTGACCCGACATGCACCTGCTCGCCCATCGGCCAGTAGTTCGCGATAAACGAGTCGAACAACGAGGAGACGATGTGCTCCTCAGCGTGGTAGATGGCATATTCATCGGAGTTCGAGTTCAGTATCGCATCTGCCGAGGCGATGATACCGTCACCCCGGTCAACAGTAAGCGTCACCGGGGCCGGGGCGCTCCACGTCTGGATGATACTCGCGGTCGCACCGTCGATCGAACTCGTGCCGTCATACTCCGTGACGAGAAGCATACAAAATACGCCCCGACTCCGCGCCTCTCTGAGCGAGTCTTCGACCCGATGAAGCACCGATGCGGGAAGTGCGAGAACGAGTTCCGATTCGGCGGCGTCGATCAGCTTATTGAGCTGAGCGAGTATCGTCCGTCGAGATTTGATGATACTGAACTTCTGCTGTTCGTAGCTCTCGGAGTCAAACAGGTCCTCTAACTGGGACTCGACGGTCTGTAGTTGGGAAACGAGGTTGTCGATGCCCTCTGCGGGCGGAATCGCTCGCAACTGCGTCGGTTGGACGTGGTCGTCGATTTCGATGAGGTCGCGCTCCTCGAGTTTTCCGACGATATCGTACGCGTAACTCTTAGAGATGTCAGCCTCTTCAGAGACGACTCGGATTGTCGTCGCCCCGTTACGGAGTATCGTCACGTATGCCCGCGACTCCTTGTCCGAGAGCCCAATCCTCATGAGGCTGTCCACCACCTCGTCTTCCACCATATCCAAGTGTTCGGCCAAGGCGGGGGATAAATCTTAGTAAAGCGTTGGACACCGAGGGGCCATTGTAGGCCGACAGACCAGTATGATGAACGTGATTCCTCCCCGCCGTAAACAGTAGTTGCCGAATCAGATTTCACTCAGTGCTGAACGCAACACTGGAACCGAAGACCTCGACATTATGGCAGACTATTCTGCTGTAAATTCGTTGAGAGAGCGAGGGAACGCCGCGCCAGCGGCGTTCCCGAGCGATGCCTCTCCACGAGAGNACTATTCTGCTGTAAATTCGTTGAGAGAGCGAGGGAACGCCGCGCCAGCGGCGTTCCCGAGCGATGCCTCTCCACGAGAGGGCTTACTCCATCTGTGTTCGGTTAAGCTCTAACCTCCGTTTTGAAGGCTTCAGCTACTCGTTCGCTGAGTAAGAGGCGTGATTTCTCTGGTTGGCGTGCGTTGCAAAATATGAGCTCAGCCAAGTTCGGCGGTGGATGTCCGAACGACTGAGCTAGGTCTTCAAGGATGAGCTGGGCGAAAGACCGGAAGGTCTTCGCCCAGCGTTCTCGTGGAAACATCGTTTCTAGGTGCATCCTCTGAAACACGCCAAGCAAGGCTCTGCTGACCGTGAGTGTCAGCAGAGCCGCTACCACAAGCAACTCCACGATTGCTGGATTGCTTGTCTGGAACTTCTCCAACCCGTACAGCGATTTCAACTCACGGAACAGCACTTCTACTTCCCACCGCACTCCGTACAACGCCGCGACTTGCTCCGGTGTGAACTCATCCGGCAGGTTCGTGATGTACAGATGATAGTCGTCGGTGTCCGCAACGAGGACACCGACGACGCGGAATTCCATCGTCGCACTCGAATGCTTCTCACCGTACGGACGCCGTTTGAAGCTCACCTCGGCGGTTACATCGATAATCTCGCGCGTAAGATCACCGAGAACATCCTGAAGACGACGGTCTAGTAAGGAAATGGTGCGCCCGCGCCATTTCCGACGTGCCTCTGTGATTCGTGGGTTTGCGTTCGTCTTCAGCCGACTCAAGAAGAAGCCGCCGTTCTCCTCGATGAGTGCGAACCGACGATAGCTGTAGAAGCCGAGATCGAACAGCAACAACCGCCCTCGCAGCCAGTTCCCTGTGTGGAACTGGCTGCTCTCGTGGCTTCGTTCGTCGGTGAGTTCGAACCGCTCGATTGTCTGTTTCGTGAGGTTATGGACGAGATGAAGTTTCGCGCCCGACTGGTCAGGATGCGTCGCTGGAAACTCGCTCAAGAGCCGATGCAACCGGAAAACGGTTGCATCGGCGATCATCACATCGCGGAACTGCTGGAGTTGCGGGGCGAGTGTGTGAGGGACTGCGACCACCTCGAGAGCATGCTCGAGGAGGTTGCTGAGTAACTGTCCGAGTGCGGGTGTGAACCGATCGTAGAAGCTGGAACGGGAGAGCGTCTGATTGGTCGCTGCGGCGTAGGCACGTTGAAACCCCGCGATAGTTCGGGATTCGCCGCCGACGGCGAATCCCAAGATGAGCGTCCAAACGAGGGCTGTAACATCGATTCGACGGTGGCGTTGGACGACATCGCGCTCGCGCGCGATGTCTTCGATAAGCTCTGCTGGAAAGAGGGAAGTGAGCCGCCGTCGAATAAGGTCTGGGGAGAGTTGGGATAGCACACCCACTCCCCATGCGGTCTACAACGATAACTTAGTCAACAGAGCGCAGTCTCTCGGGTTCTCTGCTTAACCGAACACGGATGATCTTCCGATATAAACGTTCGTCCAGCGAGGTCACTCTGAAACCCGGCCGATGGCCAACAAACGTATATGTATTCTTAAACTAGCTGTGGGCAGCAAAATGTACGATTTGACCGGGTTCCAACGCGACCTGCTGTACTTCACCGCCGACTTGGATGAACCACACGGACTCGCAATCAAAGACTAACTCGAGGACTACTACGAAACCGAGATCCACCACGGCCGGCTGTATCCCAACCTCGACACACTCGTCGAGAAGGGACTCCTCGACAAAGGCGAAAAGGACCGCCGAACGAACGTCTACGCGATCACAGCCAGAGGTCGCCGGGAAATCGAAGCCCACGATGACTGGGAACAGCAGTATACCAGCGGACTCTCCACCTGACCGCTGTTACGAGACGAGTGACCGTTTTCTTCGACTGACCGTGTGGGTGAGGCTGGCATCACCTATTACGTTGGGTCGGCATTATTGATATCCTCAAAGAGGGTGAGTCGATCACAATTCTGCCGTCACGTCGGCTTTAGTCACGGATTAGGATGACACCGCTCGATTGCAGTATGAACTGCGTCTCGACGGCCAACGAATGTGAGATGGTCTCCACGTTGGAGCGTTAACTCGGGAGTGGGGATTTGAGAATCACCGCTCCGGCTGACGAGCGCAATTAGCACCCCATCTGGAAGGTATTCATCGAGTTCCTTGATGGACTTCCCTACTAATCGATCTGATGTGACCTCAATTTCCTGTACGTCGCCGGAGCGGCCGAGTTCTGTCATCCACTCCGATAGTGCAGGGCGCTCAATGGCGTTGTCCATCTCGTGAGCGATCGCGTCGTTCGCCGAGATCGCTCGGACTCCCAGTTCCTCAAACGCTTCCACGTTGCCCGGTGTGTTTACTCGAGTGATCACCGTTTCGACATCGTAGTTCGTGTTCGTAAGCTGTGCAATGAGGAGGTTCGCGTCATCGTTCGCTGTGGCTGCGACCACAATCTTGGCATTCTCGATTCCCGCTGCCTGGAGTACGCTAGTGTCAGTCCCATCGCCCTGATGAGCACTGAATCCAGCATTGCGTGCTGTTTCCACGGCATCTTCTTCCTTATCGACGATGACGACGTTTTCACCTCGATCCTCCAGTCGTTCGGCAAGGCCGCGACCAACGCGCCCTCCACCAACAATGATTACACGCATGGGAAGTACGTTGAGTGCTTGTGCGATGTGGCGAGCAAAACCACCCTCGAAAACGACTGTCATGAGTATAACTAAAAATACCGACCCGACAAGAATAGTGGCCTGCTCTGGACTCGTCGAGCGAAGTTCGAGTGCAAATAGTGTCGCAACGCTGGCTGGAATGATTCCACGGGGGCCAACAGCACTCATAAACACCTGCTCGCGGAACGTGAATCGCTCACCATAGGTACAGAACAACACGGAAATAGGGCGAATCACGAGAGTCACAGCCACGACGACGAGTATCCCACCCAGGCCGAGCGAAACGAGTTCGCTGAAGGATAACAACGTCGCAAGTGAAATAAACACAAAAGAAAGGACAATTAGTGTAATATCTCCTTTGAATGCCTCGATTTCGTCTTCGTGCGGAAGGTCTGAATTCCCAAGGATGAGGCCCGAAGCGGCGACAGCCGCGATTCCGGCTTCTGGTGCAATCGCTTCTGCGAGACCATACGTTGCAATTGCACCGATGAGGACGACCAGCCGCGCATTCTGTACGGCATTCGAGGGCGTCAAATCGAGATGTTTGAGGAGATACCAGATGACTGCGGCTGTGACACCCCCTACTAGGACGCCAACTCCGAGTCGAGTAGCGAACGACTCGAAGAGGGCCGGAAGTCCCGTGTTACCCAGTACAGCAAGGTCAAAGATGACAACGGCGAGAATTGCGGCTGTCACGTCGTTCACGATTCCTTCCGTTTCGAGGGCTGCCCCGACCTGATCGCGAACTGAGATGACGTTCAAGATCGGCGTGATTACCGTTGGTCCGGTTGCAATAAGGAGCGCGCCGACAAGGAACGAGAGCGACCACGGTACATCTAACGCGAATCGAACGACAGTAGCCGTAGCGACAAATGTGAAAAGCGCGCCTATAGTGACCAGTCGGAACGCTTCACGTGGGGCTTGCTGGAGTTTGTCAACTTTGAGATGGAATGCTCCTTCGAAGACGATAATCGCGACTGATATGCCGACAATACCGGAGAGCGGTTCTGGCCCACCGAACGAATCAAGACCCACTAGGTTCAGACCCTCAGGGCCAACAGCAATGCCTGCGAGGATCAAGAAGAGAACACTCGGTATCGAGAGTCGATCGGCTAACATCTGTGCAACGACACCGAGCCCAAGGATGATTACTACAAGTGGAATGATCCCAGACCCAGCAGTCACGCTTCAAACACCAAGTCAACTCTACAGACGGGAGGGTTAAATAAAAGAGGACTTTGACAGCGGAGCCGTCACAAAGTGAGATAGCTTTGCTCGAAGATTTTCCAACGAGATTGTTGATCAATCAACCGTGATCTGAATGAAGAAGAAAACCAGAACTAAAGCTAATCCCAGATAGCCAATGGCATTAGCGACACCGATCAGTTCTGAGCGACCTTGTGCGAGAGAAGTGATAACGATCCCAACCAGAATACAGGCCAGCCCTACCACCATACTGAACTTCGTCCACCGAGAAGTTGACTCAGATCTCTGGGTCGGTTCGTTAGTCATTTGTAGAATATTAGAGAGCATCATCAAAAAATAGGCGACGCAAATACACCATGACTCATTCCATATGATACCTCCTAATTGGCAGGTCAGAGCCAGCGTAACAGAAACGCAAGGCTAGGCTGGAAAAGAAATCGTAATGCAGCCGCTCCAGAACCGAGTCCGATGTAACTCACCAAAACAACGAATTTCGACTGGCCGTCTTCGAAGCCAGTGAGAAAATGGTACAAGATGAGCGACGCTGTCGCCTGCACGACAAACAGTGAAACGAGAGTTCCTATCAGAAAGAAGCCAGGACCACCCGTCACCCAGAGGAATTCTGACGGTGCCCATACACTTCCGACAACTGTCAGACTCCACCCAATCACGACGTAGGCGACAAAAACAACGGTACTGACGAGCATCCCACGGGTACCCCAGATAGCCGACCACCGTAGCCAGCGCTCGAGGAGTCCTGCGATACGAGTGCGATTCGAGCGCGGGGGGATCTCGCTGTCCATTTGTAGTTTTGGTAGTCACCTCTGAGTCCACTGATACAGGGTATATGTGACGAATACAGTGATGTACACGACTGCAAGGACTTCAGTTACGAGTGATCGACCGAGGATGACGACTAGACCGATTACAAGTGGCCCGAGTAGCAGTAGTGAGTCAAAGACTCGGTTATCCGCCCCTGCCTCAAACACGTAGGAGACGACCGGTAAATCCCTCAATTTCATGAGTATAGGCCTCCACGGTTGAATATCGTTCTGAGCATCACGAGTACTGGAATGATTTCGAGTCGACCAATCCACATATTGAAGAGGAACGTAACCTTTCCGATTGTGGGAAGCGACTCAGGCCCCGTAATCCCCGACGAGAGTCCTACGTTACCCTGTGCACTGGCTACCTCGAACACGACATTAGCGAGCGAGTACTCAGCGGCTGGAAGCGTAAGTAGCAAGATGAAGGTGCCGACAACGAGGAATGTAATCCACAGAACGACGATAATAGCTGCCTCCATGAATTCGCGGCTGGCCGCTTCTTCACTTAACCGACGTCCATTGATGTTCAGTCGCCGGACAGCAGTATCGGGGTAGAAGACATCTGCGATGTGATACCGAATTCCTTTCGCGAGTGTTAATCCACGAATGAGTTTGATACCACCCGCCGTGGAGCCAGCCGCACCACCGACGAACATCCCGAACGCGACTGTAAGTTGCGCATATGATGGCCACCGGCCTAGTGCGACGTTGGTCGAATCAACAGCTGTCTGGAATCCAGTACAGGTCGCAGCTGAGACGAATTGGAACAATCCGTAGCGCAGGGCGGCAAATGGCGTCTTATAAGCGCCTCCGAAGTACAGGAACGCCCACAGGAGAGCGGACCCGAGACCCATATAGCCGAACACCCATCGAGTCTGGAGGTCCGTGTAGAAGTTTCGGAGATCCCCCTGCAGGATGAGGTAGTGTACTGGGAATGCAATACTACCCAGCAACATTATCGGAATCAACACGAAATCGATTGCGATACTGTCGTAGGTGGCAATCGAGTTATCCGTGATCGAGAACCCTCCAGTCGCAAGACCGGTCATTGCATGGTTGATCGCCCCCCAAATCGGCATTCCAGCCAACCATAGTGCGAGAATGGAGACGAGCGTAAACAGAATAAATATCCACCAGATGGTTCGAACAGTCGAAACGATACTCGGGTGGATCTTCTCGGAGCGGGCTTCACTCTCGTAGAGCGTGAGCGATCCACTTCCGGGGCGTGAAAGAATCGCTGTCGTCAGGACGATAACACCGACACCGCCAACCCATTCGGTGAACGTCCGCCACCACTGAAGCGTACGTGGCAGGACTTCCTCATTGTCGGTCATGGTAAGTCCGGTCCCAGTGAATCCACTCATGCTCTCGAAAATGGCATTGAGTGGGTCAGTAAACGCCGCAAGTGTCGCTGTTTGGGTAGGGGCGAAACCTGGGATGCCAAGCTGAACGCTCCACGCAATCAAGAGAAATGGGAACGAGCCGAAGACTCCCACCAAAAACCAACCCGACGCAGCGACGACCATCCCGTGGAGTCGTCCCGGAGCTTCGGCTTCACGGAATCGCTGGTATAACACTCGGCCAATCGCCAGCGGAATAACGGCCGAAACGAGGAGTGCTGGGACTGCATAATATTCGCCCCAGACGATCGGGACGACGAGTGAAACGAGCATCATTCCCCCAAGTGCCTCAAGGATACGACCGAGGTCCCGGCCGACTGTTGCGACAGATCCGTTCATATGTTCTCCGTAATCACGACCAAGCAATCAACTGTTGTACTGGGGTTTGGCATGGTTGACTCACTAGAGATGGTCTTCGTAGTGACCGAAGATGTCCGTAATCTCGGGATCGGCACCAACCCCAGAATACACAGTCAAAAGATCCCCTTTCTTGATTACTGTAGTGCCACGGGGAGTGATTGGGTGGTCGTTCTCCTCACGCTCAATCGCCACGACAAGCATCTCGTCGGTGAGAAGTCCAGCCTGTGCGGCTTCTTGAAGCGTTTTCCCTGCGATAGGTGCCTCTTTCGTGACTGTGATTTCGAAGACCTCTGCCTCATCACCAATACGCATATAATCAACAATCGCTGGACGTGCGACAGCCCGATACAGATAGTCGGCAATCAGCTGTTGTGGGTTCTCCATCGTGTTCACGCCAATCTGCCGAAAAAGGCTCATATGTTCGGGATTGTGGACGACAGAGAGAATTGCCGGGATTTCGAATTCTTTTGCGAGTAGGCAGGTCATCACGTTCGTTGCATCCTGATCCGTCGTCGAGATGAGTGCGTCGGCCTGCGCAGCACCAGCATCCGCTAACGTGTCTTTTGTCGTGGCGTCGGCGTTCAGTACCAGACAATCAAACCGATTAGCGGCTCGATTTGCGCGTTTGTCATCGCGTTCGATGACGACGACTTCGTTGCCTGCTTTTGTTGCGATATCGATGAGTGGTGTACCGATATCGCCAGCACCGATGATGATGATGTACATGTTGTTAGACCTCCAGCCTCCGCAGAAGGGCTTCTCGAACTGACATCGGAGATTTCTCTTTTCCGCGCGCCATTACGACTGTTTGAGCTAGTTCTGCACCGATTTTCTCGGGGAGCGAGCCGAATACTGCCTGCGAAATCGTCCCCGCTCGTGTGGCACCGACACAGACGGTGTCGTACTCCTGAGCAGCCTCAATGATGGCTTGTTTAGTGTCCTCAACTACCATCACCTTGGACTCGTACGCCATGTACTCGATTCCAGCACGTTCAGCTAAGTCGGCGATCACCGCTTCACCACGTTCGGTTGGCGAGAGATCTTCGTCACTATCGCTCTCTGGGGACTGCACGTTGAGGAGCGTCAACGAGGCCTCGTCAGCTGAGGCAACAAATTCAGCAGCACGTTGGGCTGCAACCGGCGCGTGTGGGCCCTCACCAGCAAGCACCATGATGTCTCCTTCTCCGCGTCCGTCTTCCAGCCCGAGCTTCACGAGCGTTGCATCACACGGGGCACGTCCGATAACGGGGTCGATCGTCGACCCGAGGACGTGTTCGCGTCGGCTCCGGGTACCTTGCCAGCCAAGCAGGACGTGGTCTGCGCTTTCCTCTTCGATCACGTCAAGTATAACAGATCCCGCGTTACGACCGACAATCGCCCTAGTTCGGAGCCCGATGTCGAGCTCAGTCGCAATATCACGAGCAGAATCAAGCAGTTCTCGTTGCCGTTCAACTCGCTCTTCCTCGAAGGTGAGATCCTGGGAAAGGGAAGTTTGGCGCGGGACTTCAATGACGTTTACGGCGATTACCTCAGCGTGATCGCTTTCGTGGGCATGCGCGCTTGCCGCAGCCATCCGGAGAAGGTCCCGTTCTGTCTCCGGGTTCGCAACCGGGACGACGACACGATACCGTCCTTCACCATTCGCCACCGGAGCCGGTTCGGGTGCAATCGCTTCGCCGACGAGGCTCTCACTGAGCGCCCGGTCACGTGCGTAGAAGAGGTACCAAATCACACCGAAAACGACGATGACAGACCCGATAGCCTGGACGATGAGACTCATCTGGACGAGAATCACGAGGCATGCCACGAATCCCAAGATGGGCACGATGGGGTACAGGAGGCTCGGGATTTTGAAAGATGGGTCGTACGCCTCAGGGTTCGCGCGGCGTAACACGACGACAGCAACGTGAACGAGGGCGTACGTCACGAGATACATGAAGCTCGCCACCTCAGCGAGCGTTCCAATTCCAACGCCAACAGCAATCAGTACGAGCGTGATAACACCCGTGACTGTAATCGCACGGTACGGCGTCCGGAACCGGCCGTGAACTTCGTTGAGCCAGTTGACGAGAATTCGATCACGGCCCATCGCGAAGTTGACTCGTGCCGCCGAAAGGATACTGGCGTTTGCACTCGATACTGTCGCAAGGACGGCACCAATAATCATCACCAGCGCCCCGATCGTCCCCATGAACTCGGTAGCGACGTCGGCAACCGGAATCTGGGAGGCTGACAGTGCTTCGATAGAGAGCGTTCCGGTTGAGACGAACATCACACCGACATACATCAGCGTCGGCGTCACGACAGCCGCAATCATCGCGAGTGGGAGATTGCGACTCGGGTTCTTGATCTCTTCAGCACTGGTTGCAATAACCTCGAAGCCGATGAACGAGACGTAGACGGTCCCGATTGTTGCTGCAACGGCTGGCCACCCGTTGGGGTTGAATTCTCCAATAGTCGGACCACTGAATAGACCTAACCCGAGGAACGCAAGGATGAGTCCAACAAGTGAAAGGACGATGACGTTCTGGAGTGCGCCCGTTTCCTTGACACCATAGTAGTTGACGCCGGTCAAGAGCGCAGCCATCACAAGCGCAGCGATGGTAATGCCGACTTGGCCCCAGCCGGCGAGGAAGCCAACGTACTGCCCCAGTCCCGGAAGTAGGTACTGGCCGAAGCCGATCATGTAGAAGGCAGAGGCGAACGTTAACCCAGCCCACATTCCCCAACCGACGATGCTCCCGAAGAACGGCCCAAGTGCGCGATTGACGTAGTAGTAACTTCCGCCGGCTTTCGGCATACCGGTCGCCAACTCCGAGAGAGAAAGAGCCGCTAACAACGAAACTAGACCCCCTGCAAAGAACGAAATCATACTGGCGGGGCCAGCCTGCTGAGCAGCGATACTCGGAAGGACGAAAATCCCTGCTCCGATCATCGTCCCCAGACCGATGGTGTAGGCCTCTAGGAAGCCGAGGTCACGGGCGAGTTCTTGCTCAGTCTCACTCATATGATAACCCTCCGTCTTGTATCGGTCCGTGTGTGCAGTTTTGAATCAAGTCGACGATCATTCGTTTTTGGTCTCTTCCGGGAGTGCGATGACCGGACGGTCTGCGTCCGTGATCAGCTTGAGTGCTGTATCACCTGATAAGAATTGAACAAGCCGATTTCCTCCCCGGGGGCGGAATGCGATAGCACTCGCATTTACATCGGCCGCAACGTCGATAATCGCAGTAACGACGTCTCTACTGTATGCAGTTTCCGTGTCTATCCCTGGAATGAATCCACGAAACGCACCAAACGCATTCGACGCTCGTTGTTCTGCTTGTTCGAGAGGTAACTTGTCGGGTACTCCCTCTCCCTTCTCGATAATATGAACGACAGTAACCTGTCCATATTCATAGGTGTCGAGTATTCGCGCGGTTTCACGTGCGTCCTCTTCATTTGCAACCGGGACAACGAGATGTTTTGTGATTTTTTCGGACATGACTTATTCCTCCGTCTCGGTGTACTTCGGGTTCTCAGCACCACAATGAGGGCAGACGGATGCTTCCTTGTCGAGGATTCCTCCACAAGATCCACACCGAATTTGCTGGGCGTTATGAACGTCTCCAAGATACGCCCAGTGCAGGGACTCTGTCCCGTCCATCCGATGCTCCCGGCGGACATGATAGAGCGACACACGATCCGTATTCACACCGGGACCTTCTGGATTAGGGGGGTGCTTTCGTACGAGTGCGTACGCGCCGTGGTCTTCTATTTTGAGGACCTCTCCAGCAGCAGTCGCCTCAATTTCCTCCTCGATTGGGGTTCGAAGCGCTTCGATACGGCGCTCAACATACGAAAGCACGGATTTCAATTCGGGGAGGCCCAGCGCATCAATTCGCTGGATGAGCGTATCGGAGAGGTTATTGGGTGGTGCTGATCCCTCACTTGAGTCCACCATTATCTCACCACCTGCTTACAGCAATATGGTACTCTTCTGGTTCAGACAGCCGATTAATTCTGAAATCCCTCGTTCGCATCGCGTCTCCCAATGCCAACGTGAGGTGTGTGGGAACCGAGTTCATATTTGAGCGACATTGCGGAAAGATAAATAACTGCCGCATTTTTCAACGATTACCTATTTTGACCGTATGCTATTTTCTGTTCGTTCGACCCTATGGTCAGCGTGTTTGCTGCTTGCTGAGGGGGTTTTCAGTTATTCAACCCGCATTCGAGTATTAGTAGAGTCATAGAATTCAAACGAATACCTAACAATAAGTTAAAAGTGAGTTTGCTACCAAAGTTGAGGTATAAATATGTCTCTTCAAATCGATACGACCGACGAACAAATCCTGTATTATCTGTCGCAGGAAGCCCGTCACACGTCTGCACCTGATATCGCAGAGAAAGTTGACGTCTCGGCACCGACTGTCCGGAATCGAATCCGCCGACTCGAAGAAGCAGGTGTAATCAGAGGCTATCATGCCGATATTGATTACCAAAAGGTCAGTGGACGACTCACAAACCACTACGTCTGCAGTACGGGTTCCCGGGATCGCGAAGAGATGGCCCAACGAGTCCTCGACTTACCGGGCGTAATTAATGTTCGAGAGATCATGTCCGGCAAAGGTGATCTCCGGATTACAGTCGTTGGAACAGATACAGATGACCTCACCCGAATCGCACAAGGAATCACGTCCCTCGGCATCGAAATCGACGACGAAGATTTGGTCCATCGAGAATATTTCCGTCCGTATGCTCCATTCGGTCCTCGAGACGAAAAACTAGCTTCCCCCGTCACAGGCGTTGCGGGACTGGCAGGGGATGCCGATGTTGTGGAAATTCTCGTTAGAGAAGATGCACCGATTGCTGGGAAAACGCTTCAAGAAGCGAACGAAGTAGGCCTCATCCCTTCGGATGTGCTGGTCGTCCGAATCAATCGTGATGAAGGAACCATTACGCCAACTGGCCAAACCCTAATCAAGGAGAGCGATTTCGTTACGATTCATTCCCGGTCCGGGGTTACTGAAGAGACATTGACCGCATTCACTGGCCAGTGAGCCATTGCACAAGATGCGGAACAAATCTACAGATAGGCGAGGCGAGCGCCTCGGGGCTTGACCGCGAGGGTGAAGCCGACAACTCCTAACCTATCAACGGTTATCTATACCTTTACAAAACTCCTGTCCCACGATTAGAGTATGGAGAAGTCGCTGACGAAGACATTAGTCTTCCAACTCCAACCCGGCAACGAGCGACTTCTTTCTGAAGCGTACCACGAAGTTCGGTCAGCAAGAGCGGCATCGGTACTTCACGATGCGAAAGCGGATGCAGAACGTTGGACAAACAGCGTTCGACCGCATGTTCGAGAACAAAGAGGAACGATACGTTCACGACCAACTCCACCAAGTCTCCCGGCGAATCGTGGAGTGGGTTCAAGAATTCGAGTCGCCGCTCGTTGTGTTTGAAGACCTCAGGCATATGCGAGACTCGATTGACTACGGGACTCGGATGAATCGCCGGTTGCACTCCTTACCGTTTCACAAACTCCGTTGGTTCGTCGTGTACAAAGCGGTGTTCGAGGGGGATTCCGAGCGATGATATTGACCCGGCTTACATCAGTCAGACGTGTTCTTTTACTGAGTGTGAGCATACTGCTCGGTCGAATCGTCGGAAGAAACGGTTCAAGTGCAACGCGTGTGGTCGGCAAGACCACGCTGACCGAAACGCGGCAGTAAACATTGCGAAGAAAGGGTTGGAGTCGTTGAATCGAAATGTGCCTGCTCTCAAGACGTTACCGACTGTTCGGAAACTGCGACGCCAGGCATCGGGCTGTGTGAATCTGCCGACCGTGACCCATCCGACCGTTCGAGGCTATCAGGCCGATGGTCGGGTGGGAGTGTCCGATTAATCCACGGGAAGCCTCGGGGTCGTCCGAAACGGCTGCGCCGTTTCGTGATGACGAGAGACCACAGGTCTCTCGAACCACTTGACCTCGAGGCGGTTCACAAGCCACTACACCAAGTGATTGATCCATTTATATAGTGGCTAGAGTTCTAAGAAACGTTAATTTGTGTTGGGGGCCAGAACTAGACAAATGGGATTACTCGAGCTGCTTCAGCGAGCAAGGAGAAGCGATGAGAGTACCCTGTACGAGTGTCGAGACTGTGGAACGTGTGTCTTCCCAGAGAGGGAGAAATGTCCAAGCTGTGGTTCGACCGAAATTGCCTGCTACGAATTTTGAAGAATTATGGCCGCTCAATCGCTCCATGAAAGTATTATAGTCGGTGGAGGTGTGACAACCATTTCAGTCGGAGCATGCCTCCCGTGGTTGAAAATCAACCCGGACCTCACCCCGGGCGCTGAGATACTGACGATCCTCTCCCCGGAATGAACGCGGGATTTGTGAGGATGATCTTCATTACGACACACCTGAGTTCGCGTGTACCATCTTCCTGCGAGGAGGGAATCCCGGCCTTCACAGTAGTTGCCGAATCAGATTTGACTCAGTGCTGAACGCAACACTGGAACTGAAGACCTCAACATTATGGCAGACTATTCTGCTGTAAATTCGTTGAGAGAGCGAGGGAACGCCGCGCCAGCGGCGTTCCCGAGCGATGCCTCTCCACGANACTATTCTGCTGTAAATTCGTTGAGAGAGCGAGGGAACGCCGCGCCAGCGGCGTTCCCGAGCGATGCCTCTCCACGAGAGGGCTTACTCACCGGTCACCCCGGTCAAACTCGAATGCGCACTTAACCGTAGTCTGTCCAGAGAGCGAATCTTCGGAAGATTCGTGTCGAGATCGGCGGTGTCTTCGGAGCTGTTCTGTCCGAAGCTAAGATGTTAACTAACACCCAGAGGTTGTACAGCGAAACCGCGAACAGAAAGTAGAATAACCGAACCGAGAACGTCGGCGCCGACGTTCTCGGAAGGGACTCGCCGATCTGTCGATACGACGTTTCGATCCCCC
Source organism: Haloferax prahovense DSM 18310 (assembly GCF_000336815.1). Lineage (GTDB taxonomy): Archaea > Halobacteriota > Halobacteria > Halobacteriales > Haloferacaceae > Haloferax > Haloferax prahovense. Next base: position 139,960 of record NZ_AOLG01000056.1, read on the forward strand.
AGCGGCGGCGAAACGCCGCCGCGTACGCTTTCGCTGTCGACGCGTCCACGTCTAAACACGTTACGAACCAGACGTGCTCATCTTCGGTTGTGCGGTGCGGAACCGCAAAAACCGTGACGTCTAGATGCCGTCGGCTTGCGGTTTCGCTGCATTGTGTATTCTTCGGCAACCGTCTCAGCGTGGCCGCTGAGACGGTCTTCCATCCCACTACTCGGACGTGCGCGTACGATGTAATCGACATCTAGCCGCTCTAACTCCGCAACGACGTGGACTTGGTAGAAGCCACGGTCGAGGTATACGTGCCGAATTGAGACGTGCTTTTGGGCTGTTTCGAGCAAGGAGCGAACGGCTTCGCGCTTAGCGCGAAAGCCGTTCGCGTCCATTGGTACTACGTCAAGCGTAAACCGCGTGCGTGGCGCAACGATACATAGCGTTGCAAAACAGAATGCTCTGTTTGTTCCGAGAGCAGGATACGTCGTTATCACGTGGTCAGTGTCGGCAGAACCATAGAACCGCCATTCGTGGAGGTCGATGGCGACATGGACGAACGCAGGAAGTCGCCGCTGAGACCGGAGGACTTCGAACACCTGATCTCGGACGCCATCGAACTGGTCGTTGATGGCACCCGTTGAGAGGGTTCGCAAGTGGTACAACAGCGATTTAGCGAGAGGATTCCGAGCAGTGGACGTGAGGTCCACTTGCTCATCGCGCTCAAGTTGGAGCGTCTTCCCACCCGTGTTTGCGAACTCGTGGTCGATGGCGATACGAGAGAGGATTTCGCGGAAATCCTCTCTCGTGTACTTCCCACACGATTTGACGCCGAATTCAAGTTCTGGGAACAGCACCGTCGAAACAGCACGACAGAGTTGTTTCGCCTCTGCTGTCTGGACCATCTTTCAACCAACGCAGCACAGCGTGAAGAACCTCAGTTAGGTTCGGCAACTACTGTTTACGCCTGGATCCCCTCACTACAGAAAGATGAGAGGACAGGCAGGGAGCTGTCCGACGCGTGACCGCCCCGAACCCGTTTCGAACGATAACTCTCTACTCGGTGCAAGTACCTCGGGTGACACGGGACGCGTGCGTGGCTAATCGAATGGCGTGAGACCAACCCAACGGCGTTGCGCTGTCCGGCGCACCGGTGTCGAAGAACTGCTCTGGGAGGTAGCCCGATGGAAGGCACAGACTGCCGTCGAGATCTATTTCGTCGAACAACCGATCCGCCCACGTTTCGGGGTCGTACTCGTCAGTCGACGAGAAGAGTCGAATCGACTTCTCGGCCGCGTACGCGCCCCAGCCAGTCGAGACGGTCCAAACCTTCTCGCTTCCCTGCCCTCGCTGCCGCCACGTATCGCCCTCGAATCGCGTGAGTCCGGAGATGTCGCCGGTCTCTTTCCAAAGCCTGGAGAACGCGGTTTGGAGGTGACACTCGAGTCGCCGCAATCGCGTGTCGCCGATATCCTCGATGGCTCGGTAGGCGAGGTAGGCGTCGACGAGCGAGAACGTCGTGCTGTCGACTCGGTCGTCCAAGTCACCGTCCCCGTCGTCTAATCGGAGCGCGTAGATACCCTTGTCGGCGGCCCACGCCATATCGAGCGCGTCAAAGACCTCCGTTGCCCGCGTCGCTGCGCGCTCGCTGGTGGCGGTATCGTACGTGACCGACGCAATCGTACTGTAGGCCTGAACGAACTTCGCGGCGGTGTGCGTGAAACGACCATTCGTATTCTCCCACGCGTTTTCGCATACCGTCGGAAAGCCATCGTCTTTCAGCGAACTGTCGAGCCCATCGACTCCCGACTGTAACGCGTTCTCGATGGCCTCGACCGTGACGTTTCGGAGCGACTGTCGGTATGTCGAGAGGTACTCGGCGAGGAAGACGAGGACACTCGCAGTCTGGTCGGCTTGGTACTGCGTTTCCGTGCCCTCGATGTGGCCGTTCGCCCACCCCGGCGCAAGCCGGCCGTTCATCGGCCACACCCGATGAGGCCACCGGCCGTCAGGTAACTGCGTCTGCAAGTAAAACTCGGCGCTCTGTCGGTGTGCCTCGGCTGCGCCGAACCCGAGCGATTCGTCGGCTTCCAAGAGAAACGTCGAAACTTCTCCGTCGTCTCGAAACCACGTGTAGCCATAGCCGCCGGAGTACTGGTAGTATGGGTCGAAATCCGGCCCCGCAATTCGGGCCCCAGTCGGTGCGGAGAGCAACTCAAGGACCGAAAGGTCAGTCGCGACGAGTCGGTCCGTGACCGTGGGATACTGTCCTGCCTGCCGTGCCGTCGCGAGGAGCGCGGCTGAAGCGCTGTTGGTTCGTCGCGTCCGGGTCGCGACCGCAGAGAGCGCATCCGAGCGCGACTGCGTTTCGATGTCCGACAGCAGGGTGACGAGACTGGTCTCACCGTCCTCGAAAGCGACGCGGACGCCAACACCACCGGTGAGGCGACTCTCCTCGTACTCTTCGGACGCACCGAACTCCGGAAACGACCGCGATTCCGCGGCGAGTATCTCGTCGAACCGCTCGAGTACTTGGGGCGTACACTCCACGAACTCAGTCGAGGCGCCGAGGTAGTCGTGTTCTCGGTTGTGATACACCTCAACGACGTCGTCGTGGACGAGTTGCCCGACGCGCCCATCTCGCCCCTCCGGGCTGATCTCGATGAACGCGGCCAGTTCGATATCCTCCGGTGCACCGTCGCCAAGCTCAAACGCCGTCGTGTGGGCGAGCCCGTCGGTAACGTCGCGTTGTACCACGTCGAACCCATCGAGACGGTGCGTCGTCTCGACGAGCGACCGACCCGCTCGGTACGTCTGAATCCCCGTGTCGAGCGCATCGAACCACTCGATAGTGTCACCGAAACGGATGCCGAAACGCGAGGACACGATGCCGCCGAATCCCGAAAGTGGGTACGAGTAGTCCCGTAGTGACCCGGCCGGTGACACGTGAACGAGGCGTTGGTCCGACCCGCTGAATCTGCCTCGCCGCGTGCGCCGTTCGCCCGGAAATACGTCGGTCGCGTCTTCGTTCTGCTTGTAATCGTCGAGTGACCGTCGGAGTCCCATACACCTACTGGCCACAGAGTCCAGATAAAGTTCTTGTGATATCTCAAAGATAATCCCTAAATTATAAGTGGCCCTATTTTGATGAACAATTCGGACGATGACAACGAACCCAGAGACGAGCAAGACGACGAAGAAGAGCGTCTCACGACGGCGGTTTATCGCCGCTGCAGGTGCGACGGGAGTCACAGCGGGCCTCTCCGGCTGTGCGAGTATGTTCGGCAACGGCTCCGACACCGGTGGACAGGTCGGTGAGTCCGAAAGCGGCGGAACGACCGTCGTCTGGGGCTTTGACGCGACTGTCGCACAGGACCACGCGGACCAGCTCCGTACTGCGCTACACGAGAAAGGGGGACTCTCGGACGACATCCGCGTCGAGTTCCAGCCGGGCCAGCCGGACAGCGGGAAGCGTCGCTCGACGTACAACCGGCTCTTGAGCTCTCAGGAGACGACGCCGGACATGTTCATGATGGACAACGGCTGGGGGAACATCTTCATCCAGCGGGGACAGCTCGCTAACCTCTCTGAGGTGCTCCCCGAGAGTGCGCTTTCGACCATCGAAAACGAGTACTTCGGCGGGTTCACTGAGACGGCCATCGACCCCGCCAGCGGGGACCTGTTCGGTGTTCCGCTGTACCCCGACTACCCGACGATGTTGTACCGGAAAGACCTCGTCGAAGAGGCCGGCTACAATCCGACCGAGGAGAACTGGGCCACCGAGCCGATGACGTGGAAACGGTGGTCGAATATCGCCGCCGAAACACAGGACGTCTCGGGCGTCGATTACGGCTTTACCACCCAGTGGGATATCTACGTCGGCACCGCCTGCTGTACCTTCAACGAGGTGCTGTCCTCGTGGGGCGGCGCCTACTTCGGTGGTCGCGAGAACCTGTTCGGCCCCGTCGGCGAACGACCCGTCACCGTCGACTCGGACCCGGTCGTCAACTCGTTGAATATGATGCGAAAGTTCGTCCACGACGAGAGCTTCGACGGGCAGTTTAGCGACTACGGCGGCGGCTTCACGCCGACGAACATCCTCGGGTGGATCGAAGACAGTTCGCTCGCACCGTTCGTCGACGGGAACGCCGTGTTCCACCGCAACTGGCCGTACGCGATTAACCAAGCAGCGTCGGAGTTCGGCGACGACCTCGGGACGATGCCGCTTCCCTACGGCGTCCCCGAAAGCGAGGCGCAGTTCCCCGGAACCGGTGGGTCCACCTCCGCACTCGGCGGCTGGCACATTACTGTCAACCCGAACAGTCAGAAGCTCGACGCAGTCACACAGGTCATCCAAGCGTCGATGCGCGAGGAATTCCAATTGTTCCTTCTGGAGGTCGAGGGGTGGCTACCGCCGCGGGCGAGTCTGTTTAACTCCGAGACGGCTGCGGAGCTCGAACCGGCCGGTGGCTACATGGACACGCTCCGCGTCGCCGGTGAGAACACAATGGCTCGACCGGTGACGGCAGTCTGGAACAACCAATCGAGTAAAATCGCGGAGCAGGCCAATCGCGCGGTCGGACAAGAGGTGTCTTCGTCCGAGGCGATGGCGACGCTCCAGTCCAGTCTCGAAGAGACTGAGAGAGACAACTGACGAGCTGAGAGCTTTACACTCAACAGATCAAATCATGAGTTCCACACCTCTCAGAGGGGTAGTATGAGCGCCGATACGACTGCAAAGTCGGTACGCGAGTCACGGCAGTCGGGGCCAGTCGTCGCCTTCTTGCGGTGGCTGGAGAACCTGAGCGACACGCAGTACGCGTACCTGCTGTTGACCCCGGTATTCGTCCTGCTCGGTATCGTGGCCATCTACCCGCTCTTGCGGACGTTCGAGCTGTCACTATACGCCGTCTCGACCGACCTCTCTAGTGTCCGTTTCGTCGGTCTCGACAACTACGTCGCGCTGTTCACCGGGGAGAAAAACCGGTTCCTTCCCGGTGGGACGACGTTCCTCCCGACTGGGTTCGACGCCGCGAGTCTCCTCGATAGCGCCCTCGTAATTACCCTCATCTTCGCCGTGGCCAGCGTACTGTTCGAGACCCTCATCGGACTGGGGCAAGCGCTCGTCTTAGATCAAGACTTCTATGGCCGGCGGTGGGTCCGTGCGGCGATTATCATTCCGTGGGCCGTCCCAATCGTCATTCAGGGGATGATGTTCTTTTTAATGTTCGACTCAAACGTCGGGTTCGCCACGCCGATTCTCGCCGACCTCGGAGTAGTGGCGCCGACCAACACATTGAACGACACGGTCAGCGCGACGTTCATCATTATCGTCGCCGACATCTGGAAGACCTCGGCGTTCATGGCGCTACTCATCCTTGCCGGGCTCCAGAGCATCAATCGTAGCCTGTACGACGTGGCTCGTGTCGCCGGTGCGAGCAAGTGGCAGCAGTTCAGATACATCACGCTCCCGCTCATCCTGCCGACCATCGGGGTTGCGGTGTTATTCCGCTCGGTGCAGGCGATGCGCGTGTACGGTATCATCGATACTGTCTCGAGTTGTACCGTCGTCCCCTCACTCTCCTGCATGGTCGTCTCGACGTTCAACACGCACGAGGGGACGTCGGCCGCCATCGCGTTCGTTACGGCGGCCATCATCGGCGTCGTCGTGATGGGAATCATCCTGTGGCAGGGGGAGGACGCGATATAATGTCCAGCGAAATCGAGGATACGTCAGACGATACCGGGCCGCTCGCACGGTGGGCGCGGAATGCGATCCACAACCCACGACGCGTGTACCGAGCGTTGTTCTACGTCGCGATGGCGTTTTTTATGGTCACGACAGTGTTCCCGTTCTACTGGTTACTCGTCCTCGCGGTGACACCACAAGAGAATCTACTTTCCGGGAGTTTCCTCCCAACTGTCGACCTGTTCGGCGTCAGCGGTACGTTTCCGCTCCCCGTTCCGAAGGGATTCAATCCGACAGCGTTCGTTACCGTCTTCGAGCAGGTTCCGTTCCATCTGTACGTGCTGAATAGCTTCGTGCTAGCTGCCACGACGACAGTTATCGTCCTCGTCGTCGCGAGCCTCGCAGGTTACGTGTTCGGACGGATCGAGTTTCCCGGGCGCGCGCTGTTGATGCTCGGTATCCTCGCCATCAGTTACTTCCCGCCGGCAGCGTTCGTCATCCCGCTGTTTCAGGCGTTCGCCGGTAACGCCCCGATAACGATTCCGTTCGTGGGTATCCCGCTCTTCACACCACCCCGACTGCTGAACACCCCGGGGTCGATGGTCATGCCGTTCAGCGCGCTGTTCCTGCCGCTGTCGATATTCATCCTCACGACCTTCTACGGGCAGATTCCCGACGGGTTGGAGGACGCGGCGCGGGNGGGCGCGCTGTTCCGCGTCATCGTGCCGCTTTCGGCACCCGGCGTGGCGACCGCGGGCGTCCTCACGTTCATCAGCGTCTACAACGAGTACTTTTTCAGCTCGATTATGGCGACGTCGCCCGAAGCGTCCAAGTGGTCGCCAATCGTCGGCGGGATTCTCAGCTACCAGACCCAGTACACGACGCAGTACAACCTCATGGCCGCAGCGAGCGTTGTGGGGGTCATCCCGGTCGTCGTCCTCGTCATCATCGCACAGGAACGCATCGTCAGCGGACTGACCGCAGGAGCACTTAAAGAATAACAATGGCACGACTACGACTCGAACACGTAAGCAAGCACTACGACGACGTAACGGCGGTCGACGACATGAACCTCGACATCGACCACGGCGAATTCATCTGCTTTGTCGGCCCATCGGGGTGTGGGAAGTCGACGACGATGGAAAGCATCGCTGGACTTACGAAGCCGAGTGAGGGCGAAATCCACATCGGCGACCGCAAGGTAACGAACCTCCCGCCGAAGGACCGCGGGGTCGCGATGGTGTTCCAGAACATCGCGCTGTTTCCCCACATGGACGTCTATGACAACGTCTCCTTCGGGCTTCGCCTCCGCAACTACGACAAGGAGGAAATCGAGCGCCGCGTCGAACGCGCCGCCGAAATCGTCCAACTGGAGGGAATGCTCGACCGTATGCCCGACGAGATGTCCGGCGGGCAGCGACAGCGCGTCGCCATCGCCCGCGCCATCGTCCGTGAGCCCGATGTCTTCCTCATGGACGAGCCGCTAGCGAACCTCGACGCGAAGCTCAAGGTGCACATGCGGACTGAACTCCAGCGCCTGCACAAGGAACTGGACACGACCATCATCTACGTCACCCACGACCAGGAGGAAGCGATGACGCTCTCAGACCGTATCGCCGTCCTCGACGCCGGCCAGCTCCAGCAGATCGACCCACCGCTCGTCTGTTACAACGAGCCGGCGAACCTGTTCGTCGCCGGCTTCATCGGCTCGCCGTCGATGAACTTCGCTGAGGCGACAGTCACAGAAGACTCGCTTTCGACGGCGAACTTCTCGCTCGCGTTCGATCCGGCGTCTGTCGAGGCTGTGGACGTGGGTGACGAGGTGACTGTCGGAATTCGTCCCGAAGATATCTATCCCGGCGGAACGCGCGTCGAAGTGGAAGACCCCTCTTCGCTCATCTCCACGCGTGTCGATATTCTCGAACCGATGGGCGACGAGATATTCGCGTACATGCTGTTGGGCGAAGGCCGAACCTCGATGGACCAGTCAGGGACTGATGACCAGTTGCTGATGAGCGTTGAGCCCGACTCGACGATTCGGGAAGACACGGCCGTCGAAGTCGTGATAGACCGGGGGAACGTCCACCTCTTCGATACGGCGTCGGGCGGCGCGCTCGCCCACGGCCTTACCCCCGTTTCAGCCGAGTTAGAGACCGAGACGACGGCCGACGCAGACGACTGAATCGACCCGGCGGCCCTCGCCGTCGGCGACGGCGAGACGCAGTGGCTCTCGGAGCGCACCGGAAGTAACCGCGCTCTCGACTCAGTACGGAGCGCCACAGCTCGGACACATCGGCGGCGCGCCCTCGGGAAGGTCGATACCGCAATGGGGGCACTCCCCGTCCACGTCTGGCGACGTCATCTCGTCGACTGCGTCGTCGGTCGTGCTCCGAACGCCGGCCAGCGACCCAACGCCTTCGACCGGTGACTCCGCTGATTCCCCCTCCGACGCCGCCCGGAGAAATCGGACCCGTTCGGCGACGAACTCGGCCGCTTCGTCGGATTCCGCGTCGAGAACCGAATCCGGTACCCGAACCGCCTCGCCGCTCCCGCGGGCCGACAGTCCGAGCGCCTCGGCGGCGCGGCCCCGGACGAAGGCGTTCTCGTCGGCGAGTCGAGCCGAGAGCGCCGCCCGAGCCTCGGCGAGCGAATCCGGCGCGTCGCAGCCGACGACCGCCACCGCCGTACAGAGGTGGTAGCGAACGAGTTCGTCCCGGTCGTCGAGGTGGTCTGCGAGCGTCGAGACGCGGTGGCGAAGTCGACCGGGGTCGCCGAGCGCAACGCATTCGAGCGCCTTGGCCAGCTTCTGTTTCACCTCGGGTTCGTCGAACGAGAGACCGACGCGGAGGTCCGCGAGCACCTCCGGCGAGGCGACCGCATCGGAGTGTTCGAGCGCGACGTAGCCCAGCGCCTCGGCCGACCGGGCGCGGACGTAGTAGAACTCGTCCTCGTCGGCGAGTCGCTCGGCGAGCGACGGAACGGCGGGAGCGACCGCGTCGGGAGCGGCCTCCGCGACCGCGACGAGCGCTTTCGCGGTCAACAGCCGGGCGGCGCGGTCGTCGTCGGTGAGAAACGGCGTGACAGCGGGGAGGAGCGACCCGAACGCGGTCGGCCGGTCGTCTGCGAGGCGTCGAAGCTCTCGGAGCGCCCGTTTTCGGTCCTCGGTCGACGCCGTTCGGAGCTCCCCGAGCGACCCGCTCACCGCCTCGTAAGCGCGGTTTTCGACTGCTTCGACGAGGCGCTCCAGCGGGGGCGCGTGACGTGTGTCGTCCATCGGTTCGTGCTCCTCGTTAGCGAAGTATCTCCTCGGTACGTCAATAAGTTGGTGGGAGACCGCGTCGTCGACACCGAACAGAACAGACAAAAAGACTACATTTTCGCGGAGCGACGACAGAACCGTGAGCCCGATTACGCTTGCCGCGGCGGCGCTCCTTGGGAGTGTGGCCGCGGCCGCGACGTATCGACACGCGAGACGCCGCGACCGAAACCCGACGAGGTGGAGCGCGGAGGTCGGAGCGACGTTCCTGCTCGCGCCACTTCTCGCGGCCGAAGTGGGACTCGACGCCGTCCGAACAACGCTGGTCGCCACGTCCTCGGCTGGGGTCGTCGAGGCGGTCCCTCCGGTGGCGTTCCACGGCGTGACTATCGCTGTTGGGCTGGTCGCCGGTGCGGCGGCACTCGTCCACTACCGGCGTGCCGCGGTGGCCGGGTAGTCGAGTCGAAGCGACGCGAGGCAACGAACCACGTCGTCCTCGCGGTCACTCCAGCGGGAACCGCGCGACTGCGCCGTCGTCGACGTACGAGGCGAACACCGACGCCGGCTCGACGCGGAGGGAAAGCCGGCTGTGCGATTCGGGTTCGTACGACCACCGCGTCTCGCCCGTCTTCCGGGAAAGCACCTCGAAGCCCCGGTCCCAGACGGCGACGACGCGGGAACCCGTGACGGCGAGCGAGTCCAGCGACGGGAGTCCGGTTACGGTCTGCCACCGCCGCGTGCCGTCGAGGTCGAATCGGTCGATTCGGCCGAGAATCCTGCCGTCGGGGTCGTCGACACGGCTCCCGACGAACACCGCGTCGTCCGTGGCCTCGACCGCCCGAATCTGATAGCCCACGGGGTTCGCCCACCGCTTCTTGCCCGTCTCGCGGTCGAACGCGAGCAGTCCCTGACGGCCGTCCGGTCGGTCGTGGGAGAGATACACCTGCGACCCGAGGACAAGCGTACGTCCCACGTCACCGATGGAAATTCGCCACCGAACACTCCCGTCCGACGGTCCGTAGGCCGTCAGCGTCCCGTCCCACGCGGCGACGACGAGCTGGGAGTCCGCGACGGCCCTCGGGTACCACCGCTGGGTGTCGGTCCGCCACCGGACGCTCCCGTCCGCCGGCGAGAGCGAGACGACGCGCGATTCGGTCTCGCTCACCGGTACGCGAACCACGACCGAGTCGTCGGCGACACCGTCGAGGGAGTACGACGAAACCGCCCGTTCGAAGCGTCGGTCGCCAGTCTGTGGGTCGTATCCGGTGAGCGTGCTCTCGGGGGCGGCGAAGTCGAGTTCGGCGACGAGTGACCCGGTGCGGACGAGTCTCGCTCGATGGGCCGTGCCCTCGTCGCGCCACAGTTCGTCGCCCGAAGAATCGACCGCGTAGAGGTCGCCGTCGGTGCTGTGGACGTGGTACGGGCCGCCGGACGCCGGGGCGACGGGTCGCGTCTCTATCGGGCCGCCGGTCTCGAACCGGACGGCGGTCGACCCGTCCTCGCGCCGCAGGCCGTACAACGCCTTGTCCTGCATCCCGGCGAGGACCAGTCCGTCGGTGACGGCGGGCGGGCCGGCCATGAACGCCCCGTCGATATCGCGTCGCCAGACCGGTCGTGGCCCGCCGAGCCCCGGAATCGAGCTGCAGCCGGCGACGGAGAGCGAGCTGACGGCCGCGAGCGTCCCGAGCACCTCGCGGCGGGTGACGGTTTGCTCCCGGCTTCCGGCCGAACCCGTCCGCTCCGGAGGCTCACTCGGCATCGAGCACCTCCGCGTCGAGGCGAGCGAGTTGCCATTCCTGTCCGACGTAGACGCCGTCGCCCGCGGCGACAACCCAGTTCACCGTGCCGCCGTCGAGGTAGCCCTCGAACCGGTATTCACCGAGGAGAGCGCCGTCGGTCGCGTGGACGTACAGCGCGGTCGGGTCGAACGGGACGGTCCCGCTGTGCCCCCGGACGAGGATGTCCGCCCCCACGACGGTCACCAGTCGGTCGCCGACGCGGGTCGGTCCGCAGGTCACGGGGCCGGCCAGTTCGCGCCGCCACAGTCGGGTTCCCGTCTCGGCGTCGAAGGCGTACAGGAAGTAGTCCGCACCCCCGACGTACACGCGGCCGTCGGAGACGAGCGGCCGGGCGAACACGGTGTTTCGGAGCGACCCACGCCAGCGAACCTCGCCGGTCGCCGCGTCGAGCGCCAGTAGCTCCTCGGTCGCGCTCCCGACGAAGACGGTGTCCCCGGCGACTGCCACCGACGACGGCGACGGACCCACGTCGACGCGCCACGATTCGGCCCCATCCGTGGCGAACCGGCGAAGCGTTCCGTCGAGGACGGGCGCGACGACGCCGGCTTGGGAACCGTCTCCGGCGGGTACGGAGGCGGGCGCGCCGGCGAGCGACGCCGGAAGTTCGGCGCGAAAACGCCGCTCGCCGTCCTCGCGGGACAGCCCGAGCAGTCGGTCTACAACGTCGTTTTCGGTGCCCGAGATGGGGAAGACGACAGTGTCGTCGGCGACGACCGGCGGGTACTGAACGACGCCCGGGTCGGCTCTGTCGACGCCCGTCAGTCCGGTGTCCCACACTCGCTCGCCCGCCTCGTAATCGACCGCCGTGGCTCGCCCCGCCTTCGAGAACAGGTACGCGTGCCGGTCGTCGACGCCGAGGGGTGAGCGGTAGCCCTTCCGGCCGGTCACCGTCCAGCGCTCCTCGCCGGTCTCGGGGTCGAGCGCGGACACCATCGGGTCGGCGTGAAACGGACTTCCAGTCCCGACGAGCAAGGGGCCGGACGACGGGCGCAGGGCGCGGGTCGGAGTTCGCACGCCCGCCGTCCACGCGGTCGGCATCGGGAGCGAGTCCTCGCGGCCCGTGAGGCTCGCACAGCCGGCGAGGCCGGCGGCGAGCGCCGGAATCGTCTTCAGCGCGTCGCGTCGCGAATAGGAGGGCATCAGCGAGGACGTGTGGTCCGGCTGATAATACTCCTGTTGGTTCGGACGGCGGCGGGACCGGTCGCGAGGGCGGGTCTCCGAGCGGGGAGCCACGAAGGTTTTTATCTCGCGCCGAGACGGCGGTCGTATGCTCTCCAGACGCGAGGTACTGGCCGCCGGCGGAGTCGCGCTCGCGGGCGGAGTCGCCGGGTGCGGCGGCTCCCCACCGGCTCCGGACGCGACGTTCGACGCGCCGACGACGGCGTGGCCGACCACCGGCTACGACCCACAGGCGACGGGCCACGCACCGGCCGGCCCGTCCGAGGGAACCGTCTCGTGGAGCGTCTCGCGGGGGAGCCTCGACCCGCCGCTCTACGGCGCGCTCGCCCCGCCGGTCGTCGCCGACGGCACCGTCTACGTCACCGGAGTCGCTACCCACTATTACAGGCCGGACGACTTCGTGAGCCCGCTGGCCGCGATTGACGCCGCGTCCGGGTCGGTCCGCTGGGTCGAAGGCTTCGCGGACGGGCTCGGCGGCGGCCCCGCGGTCGTCGGCGACGACCACGAAACCGTCGTCGTCGGCAGTTACGACGGCACGCTCCACGCCGTCGGTGCCGACGGGTCGAGCGAGTGGACTGCGGACCTCGGCGGCCGGCTGGGAACCCCGACGGCGTACGGGAACAGACTGTACGTCGAAAGCGGGAGCGGCCGCCTGCACGCCGTCGGAAGCGACGGGAGTCGGCTGTGGGCCGCCGACCGGCCGGGGGCGCTCGAACTCCTCGTCGGCCCGGACGAGCCGGTCGAGACGACGATGCCCGTCGCCGACGACCGCGGCGTCTACGCCGCCTTCACGCCGTTCGAGCGGGAGCGCGAGGCGGTCGTCGTCCTCGGCTACGACCACGGCGGCGGGCGGCGCTGGCGGACGGTGCTCGACGGTCGGTACGGCCGGTCGCCCAACGGCCTCGCCGTCACCGACGACGCGCTGTACGCGACCGTCGGCGGAACCGTCTACGCGCTCGCCCCCGACACCGGCAAGGAGCGCTGGCGGTTCGTGACCGGCTCGGAGGCCGCCGGCCCGCCGACGGTCGACGGCGAGCGAGTCTACGTCGGCGCGAAGAACCTCTACGCGCTCTCCCGGACCGATGGCGTCGAGCGCTGGCGCGTGGTGAACGAAGCGCCGCCGAGCCACGACCGCGACCCGACGACCCTCCCGTATCTCGCTCGCCCGCCCGTCGCCGACGGGCGAGTCTACCTCCGAACCGGAGCCGTCGACGCCGCCGACGGGACGCGGCTGTGGGGCGGCGACGCCGACGAGTGGCTCCAGTCGGGGAACTACTTCGCCGAACCGTACTACAGGCGGCCGATGGCGTCGCCGGTCATCACCGAGGAGGCGATGTATCTGACCCACGCGCACCACGGGGTGGTGAAGGTCGCATGACCGACACCGGCCAGCGACCGACTCGGCGGCGACTCTTGGCGAGTCTCGGAAGCGCCGCCGTCGGCGCGGCGGGCTGTCTCGGAACGCGGTCGGAGCACAACCCGACGAGCGGGGAGTGTCCCGAGTACGACCCCGTCGAGCCGGCGACCGCGGACTGGCGCGGCGTGATGGGTCCGACGACGAACACCGGGGCCGTCGCGTCCGAGGCTGTCCCCGAAGGTGACCTCACTGTCGATTGGACGGTGCCCGTGGAGACCCACGTGGGCCACCACGTCCCGGTTGTCGCCGACGGCACCGTCTACGTCCACGACATGGACGACGAACTCTCCGCGGTCGACGCCGACACGGGCGAGCGAGTGTGGACCAGACCGCTCACCGACCCCGAACCCGCGCCCGCAGTCGGCGACGGAACGCTCGTCGTCGTGACCCGCGAGGAGACCCACGCCTTCGACGCGGCGACGGGTGACCGACGCTGGAAACGGGAGGGACTCGGCGGCGGCATCTTCGGTGCGAGCCCCATCGTCGCGGGCGACACCGTCTACGTCCAAGCGGGGGTCGCGACTCACGCGCTGTCACGTTCGACCGGCGAGACCCGCTGGCGGGCCGCGACCGGGTTCCCCTCCGACTCGACGCCTGCCGTCGCCGACGACACCGTCTACACCGCCGGCGACGACACCTACGTCCGGGCACTGGCGGCGGCCGATGGGACGGAGCGCTGGCGTGCGAAGACGAGCGCCCGAATCGCGTGCAACGTCTCGGTGGTCGAGGGGACCGTCCTCGTCGGGACCGGTGCCGGGAGCGTGCTCGGACTCGACGCCGAGACGGGTGAGGAGCGCTGGCGCTATCGACTCGAACCGCAGCGAGCGGGCGGCGAGAGTCGACCGAGGCAGCCCGAGACCATCGCGACCGACGGTAGCCGGGTGTACGTCGCGACCGACGACCGGTTGGTCACGCTCGCGTTGGCCGACGGGACCCGCTGCTGGGACAACCGAAACTACGCCGGAAGCTACGCGAGCGGCATCGCCGTCGGCGCGGGGAACGTGTTCGTCCCGACGCACGACGACAGCGGGGGAGCGGTAACCGTCCTCGACGCCCCCACCGGAAACACGCGACAAGAGCTGGCCGCGGGCAAACGCCAGCGCTTCGACATCGGTCCGAGCATCGCCGAAGGCGGCGTCTACTTCGCCGGCCGGAGCGCCGTCGTCCGACTCAGTTAGGGCGGTCTTCGGGTGTGACCGACCCGAGTGGTTCGTCGAGTTCGTCAGTTCCGGCTCGTCAGTTCCGGTTCGTCGACCCGTCAGTTCGGAAGCGGCGGCCACGTCGTCGCCACCGTCTCGGCGATGAGCCGGGTCTGCGCCCGTCGGAGTCGCTCGGAGGTCGAAGAAGCGGCGATGCCGAGTTCGTCGGCGACCTCCCGCAGGGTTGCCCCGCGGGGGATGTCGAAGTAGCCAAGTTCGTACGCCGTCCGGAGCGCCTCGTCCTGTCGGTCGGTGAGCCCCTCCCCCGGTGGTTCGGGGTCGCCGTCGCGGGCGAGGCGCCGGAGTCCGAAGCCGGCGTTCCGCCGCCAGAACGATGCGAATCGCCCGAACGCGTCGCGGTCCGCGAACCAGCCGGTCTGCCGCCAACCACCCGGTTGGGCCTCGATGCGCTCGATGATGGCGTCGGCGGTGGCGAGGGCCTCCAGTCCGGCGAGGTCGTCGAGGCTGTCCCCGAGCTGTTCTTCGAAGCTCAGCGCCGGGACGGCCTGATACCGGCGGGTCTCGCCCGACTCGCCGATTCGTGTCCAGTCGGCCACGTCGACGGCGTCGTCCATAGCGGTTTCGAGTGCCCGGTGTGCCCCGCCGGTGGCCGTCACGATGAACATCGGCCGCTCGCCGTGATTGTACTGGAGTTCCAACGCGAGCGTCGCCTCCGGAACCGCCGCCGCGACCCCGGTCAGCGGGAGCGCGTCGCAGTCGATGTCGAACTCGGCGATGAGACCCATACGTCCGCCGTCTCGGCGGTCGGTCATGGGCGTGTCGAAGCGGCCGAGACGGTCGCCCGCCCTCGGAGGCCACTTAAACGACCGCACGCCTGAGAGTGCGACTTAGCTGCCGCCGGCGACAAGCGAGGCCGCGATGCAACCGATTCGATTCGAACGCGGAACAGAACTGTCCGACGAACGATTCGGGAGCGGCGCGCCGCTTCTGTGCTGCCACGGCGGGATGGCACCGCCGGCGTACTGGGACGCGGTCGTCCCGCACCTCGACGGCTACGAGGTCGTCGTCCCGGAGCGACCCGGCTTCGGTACCTGCCTGGACGACGCCGAGACGACGCCCGCCGAGGCGGTGCTGGAGCGCGAGGTCGAGTACGTCCGGGAAGTCGTCGACGAGATTCGCGAGGCGACCGGACGCGACCCGGCGCTGTTCGGTCACTCCTACGGCGCGCTCACGGCTCTCGAAGCGGCGACCGACGCGCGGGTGGCCGCCGTCGCCGCCTACGAGCCGGCGGTGCTCCCGGAGGCGTACCGGAGAGAGGCGGACCTCTCGGAGCGCATGGCCGCGCTCGTCGAGGCGGGAGAGCGGCGCGAGGCGGTCAAACGCTACGTCGAGCAGGTACTCCACCCCGACGGCATCGACGACCTCGACGCGTGGCTCGACGAGTGGCCCGTCTGGCCCGACTGCGTGGCCCTCGCCGAGGAGGTCGCCCGGATGAACCGCGCCGTCGAACGCTACCGGCTTCCGGCCCGCTTGGACGTTGACGCACCCACCGTG
The DNA here is from genome assembly GCF_000336815.1 of Haloferax prahovense DSM 18310. Lineage (GTDB taxonomy): Archaea > Halobacteriota > Halobacteria > Halobacteriales > Haloferacaceae > Haloferax > Haloferax prahovense. Next base: position 156,002 of record NZ_AOLG01000056.1, read on the forward strand.
GTCATGGCCGGCACCGGGGGCCCGGACTTCCTCCGCGAGAGCGCCCGAAACGTCCACGACGCTCTGCCGACCAGCCGGTTCGTCGAGTTCGACGCGCTCGGCCACGGCGGCCCCGGTGACGACCCCAAACGGGTCGCGGCCGCGGTCGATTCGTTCCTCCGAGACAGGGGCAGTCACGCGTGAAAACATCGATTACACGGGTACAGGTGTAATCACAGTCTCGGCGATACGAGCCGTCTCGCGTTCGTTCGCGACCGAATCTCGGGTCTGAGACCGGACGCGCGAGACGACCTGTCAACCCAACATTCTTTGCTCGGTGCGGAGACGTGGTCGGTATGGCAGCCCTCCAATCCATCGGCACAGCCGCCGGGTCCCTCAGACGGAACCCGATACTGTTCGTCGTCGCCGCGGCGTTCAGCCTCGTCCAACTCCCGTCGCTGTTCGCGCAGACGGTCAGCCCGCTCATCGGAAGCATCGTCTCGCTGGGATTCAGCGGCCTCACCGTGTTCGTCGTCCCGTTCTTCCTCGGTGGCGTCCTCGGCATGGCCAACGAGGCCATCGACGGTCACACCTCGCTCGGGACGCTCGTCAACGAGGGGAAGTCGCACTACGTCTCGCTGCTCGCGGTCTACTTCAGCCTGCTCGCGGTCAACCTCGTGTTGGCATTCATCGGCGTCTTCGCAACGCTGTTCTTTGGCCTCCTCGTCATCGGGAGTGGCAGCCAACCGGGGACCGCCACGCTCGCGATTCTGGGCGTCATCGTCCTCGCCGTGACTCTCACCTACCTCGCCGTGGTGTTCGTCTCGCAGTTCTTCGGTCACGCCATCGTTATCGACGACCTCGGCGCGGTCGACGGCGTCAAGCGCAGCATCTCATGCGTCAGGAACAACCTCGTGTCGGTCTTCGGCTACTCGGTCATCGTCGGACTCGGGGGCCTTCTGGCCGGCGTGGTCGGCGGCGTGGCCTCGCTCCTACTCACCCCGTCGCTCCAGCATCAGGGGGCCGCAGTGGCAGGGTCGGAACCCGGCGCGACCGCCGCGTCGGCGTTTTCGGGACTCCCGACCGTCGGCGTCGTCGGCATGGTCGCCATCGCGGTCGGACTCGTGCTCGTCAGTGGTCTCGTCGGCGGTTTCTTCGCCGCCTACTCGACCGCGTTCTACCGGTCGATTCGACCGGCGAACTCCGAGGGAGTAAACGCCTGACGACGCTGCGAACCGCCGCCATTTCTGTCGGTCGTGTATCAATTCGCAACCGTTAGGCGTCCGGGGGGCGAAACGCGGGCCGTCCCATGCCCTCCACCAACGCGGACGTCGCCGTCGAAGCGACTGACCTCAGGAAGTCCTACGGCTCCGAGGTCGCGCTCGACGGCGTTTCGCTGTCGATTCCGAGCGGAACGGTGTACGGATTCCTCGGGCCGAACGGCGCGGGGAAGACGACGACGATGCGCATCCTGACGGGGCTCTCACAGCCCACCTCGGGGTCGGTCCGCATCTGCGGGCTCGACGTGAGCGACCGCAGGAAACTCGCGCCGCACGTCGGCTACCTCCCGGAGACGCCGCCGCTGTACGACGAGTTCAGCGCCCGCGAGCAGCTCGATTACGTCGCCGATCTCCGCGACATCCCGTCGGAGACCGCCGAGGCGCGCATCGACGACCTGCTCGACCGGTTCGGCCTCGTCGGCGACGCGAACAAGCGCATCGGCACGTACTCGAAGGGGATGAAACAGAAGACCGCGTTCATCCAGAGCGTGCTCCACGAGCCGGACGTGCTGTTTCTCGACGAGCCGACCTCCGGGCTCGACCCCCGCGCGGCGAGACAGATTCGGACCTCCATCGGCGACGTGGCCGACTCGGGGGCGACGGTCTTCCTCTCGACGCACATCCTCCCCGTGGTCGAGGCCGTCGCCGACGAGGTCGGCGTCCTGTTCGACGGCCGCGTCGTCGCCGAAGGGACGCCCGACGAGGTGAAATCGCGCGCCCAGACGGGCGGCGAGGGCTCGCTCGAAGACGCGTTCCTCGCGGTCACGAGCGACGAGACGCAACTGTCGGGTGTCGCCGACGAATGAGCCTCCGACGAGACGTTCGCCACGGCCTGCGAATCGGGCGCGCCGAGTTCGTGCGAAGCCTCCGAGGGTACGCCTCCGAGACGCGCCGAATCATCGGTCTTCTGTTGCTCTTGCTGTTCTTCGGCGGCAGCCTCCTGTTTTCGCTCCCGGCCGTCTACGTCGTCGGCCGGGGCGCGCAGTCCGTGACCGAGATTCCCTTCTTCGACCTCGTCGCCACCGCGATACCGGTGGGGCTCGCGCTCCTCGCGACGTTCCGAACGCTCGAACGCATCGGCCGCGTCGAAAACGAGTCGCTCGTGCTCACGACAGTCCATCCGCAGGCAGTCGTTATCGGGCTCATTACCGCCGAAATCGCTCGAATTGGACTCTGGTTCGGGCTCCCGCTCGCGGTCGTCGCCGCGACGTTCACGGCCGGCCTCGGCGCGCCGTCGCTGTTGTTCACGACGGCCGTCGTCGTGGCCCCGCTGGCGTGCTGTACGACCGTCTGGGGCTACGCGGCCGGCGTCGCCGTACTCCGCGCGTTCAAGCGCCTGCCCGGCGTCCGGCGCACGCTCAAGGTCGTCGGCTTCGTCGCGATGGTTGGACTCGTCCTCGTCTCGCAGTCGTTCGGTCGGTTGCTGGCCGAGGGGTCGCTCCCGCTCGAGTGGCTGGCGGCGACGCTGACGTTCGGCCCGCTCGCAGACTACCTCGCGCTCGCATTCGTCGGGACCCCGCTCGCCCGACCGTTCTCGGCGGCCGCCGTCGTCACCTTCGCGGCCATCGTCGCGCTCACGCCCGTCGGCCTCGTCGTCGCCACCCGACAGGCGAGCGCCCTCTGGTTCACCGACCGCGCGACCGGGGGCGACCGGGGTTCGTCGGCGGCGAGCGCGGAGGCGAACGGCTCGCCCGGCGGCTTCTCGACGCCGAAACCGCTGGCGGCGACGAGCGGCGGCCACGTCGCGTGGGGCCTGCTCGTCCGCGGCGTCCGCCACCCCCAGAAGTTCACGCACCTCGTGATGCTGGCGTTCTTCCTCGGCCCGCTCGGCACGACCATCGTCCAGTCCTCCGCCGACGGCCTCGGCCCGCTGCTCGCCGCGAGCGGGGCCGGCCTCGGCACTTACCTCGCGGGCGCGACGTTCGGTCTCAACCCCATCGGCGACGACCGCCCGCAGTTCCCGATGTTGCTGTTGACTCCGACTGCGCCGCGGGAACTGGTTCGCGGTCGCGTGCTCGCCGGCGTGATTCTCGGCGTGCCGGTCGCCGCGGCGCTCCCGCTGGCGACCGTCGCCCTCGGCACATCGCCGCTGTCAGCGGTCGGCTTCGCGCTCGTCGGCGTGTTCATGTGCGTCGCCGCCGCGGCCTTCTCGGTCGGCATCGGCGCGGCGTACCCGATATACGAGGAACGCGAGTTCTGGGGCGCGACGACCGTCGTCCCCTCGACGCTCGTGTTGATGGCGTTCATGTTCGTCGTCGGCCCCGGCACCGTCATCGGCCTCGTCGCCACGTGGTTCGGCGTCACCGGGCACCTCTCCGCGACGCCGCTTCTCGCCGCCGGACTCGGGCTGTACCTCCTCGTAACCGTCGGCGTCTCCTGCGGGTCGTACCGGTACGCGGTTCGACGGTACCGGACGTACACGTTCGAGTGACGACGAGCGCGTCGTGGGGACGCGAAACTCGGCGTCGGCACCCGCGACGACGGCCCGCTGGCCTCAGTCCGCTACGCGGAACACGCCGGGGTTCCTTCCCGTCCCGGCGAAGTAGAGTTCCGACCCGCGGACCGACAGACCGCCGGTGGGTCGGGCGTCGAGCGCCGTCACCCACAGTTCGTCGCCGGACGCCGCCGAGACGGCGTAGAGTCGGTCGTCGCTCGCCACGAAGCGAGTATCGCCGGCGACGACCGGCGGCCGGGCGAACGTGTCGGCGTCGAGCGACAGCGTCCACTTCGTCGCGCCGTCGGCGGCGTCGAACGCGGCGAGGCTCCCCCGCGAGGACTGGACGTGGACCGTGTCGCCCGCGACGGCGGTCTGCGGGCTTCCGTTCTCCGGGAGCGGAACCGACGCCCGCCACTGCGTCGACCCGTCTTCGAGAGCGAGGGCGAACACGTTCCCGCGGTGGGCGTTGTAGTAGAGGTGAGAGTCGCCTATCGCGAGCGGGACGCCGGTCTGCGGGAGGTCCTCGCGCCGCCACCGCTCCTCGCCGGTCGCGGCGTCGAGTGCGGCGACGCCGGTCTGCTCGTGGTCGGCACCAACGGTCGTGTAGACGACGCCCTCGCCAGCGGCGAGAACGGTAGACACCTCACCCGGGTCGTACGTCCACCGCTCCTCTCCGGTCGCAGGGTCGCGCCCGAAGACGGGCGCGCTCCCACCATCGACGAGCGTCCCCGCGGCGAGTATCGGCGCGTTCGCGGAGGTCCCGTACCCGCCCTCGCTCGTCCGCCAGCACCGCTCGCCGGTCCGGGCGTCGTAGGCCGCGACGAACTCCGCGGTCGAGACGAACATCGCGTCGCCGGCGAGCGTGGGCGTGGACTTGCCGTACGCGTAGTCGACAGTCCACGCGTCGTCGGAGTCGGCGGGAGCGGCCTCCGAATCGAGGTCGAGCGCGCGGTAGACGCCGTCCTCGCCGTCCCCGTCGCTGTAGCCGAGCACGCCGCGCCCGCCGGCGAGCGCGACCGAGGTGGCGAGCGCCGCGTTGCCGGACGCGATTCGCTCGACGCTCGCGTCGGCCGACGGACCGGAGTCGGTGGTGTGGCCGGTATTGGCGAAATCGCGCTGGTACGTCGGCCACGCACCAGTCACGTCGCCGACCGGCGCGTCACGTCGGTAGTTGCGCTCGACATCGAGGGCACCGATTGCGCGGGCGACACAGCCTGAGAGCGACGCGAGGGCGGTCGCGCCGCCGGCCGCGAGGACGGCTCTGCGCGTGTGCATGTTGGAGGACATACATGTCTGTGTCCCGTCGCTACTGTACTAACAGTTGCCCTTGGAGCGACAGGGATAGGCGGTGGCGTCGGGGGCGGTGACGGCGGGAGTCGCGACTCGTCCTACCGATTCTCGACGAGTGCGTCGACCGGGTTGTCGAGGGCGAAGTCGACGTTCTCGGACGGGTCGTCGGTCCGGGCTTCGAGGTCCGAGACGACCGACTCGGCGCGGTGGCGGAACGCGCGGAGCGTCTGTCTGCCCTCCTCCGTGAGTTCGAGGTAGCGGCGGGTTCCGCGCTGGGTGACGGTGACGTAGCCCTGATGTTCGAGCGTCGCGGTGACGCGGTTGTCGAGGACGTTGTAGTCGCCGGTGACGGGTTCGTAGTCGGCCGCCTCGCCGTCGACGCGGCCGCGCATGAACTGGAGGCCGTAGCGGGCCGCCTCGGTGATGAGCGTCTTCTTCTTCGCGTGTTTGGCGTCGGTGTCGTGGGCCTCGATGATGGCGAGCGCGGCGACCTGGTCGGGAGAGGGCGAGTCGATTTGGTAGGTCGTCAGGAGCGACGCCTGCGCGAAGCCCTCGGTGACCGGCGCGTCGAGGCCGTGCGGCCGGACCTCCGGGTCGACGACGTACGGTTCGGCGTCGGTGCGTTCGTCCATGCAGGCCATCGTCGCGCCGACCGCCGCGCGTTTGGTGCCGGCGGTGACGTTGACGCGGACGAAGTCGTCGGGGTGCCAATCGGCGATTGTCGTAATCGCGCCCATCACCTCGTACATGTCGAAGAGGTCGAGGTACTCGACGTCGGGCGGGGTGCCGACCACGTCGGCGATGCGGTCGACGACCGCATCGTGGTAGGTCGGGCGCTCGACCGCGGGGTCCTCGTGTTCGAGGAGGTAGACCTTGTCCGGCCGGTCGTCCTCGATGGGGCCGACGATGCGGTCGTGTTCGCGCCACAGGGGGACGATGTGAACGCGGAGGTGTCGTTTCATCTGTCACTCTCGGCCACGACCCCCCGCGTCGAAAGTCATTCGGTTGGGAGATTCACCCGTAAGTGAACGATAGAGCGCCCATAAACGCCGAATGGCGAACAATACACGCTATTCATGCTACTCACGTAACTTACGGTAGTTACTGGGGAACCGCCAATATGGGTTGTCGACTACGAATAGTTGCCGCCGGCCGCGCTCCAACGGACCGGCGGTTGCGACCCGCCGACGGCGGCGCGACCACCGGTCCCCGGTCGCGTCCCCGCGGCGGACCCCGCGTCGGCGGACGACCCCCCGAAACCCTCGTTCGGTGCGCTCGGGGCGTCGGCCAGTCCGCCGACCACGCGCCCTCCAGCCCCCTCGCTTCGGCCCTCCACCGCCGGCCGACGCCCCGACAGCACCGTCTTTTTCTCCGAACCTCACTCGTCGCCCGACGAGCGCGGCGCTCTCGACCCGCGGCGGGCGCACAAAAAACGACCGAGTGTCCGCACCGCGATTCACGCGGGTCAGGCCGGTTCAGTTCGGTCCGGCCCGGTTCAGATGTCGAACACGTCGAGACCGGTCCGCTCGTCGAGGTGGTGGGTCAGCGGCGTCTCGCCGAGGTGGATGACGACCTCGAACGTCCCGGAGACGCGCGCGCCGGAACAGTGGCCGCCGAGCGTCTCGAAGTCGCGCGTGCCGACCTGAATGTGCGTGTGAATCTTGTCGGGGCCGATGTTGCCGAGGAAGCTCGTCACCTCGAACTGGCCCGTGAACTCCTCTTCGAGGTACTCCTGGTCGCCCACGTCGTAGTGGCCGAGCGTGACGGAGTCGACCGCGCCGATACCCGTGAGAAAGCCGTGTTCGATGTCGAACTCGTCGCGCACCGTCGCGAGCGAGTCGAGGACCTGTTCGCCGGGGTCTAGCCTGACGACGACCGTGTCGTCTTCTTTGACGTAGTCCATGGTTGTGCCCGAGCGTCCGGTACAGGGCCGGCGGCGTAATATGTTTTGAAAGGCTCAACGTTGCGGGACGAACGGGGTTCCAAATTGTTAGACGCCTGGATAATCACAAGAATAGTCGGTTCAGACGAATGTTAGTCGAGTCTCGTTCTCGACTCCCGCCCGCCCACTTTCACACCAAATCGATGACCGCGGCCCCCTTCCTATTCGCCAGTATCCCCAGATTACCGGCCCGTAATAGACGGTCTCGCTCTCGAATAGACAGATTCGGTCGGCGGAGTGGTCGTCGAAATCGCGGATGACCACGGACACGACAACCAATCCGACCGCGCTCGTCCGGTCGTCGTCTCGGACGCACAGAAAGTGGGGAGAATCCGTCACAGAGGCGAAATAACGCGTTTTCTCGCGGGGCAGCGTTATCGCGACCGACGGGCGAGGCGTGTCGAACCGACGGAGAGACCGACCGACGGCGAATCGCTCGAAGGTATTCGGACGAGCGACGTTAATTCTGTTATTTTATATATATATTTGTTTTTGTCATATTTGACCACCAACTCGGTTCGGCCCGGTGCAACTCGGCACTGTCCGTGACCGCGGTCGGCCGGCGCGTCACCGGAGCATCGACCCGCCGTCGACCGTCAGCACCGTGCCCGTCACGTAGCCCGCGCCGTCGCAGAGGAACGCGACCACGTCGGCGACCTCCTCGGGCGTCCCGATGCGTTCGAGCGGGAGATCGGCGGCGTACTCGGCGAGCGCCTCTTCGGTCCAGAGGTTCGACTCGGTGAGAAGCGGCGTCTCGACGAGCCCCGGCGCGACGCAGTTGACGCGCACCTCGGGGCCGAGCTGTTTCGCCAGCCCCTTCGTGAGCCCGAAGACGCCCGCCTTCGACGAGGAGTAGTGGACGCCGCCGGTCGCGCTTCCGCGGAGGCCAGCGACGCTCGACACGTTGACGATGGCGCCCTCGCCGCGCTCGACCATGGCCGGCGCGACGGCGCGGGCGACGACGTACTGCCCCTTGAGATTCACGTCGAGGACGCGGTCCCACTCGTCTGGGCCGAGGTCCGCGAGAGAGACGGCCCGCGAGATGCCCGCGTTGTTCACGAGCGCCGCCACGTCGGCAACCGATTCGACCGCCGCCACGGCGTCCGCGACCGCGTCGGGGTCGCGAACGTCGACCGCGAACTCGTGGACGCGCTCGTCGCCCCAGTCCGTCTCGCCGGCCTCGATATCGAAGCAAGCGACGTAGTCGTACTCCGCTCGGAGTCGCTCGACGACCGCCCGACCGATACCGCTGGACGCGCCGGTCACGACTGCCGCGCGCTGATTGTCCGTCATGTGGTTCGGGAGGACGCGAACCGTAGTACGTGTTGGGGTGGCGGCGAGCGGTACTGTCGCGGTCGAGAGTGGTTCGAGCGACGTGGTCGAGGCGAGTGGAGTGGTAACTGTTTTCGTGGTTGCGCGTGAGCCGTTCGTATGCAGTTCGCAGTCAACGTTCCGACCAGCGCCGGCGACTCCGTTCACTCTCAGTTGGCGTTCTGCGACGAGATTTCGTGGGACGCGCAGGTCGAGTTCGCCGTGGCGATGGAGAACCTCGGCTTCGACGGCGTCGCCGTCCCCGACCACGTCATGACCGGCAGCGGCCCCACGACGGAGTGTTTCGTCACGCTGGCCGCCATCGCCCGCGAGACGGAGAACGTGTACCTCTACCCGAAGACGGTGAACAACCACTTCCGAAACCCCGCGCTCCTCGCCAAGCAGGCCGCGACGCTCGACGCCGTGAGCGACGGCCGACTGAAACTCGGCATGGGTGCCGGCTGGAAGGAGAGCGAGGCGCGGGCCTACGGCTACGACTGGCCGGACGCGCCGACCCGCCTCCGGATGCTCGAGGAGTCGATTCGGATGCTCAAGCGCCTGTGGACCGAGGAGACGGTCAGTTTCGACGGCGACTACTACACCCTCGACGAGGCGATGTGCCGGCCCCACCCCGTCCGAGACCCGCATCCGCCCATCATGGTCGGCGGCGGCGGCGAGTCGTTCACGCTCCGAATCACCGCACAGTTCGCCGACTCGTGGAACTTCTGGGGGCCGCCGGAGGTGATGCAACACAAACTGGACGTGCTCGAACGCCACTGCGAGGGCTACGGCCGGCCGTTCGAGGAGATAGAGCGCTCGTGGTTCGCGCGGTGTCTGCTCCGCGAGGACGAGGCGGAACTCGACGCCCTGCTCGACGAGCACTTCCCGCGGTTCAAACCCGAGAACGTCGCCGACAGCGAGTACCCGCTCGTCGGCACGCCGGAGCAGGTCCGCGAGCGACTGGAGACGTTCGACGAGATGGGCTTCGGCGAGGTCGTCGTGGAGTTCGTGGACTTCCCCGAGACCACGAGCGCCGAGCTGTTCGCCGAGCGCGTCGCGCCGGCGTTCCGGTAAACTGCGGGTCGGGAGTCCCCGAAGCGCTCCGCGCGGGTCGCACCCCGAGAGTGCGGCATGGAAACAGCTATCACATCTATTTTCGTACGTCGAAGCGTGACTCACCACAGCGTCTGCCTCACCTTCGACTTCGACGGCGTCTCGTCGTGGATACACTCGTTCGAATCGCCGGACAGTCCGACGAAACTGTCGAGAGGACTCTTCGGCGTCGACGTGGGCGCGCCCCGCGTCCTCGACCTCTTGGACGAGTTCGGCGTCGAGACCACCTGGTTCACGCCGGGCCACACCATCGATAGCTTCCCCGAGGCCGCCGAGGAGGTGTGGAGCCGCGGCCACGACGTCCAACACCACGGCTGGTCGCACACCCGCCCGCGACAGTACGAGTCGCGAGAGGCCGAGTACGACGACGTGAAACGCGGCGTCGAGAGCATCGTGGACCTCACGGGTCGGCGGCCGACCGGCTACCGCTCGCCGTCGTGGGACTTTTCGACTCACACGCTCGGCATCCTCGACGAACTGGGCTTCGAGTGGGACTCAAGCCAGATGGCGACCGACTTCGAGCCGTACCGCGTCCGCGAGGAGTGGGCCGCGCCCGCCGACGCGCCGTTCGAACGCGGCACCGAGACCGACATCGTCGAGGTGCCCGTCTCGTGGCAACGCGACGACTTCCCGGCGTTCGCCTTCAACCGCGAGCGGGGCTACGCGAACGAGAAAGCGGTGTTCCGCCAGTGGCGCGAGCAGTTCGACTGGATGGTCGACAACGTCGACGGCGGCGTGTTCGTCCTCACGATGCACCCGCAGGTCATCGGGCAGTCCCATCGGCTCGCCCGGCTCGAATCGTTCGTCGAACACGTCGCCGACGCGCCGGGCGTCGCCTTCGAAACCGTGGACGAAGTCGCCGACCGATTCGGGTCGGCGTGAGGGCGAGATAAAGACGGCGGCGCTTTTTCAGGAGTAGTGGTGACAGCTGACGATACGGTCGAGTTCGTCGGGCGAGTCCAGCGCCGGCACCTCGGAGGTACAGACGCTGGGCTCGACGAACGCCTCGGTTAGGAGCGACGCGGCGTCGCGCCACGCGCCGTCGGCCGCGAGCGAGAGCGCGCGCTCCACGGTCGTACCGGCGTCGCCGGCGGGGAGGCCGTCTGGGAAGTAGGTCGCGCGAGCATCGTCGGCGACGACATCCGGGGACTCGCGCTGGACGGCTCTGACGAACCGGCGCACGCGGTCCCACTCCTCGTCGCCGAGGTCGAGTTCCGCCGGGGCGACGAGGCTCGGACACCGGGTGTGGAACCGGCAGCCGCTCGGCGGGTGAATCGGCGACGGAACGTCGCCGGACAGCGGGACGGTCTCGCGGGACACCCGGGGGTCAGGAACCGGAATCGACGAGAGTAACGCCCGCGTGTAGGGGTGTTTCGGCGACTCGAACAGGTCGTCCTTGTCGGCGAGTTCGACCAGTTCGCCGAGGTACATCACGGCCACGCGGTCGCAGACGTGGCGGATGACGCTCAGGTCGTGGCTGATGAAGAGGTACGTCAGCCCGAACTCGTCCTGAAGCTCTTTCATCGTGTTGAGCACCTGCGCCTGCACCGACGCGTCGAGCGCCGAGGTCGGCTCGTCGCAGACGATGAAGTCGGGGTCGACCGAGAGCGCCCGCGCGAGGTTGACCCGCTGGCGCTGGCCGCCGGAGAACTGGTGCGGGTAGCGGTTGTAGTGGTCGGCGTCGAGGCCGACCGTCTCCAGCAGTTCGCGCGCCCGCGCCTCGCGTTCGCCCTCGTAGAGCCCGTGGGCCTGCATCGGCTCCTCGACGATTTCGCCGACGGTCATCCGCGGGTCGAGCGACGCCTGCGGGTCCTGAAAGACGAACTGCATGCGCTTGCGGCGCTTGCGAAGCTCCTCTTTCGACAGTTCGGCGAGGTTCTCCCCGTCGAAGACGATGTCGCCGGAGGTCGGGTCGACCAACCGGAGGAGCGTCCGCGCGAGCGTGGACTTCCCGCAGCCGGACTCGCCGACGAGGCCGAGCGTCTCGCCGGGCAGGATGTCGAACGAGACGCCGTCGACCGCGCGAACGTACTCGCGGTCGACCGAGAAGGGAAGCAGTCCCGCGTCGCGGTCGAACCGGAGGCGGTCGAGGAAGCCGTCGCTCGCGTCGAAGTACTTCCGCAGGTCGCGCACGCTGAGCAGTGGGTCGGCGTCGGGGTCGAAGGTGGAACCGGTACCGGTGTCGGCGGCGTCGTCGGCCGAAGCGGAATCCGACTCGGCGGCGGCCGACCCGGAGGCGGGCGCGGCGTCGTCGAGCGGGACGCTCTCCCAGTAGCCCGCCTCGGCGAACGAGTCGTTGCGCAGGCACGCCGCCCGGTGCGGCGCGGCGGCGACTTCGGTGACGGCGGTTCCGTCGCCGGCCTGTATCGCCACGTCACCGTCTCCCTCGCCGCCCTCGACGACGAGTCGGGCGTCGGGGTGGACCTGCAGACACGCCTCTCGGGCGTGCGGACACCGCGTGTGGAAGCGACAGCCGCTCGGCGGGTTGATGGCTTCCGGCATGATGCCCTCGATGGGCGACAGACCGTCCACGTCGCGGTCGGGCCGCGGAATCGACCCGAGGAGCGCCTCGGTGTAGGGGTGTTTCGTGTCGTGAAAGAGGTCGTCGACGGTCGCCTGCTCGACGATTTCGCCGAGGTACATCACGGCCACGCGGTCGCATATCTCGGCGACGACGCCCATGTCGTGGGTGACCCAGACGAACGACGTGTCGTAGCGGGCCGCGAGGTCCTTCACGAGGTCGAGAATCTGCGCCTCGACGGTCACGTCGAGCGCGGTGGTCGGCTCGTCGGCGATGACGAGGCTCGGTTCGCACGCGAACGCCATCGCGATGAGGACGCGCTGGCGCATCCCGCCGGAGAACTCGTGGGGGTAGTCGTCCATCCGGCGTTCGGCCTCGGGGATACCGACCTCGCGGAGGCGCTCGACGGCGATGGCCTCGGCCTCGGCCGCCGACACGTCGCGGTTGAGCCCGATAATCTCGCTCAACTGCTCGCCGACGGTGAACACCGGGTTGAGGCTCTCCGTGGGGTCCTGAAATATCATCGCGATTTCGCGGCCCCGAATGCGCTCGCGAATCTCGCGGCTCGACAGCATCTCGGGGTCCTGCCGCGGTTCGTCGTCGGGGTCGTCGCCGCGCTCGACGCCGACGAGCAGGTCGTCTTCGAACCGGACCTCGCCGTTGGCGATGACGCCCGGCGAGTCGATGAGGCGCATGATGCTCCGCGCCGCGACGCTCTTTCCGGCGCCGCTCTCGCCGACTAGGCCGAGCACTTCGCCGCGCTGTACCTCGAACGAGATACCGTCGACGGCCCGGACGGTCCCCGCGTCGGTGCGGAAGTGGGTGTGCAGGTCGCGGACGGTGAGTAGCGTATCAGACATTGGTCGTGGAGTGGTGGGGGGCGTCGGTGCGTGAGATGGGTGCCTCTGCAGAACCGCGAGAGCGAGTTCCGACGCCGTCCCGGGGAGGGAGCGATAGTTCGGCGGGCGAGCGAGCGGCGGAGACCGGGCTACTCCCGGCCCCGCGGCGGACGGTCGGTGAGACGTGTGGTCCGTTCATCGTCAGTCGTTCGACCGCGGGTCGATTGCGTCGCGCAGGCCGTCGCCCAGCAGGTTGAAGCCGATGACCGTCGCGAGAATCGCGAGGCCCGGCCAGATACTGAACCACGGGTTGACGATCATGTACTGCCGCGAGTGGGCGAGCATCTGCCCCCACGACGGCGTCGGGGGTTGGACCCCGAACCCGAGGAACGACAGCGACGCGACGATGAGGATGTTCACGCCGACCTGCAGCGTCGACTGGACGAGCACCGGCGCGAAACTGTTGGGGATGATGTGGCGGAAGATGATGTGGCGGTCGCGCACGCCGGCGGCCTTCGCGGCCTCGACGTACTCCATCTCCCGGACGCTCAACACCTGCGAGCGAATCAGTCGCGTGAACACCGGAATCGTCGTGATGGAGACGCCGACGATAGCGATGCCGAGTTCCTTGCCGAACGCGGACATGATTGCGATGACGAGGATGAGGAACGGAATCGCGTACAGCGATTCGACGAACCGCTGAAGCACGTCGTCCACCCAGCCGCCGTAGTAGCCGGAGACCGCACCGACGACCGTCCCGATGGTCATCCCGATGCCCGTCGCGATGAGACCGACCTGGACGGCGATGCGGGTGCCGTAGACCAGCCTGACGAGGATGTCGCGGCCGCGGTGGTCCGTCCCGAGCGGATGCGCCCACGACCCCGTCCCGAAGCTGTTTTCGATGCCAACCGGCGGAAGCAGGATGGTGCTTCCCGCCGGGTCGTTCTCCGGGTGGTACCAGAACGTCGCCGCGAACTGGTAGTCGAACAGGTCAGCGTCGATAGTCGTCAACAGCGCGACGAGCGTCACGAGCCCGATGACGTAGAGGCCGACGCGCGACGCCGAGTTGCGCTTGAGCTGTCGAAGCACCTGCGAGGTGCGCGAGACGGCCGAGCGCTCGTCGGCGTCCGCGACGCCGCCCGTGCGGGCCGAGTCGCCGACGGCGGCCGTCGAATCACTCACCGGCACCACCCCCGTAGGAGATGCGCGGGTCGATAACCGCGTACAGCACGTCCACGACGAGCACGCCGAGGACGAACACGATGGCGAAGAATATCGTCGTTCCCATGATGAGCTGGTAGTCCTGCGCCCGAACCGCGGTGATGATGAGGTTCCCCATCCCGTTGATGTTGAAGACCGTCTCGGTCAGCACCGCGCCGCCGAGGGCGGTCGTCATCTGGATGCCGATGACGGTGAGCACCGGCAGTTGCGCGTTCTTGAACGCCTGTCGCCGGAGAATCGTCCGCTCTGAGACGCCGTAGGCGCGGGCGAGTTGGACGTAGTCCTTGTTGAGCACTTCGAGCATCGACGACCGCTCGATGCGCGTGATGGCCGCCATCTGGAGCGTCCCCAGCGTGATAGAGGGGAGTACCAGATGCGACGCCGCAGTCACGAGCACGTCCAGTCTCGACGTCGCCCCGTCGACCGACGCGGGGTCGGCCCACGGCATGATGAGCCCGCTCGGCGGCAGGAGGTCGCCGTAGTACGCGAACACGATGATGAGCAGCAGGCCGACCCAGAAGCTCGGGGTGCTGACGCCGATGAGCGACGTGACGCGGGCGAGGTGGTCGTAGCCGTTGTTACGGTTCTTGGCGGCGAAGATGCCCAGCGGAATCGCGGTGCCGATTGCGAGGGTGAAACTCGACGCGAGCAGCAGCAGCGTCACCGGGAGCCGCTCGAAGATTTTCTCCGTCACCGCGACCCCACCGTAGTGGATGCTCGTCCCGAAGTCGCCCGTCGCAACCGCCGCGAGGTACCTGACGTACCGGACGTACAGCGGTTGGTCGAGGCCGTACTTCGCGCGGGCGGCCTCGATAGCCGCCGCGTCGGCGGCCGGCCCGACGAGGATGCGAACCGGGTCGCCGGGTATCGAGTTGATGAGGACGAACGTGACCGTAACGACGAACAGCAAGACCGGAACGATTTGGAGTAATCGCCGTCCGATGTAACCGGTTGTCGTCATGGGTGGAGTGGATGGGGAGTGAGCATATAACGTTTGGTAACTGTTACCGACAGTACAACATCATCTGTCGACCGAGACGTTGTTGTAGCCGGTGAGGAGCCGCGGATTCTGCGGCGAGACCGGGTGGACCTGGAAGTCGCTGACGGCGGACTTCACGCCGTAAGAGTTCTTGTAGTTGAACGCGGGGAGGTGAACTTTGTCCTCCAGAAGCGTCGAGATGGCGGACTGGTAGAGCTGTTGGCGCTCGTCGCGGTCGGTCGATTCGCGCGCGCCCTTAATCTGCTCCATCACCTCGTCGTTCTTGTAGTAGACGCCCTGGTTCACGCCCTCGGACTCCTCGTGGAACAGGTTGAACATGAAGTCGTCGGGGTCGGGGTAGCGGACCCACCCGAGGACGTAGATGTTGTAGTCCGAGGCGTTGCCGGTGTACGCGCGGCTGAGCATCGCGCCCCAGTCGAGCCGTTCGACGTGGGCCTCGTAGCCGGCCTCCTTGATGCCGTTGGCGATGGAGAGGCCGATGTTCTCGCGGTTGTCGTCCGGCGGGACGATAATCTTCGCGTCCCAGTCGGCGGGGACGCCCGCCTCCTCGAACAGCGCCGTCGCCTGCTCGACGTCTTTGTCGTTCGGAATCTCCATCCACTCTTCGAGCGGCATGTCCCACTCTTCGACCATCGGCCCCGGAAGCGGGCCGTACTGGCGGAGTCCGGCCGGGTCGATGTAGCGGTCGACCGCGTCGTCCATCGAGAAGCTGTAGTCGATGGCCTCGCGGACGCGCTTGTCGGCGGTCGGGCCCTCGTTGCAGTTGAACGCGACGTAGAAGTACCCGACGCTCTCGATTTCGGAGATGCTCGTGTCTTCGGTGCTCTCGACGGTGTCCCAGAGCCGGGGCGGAATCGTCTCGATGACGTCCACGTCGCCCGTCCGGAGGTTGGTGACGCGCGTCGTCGACTCCGTGATGGGCGTGAACTCGACGCCCGCGACGTTGGGCAGTTCGTCGCCCCAGTAGTCGTCCCAGCGTTCGAGCGTGACGTAGTTGCTCTCTTCCCACTCGACGAACTTGAACGGCCCCGAACCGATGGGCTGTTGGGTGCTGAACGCCTCTTTGTCCTCCTCGCGGACGGCCTCCGGCACGACCTGGTGGGTGAGGACGTGCTGGAACATCGCGTAGGGGTTCGAGAGGTCGAACTGGACCGTCGTCTCGTCGATGGCCTCGACCGAATCGATGACGCTAAAGATGCCCAAGAGGGGCGTCTCCTCTTCTATCGGCGCGCGGAACGAGTAGGCCACGTCCTCGGCGGTGACCGGGTCGCCGTTGTGGAACATCGCGTTGTCGACGATTTCGACGACGTAGCGGGTGTTGTCCCGCTCGATGGTCGGCATGCTCGTCGCGAGGTTCGGAACCACGTCCGTCCCCTCGCCGTAGGTGTACAGCTGACTGAACACCCGGTTCGCGACGAGCGCGTCGGGGTTCGAAAGCTGCGTTATCGGGTCGAATCGGACGGGGTTCAGCGACTGTCCGATGTTTATCGTCGCGTCGGGGCTCCCGGAGGTCGTCTCCGTCCCGCCGCTCGTGGTCGTTCCGCCGCCGCCGTCGCCCTCGGTCGTCGTTTCGGAACCGGAGTCGGACGTACAGCCGGCGAGTAAGACGGGTATCGACGCACCCGTCGCTTTCAGTATGTTTCTACGCGAGACACTCTCTCTCATCATTGACGCCGAATCATTTCGGCATCACCATCATAAGCATTTGCATACTGTACATTCGTTTCCTCTTGTTCCCTCATACTGCCGCTTCGTGAAGTATTATATACGACAACTGTGCGTATCTCCGTATGGACTCAACGGAGTCACAGTCACTCCTAGCGGAGATGACGTGGCAGGAAGCCGAAACCGCGTTCGACGAGGCGGACTTCGTCGTGCTCCCCTGCGGAGCAACCGAACAGCACTCGACGCACCTCCCGACCTCAGTCGACTCCATCCGGGCGGAGAACCTGACCGCGGAACTCGCCGCGGCGGCCCCGGAACACGACCTGAATCTCCTCGTTCTGCCGGTCCTCCCGTACGGCTACTCGGAGCACCACATCAACTACGCGGGGACCGTCTCGCTCGGAGCCGACACGTACCAGGAGATAATCATCGACGTGGGCCGGTCGGTCCAGCGCCACGGCGCGACCCGGTTTCTCGTCGCCAACTTCCACGGTGGCAACATCGAGCCGCACAAGCTCGCGCTCGACCGACTCCAGCGCGACCACGGACTCGACTCGTACTACGCCCACTGGACCGACTTCGCCCGCGACCAGTTAGAAGAGCGGTTCGGCACCGAGTGGGGTCACGCCGGCGAGTACGAGACGAGCGTCATCGAACACTACCGCCCCGAACTCGTCCACGGCGACCGCAAGACGCCGCAGACGAAGAAGAACCGCTACGAGGTCCGCCAGTACGTCCACTTCGACGACCTGACCGTCGAGGGTGGCCTCGGCGACCCGACACAGTCCGACCCCGAGTTCCTCGAAGAGGTCATCGAGGCGACGACCGAGCGCATCCTGACGCATCTCCAGTCGGAATTGAAGTGACGCGAACCTCGGCGGCGAGGAGACGGACTGTAGCGAGCGAAAATGCGAACCGAAACGAGAGCTGATTTTCCCGGCGACTACCGCTTACAGCGTGAGGTGGAACGGCGGTTCCGTCCCCTCCGGAAGCGCCGACTCGTACTCACCGGGCACCGACGCCTCGAACTCCTCGCGGGCCGACGCCACCAACGCCTCGTCCGAAAAGAGGTCGAGCGTCGTCGCCGCGAGGACTTTCGCGGCGTACACGGCCGCCTTCGACCCGAAGCTCCCGTTTGCGGCGACCGCCTGCCACGTGTGCGACGGCGTCCCAACCGGCCACGACGCCGCCCAGAACTGCGCGGTCGGCGTAATCCAGCTCACGTCGCCGACGTCCGTGGAGCCGTTGAGCACTGTCCCCACGTCGTAGGAGGCTTGGGCGTCGGGATACAGCACCGACGAGCGCGCCGCCTCGCGTCGGTCCTCCGGAAGTTGCGCCGTCCGCGCCTCGATGGTCTCGGCCGAGAGCGTCTCCTGAAGCTCCGCCGCGAACTCGCGGTCCTCGTCGGTGTACGGGATGGGACCGGCAAGTCGCATATTCTCCAGCAGTGTATCCGACAGCGCGTGATTCGCCACGTAGTCGTAACAGCCGGTGTGGAACCGCCGCGACACCGTCGTCTGGGTCATGAGCGCCGCGCCCTCGGCCACGTCGTCGAGCCAGTCGGTGATGCGGTCCACCTCGCCGCGGGTCGGCGCGCGAACGTAGAACCACGCCGTCGCCTCCGCGGGGACGACGTTCGGCGCGCCGCCGCCGTCGGGGATGGTGTAGTGGATGCGGGCGTCGTCGGAGACGTGCTCGCGCATGAACTCTGACCCGGTGTTCAGCAGTTCGACCGCGTCGAGCGCGCTCCGACCCGACTGGGGGCTGTCGGCGGCGTGGGCCGACTCGCCGTGAAACGTGTACTCGACGGAGTTCATCGCGAGCGTCTGAGCCATGAACGGGGCGCTGAGGTGGCTCGGGTGCCACGTGAGCGCGGCGTCGAGGTCGTCGAACGCCCCGTCGCGGGCCATGAACACCTTGCCGACGAGTATCTCCTCGGCAGGACAGCCGAAGAACGTGACCGTCCCCTCGGCCCGGCCATCGTCGATGGCGCGCTTCGCGGCGAGGGCAGCACCGACGCCGGCGACTCCGAAGAGGTTGTGTCCGCAGCCGTGGCCCGGCGCGCCGGCCTCGACAGGTTCCCTGCTCGACGACACCGTCTGCGACAGTCCGGGGAGGGCGTCGTACTCGCCGAGGATGCCGACGTGCGGTTCGCCCTCGCCGTAGGTCGCGCTGAACGCCGTCGGCATCCCACCGAGACCCTCGGTGACGTCGAACCCGGCGTCGCGGAGAACCGACGAGAGCAACTCGGCTGACTCGGTCTCGTGAAGCCCGAGTTCGGGCGTCTCCCAGAGCGACTCGGTGAGCGAGACGAGTTCCGCCTCCAGCGACTCGACCGTCTCGAACGTCTCGTTGTGATTCATTGCGTCTCGTGTGCTTCGACTGGAGAAACCATAATAACACTTCCGGAGCGGTGGACGTTCAGGCGCCATATTCGGGTTTGAGATTGTGATTCACGAGGGACGAATGTAAACGGTGGGAGACGCCGAAACCGAGAAAGCGGCGTAGCACCGGATATCCGGAACGTTCGAGCCGCTGTCCCCCGGTTTCGATTGTCTCGCTCGCCGAACCAAGGACGGGGTGATATCCGCCGAATCGAGCACATCTCGTGCGTATCGTTCACAAACGACTCGTTCCGGCGTCGGTACGCCCCAGATTCGTCATCTAGAAAATATCATTCGGGAGAGCCGAAAATACTATGTGTCGTGGTGACGACCCGCAGGTAATGACCACAAACGCGAACGACCGCTCGCTCAAAACGACGGTTACAACCCTCAGAATCGTCGAATTACTCCGGGAACGCGACGGTGCCGGCGTGACCGAAATCGCCCGTGAACTCGACATCGCTCCGAGTACCGCACACACCCACGTGACGACCCTCGAAGCACAGGAATACGTGGTCAAAGAGGGCGATACCTACCATCTCGGGCTTCGCTTCCTCGGTCTCGGGAACTTCGTCCGGACGCGGAAACGCCGTTTCGGGAAAGCCGAACACTACACCAACGTGCTCGCCGAGGAGTCCGAGCGGCGCTCCATCTTCACCGTCGAAGAGCACGGCCGAGGAGTGTACGTCCACACCTCGCCCGGAAAACACGGCGTCTGGACGCAGTCGACCGTGGGAAAGCGCGTCTACCTCCACTCGACGGCGAGCGGGAAGGCTATCCTCGCCAACATGCCGACAGAGCGGGTCCGCGAAATCGTCGAGCGAGTCGGACTTCCGAAGGAAACCGACCAAACGATTCACGACGAGGAGGCGCTGTTCGACGAACTCGCCGAAATCAGAGAGCGTGGCTACGCGCTGAACGTCGAAGAACAGATTGACGGCGTCCGCGCGGTCGGAGCCCCGGTCATGGGGCCGGACGGCGACGTGTTCGGCGCGCTGAGCGTCGCCGGCCCGTCCAATCGGATGAAAGGCGAGCAGTTCGACCGTCTCACCGAAGTCCTCCTCGGCATCGCCGAGGAACTCGAACTGAGCATCGCGCTCTCTTGAGCGCGGTCCGCGGCCTTCGGATTCACCCGACTCGTGACACACCTAATAGTGTAAATCGAAACAGGGCGCTCCGCTCGGAGTGCGTCTCGACGCGGGTGCGAAAAAACGAGAGATAAACCCGGCGGCGACGTTACGCCGGTGAGTAGCGCGGGTAGTCGCTGTCGACGGCCTGCGCGTCCTCTTCGAGGAGGGCGACGGCGAGGTAGTCGGCGTAGTCCGCGAAGTAGTCGACGAGCCGCGAGATGCGGTTCGAGTCGATGGCCTCCAGCGAGTCGAGGACCATGAACGGAACCGTCTCGTAGACGTCGTGGATGAGGTAGCCCGCGAGCGCGAACACGAGGCCGGTCACCTCGCGCTCGGACTCGGAGAGGTGGGCGACGGAGTCCTCGTAGCTCACGCCGTCTTCGTTCGTCCGGATGACGTGGAGGTCGAACACCGACTTCTTGACCTTCTTTCGGCCCTCCCGAACCCGCTTTTCGGTGCGCTCGATCCAGATGCGGTCGAGGTTGTCGTACTCGAGCACGTCGAGCACGTCGTCCATGTGGGTGTTGAACTCCTCGACGGCCTCGGATTCGAGGCGCTTGATGCGCGTCCGAAGCTCCGCGAGTTCGTCTTCGATGTCCTCGCGGGCCGCTTCGAGTTCGTCGCGCTCGTCGAGTTTGCGCTCGATGTCAGCGATTTCGTCTTCGACGTCCTCGAGGTCGCTGCGGAGGCGACCGAGGTCGTATTCGAGCTGGTTCGCCTCGCGGTGGAGGTCGAGCAGGTCGCCGTGTTCCTCGCTTTCGAGTTCGTCGACGGTCTGTTCGAGCGAGTCGATTTCGTCTTCGAGGTCCGAGCGATCGGATTTGAGCTCCTCGATGCGCTCTTGGCGCGTCTCGCGCTCGCTTTCGATTTCGGACAGGCGGCGCTCGATGCGGTCGCGCTCGCGCTGGCGACGCTCGTAGGTGGACTTCTCGTCTTCGAGTTCGGAGAGCTGTTCCCGGTGTTCGCGGTTGTCCTCGAGTTTGTCCTCGCGGAGCGTTCGGAGGCGTTCGAGCGTGCCCTCGATTTCGGACTTATCGACCTCGGAACCGCACGTCCAGCAGACGACCTGGTCGTCGCCGAGCAGTTGGTCGGTGACGCTGCCGCCGGAGTCGTCGGCGTCGCGGAGCGCGTCCACGACGTCCGAGGAGGTGCCAGAGAGCATCTCCTCGTTGAACTGAATCACGGACTGGAGCTCGTTGACGGTCGACTGAATCTGCTGGCGACGCGTCCGGAGGCGGCTGATTTCGGACTCGATTTCGTCGATTCTGCCGCCCGCGACTTCGGGGAGGTCCTCGGCGTCGTCCTCGAGTTCGTCCTCTTCCGATTCGAGCGCGTCGAGACTCTGTTTTTCCGTCTCGATGCGGCGGTCCACGTCGTTGATGTCGCGGCGCTTGCTCCGGAGGTCGCCGAGCTTAGATTCGAGCTCGCTCTCGACTTCCTGCCGCTCGCTCACGCTGGCGTCGTACTCTTCGACTTCCTGTTCTTTCTCGGCGAGCTCGTCTTCCTTCTCCTCGATTTGGTCTTCGAGTTTCGTCCGCCGGCGTTCGAGCTGCGGCAGGCGGTCCGAGAGGTTGCTGAGCGTCGAGAGTTCGTCGGCGATGTCGCGTTTCTCCTGCTGGAGCGACTCGATCTGCTCGTTGATGGACTCGACGTCCACCGGACGCATGATGAGGTCGCGGAGGTCGTCACCGCGTGCGACCGCCTGTCGGGCGTCGTTCGTCTCGAGCAGGAACGCGAAGAGGTCCGCGAGGTCCGGGTCGTCGAGGACGGGGTTTCCGCCGGAGATGACCGTGTCGCCCTGTCGCTCGAACGTCCGGGTGTACGTCTCGTCGCCGATAGTGAGCTCGACCGAACCCTCGTCGGCGTCGCCCTTGAGCGCCACGTCGTCGCTCCCGTGGGCGGCCATGATGGACCGCAAAAGCGACGTTCGGTTCGTGGCGTTCCGTCCCGCCAAAACCGTCACACCCGGCTCGAACGACGTTGACAGGTTGTCGATGCCACCGATGTTCTCGACCGAAAGGTGGACTTTGGATTTCGACACTTGTTCTGAACTCATACCTTGACCCAATAGGTGCTCCAATATAAAATCATCCGTTGAATCGAACAGAATGTGACAGAACTAATTATGTAAGCCGCTAGTTCGACACGTCCTCGTCGCAGTCGCACCCGCCGCGACGGAGCAGTTCGATAACCTCGTACTGCGTCCCGCAGTCCCGGCAGTACACCTGCGTGTCCACGAGGACGTCAAAGTCGCCGAGCCGGAGCTTGCTCGTGTTACGGAGCGAACTCAGGCTCTGTTCGATGACCGCGACCAGTCGACCGCGGAGCCGCTGGATGGACTCGACGACGTTGTCGATTCTGTTCCCGGACGAGGACTCTTTCGAGACGCCGCGAATCTCCGTCAGATAGGTGTAGACCGCCTGGTGAGAGACGAAATCGGAGAGCAGTTGGTCGACGTCGACGCCGCGAGATTGGAGTGTGTTCTTCGCCTGAACGCGCATCCCTTCAGTAGTCTCGTCCCCGGTGAGGAGCGTGTAGAGGTTCTCTACCTCACCTTCGAGAACGTCCTCGCCCGCCTCGCGGAGCGCGGCGTCGAGCACCTTCTCGTTCATCAGGTCCGCGAGGTCACGGAGGCTGTCGCTGTCCTCGGGAGCCGTCCAGCGGTCGGCGAGGCGCTCGCCGAATCCGTCCAAGTCGTACGTCTCGATGACCCGTTCTACCTTGCTTAGGCGACGGTTCGTGCTTTGGTCGGTACCCATTACCCGTGATTCACACGGTAACGTAAAATATCTTCAGGTTTGGAGAGCGATTCGCCACACTCGGTGAGGCGCGTTCGTCAGAATTGAGCCGGACATGTCCGGTAATGTCGGATGAGATGGGATCGGATTGGGCGACTCACGCGAGACCGAGCAGTAGCGTGAAACGTGAGTCGAGAATGCAGATGCTACGTAACCGACGGGAAACAGCCGAAAAATGGAGCATCAATGGGACGTTGTGCTCGATGAGGTAGCCACCCCACGCGTTCATGAGTACCAGTTGGGCAGGCGTACTCGGTGGGGGCTACCGCGCGTACAGTATGACTGACGTACTGATGGCTATCGTGCTGGTTGCACGGGATGCTGATCACACATGGGTCAGATTGCTCCGACCATGTGCTACTATGAATCACACCTATATAATAATTATGTACTTGGCAACCGTTGTGAATCGGGTGTGAATCCCCGCCCGAATCCGCCGGTTCGACGCCGATGCTCGAAGGCGACCGGGAGACACCGCGGCGTCGGCGACGTTCCGCGGGCGGGTCGATACTGCTCGGCACGGATATTTCGAGCACCCCGGCTCCGCGCCGTCGCGTCAGTTCGCGTCGGGCCTCCGGAGCGACTGACTGCCGGGGGGTACTACGCAAAAGACGTCCGACGATGCCGGATGAGAATCGCCCGTAGTGACCGCCGATGTGAAACCGACGTGTTGAAAGCTAAAGCACCGATCTCGGCCGTACCAGTGTCCCGGACAGCAGTCGACGAAGGGGACGTATCGAAGCGGGTGAAACGGGACGCGGGCGGTGATGGTGGTGGTGGTGGTGGTGGTGGCGGTGAAACGCCTCGAAACCCGTCGAAATGCGCGCTATTGCTTGAGGTAGCCGCCGTCGATGGCGATTGACTCGCCGGTTATCCAGTCACCCTCCTCGGAGAGGAGCAAGACCGCGACGTGACCGACTTCTTCAGGCTGGCCGATTCGGTCGAGGATGTGCACGTCGAGCGTCTCCGCGAGGATTTCGTCCGGCGACTTGCCCGACTGCTCGGCGTGTTCGTCGAGCCACGCCTCGACCATCGGCGTCTCGACGGTGCCGGGCTTGAGCGCGTTGACGGTGATGCCGTGGTCGCTCAGTTCCTTCGCCAGCACGGTCGTGAAGGCGAGAACGGCCGCCTTGGACGCGCCGTACGCGCCCTGTCCGGCGAAGGGCCGCTCCGCGCCGACCGACGAGATGTTGACGATGCTCCCCTCGATTTCGCGGTCGACCATCCGGGCGGCGACGGCCTTGGAGACGAGGAACGTCCCCTTGGCGTTCACCTCGAAGTGGAGGTCCCAGTCGTCTTCGGTCGTTTCGAGAAGCGGGATGGCCTGCTGAACGCCCGCGTTGTTCACGAGGCCGTGGATGTCGCCGAGCGACTCGACCGCGGCGTCGACGGCGGTTTCGACGCCCTCGGCGTCGGTCACGTCGACCTCGTACACCTCGGCCTCACCGCCCGCCTCGCGGACGAGTTCGGCCGTCTCCGCGGCCACCTCGGGCTTCGTGTCGAAAATCGATACGTCGGCTCCCGCGCGGGCGCAGCGGACCGCGATACCGCGGCCGATGCCACGCGCGCCGCCGGTGACGACGATATGCCTATCTCTCAATCGGGTGTCTGTGTGCGTGCTCATAGTCGGTAGTACCGGGATATCGTATAAATAATTGCGCTGTACGGCGGCCGGTTACTCGTCGCGCTCGGCGACGACCGGGTTGGTAAGCGTGCCGATGCCCTCGATTTCCACGTCGACGCTGTCGCCCGGCGCGAGCAGTTCCGGCGGGTCGCGGAAGATGCCGACGCCGCCGGGCGTGCCGGTAGAGATCACGTCGCCGGGTCGGAGCGTGGTGATGTTACTGATGTACTCGACGACCTCGTCGACGCCGAAGATGAACTCGGAGGTGTTTGACTCCTGTTTCGTCTCGCCGTTGACGCGGCAGGCGACGTCGAGGTTGTGCGGGTCGAGGTCGGCCTCGGGAACGAACGTCGGCCCCATCGGGGCGAACGTGTCGTAGCTCTTGCCGCGGAAGAACTGTCCGTCGTCGAACTGGGCGTCGCGGCCGCTCACGTCGTTGATGGCGGTGTAGCCCGCGACGTAGTCGAAGGCGTTCTCGGCGTCCACGTTCTTGGCCGTCTGGCCGATGACGACGCCGAGTTCGACCTCGTAGTCGACCTCGTCGATGGCCGCCGGGTGGACGATGGGGTCGCCGGGGTTCGTGACGGACGTGCCGGCCTTACCGAACAGAAGCGGACGTTCGGGCACCTCTTCGTCCTGTTCTTCGGCGTGGTCGTGATAGTTGAGCCCGACGCAGACGATTTTTCCGGGGCGCGGGACGGGCGCGAGGAGCTTTACGTCCTCGACGGGGACCGACTGGTCCTCGGCGGCGTCCGCGGCGTCCTCGACGACGGTGAGGAAGCCGGGGCTGTTCAGGTTCTGGACGGTGACGTCTTCGCGGAGGCCGGAAAGCGGGACGACGTCGTCGTCGCGGTGGACGCCCCATTCGGGGGCACCGCCCGCGGTGTATCGAACAAGTTGCATCGTTACACTCTGCCACACCGTGATACGTAACTGTTGCGCTCTACGCAGCATTGCGACGGCGAGGATGGGTCCGCGGCCCGCCGACTACGAGTACGTCAGGTTCACCTCGATGACGTTCGCGCCTGTCTCTTATACACATCTCTGANNAGAGATGTGTATAAGAGACAGGTATCGGCGCGGCCACACAGCGCATGCCCTTGACGCGCTCTTCGTCGTCGTACGAGTAGCCGCGCTCGCGGACCTGCTCCAGCACGTCGAACAGCTCCTCGCGGTCCGTGATAGAGCGGTCCGTCACCGCCTCTAACCCGTGGCGGTCGAGGATTCGCTCGACTTCCTCCCGCGGCCGGTTCGCCATGATAGACTTTCCGAGGGCCGTCGTCTGCAGGGGGACACGCATCCCCGAATGGGTGTCTAGCCGGACGGCGTCGGGGCCCCGCGACCGGTACAGGAAGACGCCGACACCGTGTTCCTCTATCATCAGGTTCGCGTGCTCGCCGGTCACCTGCGCGAGTTCGTTTATTTCGGGACGGGCGATTTTGAACACCTTCTGGCGGGACCGCGCGTGAGCGCCCAACTGGAGGAACCGCGTGCTGACGTAGTACGTGTCGCCCTCCTTGACGAGGTACTCCTGTTGCTCCAGGGTCCGCAGGTGGTCGTGAATCGTGCTGGTCGGCTTATCGAGCCGCTTGGCTACCTCCGAGACGCCCGCCCCGTCGAGTTCCCGCAGGAGGTCGACGAGTTCGAGCGAGATTTTGACCGCGTTGACCGGAACGTCCTTCGCCATAGTTGGTTATGAATCCTCATCCCTGAAATGTCTTTCCGCTATGGCCGGAAATAGCGTAGCCGTTACGAGCGACGAGCCGATGTGAGGAATATCTGAATTATCTGAATCATTTAGATAATTCAGATATTGTGGGTAGTCAGGTAGACGTATGACGCGAGGGTGGCAAAAAGAAAACGAGTGCCCGAGGGAGACGCGAGCGCGACCCGCGGGGCGTCTCAGCTGAACTGCGGGATGACTTCGTCCGCGAACAGCTCCATCCCGTCGGTGTCGGGGAAGTCGATGAACCAGCCTTGGAACTTCGTCACGCCCGCGTCGATGCGGCGCTCGATGGCCTCCGCGCACTCCTCTGGCGTTCCCATGATGAAGTACTCCCGAGCGTCTTCCTCGGTCACGATGGGCGCTTGGTCCTGATACTCCGCTTCGAACTGGATGGGCGTCATCAGGTCGAGCAGGCGGTCGAACTTCTCCTCGTCGCGGGTGCAGATGACGTGGCCGTCCCACGAGTACTCGATTTCGTCGGGGTCGCGGCCGACGGTCTCGCAGTGGTCTTCGATGACGCCGATTTTGTGTTCGAGCGTCTCCACGTCGCCGTTGAACACGTCGGTGTTCCACACGTCGGCGTGCTTGGCGACGAGTTTGAGCGTGACCTCCTCACCCTGCCCGCCGACGAGGATGGGCGGGTGGGGGTCCTGTACGGGCCCGGGGACACAGTAGGCGTCCTCGATCTGGTAGTGCTTCCCGTCGAAGCTCGCGCCGTCGGTCCCGGCGGCCCACATGCGCTTCATGAGGCGGATGGACTCGTCGAGCCGCATCAGGCGCTCGAAGCCGTCGCGGTACTCCCAACCGTAGGCGTCGTACTCCGGCTCGTGCCAGCCCGCGCCGAGGCCAAGTTCCAGCCGCCCGTCGGAAATCACGTCGAGCGTGGCCGCCATCTTGGCGACGAGCGCCGGGTTGCGGTAGTCGTTACAGAGGACGAGCGAGCCGAGGTTGATGTCCTCGGTGAAACCGGCGATGGCCGACAGCAGCGTCCAGCACTCGTACTCGGCGTGGTCGCGGCCCAACAGCAGGTGGTCGGGTGCCCACACCGCGTCGAAGCCGAGTTCCTCCGCCTTCTGGACGCCCATCTTGGTCGTCTCCCAGTCGAGCGCCTCGTACTCCGGGGTGTCGCGGTGCGTCGGCTCGGTCCCCTCGTCGGGCGCGCCGGCGAAGACGGGGACGTTGTACTCGAAGCTGATGTCAGACATCGTTACTCGATGGCGAAGTGTTCGAGCGCTTCGCGGTTCAGTTGGGTGCTGACACCGGGTTCGTCAGGGAGCGGAATCGACCCGTTTTCGGGCGACGGCGGGTTCTGGAAGATGGCGTCGGCGTAGGTCGACTCGCGTTTCTCCTGACGCTCCTCGAACCACTCGGGGGTCGGGAAGTACTCCGCCATCGGCATGTTCGTGTGCCCGGCGATGGCGTGGAGCGTCGGGTTCGTACCGGCGTGCGGGATGACGGGCACGTCGTGGACTTCGGCCATGTCGGCGACTTTCTGCAGTTCCGTGATGCCGCCGACGCGACCCACGTCGGGCTGGAGGATGTCGACCGCGCCCTCCTCGAGGAGGTCCTCGTGGCCCCAGCGGGTGAACTCGTGCTCGCCGCCGGAAATCGGCATCGGCGCGGCCTCGCGGACCTCGGCGTAGCCGGAGATGTCGTCGGCGATGACCGGCTCCTCGACCCACGCCATATCGTACTTACCGAGACGCTGGGTCATCTCCTTAGCGTACTTGACCGACCAGCCCATGTAGGCGTCGCCCGCGATTTCGATTTCGTCGCCGACGGCGTCGCGGACGGTCGCGACGATTTCCTCGTTCTTCTTCATGCCCGCGCGGCCGTCCTCGGGGCCGTGGAGGAAGCGGAGCTTCATCGCGTCGAATCCTTCCTCGACGTACTGGATTGCCTCGCGCTCGAGTTTCTCCATGTCGACGGGGTGGAGGTTCGACGCGTAGGCGGGAATCTCGTCTTTGGTGGGGCCGCCGAGCAGTTCGTACACCGGCTTGCCGGCGTCCTTCCCGGCGATGTCCCACAGCGCCTGGTCGACCGCGCTGATGGCCATGACCGCGACCCCCTTCCGGCCGAACGGGAGCGTGGCGCGGTACATCTGTTCCCAGAGCAGTTCGCGCTGCATCGGGTCCTCGCCGACGACGATTTTCGAGAGCGTCTCCTCGACGACGGTGGCGATGGCACCGGTTCCCCAGTTGCCGACGCCGACGCCGGTGATGCCCGCGTCCGTCTCGACCTCGACGACCACGTCACCCACGGGGCCCATCCACTTGCGGCGGGCCTGCGGGTTCTCGCCGTCGACGTTGCGGTACTCGTCGTACTTGGACATGATGGTGACGAGCGGGAATTCGATGAACTCGCCCCACGACTCGTTACTGATTTTCGTCGCTGAGATGTCTGTAATCTCCATGATTTGTTTGGTACGACTTCACATCCAATCGGCACGGGTAAAATAGTTTCTGTCGTTGGGCGACCTGTGGCCCGGAGAGGCCGCTGGTTCGTCGGTCGGTCGGCCCGCCGTCAGTCGGTCGGTGAGACTCGAATCGGTCGGTGACGCGGCGGCGCCGCCTCGGTGGGGTGCCTGCTGTCGTGTCGCTTCAGCCGTCGAACTGGAAGACCGGCTTGCAGGTCTCCGAGTCGAGGAACGCCTCGAACGCCTCGGCCGGGTCGTCGACGCTGTAGGAGGTGTCGATAATCTTGTCGACCGCGATTTCACCGCGCTCCATCAGGCGAAGCGCCTGCTCGAAGTTGGTCCACGTCGAGCCGTAGGAGGTGTTGATGTCGACTTCGCCGCGGACGGTCGACGTGAGGCTGAGTTCGCTCGGGGAGTTCGGGATGCCGACGACGACGATTTGGCCGCCCTTACGGACCACGTCGTTCCCGGAGACGACGCCGCTGTGGTGGCCCGTCGCGTCGAAGACCACGTCGAAGCCGATGCCGTCGGTCTGGCTCTCGACCCGCTCGTCGAGGCCGCCTTCCTCCTGGAGGTTCACCGTGTCGATGCCGAGGTCTTCGAGCAGCGGGAGGCGATACGCCGCGTCCTGTCCGAGCCCGGAGACGACGACGTTCGCGCCGAGGGAGTCGGCGACGGCGGCGACGAGCATGCCGATGGGGCCCGGCCCCTCGACGAGGACGTTGTCGCCGGGCGTCGTCACCGACTGGTCGAGGACCGCGCGCGTGGCGATGCTCGTCGGCT
This sequence comes from Haloferax prahovense DSM 18310, assembly GCF_000336815.1. Taxonomy (GTDB): domain Archaea; phylum Halobacteriota; class Halobacteria; order Halobacteriales; family Haloferacaceae; genus Haloferax; species Haloferax prahovense. Next base: position 185,461 of record NZ_AOLG01000056.1, read on the forward strand.
CGGTGATGGCGGCGTGCCGGAGGGGAACGCCCTCGGGCACCGCGTGGACGTGCTCGGGCGTGACGGTGACGTACTCCGTGTACGCGCCGTCGCGGTGCATGCCCGTAATAGAGAAATTCTGGCAGACGTTGGGCTGGCCGTTCTGACACTGGAAACAGTGGCCGCAGTCGTGAATCGGCTCCTCGACGACCTTGTCGCCGACCTCGAACGTCTCGACGTTCTCACCGACTTCCGTGACCGTCCCGGAGTACTCGTGGCCCATGATACGCGGGATGGGAATCCACTCGTAGCCGCCGTCGTACTTGTAGGCGTGGGCGTCACTGCCGCAGAGGCCCGCCGTGTGGACCTTGATGAGCAGTTCGTCTGCACTGGGGGTGGGGACCTCTCGCTCCTGTGTCTCTACCGAGCGCGGCCCGGTCTGAATAATGGCTTTCATAGTTGCGAATAACCGTGTGGGTTCGTCTCGTTTACACCATGTGAACACACCGATTAATATGTTTGGGTGCGGGCGGAGAATTTCGGTGATAGCGCGGCTGAAGCCGCGGCTACACGGGGCGAGCTGTCGGCTATATCCGGCGACACGCCCCGTGTCCGCCAGCACGAACCATAAGACGGCGGCTCACCCGAGGTCGACGTGCCGCCGGAACGACTTCCCGGTCAGCCACGACCGGTCGGCCTCCGACAGCGAGTCGACCTGCTTGAGCCAGTTACACGCCTCGGCGTAGCTGGCAACGTCGCTGACGTTGGGGTAGTCCGAGCCCCAGACGACCCGCTCGCGCCCGAAGGTGTCGAGGAGCCATCGGACGTGGTCATGCATGTCGGCGTAGGGGAACGCCGAGTCCGACATGTGGACGATTTCCGAGACCTTCACCGCGACCGAGTCGTGTTCCGCGAGGTCGGCGAACCGGCTGAACGTGCCCTCGTCGGTGGGCGTCTCGGGACCGGCGTGAGCGAAGTGGTCGAACAGGTAAGTGAGTTCGGGATACGCCTCGACGAGTTCGAGCGCCTGGTCGAGTTGGCCGTGGTCGCAGAGAATCTGGACGGCGGCGTCGTGTTCGACCGCGGCCTCCCAAAAGGCGGTCTCCTCGATGCTCTCTCGGAGCCACGTTACGCTCGGGTCGAACGTCTCCCACATCCGGTCGTACGGGCAGGCCGCGCCGAGTCGGAAGCCGAGGACGCCGTCGGTCTCCATGCAGCGGTCGAGGCGCTCGACGGCGTCGTCGGCGAACGGGTCGAGCATCACGATGCCGTGGAGTCGCTCGTACTCGGCGGCGACCCGTCGGGTGTACCAGTTGTCCGTCCAGTCGCAGATAGGGTAGCCCACGACGACCGCCTCGTCCACGCCGTTTCGGTCCATGTCGGCGAGCAGGCGCTCGGCGGGGTAGACGGTGTGCACGTCGAAGCTGTCCACGAGGTCCAAGATGGGGCCGTTGGTCCACGGGTGCTCCGGGCTCGCGGCTCCCCACGCGTGGGTGTGGGTATCTATCATTACAGTCGATGACGGGCGACCCCGTACTAAATCTTACCCGCCGAAGAGCTAAGACGGGTGCCGTCGAATCGGGGGTCGTATGGCGCGAATCGCGTTCCACCTTGAGATAAAGGACGGCAAGCGAGAGGAGTACCGAACGAAACACGAGAACGTCCCCGAGGCGCTCGAATCCGCCTATCTGGACTCCGACGCCGGGCTACAGACCTACAGCGTCTTCGAGAAGGACGGCCACGTCTTCGGCTTCATGGAGGTCGACGACCCAGAGGCCATCCAAGAGGTAATGGACAACAGCGAGGCGCAAGCCGACTGGGCAGAGGTCATGAGCGGCATCACTGTCGAGACCGACGACAGTTGGATGGACGAAGTCTACCGGATGATCTGACGCTCGAAGAAGACAGTTGTCCGGCCATGGCGGAGCGCCCGCCATCCGCAACGAATTTCTCACCGAGAATAGTACTGGACGAATTACCCCAAAGTCGAATTTACCCCGGAGTAGCGGCGCACAAATGGCCGTCTCCCGGAATAACCGTTCGCTCCGGTCCTTCCGGATACGTATCCGCCACTGGCGGAAACCCGGTGAGGCTCGAATCGACCGTGGAGCGTCACCCGCTAACCGAGTGGTACGACGGCTCGATGTACGCGATTGCCGTCCAAACGGGTTGCACGCCCCTAATCATTACTACCATAGAATTGTAATTTGGAATTATTTCTATGCGGAGTGTCACGGATATATCCTGGAGTACAGATTCGACCGGCCAGACGAGAAGACCACTGCGGGAGAGAGCAATAGAAAACCCGATACTGCACTATTTGGGCCTCTATCCTCGATATACGTCCGATTCAGCTCGATCCCCGGCGCCAGAAACTCTTCCGGCCATGCCGGAAGACTGTCCGGCGTGAGCGACTGACCGACCGACCGCGGCTCACCACGACGTGATAGGGACCTCCCGGAGCGGCCCCGGAAGCGGGATATCGACCGTCGAATCGGTGTAGTGCGAGAGGTAGAACCCGACGATGATTTCGAGCGAGCGGGTCGCCGCGACGCCGGGCGAGTAGTTCTCCGCCGTCCCGTCGAGGAGGTCCTGCACGTGGGCCGCCGCGTTGGCGAACGACCCCTTGTAGTCCGATTCCCACGTCCACGCGCCCTCGATGCCGGGGAGCGGTCGCTCGACGTGTTCGCCGTCTTCGAGCGACCAGTAGCGCCACTCGCCGTCGTCGTTGTTCATGTAGAGTTTGCCCTCGGTGCCGATGAAACTCAGCGTCATCGAGGAGATGTCCCGCGGAATCGTGCAGTCCACGGTGACGAACGTGCCGTCGTCCATGACGACGTGTCCGCCGCCGCCGGCGTCGACGACCGACTCCGTGGCGTCCAGCGCGTCGAGTGCCTCGTTCTCGCCGGTGATGTGGCCGCTCACCCGCGACGCCCGCGCGTCGAGGAGGTAGACGAGCGTGTCGAGGACGTGCGTGGAGTTCCGCATGAGTTCCATGCGGTACTGCGCGCTCACGGACTTCACGTCGCCGAGGATACCCTCATCGCGGACGAGGTCGCGGAGTCGGCGAAGCTTGTCCGTGAACCGGAAGGAGTGGTTGATGACGAGTTCCGTGTCGGTCTCCTCGCAGACGGCGACCATCTCCTCGGCGTCGCTGACGGACGACGCGATGGGTTTCTCGCACCAGATGACCGAGGGGTCGGCCACGGAGCGCGCGGCGTCGACGACGTGGTCGCGGTGGAGGAACGACGGCGTGCAGACCGACACCGCGTCGAGGTCCTCGGCTTCGAGCATCGCCTCGTGGCCGACGTACCGGCGGTCCGCGGGGATGTCCCACGCCTCGCCGAAGGTGTCCAGCTTCGACTCGTCCACGTCGGCGACGGCGACGAGTTCGATGTCGTCGGTCGCGGCGTACCCGCCCGCGTGGCTCGCGTCGATTTTCTCTCTGCCGATGGCCTCCTCGTCGTGCATGCCGAGGATGCCCATCCCTGCGATGCCGCCCGTGCCGATGATGCCTGCGTGGTAGGTCATGTGTCTTCTGTCGCTCGCGTTCGTTCGTCAATGTTCGCCGGAGCGCATAACTGTGGTGCCGGCTCCGAAAGCGCCGAGAAGGATACCGGGGGTCGAGGTCAGCCCGAGGTCAGTCGAGCGCGGCCGCGGCCATCAGGAACCAGCCCTGCCCGTAAGGCGTGTCCGTCAGGGGTGCTTCGGGACCGCCCGGCGGCCCTGCGACGCGGTTGACCGCGCCCTCTTCGCCGACGACGCGGGAGACGGCCGCGAGCCCGTCTTCGGCGGGTTGGCGGTAGGTCTCCTCGTCGAGGATGCCGAGGTCGATGCCGCGGGCGAAGGCGTAGGCGAACATGAGCGTCCCCGACGACTCCAGCGGCGTGTGGGGGTCGTCGACGAGGTTGTGCCAGAAGCCGCTGCCGTCCTGCAACGGGAGGAGCGCCTCGCAGTGCGACCGGAACAGGTCGAGGAGGTCGTCGCGCTTCGGGTGGTCTTCGGGGAGCCGTTCGAGCACGTCAGCCGACGCGGCGGCGGCCCAGCCGTTGCCGCGGGCCCAGAACGCGCCCTGCGGGTAGTGGTTCGGCTGTTCGACCCAGATGTGTCGGAACAGGCCCGTGTGACTGTCGCGGAGGTGCGCCGCGTGAATCAGAATCTGCTCGACCGCCTCGTCGAAGGCGTCGTCGTCGCCCGCGGCCGCGCCGTAGCGCGCGAGGAACGGGCACATCATGTAGACGGAGTCGATCCACAGCGACTTGATGCCCGCGAGTTCGGGGTCGTGGTGAGGGATGCCGCCGTCTTCGGTCCGCTCGAAGGAGAGAAGCGATTCGTAGGCGCGCTCGGCCGCGTCGAGGTAGCGGTCCTCGCCCGTACGGTCGTAGAAGTCGAGGACGCCGTGACCGATGGCGGTGCTGTTGTTCGTGTTCATGCACTTCTTGACGGTCAGCTCCCAGCTCGCCTCGTACTCGCGGCCGTGGCTGAAAACCTCAATCGGGTAGCTCGGGCCGTAGCTCAACTGCCCGGCGTCGTTCTGGGTCGCCACCGCGGTGTCGACGAAGTGCTTCGCGCGCTCGACCGACTCGTCTCCGCCCTCGGCGAGCAGGCCGTTGATGGCGACGCCGGTAATCCACGATTGACCGTCGATGTCCAACGACCGGAGATACGACGCGGCGCGCTGGACTGGTGTAAGCTCGTCTGCTGGCATGGGTACAGTACCCACACGAATACGTGCGAGGATGAAAAATGTATCCCATGGCATCGCGCCACCACCGGACGGCGGCCGTGCGCGCCAGTCGGTCAGCCGGTCGGAAACCGAGGAGCGCTCGTTCGTCGCAGCAGACTCGTTCCCCAGGCGGGAACAAATATATACGGCTCGGGTTCGACTGTCACACCATGAGCCCCCAACCGAACAAACGCCCCGGCCGAACAATCCGCTCGGTCCAGATAGCGTTCAATATCATCGACCTCCTCCAGGAGGAGGCTGGCATCGGGGTGACGCGAATCGCCGACGAACTCGGCCACTCGAAGAGCACGGTCCACAGCCACCTCCGAACGCTCGAAGAGCGGCGCGTCATCGTCCGAGAGGGCGACGGTTACCGCCTCGGCCTGCGCTTCCTCGACGTCGCCTCACACGTCCGCGACCAGATAGGCAACTTCGACATCGTCCAAAAGGAGGTCGACTCGCTGGCCGAGGAGACGGGTGAAATCGTCCAGTTCGGCGTCGAGGAGTACGGGATGGTCTCGTACCTCCACAAGGCGCAGGGCGAACACGCCGTCGAGACGCTGTCGCGGGTGGGAACCCAACAGCCGATGTACTCCACGTCGCTCGGCAAGACGATTCTCGCGTACCTCCCACCCGAGCGCATCGAGGAAATCGCGGCGGCGATGGAGTACGAACCCAAGACGGCGAACACCATCACCGGGCCCGAGGAGCTGTTCGAGGAACTCGAAACCATCCGCGAGCAGGGGTACGGTATCGACGACGAGGAGAATATCAACGGCCTGCGCTGCGTCTCCGCGCCGGTCAAGAACGACGAGACAATCCTCGGCGCGATTAGCATCACCGGCCCGTCGAGCCGGTTCACCGAGGACCGCCTGCACGGCGAACTCGCGGACTACGTCCGAAGCGCCGCGAACGTCATCGAACTGAACACGAAGTTCTCCTGAGCGCGCGGGGGCCCGCGGCTCAGTAGTTCTCGTAGATGGTCTTCACCGACGAGAAGAAGTCGAGGCCGGCGTCGCCCTGCTCGCGGTACGTGTTAGTGGACGAGTCCTTGTAGCCGCCGAAGGGGACGTGGAGTTCGAGACCGGTCGTCTTCTCGTTGATTTTCGCGACGCCCGCTTCGACCTCGTTGACGAAGCGCTTGCCCTCGCTGAGGTCCTGCGTGACGATGCTGGCCGACAGCCCGTAGTCAACGTCGTTGGCGAGGTCGAGCGCGTCCTCGAAGGAGTCGGCCTTGACGACCGCGAGGACGGGACCGAAAATCTCCTCTTGAGCGATACGAGCGTCGTTTTCGACGCCGGAGAACACGGTCGGCTCGACGAAGTAGCCGTCGTCGTAGTCGTCGCCGGAGAGTCGGCTGCCACCGGCTTCGAGCGTCGCGCCCTCCGAGGAGCCGATGTCGATGTATTCGAGCGTCGAGGACAGTTCGTTCTCGGAGACGTGCGGGCCCATGTCGGGGTCGTCGAGTCCGTCGCCGACGACGAGCGACTCGGCGTAGTCGGAGACGGCCGCGACGAACTCGTCGTACACGTCCTCGTGGACGATGGCGCGCGAGGTGGCCGTACACGACTGGCCGGTCGTGCCGAACGCGCCGACGCCGACGGTCTCGGCGGCCGCCTCGATGTCCGCGCTGGGCATCACGACGGTCGGGTTCTTGCCGCCCATCTCACACTGGACGCGCTTGAGGTCGACCGCGGCCGTCTCGGCGACCATCGTCCCCACGGCGGTGCTGCCGGTAAACGAGACGCCGTCGATGCGCTCGCTCTCGATGAGCGGACCGCCGACCTCGCTGCCGGAGCCGGTGATGGTGTTCGCCACGCCGGCCGGGAGTCCCGCGTCGTCGAGACATTCGAGGACGATGGAGACGACGCCCGGAGCTTCGGACGCCGGCTTGAGGACGACGGTGTTACCGGCCGCGAGCGCCGGGGCGAGCTTCCAGACCGGGATGGCGATGGGGTAGTTCCACGGCGTGATGAGCGCGACCGTCCCGAGGGGTTCGTGCTTCGTGTAGAGGTCCTTGCCGGGGGCGCTCGCGGACTTGACGGTGCCGCCGAAGTCCCGCGCCTTCGCGCCGTAGTAGTGGAAGATGTCGATGGCGCGCTGTACCTCGCCGCCCGCCTCGGAGCGCGTCTTGCCCTCCTCGCGGACGAGCACCTCGGTCGCCTCTTCCTTGCGCGCTTCGAGGTTGTTGCCGGCCTCGCGGAGAATCGCGCCGCGGGACGGGCCGGGCGTCGACGCCCACTCGTCCTGTGCGGCGACGGCCGCGTCGAGCGCCGCCTCGACGTCCGCTTCGGAGGACGCCGGGTGGACGCTGACGACTTCGCCGGCCGCCGCGGGGTTCGTGACTTCGAACGTCTCTCCCGACTGGGAGTCTGTCCATTCGCCGTCGATGAAGTTACCGTAGGTTCTCGACATTCGACCTAGCCATGCACACCCATCACTAAGTAAGCTTCTCATGCCGGCGGCGGTGGCCGCCACGCGTTCGTGACCGTCACAAGGCGCGAGAGAATCGAATTCGGGCGTTCGGAAGAGCTACCGACGAGCCGCCACCTCAGAGAAGGAACTGGAGGACGACGAAGAGCGTCACGACCGAGACGGCGGTGGTGGCGAACACGTTTATCGACGCGAGGTCGGCGTCGCCGCCGAGTTCGTTCGCGTAGATGAACGACGAGACGGCGGTCGGCGTCGCGAGCATCGTCACGCCGGCTTGGACCGTCGTCCAACTCGACGCGAGCGTCGAGAACACCGCGAAGGCGACGAGCGGCATCAAGATGACCTTGCTACCGACGACAGCCCCGACGGTGCGGAGGTCGAGCGACTCGGCGGAGACGGTGAGCGACGCGCCGATGGAGAGCAGCGCCACGGGGAGCGCGAGCGAGGCGAGCGCGTCGAGGCCCGTCACGAGAACCCCGGGGACGCCGAGACCGAGCCCGGAAAAGGAGAGCCCCAACACGAGCGCCGGGATGACCGGCGTCTTGAGCACGCCGATAAACTCCTCTTTGAACGACACGTCAGCGCCGTTGACGAGGACGAGAACGGTGATGGTGAGCGGGACGTGGGTGAGCGCGCCGACGCCGAGGATGACGCTCGCCTTCGCCGTCGTCAGCGAGCCGAACGTCGAAGCGACGAGCGGGAGGCCGAGGAAGCCGAGGTTAGAGTAGTACGACTGGACGATGGCGACGCTCCGAACCGAGTCCGGCGACACCCGGCGGTGGACGACCCAGCCGACGGCGAGCATGGTGAAGAGGACGAGCCAGAAGCCCAGAAGGAGCGTCGGCTCGATGACCTCGCGAATCGGCTGGTCGTACGTCGAGGTGAACACGAGCGCGGGGAGCGCGAAGGCGAACGCGAAGAACGTGAGCTTGTCGCGGCGGCTACTGTCGAGGAGGCCGAGACGCTTCGCTAGCGCCCCGAGGCAGAGCACCCCGAGCATGTAGCCCAGATTTGCGGCGACGGTCATACCCTCCCATCGAACAGGGGGGTCCTTCCGTGTTACGCTCGCGGAGATTTCGTTCGGAAAATTCGACTACGAGAGCGTCTGAGTCGCGCATATCCCGGTCAATCGTCCATGAGAGATTCGAGCTCGCGCGCGAGGCGCTCACCGATGCGAACCATCGCGTCGTCGCCGGGGTGAACGAGGTCGGTCGTCATCCCGCTGGCGGTCGGCAGGAGGTCGGGACCCTCCACGAGGTGGACGTTGTCGTAGCCGCACTCGGCGACCACGTCGCGAAGGTGCTGGCGGAACGTCTCGGAGAGCGTCGCTTCCTCGTGGTTCCGTTTGTATTCGCGCACGTGCGGGAACAGCGTGATGCAGGCGACGGGTTTCGTCGGGTTCGCCGCGGCGACGGTCTCGACCATATCCGCGGCCCGGTCGCGGAACTCGTCGGGCGAGAACCGACCGACCATGTTCACCGAAAGCGAGAGCGTCGCCACGTCCCAGTCGTCGCGGGCGGCGATGTGCTCGGCCATCGCGGGGTCGCAGTAGGCGGTCCCGCAGGAGCCGAGGTTTATCGGGTCCGCGCCGAGTCGCCGCGCCGTCTGATTGACGTACGTGAGCATCTCCGCAGAGGGGGCTTCGCCCTCGGTAATCGACGTGCCGTACGCGAGGTATCGGAGGCTCGGCACCTCGTCGGCGGTCGGCGGCCGCCGCGTGCCCTCGACGTCGTGGTAGTAGATGTGGCCGCCGCGGTGGTCGCCGGGGAAGACGAGTCGACACACGTCGGGCGCGTAGCGCATCTCGCCGGTCGCTTCGGGGTCGAGGTCGGAAAGCGACTCCGGGGGAGACAGTTCGACCGTCTTCGGTTCCGGCCCGAGCGTGAACTCCTCGCCTGTCGCCTGAAAATCCCCCCAGAACGGACGAACGAGGCTGTTTCGCTCCTCGGAGGAGAGCGTGATACGGACCGTCTCCTCCGGGACGAACCGAATCTCGGTCCCCGCCGGATGAGACATCCGCGTCTGCGCGCCGGTGTTCAGGCCGCTCCTGACCGCCTCCGGAACGCGGAGCAATCGAAGTCCCTCCCGGGGTCGAACCCGTTGGAGCGCCCTGACGTTGTGGAACTGAATGTCGTCGTGCTGGATATCGTCGTGCTGCATACCGTGTGAGTCTCGCACACGCCGCACCTACTTATCGCTACCTCCAGCGACCGACACGCGGCGGCGATCGCGGCGAGATTCGGCGCGAGACGAGCCCTCGTCCGGCAGTCGGGTTCCCGAGGCGGGAAAATTACAAACGTATGTTTGTAATTCATAGGCGACTATAGCGCCGAATTCGCGCGTTCGTCGTTCGGAGCGGCGAGCCAAAAAGAACCGCAAACCAGCTAAACCACCGATTCAACGCATTTAGAGGCCCGAAACACCTCGTTCGTAAGCAGGGAACGAGAAACCCCTCAGAAGTGAATAATAAGGCACGATTCGGCGATTGTTCGTTCGCCAGTGGCGAACAAAATCGGGTGGGACGCGGACCGCGCGGCTCTCAGTCTCCGGAGGGCTGTCCGCTCGGCTGTCCGAAGTGAGGAGGTAACGCAGTTGTCACGGGTCGAGAGCCGGTGGTTACAAACGGACCGGTGAGCCGTGAAAACGGCTCGGCAGCGGAGTGATGACGGCGAGACGACGAAAAGTGGTGGTGGGGTGCGTCCGACCGATGCGGCCGGGTGCGTCAGACAGGTGTGGTGAGCGTGGTCAGTCGGTGTCGGTGCGGTCGGAGCCGTCGGTTCGCGCTCCGGTCGCAGTCGTCGGTTCAGTCGATGACGCGGGCGATACCGTCGTCGAGTTCCTCGTACAGTTCCTCGGCGCGGCGCTCGTCGGCGGCCGACAGCGACCGAATCGGCTCGCGGACGTTCCCGCCGTGCAGGCCGGCCAGTTCGAGGCCTTTCTTCACCGCGGAGACGCTGATCGCGCCGGGGAGGTCGTTGTCCTCGCCCGTCTCGCCGCGGAAGTCCTGGAACGGAAGCGTCAGGTCGCGAATCTCGCGGGCGTGCTCCCAGTTCTCCTCGGTGAGTGCCTCGAACAGCGCGAGGCCGATTTCCGGCCGGAAGTTACTGACGCCCGCGGAGAATCCCTCGATACCCTCGTTCCAGAACGAGACGGCGTACGGTTCCGCGAGGCCGTCCACCCAGACCACGTCGTCGTCCGCGGCGGCGACGGCGGAGCCGAGTTTGACCGGGTCCTCGATGGCGTACTTGACGCCGACGACGCCCTCGATGCGCGAGAGGTCGCGGAGGAAAGAGACCGAGGGGTCGAAGCCGCGGACGTAGGGAACGAGCGGCGTGTCGGTCGCGGCGTCGAGCTTCTCGTAGTAGCGGAGCAGTCCGCGCTCGTGGACGTAGGTGTGGTCCGGCGGCATGACCATCATCGCGTCCACGCCGATGCGGTCGTAGGCTTCCATCAGGTCGGTCGCGGCCTTCGTCGACCCGCCGACGCCGGCGAGGACGCAGGCGCTGTCGGGGAGCGCTTCGACGCTCGTCTCCGTCACGTCGACGCGCTCCTGTTGGGACAGCGAGTGGTATTCGCTGATGTTCGCGGCCGCGAGGAACGACGAGATACCGTCGCCGGAAAGCGACTTCGCGTTAGCTTCGAGTTTGTCGTGTTCGATCTCCAGGTCGTCGTCGAACGGCGTGAGCAAGCCGACGGCGACGCCACGGAGACGACTACGTACACGGTCGTCTGCGAGTGGCATGGTACAGTCAATCTGAGTCAACCGTGATAAAGGCATCGTCAACCCCTGAATCCGGTGTTCGCGCGCGAGAGCGCCCGCGAGTGGTCCATCCGCGAGTCAACAGTCAGGCGTTGTGAACTATCGAAACGGTCGGGGGTCGATTCCCGGTGGGCGAGAGACGCCGGCTCGAAGTCGGATTTCGCGGTCACCCATCAATTTATTACGATTTGGTCAGAGTGGATTCGTATGGACGTCTTGATGACCGGCGTCTATGGCCGGTGCGGCACCGCAGTCATAGACCACCTGCACGACGACGACGACTACGACTTCACGTACTTCAACCGCTCCGACCGTCCCGACGACCACCCCTACGGTGGCTACGACACCGTCGTCGGCGACGTGTCCGACTACGACGCCCTCAACGACGCCGCGGAGGGACAGGACGCCATGATCCACATGGCGGCGTACCCCTACACCGACGGCACGTGGGAAGACATCTTCGAGCCCAACATCATCGGGATGTACAACGCGCTCGAAGTCGCCCGCGAGAACGAAATCGAGTCGTTCGTCTTCCTCTCGACCAACCACGTCATGGGCGGCTACGAGGACGAGTTCTCCCCCGAGATTTACGAGCCGGGTCACGGCCTCGTCGTCGGCCACGACGACCCCGTCCGCCCCGACTCGTTCTACGGCGCGTCGAAGGCCTACGGCGAGGACATGGGCCGATACTACGTCGAGAACTACGAATACCCCAAGCAGTTCTACGCCCTCCGGGTGTGCAGCGTCCGGATGCCGGAGTACGACCACCCCTACGGCGACGCCGAGCAGGCCGTCGAGAACGGCGAGTTCGAGCGCGGGAGCGCCGAGTACGAAGAGACCGTCGGGCGCATGAAGGCGATGTGGCAATCCCGCCGCGACTTCGCCCACGAAATCGACTGCTGTCTGCAGGACGACAACGTCGAGTTCGGCATCTTCAGCGGCGTGAGCGACAACCAGCGCCGGTGGTACGACCTCGAACACGCCCGCTCGCAGATCGGGTACCACCCGCAGGACGACGGCGAGGAGTGGGATAGCCCGCCGGAGTAGTCCCGAACGTCCGAGCCACGCCCCGCTGTCTGTCCCGTCTGTCCCATTTTCGATTCTTCTGCCGACGCGTCGACGCTGACGCAAGCGAATCTGATTCTGCAATTAACTTTATGTGTATTTGTTAAAAACAGAGTCATGGGTATGAAAGACACACCCACAGCCAGCGATTCGAACCGAGCCTCGCTCACCAGACGAACCGCACTCGCGCTCCTCGGGGGCACGGGTGTCGCGGCGCTGTCCGGCACCGCGGCCGCCCAGTCCGACGACGAACGCGAGGGCGACGAGAGTCACGGGAACGGTCGCGGAAACGACGGAAAGCCGTGGAATCGAGACGTCGACGCGAACGGGAACGGCCTGTATAACCTCGCGTCGCTCGACGTGGACCACCTCTACACCTCGGCGCGCGACGCCGACGTCATCGTCTGGAAGGACGACGACGGGACGTTCCACGCGGACGGCGCGGACGGCGAAGTCGCGTCGGGAGACGGCGTCGTACCGGTCGCGCAGGCGGCCGTCGACAGCCTCACCGAGGGGCGGACGTGGAACGAGAAAGTGCTCATCGCCTCGCCCGGCGAGATTACTGGCGCGGACGGCAACCTCGAACTCCCGAGTTACACGACCCTCGACGCGCCGGCCACGCTCTCGATTCCGGACGGGGAGTCGGTGCCGCCGGTCGTCAGGGCCGTCGGCGCGGAACACGTCGAGGTAGAATCCCTCGTCGTCGACGGGCCCGCGGCGATGGGTATCCGACTCACCAGTTGTTCGAACGTCCGACTCGGCGACATCCGCATCACGGGCGTGACGAGCGACGGCATCCGTATCGACGGGCGGGGCGACGCGCCCCGGTCGACCGACATCCAGATGGGACAGATATACATCGAAGGGAACGGCCACCACGGCGTCGAGACCTACGGCGTCGACCGCATCCAAATCGAGCAGGTCGTCGGCAACGACCCCGCGAGCTGCGTCGTCCTCCTCAATGACACCGTCGACGCGACGGTGAACAGCGTCGTCGGCCTCGAACCCGGCGGGCCCGCGGGCTACGCGACGTTCCGCGTCGCCAACGGCGCGCACGACGTGACGGTCGGCGAGGTCGTCAGCCGCGGCGGAAATCGGGGCGTCTTCGGCGTCTCCGAGTGTTACGACATCACCATCGGCCACGTCAACATCGAGGGCGCGGAGGACCAGGGTATTCTCATCCAGAACTGCCGGGACTTCACCGTGCAGGGCGGCGTCGTCAAGAACACGAACGGCGACGGCGTCCGCATCGACTCGCGGAACGACGGCGAACAGCTTCCCGCGGAGGGTATCTCCATCAGCAATCTCCGGGTCTACGACGACCGCGACGAGCCGAAACAGACGTGGGGCATCCTCGAAACCGGCCCGGCGTGCAACCACAACCGCATCGTCAACAACGACGTTCGGGGCGGCGGGACGACCCGGAACATCGGGATTTTCTCGAACACGACGGTCGTTCGGGACAACGTCGGCGGCGGCTTCACCGACGGCGAGGTGACGCTCTCGGCGGGCGAGTCGCCCGCGGCCCGCGTCGAGGGAATCAGCGAGTTCCCCGACGTGACCATCCCGGGGAGCGTCGACGAACCGGAGGACTTCGAGGCGTCGGCGCTCTCGGTCCGCGCGAAGCCCGCGACGACGGGGTCGTCGGAGACGTACGCGTGGGAGAGCTACGTGGAGTGGAACGGTTCGGCCGGGAGTTGGGACCTCGTCTTCGAGTGGCGCACCGACCCCGGCGTCGACGTGACGCTCGACTACGTCGTGGACAAGACGCGCTGAAGCGGCCGTCGCACTCGGCGGCTGACGGCCGACGTAGACGACTGCCGACGGCTGATGACGAACGACTGCGCGGGTCGATGAATCCGAAAAAACAGGTGACGGGTCAGGCCGCCTCGACGACGCTCACTCGGTGTGAAGCGTCACGTAGCCGTCGAAGTTGAGAATCACGAACTGCGCGAGGTCGCCGAACAGCGCCTTCCCGGTCGGCGAGCGGTTCCGACCGAGGATGAACACGTGGTCTGCGCCCTCCTCTTCTGCGACTTCGATGACCGTCTCGGCGCGCTCTTTCTCACTAGCGATTCGCGGGACGATTTCGTAGGACACCTCGTCGTCGGCCCCGAAGACCTCTCGGGCGACTTCCTCGGCGTCGTTCATCGCGCCCTTGAACGCGTCCTGTTCCGTGTACGACGTGTGCTCGACGTCGCCGATGGTGTCGAGGACCTCCTGGGTCTCCTCGAACTCGTCTTCGGTGAGCGTGACGAGGAGGACGAGGTCGGCGTCCGCGCCGAGCGCGTGTTCTCTGGCCTCCCGGAGGAGGTCCGCGTGTAAGTCAGTGTTCTCGATGAGTACTAATCCTCTGTCCATGCACCTGCATTTCGTCTCGTCTTATCTAAGTCTACCGCAGGAACGGACGGCGCGGGCGGGGGTGGCGGGAGTGCGCGCCACCGGACCGCGCTCCTCTCCCCCGCGTGCGACGCGCGACTCGTCACCTGGCGGGGCAGTATACTGAAATACACCGCGGTACTCTACGTAGGCATGCCCGAAACGAGTCTCGCCGACGTGCTCCGCGACTACGAGACCCGGATGAAGTTCGTCCTCGTCATCTCGCTGGCCTCTATCGTCCTGCTACTCATCTCGCTCCCGTCTATCGAACCGGGAACGACGACCCACGCGCTCGTCTACCTCCAGCTGACGACGTTCGGCGGGTTGGCGGTCCTGATGCTCGGACTCCTCCTGTGGACGGCCAGAAGCGCGTGAGGGACGTTCATCGAACCCTGAAAGTCAGGAATCACAACTATGATAGTTATTTTCTCTGGCACGGCCAGTATGGACAAATCCAGTATCTATATTAACCGGGAGTATCATGATAGATGATACCGCATGGCTGGAAAGCGTTCAACCAACTGGAGTAGACGAGACCTTATCAAATACGGGGCAGTCGCTGGCACAGCGGGTCTGGCAGGCTGTTTCGATAGCTCAGGGCAGACGACGACCGAGGAGAGCACCGAAGGCGGCACGGACGGCGGAACGAGCACCGAGGGCGGGGCGACCCTCGCCGACGACACGCTCGACTACCCCGCGGGCCGACCCGCGACGGACGTGCAGTTCAACCGCTACAGCCTCGGCAACTACGCGCACACCCTGCAGGACCAACTGTTCGAGGAAGTCGCGCGCGGCTACGCCGACGGGACGGTCCGACCCGACCTGCTCGAAGACATGACCGTCGACGGGCGGACGCTCACGCTGACGTTCCCCGAGGGGTTCAAGTGGTGGAACGGCGACGACCTGACGGCCGAGGACTACTACATCGGCCTCGAAATCGACCGCCTGCAGTCGCCCGAGCAGTCGCCCATCGAGAGCAACACGCTGGTGGACGACTACACCATCGAGCGGACGTTCAAGACGGCCGTCTCGCCCAACCTCATGAAGGCGAACGTCGCCGAGACGTTCGTCAACACCCCGCGGTCGATCTACCGCGAATACCTCACGCGCTACGAGGAGGCATCGAGTGACAGCGAACGTGAGAGCGTGACGAGCGACCTCCTCGACATGAGCATCACGACCCAACAGCTCATCGACGAGGGACTCGGCAACGCGCTGTACCGCGTCACCGGCTTCAACTCCTCGGAGACCATCCTCGAGAAGTTCGAAGACCACCCGTACGCGAGCCGCACGGACATCCCGAACGTCCGCATCATCCCCGAGACGACCTCCGACGTGGAGTCGCTGTCGGTGAACGACCAACTCGACATGAACCCCGACGTGCTCATGTCGGAGTCCCAGCAGTCCCGGTACCCGGACAACATCGAGAACGTCTACCGGCTCAACTGGTTCCGCACCCAGAAGTTCACGTTCAACTTCAAGAACGAGCACATCGCGAGGCTTCCCGTCCGACGCGCCATCGTCAACGCGGTGGACTTCGAATCGATGGTCGCCGCGATGCGGCAGGCCGGAACCGTCGGCGCGCCCGCCGAGAACCAGACGGCGCTGCGCTCGACGATTCACGAGGAGTACCTCGGCTCGGACTTCGTCGACCAGCTCATCGACTACCCGGTCGGCAAGGACCTCGAAACCGCGACGCAGCTGCTCGAAGACGCCGGCTACACCAAGGAGAACGGGACGTGGGTCGACCCTGACGGCGAGTCCTTCACGTTCACCGTCCTCACGCAGAACAACAACACCCAGGTGCAGGCGACGAAGGTCTTCAACGACCAGCTCAACGCGTTCGGCATCCAGACGAAGATTAGCACGGTCAGCTCGACCGACTACTACCAGCGCCTCCAAACGTACGAGGCGGACATCTTCTGGATATGGCACGTCGCGAAGGCGCTGTGGCACCCGACGGCGTACTTCTCGAACAACTTCTACGGCATCGAGGTCGGCGACCCGTCCAGCGGGAACGAGACCGGCCCGACGGGCAAGCCGTTCACGACGACCATCCCGAGCGAGGTCGGCGCGACCGAGATTTCGGGCAGCGGCAAGGAGATCCAGCCCGCGAAGCTGATGAACGACCTGCCGAACTCCGAGTCGGCAGAACAGGTCAAAGAGCGGACCCGCGACCTCGTCCAGTGGTTCAACTACGCGCTTCCGGACTTCGTCTTCGTCGAGGAAGACTCCGGCTACTGGGGCGACACGCAGGACTTCTCCATGCCGACGGGCGACGACTACGAACTCAACACCAACCGGCCGGGCGAGTTCTCGTTCAAGAACGGATGGATTAGCTCGAACTCGGAGTAAGACGGCACCCCCAACGGGCTTAACCACCACAATTAAGCCCTCTCACGCTAGAAGCCAAACTATTAATAATGACACCAAAGTATTTGTTGAAACGTCTCGGGCAAGCGATACTGACGTTTCTCGTCACGATGACGGTCTCGTTTCTGCTGTACCAAGCCATGCCGGGTGGTCCGACGGAGGCGATGCGGAGCGTGATTCTCTCGCAGAGCGGCGGGAGCGTCGACATCGACCGACTGAACAGGATGATACAGCTCTACACGAACGTGAATCCGGACCAGCCGATGCACGTACAGTACTTCAACTACGCGTCTGACGTGATTCTCCGGCAGGACCTGGGCACTTCGTTCTTCAAGAACGAGAAGGTCACGACGCTCATCATGCAGCGCATCCCGTGGTCGATGTTCATCAGCGTCTACGCGCTCGCACTGGGCTACTCGCTGAGTATCTTCCTCGGCGTGATGACGGCCTACCGAGAGAAGTCGCGGTTCGACTCCACGGTGTCATCTCTCATCATCGGACTCAACTCGATTCCGTACTACATCGTCGGCGTCGTGCTCATCTACTTCCTCGCCATCCAGAACAACTACTTCCCGACGGGCGGCCGAATCGGCTCGGGAATCGCGGCGGGGTACAACCCCGAGTTCATGCTTAGCCTCGTGAAGCACGCGGCGCTCCCGGCGATTTCGATGGGCGCGCTCGCGACCTCCGGGGCGCTCGCCATGCGCGGCAACGCGATTCGCGTCCTCGGCGAGGACTACATCCGCGTGGCGCAGCTCCGCGGGCTCCGCGAGACCCGCATCGCCACGCAGTACCTCGGGCACAACTCCATCCTCCCGATGTACACGCAGTTTATGATCGGCATCGCCGGCGTCTTCAGCAGCGCCGTCATCGTCGAGGAGGTCTTCGCGTACCCGGGCATGGGTCTCCTGATGTTCGAGGCGGTCAAGACGCAAGACTACCCGCTGTTGATGGGCACGCTCCTCGTGTTCACGGCGATTTCGCTGACCGCCATCTTCATCGCCGACCTCACGTACACGCTCATCGACCCGCGCATCTCGGTGGGTGAGGAGTAACTATGAGCGAAACACATTCCGACTCGTTCGACCTGAAGGACCTCTACGACGAGGACATCGACCCGGACCCCGAATCGCGGGCCGACCGCGCAAAGCGGTTCCTCGAGATGAACGTCGTCGCCCCCGCGCGCATCGCAGTCGCCGACTGGCGCGCGCTCGTCGGCGGCGCGATTCTCGCGTTCTTCCTCCTCATGGGAAGCGTCGGCGTCTGGCTCGTCGAGCGGCCGACAAGCGGTGACGCTCCTGTTCTCGCCGCGCCGTTCGAATCGCTCGCGTACCCGCTCGGTACCGACGTGTTCGGCCAGCCGATTCACGCCCAGCTCATCCACGCGACGCCGGGCATGTTCAAGATGATCTTCGCGGGCGCGGTCGTGAGCGTCGGCTTCGCCGCCCTCGTGGGCGTCGTCGCCGGCTTCGAACACGGCACGCGCATCGACTCGTTCCTGATGACCGTCACCGACGTTGTCATCACGATTCCGGGCCTGCCGCTCATCATCGTCATCACGGCCATCTTCCAGCCCGAGAACCCCTACATCGTCGGGGTGTTCCTCGGCATCGACAACTGGCCGGGACTGGCGCGGACCGTCCGCTCGCAGGTGCTGAGCATCCGCGAAGAGTCCTACGTCGAGGCGTCCGAAATCATGGGCATCCCGCTGTCGTCGATTCTCCGGCGGGACATCCTCTCGCAGCTCATGCCGTACGTGATGATTAACGGGGCGCTCACCTCTCGACGCATCATCTTCGAGTCCGTGGGCCTGTACTTCCTCGGCATCCTGCCCTTCACCACGTTCAACTGGGGCGTGATGATGAACCTCGCGTACGAGGGCAACGCGCTCACCCGACCGGATATGCTCCCGTGGATGGTCGCGCCCATGGTCTGTATCTTCCTGCTGTCGTTCGGGCTCGTCCTGCTATCGCAAGGGCTCGACAGCCTGTTCAACGTCCGCCTCCGGGCACGCCACGCGAAAACCTCGAAGAAGAAAGGCACCTCGAAGAACAACCAATCGCAGGCGACCGGCGGGGACTGACCCCGTGCCAACACCTATTACCAGACGATGACTACCAATCAAACAATGCGAACGTCGAATCAGAACGACTCGGACCCGGACCAAGACGTCGTGTTCGAAGTCCGCGACCTGGAGGTCACCTTCGGGACCAACCGAGGCGAATCGAGAGTCGTCCGCAACGTCGACTTCGACATCTACCGCAACGAGACGCTCGGCATGGTCGGCGAAAGCGGCAGCGGGAAGTCGATGACGTCCTCCGCGTTGATGAACGCGGTCGTCAGCCCGGGCGAGACCTCCGGTGAGGTCACCTACTACCCGCCGGACGGCGGCGAGCCGATTTCCGTGCTCGACCTCGACGAAGAGGAGCTTCGGAAGTTCCGCTGGGGCGAAGTCGCCATGGTGTTCCAGGGCGCGATGAGTTCGTTCAACCCCGTCAAGAAGGTCCGCGGCCACTTCAAGGAGACCCTCGAAGACCACAACCGCGACGTTGAGGCTGGGCTCGAACGCGCTCGCCAGATTCTGGGCGACCTCTACTTAGACCCCGACCGCGTCCTCGACTCGTACCCCTACGAGCTGTCCGGCGGGATGAAACAGCGCGCGCTCGTCGCGCTCGCGCTCATCCTCGAACCGGAGGTGCTCGTGATGGACGAGCCGACCGCCGCGCTCGACCTCCTGATGCAGCGCTCTATCGTTTCGCTGCTCAAGGACCTCAAAGAGGAGTACGACCTGACCATCATCTTCATCACGCACGACCTGCCGCTTCTCACTAAGCTCGCGGACCGGCTCGTCGTGATGTACGCGTTCGACATCGTCGAGGTCGGCTCGACCGAAGAGATTCTCTACGACGCGGCGCACCCGTACACCCGGTCGCTCCTCAACGCGACGCCGGACTTGAACGCCCCCATCGAGGAGATGCAGTCGATTTCGGGCTCGAAGCCCGACCCGGTGACTAACATCCCGGGCTGTTCGTACCGGCCGCGGTGCCCGATGGCCGACGAGTCCTGCGCGGAGGCGGAACCGCCGATGGCGGACCGCGGCAACGGCCACCGAACCGCGTGTTTCTACCACGACGACGTGTCCGACGAAATTCCGATTCCCGCGATGGAAGCGGCCGAAGAGGGCGGTGAGGGCGAATGAGCGTCGATAACTCCATCCTCTCGGTGGACGACGTGTCGGTCCACTTCACCGATAGCGGCGGCTTCCTCGGCCTGTTCGGCGAGCGGCAGACGGTCCGCGCCGTCGACGGCATCTCGCTCGACATCGGCGAGAACGACGTGGTCACGCTCATCGGAGAGTCCGGCTGCGGCAAGTCGACGCTCGGAAAGGCCATCATCGGCGCGCAGGAGCCGACCCACGGCTCGATTACCTACCGCGGACAGGACATCTGGGAGGCCAAGAACAGCCGCAACCCGGACATCCCGTTCTCGGAGATTCGGCGGTCCCTCCAGATTATCCACCAGGACCCCGGCAGCGCGCTGAACCCGAACCAGCGCATCCTCACCTCGCTGATGCTCCCGCTGAAGAAGTGGAATCCGAACCTCGGCGAGGAAGAGCGCAGAAAGCGCGTCTACGCGCTCCTCGAACGCGTCGGGCTCACGCCCGCCGAGGACTTCGTCGAGCGGTTCCCCCACCAGCTCTCGGGCGGCGAGAAACAGCGCGTCGTACTCGTTCGGTCGCTGCTCTTGAACCCGGACGTTATCCTCGCCGACGAGGCCATCAGCGCCCTCGACGTGAGCCTCCGGGTGGAGATGATGGACCTGATGCTCGAACTGCAGGACCTGTTCAACACCTCCTACGTCTTCATCAGCCACGACCTCTCGAACGCCCGGTACATCGCCGAGAAGTCCGGCGGCCGCATCGCCGTCATGTACCTCGGCCGCATCGTCGAAGTCGGACCGATAGAGCAGGTCATCGGCAATCCCCAACACCCCTACACGCAGGCGCTGAAGTGGGCGACGCCGAACCTCTACGAGGGAGAAGGCGACGACGACCTCCCGATTCGGAAGATCGACATCCCCGATCCGACGAACCGACCGAGCGGCTGTCACTTCCATCCGCGCTGTCCGAAGGCGCGTGAGGTCTGTGAGACCAACGACCCGGGCGCGTTCGAAGACGAGGACGGCCACGCCGCGCGGTGCTTCCGCGCCGACGACACCCACGAGTACTGGGACAGTCCGAGCATCGTCGACGACTGAGCCATCCGCTCGGGACGCCGCGACCCAGTTTTCAACTATCCGTTTTCGACCCGCAGAGCCGTTCGAGCCGGGCGAACGACGCCCGCACGAACAGTATCTATTTGTGTGCGGAGAGCTACCGTGTGAGTACGTATGTCAGTCAACGCATCGCGCGTGCCTTCGCTCCGGAAGGCCGCGTCGTCGAACCGGAGTTTCATCATGACCGTGCTCGCTGGCGTCTTCATGATTGCCCTCGCGCGCTTCGTCCTCGACGGGACGCTCGCGGGGATGTTCGGCGTCTGGGGAATCTCGCTCATCGGCGTCGGTATCGGCGCCTTCCTACTGCTCCGACTCTGGGGTTCGTACAATTGACCGCGGAGGTCCGCCACCCGCACCGAGCGTCGAACTAACACACCGAAAAACAGCGCGCAACGCCGCGCCAGCGACCGCCGTCGATTCTGTTTCGTAGCGGCCCTCGTCAGTTGTTCCGTACTCCGTTTCGCCGCGCGTTCTCGCGCGGTTACTCGACGCGGTTGGCGTCGATGTAGTCCCAGTCGAACGCGTAGCCGAGCCCCGGCGTCTGCGGGAGTTCGACCACGCCGTTCTCGTCGATTTCGTCCGGCGGGTGTTCGAGGCCGGGGAAGTACGTCTCGTAGTCGTGTTTCGGGTGCAGGAGGCCGCGCTCGTAGTACCGACCGGGGAACGCCATCGTCCCGAGCAGTTGGAGATTGGGCGCGTCGCGGCCGTGAATCTCGCACTCGATGTTGAACGACTCGCAGAGGCCGACCGCCTTCAGCGCCGGCGTGATGCCGCCCACGTCGTAGACGCCGACGCGGATGATGTCGGCGATATCCCGCTTTATCCACTCGGCGCGGGTGTGCATCCGACCCTCGGCGGTCTCGGGGCCGACGACGGCGATATCGAGTTCGTTCGAGAGCCACTCGTAGGAGGACATCGAGTGTTCGTCCATCGGCTCCTCGATCCAGCGGAAGTCGAGGTCTTCGAGCGCCTTCCCGATCTTCTTGGCCTCGCTTCGGCTGTAGAAGTGGTGGGCGTCGAGCATGAGGTCGATATCGTCGCCGACGCGCTCGCGGACCGTCCGGCAGGCGGCGATGTCCTGTTCGGGGTCGTCGCCGAACGGCGGCATCCACGTGTGGAGCTTGACGGCCTGATAGCCCTCCTCGACGAGTTCCTCGGCGAAGTCGGCGTACGCCTCGGGCGAGCCGAGTCCGTCGGGGTCGTCGTCACCGACCATCGTACTGCCGTAGGCCGGGACCGAGTCCCGCGCCGCGCCGATGAGTTGATAGACCGGGAGACCGGCGTCCTTGCCGGCGATGTCCCAGAGCGCGCAGTCGATGGGCGCGACGCGCTTGTCGGTGAGCGTTCCCTTGTTCAGTCGCTCGGCCCGGCAGAGCAGTTGCCAGAGCTTCTCGCGGTACAGCGGGTTCTCGCCGACGAGATGCTTCTTGGCGAACTCGTTGGCCGCCTCGTGGCCGCCGCGGCAGTAGCCGTCGGGGCCGCCGTCGACGACGACGTGCGTGATGGTCCGCGTCGACTCCCTCGGCTCGCCGGGGTGGCCGTGGCCCTTCTCGTCGGGGTCGATGTGGGACTCACAGCTGAACCGGATGGTACGGATGTCGCTGATCTCCATTCGTGATAGTCGGTTACGCGGAACGCTCATAAAAGTACGGCGGGACCGGCGATTTCGGGGACTGGACGGCGCGGAGAGCGAGGGAGAGAACCCAGTGACGCCGGTCGGTCAGTCCAGCACGTCGGCCGGCTCCTCGGGGTACGGCTCGCGGACGAGCCGACCCATGTCGATTTCCTGGTACGGCGCGCGCCGGAGCGTCCCGTTCTCGACGAACTCGTTCGCGCCCGCGTCGGTCAGCTTCTCCGCCAGCGCGGCGCGGAGTTCGGCGACGACCTCGGGGTTGTCGGCGGCGCACTCGTCGAGTTCGTTCGGGTCGGCCGCGAGGTCGAACAGCTGTTCGCGGCCGCCGTTGCGCATGAACACGTACTTCCAGCGATCCTCGCGGACCATCCCGGTGAAGTTCGGGGGGAGCCGCGGCGTCCGGTGGTAACCGAACAGCCGCTCGCGGGGCTCGGCGTCGCCCCGAATCGTCCCGAGCACGTCGACGCCGTCGCGGAGTTCCTGGTCGCCCGCGGCGGTCGTCGCGATGCCGAACAGGTCGGTCAGCGCCACGAGGTCGTCACGGCGGTCGCCCTCCGGAAGCTCCGCGGGCCAGCTCACGAGGAACGGGACGCGACACGACGACTCGAAGAACGACGACTTCTCCCAGCCGCGGTGGTCGCCGAGGAGTTCGCCGTGGTCCGAGAAGAAACAGATGAGGGTGTTGTCGGCGTCGTCGCGGGCCTCGACCGCGTTGAGCAGGCGGCCGATGCGGCGGTCGACCTCCGATATCATCCCGTAGTAGTACGCCTTGATGACCCGGACGGTGGTGTCGTCGATACCGCCTTCGCGGGTCGTCCAGAAGTGGTGGTTCTGGGTGGGAATCTTCTCGTCCATGTGGTCGGTTTCGAGGTCGCCTTTCACCGGGTTTTCGAGCCGCTCGGGGTCGTACATCCGGTCGAAGGGCGGCGACGGCGCGAACGGCGGGTGCGGGGGTTCGTACGAGACGAGGCCGAAGAACGGTTCGTCGGTGTCGCGGCCGATGAGGTCGACCGCGCGGTCGGTCATCCACGCCTCGTAGTTGTCGTCCGGCGGGAGCCGGTTCTGTTGGGGAAGGTGGACCATCGCGCCCTGTCGGGCGGTCGTCTTGACCTCGTGGCCGGTCTCCTCGCGGAACGCCTCGAAGCTCAGGCGGTGGTCGTAGCCGAGGTCGATGTCGCGGGGGTGGGCGTGATACTTTCCGACGAGGAACGTCCGGTAACCCCGCTCGCGCATGCTCCGGGCGAGGAAGGGGCCGCACCGGTCTTCGAGATGTCGCGCGTCGCGCTTTTCGTTCCCGAGGTAGCCCGTCGAGACGGCCTCGCAGCCGGTTCGGATGGTGTGTCGCGCCGGGATACAGATTGGGTCGGGCGAGTAGGCGTTGGTAAAGGAGACGCCGCGGTCGACGAGTCGGTCGATGTTCGGGGTGTGGATTCGACTGTTTCCGAGCGCCTGAATCGTGTCCGACCGTTGCTGGTCAGTCATCACGAACAGGACGTTTGGGCGAGCATCACTCACGGCCGAACTCCGACCACCAGTAGTATAAAGATAGGCCACCGCGACGGTACGGGTACATGCCACCCGCAGCGAGTGCCTTCGACGTGACAGCCTACGCCGACTCGACCGACGACCTCCAGACCGAGGCGTTCCAGACGGCCATCGACGACTGCTCGGAGTCCGGCGGCGGAACCGTCACCGTCCCCAGCGGGACGTACACCGTCGGAACCGTCCATCTCCGAAGCAACGTGACGCTCTATCTGGAGGCCGGCGCGGTCGTCAGCCCCGCGAAGGACGAAGCCGAGTACACGGACAAGTTCATCGGCCCCGACAACGAGCGCATCTTCTTCCTCGCCGAGGACGTGGAGAACGTCACCATCGCCGGCGAGGGCGAGTTCGACGGCCTCGGAACCGAGTTCATGCGGATGGACACGCCGATTCAGGGCCACTCCAACGAGAGCGCGTCGCACCCGCTCATCTCGAACGGTCCCCACGAGGCGCGACAGGGCGACGCCTACCTCTCGCGGACGAAGGGGACGGACGGCTGGCCCGTCGCGAAGCCCGACTTCCGCCCCGGCCCGATGTTCCGGTTCAACAACTGTACGAACGTCCGCATCCGCGACGTGACCATCCGCGACATGCCCGCGTGGACGCTGTCGTTCCACGGGACCGAGGAGGTCGACATCCGCGGCGTCGACATCCTCAACCACCTGCTCATCCCGAACTGCGACGGCATCGCGCTCGGCGACACGAAGAACGTCCACATCTCCGACTGCACCATCCAGTCGTGCGACGACAGCATCACCTTCGGCGCGCGACCCGACGAGCCGGTGACCTGCGAGGGCATCGTCGTGACGAACTGCACGCTCCGGTCGAGCGCCTGCGCCATCAAGTTCGGGTCGGGCACCGACGACACGATTCGCGACTGCCTGTTCCAGAACATCGTCGTCCAGGAGTCGAACCGCGGCCTCGGCATCCAGCACCGCGACTCGGGCGTCGTCGAGAACGTGCTTTTCACCGACATCGTCGTCAACTCCAACATGCTCCCCGGCCCGTGGTGGGGCAAGGGCGAACCAATCTACGTCACGTCGGTTCCGCGCGACGACGACACCGACCTCGGCGGGATTCGGAACGTGCGCTTTTCGAACATCGTCGCGCGCAGCGAGAACGGGGCGCTCGTCTACGGCTCCGAGGGCTCCGACATCGAGACCGTCGAGTTCGACAACGTCCGTATCGAACTCACCGGGAGCGAGCACGCCGACGAGGTGGGCGGTAACTTCGACCTCCAGCCGAGTTCTGTCGTCACGCCAATCTTCGCCAACGACATCGCCGGCGTCCACGTCGAGAACGCCCGCGACGTGACGATGCGCGACGTGACCGTCGAGTGGGACGACAGCGGCGACCTGCCCGACTACTACCGGAGCGGGCTTGCCTGCGAGGACGTTGACGGCCTGCTCGTCGACGGCTTCGTCGGCCGACAGGCCCACCGCGACGACGACGCGGCGGCGATTTCGCTCGTCGACACGACGGACATCACGGTTCGGAACTCCCGGGCGACAGAGGGGACGGAGACGTTCCTCTCGCTTTCGAACACGGACGGCGAACGCCTGTTCGTGAACAACGACCTCATCGACGCCGCCGACGCCGGCGACGTGGAGTCGTTCGAGCGGTCGGGGAACGCCCTCCCGCGGTAACCCGTACGTTCAAGCCGACGCGACAACGATAGACGAACGCGAAAACGCGTAGGCGAGTCCGCGGCGTTCGATTCGGTTCGGATAGCCGTATCACCGGCTGTGTCCGCTAAGACGGCTGTTCTCCCCGTGAACGGTGGTTTTTTGCCCCGAGCGGTCGACGGTCGAGTCGATGGTTCAAGAGCTAACGCTAGCCGAAGCCAAGACGATTCTCGACGCGGCGGAGGAGAAAGCCGAAGAACTCGGCGTCCCGCTGAACCTCGCGGTGACGAACAGCGAGGGGAACCTCCTCGGGTTCCGCCGGATGGACGGCGCGAAGCTCGTCGCGAGCAACATCGCACAGAACAAGGCCTACACCGCGGCCGCGGTCAAGAAGCCGACCCACGAACTGAAGGAAGGTGCCGAACCCGGCGGCGACGTGTACGGCCTCCACACCACCGACAACGGTCGCGTCGTCGTCTTCGGCGGCGGGTTCCCCGTCGAACACGACGGCGTCGTCGTCGGCGCGGTCGGTGCGAGCGGCGGAGCGGTGTCCGAAGACATGGAAGCGTCCCAAGCGGGGCTCGAGGCGTTCGAACCGCTCCGCTGAGACGCCCGCGTCGGAGTCGCCGAGTTCGGGTTCGGTTCCGACGACACCCAATCCAGCGTATCTGTCCTCACGGTCCCGTTTCGGTCAGAAGCGAACGTACGCCGAGCGGTCGGTCTCGGCCGCGTAGAGACACCCCGTCATGTCCGCGACGTAGAGCGTCGAACCGTCCGGACCGCCGAGCGTGCAGTTCGTCGGGCGGTTCTCGGGGAACGGGTGGCGTTCCAGCACCTCGCCCGACGGGGAGAAGACGTAAATCGATGGCCCCGGGCCGCTTTTTTCCCATCCGGCGCAGGCGACGATTTCACCCGACGCCGTGAGCGTCATGCCGTCGATACCCCGGTGGTCGCCGAAGTCGTGTAGTATCTCGCGGGGGCCGAGCGACCCGTCGTCCCGAATCGGGTAGGCTCGCAGGTCGGTCTCTTGGTCCGGGCCGTAAGTGCATTCTGCGACGTACAGTCGCGTCTCGTCCGGCGAGAGGAGGATACCGTTCGGACGGTCCATCTCGTCGGTGAGCTGGACGAGTCGCCAGTCGTCACCCGGGTCCGGTCGCTCGGCCCGGAAGACGGAAGTGTGGCCGAGCAACCCCCGGTCCTTGTCGTCGGGGTCGGTGAACCAGACGTCGCCGTCGCGGTCGATTTCGAGGTCGTTCGGCCCGTTGAGCGGCGTTCCTTCGAACTCGTCGACGACGACCGACGCGGGCTCGTCCGGGGCGAGCGCGGCGATGCGGTGGCCCTCGGCCTCACAGGCGTACAGCTCGCCGCCGAGACCCTCGTGAAGCCCGACTGCGCCGGCGGTCGAGTCGATGTAGACGCCGGTCTCCCCCGTCTCGGGGTCGTATTCGAGGACCTGATGCTCCGTTATTTCCGTGAATCGAACCGCGTCGCCGGTCCAAATCGGACCCTCAGTCGCCCGGAACGGACCCGCGACTCGCTCGAACTCCCATGCCATCGAGTGGTCGTTCTTTCCACGGAGACTTAAACGTCGTCCGACGGGCTCGAAGTCGGTCGCTCGGTCGTTGGGTTCCATTTTGTCAATTCTAATTCCAATTTTAGAAACAAGACGGGGAGAACTGTCGCACCAAAATCGACGCAGCACTGTCCGAATTCCGGACCCCGTCACAGAACAGAACCCAAAAAAAATAGTACAAATATCTTGATAGTTTTTGAAAACAATCGTAAATACATCATGTTGATTTTCCGAGTTGAATATATTTTAGAAATATTTTCCCACATATAGGCCTTAATTAAATTATTTTATCCATATTAAGTCAGTTTTGTATTCCAAATATATTGTTTTTGCAAGTATTTATTCTGATTTAGATATGTCTCGCATAGAAATACCAATTAAGATTTTAACATAGTATTTTGATAAGAGTTCGTGAGTCACCAACCGGTAACGATATCCTCGGAAATCGCGACTCGTCGCGGAGGCGAAGGTGAATCGCGGATGCGCGTGTGAGAGAGTAGTCGACGGCGGAGAAACCGACCCCGGTCGTTCCCCGCGACAGGACGTGGTTCCGTAGAGGTGGGCGGTGTCGGTCGATTACCACCGCAAGCCGAGTGGTGTGCTAGAAGACACACAACCACGTTGTTCCATATTGTTCATACAGCATTCCACTTTGAACCTAGAATATTATTTTAGGTTACTATACGGTACCTTTATGTGCCATTGCAACTCTGTGAGAATGAGTAACGTATGTCGAGAAAGGACATCACACAGACGCGGTCGCAGGTGGGGTCGAAATCGGAGTCAATCCGCGCTCGGTTCGGAGACGCGGCGAGTCGTCGGAACTTCCTCAAGGTCCTCGGGACGGCCGGCATCGCCGGCCTCGCCGGCTGTTCCGGGGGCGGTGAGAGCTACAACGGTGAAGAGCAGACGACGGCCTCGGGCGGCGACGGCGAGGGGACGGGGACGGAGACGACATCCGGCGGTGACTCGAGTAGTTCGACGCTCCGCATGAGCGCAACCCAGCGCTTCGGGACCGTCGACCCCGCGAAGGGGACGGACTACACGCAGGTGCTCGCGTTGGTCAACCTCTACGACCCGCTCGTGTTCCCCGACACGGAGGGGAACCTACAGGGACACCTCGCCGAGGACTGGACCGTCTCGGACGACAACCGGACCTACACGTTCACGCTCCGCGAGGGCGCGACGTTCCACAGCGGCAACCCCGTCACGGCGGAGGACGTGCAGTTCTCTGCCGAGCGGTTCCTCGATATCAACCAGGGCTACTCGTCGCTGCTCGGTAACGTGCTCTCGAAGGAGAACGTGACCGTCGAGGACGAGCGGACCGTGTCGTTCACGCTCGACCGCGTCCACTCGCCGTTCCTCGCGACGCTCGTGTTACTGTTCGTCGTCGACAAACAGCAGGTCCTCGACAACGCCGAGGACGGCGACTTCGGCGACCGCGGCGACTACGCCCAGTCGTTCCTCAACGACAACGACGCCGGCTCCGGCCCGTACGAGCTCGCGGGCTTCGAGCGGCAGGCCCAGATCTCGTTCAGCCGCTACGCGGACTACTGGGGCTCGTTCAAAGACGGCGCGTACGACAACGTCGTCGTCCAGATCATCACCAACGACCCGACGGTTCGCTCGCTGATGAAGACGGGCGAACTCGACATGTCGAGCCAGTACCAAAGCGAGGAGACCTACGAGGCCCTCGCGGCCGAAGACGACATCCGCGTCGAGTCGGTCCCGACGGTGACGACGTTCTACTTCAAAATCAACACCCAGAAGGCACCGACCGACGACCCCGCCGTCCGCGAGGCGATGGCCTACGGCTTCGACTACGAGACGGCGCGTAACGAAATCGCGCCGGGGTCGCTCCCCGCGCAGGGGCCGCTCCCGACGTCGTTCGGCGTCCACAACGACGACATCGTCCAGCCGACCTACGACCCCGAGAAGGCGCGGCAGATTCTCGCCGACGCCGGCTACGAGGAGGGCGACATCACCGTCCAGAACACCTACGTGAAGGACTACGGCCTCGAAGAGAAGATGGGCCTGCTCTTCCAGCAGAACATGGACGAAATCGGCATCAACGTCGAGTTGAACCCCCAGACGTGGGGAACGATGACCGAACTCGCGACGAGCGTCGAGGGGACGCCGCACATCAACCAGGTGTTCTACGGTCCGGTGTACCCCTCGCCGGACACGGTGTTCTACAACCAGTACCACTCTGAAGCCGCCTCGACGTGGATGAGCATGGAACACCTCGAAGACGAGGCGGTCGACTCCCTCATCGACGAAGCGCGCTCGACGGTCGACGCCGACGCCCGCGCCGAACTGTACGCCGAGGTGCAAGAGCGCATCGCGAACCAGTTCCCCGCCCTGTTCATCTTCGTCCAGTCGAAGAAGCACGCCTTCGCGGACGACGTGAAGGGCTACACGTTCCGGCCGTCGATGAGTTTCGACTACTGGTTCCCCGACTTCTACCAAGAATGAAGTACTGGCAGTACCTCGTGCGCCGGCTCGCGGGCATCCTCGTGAGTCTCATCGGCCTGTCGATAATCATCTTCACCACGTCACGAGTGCTCCCCGGGAACCCCGCGCGGATGGCCCTCGGCGCGCTCGCATCCGAAGAACAGGTGCAGGCGCTCGCCGCCGAGATGGGACTGAACAAGCCGATTCCCCTGCAGTACCTCGACTACATGCGAGGGCTGCTCGTCGGCGACCTCGGGACGAGCCTCGAGACCAAGCGCGCGGTCAGCACCGACATCGTCTACTACCTGCCGGCGACGCTCGAACTCATCACGGTGTCGATGTTCCTCACCGTCGTCATCGGGATTCCGCTCGGCGTCATCGCCGCGCAGAACAAAGACGGGCTCACCGACAACGCGACGCGGCTCGTCGCGTTCTTCAGCGTGAGCGTACCCGGCTTCTTCATCGCAATCATGTTCCAGTTGCTGTTCGGCTACCTGCTCGAATGGCTCCCCATCACGGGGCGGCTCGGCTCGGAGTTCGGCTCGGGCGTCTCGCGGTTCACGGGCTTCCTGCTCGTGGACACCCTGCTGTCCGGGAACCTCGCGGCCCACGTCGACGCGTGGGCGCACATCATCCTCCCGGCGCTCGCGCTCTCGCTCGCCGGTATCGGACAGGTGATGCGCATCACTCGGTCGAGCATGATAGACGTGAAAGACCAGGACTACGTCGAGGCCGAACGCGGCTTCGGCCTCCCCTCGTGGCTCGTCACGTACAAGTACACGCTCAAGAACGCGTTCATTCCGACGCTCACGATTCTGGGGCTGTTGTACGCCTCGCTTCTGGGGAACGCGTTCCTCATCGAACTCGTCTACTCGTGGCCCGGTCTCGCGTCCTACGGCGTCACCGCGGTGCTGAACAACGACTTCAACGCCGTCGTCGGCGTCACGATGACCATCGGCGTCGCGTTCGTGAGCATCAACTTCCTCGTCGACGTGCTGCTGGGTCGCGTTGACCCGCGCATCAGACTGGCGATGGAGGAGGCGACATGAGCGCCGAGTCCGCGGGCGTCCTCGACCGGTTCGTCTCGGCCGAGCGCCGCGAACTTTGGCAGCGGTCGTGGAAGCGCTTTACGAGCAGGCCGATGAGCGTCATCGGTCTCGGAATCATCATCGCCATCATCTTGCTCGCCGTCTTCGCGCCCGTCGTCGCGCCGTACCCCGAACACGCCGGGAAGTTCACCGACTTCTCGAACACGCTCCAGCCGCCGAGCCTCGACCACCCGCTGGGGACCGACCACGTCGGCCGCGACGTGCTCTCGCGAATCCTCTTCGGCTACCGGCTGTCGCTCATGCTCGTAGGCGTCGTCCTCGGCTTCGGCGTCCCCGTGGGCGTGCTGCTCGGCCTCGTCGCCGGCTACTACGGCGGCTGGGTCGAGACGATTATCATGCGGGCGACCGACACGGCGCTCGCCTTACCGCCGCTCGTGATGGCGTTGGCCATCACCTCGGCCTTAGAGCCGACGCTGACGAACGCGATGATAGCTATCGCGGCGCTGTGGTGGACGTGGCACGCCCGCCTCGTCCAGAGTATCGTCGCCAGCGAGCGCGGCGAGGAGTACGTGCAGGCCGCGAAGCTCGCCGGCGCGAGCACCCCACACATACTCTTCCGGGAGATTCTCCCGAACACGCTGTCACCGATTCTGGTCAAGGTGACCCTCGACGCGGGCTTCGTCATCCTCATCGGCGCGGGCCTGTCGTTCATCGGCGTCGGCGTCCAGCCGCCCCAGCCCGGCCTCGGGACGATGGTCAGCCAAGGAACGTCCTACCTGCCCGACTCGTGGTGGGTGAGCGTCTTCGCCGGGCTCGCCATCTTCGTCCTCGTGATGGGGTTCAACATGCTCGGCGACGGGCTGCGTGACCTCTTCGACGTGGAGGTGAACCGATGAAACTCGACGAGCCGGTCGCCGAGAACCCGCTTTTGACCGTCGAGGACCTCGAAGTCGGCTTCGAGTCGTTCGACGGCTTCGCGGAGGTCATCGACGGCGTCAACCTCTCTATCGGCAAGGGCGAGGTCGTCACCATCGCCGGCGAGACCGGCTGCGGCAAGTCGGTGACGATGAAGTCCATCCTCCGCCTGCTCAACCAGCCGCCCGCCCGCGTCAGCGGCGAAATCACGTTCGACGGGACGGAGCTGCTGTCGCTTTCGGACCGCGAGTTCGAGCGCGTCAAGGGCCAGCGGATGAGCCTCGTCTTCCAGGACCCGATGTCGAGCCTGAACCCGACGTTCACCATCGGGGAACAGCTCACCGACACCGCGCAGTTCGGCGGCGACAGCGACACGGGCGTCGTGGAGTTCTTCCGCCGCCGCTTCAGCGGCGAGCGCGACGAGGCGCGCGAGCGCGTCTTGGAGATGCTCCGCGAGGTTCAGATGCCGGACCCCGAGAACATCATGGACTCGTACCCGTCGCAGCTGTCCGGCGGGATGCGTCAGCGCGCGCTCATCGCGCAGGCCCTGCTGAACGAGCCGGACCTGCTCATCGCCGACGAAATCGGTACCGCGCTGGACGTGACGATTCACGACCAGATTCTCGACCTGCTGAAGGACCTCATCGAGAACCACGACCTGAGCGTCCTGATGATCACCCACAACCTCGGCGTCGCTCGACAGGTGAGCGACCGCGTGTACGTCATGTACGGCGGCCGCATCGTCGAAACCGCGCCGACAGACGAGCTGTTCGAGAACCCGAAACACCCCTACAC
Source organism: Haloferax prahovense DSM 18310 (assembly GCF_000336815.1). Taxonomy (GTDB): domain Archaea; phylum Halobacteriota; class Halobacteria; order Halobacteriales; family Haloferacaceae; genus Haloferax; species Haloferax prahovense. The sequence continues at coordinate 218,037 of NZ_AOLG01000056.1, forward strand.
GCAGGGGCTCATCGCGTCGATTCCGCGCCTGACGGGCGACGAGATGGCGACCGGTATCGACGGCTCGATTCCCGAGTACCTCGACCCGCCGCCGGGCTGTCGGTTCGCGCCGCGGTGTCCCTACGCCACCGCCGAGTGCGAGCAGGCCCGCCCGGAGATGTACGAGCGCGGCCCGCAGACCGGCGTCGAGTGCGTCCTCTACGACGAGGCCGTCCCGGCGTCCGAGCGGCCGACCGTCGAAGAGACCCGGAGCCACATGACCCGGCGACCGGGCAAGCAGAAGGGGGGTGACTGACGTGTCCGAACCCCTGCTCGAAGTCGACGACCTCGAGAAGTACTTCCCCGTCAAAAGCGGCATCATCAAGCGCACGTCCGACTACGTGAAGGCGGTCGACGGCGTCTCGTTCGACATCGAGCGCGGCGAAACCCTCGCGCTCATCGGCGAGTCCGGGTCCGGAAAGAGCACCGTCGCGCGGACGATTATCGGCCTGACCGGCGCGACCGGCGGGACCGTCAGGTTCGACGGCGAGGACATCACGAACGCGACCGACGAGCAACTGGCTCGCCTCCGGTCGCGCGTCCAGATGGTGTTTCAGGACCCCACGTCGAGTCTGAACCCACGGCGGACTATCGGCAAGTCGCTCGCGGTCCCGCTGAAGGCCCGCGGCGTGGCGACGTCCGACCTCCGGGAGCGCGTGGTCGACCTGCTCGAACGCGTCGAGTTGAACGACGAGTACTGGAACAAGTACCCCCACGAACTCTCCGGCGGGCAGAAACAGCGGGTGAACATCGCCCGCGCGCTCGCGGTCGAGCCGGAACTGCTCTTGCTCGACGAGCCGACGAGCGCCCTCGACGTGAGCGTGCAGGCGAAGATTATCGCGCTCCTCGAGGACTTACAGGAGGAGTTCGGACTCACCTACCTGTTCATCACCCACGACCTCTCTCTGGTCCGCAACTTCGCCGACGAGACGGCCGTGATGTACCTCGGCGAGATTCAAGAACGCGGCCCCACGGAGGAGGTCTTCCAGCGGCCGCGACACCCCTACTCGCGGGCGCTCCTCTCCGCGATTCCCGTCACGACCGACGAGGAAGAGGCGTACAAGCCGCGACACGAACCGCTCCGGGGCGAAATCCCGAGCCCGCGGGACGTTCCCACGGGCTGTCGGTTCCACACGCGGTGTCCCTACGCGACGGACGCGTGTTCGACCGACGAACCGCAGTTCGTCGCGGTCGACGCCGGACCCAGCGTCCGGTGTCACATCTACGACGAGGCGTACGCCGACGCGTTCGACGACGTGCCCGAGGTGGCCGTCGCGGCGGTCGCCGACGAGACAGTCGCATCGAACACCCACGAACCATGAAGATAACCACAGACAACATCGACGACTTCGCCACCGGCGCGACCGTCCTCGGGACCGGCGGCGGGGGCGACCCCTACATCGGGAAGCTGATGGCACAGCAGGCAATCGAAGAGCACGGCCCCGTCGACCTCATCGACCCGCGGGACGTGCCCGACGACGCGCTCGTCATCCCGAGCGCGATGCTCGGCGCACCGACCGTGATGGTCGAGAAGATGCCGAAGGGAACCGAGGCGCTGGCCGCCTTCGAGGCGCTCGAAACGCACCTCGGACAGGAGGCCTACGCGACGATGAGCATCGAGGCGGGCGGGCTGAACAGCACCGTCCCCATCGCCGTCGCCGCCGCGCTCGGGCTTCCCCTCGTGGACGCCGACGGCATGGGCCGGGCGTTCCCCGAGGTGCAGATGGTGACGCTCACGATGGGCGGCGTCAGCGCCACCCCGATGAGCATCGCCGACGAGAAGGGCAACTCGCTTCTCGTGAACACCGTCAGCAACGAGTACGCCGAGGCGTTCGCCCGCGTGACGAGCATCGAGATGGGCGGCGCGTGCATGATTGGCACCTACGCGCTCTCCGGCTCGGAGGTCCGCGAGCACGCGATTCTCGACTCGATGTCCCTCGCCCACGACATCGGCGAGGCGATTCGCACCGCCAAGCACCGCTCGCAGGACCCCGTCGAGGCGGTCCTCGACCTCACGGACGGCTACGAACTGTTCGCGGGGAAGATAACTGACGTGGAGCGCCGGACCGAAGGCGGCTTCGCGGTCGGCGAGGCGACCCTCGACGGCATCGACGACTGCGAGGGCCGGACGTTCACCCTCGACTTCCAGAACGAGAACCTCGTCGCCCGCGACTCGGAGCGCGGCGTCGTGGCGAGCACCCCCGACCTGATTACCGTCCTGGACGCCGAGACGGGCGACCCCGTCACCACCGAGCGACTCGCCTACGGCCACCGGGTGCGGGTCATCGGGATGCCGTGTTCGCCGAAGTGGCGGACCGACGAGGGACTCGACCTCGTCGGGCCGGGGTACTTCGACTACAGCATCGACTACGAACCAATCGAAACTCTCCAGCAACCCAAACATGACTGACTACCGAATCGGAATCGACGTCGGCGGCACCAACACGGACGCCGTCGTCATGGACGGCGACGACAACCTCCTCGCGAAGACGAAGACCCCAACCACGGAAGACATCACGTCGGGCATCCTCAACGCCCTCGACGTGGTCCTCGACGACAGCGGTGTCTCCGAGGACGAACTCGACTACGTGATGCTCGGCACCACCCACGCGACGAACGCCATCACGGAGCGCCGCGGCCTCAACGAGGTCGGCGTCATCCGAATCGGCGCGCCCGCGACCCAGAGCATCCGGCCGCTCTTGGAGTGGCCCGACGACCTCGCCGAGGCAATCGGCAACAACGTCGCCATCCTCGACGGCGGCCACGAGTTCGACGGCCGCCTCCTCAACGACCTCGACGAGGAGCAGGTCAGAGCCTGTCTCTTATACACATCTCTGAGCG
>NZ_AOLG01000057.1 GCF_000336815.1 Haloferax prahovense DSM 18310
AGATGTGTATAAGAGACAGCACCAGCGTCGCCTCGGAGGCCGCGAACGCCTTCGTCGACGCGATGAACGAACGCGGCATCGACGCGAACCTCTACTTCGGCCAGAACGACGGGACGCTGATGAGCGTCGACTACGCCATCCGCTACCCCATCTTCACGGTCGCCAGCGGCCCCTCGAACTCGGTCCGGGGCGCGGCGTACCTCTCCGCGGTCGAAAACGGCATCATCGTCGACGTGGGCGGCACGACCACCGACGTGGGCGCGGTCACCGAGGGCTTCCCCCGCGAGAGCAGCGTCGCCGTCGAAATCGGCGAGGTGAAGACCAACTTCCGCATGCCCGACATCATCGCCATCGGCATCGGCGGCGGCTCCATCGTCTCGACCGACGGCGGCGTCACCGTCGGCCCCCAGAGCGTCGGCTACAAGCTGACCGAGGAGGCGAAGTGTTTCGGCGGGGAGACGCTGACCGCGACCGACCTCGAAGTCGCCGCGGGCACCATCGACATCGGCTCCGAGACGCCGGACGTCGACGGTGAAATCGTCGAGGCCGCCCGCGAGTACGTCAGAGAGCGCGTCGAGCGCGAGGTCGACCGCATGAAGACGAGCGCCGAGCCGGTCCCCGTGGTCATCGTCGGCGGCGGGAGCATCCTCGTCCCCGACGACATCGCGGGCGCGAGCGAGGTCCACAAGCCCGACCACTACGAGGTCGCCAACGCCGTCGGCGTCGCCATCGCGCAGGTCTCCGGCGAGGTCGACCGCATCTACAGCCTCGACGAGATGGACCGCGAGGAGGCCATCCAGCACGCGAAAGACGAGGCCACCGACAACGCGCTCGCCGCCGGCGCGGACGCCGACAGTGTGGACATCGTCGACGTCGAGGAGGTCCCGCTTTCGTACCTGCCCGGCAACGCGGTGCGAATCAAGGTGAAGGCCGCCGGGGCGCTCGACCACTGATGACGGTCGAAATCGGCGTCGAGGAGATAGAAGACATCGCGCTCGGCGCGACTGTCCTCGGCACCGGCGGCGGGGGCGACCCCCACGTCGGCAAACTCGTCGCGAAGCAGGCCATCGAGGAGTTCGGCCCCGTCGAACTCCTCCCCCCGGACGAACTGGACGCGGACGACTTCGTCATCCCGACCGCCCAGATGGGCGCGCCGACCGTCTCGGTCGAAAAGCTCCCGAGCGGGCGGGAGGCCGTCGCCTCGATGGAGCGAATCGAGCGCGAACTCGGGAAGACCGCCGACGCGACGATGCCGATCGAGTGCGGCGGCATCAACTCGACGTTCCCCTTCGCCGTCGCGGCCCGCCGCGGACTTCCCGTGGTAGACGCCGACGGCATGGGACGCGCCTTCCCCGAACTCCAACACGAGACGTTCAACATCTACGGCGTCAGCGGGACGCCCGCGGCCGTCAGCGACGAGCAGGGGAGCACCTGCCTCATCGAGACGGAGGACAACGACCAGTTGGAGTGGCTGGCCCGCGGCGTCACCGTCAGGATGGGCGGCGTCGCCTACGTCTCGGACTACCCGATGACCGGGACGCAGGTCAAAGAGACCGCCATCCCCGGCACGATGTCGCTCGCGAAGAACCTCGGTCGCGCGCTCCGACTCGCCGAAGACGACGCGATGAGCGCCATCCGCGAGGTGACCCGCGAGTCGATTTACGGCGAGGCGCGGTCGCTGTTCGAGGGGAAAATCGTAGACGTTCAGCGCCGCACCGAACGCGGATTCGTCTTCGGCCACGTCGATATCGACGGCCTCGACGGCGACGAGGGCTCGACGATGCGCATCGAGTTCCAAAACGAGAATCTCGGCGCGGCGGTCGACGGGGGCTACGTGGCGACCGTCCCCGACCTCATCACCGTCCTCGACCGCGAGACGGGCGGTCCGATTCCGACCGAGAGCCTCCGGTACGGGGCGCGAGTCCGCGTGCTCGGCATCCGGACGCCCGAGATAATGCGGACGCCCGCCGCACTCGACGTGTGGGGGCCGGCGTCGTTCGGCCTCGACGCGACCTACGAACCACTCGCGGACCACCCATGAGTTTCGACATCCCACACCTGACGGAGATAACGCTCGACGACCTCGAAGCGCTCGGCACCGGCGCGGGCATCCTCGGCACCGGCGGCGGCGGCAACCCCCGCCTCGGCCGCCTGCGACTCCAGACGCTCCTCGAAGACGACGCCTACCCCGACTCGGTCGAACTGGTCGACCCGCGGGACCTGCCGGCCGACGCCACCGTGGCGAGCGTCGGCGGGATGGGCGCGCCCACCATCAGCGTCGAGAAGTTCGCCGGCGGCGACGAGGAAGTGCAGTCGCTTCGGGCCATCGAGGAGCTTTCCGGCGAGACGGTCGACGCGCTCATCCCCGGCGAAATCGGCGGCGCGAACAGCATGGCCCCGCTGTGCGTGGCGGCGATGACCGACCTCCCCGTGGTCGACGCCGACGGCATGGGCCGGGCGTTCCCCGAGCTACAGATGGACACGTTCTTCATCTACGGGACGCCCGTGAACTACGCGGCGACGACCGACGAGCGCGGCAATCAGGTCGTCTACCGAGACATCGACTCGGCCAAGCGCCTCGAAGACCTCGCGCGGGCCATCACCGTTCAGATGGGCGGCCGCTCGGGCTACGCCTTCCCGCTCATGACCGGCGCGTTCGTCTCGGAGTACGCGGTACCCCACACCGTCTCACTCGCCACCGAACTCGGGCGGACGGTCGAACGCGCCCGCGACGCCGGCACCGACCCCGTCGACGCCGGCCGCGAACTCCTCGGCGGCGAGGAGCTGTTCGCCGGCAAAATCGTGGACGTACACCGTCGCAACCGCGACGGCTTCGCTCTCGGGAGCGTCACGCTCACCGGGTTGGACGAGGACGCGACCCTCGAAATCGAGTTCCAAAACGAGTTCCTCGTCGCGCGGGACGACGACGGCGAGCTTCTCACGACCGTCCCCGACCTCATCTGCCTCGTCGACACCGACACCGGCGCGCCGGTCATGACCGACGCCCTGCGGTACGGCCAGCGCGTCTGCGTCCTCGGCGTGCCCGCGCCCGAACTGCTCACGACGCCCGAGGCGCTCGACGTCATCGGCCCCGAAGCGTTCGGCTACGAGATCCCCTACGACCCACTCCCGCGGGACGAGACCGGGTGGTGACGACGCAGTCGCCGCAGTCCCACCGCCGTCCGAACCGCTGAATCGCCCTCGACGCCGCGTTTCGCGCGGCGTCCCGCGACCGAACTAACTCGTACCACCACCCCGCCCCGACGCGTTGACTAGCCAATTCGGCACAACTTACGTGTCGTTTTGATTCGATTACGCCACCAGCAGTTTCAAATCGCACCCCCGAATACATCCGACCATGGAAAACCCCGACCTCACGTCCGCCGACGCCCCGTCCGACCCGAACACGCCGGAGGCGGTCCTCGAAAACTACCTCGACGAGCACGACTACGAGATATTCCGCGCGCTCAACGAGAACGGCCGCATCTCAGACACGGAGCTCGCCGAGCGCGTCGGCCTCTCCCGGACCGCGGTTCGTCGCCGCCGCGAGAAGCTTCAAGAGAGCGACGTGCTCGAAATCCTCGCGGTCATCGTCCTCCAGGAGGCCGACCTCGCCGACGCACAGGTGCTCGTCTCGTTCAACCAGCACGTCTCTTCGGACGTGCGGACCGAGTTCATCACGATGCTCATCGACGAGGGACTCGTCTACAACACGAGTTCCTGTCTCGGCGAGTACGACCTCGTCTTCAGCGCGTGGCACACCGACCTGAACGCGCTGAAGGAGTACGTCTGGGACCTCTTCGACGGTGAGGAAATCGTCGACGACTACACCATCATCCCGCTTCTGAAGACGTGGAAGGCGTGGGACAAAGAGCTGGACCGCCCCTGAATCGGTCGGTAGCGCGGGAGGGAGGACTCTTTTCAGGCCAGGTCGTCCAGCGCGACTCGGAGCGCGTCGACGGCCTCGCCGAGTTGCGCCTGCGAAATCGTCAGCGGCGGCTGGAAGCGCATGACGTTCTTGTAGTAGCCGCCGACGCCCATGACGACGTTGGACTCCTCGCGGAGGTGCTCGCCGACCGCGGCGGCGAGTTCCTTGTCGGGGGCGGGAGCGACGTGCTGCGGGCCGGTCGTCTCCGGGTCGACGAGTTCGATTCCCTGCATCAGTCCGAGGCCGCGGGCCTCGCCGACCACGTCGTAGTCCGATTCGAGCGTGGCGAGTTCGGCCGAGAGCCACTCGCCGTTCTCGCGGGCGGTGTCGATGATACCGTTCTCCAGTTCCTCGATAGTCGCCAGTGCGGCCGCGCAGGCGACGGGGTTGCCGCCGAACGTCGAGAGGTGGTCGCCGGAGCCGAACGCGTCGGCGATTTCCGCGGGGGCCGTGAACGCGCCGAGGGGCAGACCGTTGGCGATGCCCTTCGCCTGCGTCAGGATGTCCGGTTCGACCCCGAAGTGCTCGCTGGCGAACAGTTCGCCGGTGCGGCCGTAGCCGGTCTGGACCTCGTCGGCGATGAGGAGCGCGCCGTGGTCGTGGGCGATGTCCCGGACGCGCTTGAGCCACGCCTCCGAGGGGACGACGATGCCGGCCTCGCCCATGACGGGTTCGACGACGACCGCCGCGAGGTCGCCGCTGGTGTGCGAGCCGATGACCCGTTCGAGCGCGTCGGCGCAGTCCGCGCCGCAGGTGTCGCCGTCGCAGCGGGGGCAGCGGTAGGCGTACGGCGGCGCGGTGTGAGCCACGTCGTTAATCGTCGGGGCCATGTCCTGCTTGTAGGCCCTGTTGCCGGTGAGCGCGAGGCTTCCGAGGGTTCGGCCGTGGAAGCCCATCTCCAGCGAGATGACCTCCTTGGAGCCGGTGTACTTCCGGGCGAGCTTGATGGCCCCCTCGACCGCCTCAGTGCCGGAGTTACAGAAGAAGGACTTCTGGAGGTCGCCCGGCGTCACCTCGGCGATAGTCTCCGCGAGGTCGGCTACCGGCCGGTTCGGGTGGACGTACGAACAGCCGTGAACGAACTCCTCTAACTGCTCGGTCGCGGCCTCGACGACGGCCTCGTTGTTGTGTCCGACGTTCGTCACCGAGATGCCGGAGAACACGTCGAGGTACTCGTTGCCGTCGAAGTCCTCGAGGGTGCAACCGGACGCCCGCTCGACCGGGACGTTCAGCGATTTCCAAATCGGCATGAGGTAGTCGTCGTACGCCGCCTCGACCGACGAGTTCGTCTCCCGTTCTCTCATGAACACAAAGTCTAAACTGAATCCTAATAAATTATTCTGTATGGGATAAAGTTCAAATCTACTCGTCGGCTTCGGTCACGAAACGGTCGCGCGGAACTCGAACGTGGCTGGATACCTCGTACTCGACTCCGTTCGCCACCGAGGACGTGTTGAACACAGTCCAAATAATCCCACTCTACTGGAACATTTATCAATATATGGGACGACAGTCGGGGCAAGCGGGAGTCGCGAGCGACCGCCGCGCTCCCGAGAGCCGACCATGAAATCCATCAACCCCGCAACCGAGGAAGTCATCGAGACGCACGAGGAACACGACGAGGCGACGGTCGACGCGCGCTTGGACGCCGCGTGGGACCGGTTCGAATCGTGGCGCGAGACCCCGATTTCGCGGCGCGAGAAGTTGCTCGCGTCCGCGGCCGACGTGCTGCGCGAGCACAGCGAGGAGTACGCGAGCCTGATGACAGAAGAGATGGGCAAGCCCATAGCGCAGGCGGTCTCCGAGGTCGAAAAGTGCGCGTGGGTCTGCGACTACTACGCCGAACACGCCTCCGAGTTCCTGCAGGACGAGCACATCGGCACCGTGCCGGGGTCGAAGACGTACGTCTCCTCCGAGCCCATCGGCCCGGTGCTCGCGGTGATGCCGTGGAACTTCCCGTTCTGGCAGGTGTTCCGGTTCGCGGCCCCGCACATCACCGCCGGCAACGTCGCCGTGCTCAAGCACGCGCCGAACGTCTTCGGCTGTGCCGACGCCATCGCCTCCGTCTTCGAGCGGGCGGGCTATCCCGACGACGTGTTCACCTCGCTGCAGATTCCCGCCGAGCGCGTCGCCGGCGTCATCGAAGACGACCGGGTTCGGGGCGTGAGTCTGACCGGAAGCACCCGCGCCGGGCGGGCCGTCGCGGAGACGAGCGGCCGCGAACTCAAGCCGACGGTGCTCGAACTCGGCGGGAGCGACCCGTTCATCGTCCTCGACGACGCGCCGCTCGAAGCGACCGCGAAGCAGGCCGCGCGGGCACGAACCCAGAACAACGGCCAGTCGTGTATCGCCGCGAAGCGCTTCCTCGTCCACGAGGGCGTCTACGACGAGTTCGTCGAACGCTTCACGGAAGAGATGCGCGCGCTGACCGTCGGCGACCCAACGGACCCCGAGACTGATGTGGGGCCACAGGCGAGAGCAGACCTCATGGAGACGCTCCACGAACAGGTCACGGCGTCCGTCGACGCCGGCGCGACGCTCCGACTCGGCGGCGAACCGCTCGACCGACCCGGCCACTACTATCCGCCGACGGTGCTGACCGACGTGCCCGACGGCGCGCCCGCGAGGACCGAGGAACTGTTCGGTCCCGTCGCCACCGTCGTCAGGGTCGAAGACGAGGAGGACGCGGTCCGCGTGGCGAACGACACGCCCTTCGGCCTCGGCGCGAGCGTCTGGACGGCCGACGCCGAACGCGGCGAGGCGCTCACGACGAGGCTCACCGCGGGCAACGTCGCCGTCAACCACATCGTCGCGTCGGACCCGCGGGTCCCGTTCAGCGGGACGAAAAACTCGGGCTACGGGACCGAACTCTCCCGACACGGGATTCGAGAGTTCGTCAACACGAAGACGGTCTGGGTCGAGGACGCGCCCGCCGACGAGTAACCGAACAGGAACTCGGCGCGACAGCCGCGACAACACCGGCGGCGACGCCCGGAAGGCGAATCAAACCGAATCGAACGCGGACGCTTTTTTTCGATTCTGCGAGTTGACTACCATTCGAACCGCCGGCCGTTTGCCGATTTTCCGGTGAATCGTCGGCCAGTTTGTCGTTCCAGACCATGATTCTCTATTGGACTGTGTTCCTTATTTCCTCTAAAAATTGAACACAGTAAGATATATAGTGAGTAAGTTAGAATGTGGTGATGTCAATCATAACCATGACAGGAGAACTCTCACGCGTCCTCTCGAAGCGCGACGTGTTCGTGCTCGCGCTCGGGGCGATGATCGGATGGGGTTGGATCGTACAGACGGGGTACTTCATCGACCAGAGCGGCGTCACCGGCGCGATTTCGGCGTTCGTCCTCGGTGGGTTCATGGTGTTCGTCGTCTCGCTCATCTACGGCGAACTCGCCTCGGCGATGCCCTTCGTCGGCGGCGAACACGTCTACAGCATGCGGGCGTTGGGGCCGGCCGGCTCGTTCGTCTGCACGTGGGCGATAATCTTCGGCTACATCAGCGTCGTCGCGTTCGAGGCGGTGGCGCTCCCGAGCGCCCTCGCGTACATCGTCCCCGGTTTCAACGTGTTCGAACTCTGGACGGTCGCCGGCCAGCCGGTCTACGGCACGTGGGTGGCGACGGGCGTCATCGGCTCCGTGGTCATCACGTACCTCAATTACCGGGGGGTCCGCCCGGCCGCGCAGTTCCAGGCGATTCTCGCGCTCGTCATCACGCTGTCCGGCCTGACGCTCCTCCTCGGCGCGCTGTTCAACGGCACCTCGCCGTCGTCGCCGCCGCTCGCGGGAGCCGGCATCGGCGGCGTGTTCACGGTCGCCATCATGACGCCGTTCATGTTCGTCGGCTTCGACGTGATTCCGCAGGCCGCGGGCGAGGCCGACGTGTCGCCGAAGCTCCTCGGCGGGCTCATCGGCCTCTCGGTCGCCTGCGCCGCCGCGTTCTACATCGCCGTCATCTGGGCGGCCGGACAGGTCGCCACGGGCGCGACGCTCGTCGAGAGCTCGCTCCCCGCGGCGACGGCGATGGAAATCGCGTTCGACAGCGTGACCATCGGCCGCATCATGGCGCTGGCCGGCCTCGCGGGCATCCTCACGAGCTGGAACGGCTTCGTCCTCGGAGCCAGTCGCGCCATCTACGCGATGGCCGATTCGAACATGCTCCCCGAGCGGCTCGCGACGATTCACGACGACCACGACACGCCGTCGACCGCAATCGTGCTCGTCGGCGGCCTCGCGGCGCTCGCGCCCCTGTTCGGCGAGCAGATGCTCGTGTGGGTCGTCAACGCCGGGGGCCTCGGCATGGTGTCGGCGTGGTTCCTCGTCGTCGTCTCGTTCCTCGTGCTCCGGTACCGCGACCCCGACTTCGACCGGCCGTTCAAGCTCCCGGCGGGCTACGCGGTCGGCGCGCTCGGCCTGCTGCTGACGGTGTTCTTCGTCGGCCTCTACCTCCCCGGCTCGCCTTCGGCGCTGGCGTGGCCCTACGAGTGGGCGATGGTCGGCGGCTGGTGCCTGCTCGGCGTCGTCCTGCTGGCCGTCGCCGGCGGGCTTCCGACCCGGACGGAGGCCAAGGCGCACCTGAGCGCCCAGCAACTCGAAGACTAAGCCGCCTCCGGCGGTCGAAGCGCGGTGCGGTAGAATTCGGATGCGACGCGGACCGCGTTACGACACGTCGGGAAGCAGCGCGTCTTTCAGTTCTTCGAGTTCGTAGTCGTTCAGCGGGTTCGGCTCGTCCTTGATGGTCGTGATGACGAACGTCGAACTCGTCCGCGAAATCTCGTCTATCTCCTCGAACTCCGAGATGAGGTCCTCGACCATCGCGCGCGAGGCGAGGTGCGAAATCAGGACGAAGTCGGTGTCGCCGAGCGTGAAATACACCTGGTTGACGCCGGGCACCTCGCCGAGTTTGTCGCCGACCTCCTTGTGGTACTCCGAGCCGTACTCGGCCCAGACCTCGGTGATGAGCGTGAGATTCAGTCCGGCCTTCTCGAAGTCGATGTCGAAGATGTCGTTCTTGATGATTCCCTGCTCTTGGAGCCGTTCGAGGCGGTAGTGAACGGTCGACTTCGGGATGCCGGTCTCCTCGGTTATCCGGTCGGGACTCCCCGATTCGAGCGTCCCGATAGCCTTGAGGATTCGAAGGTCCTTCTCGTCCATGAACCGTAATCAGAAGTGCAACGATATTATTGTTCTGCGTCCAATCCCGGCCTCGTCACGGAGATAGCGGCAAGACGGTGGTGAGACGGGCGCGGCGCAGACGCCGGAGGTCGTCGCCGAGACGGTCAGCGATTGGGTCGAACGCCGAGGTTCGACGCGTCGGGACCGAACTCGTCGGCCAACAGCGCCGGCACGTCGTCCGGACGAACGTCGGAGTACCACCGGTTTCGCGGGTGGATGGCGACCGCGGCCCCCTCGGTGCTACAGAGCCCGAGACAGCTCGTTTCGACGACGTGGACCCGCGACCAGAAGACGCCACGGTCGCGCAACCACGAGGTCACCGCGTCGTACACCGCCGTGCCGTCGGCCTCGGCGCAGTCGGCGTAGTCGGACTCTCGGCTGTTCGTACAGACCAGCACGTGGTCGGTAAAGCCGTGCTCGCGGACCTCGTCGGTTCGGTCGCGCATCAGTCGGCCGCGGGAGCCGCGTCCCGGCCCGCAATCGGGGTCGCCGACTCGGACTCGCCCGACGACCGGAACTGGGCGTGCGCCGCCGCGAGGACCAGCCACAAGAGGAGCTGTCCAAAGGCGAACAGTCCGGCGAGTCCGGTTTCGAGCGTCGGCGACAGCGCCCCGTGAACCGCGTTATCGGGGGCGACGACGGCGACGGCCGCGAGCAGACCGAACGGAACGACCGCACCGACGGCGGCCGCGACGAGGCCGCTCGACTCGCGCAGGCGGACGTAGGCGTAGCCGGCCGAGAGACAGGCGAGCGCCCCGGCGAGCATCATCCCGGCGTAGAGCGGGAGCCGCGTCGCCGCCGAAAGCGACTGCTCCGCGCCCGGCGCGGCCGGCGGGAGGACCAGCCACGGCGCGCCCGAGACGGTGACAAATCCTGCGAACCCCATCAGGTAGCTCTTCGCGGCGTTGGGACCGGGTATCGCCGGTTCGAGGAAGAAGAACGCGACCCCGAAGAACGCGCCGCCGAGCACGACGCCCCACAGCCCGCCGGCCGCGACGCTCACGGCCTTCGTGACCGCCATCGACACCGCGGTGTCGTGATGGCCGCCGCCTTCGCCGGCGTGGGTGCCTCCGGACTCGTGGCTGTGAGTCCCCTCCGCCTCGTGGCTGTGGGCGCTCTCCGCCTCGTGGCTGTGAGTCCCCTCCGCCTCGTGGCTGTGGGCGCTCTCCTCGACGGCGGCGTGGTTCAGTTCGTCCGCGTAGGCGACGAGGGGGTTGGCGACGATGGCCATGAACAAGCCGAACACCAGTCCGGCGACCAGTCCCGCCTTCACTCCCCGCGTCAGGTACTCGGCGAACATCGTCAGTGGCAGGCGATACCGGCCGCGTGGCGGAAGTTGTGCAGCGAGTCGTGGACGAGCGGGTCCTGCACGAACAGGAGCGTAAAGCCCAACGCGGCGATGAAGAGGAGTCCCGCAGCCATCTGCGTGGGAGACAGTTCGGTTCGGGCGCGTTCGATTCGGCCGTTGACGGTGTTCGCCGTAGCCATGATAAACTCAAATTGATGAAAAACAAGTCCGGTTGTAAAACTTTCGAAGACAAGCCAGATTGTGTTTCGACAACTTAGATTTAATAACTCGGCGGGGCGATTTTATGAAAGTTAATTTGCTGTACTCCAAGCACAATTGTTTTCAAACCGCGCCCGGATTGTCGAGTCGAATGTCACAGGTAACGCTCCCGCACGACGCCAAGGCGGGACCCACGAAACCGGAGGTGAGAGCGGTCACGCTCGACAAACTCGGCTTGCGGTCGACGGACCACTTCGTCGACGTCGGCTCCTGTACCGGCTCGATCACCATCGAGGCGGCCCGGCGGGTCGAGCGCGTGACCGCCGTCGAACGGAAACCGAAGCGGCTGGACGTGACGCGGAAGAACCTCGGGGCGAACGAGTACGACGCCGACGTGACGCTCCGCGACGCGGAGGCTCCCGACGGCCTCCCGGCCGACGCCGACGCGATGTTCATCGGTGGCAGTCGAAACTTCGAGGCCGTCCTCGACCACGCCGTCGAGACCGGCGTGGACCGGGTCGTGATGAACGTTTCGCGGGTCGAGCCCGCCGGCGACGCCATCGAGGCGTTCCGCGAGCGCGACCTGCTCTCGGAGGTCGTCCAGCTGCAGGTGAGCCACGGCTACGAACTCGCCGGCGCGACGAGCTTCCGGTCGAACAACCCGGTCTACGTCGTCGTCGGCCGACGCGACGCGGAGGGGTTATGACCGTCTACGGCATCGGTCTCGGCCCCGGCGACGCCGACCTCGTGACCGTCAAGGGGAAACGCCTGCTCGAATCGGCGGCGGTGGTCTACTCGCCCGGCCGACTCTCGCGGACGGTCGCGCTGAACCACGTCCCCGAGGAGCGTATCGGCGACCTCGATTTCCCGATGACGCGCGACCCCGACGAACTCCGCCGCGCGTGGAAGGAGGCGGCCGCCGAGGTGGCCGCCCGCGCCGACACGGAGGACGTGGCGTTCGTGACCCTCGGCGACCCCAACGTCTACTCGACGTTCGGGCACCTCCGCCGCACCCTCGACGCGTTCCACCCCGAGGTCGACCTCGAAGTCGTCCCCGGCGTGAGCGCGATGACGGCCTTCACGACCGTGCTCGGCGTCGAAATCGAGTCCGGGACAGGGCTCGCGCTCCGCGAGGCCGCGAACGGCTCCGCGCCGACCGGCCCCGACCGCATGGTGCTGTTCAAGGTCACCGACGCGCCGACGACCCACGAGAAACTGACCGAGGCGGGCTACGACGTTCGGTTCGGCCGCCGCCTGTTCATGGAGCAAGGCGAGACGGTCGTCACCGACGACCCCGACGAACTCGCGGAGCGCGACTACTACACGCTGGCCTACGCGGAGCGCGAGGGCGTCGAGCGCGAGGTGGCGACCGCCGCGTTCGACGGCGTCGAATCGGGAGGGTCGGCGTGAGCGTCGACGGCGACGCTGACACCGGCTTCACCGACGAGGAGGGAATCCCCTTCGTCGGCGCGGGACCGGGCGACCCGGACCTGCTCACTGTCGCCGGAAGAAAACTCGTCGAGGACGCCGACCTCGTGGTTCACGCGGGGTCGCTCGTCAACAGCGAGCTCTTAGACGAGTTCTGCGCCGACGCCGAACGAGTCAACAGCGTCGGCAAGGACCTCGAAGAGCTGATTCCCCTGATGGCGGAGGCCTACGAGTCGGGCCGGACCGTCGTCCGACTCCACAGCGGCGACCCGGCGATTTACGGGGCCGCCTTGGAGCAGATGGACGCGCTGGCCGAGGCGGGCGTTCCGAGCTACCTCGTCCCCGGCGTCACCTCCGCGTTCGCCGCGAGCGCGACGCTCCGCACCCAGTTGACGCTGAACGAGGTCTCGAACCACGTCGTCTTCACTCGACCGCGGGGTCGGACGCTCTCGCCCGAGGAAGACCACATCGGCGACTTCGTCGGCTTCGGCGACACCACGGTCTGCATCTACCTCGGCACCCACGCCGTCGCCGAGACGATGGACCGACTACTGGACGAGGGCCACGACCCCGACACGCCCGTCGCGGTCGTCTACCACGCCTCGTGGCCTGACGAAGACGTTATCGAGGGGACCATCGAGACCATCGGCCAGCGGGTCGAAGACGCGGGCTACCGCGCCTCGGCGCTCGTCATCATCGGCGAGGCGGTGAACGGCTCGAACTACGAGCGGTCGTTCCTCTACGGCGACTGGGCCCGCGGCGGCGACGCGCCGAACGACGAACCCGATTCTGAAACAGAGGGGCAGACACAATGAGCGGCAACTCGACAGACTCCGAAAGCAGCCACTGTAGTACTCCCGACAGCGACGGCGAGGTCGCCGACGAAATCGCCATCGTCAGCTTCGAACGAAAGCTCGACACGGCGGAAGAAATCAAGCGCGACCTCGCGGACGACTACGACCGGATAGACGTTCTCACCTACCACGGCGACGTGTTCGCCGACCACTGGGGCGAGTACGACTGCTTCGTCGGCCTCATGGCCAGCGGCATCGCCATGCGGAAGACCGCGGGCCTCCTCGACGACAAGTGGGAGGACCCGGCGGTCGTCGTCGTCGACGAGGAACTGACGTGGGCGATTCCGCTCACCGGCGGCCACCACGGCGCGAACCAAGTCGCCTACGACCTCTCGAAACTCGGGGCCGTCCCGGCGATGACGACCGCCTCGGAGGCCGCGGGCAAACAGGGCGTCGAGAGCAAGGCGAAGGCGCTCGACTCCCACGTCGTCAACGGCGATTCGACCGTGGCGACGAACCTCGCCGTCCTCAACGACGAACTCGGCCCGGTCGCCCGACTCGACGGCCCGAAGGCGGTCCTCGTCGGCGACGACGTGACAGTCCTGAAGCGCAACGGCGACGACGGCGTCGTCCTCGGGACCGGGAGCGTCTCCGGCGCGAAGAAAGCGCAGTTCCTGACGGCGTGGGAGCGGGCGCTCGACGACGCCGACCGCGACTGGGACGACGTGGAGTTCGTCGCCACCGGCACGCGAAAGGCGGACGAACCCGGTATGCTCGACGCTGCCGAGGAAATCGGCGCGGGCGTCGTCTACTTCGAAAAGGAGACCCTCTCCGAGTTCGAGGGGCCGACGCCCTCGCGGTCGAAGGAACTCATCGGCTGGCCCGGCATCGCCGAGGCGAGCGCCATCGCCGGCGGCCGCGACCACGAACTGGTCGTCGAAAAGCGGCGCTACGACGACGCCGTGACCGTGGCGGTGGGACGATGAGCGACGGCGGCGAACCGGCGTCCGGCTCCAGCGGCCGCGACGAGGTGCCCGACGACTACGGGACGCTCTACGTCGTCGGCATCGGCCCGGGCCTCCCGGACCACATGACCCAGCGGGCGAAGGGACTCGTTTCGACCTCGGACTGCGTGGTCGCTTCGAACCTCTATCAGGAGTTCCTTCGCGACGACGGAACGCTCCCACCCGAAGAAAGCGACGAGGGGCCGGAAGTCGTCCGCTCGTCGATGGGAAAGCAGGTCGAACTGACCCGCGAGGCGTTCGGGCGCGTCCGCGACGGCGAGGACGTGGTCCACGTCTCCGGCGGCGACCCGAACGTCTACGGGAAGTCCGACCTCGTGTTCACGATGGCGGAGACGGACGAGGCGACCGACGTGCCAATCGAAATCGTCCCCGGCGTCACCGCGGCGCTCGGCGGCGCGGCCATGATGGGCGCGCCGCTGTCGAACGACTTCTGTACGGTCTCGCTGTCCGACAAGTGGCGCGGCTGGGACGAAATCGAAGAGAAACTGCGCGCGGCCGCCATCAGCGGCTTCGTCATCGTCCTGTACAACTGCTGGCGGAACTACGAACGCGCCATCGACGTGGTCCGCGAGGAGCGGGCCGACGACGTACCGGTCGGCATCTTCAACGACGCCGGCCGCGGCGAGGCGGGCCGCAATCTGGACGACGAGACGTTCTCGGTGACGACCCTCGGCGACGCGAAAGCCCACGACGACGACGTGGGCGGGATGGGAACCTCGATTCTCATCGGCACCCACGAGACCGAACCCTGGAGCAACGACTACGAAACGTACCTCGTCACGCCCCGCGGCGGGCGCGACGTCGACGACTTCTAACGCATGAGCAAATCAGACACGGAATCCGAATCGAAGTGCGGCGGAGCGACGGCGGAATCGACTGACGCAGCCGACTCAGAATCGAGGTGTCGCGCGTCGTCCTCGAAGGGCGACGGCGACGCTGCTTCGAAGTGCGGCGGCAGTTCGGGCGGTTCGAAGAAGGGACAGACCGCCGAGAAGGTCGAAGCGACCATCGAGGACTTCGACGGCGAACCGGGGCAACTCGTCGCCGTCGGCCTCGGTCCCGGTCGCGCGAGCGAGATGACCACGCTGGCGAAAGACACCCTCCGCGAGGCCGACCACATCGTCGGCTACACGACTTACATCGAACTCCTCCCAGACGACATCGTCGAGGGCGCAGACGACATCTACTCGACGCCGATGTGCGGCGAGGTCTCTCGGACCGAGGAGGCGGTCGACCGAACGCTCGCCGGCAACGACGTGGCCATCGTCGGGAGCGGCGACCCCAACGTGTACGCGCTGGCCGGCCTCGCGCTTGAAATCCTCGAATCGAAGGGCGCGACCGCGAGCATGGTCGACTTCGACGTGGTCGCCGGCGTCCCGGCGGCGCAGTCCTGCGCGGCCCGACTGGGCGCGCCGCTCGTCAACGACACCGTGACCATCAGCCTCTCGGACCACTTGACCTCGATGCCGACCATCGAGTCGCGCCTCCACGCGGCCGCCAAGGAGGGCTTCACCATCGCCATCTACAACCCGTGGAGCCGCAAGCGCCGGGCGAACTACGAGAAGTGCTGCGAGATTCTCCTCGAACACCGCGCGCCCGACACGCCGGTCGGCATCGTCCACGGCGCGGGCCGCGACGACGAGGAAGTCGAAATCGTCGAACTCCGCGAACTGCCCGACCTCGGCGAGACCGACCTCGTGGACATGACGACGACGCTTCTGGTCGGCAACGAGGAGACGTACGTCTGGGACGACCGGATGGTGACGCCGCGGGGCTACGAGCAGAAGTACGAGTACTGAGATGTTCGAAATCGCAATCGACCGAGACGCCTGCGACGGCATCTTCGCCTGTCTCGCCCGCGACGGGCGGTTCGTCGAGGACGACGACGGGCTCGCCACGATCGACCCCGACGCGGCCGGCGTCGTGCGCGTCGAGCGCAGCGACGAACGCGTCGTCGCCCTCCTCGAAGGCGACGCCGAGGCGGATGACGACGCGACACTCGCGGCGCGAGCCTGTCCGCCCGGCGCGATTTCGGTACGGGAGGTGGACGCGTGAGCGACGCCGGCGTCGACCCTGCGGACGACCTCCTGAAGAGCGCGCCCGAGACGGCCTACCTGTGGGGCCACGTCGCCGGCGGCGGCCGCGTCGAGCGGGGGCAGTTCACGGCGCTGACGAACGACGAGACCTGCGCGAACCGCCTCGCGACCATCGCCGGCGGCGGCGACATCGACCGCCGAGAGACGGAGCGAGAATACGCGCACAACACCGCCGTCACCCGCGTCAAAGACGAGTACCACGTCATGGTCGAAGGCGACGTGGTCAGACGCGCGAGCGCCGCGTTCGGTCTCCCCGTCGGTGACGACGCCGGCGGCTACCGCTTCGATGTGTTCGAAGACCGGCGAAAACAGCTCCTTCGGGGGCTCCTCGAATCCTGCGGGACGGTCTGTTTCAAGTCCTCGGCGGGGACGGTCGGCATCTCGTTCGTCCACCACGACCGGGCGCTCCTCGACACCGTGGACCGACTGCTCGACGCCTGTCCGGTCGACGCGCCGACCGGCCCGATTCAGGAGACCTCGTCGGGCGGCTACTGGTTCGGTATCGACGACGACGCGGCCGCCGGCTTCGGCGAGTGGGTCTACGAGGGCAGCGACGAGACGAGCCTGTTCGCGCCGACGCGGCGCCGAAAGCTCGTCCGCAGTCTCGAAGAGGCCGAGAACGCATGAGCCTCGAACGGCCCGACCCAGCGCTCGACGACGACGCCGTCCTCCTCGTCGGCCACGGCTCGCGCCGCGAGGAGTCTAACGAGCAGGTGCGGACGCTCGCCGCGAAGTTGGAGTCGCGGCTGTCGGTTCCGGTCGACGCGGCGTACATCGAACTCGCCGAGCCCTCGATAGACGACGCAATCGAGACGATGGCACCGACCTGCCGGACGATGACCGTCGTCCCGCTCTCACTTTTCGCCGCGAGCCACGTCAAAAACGACGTGCCGCTGGCGGTCCAGCGGGCCCGCGCGACCCACGACGGCACCGAGTTCCGGTTCGGGTCGCACCTCGGCATCCACCCCTCGCTCGTCGACCTGCTGGACGAGCGGGCGCGGGCGGTCGAGTCCGACCTCGGCGTCGACCGCGAGGACGACGACGTGGCGGTCGTGCTCTGCGCCCGCGGGTC
The DNA here is from genome assembly GCF_000336815.1 of Haloferax prahovense DSM 18310. Lineage (GTDB taxonomy): Archaea > Halobacteriota > Halobacteria > Halobacteriales > Haloferacaceae > Haloferax > Haloferax prahovense. Next base: position 17,040 of record NZ_AOLG01000057.1, read on the forward strand.
GAGCGACCCCGACTCGAACGGCGACGTGCACAAACTGGCGCGCCTGCTGTACGAGGGCCGCGGGTTCACCCGCGTCGAATCGGCGTTCATCGGCGTCACCACGCCCCGGTTGGAGGAGACGCTTCACACCGTCGCCAAGGACCGCCCGGACGCGGTCGTCGTCCTCCCGTACATGCTCGGCGACGGCGTGCTGACGGGGCGAATCGTGGACAAGGCCGAGACGTTCGACGAGGAGTACCCCTACGTCGACGCCGGCGCATCGGGACCGCTCGGCACGGACGACCGGGTGGTCGAGACGCTCGCCGACCGGTATCGAGAGGCCCGCTCGGGGAGCGTCGAGATGTCCTGCGACACCTGCAAGTACAAGGTCGAACTCGCCGGCTACGAGGACGATGAGGGCGGCGCTCGCGCGATGCTCCGCTCGCTCGTCCATCAGGCCGAACACGCCGACCGAAGCGACGTCGACGACGACCCGCACGTCCACGACGCCCCCGAGAAACACGTCGCGGTCTGCACGAACCAGACCTGCGCCGCCAGCGGCGCGGCGACCGTCCTCGAAGAGCTCAGACAGGGCGTGCGCGACGCCGATGACTGCGACGTGCACGTCTCTCGAAGCTCGTGTCTCGGCCAGTGTGGCGACGGCCCGATCGTCGCCGTCTACCCCGACAGCGTCTGGTACGGCGGCGTGACGCCCGACGACACCGACCGCATCGTCTCGTCCCACCTCGAACGGGACCGCATCGTCTCGAACCTCGTCCACCAATCACTCTAATCATGGCCTGCGCAGAACTCGAAGCGCTCCGACTCGCGCTGTTAAACATCACCGGAACGACCGACGAACACGCGAAGCGACACGCCGAAGCCGAACTCGAGGACTACCTCGACGACGCCGGCCCGATTCAGGCGCTCGCGAACGCGACTACCCTCGACGAGGCCCAGCGGCATCTCGACGCCGCGCTCGTCGACCTCGAAGAAGAGGCGACGCGAATCGACGACGACGACCCGCAATCGGGCTACCTCCGGGGACGGCTCGTCGCCGTCCGCGACGCAGAGCGGTCGCTTCGCCGCATCCGCGAGGGAGCCGATGCGTTCCTCGATGACCTCGGAGAGGCGCACCACACGCTCCACGACGCCTTTCCCGTCGAGGACTGAGCCCGATGGCACCGTCCCCACTCACGGCCCGCCGCGACCTCGGGGAAGTCGCGCCCGCGAGCAGTCGCCACAACTGGGCGCGCTCCGCGGTCGAAGCGACCGACGACGCCGTCTTCGTCGGGACCGCGGACGGCCGCGTTATGGCGCTGGAGACTGCTGCCGACGCGGCCAGTGCCTCCGACGCCGCGCCCGACGCCGGCGAGCGCTGGCGGACGCGCGGCGAGCACTCCGTGGTGTCGATGGCCGGGAGCGACGAGCTGCTCGTCGTCGGCGAGCGCGGCGGCGACGGGCTGGTTCGCGTCCTCGACGCCGAGACGGGCGTCACCCGCTGGACGTACGCGACGGCTGACGACGTGGGCACGGCGACGAAAGACTCGCTGTTCTTCCGACCGTACGTCGTCGACCTCGCGGTGACGGGCGACAGGGTCGTCGTCGCCGCCCGGCGCTACGAGCGGGACGGCGAGGACAGGGTCTGGCGGAGCGTCGTCCTCGGGTTCGACCGAGGCGGGCGACTCGCGTGGCGCAGACACGTCCACGCGTCGCCCATCGCGGTCGCTGCCGAGGGGGACCGCGTCGCCGTCGCGTACAACCGCTGTCCGAACCCCGAACAGGACGGCCTCGTTCTCCTCGACGCACACTCCGGGGCGCGGGTCGCGTCGTGGGACCCCGACACCGACGGGGACCGACGCGTCGGCGACGTGGCCTTCGCGGGCGACGCGCTGGCCGTCGCCAGCCACGGCGACAAACGCGGCTACCTCATCGATTTCGACGGGGAGACGCGGTGGCGACTCGACCTCGCGACCGAGCGCCGCGTCGGCGACGAGACCGTCTACGCCTACCCGAACCACGTCTGCGTCGCCGACGGAACCGCCGTCTTCGTCACGGGGAACACGTTCGCCGAGTCGACCCGCGACCCGGACGCGCGACACCCCGACGAACACACCGCGGTCGGCGTCTCAGTCGCCGGAGGCGACCGTCTGTGGACCCGCGACACCGGCGGATTCGCACGGGCGGCCGCCGCCACCGACTCGCGGGTGTTCGTGCCGTCCGCCCAGCACTTCCGAGAGCGGGAGGCAGAGCGCCACGGCGTCCACGTTTTCGCCCCCGACGCGGGACACGTCGAAACGGAGGGACTCCCCGGAATCCCGACCGCCGTCGCCGCGGGCGGGGGCGTCCTCGCGGTGGTCGAAGAGCCGGTCGAGTACCACGACGAGGGCGTCACTCGCGGGGCGTATCGACTCCACACGCGACCGATTCGATAGGAACACACCATGCCAAAAGAGACGACTGAGTCCCCGCTACTGCCCGTCCGCGGAGCGCGCGGCCTCGGCGACCCGCTCGGCCGACAGGTCGGACAGCGGGATGCGCCGCGCGCCCGTCTCGGAGACGAGGATGTCGGTCACTCCGATACCGCCGTCGCCGGCATCGACGACGACGACCGAGGCGTCGGCGGTGGCGAGGTTCCGCGCCGCCGACCGGGTCTGTCCGGTGGGACTGCCGTCCGCGACGTTGGCCCGGCCGTCAGTGACGACGACGACGAGCGCGCCGGCGGCGTCCGAGCGGTCGATGACCCGACGGGCGGCGTCCAGCCCGGACGGAAGCGGCGTCCTGTCGCCCGTGGGGAGTTCCTTCAGGTGCCGCGCCGCCAGCGTGACGCTGTCGGTGGGCGGGAGCAACACCTCGGCGTCGTCGCCGGCGACCGCGACGAACGAGACCTCGTCGCGCTGTTCGTAGGCGTCTTCGAGGAGCGACAGCACGGTGCCTTTCGCCCGCCGCATCGCGGCGCGCATCGACGCGCTCGCGTCCACGACGAACACGACGAGCGTCGCGGCCGACCCGCGGGCGACCGCGGTTCTGAGGTCAGACCGGGTGACGCGGGACCGACCGGCCGAGGCGGCGGCCCGGACCGACGCCGGCACGTCGATGTCGTCGGTCTCGGTCGCCGGTTCGGTCCGCACCCGCGAGCCTCGCCCCTGCCGCGACTCCCGAACTGCGGCGCGGCTCCCGTCGCCCGGCGTCTCCGCGTCGAGGGCCGCGTCCTCGACCGGCGGCCGCTCGACGTCGCCGATGGCGGCCCGGCTCTGCCCGGGGAGAAGCGGCGTTGCTTCGTCGGGGTCGTCGTCTGCGGAGTCGTCGGTATCGCCGTCTCCGGAAGTCCCGTCTTCCGAATCGCCGTCTTCGGGTCCGCTCTCGTCGGCTCCGCCGACCGCTCCACCTCGGTCGTCGCCGCCGGCATCGTCCCCGTCATCGCCGTCCCCAGCATCGGAATCGGAACCCTCTCTCGCGGCGTCGGAACCGGCTTCCTCNCCCGCTCAGAGATGTGTATAAGAGACAGCCTCTCCACCGTCGTCGTTGCGGCCGTCGCCTCCACCGTCGCCACCGGCACCTTCGCTCCCGTCACCGCCACCGTCCTGCTCTCCGTCGCCGTCGTCCCGGCCGTCCGCCTCGTCGAAGTGGTCGTCGAGCACGTCGTCGACGTCCGGGTCGTCGTCGAACGGGCGGCTCTGGAGTCGGTGCGGGAGCGCGAGCGCGGCCGCTTCGCGCACGTCGCCTTCGAGCACCTTCGTCCGGCCGTCGAGCGCCGCGAGGGTACGGGCCGCGCGGGCGATGGCGATGTCGGCGCGGTGGCCCTCGACGCCGGCGTCGACGCAGAGTTCGGCGATGTCGCGTTTGAACTCGACCGGGAGCGCGACCGAGTCGAGGCGGTCCGTCGCCTCGCGGAGCGCGGTTTCGAGCGCCGCGGTCCCCTCGCGGTGGGCGTCGGCGACCGTCTCCGGGTCGTCGCCGCCCGCCAGCGCCCGGTCGATAATCTCCACGCGGTCGTCGACGTCGCGGCTGCCGACGACGGTCGCCTGGAGGGCGAAGCGGTCCCGGAGCTGAGGTCGGAGGTCGCCCTCCTCGGGGTTCATCGTCCCGACGAGGGTGAACTCGGCGGGGTGTTCGACGCTCACCCCGTCGCGCTCGACACGGTTGACGCCGCTCGCGGCCGCGTCCAAAAGCAGGTCGACGAGGTGGTCGTCGAGGAGGTTCACCTCGTCCACGTAGAGGATACCGCGGTTCGCGCGGGCCAAGAGCCCGGGGTCGAACGACGCCTCGCCGTCGAGCGCGTCGGCGACGGAGAGCGTGCCCGCGACCCGGTCGCGAGTCGCGCCGAGTGGGAGCGTCACGAGCGGGACCGACCGGCGCTCGACCGCGGGGTCGTCGCGGCCGCGACACGAGTCGCACTGGCGGGCCGGGTCGTCCGGGTCCGGCGGACAGCCGTACGGACAGCCAGCGACGACTTCCTGTTCGGGCAGGAGGTCGGCGAGGGCGCGGACCGCGGTCGACTTCGCGGTTCCCTTCTCGCCGCGAACGAGGAGTCCGTCGAGGTCGTCGTTGGCCCCGACGGCCAACAACGCCCGTTTCAGTTCGTCTTGCCCGACGATAGCCGAAAACGGCAGCGTCTGAGTCGTCATCGAATACGAAATCGTACTTGCAGTAAGACAATAACACTTTATCAATGACACCGACAATCGGACTGTACACAGCGACGGAAAACGAGTTGGGCGCGGTCCAGCGGGCCGCGCGCCGACTCGACGGAATCGACCTCGTCGTCCGCTCCGCGAGCGATTTGGACGACGTGACCGACGCGGACGCCTTCGTCGACGAGTTGGAGTCGGCGACGGCGGCCGTCTTCTGGCTCCACGGAGCCGAAGACAGCATGCCCGGCTACGACCACGCGGTCGAACGACTCGAAGCGGCGGGCGTGCCGCTCGTCGTCGAGGCCACCGGCGACGCCTTCGCGCGGCAGGACACGACCGTCGCCGACGCCGACCGCGAGCGCGTCTGCGAATATCTCGACCGCGGCGGCGCGGTGAACGTCGAGAACCTCTGTCGGTTCCTCGCCGCCGAGTACGCCGGCGTCGAGACCGAAGTCGACGACCCGGTCGAACTCCCGACTGAGGGCGTCTACCACCCGGACTACCCCGGCGTCGAGTACGACGAACTGCTCGATACTCACGACCCCGACAAGCCGACCATCGGCGTCTGGTTCTACGAGTCCCACTGGACGCACGCGAACACTCGGTACGTGGACGCGCTCGTGGAGCGACTCGAATCGCTCGGCGCGAACGTCCTGCCCGCGTTCTGCAACCCCGCGACCGACGAGGAGGGACAGGAGAACGCCGAGTGGGTCGCGCGGAACTGGTTTTCAGACGACGACGGCCCCGTCGTGGACGCGGTCGTCAGCTCCTTCATGTTCTCGCTGTCGATGAGCGAGCGCGGCCGCGACGCCGACGACGAGGGCGCGGACGCCGAGGACGTGTTCCTCACCGAACTCGGCGTTCCCGTCTTACAGGCCATCACGACCATGCGCTCCCGAAGCCGGTACGAGTCGAGCGACACGGGCGTGATGGGCTTCGAACTCGCGCTGTCGGTCGCGCTCCCCGAGTTCGACGGCAACGTCATCACCCACCCGATAAGCGGGAAAGAGCGGATGGAAGACGAGGCGGGCGTCGGGAGCGCGCCGAAACAGCACTTCCCCATCGAGGACCGCGTCGACCACGTCGCCCGGCTCGCGGTCAACTGGGCGCGGCTCCGCCACCTCCCGAACGACGAGAAGCGCGTCGCGGTCGTCCTGCACAACTACCCGCCGAGCGACGACGGCATCGGGACGGCCTTCGGGATGGACAGCCCCGCGAGCACGGTCAACCTCCTGTCCGAACTCCGGAGTCGGGGCTACGCCGTCGGCGACCTCCCCGCGGACGGGCAAGCGCTCATCGACGACCTCACCTCGCAGTTGACGCTGGACGACCGCTGGGTCGCGCCCGAAGACGTGCGGGACCTGAGCGTCGACGTGGTCTCACCCGACCAGTACGTCGACTGGTTCGCCGACGCCGACGACCGCTTCCGCGACAACGTCGTCGACGAGTGGGGCGACCCGCCGGAGCGACCCTTTGCGATTCCGGGCGTCGAGTTCGAGAACGTCCTCGTGACCGTCCAGCCCCCGCGCGGGTTCGGGATGGACCCCTCGAAGGTGTACCACGATTCGGACCTCCAGCCGCCGCACGACTACGTGGCGTTCTACGCGTGGCTCCGCGAGGCGTTCGAGGCCGACGCCGTGGTCCACCTCGGCACCCACGGCAGTCTCGAATGGCTCCCCGGCAAGACCGTCGGGCTGAACGGCGAGAGCGCCCCGGACCAACTGGTCTCGGCCCTTCCGAACGTCTACCCGTACATCATCAACAACCCCGGCGAGGGGACGCAGGCCAAGCGCCGGTCGTACGCGGCCATCGTGGACTACCTCACGCCGGTTATGCGCACCGCGGGAACGTACGACGACCTCGCGGACCTCGAAGAACTCGCCCGCGAGCACCGCGAGGCGGGCATGGACGAGGCCCGCCCAGAGCGCGGTGACCAACTCCGCGAACTCCTCCTCGACGCGGTCGACGACCTCGACCTCGCGGTCGAACTCGGGTTCGAAGACGCCGACGCGGTCGGTGACGCAATCGGTGACGCGGATGCCGACGTCGGTCCCGAAGCCGTCGATTTCGACGAACTCGTCGAGCGCGTCCACGAGTACCTGACCGACGTGAAGACGACGCAGATTCGGATGGGCCTCCACACGATGGGCGAACCGCCCGAGAGCGACCGCCTCGTGGAGTACCTCGTCGCGCTCACGCGCCTCCCGAACGCCGACACGCCGAGCCTCCGCGAGAGCGTCGCGGGCGTCATGGGCGTCGATTACGACCGAATGCGAGACGAACCGGGGACGTACGACGACGACCTCGGGATGTACCTCTCGGAGGCCGCAGACCGCGTCTACGACCAATGCGTCGAACTGGTGTCGGCCCTCGCCGAACGCGACTTCGACGTGCCCGAGTCGGAGGTCGACGCCGCCCCCGACGACGAGGTGAACATGAACCTGCTCGTGGTCGATATCGACCAACTCGGCGACGCGCGAGCCAAGCGCGGCGCGCACGACGACCTCCGCGAAGTGCTGGCGTTCATCTGCGACGAGGCGGCCCCGCGGGTCGCGGCCGCGGAAGCCGAGATTCCGCAGACCGCCGACGCGCTGGCCGGCGAGTACGTCCGCTCCGGCGGCTCCGGCGCGCCGACCCGCGGCGGGGTGGACCTGCTGCCGACCGGGCGGAACTTCTACACGCTCGACCCGCGGAAAGTCCCGGCCAAGCCGGCGTGGAGCGTCGGCGAGCGGGTCGCCGAGGGCGTCCTCGACCGCCACTACGGCGACCACGACGAGTACCCCGAGGAGTTCGGGGTCGTCGCGTGGGGGACGCCGACGGTCAGAACCCGCGGCGAGACCATCGCGCAGGTGCTCGCGTTCATGGGCGTCGAACCGGTGTGGACCGACGCGGGCCGCGTCGACGGCGTGGAGCCGATTCCGCTGGACGAACTCGACCGCCCGCGAATCGACGTGACCACCCGCGTCTCGGGGCTGTTCCGCGACGCGTTCCCGCAGGCCGCGAGCGTCGTCAACGACGCCGTCGACGCGGTCGTCGAACTCGACGAACCCCACGAGATGAACTACGTGAAAAAGCACGTCGAGGAAGACGCCGCCGAGTTCGAGGCTGATGGCGTCGCCGCCGACGAGGCCGAGAAACTGGCCAAACACCGCGTGTTCACGACGACGCCCGGCGGCTACGGCGCGGGGACGAACAAGGCCGTCGACGAGGGCGAGTGGGACGACCGGAGCGACCTCGCGGACGTGTTCGTCCAGTGGGGCGGCTACGCCCTTGGGAGTCGCGGCAGCGTGACCGAGGCCCACGACGCCTTCGAGCGCCGCTTGAGCGGGGTCGAAGCCACGGTGAAAATCGAGGACACCGCCGAGCAGGACGAGTTCGACTCCTCCGACTGGTACGCCTTCCACGGCGGGTTCGTCTCGGCTGTCGGCGAGATTTCCGGGAGCGACCCGGCCTCGTACGTCGGGGACTCCAGCGACCCCGACAACGTCAGCGTCTACACGAACGAGGAGAAGGTCCGCAAGGCGATGCGGGCGCGCGTCCTCAACCCCGACTGGCTCGACAGCATGGAGGAACACGGCTACAAGGGCGCGGGCGACCTCTCGACCACGGTCGACGTGGCGCTCGGCTGGGACGCGACGACGGGCGTCGTCAGCGACACCCTCTGGGAAAGTCTCGCCGACGCCTACGCCTTCGACGAGGACCGACAGGAGTGGCTGCGCGACGTGAACCCGTGGGCGCTCGAAAGCATCACGGCAACGTTCCTCGAAGCCATCGACCGCGACCTGTGGGATGCCGACGACGACGTGAGAGAGCGGTTGCAGGACATCAACCTCTCCGTGGAGGGCGACCTCGAAGCGAACACGACGAACGCCATGGCCGGAACCCAATCAGATGACTGAACGAGACGCCTACGCCGACCTCGGCGCGACGACGCGGGACGCGATGGACATCGCGGAGACGAGCATGGACATCGTCCGGACGTTCGTCCCCGACGAGACGCTGAACGACCGACTGCGACAGAAGGCGGTCCACTCGACCGGCGACATCGAGTTCCAGCACCTCCTTCGCTGTCAGAACGGCCCGGTCGTCGCGGGCGCGAGGGCCGTCCTCGACGAGCGACCCATCGTGACCGACATCACGATGGCGAAGGCCGGCGTCACGGGCCGCGGCCACGACTGCCCGGTGCGGAAGGCAATCGGCAACGGCGCCGAACTCGCCGCCGAGACGGGCATGACCCGGACCGCGGCCGCGGTGCTCGAACTCGACAAGCAGGGCGTCTACGACGGCGCAATCGCGGTCGTCGGCAACGCGCCGACCGCCGCGTTGGCGCTCTGCGACTGCATCGAAAACGGGACCCGACCGGCGGCCGTCGTCGCGACGCCCGTCGGCTTCGTCAAGGCCGAAGCGAGCCGGAAGCGCGTCCGCGAAATCGCCGACGAGTACGGCGTTCCGGCGGTGACGAACGTCGGGAAACGCGGCGGGAGCGGCCTCGCGGCCGCGCTCACGAACGAGTTGATTCACGTCGCGAGCGACGTTCGCAACGGCGACGTCGACCTCGAAGACCATGAGTGAGGACGACCCGTACGACCTCGATTCGGGGGCGGACCCGGCGACGTTCGCCGCGGCCGCGCCCGAACCGAGCGTCGGCGAAATTGGTGGAGGCAGCGAGGACGCCGAGGACGCCGCCGCGCCGGTCTACGCGGTCGGAATCGGCCCCGGCAACTCGGAGTATCTGACGCCTCGCGGGCGGCGAGCGATTCGGGAGGCCGACGTGGTCGTCGGCTTCGAGACGGTCGTCGACTTCGTCGCCGACGAGACCGACGCCGACCTGCTCACCTGCGGCTACGCCGACGAAGCAGAGGCGCTGTCCGAGTTCGGGAGGCGCGTCGCGGCCGGCGAGCGCGGGACGGCGGTCCTCATGGGCGACGCGAACCACTCGGGCTACCAGTTCCTCGGGAAGGTCCAGCGGGCCGTCGAGCCACCGGTCAGGGTGATTCCGGGCATCTCGTCGCTCCAGATAGCCGCGAGTCGCGCCCGGACGCCGATGGAGGACACGCGGTTCGTCACGCTCCACAAGAGCGGGTCGCTCGACGCCGACCTCGACCGACTGGCCGAGGCGGTGGGCGAACGCCACCTGCTCGTCTTGCCGCGGCCGTTCGACTGGATGCCGGGCGACATCGCGGAGTTCCTCCTCGATTCGGGCGCGGACGAATCGCTGGACGCCCTCGTGCTCGAACGCCTGACCCACGACGACGAGCGAATCACCCGAACGACGCTCGGCGACCTGCGCGACTCGGCCGGCGGGAGCGGCCCCGACTCGACGCCGTACTCGGACCTCACGGTCCTCGCCGTCAGGGCCCCCGTCGACGCGACGGACTGAGCCGTCCCACACGGGGGAGTTAGGCTCGCCTAAATTTCGAAGACGTTTTAAGCATTTAGGGAAGCCTAAAATACATGGCAAACGACGGACACAGCGGTCGAGAATCGACGCGGCGCGAGTACCTGCAGTACGGCGGCGCGGTCGTCGCGGGCGGTCTGCTCGCCGGCTGTACCGGTGGCGGCGGGTCGGAGACGACGACGACGGAGTCCGAGACGACCACGGCGACGGCGACCGAGACGGCGACAGAGACGGAGACGGAAACCGAGACGACGACCGAGGCGTCGGAATCCTACTCGGTGTCGATAGAACCGGTCGGCGAGGTCACGTTCGACTCGGTCCCGGAGACGTGGGTCGCGAACAACGGCAGTTGGGCCGACATGGGCGTCGCGCTCGGACTCGACGCGCCGATGGGCGTCTGGCTCCCCGGCCGGTACCACACGCAGTACTACGACGAGATTCCGGACGTGAGCGTCGACAAGTCGTCCATCCGTCAGCTGTGGGGCGACAGCGGCGTCGGCAAAGAGCAGTTCTACGACATGAACGCGGACGTGCACATCGCCGACCCGAACTTCCTCCTGAACCGCGGCCAGTGGAGCGAGGGCGATATCGAGGAGATCAGCACCCAAGTCGGTCCGTTCTTCGGCAACAGCATCTTCTCGCGCGGCTACGCGTGGCACGAGGACTACCGCTACTACAGCCTCTACGAGGCGTTCGAGAAGCTCGCGCAGGTGTTCCAGCGCGAGGACCGCTTCGAGGCGTTCGAACAGGTCCACGAGGAGTTCCAGGCGAACCTCGCGCCGGTCGTCCCCGCGCAGGGCGAACGACCCTCGGCCGCCGTCGTCTGGGGCGGCGGCGACGAGCCCGAGGAGTTCTACCCCTACATCATCGACGAGGGGACGAGCTTCAAGCACCTCAACGACCTGAAGGTCAACGACGCGCTCGCGACGACCGACGTGAAGGACTTCTACAGCAACCGCGGCGCAGTCGACTTCGAGACGCTCCTGGAGGTCGACCCCGAAGTGCTTCTCCTGCGCGGACAGGAGGCCAAGACCCGCGAGGAGTTCCAGAACACGGTCATCTCGTTCATGGAGAGCCACGAAGTCGCGAGCGAACTCACCGCGGTCAAGAACGACGACGTCTACCGCGCCGGCGCGCTCTACCAGGGCCCTATCACGAACCTCGTCGTGACTGACCGCCTCGCGCAGACGCTGTACGACGCCGACGAGCGCCTGTTCGACGCCCAGCGCGTCAGCGACATCGTCAACGGCGACCTGTAGTTCGGTCCCGCTTCGCGGCCCCGCTTTTCCCGTTTCGCTCCGCCGTCGAGCGGCGCATTCCGCCAGAATTCTTATATGTTTTTAGGCTAGCCTAAAACACATGGCGACAAGCCGAGATGTCGGGCGGACACCGGATGCCGACGTGGCCCCGGACGACCGCGCCGCGTCAGCGACGTTGCACAGTTTCCTCAACTGCTACCTCCACGAAATCGGCGGTCACGAGGTCGTCAACGCGGCCGAAACGCCGCTTGTGACCGACTGTAAACGAGGAGTTCGACTCCCGCTTCCGGAGCAGGGAATCGAGGTGTTCGTGCCGCTTTCGTACTATTCCGCCGGGGACCGACACCTGTTCGGCGGCCCCGGCGTCTCCGTCCTCCCGGACGGCCGGGCCGTCGACCTCGACTACCTCCGACTTGCGCGATTGCTCCTCGAAGAGCTGTCGCTCGCCCGCGACGCGCCGGGTGCGGTGGACGAACTGCTCCTCCGGGTCGTCGAGAGCTGTCGGAACACCGCCCGGGCGGTCGAGGCCCGCCGCGGCGACGAGGAGCGACTCTACGGCTTCGAGACGACGTTCCGCGACGCCGAGCAGTCACTCGTCTTCGGCCACCACAGACACCCGACGCCCAAGAGCAGGCAGGGCATCGCGCCGCACGACGAACCGCGGTTCGCCCCGGAGCTACGCGGGTCGTTCCGGCTCCACTACTTCCGGGTCGCGGCCGACCTCCTCGACCACGACTCGACGCTCGACCGGAGCGCCCCGGCGTGGATAGCCGACGCGCTCCGGGCGGACGAGTCGGTGCCCGAGTCGTTCGTCGCCGAACACCTCGACGGCGACACCGACGACGGACTCGTCCCGGTCCATCCGTGGCAGGCCGACTACCTCCTCGCACAGCCGGCGGTTCGAGTGCGCCTCGGCGACGGTATCGAGTCGCTCGGCGAGGTCGGCAGGGAGTTCTACCCGACCTCCTCGGTTCGGACGCTGTACTCGCCGGACGCGCCGTTCATGGTCAAAGGCTCGCTGAACGTCAAAATCACCAANCTACCCGACCTCCTCGGTTCGGACGCTGTACTCGCCGGACGCGCCGTTCATGGTCAAAGGCTCGCTGAACGTCAAAATCACCAACTCCGCGCGGGTCAACAAGCGGCACGAACTGGTCCGCGGCGTCGCCGTCAGCGAGCTGCTCGACGCCGGCCTCCGCGACGTTATCGACGCCGAGTTCCCCGAGTTCGGTCTCATCGACGACCCGGCCTACGTCACCGTCGACCTCGGCGACGGCGAGTCCGGCTTCGAGACCGTCCTCCGCGAGAACCCCTTCCGCGGCGACGCGGCGACGAACGCGACGCCCGTAGTGGCGCTCTGTCAGAACCCCATCGGCGGCGGTCGCTCCCGACTCGGGACGATTGTCGAGACGCTCGCAGAACGCGAGGGGCGGTCGGCGGGCGCGGTCGCCGAGTCGTGGTTTCGGCGGTACCTCTCGGTCGGGGTCCGGCCGGTGCTGTGGCTCTACCTCCGGTACGGCTTCGGCGTCGAGGCCCACCAGCAGAACAGCGTCGTCCTGTTGGAAGACGGCTATCCGACCGCGTTCCGCTACCGCGACAATCAGGGCTACTACTTCCCCGAGTCGCGGTACGACCGACTCGACGACTTCCTCCCCGGCGTCGGCGAGCGCACGGACACCGTCTGCGGCGACGACATCGCGGACCAGCGCATGATATACTGGACGGTTCTCAACAACGCGCTCGGCGTCGTCAGCGCGCTCGGGCGGAGCGGGCTGGTCGACGAGCGGCGACTGCTCGCGGTGCTCCGCGAGGAACTCGAATCGCTCCGCGAGGTCGACGCACCGGGGTCGTCGCTCCTCGACCAGTTGCTCGCCGAGCCGACGCTGACCCGCCAGTCGAACCTCCTGACGCGGTTCCACGACATCGACGAACTGGACGACTCCCTCGACGACGCGCCGCTTTTCGTCGAGGTCGACAACCCGCTGGTGACGGCGTTCGACGGGGAGCGCTGAGCTAACGCGGCGGCGACGCGAGCGGCCGACGCGAGCCCGAGCGTCCGACTCGACCCGACGCGGCCGGCGTGCGGACAGGGAAAACCGCCGAAAGCGGGGGAAGGCGGGTCGTCGCGGACGCTCCGCGGCGACCGCGTAGCGGCCGCGCTGTCCCGTTATTATTCAGACAGGGCGTTCCTGCAGTAAACTTTTTGTATTTTTAGGCTAGCCTAAAACTGTATGCTCGACAGCGACAGACCGACGACGAACCGACGGAGGACAGCCCGATGACCGACGCAACGGCCGGCAACGAGGCGTTGCTCGAACAGCAGGCCGCCCGCGAGTCGAGCGCGCGGACCTACCCTCGGCACCTCCCGCACGCGATACGGGAGGCCTCGGGCGTCACCGTCACCGACATGGACGGCGAGGAGTACTACGACTGCCTCGCGGGGGCCGGCACGCTCGCCCTCGGGCACAACCACCCGAAGGTGATCGAATCGATGGAGCGCGTCCTCGCAGAGGACCGCCCGCTCCACACCCTCGACATCACGACGCCCGTCAAGGAGCGGTTCGTCGACACGCTGTTCGACAGCCTCCCCGACGAGTTCGCCGACAACGCGCGGGTGCAGTTCTGTAGCCCCGCCGGGACCGACGCCGTCGAGGCCGCGCTCAAACTCGTCAAGACCGCGACGGGCAACCGGAGCGTCCTCGGGTTTCAGGGCGGCTACCACGGCATGACCAACGGCGCGCTGAGCCTGATGGGCGACACCGACCCGAAGGAGGACGTGCCGGGACTGATGCCCGACGTACACCACCTGCCGTATCCGTACGAGTATCGGTGTCCGTTCGGCGTCGGCGGCGAGGAGTGTCACGAACTCGCCGCCCGGTACGTCGAACGCACCCTCGACGACCCCGAAAGCGGCATCACGGACCCCGCCGGGATGGTGGTCGAACTCGTGCAGGGCGAGGGCGGCGCGATTCCCGCGCCCGACGACTGGACCCGCGAGATTCGGCGGATGACCCGCGAGCGCGACATCCCGCTCGTCGTGGACGAAATTCAGACCGGCCTCGGCCGGACCGGCGAGCTGTACGCCTTCCAGCACGCCGATATCGTCCCCGACGCGGTCACGCTCTCGAAGGCCATCGGCGGGTCGCTCCCGCTTTCGGTCGTCGTCTACGACGAGTCGCTCGACGTCTGGGAGCCGGGCGCGCACGCCGGGACCTTCCGGGGGAACCAACTCGCGATGGCCGCCGGCATCGCCACCATCGAACACGTGCTCGAACACGACCTCGACGACCACGCCGCGCGCATGGGCGACCGACTCCGCGGCCACCTCGACGCGACGAAGCGCGCCCACGACGCCGTCGGCGACGTGCGCGGTCGCGGACTGATGCTCGGCGTGGAACTCGTCGACCCCGCGGGAGCGCCCGACGCCTGCGGGCGCTTCCCGACGCATCCGGACCTCGCCGACGCCGTCCGCGCGGCGTGTTTCGACCGCGGACTCATCGTCGAACTCGGCGGCCGCCACGGAAGCGTCGTCCGGTTCCTCCCGCCGCTCGTCGTCACCCCGAACGACGTGGACGCCATCGGGAGCATCTTCGCGGACGCCGTCGAGGCCGCAATCGAGGCGGTCGACGCCGACGGCCGCCGGGAGGTCGCCGCATGAACGACGTCGGCGGCGTCGACGGCGTCGGCGAGCGGCGCGACCCGCGACCGGACGCCGCGAAGTGGTTCCTGAGCGGCGACGGCGACGACCGAGCGCGCTACCGGGACGCGATTCGCCGGGCGTGCGACCTCGTCCTCGACGAGTTCGCCGACGAGGCGACGCCGTACTCGGGGGCGACGCCCGAGAAGCTCGACGACGCGCTCGCCCGGTTGGAGATGTTGCCCCACGAGGGCGACGGCGTGGCCGCGGCGCTCGACCGCACCGAGCCGATTCTGCGAAACTCCGTCGGCGTCTCGGACCCGACCTGCGTCGCGCACCTCCAGTGTCCGCCGACGATTCCGGCGCTCGCGGCCGAGGTGCTCCTGACGGCGACGAACCAGTCGATGGACTCGTGGGACCAGAGCCCCGCCGCGACGCAGCTCGAACGGCGGTTCGTCGACGAGCTGTGCGAGCTGTTCGGCTACGAGGACGGCGACGGCGTGTTCACCAGCGGCGGCACGCAGTCGAACTTCGTCGGCCTACTCCTCGCCCGCAACAAGGTCATTTTGGAGGAGTACGGCGTCGACGTGCAACAGGCCGGCCTCCCGCCGGAAGCGAGGGACCTCCGAATCCTCTGTTCGGCCGACGCCCACTTCACCGCCAAGCAGGCCGCCTCGCACCTCGGTCTCGGCGAGAACGCCGTCGTCACCGTCCCGACCGACGACGACCGCCGCCTGTCGATGGAAGCGTTCGACGAGGCGGTCGCTGACCTCCGCGAGCGCGGAAAGCGCCCGTTCGCAATCGTCGCGACCGCCGGGACGACGGACTTCGGCAGCATCGACCCGCTGGGGCCGCTGGCCGACCGCGCGGCCGAACTCGACTGCTGGTACCACGTCGACGCCGCGTGGGGCGGTGCGCTCGCACTGAGCGACGACCACGCCGACAAACTCGCGGGCGTCGAGGCCGCGGACTCCGTCGCGGTCGACTTCCACAAGCTGTTCTACCAGCCGATTAGCTGCGGCGCGGTCCTCGTGCGCGACGAGTCGGCGTACGACCTCATCGACCGCAACGCGGCCTACCTGAACCCGGAGCGCGACGACGACGCGGGCGTGCCGAATCTCGTCTCGAAGTCCGTCCAGACGACCCGACGGTTCGACGCGCTCAAACCCTTCGTCACGATGCAGGCGCTCGGCCGCGAGGGGCTGGCGTCGATGGTCGAGTACACCATCGACCTCGCCGACGACGCCGCGAGGCTCGTCGAGGCCGACCCCGACCTCCGCCTCGTCCATGACTCCGAACTGAACGTCGTCGTCTTCCGGTACGTCCCCGGCGACGGACGGGACGATGACCCCGACAGACGCAGCGCCGACGAGGTGAACGAAGCTATCCGCGACTCCCTTCTCGACGACGGCGAGGCCGTGGTGGCCCGGACCACCGTCGACGGCGAGACGTGCCTGAAGCTGACGCTCCTGAACCCTCGAACGACGCGCGAGGACCTCCGAGAACTCCTGCGCGAGATTTCGACCCGCGGCACCGCACTCGAAACGACGACCGACGACCGACACGCATGAATCCGAACGACACGGCCGAGTCAGCGACGATGCACAGCTTCCTGAACTGCTACCTCCGGGAGACGGGCGACTACACCGTCGTCCCCGCCGGGGACGCACCGGTCGAGACGGACGCCGACGAAGTCGTCCACGCGCCGCTGTTCCACCAGGGCGTCGACCTCTACGTCCCGCTTTCGTACCGGTCGCCGACGGACCGCCACCTGTTCGACCTCCCCGGCGTCTACCGGCTTCCCCGGGGCGAAACGCTCCCGCTCGAGTACACGATGCTCGTGACGCTCGTCACGACCGAACTCAGACTCGACCGCGACGACACCGGCGCGGCCGACGAACTCCTCTTGCGAGTCGTCAAGAGTTGTCAGAACATCGAGCGGTTCGTCGAGGGCCGCCGCGGCGACGAGGAGCGACTCTACGGCTTCGACACCACCTTCCGCGACGCCGAGCAGTCGCTCGTGTTCGGCCACCCGCTACACCCGACGCCGAAGAGCAGACAGGGCATCCCCGACCACGAGTCGCGGACCTACGCGCCCGAACTCCGCGGGTCGTTCCCGCTGGCGTACTTCAGCGCCGACCCCTCGCTCGTCTCGCAGGACTCCGCGCGCGGCGAGTCGGCGGCCGAGTGGGTCGCGTCGGCGCTCCGAGCGGACGAGTCGGTCCCCGAGTCGTTCGTCGCCGAACGCGTCGACGCCGACGAGGTGCTGATTCCCGTCCACCCGTGGCAGGCGGACTACCTCCGCGCGCAACCCGAAGTGCAGGCGCACCTCGGGGACGGCCTCGAATACGTCGGCCAGGTCGGCAGAGAGTTCTACCCGACCTCCTCGGTTCGGACGCTGTACTCGCCGGACGCGCCGTTCATGGTCAAAGGCTCGCTGAACGTCAAAATCACCAANCTACCCGACCTCCTCGGTTCGGACGCTGTACTCGCCGGACGCGCCGTTCATGGTCAAAGGCTCGCTGAACGTCAAAATCACCAACTCCGAGCGGACGAACAAACTCCCCGAACTGGAGCGCGGCGTCGCCGTCACCGAACTGCTGGACACCGAACTCGGCGACGACCTCGAAGAGCGGTTCCCGGCGTTCGACGTCGTCCGCGACCCGGCGTACCTGACGGTCGACCTCGGCGACGGCGAGTCCGGCTTCGAGACCGTCCTCCGCGAGAACCCCTTCCGCGGCAACGCGGCGGCGAACGCGACGCCCGTGGTCGGCCTCTGTCAGGACCACCTCGGCGACGGGTCGTCGCGGCTGGCGACGCTCGTCGAGGGAATCGCCGAGCACGAGGGCAGACCGGCCGATGCGGTGGCTGAAGACTGGTTCCGCCAGTACCTCGAACTGTCGGTTCGGCCGGTGCTGTGGCTCTATCTCGAACGCGGACTGGGCGTCGAAGCCCACCAGCAGAACAGCGTCCTGACGCTCGACGGCGGCTATCCCGAGACGTTCCGCTACCGCGACAATCAGGGCTACTACCTCCCCGAGTCGACGTACGACGAGGTGGACGCGCTCCTGCCCGGCATCGGCGAGCGCGCCGACACCGTCTGCCCGGACGCCGTCGCCGACGAGCGCATCCGGTACTACGTCATCATCAACAACGCCCTCGGCCTCGTCAACGCCTTCGGCACGGCCGGACTGGTCGACGAGCGACGCCTCTTGGGCGTCCTCCGCGAGGAACTCGAATCGCTCCGCCGGTACGACCGGCCGTCGTCGTCGCTGCTCGACGACCTCCTCACCAGGGAGACGATTCCCTGCAAGGCGAACCTACTCACGCGGTTCCACGACATGGACGAACTGGAGGGCTCGCTGGCGAACCAGTCGGTGTACGCGGACATCGACAACCCGCTGGTCACGGAACTGGAGGTGCCGACGCCATGACCGGCTCGAACGCCGACTCGGCGACCGCGACCGTGGCGGCGCGAGCGGGCGCGGGCCGCGAGTACGCGTATCGGGTTCGAAACGAGCGTATCGACCGGACCGTCGCGTTCGCCGAGGTCGACCCGACTCTCGATTTCGACCGGCTCCGCGCGTGGTTCGGCTCCGACCACGTCAAGCCGTACTGGCAACTCGACCTGCCGGAGGCGGCGTTTCGGGCGAAGCTCGATTCGAAGCTCGGCGACGACCACCTCACGCCCTACGTCGGCCTGTTGGACCACACGCCGATGAGCTACTGGGAGGCGTACCGCGCGGCCGACGACGTGGTCGGCGAGCGCTACGACGCGGAGCCCGAAGACCGCGGCGTCCACCTACTCATCGGGCCGCCGGAGTACCTCGGACACGGCTACGCGGTTCCCCTCCTGCGGGCGATTACCGCGTTTCAGTTCCGCGCGACCGACGCGGGTCGCGTCGTCAGCGAACCGGACGTTCGCAACGAAATCGCCATCCGCGTCTTCGAGCGGTGCGGCTACGAGCCGCAGGGGCGCATCGACCTCCCCGACAAGGAGGCGCTGTTGATGCACTGCGAGCGCGAGCGGTGCTTCGACGCGGTGGCGGAACCCGCGGACGCGAACACAGACGGGGACACCGATAGGTGTGTCGACGTCGCGGCCGACGCGGAGACGGAGGTGGGGCGATGACCCCCGTCCACGACGTGGTCGGCGTCGGCCTCGGGCCGTTCAACCTCGGGCTAGCCGCCATGCTCGACGGCGCGCCCGACGACGTGGACGCGGTGTTCCTCGAACAGGACGCCGAGTTCGCGTGGCACGAGGGGATGCTCATCGAGGGGACGACCCTCGAAGTGCCGTTCCTCGCGGATCTCGTGACGCTGGCCGACCCGACGAACCCCCACAGCTACCTCAACTACCTGCGGGAGACCGGCCGCATCTACGAGTTCTACTTCTACGAGACGTTCCAGATTCCCCGGCGGGAGTACGACGACTACCTGCGCTGGGTCAGCCGGCGACTCGACGCCTGCCGGTTCGAACGCCGCGTGACGAACGTCGAGTGGGTCGAAGACGGCTACTTCGAGGTGACCGCCCGCCACCCCGAAAGCGGTGCGGAGCACCGCTACCGGGCCGAGGACGTGGTGTTCGGCGTCGGAAGCCGGCCGCACGTCCCCGATAATCTGGAGGGACACCCCGAGCGTGACGTGTTCCACACCGCGGCGTACCGGAGCCGAAAAGAGCGGTGTCTCGACGCCGACTCGATAACCGTCGTCGGGTCGGGCCAGAGCGCCGCGGAGGTGTTCTTGGACCTCTTGGAGGCGCAGGCCGACGCGGACTACCGACTCGACTGGCTCACGCGCTCGGAGGGGTTCTTCCCGATGGAGTACTCGAAGCTCGGACTCCAGCACTTCACGCCGGAGTACACGTCGTACTTCAACGACCTCCCGCAGGAGACCCGCGACGAGGTGTACCCCGAACAGGACCTGCTGTACAAGGGCATCGACGTGAACACCAGCGCCGAGATATACGACGCGCTCTACCGTCGCTCCATCGGCGACCGCGACCCCGACGTGGGGCTGTTCGCCATGACCTCGGTGGAGGGCATCGAGCGGGTGTCCGGTTCCGACGGACCGCGCTACCGCCTCGACTGCGAGCAGTGGCAGTCCGAGACGCCGTTCGCCCACGAGAGCGAGGTCGTCGTCCTCGGGACTGGCTACCACCGGCCGACGCCGAGTTTCCTCTCGTCGCTCGAATCGCGCATCGAGTGGGACGACGAGGGTCGCTACCGCGTCACCGACGACTACCGACTGCGCCTCGACGACGACGTGACGGGGCGCATCTTCGTCCAGAACGCGGAACGCCACACCCACGGCGTCGGCGCGCCCGACCTCGGCCTCGGCTGTTATCGCAACGCGCACATCGTGAACCGACTCTGCGACCGGACGGTCTACCCCGAAGACGAGGACACCGTGTTTCAGGACTTCGCCGTCGAGCGGTTCCTCGAAACGACCGGCGGCGCGACTGCGGCGGCATCGACGGCGGAGGAAGACGAATGAACGGACCGGAACTGCGGACGAACGGACGGACGGGACGCACAGGACAGATAGACGGACTGGAGACGCTCCAGACTGCGCTCGACGCGGACCGGTGGGCGGACGTGAGCCGCGACCTGCTCACGAAGCTGTTCGAGGAGTTCCTGTACGAGGAGCTGCTCGACCCCGAAGCACGCGGCACCGACGGCGAGTGGACCCGGTACCGGCTCGACTACGACGGCGTCGTCTACCGGTTCGCGGCCCAATCGCGGCCGTTCGACAGTTACCGGGTCGACCCCGACAGCATCGAGCGACGGGACGGAGACGTCGGCGGCGAGGTGGAGAGCGAAGACGCCGACGAGAACCCGAACGGAAACGGAGACGGAGAGGGCTGGCGGCCCGCGACCGACCCCGTCCAGTTCCTCCTCGACGCGCGGGGGTCGCTCGGCGTGGCCCCCGAGACGGCGAGTCACCTCGTCCGGGAGTACAACAACACGCTGGTCGCCGACGCCCACATCGACGCCCGCAAGGCCGATGCCGACGAGAGCCTACTGGACATGCCGTACGCCGCGGTCGAAGGCGAGATGGAGGGTCACCCGTGGTTCACCATCAACAAGGGTCGTATCGGCTTCGGCTACGACGACTACCGGGCGTACGCCCCCGAGTGCAAGACGCCGCAATCGCTCGTCTGGGTCGCTGCACACCGCGACCGCGCCGACTTTCGGAGCGTCGAGGGCTTGCGGTACGAATCGCTGATGGCCCAGCAACTCGGCGAGGCCGCGGCGGAGTTCGACGCGACGCTCCGGGCCGGCGGTCACGACCCCGACGACTACTACTACCTCCCGGTCCACGAGTGGCAGTGGAAAAACACCGTCGCGCAGCTGTTCGCCAAGGACATCGCGGCCGGCGACATCGTCCCGCTGGGGACCGGTCCCGACAGCTACCTCCCGCAGCAGTCGGTGCGGACGTTGACGAACCTCACGGACCCAGAAAAGCCGCACGTCAAGGTCCCGATTCGCGTGCTGAACACCATCGTCTATCGGGGACTGCCCGGCGAGCAGGCGCGCGCCGCGCCCCGGGTCACGGAGTACGTGCAGTCGATTCGCGACGACGACCCGTTCCTCCGCGACGACTGCGAGTTGGTGCTGCCGGGCGAGATTGCGAGTCTCAACTACGACCACCCCGAGTTCTCGCAACTGGACGACGCGCCGTACCAGTACCACGAACTGCTCGGGGCGGTGTGGCGCGAGAGCGTCGAAGCCCTCGTCGACGACGACGAGCAGGTGCTCACGCTCTCGGCGCTCATGCACGAGGACGCCGACGGCACGCCCGTCGTCTCCACGCTCGCCGAGCGGGCCGGCTGTTCCATCGACGAGTGGCTAGCCGACTGCTTCGACGTGCTGCTGCCGCCGCTGTTGCACTACCTCTACCGCTACGGGATGGTGTTCATGCCCCACGGGACGAACACGATGCTCGTCCTTCGGGACGGCCGGCCGACCCGGCTGGCGGTGAAGGACTACGTGGACGAAATCGCGGTCAGCGAGACGCGACTGCCGGAACTCGACAGACTCCCCGACGACCTGTACGAACACGACGACATCGTCCACCGGAAGTCGCCGGACGGGATGTGCCAGCACATCGTCGGCACGCTGTTCGTCTGCGTCCTGCGCTACGTGGCCGACCGACTAGAGCGCCGCGAGGGCTACGACGAGACACGCCTGTGGCGGCAGGTCCGCGCGAGCATCGAGCGGTACCACGAGCGGTTCCCGGAACTGGAAGACCGCTTCGAGCTGTTCGACCTGTTCAAACCGGAGTACGACAAGCTCTGTCTGAACCGGAATCGGCTCGTGGAGTACGGTTACGACGACGACCACGCGCCGCCGGCGGTGACGGCCCACGGGACCGTCTCGAACGCGCTGTCCGACCTCGAACCGGCGACGCGGGCGGGAATCGAGGACGGAGACCGGGTCCCGGAGAGCGACGCGAGAGGCGACCGATGAGCGACGAACTGTTCGCGCGCGTCGATTCGAACCACAAGCCGGACCCGTGGGGCGAGTACTGCGCCGCGGCGACGTTCACGTTCGACCTCGACGCCAACGAACTGTGGCGCGCGGCCGCCGCGCTCGACCCGGAGTTCGCCCGGTTGGACTACCGCGGCGACTACGGGCCGGAAGTCGGCGTGCCGCGGCTCGTCGAACTGTTCGAAAAGTACGACGTGAACTGCACGTTCTTCGTCCCCGGCAAGGTCGCAGAAGAGTGGCCCGAGGCGGTGAAGTTCCTCCACGAACACGGCCACGAAATCGCCCACCACGGCTACACGCACGTCTCGCCCCGCGAGATGTCCGCCGAGCGCGAGGCGACCGAGTTCCGGCGGACCATCGAGGTGGTCGAAGACCTCACCGGCGAGCCCCCGGTCGGCTACCGGACCGTCGGCGGGATGCGCGACCAGACACTCGACCTCGTCGAGGACGCCGGGATGCTGTACGACGCCTCGTGGCAGGACACGGATATGCCGTACCTCCGCGAGGACCGCGACCTCGTGGAGATTCCCAACGACTACCTGTTGGACGACTTCGTCTACTGGGGGTTCAACATGGGTCCGACGTTCGAGTTTCAGTCGGGTATCTCGCCGCACGGTCCCGTCTTCGACACGTGGGAAGCCGAGTTCGACGGCATTCGCGAGCGCGGTCGGCTGTTCGTCTTGACGATGCATCCGCAGATTGTGGGCCGAGCGAGCCGCGTCGACGCGCTCGAGTCCCTGCTCCAGCGGATGCTCTCGACCGGCGACACGTGGGTGACGACCTGCGCGGAACTCGCGCGCTACTGGCGCGACCGATACGACTGATGGGTCGCGTGACGAAGCTCCGAGCGCGCCTCGACGGCCTGTTCGTCGGACCGTCCGAACTCGAGTTGACCGAGGGAGGCATCGCGAGGCCGCTTTGCTACCTCGCGTTCCCCATCGTCGTCACGAACCTGCTCCAGACGGCGTACAACGTCGCGGACACGCTCTGGCTGGGGCGCTACAGCACCGAGGCGCTGGCGGCCATCTCGTTCGCGTTCCCGCTGGTGTTCCTGTTCCTCTCGCTGGGACTGGGACTCTCTATCGCCGGGAGCGTTCTCGTCGCCCAACACACCGGCGCGGGCGAATCGCTCGACGCGGAACGGGCGGCGGCGCAGACGCTCACGTACGCGGCCATCGCGGCCGTCGGCGTCGGCGCTGTCGCCTACGTCGCGGTCGACGACGTGCTCGCGTTCATGGGCGCGTCACCCGCAGTCCTCCCGCTCGCGACCGCCTACATGCGCATCGTCTCGCTGGGGATGGTGTTCGTGTTCGCGTTCTACGCGTTCATCTCGCTCATGCGGGGCCGCGGCGACACCGTCACGCCCATGCTCGTCATGGCGGGGTCGGTCGCGCTCAACGTCGTCCTCGACCCGATTCTCATCTTCGGCTGGTGGGGCGCGCCGGAACTCGGCATCCGCGGGGCGGCGATAGCGACGGTGTGCTGTCGCGGGCTGGCGGCCGTCGTCGGCGTCGGCATCCTCCTCGACGGACGACGCGGGCTTCGGCTCCGACCGGGACAGTTCGTCCCGAACGCCGCGGCCGCGAGGCGGCTGTTCCGACTCGGCCTGCCGACCGCCCTCGAAGAGACCGGACGGGCGGTCTCAATCAACCTCCTCTTGGCCGTCGTCGGGCTGTTTTCGACCGGCGTGGTCGCCGGCTACGGGGTCGGGACGCGCATCTTCTCGGTCGTCGTCCTCCCGACGGTCGCGTTCGCGAGCGCGGTCGAGACGATGACGGGACAGAACCTCGGCGCGGGAGCGACCGACCGCGCGACGGCGACTAACCGCTTCGCCGCGGCGTTCCTGTTCGGCGCCATGAGCGCCTGCGGCGTCGTCGTCTGGGTCGCCGCCCGTCCGCTCGTCGGCCTGTTCGCGGCCGACGCGACCGTCGTCGACGCCGGCGTTTCCTTCCTCCGAACGATTGCCCCCTCGTTCGGATTCGTCGGACTGATGCGGGTGTTCACCGGCGGACTGCGCGGGGCGGGGCGGACGACAGCAGCGTCGCTCATCGTTATCCTCGCCCTCGGCGTCGTGCGAATTCCGGCCGCGCTGTGGGGGGCGAGCGCCCTCGGTCCCGGCGGCATCTGGGTCGCGTTCGCCGCCTCGAACGTCGTCGGCGGCGGCGTCGCGTCGCTGTGGTTCTACCGGACCGCCCGGCGGCGCTCGCTCGCTCGAAGCGGTGTGAGGGGGGGCCGTGACCGGCGACGACTGACGCCCGCGGGGCGGCCGAGGACTCATCGATGAAATCACAGATTGAATATATTTTGGGGCGAGATATCTGACACGTTTACGCAGTTCTGACAGACGGGGTTATTGGAAGGTTCACTTGTGGCCCAGACATCTAGTAAGACCCATTTTCAGCGACGAAAACGACTGTCCAGAGGGGAGTGAAACGGAAGCGAGTCATCGAGATACGTAGGCTATCTTATAACAACTATGTAAACATCTATAAATGAATTCGGTCGATAATCGAGGTGAGCGTCGGGGAGGAACCAGCGGTCGCGACGGCAAACCGGTCGCGCCGAGGAGACGACCGCCGGGCAAGCTCTACACCCATGCCAAAAAATATCATGCTCCGGCACGAGGTTACGCGTGGTCGGCGCGAGCGGTCCGACCGTGTGACGTGTCAGTCATACCAGTACGCGCGAGGCGGCGGCGGACGCCGTGACAAGTCCAACTCATGAACGCCCACCGCCGACTCTCGCGTTACGCTCAGCATCAACCATCGAAAGCGGTTTTCCGAGTCGAACGGGACGCCTTTCTGCGACTCGGCGTCACCGTTCTCCGGACCAGAACACTTATTCAGATACTTGACAACGAGTAGCTATGGACGCCAAACATCCGGTGCGAACCACCGAGAAGACACTGGCGCTCGTCGAAGAGTTGATGGAGAAAGGACCCTGTGGAGTCACGGAGTTGGCGAGCGACCTCCACATGGGAAAAAGCGCGGTCCACAACCACCTGACGACCCTCCAGAAACACGGGTACGTTCTCAAGGACGGCGACGACTACCGCGTCGGTCTGAAATTCCTCGAAGTCGGCGGTCACAGTCGGAAGTCGATGGAGGTGTATCAGGTCGCCGAACCCGAGGTCAAGTCGCTCGCCGCCGACACGGGTGAACTCGCCAACCTCCTCGTCGAAGAACAGGGGATGGGCGTCTACCTGATGCGGGCGAAAGGCGACGACGCCGTCGACCTCGACACCTACGCGGGCCTCCGAACGAACCTGCACACGACCGCCCTCGGGAAGGCGATTCTCGCGAACCTCCCGGAGTCGCGGGTGGACGAGATAATCGAGCGTCACGGTCTCGAACAGAAGACGCCGAAGAGCATCGGCACGCGACAGGAGCTGTTTCAGGTGCTCGAAGCGGTTCGAGAGCGGGGCTACGCCATCGACGACGGCGAGCGCCTCGAAGGGCTGCGCTGCCTCGCGGCACCCATCAAATCGTCCTCCGGCGAGGTGCTCGGTGCCATCAGCGTCTCGGCACCCGCCAGCCGGGTCAGCGACGAAGACCTCCACGGGTCGCTCCCCGAACGCGTCCTGAGCGCGGCGAACGTCGTCGAGCTCAACATCAACTACTGACGCACCCTGTTCGCTATCTCGGAACAGACCGCGAACCCCTCGAATTCTCGATGTAGAGCCATGTTAACACAGCTCTCGGCGTGTGATTACGAGTGAAAATTACACAGCTAGTCGTGTAACCCATACTGCAGTCACCCGTAGAGTGCCGTTCTGTTATAGAGAATCGTGTTTGGAGCGGGCTGAGCCAACAGTCTCGGCCGGGGGAGGGTGCGAATGACGGGTGAGAAAACGACAGCAGAGGAAACGAGAGGAGACGAGAGAAAAGAACGAGACGATTGCAGACGGTCGCTGTCGACGACCGTCGGGAGCCGCTCAGTAGTTGTCGTAGACCGTCTTCTCGATGGTGTAGAAGTCGAGACCGGCGTCGCCCTGCTCGCGCCACGTCTCGGACGAGGAGCGCTTGAACCCGCCGAAGGGGACGTGGAGTTCGAGGCCGGTCGTCTTGTCGTTGACCTTCACGACGCCGGCTTCGGCCTCGTCGACGAAGCGGTTCGCCTCGGTGTGGTCGTCGGTGACGACGCTGGCCGACAGGCCGTAGTCGACGTCGTTCGCGACCACCAGTCCCTCGTCGAAGTCACTCACTTCGATGACGGCGACGACCGGACCGAAGACCTCCTCCTGTGCGATGCGCATGTCGGGGTCGACGTCGGTGAACACCGTCGGCTCGACGAAGTGGCCCGTCTCGACTTCCTCGCCCTCGGGGACGCCGCCGCCGGCGACGAGGGTCGCGCCCTCGCCCTCGGCGATATCGATGTATTCCAGCGTCGAGGAGAGTTCGGACTCGCTGACCTGCGGGCCCATCTCGTGGTCGGTTCCGGGGCCGACGTCGAGGGATTCCGCGCGGTCGACGAGTTCGGCGACGAAGTCGTCGTACACGTCCTCGTGGACGATGGCGCGGGAACACGCCGTACAGGACTGGCCGGTGGTGCCGAACCCGCCGTTAGCGACGATGTCGGCGGCCTCGGCGGGGTCGGCCGAGTCGGCGACGAGCGTCGGGTTCTTCCCGCCGAGTTCGGTCTGAACGCGCTTGCCGGCGTCTGTGGCCTGCTCGTAGACCATCTCGCCGACCTGACTGCTACCGGTGAACGAGACGAGGTCCGTGCCCTCGTTGCCGATGAACTCGCTACCGACCGAGCTACCGGGGCCGGTGACGACGTTGAGGACGCCGTCCGGAAGGCCGGCCTCGTCGAGCGCGCGGGCGATTTCGACGACGACGCCGGGCGCGATGGAGGCGGGCTTCAGGACGACGGTGTTGCCGGCAGCGAGCGCCGGGGCGAGCTTCCACGCGGGGATGGCGATGGGGTAGTTCCACGGCGTGATGAGCGCCGCGACGCCGACGGGCTCCTGCCGCGTGTAGAGGTTCGTGTTCGGTCCGCTCGCACCCTTCCTCGCACCGCCGAGGTCGGCGGCCTTCGTCGAGAAGTAGTGGAAGATGTCGATTGCGCGTTGTACCTCGCCCGCCGCTTCGGGCCGCGCCTTCCCCTCCTCGGCGATGAGAATCTCCGTCAGTTCGTCCTTCCGCTGGGCGAGGAGCGTGCCCGCCTCGCGGAGGATGCGCCCGCGCTCGGGGCCGGGCGTGTTTCGCCACTCGTCTTCGGCCGCCACGGCGGCGTCGACGGCCGCCGCAGCGTCGTTCTCGTTCGAGTGCTGGTACGTCGCGACTACCTCGCTCGGGTTCGCGGGGTTCGTCACCTCGGCCGTCTCGCCGGTCTCCGAAGCGACCCACTCACCGTTGACGTAGTTTTTACTGGGTTCCGTCATCGGTCGTGTGTTCTCTCTTCCGACATACAATTCTTGCGAAATTGTCACCATTTGTAAGCCGTCAACGACGGCCGGTGCTCGGGCGACAGCGACGGTTACTGCTCGGGGAGTACACGCGAACTGAGCGACGAACTACCAACCCACACACTTTTGTAGTGGCTTTCGAGATATACGTGCGCAATGGTTGAGCAAGCGAAGCTTAGCGACCCGAACGCGGAGTACACGATGCGCGACCTGTCCGCGGAGACGATGGATATCACGAATCCGCGAGGCGGCGTCCGCGACGCCGAAATCACGGACGTACAGACGACGATGGTCGACGGGAACTACCCGTGGATTCTCGTCCGCGTCTACACCGACGCGGGCGTCGTCGGCACCGGCGAGGCCTACTGGGGCGGCGGCGACACCGCCATCATCGAGCGGATGAAACCGTTCCTCGTCGGCGAGAACCCCCTCGACATCGACCGTCTCTACGAGCACCTCGTCCAGAAGATGTCGGGCGAGGGCTCGGTTTCGGGCAAGGTCATCTCCGCCATCTCGGGCATCGAAATCGCGCTTCACGACGTCGCCGGGAAGCTCCTCGACGTGCCCGCCTACCAGCTCGTCGGCGGGAAGTACCGCGACGAGGTGCGCGTCTACTGCGACCTCCACACCGAAGACGAGGCCAACCCGCAGGCCTGCGCCGAGGAGGGCGTCCGCGTGGTCGAGGAGCTCGGCTACGACGCCATCAAGTTCGACCTCGACGTGCCCTCGGGCCACGAGAAGGACCGCGCGAACCGCCACCTCCGCAACCCCGAAATCGACCACAAGGTCGAAATCGTCGAGGCCGTCACCGAGGCCGTCGGCGACCGCGCCGACGTCGCGTTCGACTGCCACTGGTCCTTTACCGGCGGGAGCGCCAAGCGCCTCGCGTCCGAGCTGGAAGACTACGACGTGTGGTGGCTCGAAGACCCCGTGCCGCCGGAGAACCACGACGTGCAGAAGCTCGTGACCCAGTCCACGACGACGCCCATCGCGGTCGGCGAGAACGTCTACCGGAAGTTCGGCCAGCGGACGCTGCTCGAACCGCAGGCGGTGGACATCATCGCGCCCGACCTGCCCCGCGTCGGCGGCATGCGCGAGACGCGGAAGATTGCGGACCTCGCGGACATGTACTACATCCCCGTGGCGATGCACAACGTCTCGTCGCCCATCGGGACGATGGCCTCCGCGCAGGTCGCCGCGGCCATCCCGAACTCGCTTGCCCTCGAGTACCACTCCTATCAGCTCGGCTGGTGGGAGGACCTCGTCGAGGAGGACGACCTGATTCAGAACGGTCGCATGGAGATTCCCGAGAAGCCCGGCCTCGGGCTGACGCTCGACCTCGACGCCGTCGGAGAACACATGGTCGAAGGAGAGACCCTCTTCGACGAGGAGTAACCCGAGAAAACTGTCCCACAGCGGCCGCATCAGCCTGACATAACACACCGACTGGACGCGACACCGCAGCCGAGAGAAGTGAGCGTCTCACCGCTCGCGGCGCGTCCGCCGTGGCCGCCTTTTACCCGCAGTCGTTCGACACCGGAGCGGCGCGACTCGCGCACGTCGCTACCGCGCTGCCGGGAGGCGAGTACTGACGACTACCGGAGCAGCGCTTGCGAACAAAAGATGAGAGAAGGTGTGGATGGTCAGTCCGAGGAGGTGGGGTGCCTGGAGGGCCCGCAGGGGTGAAAGAACGAACGGCGACAGGGGGTGTCGACCGAGTCGTCAGTCGGAGATGAACGCGCCGATGGCGCGGTTCGACGGGAGCTCTCGGTTCTTCAGCGCGTTGCCGGTCTCCCCGTCGAACAGGTGAATCGCGTCCTCGGGGAACGAGACGGTCGTCCGGTCGCCCGATTCGACCCTCGACCGTCCAGTGGTGGTCGCGGTGAACCGAGTCCCCTCGCGGCCCTCGGCGAACCGCAGGTGGACGGTGTTCTCGTTACCCTGCGGCTCGACGACGACCACCTCGGCGTCGAAGGTTCGGTCGCCGGAGCGCCGCTCGCCGACCTCGATATCCTCGGGTCGAATGCCGAGCGTGAGGGCGCTCGCGCCGCCGAGTTGGTCTCTGGTCGCGTCCGAAAGCGGGTAGTCGAAGCCGTCGCCGCGGAAAGTGCCACCCTCCAGCGACCCGTCGAAGAAGTTCATCGACGGCTCGCCGATGAAGCCCGCGACGAACAGGTTGTTCGGCCGGTGGTAGCAGTCCAGCGGCGTCCCGACCTGCTGGAGTTCGCCGTCGTCGAGGACGGCGACGCGGTCGCCCATCGTCATCGCCTCCGTCTGGTCGTGGGTGACGTAGATGGTGGTGACGCCGAGTTCCTCTTGGAGGCGCTGGAGCTCCGTCCGCATCTCCGCCCGGAGCTTGGCGTCCAGGTTGGACAGCGGCTCGTCCATCAGGAACACCTCGGGGTCGCGTACGATGGCGCGCCCGAGCGCGACCCNTTGGCGTCCAGGTTGGACAGCGGCTCGTCCATCAGGAACACCTCGGGGTCGCGTACGATGGCGCGCCCGAGCGCGACCCGCTGTTGCTGGCCGCCCGAAAGCTGTCTAGGCTTGCGGTCGAGCAGGTCGGAGATGCCGAGCATATCGGTCGTCTCCTCGACCCGTTGGCGTATCTCGTCGTCCGGCAGGTCGGTCGATTCTTCGAGGCCGAACGACATGTTGCCGCGGACGCTCTTGTGCGGGTACAGCGCGTACGACTGGAACACCATCGCGATGTCCCGGTCCTGCGCGGACACGTCGTTGAGGACGCGGTCTTCGAGTCGGAGTTCGCCCTCGGTGACGGTTTCGAGTCCCGCCATCATCCGGAGCGTCGTCGATTTCCCGCACCCCGAGGGACCGACGAGCACGAGGAACTCCCCGTCGTCGATGTCGAGCGATATCTCTTCGACGGCGACGATGTCGCCGCCGCCGTCCTCGGTGTAAACCTTCGTTACGTCGTCGAGTGTCAATCGTGCCATGGCTACTGTTCGAGTTCTGTGAGGTCGGCTTCCTGGTCGTGTCGGCGGTTGTGTACCGCGGCTCCGGTCTCCGCGTCGAACACGTGAATCGTGTCCGGCGGAATCCTCACCGTGACGCGGTCGCCCCGCGTGACGAGGTGCATTCCCTCCGTGACCGCCTGTAACGCGTCGTCGTCGGAAGGTTGGTCCGGGTGCGAGAGGTGGAGGACGTTCTGGTCGCCGTGGGGTTCCACGACAGTCACGTCCATCTGGAGTTCGTGATCGTCGAGCGCGGCGTCGTCGGGGGCCGCGTCGGCGACTTCGATGTCTTCGGGGCGCACCCCCAAGACGAGGTCGTCGCGGTCGTCGACGGACTCCATCACGTCCTCGTCGAGCGGGTACGAGAAGTGTTCACCGACGAACGTCGACTCCGAGCGCGTTCCGCGGACGAGGTTTATCATCGGCTCGCCGATGAACTCCGCGACGAACAGGTTGTTCGGCTCGTGGTAGCACTCGAAGGGAGAGGCAACCTGCTGGAGTTCGCCGTCGTCCATGACGGCGATACGGTCGGCCATCGTCATCGCCTCCGTCTGGTTGTGGGTGACGTAGACGGTCGTGACGGCGAGTTGGTCCTGCAGGTTCTGGAGCTCGGTGCGCATCTCCGCCCGGAGCTTGGCGTCCAGGTTGGACAGCGGCTCGTCCATCAGGAACACCTCGGGGTCGCGTACGATGGCGCGCCCGAGNTTGGCGTCCAGGTTGGACAGCGGCTCGTCCATCAGGAACACCTCGGGGTCGCGTACGATGGCGCGCCCGAGCGCGACCCGCTGTTGCTGACCGCCCGAGAGTTCGTCGGGCTTGCGGTCGAGCAGGTCGGCGATGCCGAGCGTCTCCGCGACTTCGACGACGCGCTCGTCGCGCTCCGCAGACGTGTATCCCTCCTCTTCTTCCAGCCCGAACCGGATGTTCTGCCGGACGGTCATGTGGGGGTACAGCGCGTAGTCCTGGAACACCATCGCGATGTCGCGGTTCTGCGGGACGCGGTAGTTCATGTGGTCCCCGCCGATGTAGATGTCCCCGCTGGTCGGGGTCTCCAGGCCGGCGAACATCCGGAGCGTCGTCGACTTCCCACAGCCCGACGGGCCGACGAGCACGAGGAACTCCTCGTCGGCGATGTCGAGCGACAGGTCGTCGACGGCGACCGTGTCGCCGAAGCGCTTCGTCAGGTCGGTGAGTTGAATCTGTCCCATAGCTTAGGCCTCCGTGCGAAGTCCCTTGGCGAACTGCTCGGCGAACGCGACGTACAGGATGAGCGTCGGAACCGCGGCGAGGAACGCCGCGGACATCCTGATACCGAAGTCGATGCCGGAAGTCGACGCCCCGATTGCGGGCAGCACCAGCGTGACCGGTGCTGCGGGCGCGTCGGACCCGGTGACGAGCGTGAACGCGAAGAGGAACTCGTTGTAAATCTGCGTGAACTGGTAGATGAACACGACGCCGAACATCGGCTTCGAGATGGGCAGGATGATGCGCCGGTAAATCTTCGTGATGCTCGCGCCGTCGATTTTACCGGCCTCCACGAGCGAGTTCGGGAGGCTCTGGTAGTACGACCGGAACAGTATCGTACAGATGGGAATCCCGTAGGCGATATGGGTGATGACGAGAGGGACGAGTTCCGCGTGGTACCCCTGGAAGAAGGGTATCGACGCCACCATCGGCTCTATCATCCGCGCG
Source organism: Haloferax prahovense DSM 18310 (assembly GCF_000336815.1). Classification (GTDB taxonomy): domain Archaea; phylum Halobacteriota; class Halobacteria; order Halobacteriales; family Haloferacaceae; genus Haloferax; species Haloferax prahovense. The sequence continues at coordinate 49,511 of NZ_AOLG01000057.1, forward strand.
AGCGGGAAGATGTTGTTCCAGAAGCGCGCGAGCGGGACCAACACGGCCTGGTAGGGGACGAAGACGCCGACGACGAAGAGCATCAGCACGCCCATCTGGGCCCGCCAGTTGACCATCGTGAGGCCGTAGGCGGCCATGCTCCCGAACAGGACGCTCCCGATAGTCGCCGGAATCGACATGATGAGCGAGTTGAAGAACGACCCCGAGAGCTGTTCGAGGGCGAACTGGATGTTACCGAGGGTGAAGCCCTCGCCGACCGGCGGCGCGAAGGGGAGCGAGCGGGCGACCGACTCGTTCGTCTTGATGGCGGTCATGATTCCCGTCTCTAGCGGGACGAGGAAGAAGCCGAGGAAGAACACGACGAGCGCGTACTGGGCGACGCGCCGGAGGTTCACGTCCTCGACGAGCGATGCGACGTCGAAACTGCCTGTGGATGACGACTGTGACATGGTCAGAGACTCCCCTGTTTGTACTGGTAGTAGAGGTACGGTCCGATGACGCCGAGCGCCATGACGAGGAGCATGGTCGCGATGGCGGCCGAGTAGGCCCACTCACCGAACTTGAACGCGCGGCGCACCATGAGTGTCGCCAGGATGTCCGTCCCGTTCGGCGGGCGGTAGCGTCCGACGAGAGCGTACAGGAAGGTGAACGCCTTCAGCGCGAACACCATCAACACGACGGCCGCGCTGACGGACGCTTCCTTCAGTTGCGGGACGATGATGCGGAGGTAGGTCCGAGTGATGCTCGCGCCGTCGACGCGGGCCGCCTCGAACTGGTCGTCGGGAATCGACTGGAGCCCCGCGAGGTAGACGACCATCGTGTACCCGCTGAACTGCCAGATGAGGGCGAATATCACCGCACCGAGCGCGATTGATGGGTTCCCCAGCCAGTCCACGGGATTGAACCCGAGGGTCGTCACGACGAGGTTGAGGATGCCGCTTTCGACGTTGAACATCCAGAGCCACAGTTGTGCGGTGACGACGAACGAGAGGCTCATCGGGAGGAGATAGACCGTCTGGAACTTCTCGGAAAAGCGGATGCCGTGGTCCAACAGGATTGCGAGGAACAGTCCGAGTACCAGACAGATAGTCGTAAAGCCTACCAGGAGGACCAAGTTGTTCTGCGCGGCGGCGATGAACGCGTCGCTCGACAGCGCCTGGGCGTACATCTCCAGGTCGAGAACGGAGTAATCGGGGGTTCCGAGGCCCTCGTAGTCCGTAAACGAGATGGCGAAGTTGTAGCCGATGCCACCGTAGACGGCGATGCTCATGAGGACGAACGGGATTCCCCAGTACGGCGCGGAGCGAACGAAGTCGCTGTTGAGGAAATACTGGAGCTTCGACTCCCACCCGACCGCCTCGTCGGTCGCGTCGGAGACGTGCTCCGTGTTATCGTGTGTGGCCATGGATATACCTATATTTTATTTGTGAGTGATAAAGGTGTAGTTTCGACCGAAGCCCTACTCGGAGACCGCTTCGATGAGCGCGTCGGCGGTGGCCTCGACCTTGAACGGCCCCATGAAGTTGTCGCCGAAGGCGGTCTTACACGCGCCCATCGTCTTGGGCGTGACTGCGAGCCCGTGGGCGATGGTCGGCGGGTAGGCCTCCGAATCGGTGAGGTCCTCGTACGTCATCGCGAGGAAGTCGGTCAGTTCGCTCGGGTCGATGTCGGTGCGGAGCGGAACCGACCCCTTGGGGTTGTTGAAGGCGATCTGGGCCTTCTTCGAGCCGACGAACTTCTGCCACGCGATGGTCTCCTCGCGGCTCGGGTTGTTGCTCGGCGCGACGATGGAGTCGACGTGGTAGAAGTAGATACCTTCCGTGCCCGGGAACGGTATCCAATCCCACTGCTCTTTGTAGTTGAAGCTGTCGTCGGCGCGGAACATGCCGTAGACCCAGTTCCCCTGGTGGATGGTGGCCGCCTTCCCCGAGATGACCTTCTGGCCCGCCGTCGTGAAGCTAATGGACGAGGCGTCGGCGGTGATGTAGTTCTCGTTGATAGTCTTCAGCGCCTCGAGCGCCTCCACGACGGCCGCCCTGTCGGGGTTGCCCTCGATGAAGTTCGTGTACGCCTCGACGCCGCTTTGGCTCGTCAGAATCTGCGCCCAAAGCTGGAGGTTCGTCCACGGCGCGACCATCGCCTGCGCCATCGGCGTCACGTCCGTGTTCTGGTCGATGGTTTCGAGCGCGTCGAGGAGCGCGTCGACGCTATCGAGGCTCGACGCGTCGATGCCGGCCTCCTCGAAGACGGCGGGGTTGTAGAACAGGTTGTTCATCCGGTGGGACCCGATTGGGACCGCCGGCATCTTGTCGTTGAGCTTACACATTTCCACCGCGCGGGACTGCATGGTGTCTTTGAATCCCTCGGCGTCCCACACGTCGGCTTCGAGGTCCATCAGTGCGCCCGAGTACCGTTCGAGGTTCTTCCCCGGCCAGTTGGCGAACGAACTCATCGGGTTGTTGTTCGCGAGCCGTCGAAGAATCGTCGCGTTGAGGTTCACGTTCGCGCTGGCCCCGACCGCCTGGAAGTTCGTATCCATCTCGGGGTGCTCCTCCTCGAACGCCTCGATGAGCGCGGTGACCGCCGCCTCGCCGTCGCCGCCGGCCCAGCCGTGAAGGACTTCGAGCTGCGAGTCCCACGTGCTGCCTGAACTGTCCCCACCGGTCTCGGTGTCGCCGCCGGAGCCGTCGGAACCGCTCCCGCCCTCGGTGGCCTCGGTCTCGGAGCCGCCACCCCCGGTACATCCAGCGAGGCCGGCGGCGGCACCCACGGACAGGGCTTTCAGGTACTTTCGGCGGTTCACACTTTCATCGCTACAGCCATGCTCAGCCATGTTGTACCCATGTTATCTTCCCTCATATATAGGTTGTGAATGACTGATGATGATATAAAAACGGAGGGGTTGAATCAACTCGTCTCGAAAATGTTTCGCGTTCGTTCTCCTGAATAATAGTTCGGAACCGCGTTCGACGGGTGAACCAACCGGCGAGCGGGGACGGGCGTCGTCAGCCGCGGCGCGCCTCGCGACAGGTCGGAACCTCACTCACAGTTCGCTCCGGTCCCCGCTCACTCCACGACAGTCGCCGAGTTGTCCCGCGGGCGGTAGCCGATGGCGCGCATCGTCTCCGTGAGCGAGAGGTACCGGTCGTCGTTCGCGGAGACGAGGTTGACCGCGAGCGGCGAGTCCGGGAGGGGAGCCTCGACGGCCCGGCGCATCCCCTGTGCGCAGTCGTCGGGGCTGAGCCACATCGCGCGGACGTAGCGCGCGACGTCTTCTTCCTCGTCCATCTTCTCGCGGACCTCCTCGGCCGTCAGGAGCCACCCGATGCGGAGGTTGAGCACTTCCAGTCCGTGTCGGTCCGCGTAGTAGTTGCCCAGCGCCTCGCCGAACACCTTGCTCACGCCGTAGTACGAGTCGGGACGCGCCGGGTCCGACACGCCGACCGCCTCGGCGTCGGCGGCCAGGGTCTCCGGGCGGGTCGGGTCGGCGATGTTGTACATCTGGTGGACGTGGTTCGTGCTGGCGAAGACGAGTCGGTCGACGTCGGCCGCCAGCGCCGCCTCGTAGACGTTGTACGTGCCGCCGATATTGACCTCGTAGACGCTGTCCCACGCCGCGTCGGGGTTCGGATTGGCCGCGAGGTGAACGACGATATCGTGGCCCTCGAACGCCTCAGTCAGCGCGTCCTCGTCGCGCACGTCGAGGATGATGCTATCGAGTCCCTCGCGTTCTCGGTGCGTGATGGGCGTCACGTCGTGGTCCGAGTCCAGCGTCTCGACCGTGACTCTTCCGACGTTGCCAGCCGCTCCGGTAACCGCAATACGTGCCATACAATGACAATCGACGGAAGTCTAATAAACGTGTTCCAAGCGCCCGTCGCCGGATTGCCACGGGGAAAACACGTATGCGACAGGGTCACAATCACGGTGTATGGTCGACCGACCAACCGCTTTGGAAGACCCGCTCGACGGGCGGGCGGCGCTCGTCACGGGAGCGAGTTCGGGAATCGGCGCGGCGACGGCGCGCGTGCTCGCCGAAGACGGCGCGGACGTATGTCTCGCCGCCCGCAGAGTCGAGCGACTGGAATCGCTCGCGGACGAGATTCGCGCGGCGACGGACGCCGCCGTGAGCGTCGTGCCGACCGACGTGACCGACCCCGACGCGGTCCGGGCGCTCGTCGACGCGACCGTCGAGCGGTTCGGCTCGCTCGACATCGTCGTCTGCAACGCCGGTCTCGGCGTCGACAAGCCGGTCGCTGAACTCACCGACGAGGAGTACCGGCTGATGACCGGCGTCAACGTCGACGGGATGTTCTACACGGCGAGAGAGGCGATTCCGCACCTCGTGGAGACGGAGGGCAATATCGTCTTCCTCGGGAGTATGTCCGGGAACCACCCGCGACCCCACAACCCGGTGTACGCCGCGACGAAGTGGTGGGTCCGCGGGTTCGCGTCGAGCCTGCAGGGGTCCATCGGCGAGGAGAACGTCGGCGTGACCTGCGTCAACCCGACCGAGGTCAGGACCGAGTTCGGCTCCGAGAGCGGCGAGACGCAGGCGGAGTCGTTCGACGAGGGCGAGGTGACGGAGGCGATAGAGGTCGCCGACGCCATCGCCTACGCGGTCCGGCAGCGGTCGCCGAACACGGTGCTCTCGCTCGACCTCTACCGGCGAGACAAGATTTCGCACTTCTGAAGGCGTCGACGAGAGTGGCGGCGACCCCCGCGAACTCGGGGGAAGCGTATTTTGCGGTCGATTGCGAACGAACGGCCATGACTGTCACACGAGCGGTCGACACGTCGTGCCGGCTCGGCGAGGGGCCGGTCTGGCACCCCGACGAAAAGCGGCTGTACTGGGTAGACATCGAAGCCGGGCGGCTCCACCGCTACGACCCCGAGACGGGAGCGCACGACTGTCCCGTCGAAACGTCGGTTCTCGCCGGCGTGACGATGCAGCGCGACGGGTCGCTGTTGGCGTTCATGGACCGCGGTCGCGTCGGCCGCGTCGTCGATGGCGAACTCGAAGCGGTGACGCGAATTGTCGACTCGCCGACCCGGTTCAACGATGTCATCGCCGACCCCGCCGGGCGGGTGTTCTGCGGGACGATGCCCACGGAATCCGCGGGCGGGCGGCTGTTCCGCCTCGACACCGACGGGACGGTGACGACGGTCGAGACCGGCGTCGGCATTCCGAACGGGATGGGCTTCACCCGCGACCGCGAGCGGTTCTACTTCACGGAGACCGAGGTACACACCATCTATCGGTACGGCTACGACGAGGAGACGGGAGCCGTCTCGGACCGCGAGCGGTTCGTCGAATCGCCGGACACGCCCGGACTGCCGGACGGTATGACGGTCGATTCGGCGGGCAACATCTGGTCCGCCCGCTGGGAGGGGGGCTGTGTGGTCAAGTACGACGGCGACGGAACCGAACTCGAACGGTTCGACGTGCCGACGGAGAAAGTGACGAGCGTCGCGTTCGGCGGGTCCGACCTCGATACGCTCTACGTGACGACCGCCGGCGGCGACCCGGACGGGAGAGCAGGCGACGCGGCCGGGGCGCTGTTTCGCCTCGACGTGGAGGCGACCGGTCGCCCCGAGTTCCGCTCTGACGTTCGGCTGGACTGAGCCGAAGCGGACACCGCCCGCGGGCGGTCAGTTCAGGTCGACCGCGCGCCCGGTGTCGGCGCTCTCGTAAACCGCGTCGATGGTCCGCATGAGGTCGACGGACTCCTCGCGGTCGATTCGCGGCGTCTCGCCGGTCTCGACGGCGCGGGCGAACGCCTCGACCTCGCGTCGGTAGTTATCTATCGGGTCGAACGTCTCGGTGACGACGCGGCCGTCGGTCGCGTAGGTGAGTTCGGCGGACGCCGTCGGCTCGATGTTGAACGCGGTCTTCGCCTCCAGCCAACCGTCGGTGGTCTGGACGCGGTAGTACTGCGTCTCGGGCGTATCGAACGATGACTCGACCCGGGCGGTCGCGCCGGAGTCGTACTCCAAGACGCCCGACATCCGCGTGTCGACGCCGCAGTCGCGCGTGTCGGTCGTGGTCGCGTACACCCGGTCGGGCGTCCCGAGGAAGAGTCGCGCCGCGCTGATGGCGTAACAGCCGACGTCCATGACGCTCCCGCCCGCGAGTTCGGGCTCGATGCGGATGTTCTCCGCCCCGTCGGGCAGCCGGAACGAGAAGTTCGACGTGACCGAGACGACCTCGCCGAGTTCCGAGGCGACGAGTTCCGCGGCCCGCTCGGTCCGCGGGTGGAAGCGATACATGAACCCCTCCATCAGCGTGACGCCCGCGTCCTCGCAGTAGTCGAAGACGGCGGCCGTCTCGTCGGCGCTGGCGGTCAGCGGCTTCTCGCAGAGCACGTGCAGACCGTGGTCGGCGGCCGCCCGAACCCAGTCGGCGTGGAGGCTGTTGGGAAGTGGGATGTAGACCGCGTCGAGGGAGTCGTCGGCCAACAGCGCCTCGTAACTGCCGTACGCGGTGGGAATGCCGACCTCGTCGGCGACCGCGCTCGCCCGCGTCTCGTCGCGGGACGCGATGGCGGCCGCCGCGTGGTCGCTCGCCTGAATCGCCGGAATCACCGATTCGATGCCGATACCTGCGGTGCCGAGGATACCAAACTGCATGCGGGGAGGTGCGGCGACCCCGATAATAAAACTCCGGGCGAAAACGCGTCGAATCGGGGCTTACGCCTCGTCGGAGGCGGAGTCGACGTCGGTGTCGACCGGGACGTCGGTGCCGCGCTCCGCCGCGGCGTAAATCGCATCCATCGCGCGCATGTCCACGAGCGCGTGGTCGCCGTCGGGGTCGGGGTCGGTCTCCGTCAGGAGGCGGGACGCGAAGTAGTCGAACTCCTCGGTCATCTGGTTCACCTGCTCGAAGTCGTAGTCGGCTGACTGGTCCCCCCACGACAGCCGGAAGCCGCGCTTCTGTCGGTTGTAGAACGCAGGCTCGATTTCGAGTTCTCCCTCGGTGCCGGTCACCCGGAGGTGGCTCGACTGGTAGGCCGACTGGCTGGCGGTGCAGACCGCGAGCGTGCCGTCGTCGAAGTCGACGCCGAAGCTGACGTGTTCGTCGCCGACGGCCTCGAACGCCTCGTCGTCGACTCGGGCGCGCGCCCTGACGCGGACGGGGTCGGCGTCGAGGACGAACCGGGCGGTGTTCAGCGGGTAGAGCCCGATGTCCATGACGGTCGCGCCGCCGGAGAGTTCTGGGTCGAGTCGCCACTGGTCGGGGTCGGGGACGACTTCGTCCAGCAGGCGCTGGGACATGTGCCCGTGGACGAACACCGGGTCGCCGACGACGCCGGCTTCGACGAGTTCGCGGGCGCGTCGGACGGCCGGTTCGGTCTGCATCCGATAGGCGACCATCAGGGGCACGTCGGCGCGGTCGCAGGCGGCGACGAGTTTCTCGGCCCGCTCGACCGACGCTTCGAGCGGTTTCTCGCAGAGGACGGCCTTCCCCAACTCGGCGGCGGTCTCGACGTACGGGAGATGTAATCCATTCGGCGTGACGACGTACACCGCGTCGTAGGCGTCGGCCGCGACGCCCTCGTGGAACTCGTCGTAGGTGAGCCCGTGGGTTATCGACCCGGCCAGCTCTCTCGCGCCCTCGGCTTTCTCCTTCGAGCTACTGACGGCGACCGTCGTCTCGCAGAACTCGGACTCCTCGACCGCGGGAATCGCCTCGTCGCGGGTCCACCAGCCGAGGCCGATCATGGCGAGCCTAACGGTTCCCGTCACGTCGTCGCCCTGCCAGTCGCGGCGCGTGAACTCCTCTGTGATATCGGTGGGTGTGGGTGTCATACGGTAGTGACGCCGTTCGAGAGGGTGCCGATACCCTCGACGGTGATGTCGACGCGGTCGCCTTCTTGGAGGTCGAACGGTTGTTCGGGGACGAGCGAGGTGCCGGTGAGGATGACCGCCAGTTCGGGGACCGTGTTGTGGCGCGTGAAGTACGACACGAGTTCCTCGCAACTGCGGACCATCTCGCTAGTGTTCGTGGCGTCGTCGTAGACGACCTCGCCGTCGCGCTCGATGGTCATGCTCATCTCTAACTCGTGAGGGTCGTCGATGTCATCGGGCGTGAC
>NZ_AOLG01000058.1 GCF_000336815.1 Haloferax prahovense DSM 18310
GTGTTCGTGGCGTCGTCGTAGACGACCTCGCCGTCGCGCTCGATGGTCATGCTCATCTCTAACTCGTGAGGGTCGTCGATGTCATCGGGCGTGACCACGCACGGGCCGAGCGAACAACAGCGGTCGTAGACCTTCGCCTGCGGCAGATACAGCGGGTTTTCGCCCTCGATCGACCGACTGCTCACGTCGTTGCCGACGGTGTAGCCGACGATTTCGCCACGCCGCAGGACGATACCGAGTTCGGGTTCGGGGACGTCCCACTGGGAGTCGTCTCTGACGCCGATGGCGTCGCCCGGTTCGACCGTCCGAGAGGGGGTGGCTTTGAAGAAAATCTCCGGCCGGTCGGCATCGTACACGTCGTAGTACATGTCCGGCATGGAACTCTCTTCTTCGCGCGCCTGCTCGCTGATCTGGTANCTTTGAAGAAAATCTCCGGCCGGTCGGCATCGTACACGTCGTAGTACATGTCCGGCATGGAACTCTCTTCTTCGCGCGCCTGCTCGCTGATCTGGTAGGTGACGCCCGCCGCCCAGACTTCTTCGGCGTCAACTGGGACGGTCGTGTGCTGGTCGACGAACTCTTGGTCGACGACGTCGGCGTTTTCGGTGAGTTCAGCGGCGAGTCGGTCGATTGGGATTCGGGCGATACCGGCCNAGGTCCTGGTCGGCGGTCGTGAGGTCGTACGTCGTGGAGTCGCGAGTTGCCGTGAGACAGCGCTCTCCCGACACCTCAAGCTGGTGGTACTGCATTCAGTATCCCCATTACCATCTATTGTTATAAAAGTACGTCCCGACGTGGACACCAACTGGTGGCGGACGGCGCGGAATCGCGGGACGAGAGCGAGTTCGAGAGGAGATCGTATCCGAGCGACGAGGAGCCGACCGCCGAACGGCGGCCGCGACGTGACCGCCGAGGGCTCGGAACCGTCGTGCTGGCATCCGACAGAGATGTTCTCATCGTCAGAACACGGGCGCAGAGAGACGGAACGTTCGACGTTCATGATTTCGGCCGTTTCGGACGTGTTCTCACAGTCTGCCGCCTCCCCGAAGAGACACGTCTGCCAGAGACAGGAGAGATAGTCCGTCTTTGCGTGCGTATCGTTGACATTCAGCGTATCTTCGGCCCGGGGGCGGCCGAATCAACAAGTTCTCTATCACAGAACGATAGGTCGTCGATATCGACCGGGAATGTTCACAACGCAAGCGCTTGACGCTGGACGGTCGCGGTCCAGATTACACAGGTACGCTTGTAATTCAGAAGGGCGGACGCCGGCGAAAGCGACCGGACTGGGCGAGCATCGAGGGGAGTCATGATGCGAGACCGAGTGTGATTCCGCGCCGTAGACACCGTTCTCCATTACAGAATTTCCATCAGGTCACCCTTCGGAACCGGCGGTGACCGCGCGTCGAAGACAGTACGGATGTTCGAGAGAACCCTCTCGGCCGGCGACGGGATGACGACGTGCGGAAGAAGATACGGAGGGTCGCGTCAGAACGCGCTGTCGGCGAACCCGCCGTCGACGGTGACGACCTCACCGGTCACGAACGAAGACGCGTCGCTCGCGAGGTAGACCGCCGCGCCGACGATTTCCTCTCGCTCCGCGACTCGGCCGAGCGGCGTTCGCTCGTCGATTCGCGTGCGTTTTTCGGTCCCTTCGGCGTAGGTGTCGGCGTTCTGTGGCGTGATGACGAATCCCGGCGCGATGGCGTTGACGCGTATCTCGGGCGCGAGCTCCTTCGCCGACGCGCGGGTGAACGCCTCGACGCCACCCTTCGCCGCCGAGTAGGCGGGGAGGTTCGCCATCGAGAGCCGCGCGGCCAGAGAGGAGATGTTGATAATCGACCCGCCGTCGGCGACCGCCGGGGCCATCGCCTGCGTGACGCGGCGGACGCCCCCGAGCGCGATGTCGGTGACGTGGTCCCAGGCGTCGTCGTCGATGCCGCGGACCGAGTCGCGCGAAATCGCGCCCTGCGAGGCGACGACCACGTCGATACCGCCGAACTCCTCGACGGCGCGCTCGCGGACGCGTTCGAGCGAGGCCCGGTCGGTCACGTCGCACGTCTCCCGAACCGCGTTCGCGCCCAACTCCTCGACGGCGTCGGCCGTCTCGTCGACCGCCGACTGGCGTCGACTGGTTGCGAGTACGTCCGCCCCCTCGCTGGCGAATCCGAGAGCGATTGCCTGTCCGATGCCGCTTGTCCCGCCGACGACGACAGCGCGCTTGTCACTGACGGAGACTGGCGTGTGCTCGTATGCGACCATGGTTCCAGTCCGCACGGTGCCGACATGATAGTTGCGGAACGCGCGATGGGAGTGCCGCATGCAATACGTTTTTACCGACCCGTGCCACATGTGCTCTCATGCGAGGACTTGCCAAAGTGGAGCGTAGCTCCGGCGCTATGGAGTTCGTCGAGCGACAGAAACCGGAACCGGACGCCGGAGAGGTGCTCGTGGAGGTCGACTACGCCGGCCTCTGCGGAAGCGACGCGGGCATCTACGAGTTCGAATCCGCCTTCGAGCGGATGGAGCTCCCGACCGTCATCGGCCACGAGTACGCCGGGCGCGTGGTCGAAGTCGGCGACGGCGTGACTGAGTTCGGCGTCGGCGACCGCGTGGTCGAACGGCCGATTCGGGGCTGCGGCGAGTGCTATCAATGTCGCATCGGCGAGGAGAACGTCTGCCAGGACGCGGTCATCACGGGCGTCGACCACGACGGCGCTTACGAGCGGTTCATCGCCGTCCCGGAACGCGCCCTCCATCCGATTCCGGACGACGTGGAACAGCGACACGCCGCGGTCGCCGAACCCACGAGCATCGCCGCACGCGCCGTCATCGAGAACTCTCGCGTCGGCGCGGGCGACCGCGTGCTGGTCGAAGGACCCGGTCCGATCGGTCTGCTCACGGCCCAAGTCGCGGCCGCACAGGGCGGCACCGTCGTCGTCTCCGGCGTGGGACAGGACGCCGACTATCGGCTCCCGCTCGCGGAGGAACTCGGCTTCGAGACCGTCAACGTCGCCGACGACGACACCGAGGCGCGCCGCGAGCGACACACCGGCGGCGTCGGCTACGACGTGGTGTTCGACACGACCGGCCACCCCTCGGGGCTCACGACGGCCGTCGAAGAGGTCCGCAAGGGCGGCCAAATCGTCCTCGTCGGTCAGACCGGTGAGACCTCGATGCCCTACTCCCCGCTCGTCCGGGCCGAAATCGACCTGCAGTGCTCGTACGCGTCCATGTACGAGGACTTCGAGCGCTCCTTCCGGCTGATTCGCGACGGCGACGTGGACTGCGAGACGTTCGTCGACACCCGGTTTTCGCTGCTCGAAGCCGACGAGGCCTTCGAGACGTTCATCGAGGGCGGGACGTGCAAGCCGGTGTTCGATATCTCGGAGTTGGCGTAAGGAGGGTTCCGGTCGACCGCAACCCAGACCGAGAACTAGTATAGTATATTAAACACAATATTAGATTCAGGCGAAGAAAGACACATCGGCCACAATCCCCCCTAACTGTGGCCATAATAAAATTTCTTGCCCAATCTAACTATTAAAAAATAAATATTCAGAATATAACATCCGCGATAGTTTGAATAAACAGTCGGATGTGTAGACTATAACACACAAAATAAACCAAAATAGGCAAATAAATTCAATTTTTTGATAGCATTTTCGATATATCTCCCGCCACTATTGTTTTCTTCATACAATTTTAATGCGCCAGTCGAACCTTGAACCGGGACATGGGACTACCGGGAGGTCGCCAAAGGACGAAGCGAGGAGAGTCGAAGGGCGGCGTCAGTCGCTGGCCGAGTCGCCGCTGGCCGGCGGCGAGAACTCAGGGTCCCCGTATTGAGAGTCCGAGCGGTCGTCGGCGAGGTCGTCTGCGGCGGGGGTCTCCCCGTCCGGGAAGTAGCATGCGGCGCGGTGCTCGCCGCTTCGGACGGTATCGAGTCCGGGCTCGCTCTCCCGGCACTCGTCTTCCGCCTTCGGGCACCGCGGAGCGAAGACGCAGCCCGACGGGAGGTCGACCGGATTCGGTGGCTCGCCGTCGAGCAGAACGCGGTCGCGGTCGACCGTCGGGTCCTTCTCGGGAGCGGCCGCGAGGAGCGAGGTGGTGTACGGGTGTTTCGGCTCGGCCGCGATGGACTCGACGTCTCCCTCCTCGATGACCCGACCGAGGTACATAATCGCGAGACGGTCCGACACCTGCACCAGACTGGCGAGGTCGTGGGAGATGTAGACGATGCCGATGTCCTCGGTGTCCGCGAGTTCACGCAGGAGGTTCAGCAGGTTCACCTTCAGCGACACGTCGAGCATCGACGCCGGCTCGTCGCAGATGAGGAAGTCGGGGTCGAGAACGAGCGCCTTGGCCACCGCGACGCGCTGACGTTGGCCCCCCGATAGCTGGTGCGGGTACTGGTCGAGGAACTTCCGCGCGGGCGTGAGCCCGACTTTCTCCAACGTCTCGATGATGGCCCGTTCGCGCTCGTCGGTCCGGTAGTCGTGGATAGTGAGCGGTTCGCCGACCAACTGCCGAACCGTCTGTCTCGGGTTGAGCGAGTCGAAGGGGTCCTGGAATATTATCTGAACCTTCCGGCGGAACTCGCGCATGTTCCCGTCCGCGTAGTGCTCGTAGGGCTCGCCGTCGAAGACGAACTCGCCGCCGGTCGGCTGTTTCAGGAGCGCGATGGTCTCGCCGAGCGTCGACTTCCCACAGCCGGACTCGCCGGCGATGCCGAGGATTTCGGACCGCCGGACGCGCAGGGAAACGCCGTCGACGGCGCGGACGTAGTTCGGGTCGTTCCCCCTGAGTTGCTCCAAGAGCGGCTGGCTCTGCTCGTAGTACTTCTCGAGACCGTCGGTTTCGAGGAGCACCTCGCCGCGGTCCGATTCGTCGTGACTGTCGGGGATGCCCCACGTCTCCGGGTCGGTGGCATCGCGCCGCATCTGGGCGGCTTTGGTGACGTGGTGGCACGCCGAGCGGTGGTTACGGTTCGGCAGGTCGACGAGGTCCGGATGGGACGCCTCGCATTCCTCGGTCGCGAACGGACACCGGTCCTTGAAGACGCACGCGCTGGGTTCCTCGCTCAGGTTCGGCGGTGACCCCGGAATCGAGACGGGGTCTTGGTCGCCCTCCTCTATCTCCGGGAAGGAGTTCTTCAGCCCCATCGTGTACGGGTTCGTGGGGTTCACGAGGACGTTGTCGACGCTTCCCTGTTCCATGGCTTTTCCGCCGTAGAGGATCGAAAGCTCGTCGCACGTCTCGGCGATGACGCCGATTTCGTGGGTGATGAGCAGCAACGAGCTGTCCATCCGGTCCTGTATCTCCAGAATCTTGTCGATAATCTTGTCCTGAACGATGACGTCGAGCCCCGTGGTCGGCTCGTCGGCGATGATGAGGTCCGGTTCGAGCGCGAGCGCCATAGCGATGGTCACGCGCTGGCGCATCCCCCCGGAGAACTCGTGGGGGTAGTCGTCGATTCGGTCGGGGTCGAGTCCGACGATTTCGAACAGCTCTCGGACCCGCGAACGCGCCTTGTCGTCGGTGACGTTCCGGTGGGTCTGAATCGCCTGCCGAATCTGCGCGCCGGTGGACATCACCGGGTCGAGCGAGTCCATCGCGCTCTGGGGGATGTAGGCGATGTCCTCCCAGAGCACGTCGCGACGCTCGCGCTCGCTGAGGCCGGTCAGGTCGCGGCCCTGGAATTCGATGCTGCCGGATTCGACGGAGCCGTTGCTGGGGAGGAGACCGAGAACCGCCTCGGCGAGCGTCGATTTCCCCGAGCCGGATTCGCCGGCGAGGCCGTAGTTGACGCCCTCGTCGATGCTGAACGACACGTCGTTGACGGCGTGGACGGTTCCGCTGTCGGTCGAGTACGTGACCGTGAGGTCTGTGATGTCGAGGAGGCTCATTGTTCGGTCTGAATCTCCGGGTTGATGACTTCTTCGTAGGCGCGGCCGATGAGGAACACCGAGGTGGTGATGGCTGCGATGCCGAGTGCGGGCGGGAGCACCCACCACCAAGCGACGCGCATGTTGCCCGATTCGAACACCTGTCGGAGCATCCGGCCCCAACTCGTGACGGTCGGGTCGCCGAATCCGAGGAACGCCAGGCTGGCCTGCGCGGCGATGGCCCACGCGATGCCGTAGGCCGTGTAGAGAAAGCCGATGGGGAGCACGTTCGGCGCGACGTGGTAGAGCATCGTCCGCAAGTCGCTCGCGCCGCTGGCGCGCGCCGACTTCACGAAGGTGCGCTCTCTGACGGAGAGGACCTCGGAGCGGACGACGCGCGCGGGCATCTTCCAGAGGAACGCGACGATGATGCCCGTCATGAGCCAGACGCTCGGCGTCACGAACGTCAGGAGTAACAGCGCCATCGGCGTGAACGGCAGCGAGAACGTGAGGTCCGTGAGACGCATGAGAACCTCGTCGACCCAGCCGCCGTAGTACCCGCTGACGAGCCCCACGAGAAAGCCGAGCGCACCGGTCCCGATGCCGCCGAACAGGCCGACGATGAACGTCGGTTGCGCGCCGGCGAGGAACTGGCTCAGGACGTCTTTGCCGTAGGCGGTCGTCCCGAACGGGGCCGCGCCGGTCGGTTCGGACAGCCGGAGCATCGAGCCGGCGTCGTCGCGGACGGTGTGCTCGATGGGGTCGTGCGGGGCGAGCGCGGGGCCGAGGAGACCGAGGAAGACGAACGCCGCGACGATGAGGACGCCGGCGAACGCGAGGCGGTCGCGTCGCAGGAACGTGAACTGGTCGCGGAGCGTCTCCGCGACCCCCTCGACGCGCTTTTTCAGTTCGGCTTCGGGCTTCGTCTCGGTGCTCACGCGGCACCACCTCCGCTGGTCGAGACGGTCGGGTCGAAGTAGGCGTACAGCACGTCGGCGACGAGGTTCGCCACGATGACCGCGAGCGCCATGATGAAGACGGCGGCCTGCACCAGCGGGTAGTCCTGCTGTTGGATGGCGAGCACGAGTTCGCGGCCGATGCCGGGCCAGCCGAAGACGACTTCGAGCAGGATGAGTCCCTGGAAAATCATCCCGAGACGCAGCGCGAAGTAGGTCAGAATCGGCAGCATGGAGTTCCGACCCGCCCGCGCGAGCTGCTGCATCTCCGAGAGCCCCTTCGCGCGGTGGAGCTTGAGGAACTCAGAGCCCCGCTTTTCGACGACGCCGTTGCGTGCCAACAGCAGGAAGTCGCCGCTGTAGTACAGCACCGACACCGTAAACGGCAGGATGTAGTGGTGCAGGAAGTCGAGCGAGGCGAACGTCTCGACGTAGCCCTCCGGCGAGGCGCTGATAGAGCGCATCCCGAATGCGGGCACCAGTTCGAGGTTGTACGCGAAGATGATGACGAACAGGATGCCCGTGATGAACACCGGCGTCGACCGGAGGAACGTCGTGGCGATGATGCTGAGCTTCTCCAGTTTGCTCCCGCGGTTCCAGCCGACGTACATCCCGAGCAGGGAACTCAGGACCGCCGTCGTCACTAACGCGGGGACGAGCAGGATGAGCGTGTTGACGAGCCGCGGGGCCAGTACCCCCCAGACGGGCTGGCTCCGCAGGATGGAGTAGCCGAACTGGAACAGCAGGATGCTCTGGAGGTAACTGAGGTACTGCCGCCACATCGGCTGGTCGAGGCCGTACATCGCTCGAATCTCGGTGATTTGCTGCTGGCTCAGGTTGCCCGCGGTGACGAGGGATTCGAACGGACTCCCCGGGAGCAACCGCAAGACGACGAAGATGACCGAGACGGCCACGAGGGTGAGCACGATGGAGATGGCGAGCCGCTTTGCGAGAAACCGCTGGAACTCGCTCACGGTCGGACCCTCCAACGCCACGAGTGGGTAGTGTTCGACATGCGTGTCACCTCACGAGAAGTCCGCCTGTCCGAGCTCGTCGCGGCGCTTGTGCATGTTCCCGGGCTGAATACGCTCGACGAAGGCGGCCCACGCGTCCCCGTTGGGGAACCGGAGGTTGCCGTCGTCGTCCCGCGTGTAGCCGGCCTGTTCGAGGAGCGATTTCGCCCCGTCGATGTCGAACTCGTAGTGGGTGGTATCCGACGTGTGCCACGGCGTGAGGTCCGAAATCGGGTTCTCCCCGCTCGGGACGGTCGCGCGGTCCTGCAGCACGTCGGCAGCGAAGCCCTCGGTATCTATCGACTTGGCGAGAGCGACGCGGAACTCCTTGTCGCGAACGAGCGGACAGGAGAACATCAGCTTCGTGTCGAGCGGCGCGAAGTTGCCCGAGGTCATCTTCTCGACGCCGGCGGTGCTCGCGGCGCGGTCGGCCTGCGAGTTCGAGAGCGTCGTGCCGATGGCGTCGATTTCGCCGCCCTGCAGCGAGCCGATCATGGAGTCGATGTTGCCGACGTTTATCCAGATGACGCGGTCGACGCCCTCGCCGGTCGTGGCCTGGTCGCCGAGCACGTCTGCCCGCCAGTCGTCGTCGAACATCCAGTGACCCTCGTTTTTCGACACCTCGAAGCGAGTACCCT
The DNA here is from genome assembly GCF_000336815.1 of Haloferax prahovense DSM 18310. Lineage (GTDB taxonomy): Archaea > Halobacteriota > Halobacteria > Halobacteriales > Haloferacaceae > Haloferax > Haloferax prahovense. The sequence continues at coordinate 8,496 of NZ_AOLG01000058.1, forward strand.
GCTCCCAGTTCTCGTACGTGAACGGCCCCGTGCCGACGGGCGACTCGGGGTTGTGCTGAGACGGGTTCTCCACGTCCTCCCACTTGTGCTTGGGGATGATGACGCTGCGAACGACGCGCTGGGTCATGAACGCCGCGTCGGGGCCCTTCAGATTGAACCGAACCTCGTGGTCGCCGAGCACCTCGACCGACTCGACCGGCTCGTAGAACGGCGTCTGACTGGTCGAGGAGTGTTCCTTGTACAGTTCGACGGTGAACTTCACGTCCTCCGCGGTGAACGGCTCGCCGTCGTGCCACTCGACGCCCTCGCGAAGAGTGAGTTCGACGGTGGTGTCGTCGACGAACCCGCCGCCGGTCGCCAGCGCGGGGACGACTTCGAGGTCCGGCGTGGCGTCGAAGAGGCCGTCGTAGATGAACGTCAGCCGCTTCGCCTCCGCGCCGCCGGCGGCCCACGGGAGGTTCAGCGAGTTCATCGAGGTGGTCACGCCCTTGATGTAGGTCCGGTCGTCGGTCTGGGGTTGCAGGTTCACCTCCGACCAGACGAACGAGTCCTTCGTCGGGCCGTTACCCGGCGTCTGGACGTAGCCGCTCCAGCGCTCCGTGTTGACCGCGGTGATGATATCGGGGAACAGCGTAATGAGCGCGCCCACGTCCTCGCTGAAGATGCGCTGCGCCTCGGCGACGAGCTCCTCGCGCTCGGGTCGGTCGGTCGTCTGACTCTGTTCCGTCAGCACCTCCTGCAGGTCGGGGTGGTAGTAGTTGTCGTAGTTCGAGAGGCTCGTCTCGCTCCGCCGCATCAAAAGCGGGTTCGGGTCCAGCCCGCGTTGCGGGTCCGGACCGTGGGTACTCATCGAGATGATCGCTTCGAGCCCCTTCGTGTCCCAACTCTGGGCGTACAGTTGGTTCAGCGGTCGATCGTTGAGTTGCGTCTTGACGCCGAGGGCGTCGAGCCCACGCTGGACCATGAGCGCGTGTTCCCGCATCCACGGGTCGTCCTCGCTCGAAAATTCGAGCGGGACGGGGTCCAACACCGCACCCGCGGTCGCGCTGTAGTCGAGCGGCGGTTCGTCGGCGTCGATGGTCTCCCACTCGCGCCAGTACTTCGTCTCGACCGTCTCCGGGGTTCCAGAAGGAACGTCGGGAGTGAGGCTCGACCCGCCGTCAGTCCCGCCGTTCCCGCTCCCGCCGCCACCGGTACACCCGGCGAGTCCGGTCACGCCGAGGGCGGTCGCAGTCGCCGCCACGTAGTCGCGTCGCGTAAGGCCAGTTCCACGTTCGACACCCGAACTATCACGATTTTTCTCCGACATTGCGACAGCCTGTTATGGAGTATCTTCCATGGTGCTGTTCCCGATACGCCCCGATATCTATCGTTCTTTATATACTCGGTCGCCGAGATGCGGCAATATTCTCCAACAAGGGCTGAGCTACTCCTGTCGCGGACCGTAGATGAGTTCGAGCAGATTTCGCTCCGCGGTCCGGAGTCGTTCGCTCAGCGTGGACTGAGCGATACCCAGTTCCTCGGCGAGTTCGGTCTCAGAGGTCTCCCGCGGAATGTGGAAGTAGCCGTGGTTGAATGCCGTCTCCAGAACCGCGAGTTGGTCGTCGGTCAGCTTAGAGATTAACACCTCCTTTAATCGGCCGCTGTCGAGCGGTTCACCCGGGGCTTCGTCCTGCGTCACGGAGCGGAGTTCGAACTCCCCGAGCGTCTCCTGAATCTCGTCGGCGNCCTCCTTTAATCGGCCGCTGTCGAGCGGTTCACCCGGGGCTTCGTCCTGCGTCACGGAGCGGAGTTCGAACTCCCCGAGCGTCTCCTGAATCTCGTCGGCGAGTTCCCTGAAGTGGTCCCAGTCCTGGGCGGTGGCGACGACCTCGAAGACGCCGTCTTGGAGGACGATGCGGTTCGGAATCGTCTCCTGTCTGAGAACCAGTCCGAGGATGAACGGGTACGACTCGTTGGCGAGAATCGTCACTCGACGTATCTGCACGTCGGTCGAGGCGGTCGGAATCTCCTCGTCGTAGAAGACGGTCACGCCCGAGATGTCGGCGAGGAGGGACTCCACGTCGAAGGGGGCGTTCGAGGCGATGGTGAGCGACTCGATCCACGTCCCGTCCTCGACGTAAAACGCGTTGTCCAACTCGATGCTCCGGGCGTCTCGCAGACGGCGGTCTATCTTCGACATGACGCCGGTCGGGGCCGTCGTAAACTCAACACGTAAGATGCGAACTCACCCGTACCGGGCAGATACCGCTCACCTACAAATAGCCCGGTGGTTGTCGCAACGGGGGGCGTCACCGAAACCTGGATTCGCGCGGACGGGTCGGTGCGCCGGTCGCCGACTCAGGCGACGAGCGGCCAATAAAAGAGCCACGAGAGGGTCACGACGACGAGCGACAGGCCCATCGTCACGAACCCGAACAGCGTCACGTCCCGATTCGTCAGCGGTCCGCGGTCTAGCGAGACGAGGACGGCAGTCGTGTTGAACGGGAGAATCGTCGTCGACCCCACCACGAGGAGGACCGCGAGTCCGAGATAGAGCCGCGTCACGCCGAACGTCTCCGCGAATCGCAGCACGATGGGGAGAATCACCACGATGGCGGCCGACCCGGTCGAAAACAGCACGCGAACGGTGACCGCGAACCCGAGGAGCAGTCCGACGAGTTGCCAGTGACTGAACGCCTCGAACGGGACGAACCGCGCGAGGAGGTCGACGACGAGCGCGATAGTTTGGGTCGCTTCCAGGGCGTCCAGAATCGACAGCGTCGCGCCGATGAGAAAGAGGACGCCCCAACTGAGTCCCTTGACGTCGTCGGCGTCGATAACGTCGACTCCCGGAAGCGCGAGGACGGAGACCGCGGCGACCGCCGGGAGAATCTCGGGAAGTCCGGCGAACGACCCAACGACCCACGCGAGGACGGTCCCGGCCATCACCGCCGCGACGAGTCCCTGTTCGCGGGTCAACTCGCCGTCGGCGGACGCATCCGCAATCCCCGACGTGCCGGGGTCGACAGTCGAGTCGGCGTCGACGGTGTTGAGGAGACCGGCAGCCGCGGCGGCCAGTACGTAGAGCGCCACCGTGGGTGGGACCATCAAGACAGCCCACTCGACCCACGAGAGCGGGCGGACGCTCGTCGCGAGGATGCCCGAGGTGACGAGCGCCATCCCGCCGCCGGTCATGAGCGCCATCGACGCGATGGGGTTGATGTGACCCAAGAGGAGGAACGTCGCGCGCTCGAACCCGCTTCCCGACGGGAGGTCGAACTCCTCGGTTACCTCCTCGACGATGGGGATGAACGCGACCGCGCGCGCCATCGCCGACGGCATGAACAGCGCCAGCACGAGGACGTTCCGCGCGATGGAACGAAACGCCCCGCGGGGGGTGCTGTCCGGGGACAGCAGTCGGTTCGCTAACTGGGTGTCCAACCCCACCGACCGGACCGCGTTGCCGAGGAGTAACAACACGAGGAGGAAGTAGACGAGCGAGGAGGTGAAGCCGCTCACCGCGGCCTCGAAGGAGTCCACGACGCCGAGAGCGTACAACAGGGAGACGCAGGCCAGACTCGAAATCGCGTACGGAACCGGCTTCGTCAACCAAAGCAGGAGCGCGACGACGAAAACCGAAAGCGCGTACTGCGACCGAACCGGAAGGACGGAGACGGGGTGGAGGCCGACGACCGCAAGGAGCAAGGCGGCGGCGACCGCGAGCGTCACCGTCTGCGACGAGAGTTCGGGGGCGCGCAGCCCTCGACCGGGCAACCAATCTATCACGAATGTACCTGCACACAACGGGTCCAAATAGCTACTGCCGGCGACAATTCGGGCCGCCAGTCGGGGGGAGAGCGCGAATCGAGTCGATACAATCCCCAGCCTGAATAATTTGGATTATTTAGATAATTTGAGTTGTCCAAAGAGTCGGAGTAACCATAATTATTTCAACTGCGCCGAGAATCTCGCTATCACGGATATCCCCATCATGTCACGTGCAGTCAGCGTCTGTCTCCTCAAAGGCGGTATCGGCAAGTCGACGACCTCCATCAACCTCGCCCGCGAGCTCGCACACCGGGGCAGCGACGTACTGCTCGTGGACCTCGACCCGAACGGACACACCACGACAGGGCTCGGATTCGGCGAGGAGTTCTACTCGGAAGCGCACCTCGGCGACGTGCTCCTCGACGACGCCGAGTTGGAGCCGCGGGAGCTCATCTTGGAGACCGGGTTCGAAATCGACCTCCTCCCGTCGAACGACCGCATCGAGCAGGTCGAGTCGGACCTCGGCGGCGTGATGATGGGGTCGGCGCGGCTCAAACAGCGCGTCATCGACCCGCTTCTCGGCGATGACTACGACTACGTCGTCGTGGACTGCCCCGCGGCGCGCGGGAAACTCAACGACAACGCGCTGTACGCCACGCAGAACCTCGTCTTGCCGATGCGCCCCGAGTCGGGTGCGCTCTCGGGGCTCGAAAAGACGGTCAAGCGGCTTATCACGCCCGCGCGGGAGCACTTCGACCTCGAAATCCTCGCGGTCGTCCCGACCGACCTGCGGGACCGAATCGACCACGACCGCCCGACGAGACGGCTCGTGGAGGCGCTCGTCTCGAAGCCGAACATCGCGTCGAAGCTCCCGAACTTCGCGTACACCGACCCGGAGGTGTTCGAGGCCATCGACGACGGCGAGTGGGACGACGACCTGCCGAAGCCCGGAATTCGGCACCGCTCGGCCATCGACGCGTCGATTCGAGAGCACATGCCGCTTCGGGACTACGACAGCACCTGCGACCAGTTGGCGTGCTACGACGAACTCGCGCAGATCGTCGAAGAAGGCGAGGTGGCCCGATGAGCGAAGACCCCTTCGGCGACCTCGACGCCGCGATGGGGAGCGGGGAGTCCGCGTCGGAACCCGAATCCGAACCGGAGCCCGAGGGTGCTGACGCCAACGACGCGGCCGAATCGGAAGTGGAGCCAGAATCGGAACCGCTCGACGAAATCGACCCCCGCGAGCGCCCCGCCTTCGAGTTCGACGAGACCGTCCACAAGGCGCTGTACGTGCTCGAAGCGGTCGCCGACGAGTTCGACGACATCATCACCTACGACGTGGAGCGCGAACTGACCCGCGACCACGGACTCAAGGGCGTCACGAAGAGCGAACTCCACAACGCCGCGCTCGCCGTGGCGACCGAACATCCCGAAGAAATCGTCGAACGCGTCCTCGAACAGCGCGGCGTCGACAACGACGAGAGTTCTGAATAATTCGGATAATCCGCCTTCGTCAAACCTCTTAGCGCCGGACAGAACACGTGCGGAACGACAGCGGGAGCGAAACGCCCGTGACAGCGCTAGAGTAGTGTGACGGCCACCCACGACTAAAGTCGTGGGCTTCCCACGAGCAAAGGCCCGCTGGTTTGGGAGATTTAAGGTTTGCACACCGACCGGGTGCAGGCACCGCCACGATACCGTTACTCCTATCGTCTCCCCGTAGGGCGGATTCGGAGGTACTTGGTTGTTTAACGTCGGTATCCAACCTATTTCGAAGGGGATACCTTCGACTGTCGGTTGGGGAATCCGATACTGTCCAATTGTCCCGGTATGGGCGCGGACGTGCCGCGTCGGATAGCACCCAATACAACAGCGAACACGTTAACAGTATCGTGCGCCGATTCAGCCCACGACTTCAGTCGTGGGCTTTCTCGGCTAATCTCAGTAACGCGAGAGGAACCGGCGCTCACCGAATTATCTTGTCGCGGCCGGGGTCGAAGAGCGGCCCTGACCGGACCGTCGCGGAGTAGGCGTCACCTTCGTACCGGATTTCGACTTCCTGTCCCGCGCTGGCGTACTGTTCGGGGAGGTAGGCGTACGCGATGCCGGCGTCGATAGTGTAGCCGTAATCCGCCCGACAGCAGTAACCGACGACGTCGCCGTCGGCGAACACCGGGTGGCCCGCGTCGACGACGGCCTCCTCCTCGTCGAGCGTTATCGGGACGATGCGGTCGCTCGGGCTGTCGTCGTTTTTGTCTTCCACGAGCGCCGCCTTCCCGACGAAGTCCGTGTCGAGGTCGACCGCGAAGCCGATGCCGGCCTCGTACGGGTTGTGTTCGGGCGTGAGGTCCGTCCCCCAGAGACGGTACCCCTTCTCCATACTCGTCGAGTCGAGCGCGGCCCAGCCGACGGGAGCGATGTCGTACTCCTCGCCGGCCTCCCGAATCGCGTCCCAGAGCTGGCACCCGTACTCGGTCGGGGCGTAAATCTCCCAACCGAGTTCGCCGGCGTACGAGAGTCGAAGCATCGTCACGGGGATGCTCCCGAGATAGGTCTCCTGTGCGGAGTAGAACGGGAATTCGTCGTTCGAGAGGTCGGCCTCGACGAGGTCCGAAAGCACCTTCCGGGAGTCGGGCCCGAAGACGCCGATACCGGTCCGACTGGAGACGTGCGCGGTCACGTCGACGGAGCCGTCGTCGGGCGCGTGTTCTTTGACCCACCGCGAGTGGAGCGTCGCCGAGCTTCCGCCCCCGGTGAACAGCACGAACCGGTCGTCGTCGAGACGGGCGACCGTCAGGTCGGCGAGCACGCCGCCGTCTTCGTTGAGCATCGCCGAGTAGCGCATCCGGCCCGGGGTGACGTCCACATCGTTCGTCAGGAGCCCCTGCAGGAACTCCAGCGCACCCGGTCCCGTCACTTCGATGGGCGTGAAGGTCGTCATATCGACCATGCCGACCTTCTCGCGGAGGTGCTGGTGTTCCGCGCCGTGGACCTTCGACCAGTTCTGCGAGAGCCAGTCGGGGCGGTCCGGAACGTCGTACGTTTCGAGGAGCGTCTCGTTGGACTCGTACCACTGCGGGACCTCCCAGCCGTCGCTGTCGTAGAACTCCGCGCCGAGGTCGGCCTGCCGGTCGTAAAACGGGCTCCGGCGGAGGGCACGCTGTCCGTCCGGCTGTTCGCGCGGGTGGATGAGCTGGTACACCTCCCGGTACTGTTGTGCCCCGCGGCCGTAGGTGTACTCTCGGCTGCCCGTGTGAGACTGGAACCGGGAGACGTGCGCTCCGGAAGCGTTGACTCGGGAGCCGTCGAGCCGCGGCGTCCCGTCCTCCATCCAGCTGGCGACGATGTCGCCCGCGCCGCCGGACTGCGTGACCCAGACGGCGAGCGCCCACCAGAGTCCCTCCGTGTCCTCGTCCGGCCCGAGGATGGGCATGCCGTCGGGGGTGAACGAGAACATCCCGTTGATGGCGGAGGTCCACTCGCAGTCCGCGAAGCCGGGGACGAGTTCGCTGGCGGCGTCGAACGCCGACCGGTCGTGGTCCGGGTGGGTGTTCTCGTAGAAGTGCTCGTCCGTAAACTCGCGGAGAGACGGGTATTCGAGTCCGAGGTCGTCGAGCTTGTCGGGACCGTAGATGTCCGACGGGTCGACGAGGAGCGACTCGTGGTTGTACGAGCCGATACCGTAGCGCTCGCCGTGCTGTCGGTAGTACAGCGAGTGGTCTTGGTGCCGAAGCAGCGGCTGTTCGATTTCGCGCGACGCGCCATCGAGTTCGTCCAGTTCGTCGGAGACGAGATACTGGTGTGCGCAGGGCACGAGCGGGATGTCCGTGCCGACCATCTCGCCGAACAACGGCCCCCAGATGTTCGTGGCGACGAGCACCTCGTCGGCCTCGATTCGGCCGTGTTCGGTATCGACCGCATCGATACTGCCGCCGGAGATGTCGATGTCCGTGACCTCGGTGTGGCCGTAGAACTCGACGCCTGCCTCACGTGCCTGCTCCGCCATCGACTCGGCGGCACTAACGGCGTCGGCCTTTCCGTCCGACGGGACGTAGTACCCGCCGTAGATGACGTCGGAGTTTATCTGCGGGACGCGCGCTTCGACCTCCTCGGGCGTGAGAAGTTCGCCCTCGTCGATGCCGTACGACTGCCCCCACTCGCGCTTGCGTTTGAGGAAGTCCCAGCGCGCCTCGGTGTAGGCGACTTCGATGCCACCGCACGTCCGGAAGTCGCCGAACCCGTCGTAGAGGTCGCGCGTGTACGACGCCATCTCTGTCATCAGCTTGTTCCCGGCCGTCTGGAACACGAGTCCGGGCGCGTGAGACGTCGAGCCCCCGGTCTCGAACAGCGGTCCCCGGTCGAGGACGACGACGTCGTCGCGACCCGACTCGGCGAGGTGATACGCCGCGCTACAGCCGACACAGCCGGCCCCGACGACGACCGTTCCGGCGCGTTCGGGAAACGTAGACCATGTGCTCATATACCAAACAGTAGTGACCGCGGCCTTCGGATGTCTCTCTGGGTCCACTATCTGAGGTGTATAAGTTCCGGGGGTGACGAGAACCGGGTCTGGCCACGGACGAGCGTCACTCGCCAACGAGTATTTCTCGCCGACGAGCGTCACTCGCCAACGAGTATTTCTCGCCGACGAGCGTCACTCGCCGACGAGGTACTTCTCTCTGAGGTAGATAACGAGGCTGGCGCTCAGGAACGCGAGACCCGCGCCCTGTAGCTCACCGACAGTCATCGCGAACAGCGCGACGACGAAAAGGAAGACCGCGAACGCCGCCGAAGCGACAGCGAGCGCGTTCATCGATAGCGTAGAGTCATCGATTCGGTGCTTCCGTTCAGTCGTCCGTCGTCCCGGATTTCTCTCGGATGTTGGTCACGACCGACGTCCGAGACCGACCGACGTCGATGTCGATATCTTCGTCACCCAGGTTCTCTATCCGCTCGGCGAACTCCTCGGACTGCAGGAGTTCGTACTCCTTGTCGAGGCCGAGATAGACCGTGTAGCACGTGACGACGAGGACGATAGCGAACGGGAATCCCGTCGCGATAGCCGCCGTCTGGAGTGCGTCGAGCCCGCCGCCGTAGAGGAGAAGCGACGCGACGACGCCCTCCGTGACCGCCCAGAAGATACGCTGCGTCCGCGGAACATTGTGTTTGCCGCCCGACGTGAGATGGTCGACGACGAGCGACCCCGAGTCTGAAGAGGTCACGAAGAACGTCACTACGAGCGTCACCGCGAGCAGTCCCGAGACGGCGCTGAACGGGAACTGTTCGAGGAGCGCGAACATCGCGACCGTCTGTCCGGCCTCGCCGTAGGTCGCGAGGACGACGCCGTTGCCCTGAAGCGAGTTGAACAGGGCGCTCCCGCCGAACGCCGAGAGCCAAACGGTCGAGAACAGTGACGGCAGGACGAACACGCCGAAGACGAACTCGCGGACCGTCCGTCCCTTCGAGATGCGCGCGACGAACATGCCGACGAACGGCGACCACGCAATCCACCACGCCCAGTAGAACACCGTCCAACCGTTGACGGTGGACGCACCGCCGCCGAGCGTGCCGGTGAAGAACGCCAACGAGAGGAAGTCGCTGAAGTAGTTTCCGAGCCCCTGCACCCACGCGCCGAAGATACTCATCGTCGCGCCGGCGACGAGCACGAACGACAACAAGACGAACATCAGAAAGACGTTCAGCGTGCTCAGACGCCGGATGCCGTCTTCGAGGCCGGCCGCGACGGATGCGGTGGCGATGAGAGTAATCACGGCGATGAGCCCAATCTGCATCCCGGTGTTGTTCGGAACGCTCAGGATGCCGAGCATGCTCTCGCCGAGGATGTACGATAGACCCGTGTTTATCTGTGCGACGCCGAGTCCGAGCGACGTGGCGAGGCCGAACAGCGTCGCGAACACCGACACGAGGTCGATGAGATGGCCCGGCCAGCCGTAGATTCGCTCACCGAGGAGCGGCCAGAAAATCGACCGGAAGGTGAGCGGAAGCCCCCGATTGAACGAGAAGAACGCGAGCCCCAGTCCGACGAGGCCGTAGATGGCCCACGGGTGGAACCCCCAATGGAAGAACGTCTGGGTCATCGCGGCGATGCCCGCGCCACCGGACCCGGCTTCGGCGTCGAAGAAGCCGGGGACGTTGGTGAAGTAGTACAGTGGCTCCGCGACGCTGTAGAACATGAGTCCGATACCCATGCCCGCGCTGAACAGCATCGCCATCCACGAGAAGTCGCTGAACTCCTTTTCGGCCTCGACGCCGCCGAGGGTTATCTCGCCGTACTTACTCAGCGCGAAGTACGCCAAGACGACGATAAAGAGATTGACCGACAGGAGGAAGAACCACCCGAAGTTACCCTCGAAAAAACCCCTGACGCCCGAGTAGACGCTCGCCGCCTGCTCGCCGAGGACGAGCGTCACGGCGACGAAGGCGCCGATTATCAAGAGCGCGGCCGGGAAGACGACGGGGTGGATGTCGAGCCCCCAGCGTTGGATGTTCCCATCACCGGGTTCGCGCTCGGTCTCCGGGTAGAACAGGTCCGCCTGTAGTTCGCTCGTAGACCGGTCGGCCGAGTCGTTGCTATTCGGCATTCGATACACCCTCCGTTAGGAATCGCCTCTGGAATTCGTGTACGCTCATATCGTTGTCCCGCTGTGGGGCCACCCGCGGTCACCGTCGAGGTCGGCGCCTGCTCCGACGCGTCCACTCGAGCTATGACACGAGCCCACACCCCTCACGATTCAACCAACCCATCGGTATTACACATCTTAACCGATAGTCTTCGATAATAGTGGCATTTATACGCAAATAGAGGAACGTTGCGAAAGTTATATCCTCAAATCGGTTGACGGGGTGAAACCGAAAGCCGCGGTCGTCACTCGAACCTGTCGAGCGAGAACATGTCGAGCGGCAGGTCGCTTTCGCCGTCGACGGCGAGGTCGGCGAGGATTTCGCCGATGACGCTGGCGAACTTGAAGCCGTGTCCCGAAAAGCCGGCCCCGACGGCGACCTGCGGGTGGTCGGGGAGCGTGTCGAGGATGAAGTGTTCGTCCGGCGAGTTCGTGAACATGCACGTCGCGAGCGACATCGTCGGCCCCGCGGCCTCCGGGAAGTACTTCTCCGTGACGTCCCGGAGTATCGCCTCGTCGGCGCGGTTCGGCTCGCGGTCGAAGTCGTCGGGGTCGACTTCCTCGTCGCGGTGGTGGTACTTGCCGAGTTTGAAGCCCGGCACGTCGTGGACCGGGAACCCGTAGAACCGACCCTCGGGGACGCTGAGGTTCCAGACGGGGAACTCCTCGGGCGCGAACGTCGACGGCGACTCCGGTTGGAACCACGCGAGCGCCTGTCGCTCGGGGACCGCAAGCCCGTCCAGGGCATCGGCGAGTTTGTAGTTCCACGCGCCCGCGGCGAGCACGAGCGCGTCCGCGACGTACACGCCTCGGTCGGTGCGGACGCGCACGCCACCGTCGTTCGTCTCCGCCCAGTCTTCGACTCGCTCGCGGGCGCGAATCTCGGCACCCCGCGCCTGCGCCGCCTCGGTGTGCGCGATAATCGCCTGCTCGGGGACGATGAACCCGCCGTCCTCTTGATAGACCGCCCGGTACTCCTCGGGGAGTTCGTAGCCGGGGAACCGCTCGTTGACTTCCGCACCGGTCAGCACCTCGTGCGGGATGTCGTGTTCCTCACAGGAACGCTTCGAGCCGGCGAACACGTCGTTGTCGACCGGCCCGGCGTCGATAGAGCCGGTTCGGTGGATGACCTCGCGCCCGGTCTCGTCGGCCAGGTCGTCCCAGAGGTCGTACGCCCGTTCGATGAGCGGGACGTACGAGGGGTGTTCGTAGTACGCGCGCCGGATGATGCGCGTGATACCGTGAGACGACCCCTGCGAGTGGGGAATGTCGTATCGTTCGAGACCGACGACGTCGAGGCCGCGGTCGGCGAGGTGGTACGCGGTCGCGCTTCCCATCCCGCCGACCCCGACCACGGCGACGTCGTATCGGTCGTCGCGGACACTCATTGTGTCCGTCGGTTCGGAACGTCCCCCCTTCACTCTTGACCTGTATCACGGAGCCCCTTTTTCCGTCGTCCGACTCAAAACCCGTCGAGAGCGTCGCTGACGGCCGAACCGTCGCGCCACCGCGATTATCCACCGCCACTTATACGGGTCCACTATTCCCGACGAACCCTTTTCCAAAGATGTGTGTTTCTTCCTCCCATGACACGGTGGAACAACAATCGTGACGAAATCGGTGCGGTTAGCGCCGACATCACTGCGGAAACGAACGCGTTGCCGGCGAAGTACTTCACGGACCCCGAGGTCCACGAGATGGAAAAGGAGAAAGTGTTCGGTCAGTACTGGGTCTACGCGGGTCACGCGACCCACATCCCGGACGCCGGCGACTACTTCACGCGAACCATCGGCGGCAAGCAGATAATCGTCACCCGCGATGACGACGGCGACGTACGGGCGTTCTACAACGTCTGTGCCCACCGCGGGTCGAAGATGCTCGACGACACGCCGATGACCGACCCCGGAAGCCTCAGTCGAATCACCTGCCCGTACCACCTCTGGGCGTACGAACTCGACGGGTCGCTCCAGAGCACTCCGAAGAGCTTCGAGGAGGCGAGTCTGAACCCCGACCTCGACGACGACGCCGTCAGCGAACTCGACCCCGAAGAGAACGGCCTCATGGAGGTCAATACGGACGCTATCGGGCCGCTCGTGTTCGTCAACTTCGAGGACGAACCGAGCCTCTCGCTGGCCGAACAGGCCGGGTCGATGAAGACCGAACTCGAAGACCTGCCGCTCGGCGAGTACGAACACGCCCGCCGCTACGTCTCCGAAGTCGAGTGCAACTGGAAGACGTTCAGCGGGAACTACTCGGAGTGCGACCACTGTCAGGCGAACCACCAAGACTGGGTCCGGGGACTCGAACTCATGGACTCCGAACTCGAAGTCAACGACTACCACTGGGTGCTCCACTACAAGCACAAAGAGGACGTCGACGACGAGATGCGCATCCATCCCGAGCACGAGGCCAAGTTCTACTACTTCTGGCCGAACTTCACGGTCAACATGTACGGCACCGCCGACGGCTACGGTACGTACATCATCGACCCCATCGACGAGGGGCGCTTCCAACTCATCGCGGACTACTACTTCCGCGACGCCGACCTCTCGGAAGAAGAAGAGAAGTTCGTCCAGACGAGCCGACAGCTCCAAGAGGAGGACTTCGAACTCGTCGAACGGCAGTACGAGGGGCTCAAGTCCGGCGCGCTCGGGCAGGCACAGCTCGGTCCGAACGAACACACCGTCCACAAACTCCATCGACTCGCACAGGACGCTTACAATGCCTGACGACGAGGATGCCAAACTAGCCGAAAAACCACGCGCCGGCGTCGTCACCTGCCCGGCGTGCGACCTCCACGTCTCCGTCGCGGAGCCGAACGACGCCGTCGAACTGTACCGACGACACGCGAACGTCACCGGCCACGACGTCGAGTGGGAGCGCGTCGCGTTCGACGCCGAGGCCGAGAGCGACGACGCGAAGGAGGCGCTCATCGAACTCGGCGAGGACCACCCCGACGGCGTCGCGCTCGGGCGACTCGCCGCGGCGCTCGCAGACAACGGCGTCGCCATCGGCGAAACGCTCGACGCCGTCCGCGACCTGCGGATGAGCGGCGAAATCTACGAACCGCAGGACGACTACGTCCTCGCCGTCTGACTCCCACACCTTTTTTGCGGGGCTCACCCGGTCACTCGTCGAGAAGAATCGACTCGACCAGCTCCGCGGTCCCCCGTCTGATGCGCCCGCTGACGGCCGTCGGCGAGATGTCGAGTACCTCCGAGAGGTCGTCTAACGCCGCCTCTCGCGGCTCCTCGAAATACCCGTGTTCGTAGGCGGCGACCAGCGCGTCGCGCTGTGCGTCGGTGAGTTTGCTCGGCTCGCCGTTCATCCAGCCGTCCTGTCGGAACATCCGGTTCAGCTCGAAGGTGATGTCCTTCGCCTCGCAGTACTCCCACAGCTCCGAGAGCGCCTCGCGGTCCGATAGCTGGAGACGGACCCGCCAGCCCGCCGTGTCGTTGCTGCACGCGTCGAGCATGAGCCCGCCGAGCTCCGTGACGATAGGCGAGAGGAGAATCGCGTCCGTCGTGTGTCCGATGCGATACACCGCGGCGTCGTCTCGCTCGGAGACGAGTCGCCAGTCGCTGACTGTGTGGTCGACTTCTAACGCCGCTTCGAACGCCGAGCACTCCGCGCCCTTCACGACGAAGAAGAACAGGCCGGTCTCGGGGTCCGTCGCGGACTGCGAGACGACGTCTATCTCGCTCGCGGCTTCCGACCGAATCGTCGGCGTCAGCGCGAGGTCGTCGTGCGCGATGTCGGCAACAGTTATCAAACTCATCGTGTCTTTACCTCGTAGTCCAAGGGGTTCGAGACCGAGCAAACCAGAGCGTCGGATCGGTTGAAGTACGCGAAGTCGTTTCGACGTTCGCGGTGAAAACGTTTCTCGTGAGCACGATATAGTAGTTTGAACAGCAGATTCTTGTTAATAGTTTTCGCCGCATATTCTGTGGGACTATATAAATCCACTCAGTATTCCACACCGCTTTTCAGGGAGTCCCGGCGCGTCCGTGGTGACCGAGACGGACAATGAGTGTGGGCACATCGCTTCGGCGACTGGGCGAATTCCTCGAAGAATGCGAGCGGACGGACGCCGCGAGCGTCCAAGAGTCGTCCGTGGCGGTCACGGAGACGGGCGCGTCGGCGGACGTCGAGTTCGCGCTCTCGTCGAGCGCCGGCGGCGGCTCCGGCGTCGGAGTCCGAGGGACCTCTCTCGACTCCGACGGGACGATTGGGCTCACGCTCGAAGTCGACGACGTGTTGCCGAGCGGTCGCGAACACGTCGCCGTCGATGCCGCGGACGTCTCGCTCGACGGGGAGCCGTCGGTCGTCGTCACGGTTGCGGCCGATTCGACGCCGACGGCTCCGAAGGAGACGGGCGACGCCGATACCGAGTCACCCGAGACCGTCCGGAACCCGAACGTGCCGGCGTTCGAAGACACGCCGTACCTCGAAGCCGTGTACGCGCGGTACGAGACGTTCGAGCGGATGGCCGACGCCTTCGAGATGGACGTGACCGACGAGACGGTCCGCAGGTACATGATAGACCAAGGCGTCCACGAGCCGTCGTCGTATGAAACGTCGCTCGCCGGCGAGCCGGCGGCTATCGAGCGAGCGCCGACGCCGGCCAACGACGCCGGCGAATCGCCCGAGGCGCTCGCCGACGGCATCGGCCTCCCCGAGTCCGTCACAATCGACCAACTCGCCGACGCCGCCAACGACGCCAAGACCGTCTACGAGTTCGGGAAGGTGCTTGGCCTCGAACGTATGGACGCGCTCGAACTGCTCCAAGACCTCGACTTGCTCGAATTCGTGATGGGCCGTCTCACCACCGACGACGACCCCGATGTGAGTCGAGAGGACGTCGTGGCGCGCATCAGAGCGTCGGCCGGAGAGAAGTAGCGGCGTTACTCGACCGCGGCGATGGCCTCGATTTCTACGGCCGCGCCCTTCGGCACGTCGCCGACGCCGACCGCGCTCCGAGCGGGCGGTTCCACGTCGAAAAAGGCGCTGTACGCCTCGTCGAACGCGTCGAAGTCGTCGATGTCGTCGAGGAACACAGTCGTCTTGAGCACGTCTTCCGGCGTCAGCCCCTCGGCGGCGAGGATGGCCTCCACGTTCCGAAGGCACTGACGCGTCTGTTCTTCGACCGATTCGTCGTCGAGCAGTTCCCCGTCCGGGGTGAGCGGGAGTTGCCCGGCCGTGACGAGGATAGAGCCGTTCGTCGTCGCTTGACTGTACGCCCCGACCGCGGCGGGCGCTTCGTCGGTATCGATGATTCGCTTCACGGGGAGAGTGTCGGCGTTCCCGTCCTTCAAGCTGTGTCCCGACGGAACTCGCACGAGGTATCAAAATAAAGGTAGGTTGTGCTGAGACCGCGAGAGCGACCGAAACCGACGAGCGACGCGGGCTATCGCCGGGCCGAAACGTCGTCGACCGCGTAGCCCGCGTCTTCTATCGTGTCCACGACGGCCGCCGCGTGTTCGGCCCCTTTCGTCTCGATGCGGAACAGAAGGTGCGCCTCGCCGACGTCGAGGGCGTCGACGGCGCGGACGTGGCGAACGTCGTGAATGTTCGCGTCGCGGTCGGCGATGAGTCGAGAGAGCCGCGCCATCTCGCCGGGCTCGTCTCGGATTCGGACCCGAAGGCGCAGCGTCTGCCGGCGGCTGGTGAGCGCATGGACGAGCACCGTCTGGAGCATCGTCATGTCCAGATTCCCTCCGCAGAGCAGCGGCATGACGGTCTCGCCCTCGACGTCGAGGTGGTCGCTCAGCACGGCGGCGACCGAGGCGGCACCGGCACCCTCCACGACCTGCTTGGCGCGTTCGAGCAAGAGGAGGATGGCCTCTGCGATTTCCCCGTCGGAGACCGTGACGACCTCGTCGACGTGTTCCTCGATGGTTCGGAGCGTCAACTCCGAGATGCCGCCGGTCGCGATGCCGTCGGCGATGGTGTTCGTGTCGTCGAGCGTCACGGGAACGCCTTTGTCGAGGCTCTCGTGGACCGTTTCCGCGCCCGCGGCCTGCACGCCGACGACGCGAATCTCGGGGTCGTGGTGCTTGATGGCGGTCGCGATACCCGAGATGAGCCCGCCGCCGCCGATGGGGACGACTACGGTGTCCATCTCGGGGAGGTCGCGATACATCTCGACGCCGAGCGTTCCCTGCCCGGCGACGATGTCGCAGTCGTCGTACGCGTGGACGAACTCGGCGCTCGACTCCTCGGCGAGCGACTGCGCGTACGCCATCGTCTCCTGGAAGTCCTCGCCGACGAGTTCGACCGCCGCGCCGTAGTCGCGCGTCGCGTCGATTTTCGTCTGCGGGGCGTTCTCCGGCATCACGACCGTGGAGTCGGCTCCGCACTCGGTCGCGGCGAGCGCGACGCCCTGGGCGTGGTTGCCGGCGCTCGCGGCCACGAACTCGTCGATTCCGCGGTCGGTGTCCTGTCGAATCTTGTTGTACGCGCCCCGCGTCTTGAACGACCCCGTCCACTGGAGATGTTCCATCTTCAGGTAGACGTCCGCGCCGACGAGGTCGCCGAGCGAGGTGCTCCGCTCTATCGGCGTCCGCTTGACGACGCGGTCGTTTTCGAGTCGCTCGCGCGCGCGTTCGATATCGCGGTACTGTACCGGGAGCGACTCCGTCTCACTCATCGGCGACTCACCCCGGCGGTCGGTCGCACGGCGCGCCGGGACGGCAGGCGCGTGTCGCCTCGGGTTCGGGACTGTCCGTAAACTGTGATAGTTCTTAGCACGGTATGTGAGAAACGTGACGAAGTTCCAATATAGAGCTATCGCCGGTCGGCGCTCGTCTGGGTGAGAACCGAGCACAGTACATGCCGTTTTTGGCAGTCAACAACCTCAATTCGGATTATTCGCAGACAGCCACAACGGGCGCTCGTCGCGCCTCTCGGCCCGACCACAGAACATATTCGTTCTGTCAAGTTGTGGTTCTCGCCCGGCGTTCCACCCTCGTCTCGGGGGTCGGCGAAGCGTTATACCGCAGAGTCGAGATGCACCCACGATGCCTTACGACACCGTTCGAGAGACCGACCCGGCCGTCGCCGACGCGCTGACGGGCGAACGCCGGCGGCAGAACGACACGCTCGCCATGATAGCGAGCGAGAACCACGTCAGCGAGGCGGTTATGGAGGCCCAAAGCTCGGAGCTGACGAACAACTACGCCGAGGGCTACCCGGGAAGCCGGTACTACGGCGGCTGCGAGTACGCCGACGAAGTCGAACAACTCGCCATCGACCGCGCGAAGGAACTCTGGGGTGCCGACCACGTCAACGTCCAACCGCACTCGGGGTCGCAAGCGAACATGGGCGTGTTCCTCGCCGTGCTCGACCCCGGCGACAAGATTCTCTCGCTCGATTTGACCCACGGCGGCCACCTGAGCCACGGCCACCCGGTGAACGTCGCGGGGAAGACGTACGAGGTCGAACAGTACGAAGTCGACGCCGAGACCGGCTACGTCGACTACGAGCAACTCGCCGAGAAGGCCGAGGAGTTCGACCCGGACATCATCATCTCGGGGTACTCCGCGTACCCGCGGGAAGTCGAGTGGGAGCGCGTGCAGGCCGCGGCCGAAGCGGTCGACGCGTACCACCTCGCCGACATCGCCCACATCACCGGCCTCGTCGCCGCGGGCGAACACTCCTCGCCCGTCGGCGTCGCGGACTTCGTCACCGGCTCGACCCACAAGACGATTCGCTCGGGTCGCGGCGGCATCATCATGTGCGACGAAGAGCACGCCGACGACGTCGATTCCGCGGTCTTTCCCGGACTCCAAGGCGGACCGATACTGCACAACGTCGCCGGCAAGGCGGTCGGCTTCGGCGAGGCGCTAACCCCTGAGTTCGAGGAGTACGCGTCGCAGGTCGTCGATAACGCCGCCGCCCTCGGCGAGCGGCTACAGGAGCGCGGCCTCGAACTCGTCTCCGGGGGCACGGACACCCACTTGGTCCTCGTCGACCTCCGGCCGTCGCACCCGGACACGACCGGCAAGGACGTCGAAGCGGCCCTCGAAGAGGTCGGTATCGTCCTCAACGCCAACACGGTTCCCGGCGAGAGTCGCTCGGCGTTCAACCCCAGCGGTATCCGCGCCGGCACGCCCGCGCTGACGACCCGCGGCTTCGATGAGGAGGCCTGCCGAACCGTCGCCGACCTCATCTACGAAATCGTCGACGCGCCGCACGACGAATCAGTCAAGGGGTTCGTCGACCAGAAGGTCGACGAACTGACCGACGAGTACCCGCTGTACGACTGAGTCGACCCCGGCCCCAACCCGCGCGACTCACCTCGGACCGAACGGTCCCGGTTCGCGACCGTCGGCGGCGACATGAATTGTCAGTATTTCTACCACTATTGTTTTGCCGGGGAACCGCTCCGGGCGAGACTCAGACGCCCGAAATCGACGGATAGAAGCAGATTCAGTCGCCGACTCGGCGCGGCGGCGCACGTATAAGTAGGGCCGTCGAGACCGGTTTCGACGAAGCGATATGTCCGATGCAATCAATCTCGAGACGGCGAAGGTACTCATCGAAGCGGCGGAAGCGGAGGCCGAATCGATGGGACTGCGAATGGTGATTACGGTCGCGAACCCGGAGGGTAACCTCATCGCACAGCACCGAATGGACGACGCGTGGCTCGCGAGCGTCGACATCTCTCGAAACAAGGCGTACACGGCGGCCGCGCTACAGACGCCCACGCACGAACTCGCCGAGCCGACACACCCCGGCGAGTCTCTCTGGGGACTCCAAACGACCGACGAGAATCGGCTCGTCGTCTTCGGCGGCGGTTATCCCCTCGAAGTCGACGGCGAAATCGTCGGGACCGTCGGCGTCAGCGGCGGCGAGGTGTCCGAAGACATGGCGGTCGCGAGCGCCGCAGTCGAGCGGTTCGAAGAGCTCGTCGAATAATCGAAGTCGCTGTCAGCCGCTTTTTTCGAGTCGTTCGGCCGAGGGCCGACGTTCAGACCGTCAGTTCTCCACGTCTTCGAACAGTCCACGGAGTGCCGTGCAGAGAATGTCGTACCCGGCTTCGACCTCCGACAGCTCGATGTACTCGTCGTAGGCGTGGGCCTGCGCCATCGACCCCGGACCCCACGTAATCGCGTCCATCCCGGCGTCGTTGACGAGGTTCCGAACGTCGGTCGCCGCCCGAATGCCCCACGGTTCGGGGTCGGTGTCGGCCCGCTCGGCGGCCGCGTCCCGAAAGCGCGTCGCGATGTCGCTGTCGGTCGGAACCGCCGCCGACTCGTAGACCCGCGTTCGCGCCCACTCGACGTGCAGGTCGTGTTCGGCCGCGACGTCGGAGAGCACCGCGTCGATTTCGGCGTCGACCTCCTCGACGGACTCCGAGGGAACGAACCGCCTGTCGACCGTTATCGTCGCCCCCTCCGGGACGACGTTCTCCTTGGTCCCCGCCTCGAACTGCGTGACCGTCGCAGTCGGCCGGCCGACGAGCGGGTCGGACCGCTGTCGAATCCGCTCGTCGTACGCCGCGAGCGCGTCGAGGACGAGTCGGGCGTTCCCGATCGCGTTGTCGCCCTCGTCGGGCCGACTCGCGTGCGATGGGTCGCCACCGACGGTAATCTCGTACCAGCCGAGGCCCTTCGCGCTCGTCGCGGTTCGCAGCGACGTGGGTTCGAGCACGACGCCGTAGGTGCCGTCGTAGCCGCGTTCGAGGAGTGTCTTCGTTCCCGGTTCGGCCGTCTCCTCCCCGACGGCGGCGTGGAACACGAGCGACCCGTCGAGGGATCCGGAGTCGAGCGCGTCGGCGAATTCGACCGTCGCGAGCATCGCGAGGGCGACGCCGCACTTCATGTCCGCGCTCCCGCGACCGTACAGCCTACCGTCTCTGACAGTCGGTTCGTACGGCGGGAGGTCCCACTGGTCGCGGTCGCCCGCCGGGACCACGTCGAGGTGGCCGTTGAGGACGACCGAAGGCTCACCGTCGCCGACGCGGGCTACGACCTGCGGTCGGTCGGGATACGGTTCCTCGACGAGCGTCGCCGAGACGCCCCGAGATTCGAGCCAGTCGTACACGAAAGCCGCCGCCGCCCCCTCGTCTCCCGGCGGGTTCTCGGTCTCTATTTCGACGAGACTCGTGAGCAACGATAGTAACTCCTCGTCCATGATTTCGGTCGTCTATCGACAGAGACGGGCGTGTGTTAAGGGTTCGTGCGATAGCTTTTTTTCCAACTCGACCGTCAGCGTGGAAGATTCCGTGCGAACGCACGCGTCGGGCATCGCTATTCGAGCGTGGAGATACGACTGTCTCGGAGAAGCACCCGCTTGACGATGTCCGGGTCCTCGAGAAGGCGGTGGGTCCCGTGGACGCCCTGCCCGCGGCCGCGACCCCGGACTTCGGACTGGATGACGTTGAGGAAATCGAGTTCCTGCAGGAGTTCTTGGACGCGGCGCTCCGAGAGTTGGTCCATGTCGAGGTCGTCGGCGACGGTGAGGTACTGTCGATAAATCTTGTTCGTCGTAATCTCGGCGGTCTTTCGGCCGCCGGTCTGGAGAACGAGGGAGTAGAGGACGGCCTTCGACTGCGTTGCGGTCCCTTCGAGGAGTTCGCTGAAGCGGTCGGCTTCGCTCTTTTCTTTGGCGGCCCGCACGTGGTCGTCGGTGACGGTCTCCGCGCTCTCGTTTCGGGCGATACGACCGGCGTTACGGAGGATATCGATTGCCTTCCGCGCGTCGCCGTGTTCCTGGGCGGCGAGCGCGCTCGCGAGGGGAATCACGTCGTCGGTGAGGACGCCGGGCTTGAACGCGTCCTTCCGGTTTTCGAGGATTTCGCGGAGTTGGTTCGCGTCGTAGGACGGGAAGACGAGTTCGTCGTGGGCGAAACTCGACTTGACGCGCTCTGTGAGTTCCTCGGGGTAGTCGATTTTGTTCGAGATGCCGATGATACCGATACGGGAGTCCACTATCTTCTGGTTCTCGCCCGCGCGCGAGAGCTTTCGAAGCACCTCGTCGTCGCGGAGCATGTCGATTTCGTCGAGGATGACGATGGTCACGTCGGAGCAGGTGTCGAGCACCTGCCACAGCCGGTTGTAGTAGTCGCCGGTCGACAGCCCGCGCTCGGGAATCGTCATCCCGCTTTTCGACGGGTCGTTGACCTGCGAGGCGAGCGTCTTGATGACCGACGCCTCGGTGTGCTGTTCGCCGCAGTCGATGACGGCGATGCGAACGTCGACGTCCTCGCGGACCGCCTCGTGTTGGAGCCGCTCGCTCACGAGACGCGCGGTGAGCGTCTTTCCCGACCCGGTCTTTCCGAAGATAAACAGGTGGGTCGGTTCGCGTCCGAAGATGGCGGGGTTGAGCGCCTGTGCGACTTTCGACATGTGCTCGTCGCGGCCGACAATCTTGTCGGGACCGGGGAGATGAGAGATTTTGAGGATATCCTCGTTCGCGAAGATAGGCTGGTCGTAGCGGAACAGCGGGTCGCGAGTCCCGCCCTCGCTCTCGTCCGATGTCATGTGAGTTCGGTATTCATACTCACCCGTAATAAAGGTGAAGGGGTGGACTCGCGTTTGTAACAGCGACAAATACGGCCGTTTGAGCGGTATTTCAGTCCCGGTTTTGGATTCGACGATCAACGAGTAGTATCGCGCAAGTAAGGCTGTCAGACACCACCCTCGCGTTTGTAACGCGCGAGACGGTCTCGGGGGAACCACTCACTGGAGGGGTACGCTCGCGTTTGTAACTCGAGTCGCGAGAGACCACCCTCGCGTTTGTAATTGAACGGGGGGAGTACCGTCGCGTTTGTAACGTTGAGCGTCGAAAGCACCGGTGCAGACACACCACCCTCGCGAATGTAACGCGAATCGGCGTGGGGGTGGTCCGCAGGTCGAGTGATTTCCGGATATTTTTGCTTCTATATTTACAAACGCGAGGGGGGTGTGTCGAATTCCTCTAGGGTCTGGCGTAGCCGTTACAAACGCGAGGGGGGTGTGTGTGTACTCCCGAGCGCAGACGGACGAATCATGAACAACACCCATTTCGAAGAACAGCCACGACACCTCGACACGCATCCAACGACGCGATGCCGTTCTCCTCACTGACGCACCGAACTAACACTAGTAGCTAGACTACTAGTTCTACTACTCAACACAACACCACAACACCACAACACCACAACGACAAGCAACGAATCAGAGACTAAAGGAGACGGGGCGGACGAGAAGCGGGAGCCGACGGACAACAACCCGAAAACAGCCACCGTCAGCACCGATACCGTCTCCCGACCTCCAGTTAACCGCCTTCCCAACTTCGCCAACACGTCAGTACGTCACCCGGTGTCTCAACGGCCACCGAGTACCCGTCGACTACCCACCGAGTGCTCACCCGAACAGTCCGAGCTCGCGAACGTCCTCGTCGACCGTTTTGAGCGCTGCTTCGGCGTCGGCAGTCCGCTTCGCCCCCGTAATCACGATTTTTCCGCTTCCGAACATGAGGACGACGACGCTCGGTTCGTCGAGACGGTAGACGAGTCCGGGGAACTGCTCGGGTTCGTACTCGACGGCTTCGAGACCGAGACCGATGGCCAGCGCGTTCAGGTTGAGCGCCTCGCCGAGGTCGGCGCTCGAAACGATGTTCTGGACCGTAATATCCGCATCCTCGGGAACGGGCACGCCGAGGTCGGTGAACTCGTCGAACAGCGTTTCGATGGCCGTGCTCACGTCGTCGACGCTGTCCGCGCCGGTACAGACGATTTTCCCAGACCGAAAGACGAGACACGCCGACTTCGGGTCTCGGGTTCGATAGACGAGTCCGGGGAAGTTCTCGGGGTCGTAGTCCGTCCCGTCCATATCGAGCGAGAGTCGTTCGAGGTCGAGTTCGACCGGAACCTCCGTCGAAGCGACGACGTTCTGAATCTCGATGGACCCGACGGCGTTCACGTGCGACATCTTGTGGATTCGTTGACACTCGTCTGTCTTAAACTACCGGGGTCGTTCATCCGCGTTAATCACCGGACAACCGGACAATCGGGAGACTAACCGGCCGTCAGACGGAAGCAGTCGAAACTGGGTAACGGCCCGGATTTGGCAACAGTCGAAACTGAGAACCCGTCGAACGGGAGGCGAACCCGCCGAACAAATCCGATACGATAGCCCGAGACACCCGCTCTCCAGATTGGATAACCAATGAATACCACCTCATCATAATTCTTTTTAGCGTCTTCTTCGATTACTCGCCATGGCGTTCACAGACACGATACACGACGAGGCCGACGAGTTCTGGTCGGCCATCCTCGACCATCCGATGGTCGTTCGACTCGGGGAGGGGAGCCTCGACGAGGAGCCGTTCCGCTACTGGGTACGGCAGGACTACGTCTACCTCGTCGAGTACAGTCGGCTCTTCGCGCTCGGTGCCGCGAAGGCCCCGACGCTCGACTCCATGCGGACGTTCGCGAGCCTCCTCGAATCGACCGTCAACGAGGAGATGGACCTCCACCGGAGCTACGCCGCCGAGTTCGGCATCGACCCCGCCGAACTCGAAGCCACGAGGCCGTCGCCGACGACCCGGGCCTATACTGACTTCCTCGTTCGTACCGCGACGCTCGGCTCCTTCGGCGACATCGTCGCCGCCCTGCTTCCGTGTATGTGGGGGTTCAACGAGACGGGACGCCGGCTCGCCGACGCGGGGGCTCCGGACCACGAGCAGTACGCCGCGTGGGTCGAGATGTACGCCGGCGACGAGTTCACCGAACTCACCGACTGGTGTAAGTCGCTCATGGACGACGTGGCCGCGAGCGCGACCGAGTCGGACCGCGAACGCTACCGCGACCTGTTCCGCACGTCGGCGCAGTACGAGTACCTGTTTTGGGACGCCGCCTGGCGGCGAGAGGAGTGGCCCCTATGACCGACACGGACTCGTCGACCCCCGAGACGTACGACGAGTTCGCCGCGTCGCGGTCCGACCCGCGCTTTACCGACTGGCTTCGCGAGCGCGCGGGCGACTCGTGGCGCGACGCGACGAGACATCGACTGACGCGGGAACTCGCCGCCGACGAACTCACAGACGACGTGTTCAGACAGTACCTCGTACAGGACTACGCCTTCGTGGAGACGCTCGTCGGCGTCTTCGGCCACGCCGTCGGTACCGCGCCGACCATGGAGTCGAAGTCGGAACTCGTCTCGTTCCTCGGCGTTCTCACCGACGACGAGGACGACTACTTCCTCCGGGCGTTCGACGCGCTCGACGTGCCCGAGTCCGTCTACTCCGACCCGGAGACTACGCCGGCGACGCGCGCCTTTATCGACCTGCTCGAACGCGCCGCGGGGCAGGGCGGGTACGCCGAGACGCTGGCGGTGCTCGTCCCCGCCGAGTGGGTCTATCTGTCGTGGGCGACCGCCGCGGCTGCGACTGACCCCGCGACCGATACCGGTGCCGACGAACCACCCTCGCGGTTCTACCTCTCCGAGTGGGTCGACCTCCACGCGGTCGACGACTTCGCGGCGTTCGTCGAGTGGCTCCGGACCGAACTCGACCGCGAGGGCGCGGCCGCCTCCCTGCGTCGGCAACGGCGGCTCGAGCAGTTGTTCCGTCGCACGGTCGAACTGGAAGTCGCGTTCTTCGACGAGGCGTACGAACTGGCTCCGTCCGGCGATTTGACGGTACCTACGACTTCGTCCGCGTCCTCGAAGTCGAGCGGTCGCTCTTCTCAACCGGGTGACGGCCGATGGTGAGTTCGACCGTCGCGCTCGGCCTGACCGTCGCGACGCTCGTCGCCTTTACCGGCGTCGGCGTGTGGTTCTCCCGCGGTCGCGTCGGCTCCGTCGAGGACCTCATCAGCGCCCGCGACTCCGCGGGGAGCCGGCGGACGACGGCGACGCTCGTCGCGTCCGTCATGGGCGTCTGGGTGCTCTTTTCGGCTCCGGAGGCGGGTGCGAGCTTCGGTATCGCGGCCGTCGTCGGCTACGCGGTCGGCGAGGCAGTCCCGATGCTCGTCTACGCCCGCCTCGGCCCGCGAATCCGGGAACTCATCCCGGAGGGTCACTCGCTGACCGAGTACGCCCACGCCCGGTACGGGTCAGCGATGTACGCCTTCGTCCTCCTCGTGAGCGCGCTCTACATGTTCATCTTCCTCGCCGCCGAGCTGACCGGCATCGCGGGTGCGCTCTCGCTCGTCGCGGGCGTCCCACAGTGGCAGACCGCGCTCCTCGTCGGCGGCTTCGTCCTGCTCTACACGAGCTACGGTGGCCTCCGGGCCAGCATCGCGACCGACGCGGTCCAAGCGGTCGTCGTCATCCCGCTCTTGCTGCTCGCGTTCGCCGGCGCGCTTGTCGCGCTCGGCGGTCCCGCCGCCGCCATCGACGGTATCACGGCGACGAACCCCGCCCTTCTCGACCTCGGCGCGGTCGCCGGCCTACAGTTCGGCCTCGCGCTCGCGTTCGCCATCCTCGGCGCGGAACTCATCAACCAGACGTGGTGGCAGCGCATCTACGCGGCCGATTCGTCAGAGACGGTCGGACGGAGCTTCCGTACCGCGGCGCTCGCCAACGGCGCCATCGTGTTCGTCACCGCCTTCTTCGGCGTCGTCGCGGTCGGTAACGCCGCCGTCGTCACCGACCCCGCGAGCGCGGGCTACAACGCCGACGCCGCCTTCTTCGTCCTCCTCGGCGAGGCGTTCCCCGAGTGGCTCGTCCTCGCGGCGGTCCTCCTCGCGCTCCTGCTCGTGATGAGCTCCATCGACACGCTGTTCAACGCGCTTTCGAGCCTCGTGACCGCCGACCTCGCCCGCCTGCTCGCGGAACCGAGCGACCGCCACCTCGCGCTCGGGTCGAGAGCGCTCACAGTCGTCGTCGCGGCCGCTGCGATTTACGTCAGCCTCCGGGCCCAGAGCGTCCTCCGGCTGTTCTTCTTCGCCGACCTGCTCGGCGCGGCCGTCGCCTTCCCCCTTGTCTACGGGCTGTACTCGACGCGAATCACCGGCCTCGGCGCGCTCGCGAGCAGTCTCACCGGACTCGCCGTCGGCCTCGCGTTCTTCCCCGACCTCCGCGGCGTCATCACGTCGATTCCGGTCGTCGGCGGCCTGCTCCCCGCCGCCGACCCGCTGTATCTCAGTTCCTTCGGCGGGGCGTTCGTGGTGTCGACGGCGGCGGCGCTCGTCGCCGCCCGACTCACGGACGCCGGGTTCGACCTCGGTCGGCTCTCGCGGGAGATTCGCCGGTTCGACGACGGCCGAACTGAGGCGCCGTCGTCCGACTGAGGCGCCGTCGTCTGACTCTCTCGCCTTACTATCCCGGCTGGACGGCTTCAGTACTCGCTGACCGTCACGGTCCCCACCGAGACCCGGACGAGTTCGTTTTCGGGCCACGCGGATTCTTCGGCCCCGTACTTCCGGTTGATTCGCCGGGTCGCGTCTTTCCGGGGGTCGTCGTCGGTGACCACGGTGGCCGTCCCGAGAATCGTCACCTTCCACTGCGCCTGTCCGTTCTCGTCTTTCTGGATTGAGAGCGCGACGCGCGGGTTCTCGCGGATGTTTTCGAGCTTTCGACCCGTGGTGAGAACCTCGATTACTCCGCGGTCGTCCGCGTAGTCGAACCAGACGGGTGCGACGTGGGGACGGTCGTCGACACTGGTCGCGAGGTGCGCCATGAGCGGTTCGCTCGTCACGAGCGCCGCGGCGCGTTCGGAGAGTCCTGCCATATGCTAACTATCGTCGTGTCGGCGTAAAACGGTGACTTCGCTCCGGTTTTACAAACGCGAGGGTAGTCCCCGCGCTGCTGGTCACGTCCCGTCGAGTCGCTGGTCGCGCCACGTTCCGCCTCGTGGACGCTCGCGACTCCCGTAATCTCGCTCACCAATCTGCCCTGTTCACTCGCTCCTAACGCCAGCCGAAACGCGGTTTGGCTCCGTCCAAATTCGGTGAAATGGGCCTCATAACGGGTTCATAACAAAGTGGTATGACGCGACAGTTCAGGCACCCCACTCATGAGTATCGAGGTTCGACGGGCGACTGGAGACGACGTCCACGGCTGGGACGCGTTCGTCGAACAGTCCCCGCACGGCAACGCGTTCCATCAGTACGACGCGCTTGAGATTCAGGCGGCCCACGCCGGCGCGGAGTTGATACCGCTCGTCGGACGCAAAGGTGAGGAAGTCGTCGGACTGTTTCCGATGTTCCGCATCGACAAAGGACCCATCGCGACGGTGTTCTCGCCGCCGCCGGAACTGCGAGTCGCGTATCTCGGACCGGTCCTGTTGAACATGGATCACATGAAACAGCGAAAGCGCGAGGGCCGGCACCACGAGTTCATCGACGACTGCCTCGAATGGGTCCGCGACGAAGTTCGACCGCGCTACACCCATATCCGCCTCGACGGCCGGTACGACGACCTCAGGGCCTTCTCGTGGAACGACTACGCGATAACGCCGCAGTACACCTACCACGTCGACCTCTCGCCCGGCGCCGACGACGTGTTCATGAGTTTCAGCAGCGATGCCCGGTCGAACATCCGGAACGCGCCCGACGACGCGTACACCATCGAGGAGGGCGGTCCCGAGGAAATCGAACAAATCGTCGAACAGGTCGCCTCGCGCTACGAGGCACAGGGCATCTCGTACCGGTCGACCTCGTCGTTCGTCAAGGACCTCTACACCACCCTCCCCGAGGGACAGATTCGACCCTACGTTCTTCGGACCGACGGCGAGTTCGTCGGCGGCATCCTCGCCGTCGACTACAAGCAGACGGTGTCGCGGTGGCAGGGCGGCGTCCGTGCCGACGTGGACTCCGAACTCGCCGTCAACGACCTGCTCGACTGGCGCATCATGCGCGACGCGATGGACCGCGGGCGGACGACCTACGACCTCGTCGGCGCGAACAACCGCCGCATCAACCGGTACAAGGCGAAGTTCAACCCCGAACTCCACCCCTTCTACAGCCTCGAACGGAACGCGGCGGGGATGAAGACGCTCGCGCACCTCTACAAGACGATTCGCGAGGGCGTGTGATACTTCGCAGATTGGCCGTTAGAGCCCCGCGTAGGGGTCGGGCTTCGCCTCGGTCAGGCGGTCGACCTGCTCGTCCGTGAGGTCGATAGTCGCGGCTTCGAGGTTCTCGGTCAGCTGTTCCACCGTGCGCGCGCCGACGATGGGGGCCGTGACGCCGTCGCGGTGCATGAGCCACGCGAGCGCCGTCTGGGCGGGCGTCGCGTCGACTTCCTCGGCGACCGCGTCGAGTTCGTCGTGCACGTCGAAGTTCTCCGCCGTCAGATACGACTCCTCGAACCGGCTGGACTCCGCGGCGCGGGACTCGCCGGTGAGGCCGTCCTCGCGGGTGTACTTCCCGGTGAGGAAGCCCTGTCCGAGCGGGCTCCACGGACAGACCGCGATGCCGTACGAGCGGGTCATCTCGAGGTAGTCTCCCTCGATTTCGCGGTCGACGAGGTTGTACCGCGGCTGGGCGACGGTGAACGGCTCCCAGCCCTCGGCGCGGGCGATTTCGTTCGCCTTCGCCACCTTCCACGCGTTCGGTCGGAGGGTCGACGCGCCGAGGTAGTGGACCTTTCCGTCCTCGACGAGGCCGTTGAGGGTCTTCATCATCTCGCGGGTGGGCGTCTCGTCGTCCCAGCGGTGGATGTAGAGCACGTCCACGTAGTCGGTGTCGAGGCGGTCGAGCAGGGCGTCGATGCGGTGGCGGATGTTCTTCCGGTTCGTCCCGCGGCTGTTCGGGTCGCCGTCGCGAATCTGCCAGTAAATCTTGGACGCGATGGTGAACCGTTCTCGGTCTCGGTCTTCGAGCCAGTCGCCGATCCAGCGCTCGCTCGCGCCGCCGCCGTAGATGTCCGCGGTGTCGATGAAGCGTCCGCCGGCCGCCTCGTAGGCGTCGAGCAGTTCGTGCGCGCGCTCCTCGTCGATCTCGACGTTGCCCTGTTCGGTCTCCTTGCCGAACCGCCACGTCCCGAACTGGAGTTCGCTCGTCTGGAGGCCCGTCTCGCCGAACGGCACGAAGTCCAGGTCGATGTCTTCGGGTGTCGTCATGCTCGCACAGATACGCCGAATCGACGCAAAAACGTTGGGTAGCCGGAAGGCGATTGGGGTGAGTCGCCGCTGTCTCCGCTCTCAGGCGTTCGCGCGAATCAGCGACTCCAGTTCGTCGCGCACCTCACCCGCGTCGGTGGTCCGGACCGTCGTCTGGACCGTCCGCTCGTCCAAGTCGCTAAGCTCGCTCAGCACGCCGCCGCGACGGTCGACTTCGATGTGCAGTTCGAGCGCGTCTTCGCCCGGTCGCGGCACGACTTCGAGTTCGTCCAACTCGCCGGCGAACGGCCCCGACGTGGGTCGGAACTCGAACTCCTGGACGAAGCGCCTGCTCGCGGTGAACACGTCGTGGGGGTCGGCCTCGCACTCGGCGCTGTGCAGCGAGAAGCCGAGGTCGTCGAGCGCGTCGAAGACGGCCTGAAGCCGCGGCGTCGGCTGGACGTTCAGGTAGTCTTTGTCTTCGGGGTCGACGGCCAACTCGATGTCGAGTTCGGTTTCGACCCACACGTCGACGTTCCCGAGGGTGACGGGCGTTCCGCGAGGGATGTCGAGCGAGACCGCTCGCGTCTCCCGCTCGTCCGGTTGGATAGTGAGGCTTTCCGCGAGGGTGTACTGCGCGATATCCACCTCTCGGTAGCCCTCTTCGGTCCGGTAGCGGGTCTCCAGTTCGAACCGAATCTTCCCGATTTCCTGTTCTGTCGAACCCCCTTCGATGCGCACTTCTGCATCGACCGTCTCGCCGGCGCGGACGGTGTCGGAGGGGAGGACGGTATCGACGGTCGCGTTGCCGATTCCGATTCGTGCGAGGACCTTCTTCATGATGCACACCGACCGTCTCGTTCGCGGTGTAAGTATCTCGTGGCTCGCTACTTTCCGAGCGACAGTTGATCTCCTGTGCGACCGATTCGTTGATGCACACGCGTCGAGCCTCCAGAGGATATGGACTTGTCTCCCGACCGGGACTTGTTGACCCGCCTCAAAAAATATAAGAATTATGAATTTTGTGACGGATGAGAAATTCAAAATTGTATAATAGCCACCGAACCAGTTCCCTCAGGTGATTTTGATAGTGTCCAGATATGACAGATAAATATCTATTTACCCACCGACATTGTCTATCACCCGAGGTGTTCAGAAGTGACAACAAAACCCCGAACTCGACGAGCCGTCCTTCGGAACGCGGCGGGACTTGTGGGTCTCGTCGCGTTCGCCGGCGTCGGCACCGCGAGTTCGACCGCGAAAAGCCAGTTCGACGACGAAGACGGCAACGGTATCCCTGACGAGGGGGAGGTCGTTACCGGCGCGTACAAGTCGGTCTTGGCGTACGAGGGCGAGTACGGTTCGGGAGCGTATCCGCAGGAAGACTGGTACTGGGACCTCGGCGACGGTCGGGTCAGCGGGACGGTCGACAGCATCGACGAGCTTGACCAGGACCGTCTCACCGTCTGTGAGTACAAAGTCCAGTACCGGGGAACGTACGCGAACGACCCGTTCTTGGACACTGGCTGGGTCAGAAACCAGATCAACTGCCGCGGCTACGACGACAACGGGAACTACAACTACAACATCGTCCACGAGACGGACCCGCGGTACACGGGCGACCGCCCGCCGGCGTTCGGCGGCGACTGGGAGTACCAGACGTACGTCGTCTCCGGCGTCGGTAATCAGGTCACCCGGCCGACGTCACCACCGGGACAATAAGTCGCCGTCATCGCGATGAGTTCGTCTCGCGTCGGCTTTTTTGTCGACGGTCCGCACTCGCGCGCCTCACAGCCCAGCGCGACACGCCTCACGTCACGTACACGTCGCCTTCGACTTCGTAGAGGTAGCCCTTGTTCAGGAGCTCGTCGACGGTTTCGGGGTCTTCGCCCGCCGAGCGCACCCGGCGGCGCGCGTCCGCCACGGGCATCCCCGAGTCGCGGTCGGCGACGAGAGGCCGAAGGTGTTCGAACGCTCGCGTCGCGCGAGGAGAAAGCGGCGTGTGTCCGCCCTGTTTCGATGTCATCGAGTCCTCTATTCGCGACCACGGAACGCTCCGTAAAGAAGGTGGGTGCCGATTCGGTCTCTCGCGGGGTGGCCGGGTTCCGTCGCGCTTCGCTCTCCGTTTTCGACTCCGTCGGCGAGCCCCGCCCGAGGCAACCCATTGGCCTCGTTCTCCATATCGACAGTGCTGCCGAAAACGGTGTATCGGTCGACCTTCTCGCCGCGAAGGAGGTTCACCGTGCACACTGCGAAACGGTAGTTCTCGGTAGAACCGAGCCAGAGTGTATCCTCACCGCTGTCCGAACCGGTGACCCCGAGTGGACGAGAATCACCTCCGACGGTGGGCGATGACACGCTACCGGCTGAACCATGATGGCTGTTAACATCGTGGAGCACGATATCTGCGTATGTCTCGTCACGTGGCTTCCTTCGACATCGACTCAAAGACCGATTCGTACGCCGCTCGACGCATCTTGGAGCGAGTCTACGATACGATTCGAGAGGAGTCGTCGAGCGGCCGAGATGACTCGACCGGCACAAGCGAACTCCTCGAATCGTTCAAAACGCTCCGAGACGCAGCGAAACGTCCAACGGCAGGCAAGCTAACGATTACCTACGAACAATACGACGACGGATTCGAGAACTGAGCTCGCGGAACATCCGTCGCCGGAAGAGACGCGCAACCTCAGTGTCCCGCCCGCCAGCGTCCCCCAAGTTCTTCACGTTCGCGATCAGTATATTCTCCACTCCGAAAGACGGTCACACGTCCGTTCTCTTCGCTCAGCGTTACACTGGCAAGAACTTCTTCTCGGAGAGATACTTCTAACGCACTGAGATGTTTGGTTCCCATCCAAGCGGCAGAGGCGATGGGTGTCTCTTCGACCGCTTCAGTAGTATTTGGAGTCCGAACGCGAACCATCTGTTCTTGGATTGTCTTATCTGCGGCAATAACGACTGCTCCATCGCAGCTGAATGCCACGTTGCGGGCTGCGTCGATGAACTCATTGGATGTGATGCCGACTGACCGGCACTGTTTGACGGGCCACGTGTTGTCTCCCAGTGGATCGGTGTATCTTCCGAAATCTATGTCCGCGACGACAATAAAATAGAGACTCGGTCCGGTCACGTATGGTTCGTCCCACCGGCTGAAAGAGAGGCTCAAACTCTCCGCGACATATCTGAGGATGTCGATAGTCTCTGGAATTGTGGCGTACTCCGCTTGACTGTCGTTAGCTTCTACGATAGCTCTCTCACCGACATACTCGATGTACGGGGAGACGCTGTTTGAATGCTCTGCCCGTGATAGAGACGCCTAAGGGACATCACCGCTGACGTACCTACCATCCGTAGACGCTGTACAAACACTCATTCGGCTTGCACCCCTTCTAGAAGCATGGCCGAATTTCCAGACGAACGACAACTCGTACTACGGGCGCGTTCCCGGTTGGACCAGTGGACGAGAAGTGCCAGGATGGAGGCGTACACTGAACTGTTCGAAGGTGACGACCCCATCCTCTCCCTCGAGGAAGTGCAACTGCTCGATGCGCTCGACTCCGAACTGGAACGAGAGGGAGGCGATGGTGTCTGGGGAACCGATCAGTACGGAATTCACACGGCGGGAACCTCGAGTTCGGACTCCTCACTCGGCGTCGTCTGTGTGTACCACCCACAGATCACCAAAGACTCCGTCCTTCGCGGGGCAGACGACCTCGACGACGAGGCCGAAGAGCGACTCAACGCGGCACTCTGGCGGTACAGTGAACGGGTTGCGACGCTCATCGAAGAGGCACTCGGTGAGTTCACCCGTCAAACACAGAGCTGAGGTTCGTCTCGCCACTTTTACTACACTGTCTCCGGTGTGCGACTACCGTCTGGTTCGCCCGTGTTCCGGTTCGAGATTTAAAAATACGTCTTCCTCAGCCCCGCACTCTGGACAGGCGTGCATGAAGTGGAGACCGTCCTCGTCGCGCTTTTCGATCCGCCACTCCGACTGAGCGCGGGCTTCGTTCCCGCATACTGGACAGCGTTTGGGATGGTCTTGGAGATATGTGCTCATGAACTCGATGAACGATTTCGTCCCATGGCGGTATGACCGCATATCCGCATGTATACTGCGGCCACGCTATTAGTTATCACTCACCTGATTGGCCGTTTGCACGCGGGAGAGTGGGCGATAACCGTTGCTGAACTCCTCGAACTGGATTCGATATCGACTCCTCCGAAGCACCGAATCACCCGCCGAGAGTCGTGATCTAGACGTGTCTCGGTGAATCTCTGTTTCGGAGTGCGGATAGTGTGTCCGCACTGTGCGAACGGACGACAGGGTAAACCGTCTCCCCGGCGTATCTCAAGTGGTAGCCGTACGGCCGAACCGGTGACGACGCGTGTCGATGCAGTCCGTGTCTGCCAGACGGATATGGGCCACTCGGTGGAACACACAGCAAGCCGACTCACTTTCCGCTCGCTGCGTCCGGTACACCAAAGCCGCCAATTATGACTGAACACACAAAGAAAACGATAGAAACGCGAACGATCGACGGCGTCGAAGCACTGGTCAACGTAGATTCGGAAGAGATCTTCATCGATCTCCCCGCGTCGAATCCACGGTACATCCGCGTTCAGAAAGGCGGCCGTATCCAAGAAGGCGACGTCGGTACTCAGTCAACTGCTGAGATGGCTGGGCCGCTACTCACGCACTGGGTCGTCGAATCGATAACCGAAGAAACCGTAATAGGGAGAGATACCGAGACCAACGAGACACGGGAATGGGACCGCGAACAGCTCATTCAGCGCCTTGGGACCGGTGGACTCAGCGCAGAGCTGGCGACGTTCGGACGGGTAAGCGTCACCGAACTCGAAGAGTGGCGCGAGAGGCACACCTCCGAAGGTTCTGAAGAGGCTAAGCCGTACGTGGTTGTTACTGCGTACGGCAACAATGGGGAAAAGTTCACACAACTGTACGCGGCGACCGAGGCTGGCAACTGGGATTCACTAGAAGTAGTACAGCAAGATTCACACGTCCAGGCGCTCAGCGACGAGCTACGGACACGCTTCGACGACGCCGTCCGCGAGGCGCTCGAAGTCGAACAACGGTATCAATAGATTCGCCCTTAGTGCAATCTGCCCCTCACGGATTATCGGTCAACCGACCATACTGGTTGTCCGTCGATCGACGCCGACCAGCCCTCTCGTGGGAAGGTGAGTTCGTCACCCGCTGAGCCACCAGCCGTAGAGGTGCTCTTGAGACTCAGCGTCGGATTGCTTCTTCGACTGACCGTACGTCTTCCCCTTGAGGAGTTGGCGTTCGACCGCGTTCGCGGCGAGTCGGAGCGCGTGGGTGGCACCGTAGCCTTCGCCATCGGCCGTGAAGTAGCCGCGGTCAGTCACCAGTCGAATCCGTGCCAACACGAGTGGTACACCCCGGCTCTGTTCTTTGTGTTCCTGTAGTTCGATACTGGCCTTGATGACGCTCATCTCGCCGTACTTCGAGGTGACGCTCTCGATCAACGCGGAGACGTCGTCGTAGTCCATCCCCTCTAGCAAGTCGAGTCCGAACACTTGCACGGCGTTCCGGTCGTCGCGTTCCCAGGTGAGCGCCTCAATGACGTCCGTCTTCGTGATGATACCGACTGGGTCGCCCGTTTGGTCGGCCGTGACGACGAGCGACGAGACCTCGTGTTCGAACATCGTTTCGACGACCTCGTCGAGGGGGGCGCTTCGGCGGACCGTCACAACTGCATCGGACATCAGATTCCTGACCGGAAGGTCGAGCATCCGGTCTGAGTCGCCCTCACGAGCACCGAATCCGCCGTGTCTTCCCCCAGAGCCTCCGCGGCCACCGAAACTCCCCGGTGATCCCCCTTGGCTCTTGCTGCCGCCTCGCGTCGTGAATTCGATAACGTCGTACAGACTTACCATCCCCACAAGGTCGTCCCCGTCGATAACAGGGAGGTGGGCGATACCGGATTCCCGAAGCACGTTAAGGGCTTTTCCGATCGTCGTCTCGGGGGCCGTGCTGACGAGCTTCGGCGAATACGCGTCTTCGACGGTCGCGGCATCGAGAAACGGACGCACAGCTTTGAGGACAGCATCTGCGGTCACCACACCGAAGATACGCTCTTCATCGAGTACGGGAAGCGTTTTAGCCTCGCTCCCGATCATGAGTCGCGCGACCTCCCGAACGTCCTCGGTGCGTTCGACGGTCGGGACGTGCTGGGCCTGTGAGCCGACCTTTGCGGAGGGCTGGTTGGACGAGGAAGCCAACTGTCGGCGGCTGACGACACCACGATACTCGTCACCGTCAGTCACCACGACGGCATCGAGTTCTTGATTCTCGAATGCGCCGGCGACCTTCGACAGCGGCGTCCCGATATCGAACTCGGTGAACTTCGTGGAGAGAATTTCGGAGATATCCATGAGTAACTCTCTAGTGAGAGGGGCGCTGGACGGTTATGCCTGTCCCACACTTGGGGGTCGGAGGTGTTCGAAGGGCGGCGTTAGGTCGACGGAGAACGCCAGCAGTCCAACGAGAAGGCTACACCCGACGGCGACGACCCCCGTCGCTAGCACACTCACGTCGCCACGCGAGGCAGCTGAGTGCGTTCAACCGCCGAATCCGGCCGAGTGATGTCCACGACCCGGTCCGTGTGAACGCTCCTCCTTCACGAATCGTCGGTGCGCCACCCGCGCGGCAGTACGCTCATCCCTACTCACCACGAAGTGTTCCTCATGCCGGTCAACGTTCTCGTCGCCTTCGATGGCTCTCCGCTTTCAGAGCGCGCGCTCGCATATGCCATCGAGACCTTTCCGGACGCGTCCATCACATCGATGTACGTGATTAATCCGCTCGACTCGGTTATCGACGTGGAGGCTGGCGGCTTACCAGTCGCCGAAGA
The DNA here is from genome assembly GCF_000336815.1 of Haloferax prahovense DSM 18310. Classification (GTDB taxonomy): domain Archaea; phylum Halobacteriota; class Halobacteria; order Halobacteriales; family Haloferacaceae; genus Haloferax; species Haloferax prahovense. The sequence goes on from NZ_AOLG01000058.1 coordinate 44,764, forward strand.
CTGGCACGAGAATGCGAAAGAAGTCGCAACCGAAATCCACACGACGGCCACGGACCTCGCGGCGGAACGGAATACCGAACTCGTTACCGTCACGGAAGTCGGCAAACCGGCACGAGCAATCTCGGAATACGCCGACGACCACGACGTCGATCAGATCGTCATGGGCAGCCACGGCCGCTCGGGAATCGACCGTGCGCTCCTCGGGAGCGTTGCCGAGACGGTTACCCGCCGAGCGCGGATTCCGGTGACGATCGTCAGTTGAACCATTCGGACCAGAAGGACTCGAGGGCGGTCGATAGTGGGGACCCGCTTCGTCTGCACTGAGACAGGGACACGATGACAGACCGACAATACAGAATCAGGATGCAGTGTATGGAGAGACCGCGTGACCGTTACTAAATCACCCTCGCTCTCGACGTGTGCTGTCCAGATCGAACGACGAGGCGGTCGCGGCGAAGCGGGAGCGCGAGCCCTCGCACGACACCTCCGGGACACGCCCGGCGTCCACGACGTCGACGTCTCGTTCCGAACGGGGAGCGTTCGAATCACCTACGACGAGAGCGTCACCTCGGAGGAACAGCTTCGAGAAGCGGTTCGCGACCGCGACGTCTCGATTCGGGACGACCCCGACACGGCACCCGACGAGGCGACCACCCGCTCGGACCTCAGGCGGGAGGCCGTGTTCGTCGGGCTGACGCTGATCGGCATGGTGACCGGCCTGGCGACGGGATGGCTCGGTGGACCGTCACTCCTCATGTGGGCCGGCTACGGCGTCGCGTACGCCTTCGGTGGCTGGTACGGGCTCAAGGGGGCGATCGAGACGCTTCGTCACGGCGCTGTCGACATCGACCTGTTGATGATCGTCGCCGCGCTCGGGGCGCTCTCTATCGGCGCACCGTTCGAGGGAGCGATGCTCCTCTTCCTGTTTTCGCTGTCGAACACGCTCCAGCACTACGCGATCGGCCGCTCGCGCCGGGCGATCAAGTCCCTCGTCGAGATGCGGCCGGACGAGGCGCAGGTCCTCCGCGATGGTGCGGAGGTGACAGTTCCCATCGAGGAGGTCGCCGTCGGCGACGTGTTCGTCGTCCGCCCCGGCGACAGAATCCCGCTCGACGGCATCGTCACGTCCGGCGAGGGAACGGTGGACCAAGCCTCGCTCACCGGCGAATCAGTTCCCGTACCCAAGGTGCCCGGTGACGAGGTGTTCGGCGGCACGATAAACGAGAGTGGGAGCCTCGAAATCGAAGTCACGCGGCAGGCACACGAGTCGGCGATCAGCCGTCTCATCCACATGGTCGAACGCGCCCAAAGCGAGAAAGCCCCGACACAGCGGCTCATCGACCGTCTCGAACAACCGTACGTCCTCGGCGTGTTCGGGCTCACGATTGCAGCTATCGCCGTTCCGGTCGCGCTCGGGAACGAGTTCACCGGGACGTTCTACCGCGCGATGACGCTCATGGTCGCCGCCTCGCCGTGTGCGGTCATCATCTCGACGCCCGCGGCAGTCGTCTCAGCTATCGCCTCCGGAGGCAGACAGGGCGTCCTGTTCAAGGGCGGCGAGCACGTCGAGACCGCCGCGCGTATCGATGCGGTCGCCTTCGACAAGACCGGGACGCTCACGCAGGGAGACACGCAGTTGACTGACGTGTTCGTCCGTGACGGCACGGCAGACGAGACGCTGACCGAGGACGAACTCCTCTCTATCGTGGCCGCGGTGCAGGCCCGCTCGGAGCACCACCTCGCCCGTGCGACGGTACGGGCGGCAGATGCTCGCTCACTCGACGTCCCCGACGCGGAGCGGTTCCAGTCGGTCGCCGGGAAAGGGGTCAAAGCGGACGTCGACGGCACGACGACGCACATCGGGAACCGCAGTTACTTCGAGACCGTCCTCGGGGACGCGGCGATCGACGGTCTCGAACCGGGCCTCGACCGTCTCCAGACGTTAGCGGCGGAGGGGAAAACGAGCGTCCTCGTCGCCCGAGAGCACCACGGCGACGTCAGCGTGTCGGGGTGGCTCGCCTTCACCGACACCGTTCGCCCTGGCGCGGCCGAGATGATCGACGACCTCCGCTCGCTCGGCGTGGAGCACATCGTCATGCTGACGGGCGACAACGAGCGCGTCGCACAGCGCATCGCCGACGAAGTCGGCATCGACGAGGTACAAGCCGAACTGCTCCCGGAGGAGAAAGTGGCGACCATCGAGGACCTGGTCGGGCGATTCGAGAACGTGGCGATGGTCGGCGACGGCGTCAACGACGCGCCGGCGCTCGCCACGGCGACCCTCGGCATCGCGATGGGCGGTGCGGGAACCGACGTCGCGCTCGACACCGCTGACGTGGTGCTGATGGGCGACGACCTCAGCAAGATTCCCTACGTGCTCGGTCTCGGACGCAGGACTCGCCGGACGCTCACCATCAACCTCGCAATCGCCTTCGGCGCGATTGCACTCATGGTCGGTGCGATCCTCCTCCGAGGTATCCCGCTCCCGCTCGCAGTAGTCGGCCACGAGGGCTCGACGGTCATCGTCTCACTGAACGGCCTTCGGCTGCTCGGCTTTCGTGGGTGAGCACGTCACGGGCGACGGAGGCGAACTCCCCCAGGTCGCTCGGAGGACCGCCGGTCTGTCGCGATGACGAGAGGCCGGCGGGCTTTCCAACCAGCCTGTTCATCTACACGCAGGCCGTACGTTCCAGTATGAAGACGGTTCACCGGTTCCTCGCGGCTGCGGGCTTCGTCGCGCTGTCCGGTATGGTGAGCTTGCCGCCTTGATGGCTCCTGTGCTCCTGCCCGTCCTCACTCCCACGGGTTCGTCCCCAGCGCGTGGACCAACAGAATCGCCCCGACGGCGATGCCGACGAGGACGAGCGCGACCGGGAACGCGGCGTCGAGGCCGGTCGAGAGGTACGACACCCAGATCTGCACCGGGAGCGTCCGCGGGTAGTACGCCAGCATGAGCGTCGCGCCGAACTCGCCCATCGCCCGCGCGAACGTCAGGGTCACCCCGGCGAGGATGCCCTGCTTCGCCAGCGGGAGCGTCACGCGCCGGACGCTCCCGATGCGGTCCTCGCCGAGCGAACGGGCCGCCGCTTCGAGTTGCCTGTCCACGCCGTCGAAGGCCGTCTTCGCGGTCACGACCAGAAATGGCGAGGCGACGTAGGTCTGCGCGAGGACGACCCCGACCAGCGAGCGCGTCAGCGGGACGCTCGTCAGCTGACCGAGGCCCGCGGGGCCGACCAGCTTGAGCAGTAACATCCCGCTGACGACCGGCGGGAGGACGAGCGGGAGCATGACCATCGCCAGAATCACGTCGCGGCCGCGGAACGACGTGCGCGAGAGCCAGTAGGCCAAGGGGAGGCCGAAGGCGACGGCGACCAGCGTGCTCAGCGTCGCCGCGACGACGGAGTTGGTGGCGGCGGTCACGACGACGTCGCTCGTCACGTCGCCGACCAGCGACGCCGGCGACTGCGCGAGGACGAGCGCGCCGATGGGAAGCAGGTAGTAGACGAGGAGCATCCCCGCGAGAAGCAGGGTCAGGCCTCGCCACGTCTCGGGCAGGAGTCGCGTGACGCCGCTCTCGCGGCGGTTAGGCGCTCGGTGGGACATCTCCGAAGTAGTGCGGGTGGCTCGCGCGCACGGCGAACCCGGAGGGTTCGAGGAACTCGCCGGCGGTCCCGACGAGCGCCTCGAACACCGATTTCGACGCCGCCGTGTCGGTTCGTCGCGTCGCGGCGTACCGGATTGGGCCGCCGCGGACGGTGATACCCTCCGGGAGCGTGTAGGAAACCGTCGCGTACGCCGACGCGTGTTCGGGGTCGCTCAGGTTGATTTCAGCCGGGAGTTCGAGGTACGGGTAGTCGCGTTCGACGGCCATGCTCCGGTAGACGAACGCCGCGTCGATGCCGCCGGCGTCGAACTGCGCGAGCAGTTGCGTCTCGGGGTAAATCTGGTCGCGGCGGAGCAGGTCGGTGGCGAGCGCCGGCCGGCCGTAGTAGTCGGCGGCCAGCGCGAGCGCGAACCGCGTCCGGTAACCCAGCGGGTCGAGGTCGGGGTCGGTTCGGCCGAGGCTGACGTCGTCGTCGAGGAGGGCGTCGGGCCACGACGCGGCGTCGGCGACTCGCTCGCCGCCGTCGGTCTGGGGGTTGTACGCGACGACGAGCGCGTTGTTGGCGAACGTCGCGTACCACGGGACAGAAAGCGGCGCGTCGAACAGCGTCGGGTCCGCGAGGGCGACGATGTCGGGGTCGCGTTGGTCGTCGTCGACCATCCGCGCCACGCGGGCGGAACCGTGTGCCTCGACCTCCACGCGGGTTCCCTCGGGCGATTCGAACTCGGCGGTGAGCGCCCGCTGGAGGCTCCCGGCGGCGAGAATCGACACGGTCGGCGTCGACCCGGCTCGACCGAGACAGCCCGCTGTCGCGGTGAGGCCGGCCGCCGCGACCCCACCGACGGACGCGAGGAACGCCCGCCTGCTCGACCCGTTCGCGGAGTCGCTGGTGTTCTCCGCCGCGTCCGTTCGGGTCGGCCGACTCCGTCTCTCTCGCGTCATCTGGTCAAGGTCTCTTGGAGATGTCTTCGAGCGATTCGGGGTCGGTAGACGGGTCGAGCGCGCGTGCTTCGACGGCGCGGACGCCTTTCACCGTCCGCGACCCGTCGACGTCGGGCGCGATAAAGCGCGTCTCGTAGTCGTGCTCCTCGCCTATCGGCGTCCCGTCGCGGGCGTAGGCGAGCACGGCGTCGAGAGCGTCGTACACGTCGATACAGACGCGATACCCGTCGGCGCTCTCGACGACGAGGTGCGTCGTCTCGTCGTCGAGGTCGACGTCATCGAAGAGGTCGAAGACCGGAACCCCGGTCCACGTCGCGGTGTGGCGCGTCCCCGACGCGCACGCGACCGTCACCGTTCGGTCCTCAGCGGGGAAGTCGAGTAACTCCGCGCCCGACAGCGACGCTCGGTGGTCGCCGCGGAGGAGAATCGGCCCGGACGGGACGGTCGCCGGACGCGACCGGTCGTGTTGTGCGTGCATGCGTATTCACTAGTCCGATATTGGTTGACTCTAACGGTGTGTGTAACCTCAAACAATTAAGGGTTTATAACTGTCTGAAAATGAGTCTCCCGACGTGCTGGGTAGACGGACGTCGGAACCCGGGCGCGAGGTTTCGACTCGGTTGCGAGTCGGCCGATTCCGACGTCCGAACATTCATTATTTCAAGAATGTATGTTTAATCTATATGTTTGGGGTCCAGTCCGAGTTGGCGGTGTTCGTCCTCCTGATGCTCGTCTGGACCGTCTTCGTGCTGTATTCGGCCTCGGTGTTCACGTGGTTCGTCGAGGTGCTCGTCCTCGCGTGGCGACAGACCATCCCCGCCGGGGACGTCGCCTACGGCTACGACGACATCCAAGTTCGCATCATCACCATCGACGCGGCCAACATCGTCCAATCGACGGTGAATGCGGTCCCCGACGACCTCGCCGACGTTCGGGTCGTCGCCGAGAAGCCGATTTCGGTCGACGGCGCGACGGTCCACGCCGTCCCGGAGGAGTTCACCTGCACGGCGTCTCACAAGGGCCGCGCGCTCGAATGGGCGCGCCGCGAGATTCCCTGCGACAAGGAGTTCGTCCTCTACCTCGACGAGGACACGCTGATGGCGAACTTCGAGGGGTTGCCGGAGGGCGACATCATCCAGATAACCGAACTGCCGGTGTACACCGGGTCGTGGGTAACGTACCTCTCAGAGGTGTTCCGTATCGGCTACCAGCGCGAACAGCGGGCGTTCGGCCGCTTCAGCTTCCCGCTGTACGCGTGGGGCGGCGGCATCGCGATTCGGACGAGCCTCGAAAACCGCATCACGTGGGACTCGAAGACCATCACCGAGGACACGGACTTCGCGTGGCGCGCCGCCGCCGCCGCCGACCTCGATTTCAGCGTGCTGAACTGCAAGTTCCGCAATCAGGCCCCGCCGTCGGTGATGACGATGCTCAAGCAGCGTCGACGGTGGTTCTCCGGGACGCGACAGGATTCGGACCTCCTGCCGCTGCACTATCAGCTGTTTCTGCAGTTCCGCCTCGTCGCGTGGGGCTTTTCGCCGCTCATCCCGCTGATAACGCTCGTCACGTTCGTCATCCCCGGCGCGCTCCCCGACTTGGTGCTCTATCGGGTCGGCTCCCTTCTCGAGTTCGCCACGCTGTTCGTCGTGACGGGTGCTGGCGTGGCAAGTTACTGGTCGGAGTCGAAACTCACGCTCCTCGCGGTCCCGTGGACGCCGATTCTCGTCGTTCTCAACACGGCGGGCGCGCTCTGGGGGTTCGTCTCCCCGGTCGAGCACTTCGCCGTCACGACCAAGGTGCCGCTGGAGACGGTCGAAAAGCGCAACCCCGCGTTCGAGCCCGGCTCGCTCACGAAACACGACGGGCGGAACGACTTACCCGAGCATCTGGACGTGAACCGGCTCACGAGCGAACTCCGCGAATCGCTTCACATCCCTGATGATTGATGTGAGACTCTCGTTCCGTCTCGTTCCCCGGGACCCGATGATCACGGGTCCAACGACCCTCCGGTGGCTGGCTCTCGCGCCGTGACAATCGAGTCGCCGATTGATGCCCTCGCAGCGCGTCTCTTCGCGCATGAACGCGCACGCGAACACCGGCCCCGACCGCGCTCGCAAACACGAGCCCTTCCCGGCGTACGGGCCCGTGGACGCGGCGCTCGGGTTCGTCGTCTTCTATCTGTTCGTCGAGCGCGCCACGCCGACTCTCGTCGACACCGTGACGGGTGTCGTTCCCGGGCTCTCGGCGTCGGCGGTCGGCTTCGGACTCGCGGCGTTCTTGTGGTTCATCTTCGTCGTGACGACGCTCGACCAACTCCGCCGGCAACTCGCGGCGCTCGGGGTCGTCGCCGGGGACGCCGGCCGACCCGACCGCGTAGCGTCGGGATGGGCCGTCCCCAGCGTCCCGCGACTTCTCGTGTACGCCGTCGTCACCGTCGTCGGCGGCTCTATCGCCGTTCTCACGTTCGACCGCGCCGTCGATGCGGGCATCGCGTTCATCCGGCTCGCCACGGACCTCGGTGTCGGCGTATTCCCGTTCGGCGCGTTCCCGCTCGTCGAGTTCCTCGTCATAGTCGTCTTCTTCGTCGCGTTCGGCGCGGCGACGCACTCGCTCGACAGGGTCGTCATCGGGAGCGTCAGGACCGCGTTCGCGACGGTCCGCCCGTAAATCCGTCAGCGGACACGACGTTCTCTCCGGCGAGACGTATCGAACCACAAGACTGTTATCCTAGTTTTCTGATTGACAGAGACGAGAGTCCCCATGAAGCGTCGTACGTTCCTCCAACTGACCGGCCTCGGGGCCGTCGGCGGACTCGCCGGCTGTCTCGGTTCGAACTCCCCTCCCCCGCGAAAGTCGAGCGTCGTCTCCGACTTCGAGGTCTCCGACGGCTCGCTCGTCGTCGACCTCGCCGACCAGACGTGGGTGATGTCCCGCTACGAAGCCAACGAGCAGTCGTCGCTGTCAGGGTTCGACCCGCAGTCGCTGGCCGCGCTCAGCCCCGTCGGGGTTGCGAGCGCGAAAGGCAAGGGCGGCGGCGGTGGCGGCCGCGGCGCGACCGGCCGCGGCACGGGCGGCTACGCCTCCGCCCCGCGGACGGTCCACGGCCACGCGTGGTACCACGGCGGCGACTACGCCGACGACTGGTACGAGAACAACGCCGGCAAAGTGAGTCGGTTCCCCGTCGGCGTCGCCGCGCTCGGTATCGCCTACCTCGGGTCGACCGCGGCGATGCGAGACGACGCGCCCGACGCCGGCCCGGTCCCGTGGGACCGTGAGATACAGGACCCGAACGAAACCGTCGAGTACGACATGGCGAACGGAAGCCAACTCGGACGAGACGGCTGGTACCGCGTCGGCGCGCACGTCGTCGGCGACGACGTGAACCACGACTTCCGCTGGGAGTGTTACGACCTCGAAGTCACCGACGGTATCGGTGACGCGGGATACTCCATCGAGGAAGAGTGGAAAGTCTCTCCGCGCATCTGAGCGCGGCTGACGCGCGCTTTCCCTCGCCCTCTATCATTCACCCACTCGCCCTCCATCGATGTCCAACACGCGAATCGACACGGCGACGCTCCTGACGCTCACCTTCGTGGTGTCGTTCTGTAGCTTCGCCTACGAGTTCGTCTACTCCGAACTGCTGACAGTGATGTACGGCGGGACGGTCACCCAGTACGTCATCACGGTCGGGCTGTACTTCTTCAGCCTCGGCATCGGCGCGGCGCTCTCGGACGACCTCGACGGCGCGAACCTCGGTGGGAACTTCTTCCGCACCGAGGTGCTCCTGGCCGCGGCCGCACCCGCGGGCTTCCTGCTCATCGTCGGTCTCAACAGCGTCCGCATCCCGCAGGCGGTGCCCGCGGAGGTCATCTGGACCGTCGCCCGCCTCCCCGTCGTCGTCGTCGGATTCCTCTCGGGGTTCGAACTCCCGCTTTTGACCCGCATGTTCGACGAACTCGACGACGACGGGTCGGCGACGCCCTCGTGGCTCCGAACCGCAGGCGCGCGAATCCACGATTTCGTCGTCGCCGCTGTCGGTACCCTCTGGACCGTCGAGCGGACCGAGGGCCGCAGAAGCGGGCTGTCTGTCATCCTCGCGATGGACTACGTCGGCGGCCTCGCCGGTGCCGTCGTCTACGCCCGCGTCCTCTACCCGGGTCTCGGCCTCATCCCGACGATATTCGTGCTGGCGCTCCTCAACGGGGTCGCCGCGCTCGTCTTCGTCGCCCACTTCGGCGAGTGGTCGTGGTGGCCCTTCAGCGACGCCGCCCCGTCCGCAAGCCCCGCCTCGTCCGCCAGCGCCGCACACGGCGGGAACGCGACCGACAGCGCCCGAGCCGACCGGTCGCTCTCGGCCGCCCGGGTCTCGAAGACGCTCCTCGTGGTCTGTCTCCTCTTGACGGCGACCTACGCGGGCGTCGTCGCCAAGCACGACGTCGCCGACGAGCGCCTGTCGCAACTCTACCTCGAACAGCAGATAGAAAACGAGTATCCGCCGGGCGCGATGCGCGCGACGGTCACCTCACAGGAGACGACCGCCTACCAGCACGTCATCAGATACAACCGCACGTGGACCGGCACCGGCCCGAACCCGCACTTCGACGGGCGGACGGAACAGTGCCTCCGCCTCGGCGCGGCCGTCCAACTCTGCGAGAGTTGGGCCGACAGCTACCATCGGGGGCTAGTCGACGTGCCGATGTCGCTGGTCGAACCCGGCCCGGAGACCAAGGTACTCGTCGTCGGCGGCGGCGACTGGATTGCCATCGACCACCTGCGGGAGTACGGCGTCACCGTCGACCACGTCGACCTCGACGGCGAGTTCATGCGCGACGCGAAGACGGACCCCTTCTTCGGCCGCTGGCACGACGACGCCCACGAGTACGACCGGCTGAACACGACGGTCGCCGACGGCTACCGGTACCTCCAAGAGACGAACGAGACGTACGACCTCGTGTTGCTCGACGTGCCCGGCGCGACCGACGACGACCTGCTCACGCTCTACTCGACCGAGTTCTACCGCTCCGTCCGGACCCACCTCTCCGAGGACGGCGTCGCGGTGACGTGGGGCTACTCGCCCGACGCCTACCCCGAACACCACAAGGCGTTCGTCAACACCGTCGGGGCCGCGGGTTTCACCCAAGAACTTTCCTACTGGGTGCGCGAGGACCTCGACGACGACGGCGAGACCGAGCGCGTCGAGCAGTTCTACGTGCTCGCGCCCGGCGACCGGCCCCGGCTCACCGGCGACGGCGCGACCCGGTACGTCCGCGCCCGCGAGGAGCGCTACGGCTCCGCCGAGTGGCACGCGGTCCCGCACTACCGCGGCGTCCGCGAGAACTCCATCTTCCACCCGAACTACGACATCCTCGTCGACACCTGATTTCCCATGCCCTCCCAACCACCTTCCACCACCGAACCGCCCGCCGCCTCCGACCCGTCTCCGCCGGCCGAGACACCGACCGAACTGTACTTCGGCTACAGCGCCGACGCGCCAGACCTGACGACCGTGGACGTGAAGACGGTCTCCCCGGCGACGCTCGCGGGCGAACCGGCGGTCCTCACCGTCATCGGCGAGTCCCACTACGTCGGCCTGCCGGCGCTCGACTTCCACGAGCTGTGTTCGTGCAAGCCGCTGCCGCACGAACGGACGCACGAGACGCCGCTTTCCGTCGGCTCGGAACGCGAGTTCAGCTTCGAGAGCGACCGACTCGACGCCCAAACAGTCGTCGAAGGCCGGCCGCTTGACGCCTTCCCCGGTCCGGACGACGCGACCGTCGCCTATCGGTTCGGCCCGGAGGCGTGGACCACCATCCGCGTCGGCGACGGCGGCTACGAGACGTACCACACCTACCCGGAGCACGACCTCGCGCTGTACACCGAGACGACGATGACGCCCGAACGAGAGGCTCAGCGATGACTCCCGAACGAACTACCCAACGATGACCCGAAACGCCACCACCTACGACGGCGACGTGACGCTCAACGGCTCCGAACGCCCCCCGGTCGAACTCCGCGACCCAGCGGACGTGTTCGTCGGCGGCGCGAGCGTCGCCGGCGACCTCACCGTGCAGAACGCCGAGTACGTCTTCACCCACGCGCCGGTGACCGACGACGCGGCCGTCGGCGACGCGACCGTCGAGACCGAAATTCGCGGCAGCCTCGAAGACGGCTACGTCCAGTCGGTCGACGGCGACGTGCTCCTCGGCGACGCCGAAGACGTGTTCATCGCGGCCGCCGCCGCCGACGGTGCGGTCTCGGCACCCGGTGCGGAGAACGTCTACGCGGGCGAGGCGACGCCCGGCGCCGCTCCCGACGACTACGACGTGTCCACCTTCGGCTGGAAGCAGTCGGGGAGCGCGACCGACCCCGATACCGGCGTCTACGCGGTCGGCATGGCCCACGACATCGACCTCACGAAGGTCAACTCCGACGTGGAACTCTACCTCGTCGGCCACGGCCACGAGGTGCGGGTCGAGGGCCGGGGCGCGGCGGTCTCCGTCCACTTCGTCGGCTACGACAACACCGTCAGCGTCGGGCCGTACCTCGCGTCGAGCGTCGAGACCGACACCGGGTTCGACAACGCGGTCGACGCCGACCCCTACCCCGCCGAGGACCTCGTCGAGATGTCCCGAAGCGAGGCCTACTCGAACGCCGGGTTCGGCCGCCGCAAGGTGACGTTCCAAGAGCCGGCCGACGGCGACGAGTGGTGTCCGAACTGCGGCAAGCCCGCCGAGGCCATCATCGAGCGCCACCAGATGGAGGCCTTCTTCCTCTTCGGCTGGCCGCTTTGGACCTTCGAGCAGAGCACCAACCCCGCCCGCGAGTGCGAACACTGCTCGCCCAACGCGATTCACGCCGAACTCTCGGCGTCCGAGCGCCGCGAGATATTCGACTGACGCCGACGGCGGTCCGAAGATATATATCAAAACACCAGACAATGTTGCACATACGACTGTCCGCGCGTTCGACCGTCGCCCCGAAGACCGAACGCGCCCGCCGGGTCTGCACCCTCAGCTGCACCCGCCACACCCGCTGTCCCCGGCACACCCGTCCGCCCCTCCCCAGCCATGTCGAGAAATGAGTCCACGCCGGCGTTGATGTCCTCCTCGTCGTGCCGGTACACGTTCGACCCGTCGGTCCAGACCGACGCCCACCTCCAGACGACGTGGGAGTGCCCGCACGAAGCCCACCCCGAAAGCGAGTTCTGCGTGTTCCACATGAGCCGCGACGAGCGCGCCTCGCTCGACGTGACCGGCGACGACATCGTCGGCGAACTCCGGGCGAACCTCCAGTCGCCCGACACCCGCGTCAACGAGTACGTCGGCGCGGACCTCCCGCACCTTTCGCTCACCTACCAGGACATCAACGGCGCGACGAACCACGTCCTCAACTTCCAGCACGCCGACATCGAGGGGTTGGACCTCACTCACGGCCGCCTCGACCAGGGGTTGATTCTCCGCGAGGCGACGGTCGGCCGCCTCAAACTCGACGAGGCGGTGGTCACCGGCGACGTGGACGCTCGGGAGGTCACCGTGACCGGCGCGGTGACGACCAACGAGGCGACGTTCGAACAGGACGTCCGCTTTTCGGAGGCGACCTTCCGCGGCGAGGTCCGCTGCGACGAGACGGTGTTCCAGGGCGACACCAGTTTCGCAGACGCGACGTTCCACAGCACGGCGCGCTTCCGCAACGTCGAGACCAGCGGGAGCAGCCACGTCCTCGACGACAACATCACCTTCGCGAACGCGACGTTCCGCGACGACGCGAGTTTCAGACAGGCCATTTTCAATTACGTGACGTTCGAGGGCGCGCGGTTCACCGCGGGGTCGGATTTCGAGCACGTCGAGTTCGAGGGCGACGCGCGGTTCGACGGCGTCCGCTTCGACGAGATGGCCGACTTCGACGAGGCGCGGTTCGACGACGACGCGAGCTTCGCCGACGCCCGGTTCATGCAGTTGGCCGAGTTCCGCGGCGTCGAGTTCAACGGCGGGAGCCGGACGACCCACGACGACGTGACGTTCGAGGGCGCGACGTTCGAGGGCGAAGCGGACTACAAGCTCGCGCGATTCCGTTATTCGGACTTCAAGGACGCCGTGTTCAAGGGCGCGGTCAACTTCGACCGCGCGACGTTCACCGCCCGCACCGACTGCTATCGCCTCCGCGTCGACGGCGCGTTCGACCTCTCTTTGGCGTCGTTCGGCGGGCAGGCGAACTTCGACGAGAGCGAGTTCCGCGACGCCGTCGTCGCCGAGGAGACGACGTTCGGGTGCGACGCCTCGTTCGAGGGGGTCGAGTTCGAAGCGAACGCTCGGTTCGGCGAGGCCCGGTTCGAAGAGGACGTGAGCTTCAAGACCGCGGCGTTCCACGGCCTCGCCTCCTTCCGCGGGGCGTTCTTCGAGGGCGAACTGCAGCACCTCGAAGCCAACGCCTCGTTCAACGAGGCGACCTTCGAAGCCGGCGCGGAGTTCGAGGCGGCGAACTTCACGAGCGCGTCGTTCTGGGAGACGACGTTCCACGACCGGGCGGACTTCCGGCAGTCTGATTTCGAGACGGCGCGCTTCCGCGTGCTCGTCGGCGACCGCGACACCTACCTCGACTTCACCGACGCGACGCTCTCCGGCGGCACGATTTCGCAGGGCTCCGGCGAGCCGACGCCGTACGACCTCACCCGCGCGACCATCGGCGACCTGACGCTGGAGGGCGACGGCAACGAACACCAGCTTTTGGACCACTTCCGCTTCTGTCTCACCGAGTTCGACCGCTTCGACTTCAGCGACCACCACGGCTACCTCGAACGCAACGACTGGACCATCCACGACTTCGTCGGCAACGGCGCGACCGGCCAGTTCGCCGTGGAACTGACGCCTGATATCATCGAAGAAACGTACCGGAAGGCGCAGGACAGCGCCAACGCCGTCGGCGACACCCCGGCGAGCCGCGAGTTCGAGTTCAAGCGCTACTACTACAACCGCCAGAAGAACTTCGACATCATCCTCAACGAGTACTCGCTGAACACGTGGGCCCGCGGCAAGAAGGTCGCCAGCGTGGGACTGAACACGCTCATGCAGGTCACCTGCGGCTACGGTAACCGCCTCCCGCGAATCGCGGCGTTCACGTTCCTCCTTCCGGCGCTGTTCGGACTGTGTTACGCCCTCGGCGGGCCGTTTCTGACGCAGGCTGGGAGCGTCTTCGACCCCGCCGCCGTCGACAAGACGACGATGGAGGTGCTCTTCGACAACGTCTACTACAGCTACATCAGCTTCAGCACGGTCGGCTACGGCGACATCAACCCGCTCGGCCCGGCGGCGCGCGTGCTCGCGGCGAGTCAGGGGATGTTGAACGGGCTGTTCTTCACCCTGCTCACGTTCACGCTGTTCAAGCGCGTGCTCGGCGGGAGCTAATCGGGCCGGGTCCGCGTCCTGTCCTCACTCGTCCGACCGCTCGTACACGTCCGGACGCGCGTGCTGGAGCGTCTGCATATCGCGGCGGATATCGTCCAGGTGCGACAGGTCGATAGTCGCCGTGACGACCTCCTCGCGGTCCTGCGCCTTCGAAACCACGTTCCCCCACGGGTCGACGACGAGCGTGCGGCCGTAGGTCTCGACCCACGATGGCTTGTCGCCGATTTGGCCGGGCGCGATGACGTACGCCTGATTCTCGATGGCGCGGGCGCGAAGCAGCGGCTCCCAGTGGTCTTTTCCGGTGTGCATCGTGAACGCCGCGGGGACGAGAAGGACGTTCGCGCCGGACTGCGCCATCGTTCGGTAAAGCTCCGGAAACCGGAGGTCGTAGCAGATAGAGAGGCCGAACGTCGCGAGGTCGGTGTCGACCGTCACCGCCCGGTCGCCGGGGGCGACGTGGTCGGACTCGCGGTGTTCGACGCTCCCGCCGATTTCGATGTCGAACAGGTGGACCTTCCGGTAGGTGTCGAGCACCTCGCCGCTCGGGCCGATGAGCGCCGACGTGTTGTAGACCCGGTCGCTGTTCGGAATCCGTTCGAAGAAACTCCCCGTGTGGACGAAGACGCCGTGTTCGCGGGCCTTCTCCGAGAACCGTCGTACGGTGGGTCCGTCAAGCGGCTCTGCGACCTCGGCGAACCGCTCTTCCGGGCCGATAAAGGTCGTCATCTCCGGGAACGCCACGAAGTCCGCACCGTCGGACGCGGCCTCGTCGAGGAGGCCGAGCGCCCGCTCAACGTTCGCCGCCTTGTCGTCTCGCGAGTCTAGCTGGCACGCGGCCGCCACGAATCGGGACATCTCGTCGGGAGGCTACGTGGACCGACGATATGGTAGTCACGGTTACTCGCTCGGGTCGAACTCGAGGTAGACCAGTCGCTCGTCGCCGACCGTCCATCCGCGGTGTCCCGGCGGGATGGTCGCGGCGCAGCCGGCGGCAATCTCCGTCTGCGTCCCGTCGTCCAGTTCGAGGCCAAGCGTCCCCGAAACGACGTAGATGTCATGGGCGTTCTGGCAGTAGGCGGCTTCCGCTCCATCGTGGTCGGCTTCCGCTCCCCATTCCGGCTCCAGCGTCGCTCGCGTGACCGCCACGTCGCTTAGGTCGACCGACTCCGTGCGGCCGGCTTCGAGCGCTGTCGGGTTTGTGTCGGAAAGCTCTGTGACGACCAGCTCGTCAACTTCTGTACTGTCTGCCATGGAAGACGTTCTCCGGGGATAGTCGTCTCTTTTGTCGCTACTGAAACTCGCGACAGAAATATAAAAATGTTTATCACTATGTGTTAATATACAAATTCCGACAGCATTTGACGAGTGCTCTGTCGGCTCGACGGTCTTCCGTCTGGAATGGTGTCCGGTGCGACCTAGAAGCCGACTCCGAATCGGCAACCTCTGCCAAGCTATATGAAGTTTCAGCCGAATTACATAGTTGAATATGGTTTCGACTCCTCGCGTTCGAGCCCTCCCCTCGTCGTGGCAATTCGCGTTCGTCGGGGCGGTCGTCTCGCTCCCCGTCAGTACGGTCCTGAACCGACTGCCGAACTCGGAGGCGACCGTCGGTGCCGGTATCATGATATTCGGGGCGTTCGTCGCGGGCGCTATCGCCGCAGTCCGCTCGGCGGACCCGGACGCCGCCGGACTCCGCGCCGGTTTTCTCGGCGGCGCGCTCGAACTGCTCGTGTTCATGGTGACGTCGGGAACGACGACGGCGTGGCCGCTGTCCAGAGTCGCGTTCTTCGCACTCGCCAGCGCATCTGTTCTGTGTCTCGCCCCCGTCTTCGGTCTGGGTTGCGGTCGAGTCGGTGGGTGGGTGGTACGCTCCGTCGCTTCACGGTGGAACTCTACTGCGAGTACGTCGTAGCTTCCTTGTGATTCCTTGTGCAGAATTGCCAAATAATAAAGATACACAGATAACTGATGTGTTGGCTATAATACTCGCTTTTGGGTTCGAACATCGCCTCCGTTCTCACAGCGAAGTGATTTCGAACTCGTTCAGCAACAATAGTCGCGTTTGTTCCTCTGTGGGGAACAGACTCGTTGCGACGCGCGCTCCTGTTCTCACTCCTCGACGGGTTCGAGCGGGTCGGTTTTCCCCCACCGCGCCGACGCGCCCTCGGTCGGTGTCGCCCACCCGACGGCGTTGTCGATGACTCGCTTGACCTCGTCCTGGTGGAAGATGGGATACTCCTCGTGGCCCGGTCGGAAGGCGAAGATTCGCCCGCGGCCGCGACGATAGCAGACGCCCGAGCGGAACACGTCGCCGCCTTCGAACCACGAGATAAAGACGGTTCTGTCTGGTTCCGGGATGTCGTACGGCTCGCCGTAGGTCTCTGTCGCCGGGATGACGAACTGCTCGTCGAGGCCGTCGGCGATGGGGTGGCCGGGGTCCGCGACCCAGACGCGCTCGCGTTCGCCGCCGTGGCGGTACTTGATGTTGCAGGTCGTGCCCATCAGCCGCGTGAACGGTTTCGAGTTCTTCCCCGAGTGCAGCGGGATGAAGCCCATCCCCTCGTGGACGCGGTCGACGACGCGCTCCGCGACGGCGTCCGTCACCTCGTCGTTGGCGCAGTGGGACCACCAGACTAGCACGTCCGTCGCGTCCAGTGTCTCCTCGTCTAAGCCGTGTTCGGGCTCCTGTAACGTCGCCGTCCGAACCTCGCGGTCCGGCCCCTCCAGATGTTCCGCGATGGTGCCGTGGATTCCCTTCGGATACCGCTCTGCGACCTCTGGTTCTTCCCGTTCGTGGACGTTCTCGTTCCAGACTGTGACTCGTGTCGGCATGCGCCATAGTGTTCGCCTCCGTTGATAAATTCTCCTCCCGAGCGAGATATTGGGTATCAATCGCTGCTCTAAACTGTTCCCCTAAAGGGAACTTATTGTCAATTGTCGACACATGGGCTGTAGCTGCAGAATCTGGAATATTGTGGTTTTGAACGCCACGTGACGAGGGAATATCCTCGTTTTCCCGGCCGACAAGCATTACGATTATATGGTTGTAATCTATCTGCGGAACCGCCTCCTCGATGTTCCCGAGACGGCTTTGAGAATGGTTCTCGATTAATAATTCCCAATAGGGGAACGCCACTCGACTCGATTCCAACTCTCGTGAGTCACCTCCACGTCGAATCGCCCGCCTCGGACCTCACCAATCCTTCTCTTGAATAACTGCCGGTACACCCCGAATATCGTCGTTCCCTCGAAGGGAACGAGAATTGCTATATTGATTTTTCGTGCGCTTCTCCCGAACCCCGCGCGTCGCCGCCGCGGGACCTTACGACGCCGTTTCCGACCACGGGTGTTCGTAACTCGGGTCGTCCGCGAAGCGGTCGAGACCGGCGCGAATCGACATCCGACTTCCGGCAGGGAGCCGCACCCGGAGCGCCCCCGTCCCTTCGTCGCCGTCACTTGCGCTGTCGGAGTCTTCCTCGCCGACGCCGCGCTCCACGCCGTCGGTCTCGACCGTAGTAAAGCGGTGTTCACCGTACGCGCCCGCTTGGACGACGACCTCTTCCTGTCTCGCCCCGGTGTTGACGAGCGTCAGTTCGATTCCGTCTTTCGTCACCGACTCCACGAGCGCGGCGACGCCTGCCGGTAGTCCTGGCCGTTCCCGGCGCGCGTCGAAGTGTCTGACCTGCGCCATCACGAGGCCGCCGTAGTAGACGGGTTGTGGCGCTCCCATGGTGAGTTGGAGCAGCGCCTTGTGGAACGCCGGGTTTCGGTCTCTGAGGTAGTCTTCGTCCACGGTCGTCGGCTCGTTCCCCTCGGCGTCGAACAGGCGCAGTCGCTCGTCGACGTGCTCGCGCGTCGCTTCGAGGATTCGGTCCGGGTAGTCCTGGAACTCCCCGTCGAGGTAGGCCAGCCACGCGTACTCGTGACCGTCGTCGTGTTTCGTCTTCGCCCGCGGGTCGACGCGTCGCCAGTCCTGTTCTCCCCAGTCGCGGAGCCGACGCAGTCGATTTCGGTCCTCGTCGCGCATCGACATGTACCAGAGGTGAACCGCGTAGGGGTCGTCCGTAAGCGGCTGGAACTCGTACCAGCCGTCCCGCCACAGCACCTCCCCGTCGTCCTCCGTGAGGACGCCGGAGGCGTCGTAGTGGTAGTCGCCCTCGCCGCCGTACTTGTGCGGGATGTGGAGGGTGCTGTGTACGTCGTCTTCGGCGACCTCGATGCCGTTTTCGATGAGCACGTCGAGTTGCGACCGCGGGAACTCGAGGTACTCCCGGTCGCCTTCGAGCAGGACCGCGTTCTCGGCGGCGACCGTCGGCCCGATGCCGATGTAGTGCCACCCGCCCCACGACCAGCCGTAGTAGCCGCCGTACCACGACCCGTCTGTGTACTCGCCGATTTCGCCGGAGCGCCCGACGTTGTCGGGGATGATGCCGCCGTTTTCGGCCGTCCGCTCCCGCCACGCGTCGAGGTAATCGGTCACCCACTCGCGGTAGTCGTCGTCGCCCGTGTGGAGATAGGCGTTCGTCATCAGGCTCGTGATGTTGAGGTTCAGCGGGATGTCGCCCTTCGCGCAGCGCTCGTTCAGCACTTCGAACAGGCGCTCTTCGTTCGCCGGGTCGAGGAGGTCTGCGGCCTCGTCGAACTCTAAATCCCGCCACGGGAGGCCGTGTCTGGCCCAGCGGTAGTCCGCGCCGTAGGGGTGGTGTTCGTAGGCGGAGAAGTCGCAGAACTCCGGGCCCATGCTCCCGTTCATCGGCCCGCGAACCACTCGGTTTTCGGCGTCGTAGTTCCCCGTGTCCGAGTCGGCGGTGTAGAGGTCAGCGAACTTCGTCGCTCGGTCGACGACCGCGTCGTCGTCGGGCGCGGCGAGGCCCATGTTGTACGTGTAGAGGTTGCCCTCCCCGAGGTGGAACCAGTCGCGACACTGTTCGAACTCGTCGACGACCATCGGATGGCCGAACGGCGTCTCCGTCGCCGCGCCGCGTTCCAACGCGGACTCGTACACGCGACGGGCGTGGTCGAGCAGGCGTTCGTCGCCGCCCATCGCGTACACGAGCGGCCAGTTGTAGAACCCCTCGACCACGTCGTCGAAGCCGTCGACGCCCACGTGGTCGTCTGGCGGCCAGAACGGCTCCCCGTCGGGGCCGGTGTAGTCGTCGACGAACCGGTCGACTGCGTCGGCCGTCAGGTCGAACAGTGCTCGCTGTTTGTGCGCCCACGTCGGCGGTCGAGTCGCCTCGGCGGTCGCTTCGAACTCGCGCATGCCACCATACCCCGCGTCTCGGGTGATGAATATTTGGGTCGCGCGAGTCGCGGCGCTCCGGCCGGTTCGGGCGACGACGATCCGTCTGACCGCGTCGTCGGCGAACCTCCCGATTCAGTCGTCACTCACCGTGCCGACACCGCGCGGCTCGACCTCGTCGCTACCGCGGTTATGCCAGTCGCTCTCGCGGCCCTCGGTCGGTCGGTCGCTGGTTGTCGTCGGTCGTTGGTTGTCGTCGCTCGGCGTCTTCTGTGGGTCGCGTTCAGTCGATGAGGCGCTCGATGTCGTCGTCGAGCTGGTCGTACAGCTCCTCCGCCTGGCGCTCGTCTTCGGCCGACAGCGGGCGAATCGGCTCGCGGACTCCCCCGCCGTGCAGGCCGGCCAGTTCGAGGCCTTTCTTCACCGCCGGGACGCTGATAGCGCCATCGAGGGTGTTGTTCTGTCCAGTCTGGTCGCGGAAGTTCTGGTAGGGCAGACAGATGTTCCGAAGCTCACGGGCGCGCTCCCAGTTCTCTTCGGTGAGCGCCTCGAACAGCGCGAGGCCGACTTCCGGCCGGAAGTTGCTCACTCCCGCCGAGAATCCCTCGATGCCCTCGTTCCAGAACGAGACGGCGAAGGGTTCGGCGAGGCCGTCCACCCAGACCACGTCGTCGCCGGTGGCGCTGGCGGCCGCGCCGAGTTTCACGGCGTCTTCGATGGCGTACTTGATGCCGACCACGCCGTCGAGCCCCGCAAGGTCACGGAGATAGTTGATTGACGGGTCGAATCCCTTGACGTACGGCACCAGCGGGGCCGACGAGGCGTCTGCGAGCTTTTCGTAGTAGCGAAGCAGGCCGCGCTCGTGGACGTACGTGTGGTCCGGCGGCATTATCATCATCCCGTCGACGCCGATGCGGTCGTAGGCGTCGATGAGTTCCCGCGCGCCCGCCGTGCTCCCGCCGACGCCGGCGAGGACGCACACGTCGGACGGGAGCGCATCGACGGCCGTCTCCGTCACGTCGACGCGTTCCTGCTGGGACAGCGAGTGATACTCGCTGATGTTCGCCGACGCGAGGAACGTGCGGATCCCCTCGTCGTAGAGGGTCCTCGCGTTCGCTGCCAGTTCGTCGTGTTCGATGTCGAGGTCGTCGTCGAACGGGGTGAGGAGCCCGGCGGCGACGCCGCGCAGGTGCTCGCGCACACCGCTCTCTGCGAGTGGCATACCCGAACCACCGTGCACTCGCGCATAAAATCTTCGGACAGGGGGGTCGCACGCGACGACGAGCGCCCGAGGACCGTCAAAACAGTTATCTGCCCCATCTCTGTAGTCGAACCCATGCCGCGTCAGACAGACTCGTCTCCAATCGCCGTCGGAGTCGTCGGCCTCGGAAGCCTCGGTCGTCGGCTCTGTCAACAGTTCGTCGAACTCCCCCGGTCGGAACTCGTCGCCATCTCCGACGTGGACCCAGACGGCCTCGCCGAGGTCGGTGACTCCTTCGACGTTCCCGAGGCGCACCGCTACCCGTCGTTCGAGGCGTTCCTCGATTCGGCCCCGATGGACGCCGTCGCCGTCGCGACGCCTAACGGCCTGCACTACGAGCAGACCTCGGCCGTGTTGGACCGCGGCCTGCACGTCCTCTGCGAGAAGCCGCTCGCGACCGACGCCGAGGAGGCCTACGAACTCACGACCCGCGCCGAGGCGAGCGACCAAACCGTGATGGTCGGCTACCAGCGACACTTCAATCCGGCCTACAAGCGCGCCCACGACGAGTGGGCCGAGGGCGACCGCGTCCCGCGATTTATTACCGGTGAGGTGACCCACGACTGGCAGTCCTACTACGAGAAGGAAGACGACTGGCGGATGAACCCCGAACTGAGCGGCGGCGGTCACCTCCTGAACGTCGGCACGCACGTCATCGACGCCATCCTCTGGACGACCGGACTCACCCCGACCCACGTCAACGCCTACGTCGACTTCCACGACGACGAGCAGGTGTTCGACCGCCAGTCCTCCATCATCATCGAGTTCGCGGAGGGCGCGGTGGCGAACGTCTCCGACACGGGCGTCGTCGCGCGGACCCGCGAGCACGTCCACATCTGGGACGACGAGGGGGCGATATACCTCGAAGGCCACGAGTGGGACGACCGGACCGGCTACGTCATCGACGACGAGGGGACCGAACACCATCCCTACGACGGCTACGAGCGGTGGCTGAGCAAGGGCACCGCGTTCCTCGACGCGATAGAGACCGGCGAGACGCCGCCCGCGACCGCCCGCGACGGCCTCAAGGCGGTGCTCATCACGATGGCGGCCTACGAGTCGGGTCGGCGGAACGAACGCGTCGCACTCGACGAACTCTACCCGTTCGCGTCCGACGTCTTCCAGTAGCGCGCCTTCGTTCTCTCTCGACTGTTTCCACTCCGCGTTCTCCCGCGCGAGGCGGAGTTTTATCGTGGTGGCCGATTCTGTAGAGGTATGCGAATCGCGACTATCAGCGGATACGCTCTCTCGTCACCTATCGAACCGCCGCAGGACCGACCCTTCCACGGCGGCGTCCGTCGCCTCCTCAAACGCGACGTGGTGCTCGTCGTCGTCGAATCGGCCGACGGAACCCGCGGCATCGCCACCGCCGGCGCGAGCAGTTCCGCGATGCGGGAGTACTTCGAGGGCGAATCGCAGGGCACCTTCGCGGACGTGGTAAACGGGGCCGTCGCCGACGCGCTCGAAGGCGAGACCGTCGAGGAGGTCGAAGACGCGCACGCGATGCTCCGCGACACCGACCTCCCCGACCGACTCCGCCATCAGGCCATCTCGGCGCTCGACGTGGCCCTGTACGACATCCGCGGGAAGGAGGTCGGCGCGCCCATCTACGAACTGCTCGCCGACGAGTACGGCACCGACCCGACGACGGAGATGCCCCTGTACGCCAGCGCCGGGATGTACATGGAACCCGAGGGGTACGCCGAACAGGCGGCAACCATCCGCGACCTCGGCTTCTTCGGCTACAAGTACCGACCGGGCATCGGCCCCGACGGGGACCGCCGCACTGTCGAACTGCTCGCCGACGTCGCGGGCGACATGGAAGTGATGCTCGACGTGCACACCTGGTGGAAGATTCGCGACGGCTACGACCGCGAGACGGTCGAAGACCTCGTCACCTTCGCCGCCGAGCGGGACTGCTACTGGGTCGAAGAG
The DNA here is from genome assembly GCF_000336815.1 of Haloferax prahovense DSM 18310. Classification (GTDB taxonomy): domain Archaea; phylum Halobacteriota; class Halobacteria; order Halobacteriales; family Haloferacaceae; genus Haloferax; species Haloferax prahovense. Next base: position 67,149 of record NZ_AOLG01000058.1, read on the forward strand.
CCCGTCTCGCCCGACGACCACGCGGGCTACGTCGAACTCGCGGAGACGGGCGCGCCGCTGGCCGGCGGCGAGAGCGAACCGACGCCCGAGGGCCTCGTCGCGCTCGGCGAGACGGGCGCGGTCGACTTCCTGCAGGGCGACGTTCGGCACCACTGCGGCTACACCGGCTGTCGCCCCGCGGTCGAGTCCTGCGTCGGCCGCGACGTGGAGTTCGTCCCGCACAACTTCGGGACGTGGGTCGGCCTGCTCGCCAACGCGCACCTCGTCGCGGCCGCGCCCGAGGTGTCGCTCCTCGAATACCCGGTCTTCGAGGACGACCCGCTCCTCGACGCCGAGACCGACCCCGGAATGTACCCCTTCGACCTCGCGTTCGACATCATCGAGGGCCAACCCGCCGTCGAGGACGGTGTCCTCTCGCTGTCCGACGAGCCGGGACTGGGAATCGAAGTGAACTTCGACGCGCTCGACGACTACCCGTTCCGCGACGGGCCGTGGACCGAGTTCCACTACGACGAGGACTGAGTCGACGGTTCGAAGCGACTCGCCGCCTTCGTCCCGTCTGTCTCGCCGCGTTCGCCGTCTGCACAAGCTATAATGCGTCTCTCCGTGGTACATTTTTCATGCACGTAACCGACATCGAAGTCATCCCGATATCGCACCGCCTCCCCGAGGGCGAGGGCCTCGGCGACGCGCGCGGGTTCGGCCACGACAGGGCGACGACGCTCATCCGCGTCGACACCGACACCGGCGACGTCGGCTGGGGCGAGGCGTTCGCCCCGGGGAGCGTTATCGCGCCTGTCGTCGACGAGTTCTTCCGCGACGACGTGGTCGGCATGGACCCCTTCGACGTGCGGCGCCTCGCGGAGGCGTCGTACACAGACCCATACCACTTCGGCGGGAGCGTCTTCGTCCAGAGCGCCCTCAGCGGCATCGACGTGGCCCTGTGGGACCTCGTCGGCAAGGCGACCGGCAAGCCCGTCCACCGGCTCCTCGGTGGGACGCCGCGGGAGACGCTCACCGCCTACGCCTCGACGATGTACTTCACCGAGGCGGACCGCGACATCGCCGAGCCGATTCGGGACGCCGTCGACGAAGGATTCTCCGCGGCCAAGATAAAAATCGGCAACGGCACCGACTCCGACGTGGAGCGGGTTCGAACCGCCCGCCAACTCCTCGGCGACGACGCGCGGCTGATGGTCGACATCAACGGGAACTACCGGCCGCGACAGGCGATTCGCACCGCGAAGGCCATCGAGGAGTTCGACATCACGTGGATGGAAGAACCCGTCCCGCCGGAGAACCTCTCGGGCTACCGCGAGGTCAAACGCGGCGTCGACGTGCCCCTCGCGGCCGGTGAGGCGCACTACGGCCGCTTCGAGTTCAAGCGCCTCGTGGACGACCGGACGGTCGACGTGGTCCAGCCGAACCTCGGGCGATGCGGCGGGCTCTCGGAGGCGAGTCGCATCGCCGACCTCGCCAGCACGGAGAACGTGGCGGTCCGGCCGCACATCTGGAACAGCGCGGTCGGCCTCGCCGCGGCGGTCCAGTTCGCGGCGTCGGTCTCGGACTACCCGCACACGCGGCACGTCCCGGACCCGATGATGGTCGAGTTCGACCGGAGCGAGAATCCGCTCCGCGACGAGATTCTGCGGACCCCGTTCGACCCGACCGGCGGCGAGGTGGACGTGCCGCAGGCCCCCGGCCTGGGCGTCGAAATCGACGAGGACGCGGTCGAACGGTACCGCGCCGACCGCTGAGCGCGGGTCGCTCGTTCGTCTCCCCGCCGCTGCACCGCCGAACCGACCTCGCGCTGTTCCGACTCGCGGGATAGTTTTATGGGTTAAAGCACCGTGGCACCGGTATGCAGTCATCGCTAGTGGTAGTCGACAGTACGGACTCCAACGAGCGCCTCCTCGTCGAGGCGGGGCAAATCGCGGCCGGCACGGACACGCCGCTCGTGCTCCTCACGCGAATCACCGAGGACGAAATCGTCGAGAACGCCGAGACGTTGCAGGCGATGAGCGACGCCGCCAACACGCCGCTGGAGTCGAACTCGGCGCGGGAAGTCGCCACCCGATTCGCGTCGCAGGCCGCCGACGAGGCGTTCGAGTCGGTGGACGGAACCGTCGAGTACGACGCCGTCACCGTCGTCGCCGACGAGGGCGAGTTCGCGGACGAGGTGATTCGCGTCGCCGACGAGCGCGGCTGTGACCACGTCTACGTCGCCGGTCGACAGCGCTCGCCGACAGGGAAGGCGCTGTTCGGCGACACCGCACAGCGCGTCGTCCTCAACTTCGACGGCCCGGTCACCATCCTGACCGAGTGACGGAGCGGCCGGACCCACCGAAACGACAGCTATTTGCGACCGCGACTCGTCACGTGTTATCACATGTATCAGCTGTCGGAGCAAGCGGAGCCTGTACCGTCGGGTTCGTCCCGAACCATCGACATCGGCTACATCGGCGGCGGGAGTCAGGGGTGGGCCCACACGCTCATCAACGACCTCGCGCAGTGTCCGGACCTCGCGGGGAGCGTCACGCTGTACGACGTGAACTACGAGATGGCGTCGAAGAACGCCCTCCTCGGAAACCGCGTGATGGACCGCGAGGAGGCGGTCGGCGACTGGTCGTTCGAGGCGACCCGGAGCATGGACAAGGCGCTCGACGGTGCCGACTTCGTCATCTGCTCGATTCAGGACCCGCCGGGTGAGACGTTCGTCCACGACATCGACGTGCCCCAGGAGTACGGTATCTATCAGACGGTCGCCGACACCGTCGGCCCCGGCGGGGCGATTCGGGCGCTGCGAGCGATTCCGCAGTACCGTGAAATCGCCGCGACGGTCCGCGAGCGCTGCCCGGACGCGTGGGTCATCAACTACACCAACCCGATGACGGTCTGCACGCGGACGCTCTACGAGGAATTCCCCGACATCAAGGCCATCGGGCTCTGCCACGAGGTGTTCAAAACCCAGAAGCTGTTCGCCGAGATGGCGGAGCGCTACATCGACGAGGCCGAGGACGTCGCCCGCGACGAGGTTCGGGTCAACGTCAAGGGAGTCAACCACTTCACGTGGGTCGACGAGGCGCGGTGGCGCGACCGCGACGTGTTCCAGTACCTCGACGAGGAACTCGAACGTCGGAAACCGCTTTTCGACCGCGAGTCGGGCGACCTCGACGCCGAGTCCTACTGGGTGAACAACGAGGAAGTCGCGCTCGACCTCTACGACCGCTTCGGCGTCCTCGGCGCGGCGGGCGACCGTCACCTCGTGGAGTTCGTCCCGTGGTATCTGAGCATCGACGAGCCGGCGGAAATCCAGCGCTACGGTATCCGGCTCACGCCGAGTTCGGCCCGCGTCTCCGACGACGAGGGCCCCGACGAGATGGAACGCTACCTCGAAGGCGACGCGGAGTTCGAGTTCCACGAGTCGGGCGAGGAAGCGGTCGACATCATGCGGGCGCTCTCCGGCGAGGGGACGTTCGTCACGCACCTCAACTACCCCAACGAGGGGCAGGTCGACGGCATCCCCGAGGGCGCGGTCGTGGAGACGAACGCGCTCCTCTCCGGCGACGACGTGACACCCCTCTGTGCGGGCGGCTTACCCGACGAGGTCGAGAGCATGGTCGAGCGCCACGTCACGAATCAGGAGACGCTCGTGCGCGCGGGCTTCGAAGGCGACCTCGACCTCGCGTTTCAGGCGTTCCTCAACGAACCGCTCGTCACCGTCTCGCGCGACGAGGCCCAAGAGCTGTTCGCCAAACTCGTCGAACTGGAGCGCGAGTACTTCGCCGACTACGACCTCGACGCGTCGGTCCTGCGGGCGTAAGCCGGCGTTTCGAACCCTCGCGAACACGTCACTCCCCACCTCCGGGGTCAGCTATTTATCCCGCGGCCCAGTCGGTACACGCGATGTCGAGCGCCAATAGCCGCGGTTTGAGCTTCGGCTGTCAAGTTGTCAGCTACGGAAACGTCGAGAAAACCATCGAGCGAGCGGTCCGAGCCGAGACGGCCGGGTTCGACACCGTCACCGTTCCGGACCACCTGTTTCACCCGACCGGCTCCGAGGAGTATCTGGTGGACCCGCCGTGGGAGGCGTTCTCCGTCCTCGGGGCGATAGCCCAGCGCACCGAGGAGGTGACCCTCATGCCCGGCGTCGCGGACTCGGTGCGCCGCCACCCGACCGAACTCGCGCACGTCACGGCCACGCTCGACCGGATGACGGACGGCCGCGCCGGTCTCGGTATCGGGGCCGGCGAGGCGTTCAACTTCGCGCCGATTTCGGACATCGACTGGGACGACCCGTACACCCGGTTCAGGGAGTGTGTCGCCGTCATCGACGGCCTGTGGAACTCGACGACTGACGAGCCGTTCTCGTTCGCGGGCGACTACTTCGACCTCGACGAGGCACACATGGGGCTGAAGCCCGCACAGGAGCCGCGCCCGCCGCTCTGGATAGGCGGTTACGGCGAGAGCATGCGCGGTCTGACGGGCGCGGTCGCCGACGGCTGGTTCCCGTGGATTTACTCGCCCGACGAGTACGCGGCCGACCTTCGGAAAGTCCTCGACGTGGCCGCGGACCGAGGCCGCGACCCCGACGCCATCGACCGCGCGGTGATGGTTCCGACCACGGTCTCCGAGGACGGCGACGAGGCTCGCGAGGCCGGCATCGAGCGCAACCGCGTGAACCTCGCGCTCCGACCGCCGCTCCTCGCCGACATGGGCTACGAGGACATCGCGGAGTCGACGCCCATCATGTGGCAGATGGCGTTCGACGAGGAACAGGAGCGTCAGTTGTCGGCGGCGGCCGAGCGCATCCCGGACGGGGCCGTCGACGATATCTGCGTCGCCGGCGACCCCGAGCGCGCCATCGAGCGAATCGAGGCGTTCCGCGACGCGGGCGTCGACAACCTCGTTCTCATCCCCGTCGGCGACTACGAGGAGACGATGCGGCACTACGAAAACGAGATTATTCCGTACTTCAGCGAGCGGTAGCGCGGCGGGACGAGTCGGAGCGTCGGTCGCCGACACCGGCTGATGCGGTTAGTCGGTCACTCCTGTGCGCCGTCGCTGACGCCGGGTTCCTGCTGGTTGTCGTCGTCGTCTCCTCTGCTCGCATCGATTCGCGGTTCTACCCCGAACCGGTAGTACGCCGTCCAGACGGCCGCTACGACGGCGACGATGGCGAACAGCGTCGGCGACCACACCATGCCGAACTGCTGGGCCAGCCACATTCCCGAGAGCATGACGCCGAGGACGAACACGAACACGGTCAGGTCGGCGGCTCGAAGATTCATGTACCGACGTTCGGAACCGACCGGGATAAACGTTCACACGGCGACGCGCGAGCGCTCCACTCAGTCGCGGACCAGCCAGCCGACGGCGTTGCGGAGCAGTCGCCGGTAGTCGTCGTTCTCGAAGGCCTCGGCGGTGTGTCCGAGCGACGCGTAACAGACTCGCCCCGCGCCGTACTCGCGGACCCACGCGACCGGGTAGTCGGTGAGGTCGGGGTGGGCCATGCGCGCGAGCACGGTCACGTCGTCGTCCACGTCGACCTGATACGGCTCGTCGAACACCTCGAAGTCGCCGACGCCGTCGGTCACGGCGTGGTCGGAGACAATTTCGACGCCGAACGTCGATTGCTCGGGGTGGGTGAGGAAGTGGCCGCCGAGGAGGTCGCGGAGGTCGGGAAACGGCTCGTCGCGCTTGTCGAGGCCGCCGTCCCCGTCGTGGACGTTGATGAGGTCGGCGGCGCAGTGGAGACCCAGATAGGCTCCGCCGTCGCGGACGAAACTGAGGAGACCGTCTAACTGCTCGGGTGTCAGGGTGGCGTCCGTCAGGTAGTCCACGACGAGGTCGTAGCCCGCGAGGTCGGCGAGGGCGTCTTTGTCGGTCGTCGCGGTCACCTCGGCGGCGTCGCCGATGGCGGACTCGATGTGCGGTCGCATCTCCTCGAAGTCGTGGAACGAGAAGGTCGTCTCTCCGATGACTAACGCGGACGGCTGCTGCATGGGCTGTCGTTCAGTTCCCGCGCGAAAAGTCGTTTCGGTGCCACCACGGCTTGCTCGGCGACTTCGTCCGGGGCACCCGCCCGAGGCGACCGCTCACTCGAACTCGATGCGCCCGAAGTACGTCGGCGAGTGGTACGTCGGCTCCGGCAGTTCGATTCGGTTCCACGTCCCCTTCTGCGCGTCGGGCAGACCGCTCCGGTAGAAGTTCCCGCGCCAGACCGTCTCCGAGTCGAGTTCGAGCGGGAGGCCGGTCAACGACTGGAGCGTCGACCGCGGGAGCCGCGCCGCGAGCCACCACGCGTCGTCGTCCGGGGACGCGGTTTTCGTGGGGCCGGGGACGGACGTTTCCACCTCGACGGCCGCCGCGTCGGTCGGCGAGACGAGGTCGCGGCCGATGTCGCGCTCGCGCCAGTCCGGCTCCTGCCACGCGAGTTTGAACGTACCGCAGCAGTTCGCCTCGAAGTTGAAGTACCGCCCCGGCGAGCCGTCGTCGGGCGGGGCCGGCGTGGCGAACAGTTCGACCGAACTGTCCTCGAACGTCGGACCGTTCAGCTCCGTCACGTCGGCGGTTATCTCGTCGTCTTCGACGTGGAACTGCAGGTAGAGCGCCTCCGCGTCGAACAGCGCCCTGACCGTCGTCTCCGGGCCGGGTTCGTCGCCCCACGCGTACTCGTCCAGTCGGGCGACGTTCGCCCGCTCCCACACCGTCCCGTCGACCGCGCCGGTCAGCGGGACCGCCCTGTCCGCGTCGATGCGGCTGACCTCGTAGGTTCGCATATGTCTCACTCACTCGACCCGCCCGCAAGAGCGTTCCGCCCGCACCCGACGAAACCACTTTGTCGGGCGCTACCGAATCGCGTGGTATGAGACGAGAGTTCACCGGCTACCGCCGGGAGAGCGGCCGCATCGGGGTCAGAAACCACGTCGCCGTCCTTCCGACCTCGGTCGCGTCGTCCTGCGTCGCCCGCGGTATCGCGGCCGAGGCGGGGGCGTGGGCGCGCGCGACGCCGCACCAGATGGGAGCGAACCAACCGGACGAGGCGCGAGCGCAGACCGAGCGGGTGCTGGTCGGCGTCGGGCGCAACCCGAACGTCGGCGCGGCGCTCGTCGTCGAGTTCGGAACCGAGGACATCGACGCCGCCGACCTCGCGGACCGAATCGCCCGAGACGGCAAGCCGGTCGAGACGCTCTCGGTCCGCGAGGTCGGCGGGACGGCCGCGGCCCTCCAGCGCGGGCGCACCGCCCTCGACTCGCTGAACGAGGCGGCCGCGGACGCCCGCCACGAGTCGGCCGACGCGAGCGAACTCGTCGTCGGCGTCGAGTGCGGCGGGAGTGACGCCACCTCGGGCATCGCCGCCAACCCCGCCGTCGGCGACGCCTGCGACCGTCTCGTCGCGGCCGGGGGAACCGCCTCGTTCAGCGAGACGCCGGAGTTCATCGGCGCGGAACACGTCCTCGCGGAGCGATGCGCCGACGAGGAGACCCGCCGCCGACTGCTCGACCGCGTCGAGCGCCGCGAGGCGACCGCCGACCTGATGGGGGTCGACCTCCGGGGCGCACAGCCCTCGCCCGGCAATCAGGAGGGCGGCCTCACGACCATCGAGGAAAAGAGCCTCGGAGCCATCTCGAAGGGCGGGACGACCCCCGTGCGCGGCATCGTCGACTATGCCGAGCGCCTGCCGGTCGGCGGCGGCCTCGTCCTGATGGACACGCCGGGCTACGACGTGGAGAGCGTCGTCGGCAAGGTCGCCGGCGGCGCGCAGATTATCGTCTTCACCACCGGGCGCGGGAGCACCACCGGCAACCCCGTCGCGCCCGTGGTGAAGGTCACGGGAAATCCCCGGACGTGGGAGCGCATGCGGTCGAACATGGACGTGAACGCCGGGGCGGTGGTCGAGGGCGACGCGACGATTTCCGAGGCGGGCGAGCGCGTCTTCGACGAGGTGCTCGCCGTCGCCGACGGGAAGCGAACCGGGGCCGAGACGCGCCGGATGGAGGAGTTCGCCATCACGGAGGTCCACCCGCGCGAACTCGCGGAGGTGCGGGGCAAATGAAGGGCCGCGTCCTCGACGGGGGCGCCCTCGTGCTGGCCGACGGCGACAGCGTGGCGACGGCGCTCGAAGACCTCGACGCCGGGCGCGAGGTCCGCGACGGAGACCGCGCGGTGACGCTCGCCGACGACGTTCCGTTCGGCCACAAGTTCGCCCTCGACCCGCTGTCGGCCGGCGAGACGGTCCGCAAGTACGGTGAGGTCATCGGGCGGACCACGGCGGCTGTCGCGGCCGGTGAGTGGGTCCACACGCACAATTGCGAGAGCACCCGCGGCCGCGGCGACGTGGCGGCGGAGGTGGAGCGATGACCCGGAACCCACACCCGGACCGCCGCCGAGTCACCCCAGACTCGTTCGCGGGCCACCGCCGACCCGACGGCCGCCTCGGCATCCGAAACCGGGTGCTCGTCCTCCCGTCGGTCATCTGCTCGCACGTCGTCGCCGAGGAGATAGCCGCCGGTTCGCCCGGTGCGGTGGCCGCGCCCCACGACCACGGCTGCGGGCAGTTGGGCGCGGACGCCGAGCAGACCGAACGGACGCTCGTCGGCCTCGCCGGGAACCCGAACGTCGCGGGTACGGTCGTCGTCGGCCTCGGCTGCGAGACGGTCCGGAGCGACGTCGTCGCCGCGGCGGTCGAAGAACGCGGGCTTCCAGTCCGCGAACTCACGATACAGGACGCCGGGGGGACCGACGCCTGCGTCGACCGCGGCACGGCCGCCGTCGCCGACCTCCGGGAGTCGGCCGCCGCTCAGGGGACGGACGGGGCGACCGCGACAGCCGACGAACAGACGGCGACCCTCGGTGACCTCACGGTCGGCGTCGTCGTCGACGACCTCGCGGACTCGACCAGACGGCACGCCTACCCGCTCGTCGCCGAGTTGGTCGAGCGGGTCGCGTCAGCCGGCGGGCGGGTCGTCGTCGCCGGCAACGAGCGGTTCGCCGCGCACCCCGAGGAGACCCGGTCGCTCGTCGGCGACGCGGCCGCCGACCGACTGCTCGACGCGGCGGGCCGCCCCGCGAGGGCGACGCGCGTCGGAACGGAGGCGGCGGCCCGTGGATTCGACGCGGCGACGGGATTCCTCGGCAACGCGCCGGTCACGGGAGTCGCGGCGTACGGCCAACGAGTCGATGAAACGGACGCTGCCGATGCCGCCGCCGGCGCGGTGACGCTGCTCGACGCGCCCTCTCGGGTCGAGGAGGCCGCGACCGGCCTCGCCGCCGCGGGCGCGCACCTCGTCCTCCACGTCACGGGACAGGGGACGCCCGCCGGCCATCCCATCGTTCCGGTGGTGAAACTCTCGGGCGACGCGGACACGCTCGCGGCCGTCCCCGACGATATCGACCTCGACGCCCGCGAGACCGACGCGGACGACCTCGAAGCGTATCTTCTCGCCGTCGCCGACGGCGACCGGACGTGCGCCGAGCGACACGGACTCACGGAGTTCGCCATCGCCCGCGCCGGCCCGTCGACCTGACGGTCGCATCGAGTCTCGCGCCGCCGTCCTCGGCGCATCGCCTTCCGGCTCGCCAATCTTTATTGGGTGGTAGTGTCACACCGAGTCGTAGTGGTAGTCAATCAGCAGGCTCGACCAGCGAGTCGAGGGCAGCGGAGCGCACTCGCGCTCATCGGTATCTCTCGCGTCGCGTGTGGGTCGCTCTTCGGCACGGCGATGGCGCTCTACATCGGAGAACAGGGGTCGCCGTTCGCGGTGAGCCTCGCGTACGCGGCGTTCTCCTTCGGACTGTTCGTGTTCGCCCCGGTCTGGGGCGCAATCGCCGACATCACGGGTCGGCGGCGAGCGATACTCATCGGGACCGCGTTCCTCTCGACGCTCGCCATCGCCCCGCTGACCGTGACCGCCTCGGTCCCGCTCCAAATCGCCTGTCGTGGCCTCTTCGCGGTGTTCACCGCCGGCTTCCAGTCGGTGATTCTCACCATCGTGAGCGAGTCGGGCGGCGAGTCGGAGCGCGGACGTTCCATCGGTTTCTACAGTAGCGCCCGCTCTAGCGGGGCTATCAGCGGTCGGCTGTTCGTCGGCTATCTCGTCGGCCTGCTCGTGCCGACCGACCTCTATCTCGTCGTCGTCGGCCTCGGCCTCGTGGCGACGCTCCTCACGCTCCGCATCGCCGACCCGACGCCGCCGTCCGAAGAGACGCTGACCACGGGTCGACTCCTTGGGGAAGTCCGCGGGCGACTCCTCCCCGGCGGCGCGCGGCGGGAACTGTTCGAGCGGACCGGACTCGGCTGGCTGTACGTCGGTATCGTCCTCCGGAACATGACCGAGAAGGGCTTCATCTCGGTCGTTCCGGTGTTCCTCGTCGCCGACGTGGGGCTCTCGAACGTCGTCATGGGTGCCGTGCTCGCGGTCAGTCCCGCGGTCCGAGTCGTCTCGATGTACAGCTTCGGTCGCCTGAGCGACAGCATCGGCCGGAAGAAGCTCATCGTGGGCGGACTCGCCGGCAGCGGCGTGCAGGCGCTCGTCGTCGTTCTCGCGCTCGTTCCCGACGGGCAGCTCGCCCGCATCGGTATCAGCAGCACCGCCTTCGTCGTCCACGCGGTCACGTTCTCGATGCTCACCGTGGGCACTATCGCTTTCGTCGCCGACGTGGCCCCCGTCGACCGCGAGTCGGAACTGATGGGGCTCCGGTCGACCGCCCGCGGCCTCGGCGGCGTCCTCGGACCGCTTCTCGTCGGCGTGCTCGCCACCCGGTTCGACTACGCCACGGCGTTCGTCTGCACCAGCGTCCTCGCGTTCGTCGCCGCCGGGTTGGTCGGGCGGACGCTCACGGAGAGTTTCTCGCCCGAGTGAGCCGCGCCGTGCGACCGCTCGGCCCCGCTGGTAAACGCTTATCACGCCGCCCGCTGACGTTCGAGTCGATGACGCCTACAGTCGCTACTTCCCCTTCGCCAGACGGTGAGCGCCGATGACTGAGACGCCGATTCGGGTCGGCATCGTCGGCTGTGCGAGCATGGGACGGTCCCACGCCGAAGCGCTCGCGGACACCGACGGTGTCGAACTCGCGGGCTGTGCAGACCACACCCCGGAGACCGCCCGGTCGTTCGGCGAGACGCACGGCTGTCCGTCGTACACCAGTCACGCCGACCTGTTCGCCGACGCCGCGCTCGACGCCGTCTGCGTCTGCACGCCCAACGGGGCCCACCGCGACATCGTCGTCGACGCCGCGGCGGCGGGCATCGACGTGCTCTGCGAGAAACCGCTGGAAATCACGCCCGGCCGCGTCGACGACATGGTCGCCGCCTGCCGCGACGCCGGTGTCACCCTCGCTTGCGTCCTTCAGCGGCGGCTGTTTCCCACGATGCAGTTCGCCCGCGAGGTGGTCGGCGACGGTCGGCTCGGACGGCTCGTGTTCGCCGACGTGCGGGTGAAGTGGCACCGCGACCGGTCGTACTACGACGACTCGTCGTGGCACGGCAGCGCGGACCTCGACGGGGGCGTTCTGTTCACGCAGGCGCTCCACGGTATCGACCTGCTTCAGTGGGTCGCCGGCGACGTGTCACGGGTTGCCGGCACCGGCGACGCGCTGTATCACGACATCGAAGCTCCCGATACGGCCGCGCTCTCGCTCCGGTTCGAAGACGGCGCGCTCGGGCAGGTGTCGGCGACCACGGCGACGCGGCCCCAACAGCCCATCAGCCTCGAATTCAACGGGACGGAGGGAACGCTTCGCGTCACCGAGACGGGCGTCGAACTGTTCGAGGTGAACGGGGAGAAACAGCCCGTCGACCTCCCCGACCCGCGCCCCGACGGCCCGCACGTCGCCCAGATACGCGATTTCGTCGAGGCCGTCTCCGCGGGCCGACCGCCGATGGTGCCGCCGGACGAGGCGAGAAAGGGAGTGGACATCATCTTCGCCGCCGAGCGCTCGGACAGTCGCGGCGAGTGGGTATCGGTGTCGTCGGTCGGCGACCTCCGCGACGCGGACGACTGAATTCGCTGACTCGCTCGACTGCGACCTCACGACTGAGTCGACCTCACGACCGACCTCACCGCAACCGGTCGTTCGACCGACGCGGCGTTTTCGCGGAGCCTGATACGCCCTGAGTGGCTGGGATTCGACCGTTTACGTCCCGATAATGATCATCCGCCAACAATTTTTATTACGGGGCGGGTTCTGAGTCTTGTTGGTGTCATAACATGACTCCCAACAGACGCACGTTCTTGCGTGCACTCGGAGCAGGTAGTATCGGTACCGTCGCGACGTTCAGCGGAACTGCTGCGGCGGCGACCACCGTCACTGTCGAGGGGGCGGGCGAAGACATCTGGGACGCCGCGGACGGGTTCCACTACTATTACGAGGAAGTGAGCGGCGACTTCGACGTCGTCGTCCACAACACCGCCTTGGAAAACACCGATAGCTGGGCCAAAGCGGGCCTCATGGTCCGGCAGACGCTGAACGCCGACGCCGAGAACGCCATGGTTCGCCGCCGACCCAACGGCGAGGCATCGCTCCAGTGGCGCTCGGCCGCCGGCGCGGACACGGTCAGCACGACGTCCGACGGCGGGAGCGGCGAGAGCGAGGTGAGCGGCGGGTCGATTACCGCCGACTGGCTCCGCCTCACACGAAGCGGTGACACGATTTCCGCGTACGGGTCGACCGACGGGAGCAACTGGACGCTCATCGCCGACATCGCCCCCGGAGAAATCGACTTCGCGGAGGACGCCTACGTCGGCCTCGCGGTGACGAGCCACAGCGCCGGCACGCTCTCGACGGCCGAGTTCGAGAGTCTCTCCGGCCTGTCGCCGTCGAGCAACGACGACGTGGGCGACGTGGACGTGGCCGGTAGCGTCTCGACCAGCGACGGCGGCGGCGGGTCCGGCGATGGAGGCTCCGACGACGGCGGGTCCGACGGCGACGCGTCCGGCGGGTCCTCCTTCGACGTGGACGCCGGGTTCGCTGACGCCTCGTGGTTCGACGACAGCGTGACCGTTCACCGCGTCCAAGAGGCGACCGAGAGCGCCGTCCGCGCGGCGTTCGAGGCGAACGGTCCGCGCCTCGTCGTCTTCGAGGCCAGCGGTGTCGTCGACCTCGGCGGCGGCGACCTCTCTATCACGAACGACAAGTGCTGGGTGGCCGGCCAGACGGCTCCCTCGCCGGGCATCACCTTCATCAACGGGATGATTCAGGTCGACGCGAACGACTGCGTCGTCCAGCACCTCCGCATCTTCCGCGGGGAAGACGGCGGCGCGGCCGAGGGCGCGGACCCGATGAACAACGCCGACGACACCTCGAACGTCATCTTCGACCACTGCAGCGCCTACTGGGGCCGCGACGAGAACCTCTCTGTCGGCTACAACACGACCGACACGACCTTCGCGAACTGCCTCGTCGCCGAGGGGCTCGACGAACCCGAGGAGAACTCCAACGGTTCGCTCGTCGGTAACGGCGCGCAGAACGTCGCCATCCTCGGCACGGTCTACGCCGCGAACAACGACCGCAACCCGCGGCTGAAAGACGACACCCAGTCGGTCATCGCCAACAGCATCGTCTACTACTTCGACAAGGCCATCTGGGCGTCTCCCGGCGCTCAGTCCAGCGTCGTCGGCAACGCGTACCTCGGACGGTTCGACTGGTCCGACGCGATTGTCAAGGGTGACGGCAGCGTCTACATCGAAGACAACATCGTCGCCGACCCCGGCCTGAACGGGCGGACGTTCTGTTCGGCCACGCAACTCGGTTCTCGTCCCCTGTGGCCCAGCGGACTCACGGCGATGCCCGCCACCGATGTCGAGAGCCACAACCTCGCGTACGCGGGCGCTCGCCCGGCCGACCGCATCAGCCACGAACAGCGCGTCATCGACAACATTCGCAACCGAAGCCTCGACACCGACGTCTCGGACCCGGCGAACGCCCCCGGCATCCCCGGCGACGAGGGCGAAGTCGGTGGCTACCCCGACCACGGCGGAAGCACGCGCTCGCTTTCGGTCCCCGACAGCGGTCTGCGCGACTGGGTCGCTCAGTGGGCGCTCGCCGTCGAAGAGTCGGGCGCGAGCCCTCCCTGACCCGCCGAGCTGACACGACTGTAACGAACCCCGGCTCGAATCGAGACTCGACCAGCCGCCGTGTGCGCCATCTTTTCCAGTTGTAACAACTGCTCGACTCCGCTCTCGCGCTCGCTCCGTCAACAACTATTAGGACTTCTCCCGCGTCGCCCCGGTATGGAGAGTGTGACTCTCGGTATCATCGGTTGTGGAGCCATCAGCGACGTGTACTTCGAGGCGGGGAACCGCTTCGACGCCCTCGACATCGTCGCCTGCGCCGACCTCGATGAGGACCGCGCGAAATCGAAGGCGGACGAGTACGGCATCCCCCGCATCCTCCCGACTGAGGACCTGCTCGCCGACCCCGAAATCGACGTTGCGGTCGTACTCACGCCGGCGGGCACCCACGGCGACCTCGTGTCCGCTGCCCTCCGAGCGGGCAAGCACGCCTACACGGAAAAGCCGCTCGCGGCGACCAAGGCCGAAGGCGAGGCGATTCTGGAGACCACCGACGAGCGCGGACTGACCGTCGGCGTCGCGCCCGACACCGTTCTCGGCACCGGAATCCAGACCTGTCGCGACCTCATCGACGAGGGCCGCATCGGCGACCCCGTCGGCGCGACGGCGTTCTGGTCGAACCACGGCCACGAGCACTGGCACCCGGACCCCGACGGCTTCTACGCGGAAGGCGGCGGTCCGCTTTTCGACATGGGGCCGTACTATCTCACGTCGCTCGTGACGCTCCTCGGCCCGATTCGGTCGGTCGCCGGGACCGCGAACACGCCGTTCGCAGAGCGCGAGATAACGAGTGAACCGCGCCGCGGCGAGCGGATTCCGGTGTCGGTGCCGACCCACGAGACGGCCGTCGTGACCTTCGAAAGCGGCGCGACGGGGACGCTCCTGACGAGTTTCGACGTGTGGGGGTCAGAACTACCGGGATTCGAGATATACGGCACCGAGGGGACGCTGAGCGTCACCGACCCCAACCGGTTCGACGGGACGCCCCGCGTCCACCTCAGCGACGACGACGACGGCGAGTGGCGCGAGATTTCCGTCGAGCGCGACCACCCCGGCCAACAGCGCGGTCTCGGCCTCGTCGACCTCGCGTACTCGCTCGACTCCGACTGGGACCACCGGACCAGCGGCGACCTCGGGTTCCACGTCCTCGAAACGATGGACGGCATCCGCGAGTCCGCCGAGGAGGGCGCGTACGTCGAACTCTCGGCGCAGTGCGAGCGTCCGCCGTCGGTCCCCGACGGCTTCCCGACTGACGTCGGCCCGGCGGGCGACGCGGAGTGAATTCGGGAGTGAACGCAGGAATCGGTGCGGGAGTGAAAACGGGCGTCAGTGCGGGAGCGAAAACAGGTGTCGGTGCCGGTACCGGTTTCGGTGTTGGCGACGGCGTCTGAACGACGGTCCGAATCGAGGTTTCTCTTTCAGTCGGCCGGCTGTTCCGCGTCGTCCGCGACGTCGATGTCGAGGTCGTCGGTGATTGGCTCGCTGTTCCGGTAGTCGATTCTGTCGTGCGCGTCGAAGCAGGCCGCCTCGTGGCGGTCCGACGGGCCGCTCATGCCGGAGAGGTCGGGCGTGTTCGACGTGCAGTACTCCCGCGCCTCGGGACAGCGGGTATGGAACCGACAGCCGCTCGGCGGGTTCTCCGGGTCCGGGATGTCGATTTTCCTGACCGGCGGCGTCTCGATGGGGTCGTTTATCTCCGAGAGACCGGAGGTCGCCCACAGGAGGCTCTTGGTGTACGGGTGCTGGGGGTTCTTGATAATCTCGTCCGCCGGGCCGATTTCGACGATGCGGCCGAGGTACATGACGGCGATGCGGCCGTCGGCGCGACCGGCGAGGTACCGGGCGTTCGCCATGTTGTGCGAGATGAAGACGAACGAGGTGCTGAACATCTCCTGCAGTTCGAGGAGGAGGTCCATCAGGTTCACCCGCAGCGACACGTCGAGGGCGCTCACGGCCTCGTCGGCGAGGATGAGGTCGGGTTCGAGGAGCATCGACCGGACGATGACGGTCCGCTGGGCCTCCCCACCGCTCAGTTGGTGGGGGTACCGAGAGGCGTAGTCGTCTGCGGGCGTGAGCCCGACCGTGTCGAGCATCTGGTGGACGAGCTCCCGGCGCTCGACGAGGTTGAGTTCCGGCCGCCACTTCTTCAGCGCCGGGTTGAGGTTCTTGAATATCGTCCGGTTGGGGTCCAGCGAGTTCCCGGCGTCCTGGTGGACCATCTGGAGCGACTTCCGAATCTCCTTGTACGGGATGTCGCCGGGTTCGAGGTCGGACTTCCAGATGTCCTGTCCGCGGAAGCGGACCGTCCCCGAGGTGGGGCGCTGGAGTCCGATCATGGCCTTTCCGAGCGTCGTCTTGCCACAGCCGGACTCGCCGACGAGCGCGACCACGTCGTTCTCGCCGATGTCGAGCGAGACGTTGTCGACGGCGCGGACGACGCCCTTGTCGTCGCCGAGGAAGCGGTCGAGGATGCCCTCGTTGCCGCCGAAGTGGACGCTCAGGTCGTCGACGCGGAGCAGGGGGTCGTCGCTCATTTCGAGACCTCCTTCTTGAGGGGAATCGTCTCGCGGGCTTCGTCCGTGTAGAAGCACGCGGCCCCGTGGTCCTCGGACACCTCGATGAGGTCCGGGTTCGTCGCCCGGCACTGCTCGTCGGCGAGCGGGCATCGCGTGTGGTACGAACAGCCCTTCGGGACGTTCAGCGGGTCGGGGCTCGTCCCCTCGATGGACGCCATCTCGTCGAGGTCGGCGTCGATGTCGGGTATCGAGTTGAGTAGCTCCCGCGTGTAGGGGTGGGCGGGGTCCATGACGATATCTTGGACCGGGCCGAGTTCGAGCAGTTCGAAGGCGTACATCACCGCGAGGCGGTCGGAGATGCGCGCGACGTGGCTCAGGTCGTGCGTCACGATGACGATAGTGAGGTCGTACTCGGCTTTCAGCTCCGAGAGGAGCTTCAGAATCGACTGCTGCATCAGGAGGTCGAGCGCGGCGGTCGGCTCGTCCATCACGAGCACGTCGGGGTCGAGGATGAGACTCAGCGCGATGAGCGCGCGCTGTTTCATCCCGCCGGACAGCTCGTGGGGGTACGCGTCGAGGACGCGGTCGGGTTCGAGGTGCACGTCGGAGATGAGCTGTCGGGCGCGTTCCATCCCCTCTTGGATGTCGTAGTCGTGCGCGCGGAGCGTCTCGACGAAGTGGTCGCCGATGCTGAGCGTCGGGTTGAACGAGTCGAGCGCCCCTTGGACCACCATCGAGACGCGCTCCCAGCGGAACCGGCGAAGCTCCTCCTTGCTCAGGTCGTTGACCTTGATGGGCTCGCCGCCCTCCGGCGGGTTGAACACCACGTCGCCGGTGAGCGTCCCCGGCGAGTCGATGGCGTCGAGCATGGAGTCCGCCAGCATCGACTTGCCGGAGCCCGACTCGCCGACGACGCCGAGGACTTCTCCCCGCCGGACGTTTATCGACACGTCGTCGAGGACTCGGGCGTCCCCGCGTTCCATCGCGAACGCGACGCTCGCGTTCGTTATCTCTAGCACGTTGTGCTCGGCCGTCGGCTCGTCTGGCATCTTCTGTTTGGTGTGTTGTGTCGCCATGGTCAGTCCCTCTCGTCGGTTCGTACGGCGGGCGAGCGACCCCACCCGTCACGCGTGCCTATCGTCAACATGTGACCGTAGTAGGAATCTATCACGTTCAATACTACTTAATACTTTCCGCCAGCGCAGTCCATGCGCGTCGATATCGGAGTCTTCGGGCGGTTCGGCTGCCGATACCGGCAAACTATAAGTTCGTCCGCGATGTCCGTGCTGACATGGCGCAAGCGCAAACGCGACAGAACGTGCTGTGGACAGTTCGCTCCAAAATCGGCGGTGTCACCTCGACGGTGGTTTTCCTCGGCGCGCTGTTGATTCTCTTCGGTGCCGCCCTTCAGACCGGCGTCTGGGCGGGAATGTTCGGAATAATCGGTGGATTGCTGGTGTTCGTCGCCGTCGCGTTCCGGGTACTGCTCTGGGCGTACCGACTGTTCTGATCACATCATGGTGAATCCGTAGTACACCCCGATGAGCAGGATTACGAGTATCACGAGGCCGAGCAGGTACCGCGTCGTATTTCCTTCTTTCTCCACTTTCATGGTTGAAGTCCGTTTCGTAGGTCGATAGCGCGTGTGTTAACCTTTTCCCTGAGACAGCGTGGCACGACCGCTCTCGGGTCGAGATAATCGAAAAAAGCAGCGACGCGAAACGGACCGGCTGGTCCGGTTGGTTAGTCCGCGGCCGATGCGGCACCGTCGCCGCCTTCCGAGCCGCCGCGACCGCCTTCCATGTCGTCGGTCGAGACGGTGGCCGCGTGCCGCGCGCGGAGGCGGGGGTTGAACAGTCGGTCCGTCCCCTGCGCGAACAGCTGGAGGCCGTACGTCATCGTGACGATGAACAGTATCGGCGCGAGCAGCCAGTGGAAGCGGTCCATGCCGGACAGCGCGCCGCCGTTGCGGGCGATGTTGAGGACGACGCCCCAGTTGCTCGTCGTGAACGGCAGCACGCCGATGAAGTACAGGCCGACGGACTCCATCAGGATGTTCCGCATGGAGCCGACAGTCCCCATCGTCAGCATCGGCATGAGCCGGGACATGACGTTCTTCGAGAGGATGCTCGACGTTGGCAGTCCGAGCACCCGCGAGGCCTCGACGTGGGACTCACTGCGGATAGTGAGCACCTGCGAGCGGAGCTGTCGGGCCAACCGTGGCCAGTTGTCGATGGCCAGCACGACCCCGACGAACACCGGGCTCTTCGGTTCGAGAATCACGGCGAGGACGATGACCAGCGCCAGGCCGGGGATGTTCATCATCACGTCCGTCACCGTCATGAGCACCTTGTCGATGACGCCGCCGAGGTAGCCGGCCGTGACGCCGAGAAGGATGGCCAGGCCGAGCGTCACCGCCGCGCCCGACAGCATCATGATGAGCATCGGGCGGGTCGCGAGCACCTGCTGTGCGAGGAGGTCGCGCCCGATGTCGTCGGTGCCGAGCGGGTAGCGCATGTTCTCCAGCGGTTGCAGGAGAATCGGCCCCTGCATCGGCCTGACCTCGGGGACGAGGAACTGCCCGAACAGCCCGAGGAAGCCGAAGATACCGAGGATTATCGCGCCGACCCGCGCCCGTGGCGAGGTCCAGATGATGCGGAACGGGGTCAGGAGGCTCTGGTCGATTCGCTCTCTGATGTACTCTCCGCGCGAGAAGTCGGAGCTATCGACGTCGAAGCTCATCGCGCCGCTGGCCGAGATGCGGTTCCCTTCGATGCGGTCGTCGATGGTTTCGGTCTCGTCCGCGCCGCCGCCCCGCAGGCGGTTGACGAACCGCTGGAGCGTTTCGCGGTACGACCGCGAGTAGGACTCGCGCTGGGTGTGCCCGGCGCGGGGGTCGATGAAGCCGTAGGTGAAGTCGGCGATGAGCAGGCCGATGACGGTGACGATGGTAAACAGGATGACCGCCGCCATGACCGTCGTGTAGTCCCGCGCCATCGTGGCTTCGTAGAAGTAGAAGCCCATGCCGCGGTAGCGGAATATCTGCTCCATAATGACCGACCCGCCGAACAGGCTGGCGAGGCCGGCCATGAGGCCGGTGTACATCGGCAGCATCGAGTTCCACCCGATGTACCGCAGTTGAATCCGGCTGTCGGGCAGTCCCCTGAGTTCCGCCACGTCGACGTAGTCCTCACCGATGATGCGGGTACAGTGCGCGCGGAACTCGAGGCCGCCCCACGAGGTCAGCGCGAACGACATGATGGGCAGCGCCGCGTGTCGCAGCACGCTGGCCATGAACTCGATGTTGAACCCGGGCGTGAGCGCGTTGTCGTACCGCCCCCCGTTGGGGAAGAACTCGGTACCGAATCCGAGCGTGAAAAGCAGTACGAGCCCGACGATGTAGTACGGGACGGCGTCGGAGAAGATGACGAAGTAACTCCCGACCACGTCCCAGGTGTCGCCCTCGTGGACGGCGAGGAAGCCGCCGATGAGAAACACCATGATGGTGCCGATGACGAGGGCGAAAAGCGAGACGAACATCGTCCACGGGATTGCCGGTCCGAGCACGTTCCAGACCGGGTCCGCGTAGAAGATAGACCGTCCGAAGTCCAGTTGCGCGACCGATACGATGTATTCGACGTACGCCTGCAGCATCGGCTTGTCCGGGTTGATGTTCGAGTACATCTCGACCATCTGGTTGAGGCGGGTCGACGAAACCGCCCCTCCGGACCGCTGTCTGATCTGCGCGGCGATGTAGTCCATCGGCCCGCCGGGAATGAGCCGAACCGTCACGAACGAGAACGTGATCGCCGCCCAGACCGTTATCAGGGCCTGCGCTATCCGGCGCACGTAGTAATTTTTCTCGACCATCCTTGCTAGTTCTTACCTCTCATGTGGGTACTTAATCATTATGAATAGGGCTACTTTCGTCCGCACTCGACCGAACCGACCTCGCCGTCGTCGCGTCCGGAGGCGGCGCGTTGCGCCTCCGGACGGGGAGTTCACCGTATGGCTGATACGTTCTGACTGACTCGGTGAGACGACGGTTTCTCGTTCAGGTGGCGGCGCTCGGCGCGGTTACTGGCCTCCCTCCGCCGGGTGGAAGTATTCGGTTCCCATCTTGGCCATGTACTGGCAGTAGGAGTACTGACCGATCTCGACGATCTCGTAGCGGTACGCCGGGTTCAGGTTGTCGTTCGGGGGCTTCGTCGCCCAGTTGTCGTGATTCAGCCAGTAGCCGCCCGTGCCGCCCTCCTCGTTGATGAGCATCATCGGCAGCGACTGGTTGAATATCCACGAGACTTCCGCGACCTTCTGTCTGCGCTCTTCGTCCGACATCTGCGTCCGGAGCTCGTTGAGCTTGTCGATGACGTCGACTTCCTGGAGGTCACCGGCCGGGTCGCCGATGGGGTACGGAACCTCGACGACGCGGTCCATCGCCCAGCTGTCGTTGCTCGGAAGCGGCTGTCCGGACAGCGACTCCTGGACTCTGAAGGAGTTCGAGAAGCCGAGGAACGGCGGGCCGGACTTCGCACCGCCCCAGTTGTCGAACAGTAACTCCCAGTCGCCGGACTCCATGGTCTTGCCGGCGCGGATGGTCGCTTCCTGTGCGGTCACTTCGGTCTGGAGACCGAAGTCGTCCAGGTAGGACTTCGCGATCTGTGCGAACCGTAGGGCCATCGGCTCCTCGTCGGATGTCGCCGTGTAGAACCGAAGGGTGACGTTCTCCCCGTTCGGGTCCTTCCAGCGGTTGCCCGACTTCGAGAAACCGGCGGCCTCGAGGAGTTCGGTCGCCCGCTGTTCGTCCACGTCGTCTTCCGTGTGGGCGTACCGCTCGAGCTTCGCGAGGTCGCCGCTCGGCCAGTTCGAGTTCCCGCCGAACCATGGCACTTCCTTGTCCTGCCCGATGCCGGACGGAATGCGGTCTTCGACCCAGTAGGTGCCGTAGTCCGGAACCCACTCGACGAGCGGCTTCCGGGGGACGATGTGGTGAATCGCCTTCCGGACGCGCGGGTCGCCGGTGATGTCGCTCTGACAGTTGAGCAGGACGCCCATCGCCCCGCTGCGCATCTGCGGCGTAATCTGGTCCTCGGAGAGGCTGTCGGCCGGCCCCCACCCGTTCTCCTTGAGCCGGTCACGAGCGGACTGCGACTCCGGCGGGTAGCTCACGTCGATGACGCCCTCCTGCATCGCCTTGGTCCGCTGTTGCTGGTTCGGGTAGCGGTGCCAGTCGAGGCTGTAGTCTATCATGTCGCCCGTAATCTCGCCGTTCGACCACTCGGCGTCGCTGAAGGGGCTGACGTAGTCGTCGTAGGGTTCGAAGTGCGCGACGTTCTCCTCTCCGCTGACGAACTCCCAGACGGAGTTCCCCGGGACGTTCGCGTTGTCCCAGACGTTCTGTTGAACCGCCTGCATCATCTCCTGCTGGGCGGAGGTCCGTTCCGATTCGGTGGTGGCGTCGTCGAACATCTCGGCGTACTTCCCCCAGATGTCTCGGTGCGCCCAGAGCCACGCGCGGCGTTTCATGTGACCGAACTCGAATATCTCCCGGCTGATGTCGGGCTCGACCAGGTCGAACGTGAGTTCGTACTTCCCGGTCGTCTCCACGTTCTCGTACAGCGGTTGCGCGCCGTAGCCCTTGTGGACGGTCTGCATCAGCTTGCCGATTTTGAGCTGGGTCGCCACGTCCTCCGCGGTCAGGTCGTCGCCGTTGTGCCACGTGTAGGTGTCGCGGATGTTCCACGCGACCTGTCCGTTGTCGGCGTACTCCCAGTCCTCGACGACCATCCCTTTCGTCTTGTTCGACACCTTGTCGTGGACGGCCAGTTGGTCGAACATCGCCCAGTACCACCGGAACGAGAAGTTCGCGGCGTTGCCGTACGGATTGAACCGGGCGTTCGTCGGCGCGAGCGAGATGATGTGGTCGAGCGTTCGACCCGACGACTGGCTGGTCGAATCGCCGTCAGTCGTCGTGCTCCCGCCGCCACCGCCTTCGTTCTCGAGCGGCGTCGGCGTATCCTCGTTCCCGCCCTGACTACAGCCAGCCAGCGCAGCGGCGCCGGCCGTGGCACCGAACGCGTTTCGAAGCAGACGACGGCGCGTCTGTGGCGATACGTCTTCCCACTCGTCGTCGCTGATCCACTTGTCGGACTCAGCGCTGCTTTGCGAATCCATCACACAGTACCCATTATGACTATCCCATATATACCCATCGATAATGGTAATTATCTACTGACATTATTCGATTACGCGGCCGCGCCCGTGACTCTCGCGACGCGCGGGGCGGTCCCCCAAAGGACTATTATCCCGTTTTGCGAAATCGCCGGTAATGGGAACCTCAGAACGGTCGTACTTCAAATGTTGGATTTGCCGAAAGAAGATGCTGTGGACGAGCGTGCTCTCGTTTACGCTGCTCATCGTCGTCCTCGGCCTCCTCGCGATGACGGGCATCGAACGCGGGACCGCGTCGTACGTCGTCCTCATGATGGACTTCGCCCTCGCCGGCGTGCTCCTCGCGACCGTCGGCGTCGTCTTCTGGCGGTGCGGCTACCTGAGTGACGCCCTCGACTGAACGCTTTCGGCTTTCTGTTTTCTCTCGTCGTCTCTCCCGACTCGGCTCATCACTGTTCTTCATATCATAGTATCACTTTCATCGCTATCTCGCCGCTGTCTTCCGATTTTCGTTCCTAATTTGTAATTGAGATGTTAGTTTTTGTTCGCGTATGGGGAACTCAACATCCGAATTCGGTTGGGCGTCCTCGCTGAGTGGCGTCCCAGTCGCCGCCGCGAACATCAGAATCGTGGCATTTGTGGCCTCTACTAGCGGAAATGGGGATTGACTCGGTTCGCCACGCGCCGTGACGACGCTACAACCGTAATGCTCATTCTCCCGATTTCAGGTCGGTTCGTTCTCCATCGAAAACGACCGAAAACCGACGAGTGATGGGTTTTACGCCCGATTTCATTCGCATTTAGGTTTGTTCGCCTACGGGGAACAATCCTCCGATCCGCGACGTCGACACGCACTTGTGAACCCGTTGCGTTCGTCGGAACGACACCGAATGACTGGCTTCGACTACGACGACTGGTTCGACGACGTCCTCCGAGCGACCGACGGCTCGGCCGCGTACGCGGGTGAGACAGGACAGGAATTCGAGGCGTGGCAGGAGTCGTTCCGCGCCGAACTGCGCGACGTGCTCGGATTTCCGGCGATTCGCGACAGCGCCGTCGAGGACATCGACCCGAGGCGACGGGAGCATCCGGAAGCGACGGTTCGACACCGGAGTTACGAGCGACGGACGTGGAGCGTCCGCACCGAACGGGGGTTCCGCGTCCCGTTCTACCTGCTTCTCCCCGACTCGGTGGACCCGCCGTACCCCGTCGCCGTCGCGCTTCACGGCCACACCGAACACGGCAAAGACCTCGCCGCCGGCGTCGCCGAGGGCGAGGCGGCCGGCCGTCACATCGCCGACGACCGACGAGACATGGCCCGACAGGCGGCCCGGCGGGGCTTCGCCGTCGTCGCTCCCGACATGCGCGCCTTCGGCGAGCTGTCACCCGACACATCCGACGACTCGGACTCGTCCGACGCCGTCAGCGCGTGTACGCGCTGGCAGAAGCGCGCCCAACTCCTCGGCCGGTCGCTCGTCGGCGAGCGCGTGTGGGACGTGCGTCGTCTGGTCGACTTCGTCGAGGGGCACTCCGCGCTCGACGCCGACCGACTGGCCGTCTGCGGCCACTCCGGCGGCGGGACCGTCGCGCTGCTCGCGGGCGCGCTCGACGACCGAATCGGGCACGTCGTCGCCTGCGCGTCGGTCTGTCCGTTCGAGGACTCCATCGTCCCCATCGACCACTGCCTGTGCAACTACGTCCCCGGCCTCCGACGCCTCGGCGAAGTGTGGGATATCGCCGGCCTCGTCGCTCCGCGGTCGCTCCGCATCGTCGCGGGCGAATCCGACCCCATCTTCCCGATAGCCGGGACGAGACGGGCGTTCGACCGCATCCAGGGTCGGTACCGCGCTGCGGACGCCGAGGGAGAGTGCAGCCTCTTCGTCGGCGACGGCGGCCACCGCTTCTTCGAGGCCGGCGCGTGGCCCTTCCTGCGCGACCGACTCTGAGTCGGCGTGCTCTCTCCGCCCCCGCTTCCGTCTCTCGTCTCGCCTCTCGTCGCCGATTTCGGTGCGTCGTGGTACCTCGGCACAACGTTTATGAACGCGCTCGCGGATGCTTCAGGCGTGACTCTCGAACAGCGGAACGTGCGCGACTACGGTATCGAAGACGACGATTCGCTCGACACGGCGGCGATTCAGGCGGCGCTCGACGACTGCGCCGGCGAGGGCGGCGAGGTGTATCTCCCGCCCGGGACGTACCGCAGCGCCCCGCTCCGCGTCGGCGACGACACGACCTTCAGACTGGCAAACGGGGCGGAACTCCGGTTCGTCCAGGACTTCACCGAGTTCCCGACGGTCGAGAGCCGCTGGGAGGGGTGGGACCAAGACGGCTTCCACCCGTGTCTCCACGTGGCCGACGCCTCGAACGTCACCATCACCGGCGAGGGCATCATCGACGGCGGCGGCTCCTACTGGTGGGAGTTCGTGTCGTTACCGCCCGAGCAGTACCCCTCCGAACTCGCCGCGCGACTCGAGGAGATTCGAAGCGGCAACCAGCAGGACGAGGTGAGCACGTTCACGGTGCGCCCGCCGCTGCTCCAGATAGACGGCTGTGAGAACGTGACCGTCTCCGGCGTGACGCTCCGGAACTCCCCGTTCTGGAACACGCACGTCGTCTACTCCGACGACGTGACGATTCACGACGTCTCGATTCAGAACCCGCCGGACGCCCCGAACGGCGACGGCATCGACATCGACTCCTCGCGCTTTGTCAGGGTCAGCGACACCCACATCGACGCCGGCGACGACGCCATCTGCCTGAAGTCCGGCAAGGACGAGCAGGGCCGCGAGGTCGGACGCCCGACCGAGAACGTCGTCGTAACCAACTGTACGGTCGAACACGGCCACGGCGGCGTCGTCATCGGGAGCGAGACTGCCGGCGACGTGCGGCACGTCACCGTCACGAACTGCACCTTCACCGACACCGACCGCGGCATCCGCATCAAGTCCAAGCGCGGCCGCGGCGGGACGGTCGAGGACCTCCGGTTCGACACCATCATCATGCGCCGCGTCGCCTGCCCGTTCGTCATCAACGGCTACTACCAGACGGACATCGACAGCGACCCCAAGCCCGTCACCGAGGCGACGCCGAACGTCCGAAACGTCGACTTCCACCACATCACCGCCGAGGAGGTCGAGTCGGCGGCGTTCCTCGCCGGCCTCCCCGAACAGCGGTTCGAGGGAATCTCCTTTACCGACGTGGACATCGACGCGACCCGCCCGTTCGACGCCTCGGACCTCTCGCCGGCGATGGCGAAGGGGTACGACCAGCGACACGGCGTCTTCTGTAAGTCGCTCGGTCGCGTCTCGTTCAAAGACGTTCGCGTGACGGTCCCCGACGGGAGCGGGACCCCGCTGACCGCGGAAGCGAGTTCGACCGTCGTCCTCGACGGTTTCGAGGCCGAGGCGGACGAGGGGCCGGCAGTCGAGGCAGACGGCGTCGAGAACCTCCGAATCGGCGGCTGCGTCGCCCCCGACGACGGCGAGCCGTTCGCCCGCGTCCGCGGCGAGAGCGACGGCGAGTCCTCGGTACTCCTCGCCGGCAACTACGGCGACATGGACGAGGCCGTCGTCTCGGTGCAGCCAGAAACGGTCGAGCGGTAGGCGACGCCCGACGCACTCGTTTTTCCGAAAAAGACGCGCTCGCGTTCTTCAGTCCCGGAGTGACGGCGCGGCGAACTGGCCGTCCTCGAACGCTATCGGTGTGGGATCTTCGACCACGCGCAGGTCGTCTCGCTCGCGGGCCTCCTCGACGAGCGCCGGCGAGGCGTACAGCCGGTGGAGATGCATGGTGTCGGCCGCGCGGACGACCCGGACCGTGTCGGGCTCGACGACGCCGATTGTCGACAGCGCGGCGACCACGCCCGCGCGGTCGGTCTCGACGACGGGCGGGAGTTTCACGCCGCGGATGGTGCTCGCGGTGAGCGCGTTGATGAGCGTCGTCTGCGCGTCCAACTCGGCGACGATGTCCTCGTGAATCACGTCGGCCGACCCGACGCCCATCGCGTTGCCGTGGGTCTTCTCGGTCAGCCCGTGGGTGTAGATGCGCTTGATGTTCGGCTTCTCGGGCGCGGGCTCGTTGATGGAAAACGGTCGGCGGCCGATGACGTTCGTGTCCATCCCCTGCCCGCTAATCTCCTTGCCCTGTCGGTCGAACACGACCAAATCGAGCTCCTCGAACGGGAGCTTCGGCATCAGTTCGTACGCGGTTTCGAGCAGTTCGCGCTCGCGGTCGAGGAATCCCGACGGGGGGACGCCCTCGATGAGCGTGGTGTCGTCGTGCTGGTCTTCCACGATGGCGACGCCGCCCACGATGGGAAGCGAGTCCAGCAGTTGCTCGGTTATCTCGGGAATCATCCGTCGGAACGACCAGTCGACGGCCCACTTGTGGGCGATTTGCGCGCCGCGCTGTTTGCCCATGCCGATGACGAGCATCTTCGACAGCCCGCTTTCGACCTCGCCGTCGAAGTCTGTGTGGGGCTTGACGCGGTTGATGGGGATGATGGCGTCCGCGCCCGCGGCGTTGGCGTCGGCGACGACGGGCACGTCGCGGTCCGGCGTGCGCCCGACCTCCACGACCTCCATACTGGACCGAATCTCGCAGCCGATTCGCTCCTCGGTGATGCCGAGTTCGTTCAGCATCTCCCGCTGTCCGTCGCCGGTCGCGCCGCCGTGGCTCCCCATCGCGGGGAAGACGAACGGCTCGTAGCCCGCCTCGGAGACGGCGTCGACGACGCCCGCGACGATGTCGGGTATGTTCGCGATACCGCGGCTCCCGACGCCGAGCGCGACCTCGCCACCCTCGGGAACAGCCGCGAACGACAGCGCGGCGACGGCCTTCGCGGCCGCCTCCGGAACGTCGGCCGCCGGAATCGGATTCGTCTCCCAGACCTGTTCGATGATACCTAACTCGGGGAGAGAGGGGTTACCGCACGCTTCGAGGATAACGTCTTCCGGGACTGAGAGCCAGTCTACGGGGTTCTCGTCGCCATCTGTGTGCATGCGGAACTCGACGGCCGAGTTCGACATAAAACTGTTCGTCGGGGGCCTTTCTACACGCTGAGGTCGTCGAGGACGACGCGGCGGCCCTCCTCTGAGGACCGATAGCTCGCCTCGGTGAGCTGGACGCCGCGCGCCCCGGCGGTGAAGTCCCACGGGAACGGTTCGTCGGCGACGACGTGCCGGATGAACTTCTCCCACTGGAGCTTGAACGCGTTCTCGAACACCTGATTGTTCGGGACGCCCGTCCAGTCCTCGTAGAAGTCGTGTTCCTTCGGCGTGTCGGGGTTCCACTCCGGCTTCGGCGTGTTCGCGTGGCCCTGCGTCTTGCAGTCGCGCAGGCCGGCGACCGCGCTTCCCTCGGTCCCGTCGACCTGAATCTCGAGGAGGTCGTCGCGGTTGACGCGGACGGTCCACGAGGAGTTGAGCTGGGCGACGATGTCGTCTTCCAGCTCCATGATAGCGTAGGCGGCGTCGTCCGCGGTCGACTCGTAGGGCTCGCCGTCCTCGTCGATTCGCTCGTCGATGTGGGTCTTCTGGAGACAGCGGACGGACTCCACCTCGCCGAAGAGGTTCTCCAGCACGTAGCTCCAATGGGAGAACATGTCGTCGACGATACCGCCGCCGTCCTCGGCGCGGTAGTTCCACGAGGGGCGCTGTGCCTCCTGGCCGTGGCCGGTGAACACCCAGTAGCCGAACTCGACGCGCACCGAAAGGATGTCGCCGAAGAAGTCCTGTTCGATGAGTCGCTGGAGCTTCAACAGCCCCGGGAGCCAGAGTTTGTCTTGGACGATACCGTGTTTCACGTCGCTCTCTTCGGCCATCCCGGCCACGTCGAGCGCGGCGCTGAGGTCGCTCGCCAGCGGTTTCTCGCAGTAGACGTGCTTTCCGGCGTCGATGGCCTTCATGACGCTGTCCGGGCGGCGGGGGGTTATCTGCGAGTCGAAGTACACCTCGTCGTCGCCGTCGAGACACGTCTCGAGGTCGGGGTCGACGGTCCACCGGTCGATACCGTGTTCCTCGCTCAGTTCGCGGAGTTTGCGTTCGTTACGGCCGACGAGAAGCGGGTCGGGCATTACTCGTTCCCCGCTGGGAAGTTCCACGCCGCCCTCCTCGCGCAGCGCGACGATGGAGCGGATGAGATGCTGATTCGTTCCCATCCGGCCGGTCACGCCGTTCATGATGATACCTAGCTCTTGCATGTGCTGACTCGTTGCACCAATCTGCTGGTCGGAGTGTAATAACCTTTTGCATGGTTTCGGTTTCCACCGGAACGATTCGCGCGCCTGACCGTCGCCTGCATCCGCGAACCGTCGATTACGACGATGTCCGACAGAGCGTAATCGAGGACGTGTGTGAGTGAACGCCTCTATTCGAATATCCCGAATTTTATAAGGAATAGGCGATGTGTTACAAACATATTGGTGTAATATCTCATGTCTCATCTCGTCATTTCGAACCAGCGACGGCGTCATTCGTTCGACACTCTCGAACTTTATATGCTGTGTCGGCCTCGGTCCAGACTGCCATAAATTATAACAATCGTTGAATATGTTGTCTGTTCGAGTGATGCACTCATGAGACCCGACAGACGGACGTTCCTCCGCGTGCTCGGAGCAGGAAGTATCGGTGCGGCGACGACTGGCCTCTTCGGTGGCAGCGCCGCGGCCGCGACCGTGATTTCGATGCAGGGCGGCGGCGACGACATCTGGGGCACCGCCGACGCGTTTCACTACTACTATACGGAGCTGAGCGGCGATTTCGACGTCGCCGTCCAGAACACCGGCATCGACAACGTCGAAAGCTGGACGAAGGCGGGCCCGATGGTCCGCGAGTCGCTCGACCCCGACTCGAAGAACGTCATGGTCCGTCGCCGGCCCAACGGCGAGGCGTCGATGCAGTATCGGCCCGAAGACGGCGCTGAGACGGATAGCGTCGGCGGCACACCGGCCGACTGGCTCCGTCTCAAGCGAAGCGGAGACACGATAGAGACCTACCACTCCACGGACGGCGAGACGTGGACGTCGATTAACACGCTCGACGCCGCCGACATCTCGCTGGGCGACAGCGTCTACGTCGGACTGGCCGTCACCAGCCACCTCTCGGGGACGCTCGCGACGGCGACGTTCCAGAGTCTCTCGGGGGTCGACCCCGACCGGAGCCGCGATATCGGCGACGTCGAAGTCGCGGGGAGCGTGGAGAACACGACGGGCGTCCCGCTCGTCTCGACCGGCGACGTGACCGACATCGGCCCCGGGTCCGCCACGCTCACCGGCGACCTCGGCGACCTCGGCGGTGCCGATTCCGCAGAGTGTTACTTCGAGTACCGGGAGGTACCCACCGAGTCGTGGAAGACCACGGATTCGACGGAACTCACCTCGTCGGGAGCGTTCAGCGTCGACGCCGACGACCTGACGCGGCGTCGCTACTACGAGGTTCGCGCGGTGGCGGACACGGCCGACGGCGACACCGCTCGGGGTTCGGTTTCCACGTTCAGCACCACGAACCCGTCGAACAGCAAGGTTCCGGCCCACGCCGGCCCGGACAGCGTGTCCCACTTCGGACCGAGCGACGGGTTCGCCGAGGCCGCACCGTGGCTCGACGACGACACCCCGATCATCGTGATAACCGAACCGACCCGCCGCCAACTGGAAAAGGCGGTCACCATCGACGGCGAGCGACTGGTCGTCTTCGAGACCAGCGGAACAATCGACCTCGGCGTGCGCGACCTCCCGATTCCGTACGACAAGTGCTACATCGCGGGCCAGACCGCGCCCTCGCCGGGCGTCACCCTGGTCAAGGGTCGCGTGAATATCGGGGCGAGCGACTGCGTCCTCCAGCACGTTCGAGTCCGACTCGGCGACGCGGGCATCGAGGACGCGACCGAGGACTGGGCGCTCGACACGGTCAACACGGCCGACGAGACGACGAACAACGTCATCGACCACGTCTCCGCCTCGTGGAGCGTCGACGAGTGCCTCTCGGTCGGCTACGAGACCGCGGAGACGACCGTCTCGAACTGCCTCGTCGCCGAGGCGCTCGACGACTCGGTCCACCCGAAGGGCGAACACGGCTACGGGTCGCTCATCGGCAACGACGCGAAGAACGTCGCCATGCTGGGGAACGTCTGGGCGTTCAATACCGACCGCCATCCCAGACTCAAGGAGGGAACCGAGAGCGTCGTCGTCAACAACGTGATGTACGACTTCGAAGACGGCACCTGGCTTGACCCCGACACCGAGGCGAGCATCGTCGGCAACGCCTACCTCCGACCCAACTCGGACAAGGCGAACGTCTTCACCGAGGACGACGTGGACACCGCCGTGGCGTACCTCGAAGACAACCTCACCGACGGCGACGTGGCGATGGTCGACGAGAACGTGACTGTCGTCGATGAACGGCCGCTGTGGCCCGACGGACTGGCGGCGATGTCGTCGGACCGGACGTTCGACCACAACCTCGCGAACGTCGGCGCGCGCCCGGCCGACCGGACGGCGGCCGACGAACGCATTCTCGAAAACGTCGAAGGCGGGGAGAGCTACCTCGTCGACAGTCAGGAACAGGTCGGCGGCTACCCGGACCTCCCGGTCAACAGCCACGAGCTGAACGTCCCCAACGGCGGGACTCGCCCGTGGCTCCGGTCGTGGTCTCGTCGGGTTGAGACGCCGCAGCGCTAACCGCACGAGGCCGACGCACCGTCCGCCGCCGATTACCTTGCTTGTACCCGAATATTTTTAAATCATTTTCGGTGAACTACGTGTATGGGTACGAATATCGGATACATCGGTATCGACCACCACCACCGGGACCCCTACTTCGCGGTCGCGAGCGAGTTGGACGCGACGATTACCGCGGTCTGCGAGCCCGGCCGGCGGGTCGACGTGGAGAACATCGCGGCGATGGACGACCGGCCCGACGAAATCACGACCGAGGGACAGGACATGGCGGACCTCGTCGGCGGCGCGGCGGTCTACGAGGACCCACACGAACTCGTCTCCGACGCCGACGTCGACGTGGCGTGGATAACCTACCGGAGCGACGAGACGCCGGAAATCATCGAGAGCGCCGTCGAGAACGGCGTTCACGTCGTCAGCGAGAAACCCATCGCTCGGACCGCC
The DNA here is from genome assembly GCF_000336815.1 of Haloferax prahovense DSM 18310. Taxonomy (GTDB): domain Archaea; phylum Halobacteriota; class Halobacteria; order Halobacteriales; family Haloferacaceae; genus Haloferax; species Haloferax prahovense. The sequence continues at coordinate 99,026 of NZ_AOLG01000058.1, forward strand.
GCCGACCTCGAAGACATCGCCGAGCGGGCCAACGAGCTCGGCGTGACCGTCTCGCCGACGATGTACTACCGGCGCAACCCCGTCGCGATGGCGCTCCGCGACCGAGTTTCGGAGGGCTTCTTCGGCGACGTGTGGACGCTCGACGGCCGCTTCAACGCCAGCCAGCTCTCCTACCGGGACACCGACCACTACCTCTACGACCGGGAGACGAGTCGCGGCGGCGCGCTCCAGTGGATTGGCCCGCACTGGGTCGACGTGATGCCGTGGATTCTCGACGACCCCATCGCGCGGGTGAACGCCCGGTTCCACGACGCGGTCGAGGCTGACGTGGAAGCCGGAGCAGTCCTCCAGTTCGAGACCGAAAGCGGGACGCTCGGGACGTACCACACCGGCTACTACCTGAGCGACCGCGGCAAGGACACGCACCTCGGGCTCTACGGCACCGAGGGGCAGGCGCTGACGCCGCTGCACCACGACTCGCTGCAGCACGAACCCACGGTCCCGCTCGACATCACCTCGGAACACCCCGACTGGACCGCCGCGCCCAAGCGGACCGTCGAGTTCGAGTTCACCTACGACCGGTTCCCGGCGTGGGGCGACTTCGTGCAGGACTACTTCGAGGACTACTTCGCGGGCTACGAGACCGGCGACGTGCCCGCGACGGCCGACGACGCCGTGCAGCTGCTTCGCGTCCTCGATGCGGCCTACGAGTCCGGCGAGCGCGGCGGCTGGGTCGAAGTCGAGGGGTGAACGCGCCCGACGACGCCGCGCCCGCCGGGCCACCCTGCGCCGCGGGGTCGACCAGCTGTTCGACTATCCTGAACTTTAAATGTATAGCCGAAAATATTGAGTCATGCCAACGGATGACTCGACCAAGACGCTCCGGACGACCGCCACCTCGATAGAGATTCTGAAGCAACTCGAAGCGATAGACGGCGCGCGAGTCTCCGAAATCGCCGAGCGGATGGACAAGCCCAAGAGCACGATTCACGGCCACCTCGCGACGCTCAAGCAGGAGCAGTTCGTCATCAAGGAGGGCGATTTCTACTTCATCGGCCCGGAACTGCTCCGATTGGGGAACCAAGTCCGGACGCGAGAGCCGGCGTTCGTCCTCGCGCGGCAGTTCACGGAGCGACTGTTCGAAGAGACCCGCCTCCGGTCGATTTTCACCGTCGAGATGGGGGGAAAGGCCGTCTTCCTGCACACCGCGTCGGGGAGTAAGATGGGGTGGTCCCACGAGCAACTCGGCAACCGACTGTTCCTGCACAACACCGCCGTCGGAAAGGCGATTCTCGCGGAACTCCCGGAGCCGCGCATCGAACAGATAATCGACCGATGGGGCCTCCCGCAGGAGACGGAAAACACCACCACCGACCGCGAGGCGCTGTTCGAGGAGTTAGAGCGCGTCCGCGAGCAGGGCTACGCCGTCAACCGCGCCGAGAACTTCAACGAACTCTACGCTATCGGTGTCGCCGCGACGCGCCGCTCGGGCGACGTTATCGGCGGGTTCAGCGTCACGGGGCCGGCCCACTCGGTGACCGGCGAGGACAGGAAAGCCGAGCTCGCGCACACGGTCAAAGACATCGTCAGCGAGTTCGAACTGGAACTCGCGCTCGCGTGACTCGGGTGGGACCGACTCGCGTCACTCGCCGCCGGCGACCGTTCTTCGGACGTTCGGAACTGCCGAACATTATATACTTACGATAGTTACAGCTGCTCTCTCCGCTGGATTATTACTGCGAATCAACAAATTACGCTCGTACGTCTGTAATATATTTTCGTAACGCGCCACCGTGGTGAGCGAGCGTTCGGATGCAGTGACTGCACGTGCTCGATTACGCCCGGCGCAATCTTACTATCGGATACTATACCAATTAACAATTTCATCAGAATAAATTTATTTCGGAGCTCCGAGGCGCTATCTATCGACTCGCGTTCGACGGCATCCGAGAAATCACTACTCGGTCGCTGAAACGGCGAAAATTACTAGATGGCCCGCTCGGACCGATTTTCGGCTCGGGCTTTCGGCACCGGTCGACACTGCCCCGAACCGCCACAGTTCGCCATCGAGAACAATCCGTGAACGTCGATCAAACGGTCATTACGGCTCGTTCGCCTCTCTCCGTTGTCTCCCTGTACTTCCGAACTACGAATCGAGGTTCGAGACGTCGCCTCGTGAAATATCACTTCTGAACATATAACGAATAATTTACTATTCTTTCGGTGTCTGCTCTCGGAATCCGCTGTGTTCGTTCGACGGCCGCCACCTTTTCTTCCGAGGAGTCGTTATCTCTGATGCTATGGGCGTGATGAGCAAGCTTCGACGGCTGCTCGGCCTCGTAGAGGGACACGAAGACGACGTCGCCAAGCAGATCGGAAAGCGAACGAAGGTGAGCGAGGAGAAGGCCAAGAAAGGCATCGAGAAGGCGACTGACGCGGTTGAAAGCGGCTCTGACGGCGGCTCGGGAGACCGGAGTAGCTACTGACCGACGGTGGCGTGATGGGCCGTGACGGGCCGTGACGGGCGGCCGGCCGGGAGGGTGCCCGCACCTGCACACGTTTCGGCGAACCACTCATACCGTTCGGCCGCCCACACGGATTATGCCCGAATCTCGCACGCCGTCGCTCGACGGACGAGTTTTCAAGTCGGTCGCCAACGCCGAGGGCGGCGACGTCGGCGGCGACACCTACTTCTGGTTCGACCAGTCCGACGACCTGATTCACGCGACGTACCGCGGCGGAACCGTCAGGCTGGGCCACCTCGTCGGTCTCCGCCTCGACGACACGCTCGACTTCCGGTACTCCCACGTCACCGAGGACGGGACGACCGCGACCGGCCACTCGACCGACCGCATCGAGCGACTGGGCGACGGTCGCCTCCGCCTCCACGAGGACTGGTCGTGGGACTCGAAACCGGGCTCCGGGACGAGCGTTCTCGAAGAGCTCACCGACGAGGAGCGGGCGGGGCTGGACCTGTCGCCTGACCCCTTCGACGGACAGTAGTGACGGGGTCCGTGCCCACCTCGCCCTCGTCAATCTGCTAGGGCGCTCTCGGTCTCCTGCTCGGGTACAGACGAGTGGTACACGGCGTCGCCGTCCGAATCGAACAGGTGGAGTCGGTCCGTATCGACGGCGAGTTCGACGGTGTCCCCGGCCGCAATTCGGCTCCGCGGCTCGACCTTGACTCGAATCTCCTCGTCGCCGAGGCGACAGTGCAAAAGCAGTAGCTCTCCGAGCGGTTCGGTGACCGTCACCTCGGCGGTGAACGACTCTGACACCCCGGCGCGGTTCGAGACGAGGGACACGTCTTCGGGCCTGACGCCGAGCGTGAGTCCGTCGTCGTCGATACCGTCGAGTCCCGAGCCGGCGGGAAGTGTGAGCGAAAGCCCCGGTGCCGTTGCGACGTGTTCATCCCCTCGCTGTCGGACCGACGCGGGGATGAAGTTCATCGCGGGCTCGCCGACGAACCCCGCGACGAACTGGTTCGTCGGGTAGTCGTACAGCTCCTGGGGCGCAGCGACCTGCTGGAGCCTCCCGTCTTCGAGTACGGCGACCCTGTCGCCGAGCGTCATCGCCTCCGTCTGGTCGTGGGTGACGTAGACGGTCGTCGTTTCGAGGTCGCGGTGGAGCTTGAGTAACTCGGCGCGCATCTGGACCCGCAGTTTCGCGTCGAGGTTCGAAAGCGGCTCGTCCATCAGGAACACGTCCGGTTCGCGGACGAGCGCGCGGCCGATAGCGACCCGCTGTCGCTCCCCGCCCGAGAGTTCCTTCGGTTTTCGGTCGCGGAGATGCGCGATGTCGAGCGTCTCGGTGGCATCTTCGACGCGTCGCTCGATTTCGTCGCGGGAGAACTCGCTCGCCGATTTCATGCCGAACTTCATGTTCTCGGCCGCCGTCATATGGGGGTACAGCGCGTAGTTCTGAAACACCATCGCAATGCGTCGGTCCTTCGGCGGCACCTCGTTGACGACGCGGTCGCCGATGGCGATAGAACCGTCCGTCACCGATTCGAGGCCGGCGAGCATCCGGAGCGTCGTGGATTTCCCGCATCCCGAGGGGCCGACGACGACGAGGAACTCGCCGTCGTCGATTTCGAGGTCGATACCCTTCACGGCGCGCACGTCGTCGTACGTCTTCCGTAGGTTCTGAATCGTGATGTCTGACATGGTGAGTTCGCTATTTCTGTTGGATGGTGAGTGTCCGCAGGAGCGGTCGGTGCAGCACGACGAGCACCACGAGCGGCGGGAGCAATGCGAGGACCGCACCGGCCATGATGAGCCCCCACTGCGTCAGCCCCGCCTGCGCGGAACCCTGGAGGTACCGAATCCCGACCTGGACGACTTGACTGCTCTTGTCGGTCACGACGACCAGCGGCCAGAGGAACTGGTTCCACGTGTAGATGAACGTGATAACGCACACCCCGGCTATCATCCCCCTCGACATCGGGATGAGCACCCTGAACAGGAAGGTGAGCGGGCCGACGCCGTCGAGGCGCGCGACCTCGACGAGTGAGGCCGAGATTCCCATGAACTGCTGGCGAAAGAGGAAGACGGCCGTCGCGCTCGCGATGTACGGCCCGGTCAACGCCAGGAGTGAGTTCGTCCAGCCGAGGTCGGCCATCAACTGGAACAGCGGGACGATTCGAACCGGCACCGGCAACAACAGCGTCAGCAGGATGAACATGAACACCGCCCGCTCGTACGGGAAGCGGTAGTAGACGAGCGCGAGCGCCGCGAAAAGCGAGAGCGTGACCTTCCCGACGACGACGATGACGCTCATCACGAACGAGTTCAGCATGTACGTGCTGAAGTCGTAGTTCACGAGTGCGTCCGAGTAGTTCGAAAGCCCCTTCGACCCGAGGCCGAGGTTCGTCACCTGATACACCTCCGTCGTCGACTGCGTGCTCATGATAACCGCGAGCAACAGCGGCGACGCCATCAGGAGAATCGAGAAGACGATGCCGCCGTGCAGCAGCACATCGTCGGGTAGTCGGTGGACGAGCCGTCTCGCGTCGATGTTCGTGGTGTCTGTTTCTGTTGCCATCTCGTTATCCTCCGTACCGCCCGTACCCCGACGCGAACCGAAGTTGGAGGTACATCAGAATCGACACGACGACGAACAGAATCACGGACTGCGCGGACGCCAGCCCGAGGCTGTTGAACTGGAAGGCGTCGCGGTAGAGCTTGAATATCAGGAAGTTCGTGGCGTCGCTGGGACCGCCGCTCGTCATCAGGTCCACGAGCGGGAACGTCGAGAAGAACGCGTATATCGTGTTCATGATGACGAGGAACGTCATGGTCGGTGCGATCATCGGCACGTACACCTTGTACAGCATCCTGAACCGACCGACACCGTCGATACGGGCGTTCTCAGTCAGTATCTCGGGGATGTTGCTCAGCGCGGCGACGATGAAGATGATGTTGTAGCCGAGCTGCTTCCAGACCGCGACGACCGCGAGTATCGCAAACGCCTGCGGGCCGTCGTTAAACCAGTCCAGCGTAAAGGGCGTCAGAAGCTCGAGGTAGTGGGTGAAGATGCCGAGGTTCGGGTGCAGGATGAAGTTCAGGAGAATCGCGGCGACCGCCGGCGGGAGCGCGTACGGCCAAATCGCGGCGACGAGATACACGGACGACCGGACGTCGACGGAGAATATCAGGTAGCCTATCAGCAGCGAGACGCCGAGCGTTCCGAAGACGACGACCGCCGCGAACGCGACCGTGACGAGGAAGCTGTACTGGTAGACGTCCGAGGTGAGCAGGCTGACGAAGTTCCCGAGCCCGGTCCACGTCTGTCGCTGTCCGAGGAACAGCGTCTCGTAGAGGCTGAGACGGAACGTCTCGAGCGCGGGGTAGTACAGGAACGCGACGAGGACCGCCGCCGTCGGGAGTAACAACAGCGCCGCCTGAAGCGTCGAATCGTACGGTTTTGTGGCAGTAGACATGTAAATAACGTGTCGGGGGAGCCTACTCGCTCCCGTCGTAGTTGCCGTTGTAGCCGGCGAGCGCCTCGCCGACCTGCGTGTCCATCCGCGACAGCCCCTCCTCGACGCCGAGTTGGTCGTTGATGATGCTGACCGATATCTCCTCGTTGATGGACCGGGTCTTGGGGAAGACGCCCATCACCGCGCCGCGCGTCGCGGGCGTATCCTCGGTGTCCTGTAGCTGGTCGAACGCCGTGCTGAAGTTGGGGTTGTTCTCGAACCAGCCGTCGTTCGTGAGTCGGTCGATGGCGCTCTGCCGAACCGGGAAATAGCCGCTGTTGCGATGCCAGCGCGCCTGTTGTTCGGGCTGTGTGACGTAGGCGATGAACTCGCCCGCGGCCTGCTTCTTCTCGTCGGCGAGGGCGTCGGGAACCCACAGCGACCCCCCGCCGATGACGACGCCGGTGTTCGCGCCGTCGGGCGTCGGCAGGTAGCCGGAGCCGAGTTCGAAGCCGTTCTCCTTCGCGCCGGACTGCATCGAGACGATGTTCGACGTGGAATCCCACAGCATCGGCACCTTCTGGGTGAGAAACGCCTGTCGCGCCTCTCCCCACGCCTCGATGCCGGGGTTGAGATAGAGCCCGTCTTGGGCCATCTGCTTCCACCAGGAGTAGACGCTGCGCCCCGCCTCGGAGTTGAAGAACGTCTGGTCGGGTCGACCGTCGCGGCCGTTTTCCTGGTTCACGAGCACTTGGTCCTGCTTCGCGAACTGCTGTTCGATCTGCATCCACGTGTGGTTCGGCCAGCTGATTCCGCTCTCCATGTCGGTCTGGTCGACGATGGTCTGTGCGGCCTGCCGGACTTCCGCGAGGCTCCGCGGCGGGCTTTCGGGGTCGAGGCCGGCCGCCTCGAACGCGCTCTTGTTGTAGAGCATGATGGTGTTCGAGGAGTTGAACGGCATCGAGTTCAGCGTCCCGTCCATGCGGTAGTAGTTCAAGACCGACGGCAGGAAGTCGTCGAGGTCGATTTTGTCTTCGGGCAGAATCTCCTCGACTGGCGTGAACGAACCGCTGTCGAGCGCGAGTCGCGTCCCGACCTCGAATATCTGGACGATTCCCGGCGGGTCGCCAGCCCGCGACGCTTGCAGCGACTGATTGAGATTCTGTCGGTAACCGCCGTTGTTGACCGCCTCGATGGTGATTCCGTCGTGCTGCTGTGAGAACTCGCTGGCCATGTCTTCTAGCGTCTGGCCGAGTTCTCCCCCGAAGATATGCCAGAACGAGACGCTCACGTCTTGAGCGCCCGACGAGCCGGCCGTCGTTCCCGACTGTTCGGCGCTCCCGCCCCCGGTCTGGGTGGGTGAATCGCCTCCGCCGGAACAGCCCGCGAGTCCCGCGACACCGACGGCCCCCGCCGTTGCGAGGAATCCGCGCCGACTGGTTGTGCGTCCGATAGCTCGGTTCGTCATTTCGGCTCGCTCGCCGTCAGGGCCATTTTCAGGCATGTATCGGAACATATCTGGACATATAATTTAAATTTTACTATTATAACTCAAATAATTAGACATATGTTGTCCTCTGGTGTGACTCGTACCTCTCTGATTGGGGTATAAAAACCACGTCGGCATCGAGCGTCGAGTCGGAGTCACGGACACGGCCCCGTGGTGACGACGTCCCATCGGTCGACGGTGAGGGCGTCGACGCCGACCGACCGGAGAGTCGTCGCAGTCGATTCGTCGTCGACGGTCCACGCGTCGACGAGCAGGCCGGCGTCGTGCGCGCGCTCGACGAGGTCCGACGAGGTGCAGAGTTCGTGTTCGACGTGAACGAACTCGCAGCCCCGCTCGGCCGCCCACGCCAACTCCGCGGAAACGTCGTCGTGGAACGAGTAGCCGATATCAGCCGCTGACGGCGTCTCCAGGGCGATGCCGACCGCTTCGCGCGACGGGGACGAAAAGACGACCCGCTCGTCGAGTCGCTCGACGGCCGCTAAGGCGTCTTCGACGAGCCCCGGGTCACGGGTATCGAGGTTCATGCCGGTGCCCGCGGGCCACTCGTCGACCACCCGCTCGAAGCGCGGAATCGTCGCTTCCGACCCGCCGACTCGAAGCGCTGTGAGGTCGTCGACGGCGGTTTCGGCGAGTTTCCCCGAGACCGTCGTCAGCCGCGACAGGTCGTCGTCGTGAAACGCCACCAGTTCCCCCGAGCCACAGCGCATCACGTCCACCTCGACGAGGTCGACGTGGGGGGCAGACTGCTTGACCGCGGGAATCGTGTTCTCTGGATACTGGCCCGCACAGCCTCGATGCCCGATAGTGAGCATACGATACGTCACCGGCAACGACTTATCAACCGTGCTATGATAGCAACGTACTGAACAGATTACTATTGAGACAACATAGCAGTCACAATATACGAGTCCCGGCCAAGCCGGTGTATGGTTGACGACCGTTACCTGTGGACCGCGATTCGGGCGGCCGAGGTCGCCGGCGACGAGTTACGGGCCCGCTTCCGGTCGGGGTCTCGCGGGCGGTCTCGCGACCGCCCGGCGGACGAGGCCGCCGAAGAGCGCATCATCGACGTGATAGCAACCGCGTTTCCGGACGACAACGTCGTCTCCGAGGAGTGCTCTCCGGAGTTCCGCCCGAAGCCGCGTTGGGTCATCGACCCGCTCGACGGAACGGTCAATTTCCACAACGGCGTGCCGCACTTCTCCGTCTCTGTCATGTACGAGGGTTCGACACGGCCCGACGTCGGCGTCGTCAACTACGTTCCGGCGGACCAGCTGTACGTCGCAATCGAGGGCGAAGGCGCGTTCGTCAACGGGCGGAAGCTCTCGGTCTCGAACGCCGCGGAGCTATCGGACGCGCTTGTCGTGACCGGATTCGACTCGCTGGCCCGAGCGAACGGCGACGGCGCGTATCTCGAAGCGCTCTGCGAGTCGACGCGAGGTGTTCGCCGGATGGGATCGGCCGCCGCGGAGTTGGCGCTCGTCGCCGCCGGCCGCTTCGACGTGTACTTCGAGCAGAACCTCGATATGTGGGACACGAGAACTGGCCCGCTCCTCGTCCGCGAGGCCGGCGGCGAGGTGACGCACGTCGAAGCGATAGACGATGTGACCGGCGACACCGTCGTCGCGTCCAATCAGGCGCTCCACCGGCAGGTCATCTCGCTCATGTCTCGGCACAGCGCCCTCGGGTGAGTGACGCGTCTCGGACTGGTGGTTTGGACGTTTGGCAGCCCGGCAGTTTGGCGGTTCGGCGGTTCGCCAGCACTCTCAGCCGTCTCTCGCCTCCCGCCGTTTGACGGCCTCCGGGTCGAAGTCGTTGACCGAGCGGTTCGGTTCGAGGCCCGCCCGCTCGACGACCTCGATGTCGGCCGCCGGCGACTGGCCGTCGGTCGTCAGGTAGTCGCCGGTGAGGACGCCGTCCGCGCCGGCCTCGAACGGCAGGTGTTGCTCGTCGGGCGCGAGATTCGCCTCCCGGCCGCCGGTCAAGCGGACGCGCGCGTCGGGGTGGAGCAGTCGGTAGACTGCGACGGTCTTGACGAGTTCCGTCGTCGTGATGTCGGCGTGGTCGGCGTCGCCGAGCGGCGTCCCGGGGACGGGGTTGAGCACGTTCACCGGGAGCGACTCGACGCCGATTCTCTGGAGTTCGATAGCGGCGTCGACGCGGTCGGCCGGCGTCTCGCCCATTCCGAGGATGACGCCGGCACAGAGGTCCATTCCCGCGTCTTTCGCCCGGCGGAGCGTCACGAGTCGGTCCTCGAAGTCGTGGGTTCCGACCACCTCGTCGAAGTACCGCGGCGAGGTCTCGATGTTGTGGTTGTAGTGGTTCACGCCCTCGTCGGCGAGGATTCGCGCTTCCTCCTCGGTGAGCAGGCCGAGCGAGGCGTCGATTTCGACGCTCGTCTCGTCGCGGACGAGTCGAATCGCCTCCAGCACGTCCGCCCACTCGTCGGGCCGGCGCTCCTTCGAGACGCCCTTCTCGGCGACGACGATGCCGAACCGCTGTGCGCCGTCGCGTTCGGCCCGCCGCGCGGCGTCCAACACCGCCTCCGGTCCGAGAAAGCTGTGCGTTTCGACGCCGGTGTCGAAGTGCGCCGACTGCGCGCAGAAGCCGCAGTCCTCGGCGCAGTCACCGGCCTTGGCGTTGACGATGGAACAGGCGTCGACGGTCCCGTCGGAGCGGACGGAACGGACGTAGTCGGCCCCCGCCGCGAGGGGCTCGACCGGCTGCGCGATGAGCGCTACCCCGTCGGTCCGGTCGAGTTCCTCGCCGCCGAGCACTCGCCGCACCGCGTCGTCGACAGTCGGGTTTCCAGTCTCGTAAACCATATCTCATCTCTAAGTTGACGAGTTCAAAAACCTGTTGCCTCGTCGACATTCACTGTCCCGGTCGTCGACTCTCCGACAAGGTGCCTTCCCTGCTGGCATCACAACACTATTCGAGCCACTGGCGAAACTCGTACTAGTTCTATGGCTCTCTCGGATACCGACGTCTCCGACGTGGTCGACTCGCTCTCCCTCGACGAGAAGTGCTCGCTCGTGCGCGGTGCGGCGGACCCCGAGGGGACGGCGACGGGCTACGTCCCCGGCGTCCCCCGACTCGACATCCCCGAGCTTCGTCTCGCCGACGGGCCGCTCGGGATTCGTATCCCCGGTCGCTCGTCGACCGCCTTTCCGGCTTCTATCGCCGTGGCGTCGACGTTCGACCCCGAACTCGCGCGGCGACAGGGCGTCGCGATGGCCCGCGAGGCCAAAGCCAGCGGCCAGCACGCGGTTCTCGGTCCCGGGCTGAACCTCGTTCGCGTCCCCAACTGCGGGCGCAACTTCGAGTACTACTCCGAGGACCCGGTCGTGACGGCCGATTTCGCCGCCGCGGCCGTGGAGGGCCTCCAGTCAGAGGACGTCATCGCCACGCCGAAGCACTACGTCGCCAACAACCAGGAGACGAAGCGACTCGTCGTCAGCGCCGAGGTCGGCGAGCGGGCGCTCCGAGAGCTCTATCTCCCCGGATTCGAGGCGGCCGTCGAGGCCGGCGCGGGGTCGGTCATGACCGCGTACAACCGCGTCAACGGGACGCACATGAGCGACCACCGGCGGCTCGTCACCGAGGTACTGAAAGACGAGTGGGGCTTCGACGGCTACGTCGTCTCCGACTGGTTCGGAACCGCGAGCGCCGTCGGTGCGGCCACCGCCGGCCTCGACCTCGAAATGCCGGGTATCTCGCTCGAAGCGCTCCACGAGGCGTTCGGGATCGACCCCGACGCCGAGATGCTGGCGGAGGGCGACGACGAGAGCATCCCGGCCGGCGAGACCACGACGCCCAAGTTCGCGACCGAACTGAAACCGGCGGTCGAGTCCGGTGCGGTCCCGGCCGACCGCCTCGACGATATGGTCGCGCGAATCCTCGGGCAGATGGCCCGTATCGGCCTCCTCGACGGCGAGTGGGGCGACGGCGGCGCGCTCGACACGGCCGAACACCGCGACCTCGCCGCGACGCTCGCCGCCCGCGGCACCGTTCTCCTGAAGAACGACGACGGGGCACTTCCGCTTTCCGACGACGCCGACGTCGCGCTCGTCGGCCCCGGTGTCGCGGAGGCGATGCTCGGTGGCGGCGGCTCCTCCGAGGTCACCCCCGCCCGCGAGGTCTCGGCGCTCGAAGGAATCCGCGCCCGGACCGACGGCTCGGTCGCGTTCGAGCCCGGCGTCGAGCGCGTCGTCACGCCCTCGTTCTTCGACGGCGGGGACGCCGACTCCGATGGCGACGCCGAGGACTTCCCCGGCGGGAAGACGCCCGACGTTGACGCGGCGGCCGACTGCGCCCGCGAGGCCGACGTCGCGGTCGTCGTCGTCAGGGACGCGACCACGGAGGGCACGGACCGCGAGACGCTCCGACTCCCCGGCGGACAGGACGAACTCGTCGTGGCCGTCGCCGACGCCGCCGACCGGACCGTCGTCGTCGTCCAGTCCGGCGGCCCGGTCGAACTGCCGTGGCGCGACTCGGTCGACGCCATCGTCGAGTCGTGGTACCCCGGACAGGCCGACGGCGACGCGCTCGCGTCTGTCCTCTACGGCGACGCCGACCCAGCGGGCCGCCTCCCGGTCACGTTCGCGCCCGAGGGGTCGTATCCCGCGGCCTCCGAGGTACGATACCCCGGCGTCGACGACGAGGCGCGGTACGACGAGGGCGTCTTCGTCGGTTACCGACACTTCGACGCCGCCGACGCGGACGACGAGCCGACCTACCCCTTCGGCCACGGGCTCTCGTATGCGACCTTCGAGTACGGCGAGGCGGAGGTGCGCGGCGACGACGCAGTCGCGGTCGAGGTGACGAACGCGTCCGACCGCGACGGGAGAGAGGTCGTCCAGGTGTACGTCCGGCCGCCGACCGTCGCGGGCGTCGAGCGCCCGACGCGAGAACTCGCCGGCTACGCGGCCGTCGAACTCGCCGCCGGCGCGACCGAGACGGTCGAACTCACCCTGTCCGAGCACGCGTTCCGAAGATACGACGACTCCGAGGGGTGGACTGTCGACGCCGGCGACTACGTCATCGAGGTCGGTCGCTCGTCTCGCGACGTTCGAGCCGAGACGACGGTGTCACGATAGACTGCCGAACGAGCTATTCGGTGCGCTTCAACCGTTCGCGCCGCCGTTCGAACTCGTCGTCCGAGAGTTCGCCCCGCGCGTAGCGGGTTCGGAGGACCGACAGCGGCCGTTCGTTGGGTTCGGTCTCCCGCCGCTTCCCGAGGGCGAAGACGAGGTACAGCGGAACCGCGAGCAGTAGCCCCATCCAGAGGAGTCCCCAGAGGCCCATCCCGCCGCCGAAGAGCCCCCAGCCGCCACCCATCATGCCGCCGCCCATGGCGGCGGCCGTGCCGGTCGCCGCGACCAGTAGCGGGACCGCGAGCATCGCGAGTCGGCGAGCAGTACGTCCGAGGTGCGTGTCACATTGTGTCATATTTCGAATCGGTGAGTTGCGGTGTTCTGTCGAGGCGATTCAGCCGGTCAGAGCCGTCAGCAGTGGCCCTGCCCGTACATTCCGCCGTTCTGTCCGTACCTTCCGTGGTCGTGGTCGCCGTCAGCCATGTCCCGGGCCATCTCGTCGACGGTCACGCCCATGTGCGACTCCATCCACTCGACGCTCTCCGGTCCCATGTGTTCGGTCATCTGCGACTCCATCCATGCCGCCCACTCGGCGGCGGTTCCGCCGGCCGGGGCCGCGTCGTCGACAGCCGTTTCGTCGCCGTGTGCGCTGACCGCGGGCGCGGCGACCGCGAGTCCGACGATTGCGAGCACCGCGAGCAGCCAGCGGCCGAGTTTGACGTTGGTCATTGTGTTTCTCCTCGGTTGGTCGTAGGGTCGCTCCGGGGTTATCGGGATGGGTGTGAACCCTGCGCTGAGAGCGTTCGAGAACGTTTATACTGCGCTCTAATCGTTTTTCAGAAACGAGACCGTTCATCCGCGCCGAATTCGTCGGTGTCGGGTTTCTCCGCGTACTCTCCCGTACCGGTTCGGGCACCCCGCGGGAGAAGAGACGCCGCGGCGGTCGGCTACGGCGCTTGGTTCTGCTGTAACTCGTCGCTCGGATAGATTCGATACGTCCGCCCCTGTCGCTCGCGGTACAGCAACCCGCGTTTTTCGAGGGCGCTCACCGTCTGGCTCACCTTGCTCTTCGAGAAGTCAGAGCGGTCCCGGAGTTCTATCTGCGTGATACCGGGCGAGGTGAGAACCGGTTCGAGCACCCGGCGCTCGTCCTCCGGCAGGAGGTCCAGCACGTGAGTTCTCGGGTGCGACGCCGAGGGACTCGTTTCCTCCGATTCCTCGGCTTCCGCCGGCGGTTCGGACCGCTCTCGGTCGGTCGGATTCACCGTCTGGTCCTGAATGTGCTCGCTCGCGTCCGCACCGTCGAGCGCGTCTCGAACCGCGAGATACCCGCCGCCGATGACGGTCGCGGCGAGGACTGTCCCGAGGACGTACCACAGCGGGTTCGTTCCGTGAACGGCCCCCATCGACGTTCCCATATCCATCATCGAGCCCATCTGCTCGAACGCTTGCTGTCGCTGGTACGCCTGCCAACTGAGCGCCCCACCGATGAGAACGGTGCCAGCGACGAGCGCGCCGACGACCGCGTCGGCCCGTCGCCGATTCATCCGTCCCGCCTCGGTTCGCCGTGGTGCTCGTTCATGCACGGTGATTGGAGCGACACCGGTGTACCAGTTGTGATTGCCTCGTCCACTCCTGCGTGCGCTCGGTGGGGTCCGGGATGACCCGCGATGTTTTCGATTCCAAGATACCGACCGTCTCAGAGCCGATGTTTCGAAGGGAAAATCCGCATAAGGTCGGAGAGCGTACGTTTCTGTGTACGTCGGCGACTGTCTCCGTCGAGGGATACCCGCTGACCGTGAACAGAGAGCCGAAGTCGCGTGATACGATGCGCTTCTCGCGTCTGCGAGAACCTAGACGGTTCGAGGACCGCATGCCGCTCGACGACCGCCTCGCCGCCCGCTCCCGAATCTCCTTCGCCTGACCGCGCCGCGCTGTTTCAGGCTCCGGACAAGATACGGGGAACGGCACCACCCACCAATCCATGAGCACCCACCCAGACCACGACCACGACGCTTCGTCGCACCACCATCGCCAGGCTCACACCGACCATTCGGGCCACGAACAGATGTTTCGGCGGCGGTTCTGGGTGTCGCTCGCGCTGTCGTTGCCGGTCGTCTACTTCAGCGAGTTCGTCCAAGGTGTCTTCGGCTACACCGCACCGACGTTCCCCGGAAGCGTCTGGATTACGCCCGTCCTCTCTATCGTCGTCTTCGCCTACGGCGGTGTGCCGTTCCTCTCGATGGCTCGGACCGAACTGGAAAGCCGCGAACCGGGGATGATGATGCTCATCTCGCTGGCGATTACCGTCGCGTTCGTCTACTCGATTGCGAGCCTGTTCATCGAGGGGACGACGCCGTTTTTCTGGGAACTCGTCACGCTCATCGACGTCATGCTCCTCGGTCACTGGATGGAGATGCGGTCGGTCCGGCAGGCTTCCGGGGCGCTCGACGAACTGGCCAAACTCATGCCCGACACCGCCGAGCGCGTCACCGAGCGTGGAGACACAGAGGAAGTCCCCGTCTCCGCGCTCTCGGAAGGCGACGTCGTGCTCGCCCGGCCCGGCGCGTCGGTTCCCGCCGACGGCGAAGTCGTCGAAGGCGAGTCGTCGGTCGACGAGTCGATGATTACGGGCGAGTCCCGCCCCGTCGACAAGGACGCCGGTTCGGAGGTCATCGCCGGCACGGTCAATCAGGACGGGAGCCTCCGCGTGAGGGTCACGAAGACGGGAGACGAGACGGCGCTGGCGGGCATCATGCGTCTGGTCGAGGACGCCCAGCAGTCCAAATCCCGCACGCAACTCCTTGCGGACCGCGCGGCGGGGTGGCTGTTCTACGCCGCGCTCGCCGTCGCGGGAGTCACGGCGGTCGCGTGGGTTCTCGCGGTCGGGTTCAGCGTCGGCGTCCTCGAACGCGTCGTGACGGTTCTCGTCATCGCGTGTCCGCACGCGCTCGGTCTGGCGGTCCCGCTCGTGGTCGCAATCAACACCTCGACGGCCGCCCGGAACGGGATGCTCGTCCGCGACCGAATCGCCATGGAAGAAGCCAGACGCCTCGACACCGTCGTCTTCGACAAGACGGGCACGCTCACGAAGGGCGAACAGGGGGTCGTCGGCGTCGAGACCGCGGGCGACTGGGACGAGACGCGGGCGTTCGAGGTCGCCGCGGGCGTCGAGGGCGACTCGGAGCACATGATCGCCCGCGCGATTCGGAACGCCGCCGCCGACCGCGACGTTCGACGGGCCACGGTGTCGGACTTCGAGAACCTCCGCGGACTCGGCGTCCGGGCGACCGTCGACGTTCGACAGAGCGGCGCTCCGTCGAGCCAACCAGAACCCGAATCGGGTTCTGGTGACGGTGAGACGGTGCACCTCGGCGGCCCCAACCTGATAGACCAACTCGGTGTCGAGCGCCCCGACGACATCGCGTCGTTCGCCGACGAGGCCGGCTCGAACGCGCGGACCGTCATCTATCTGATTCACGACGAGTCGGAGGTCGTCGCGGCGTTCGCGCTCGCCGACGTCGTCCGCGAGGAGAGCCGGCGGGCCATCGAGGCGCTGCACGCGATGGGAATCGAGGTGGCGATGCTGACCGGCGACTCCGAGGACGTCGCGCGCGCCGTCTCTGCGGAACTCGGCATCGACCAGTATTTCGCGGAGGTCCTGCCCGAGGAGAAAGACACCAAAATAGCGCGGCTCCAGTCCGAGGGGAAACGGGTCGCGATGGTCGGTGACGGGGTCAACGACGCACCGGCGCTCGCGAGGGCGGACGTCGGCATCGCCATCGGCTCCGGCACCGACGTCGCCATCGAATCGGGCGATATCATCCTCGTCGACAACGACCCCGTAGACGTGGTTCGGCTCGTCAAGCTCTCGAAGGCGAGCTACCGAAAGATGCAGGAGAACCTCGTCTGGGCAACCGGCTACAACGTGTTCGCGCTCCCGCTCGCTGCCGGCGTCCTCGCGCCCGTCGGTATCCTCCTGTCGCCGGCGGTCGGCGCAGTGTTCATGTCCCTGTCGACGATTATCGTCGCTATCAACGCCCGCCGGCTCCGGGGCGTCGACCTCTCGGCCTGATGGGAGGCCGTCTGTGCTATAGCCTCCGGTTGACGGCTCGTACATATCTCCCATTCCGCGTGCTTTCACACGTAGGGTACACGTTCATTAGCCGCCGCGGCGAGTCACGATTGCCATGTTTTCACGTGACAATACTTCGCGGACCGCTGTGCCCCGGATGCCGGTGCTCGTCCTCATCGGAGGCCCCTAACGATGGTTGCCCGAACCGACCCGTACCGACAACTTCGGTTCGTGCTCGAAATCGAGGGACTCGTGACCGCCGGGTTCAGCCGCTGTGACCTCCCGTCTGCGACCTCGGCGGTCGTCGAGTACCGCGAAGGGGCAGACCAGCCGACGCCGCGGAAGCTTCCCGGACTGAACGAGTACGGGCCGCTCGTGCTCGAAGTCGGCGTGACCGACCGGTCGCTCGAACTGTCCGAGTGGCGGACGCTCGTCGAGCAGGGCAAGATGACCGAAGCCCGGCGCGACGCCGCGGTCGTGTTGCTGGACGCGACGGGCAACCCCGCCGCTCGCTGGGTCTTCCGCGAGGCGTGGCCTTCGCGGTACGACGCGCCCCGATTGGACGCGATGACCTCCGAAGTCGCCGTCGAACGCCTCGTCGTCGTCCACGAGGGATTCGCTCGCGTCGCGGTCGAAACCGGTGACGACGAGGACGACACCGAGAGCGACGGCGGCTCGACCCCGTCGCTCCCGGACCTCGACTTCCCGGTCGGCGAGGGACTGCCGCAGGGAATCGACGAACCGCGACTGAAGACGAGCCGCGCCGGCGACGAGGAGCCCGACGAGACGTGACCGCGGCTGAGTCGACTCCCTACGGTGCACACCGCTTTCGGGTTCGGTGCGACGCGCTCCCGAAACTGGGGTTCTCCGAGGTTCGCGGGCTCTCGGTGGCGGTCGAGTCCACGAACGGAGACGTGGCGCGGTCCGACTCGCCGCCGCCCGAGACCGACCGCCGCGACCGCCACGACCCCCGCGCGCGGAAGCGACCGGGTCCGCGACCGCGGCCTCCCTCGCCGTCGCGCCGAGCGACCAGTTCGCCGCCGCTCGAACTCCGCCGAGGCGTCACCGACGACCGGTCGCTGTGGGCGTGGTTCCGGTCGTGGGTCGACGGCGAGACGACCCCGCAGGACGTTCGCATCTGCCTGCTCGACGCGACCGGCGAACCGGTCCGCGGGTGGGTCTGCCGGGCGGCGACGCCGGTCAGGTGGACCGGGCCGCACCTCGTCGCCGACGCGGCCGCGGTGGCGACGGAGTCGCTCGAACTGAGCCACGAAGGAATCGACTCGCTCTCCGACCTCGACGAGTGCGCCGACTGAACTGGTGGTTGGCGCGCCGGTCTACCGGGCGGAGTCGCTCAACTGTCCTTTGGGGCCGCTGTCTTCCGGTTCCAGCACCGCCTCGTATTTACCGCGGTAGTACAGCCACCCGAAGACGAGCAGCGTCAGGGGAAAGAACACGAGGGCGACGAGCGCGGCCGGCGGGAACAGGACGAACAGCGCGAACGTCTGCCACGAAACGAGCGTGTCGCGTGCCATACTCGAAATTCAAACCACGTTGTCATGTGTCTTCGGGCGCGCCCGAGGTCCGTCGCAAGTCGGGTCTCGGTAGGTTCCACTGGTCTCTGTCGCCCGAGACGAGTGCGGTATTTTCACCACCTTTTATTTGGTTTGACGCGAAGTAGGGGGAAGTGACTGATATCTCAGATTCTCTTCGGCTCCTTTTCGAGACTTCGGTCGAGCGAGACGGCGACCGTTACGTGGTGTCGATTCCGAGCGAACTCGTCGAAAGCGGGTCGATTTCGACGGAGGAACTGTACCGCGTCGCGCTGTTGACGAGTCCGGGCACCGCGTCGACGACCGAGGTTTCGGCCGAACCGACGGCAGCGAAGACGACCGACGGCCGCGGCATCAGTTCGGACGGCGAGCGGGAACCGGAGGCCTCGGCGTCGGATTCCCGCGAGGCGCGTTCACAGCCGCGAAAACCGCCCGTCGCGGAGGGCGACGTCCGAGCCGTCATCATCGACACGCTCGGCGACCAGGGCGACGGCATCGCGAAGGTCGAACGCGGCTTCGTCATCATCGTCCCCGGCACGGAGCCCGGCGACCGCGTCGAGGTCGAAATCACCGACGTGAAACAGACCGTCGCGTTCGCGGAACCGGTCGACGGCGCGGGCGCCAACTGACCCGTCGAGACCGACCGCGGCTTTCGCCCCGCGGTGTTGGCATATTCCAACCGGGGCCCCATTAGGTTCCGAGCCGTAGCCGTCGGTACCACCGCATGTCCGAACGAACGCTCCGTCACGCCTCTTCTCCACGCGACGACACACGAACCGAGTCTCCCCGAGCCGACCGCCCGGCGTTCGAATCGAGCGTCGACGTCGACGCCGCCGCCGACGCTGACGGCGGCCCAGGCGCGCGGGCGCAGTCGACGCCCGCGAACCAATGGCGCCCGACCGTCCGACAGGGCATCGCGCTGTGGGCGCTTATCGCGGTCGGCTGGGCGGTCGTTCCCGCCGACCATCCGCTACAGATTGCCGTCGCCGTCAGCGGCGTGTACGCCTCGCTTCTCCTGCCGACGGCGCTCTACTTCGACTTCCGGGAGCGACGCCCCGAATC
This sequence comes from Haloferax prahovense DSM 18310, assembly GCF_000336815.1. Taxonomy (GTDB): domain Archaea; phylum Halobacteriota; class Halobacteria; order Halobacteriales; family Haloferacaceae; genus Haloferax; species Haloferax prahovense. The sequence goes on from NZ_AOLG01000058.1 coordinate 118,242, forward strand.
GAGCCTCCGGCGGGCAGTCCGCGGGACTGCGAGCGCGTTCGCCGCCCGCGCCCGCGGCGCTCTGCCGGGACGCGGCGGTGCGACTCGCTCGTCGTGCACGTGCAATCGCTGACGGGTCCGAGAACGTTACTGCGTCCTCGCGGCCGAGCCCGAACGGTTTGAACGCCCGGCTGAAAACGAAACGGACCGAATCGAAGAGAAAAGCGGCTTTTAGCGCCCGAAATCCCGCGTTACGCGGTCGAACCCACGGTCATCTCGCCCGACTTCTGGGTCGCTTCGAGGAGTTCGCGGTAGCGGTTCCTGATTGTCACTTCGCTGATGTCGGTCACCTCGCTCACCTCGGACTGCGTCAGTTCCTCGTCGGCGAGCAGCCCGCCGGCGTAGATGGCCGCCGCCGCGAGGCCGACGGGGCTCTTGCCGCTGTGGATACCCTGTCGCTTCGCGTTGTCGAGGAGCGACCGAGCGCGGCGCTCCACGTCGTCCGTCACGTCGAGTTCGGAGACGAACCGCGGGAGGTACTGCGCCGGGTCGGCCGGCTTCATGTCCAAGCCCAGCTCGCGGGAGACGTAGCGGTACGTCCGGGTGAGTTCCATCTTGTCGACGCGGGAGACGCGTCGGACCTCGTCGAGCGAGCGCGGGACGCCGGCCTGTCGGGCCGCGGCGTAGATGGCGGCCGTGGCGACGCCTTCGATGGAGCGGCCGGGGAGCAGGTCGTCGTCGAGGGCGCGGCGGTAGATGACCGAGGCGGTCTCGCGGACGGTGTCCGGAAGCCCGAGCGCCGAGCCCATCCGCTCGACCTCGCCGAGCGCCTGCTTGAGGTTGCGCTCCTTGGAGTCGCGGGTGCGGAACCGCTCGTTCCACGTGCGGAGCCGCTGCATCTTCTGACGCTGTCCCGACGACAGGGAGTTGCCGTAGGCGTCTTTGTTCTGCCAGCCGATGTTGGTCGACAGCCCCTTGTCGTGCATCATGTTCGTTGTCGGCGACCCGACGCGGGACTTCTGATCGCGCTCCGCGGCGTCGAACGCGCGCCACTCGGGGCCGCGGTCGATTTCGTCCTCGCGGAGGATTTCGCCCGTCTCGGGGTCGACCCACTCGCCGTGTTGCTCGTCGTAGACGAGGTCGGTCCGGTCTGCGACCGCCGCCTCGGACGACTCGGCCTCGTCTTCGTCGCGCTCGTCGCCGGACCGTCGGGCCTCTGGCTCCGCCGTCGGTGCCGACTCGTCCCGCATCGAACGCCAGTCGACGTGTTTCGTATCCATTGAGTATCGGTTTATTCTCTATCGAGGGTAATGGGCCCTCGGTTGGAATATGCCAAATACCTTCGATTCGAGGGGTGACGGCCGGAGAGCGATTCCGACCACTCAGCCCCGGAGCGCGTCGATAGGCCGCTCGTTCGCCGCCCGCCACGCGGGGTACGCGCCGGCGAGCAGGCTGGTCAGGATACCGAACCCGACCGCCCCGGCCAAGTACAGGAGCGCCGACTGCGTGAAGGCGAAGGGGTCGCCGAGGAACAGCGCGTTCGCCACCATCGCCACGACAACGGCGATAGCGAGCCCCACCGCCGATCCGAGCGCGCCCAGGAGCACCGCCTCGACGAGGAGAATCCGGACGATATCGCCTTTCCCGTAGCCGACCGCCCGCAGGACCCCGATCTCCTCGCGGCGCTTGATGACGGCCATCAGCATCGTGTTCGCAATCGAGACGCCGGCGACGAGAAGCGAGATGGAGCCGAGGCCCGCGAGGAACGCGTTGATTCCGTTCACGAGCGTCTTGAGCAGGCGGACGAGCGAGGTGAGTTCGAACACCAACAGCCTGTCTTTCCGGTCGTTGAAGCGGTCTCGGAGCGCCTCGGCGACGGCTTCGGCCCTGTCAGTCGACTCTGTCATCACCTGCACGCGACTGTACTGTCGGTCCCCAGTCTCCTCGATGGGGAGGTACAGCCGACTCCCGCCGAACGACTGGGTCTCGGCCAGCACGGCGACGACGCGGTAGGTGTGTTCGGTCTCGATCGTCCCGGTGGCCGTCTCCGTCTCGGAGACGAACGTGAGGCGCTCACCGAGTTCGACGCCACGGTCGGCCGCGAACTCGTGGGAGACGACGACGCTCTGCCGCCAGTTCAGGGGAATCTCTCCCCGCGCTATCTCGTGTGTCTTCCGGGGGTCGTCGACGTAAGTGACAGTCACCCCCTCGCGGGTGCCGTCGTCCGTTATCAGCTCCATATTCCCGGTCTGCGTCGCCACGACCGCGGCCGCCCCGACCGTCTCGTCTATCGCTTTGACGTCCTCTCTGTCGAAGTGCGACGCCTCCATGTCGGCCCCCGGCGAGACGTAGACGTTCGTCGCGCCCTGGGCTTGGATGCTCTGCAGTTGGCTCTGCTTGAACGCCGCGCCGCCCGCGCCGATTGCGCCGATTGCGACGACGCCGATGAGTATCGAGGCCGCCGCGAGTATCGACCGGACCTTCGCCCGCGAGATGTTCCGCCGGGCGATGACGAGCCGCGGGAACCGCCCGGCGATTCGGTGGCGCAGGCTCATCGTCTCTCGCCCCTCGTTCGCGTCATTCTAACGCCTCCACGGGCCGCTTGTTCGCGGACTTCCACGCGGGGTACACGCCGGCGAACAGCGACGTGAGAACGCCGAACAGCGCCCCGAGACCGACGTATCGAAGCCCCGCGGCCGTGAACGCCAGCGGGTCGCCGACGAGGAACTGGTTGAGCCCCATCCCGATGCCGAGCGCGAGCGGGACGCCGATTGCGGCACCGACGAGCCCGAGGATGGTCGCCTCGGCGAGAAGCAGGCTCACGACCGCCCGCTTGGGATAGCCGACCGCCCGCATGACGCCGATTTCGCGCTCGCGCTCTATCGCCGTCATCAACATCGTGTTCGCGATGGTGACCGCGGCGACGAGGAGCGAAATCGAGCCGACGCCGATGAGGAACTGGTTTATCATCTCGAACGTCTGACTGAAGCGCTCCCGCTGTTCTTGGACCTCCGAGACGGCGATGGTTCGCCTTCGGGTGTTGAACTCCGTTTCGAGGCTCTCGGCCGCCTCGTCTATCGACCCCGTCTGCGGGTCGACCCTGACGATGACCGAGCCGTACTTCGAATCGGAGTCTTCGAGCTGGCTGAGGCGGTCGAACGGGAGGAACACCGAGCGGTCGGCCTGTAGCTGGTCGGCGAACCCCTGCGGTTCGAGCACCGCAGCGACGCGGAACGTCCGCTCGAAGCTCCCGTTTATCGTCACCGTCAGCTGGTCGCCCGTCTCCACGTCGTTGTTGTCGGCGAACCGGGAGCCGACGACGACCTGCTGTCGCCAGCTATCGGGTATCGACCCCGATTGCGCCTCGTAGAACGTCCCGAGGGCCGCCAGTCCCTTCACCTGCGCCGAGGGGGAGGTCTCTCCCGACGACGTGCGGACGACGGTGTCCCAGCGCTCGATGACGGGGTGTACCGTCGCGCCCGAGGTCACCTGTCGCATTCGACTGACGTCCTTGTCCGAGATGCCGCCGACGATGTCCCCGTCGTCGTTCTGGTAGTAGACGGGGCTGACGGTGGCGGTCCCGCCGAACCCCTCGTACGCCTCCATCTGGTCCTGTTTGAACGCCTCGCCGCCCGCGCCGATGGTCCCGATGGCGACGACGCCGATGACGATGGCGACGACGGCCAGCGTGGTCCGCGCGGTGGCGCGCGACAGGTTTCGGCGGGCCAACACGACCGTCGGGAACCGGGCGGTCACCCGGCGGAGCCAACTCACGGGGACGCACCTCGAACAAGAACGGCGCGCGGCCGCCGCTTCGAGACGCTCACGCTCCGTGCCCCCCGTCAGCAGCCGTCTCGCCCGTGTCCTCGATGACGCCGTCGACGAGGTTCACCACGCGGTCGGCCTCCTCGGCGACGTAGGCGTCGTGGGTGACCGTGACGATGGCCACGTCCTCCTCGGCTCGGAGTTCGTCGAACAGGGCGAGGATTTCGTCGCCGGTGTCGCGGTCGAGGTTCCCGGTCGGCTCGTCGGCCAACAGGAGCGCGGGGTCGTTGATGAGCGACCGCGCGATGGCGACGCGCTGTTTCTGTCCCCCCGACAGCTCGTCGGGGTAGTGGTCGAGCCGGTCGCCGAGGCCGACCCGCTGAAGCAGTGTTTTCGCTCGCTCGCGCGTCTTCACCGGGGTCTTGTCGAGCATCCGCGGCATCTCGACGTTCTCCAGCGCCGTCAGCGTCGGAATCAGGTAGAAACTCTGGAACACGAAGCCGATTGCGCGCTTCCGCTTTCGGGTTCGGTCCGCGTCGGAGAACGTCGACACGTCCTGTCCCCGAAGACTGACCGCGCCGTCGGTCGGCACGTCGAGTAGGCCCAGCAGGTTGAGGAGCGTGGACTTCCCGCTCCCCGAGGGGCCGACGATGGCGACGAAGTCGGACGGCGCGATGCCGAAATCGATGCCTTTCAGCGCCCGGACGGTCTGGGTCCCCGTCTGGTACTCCTTCGTGACGTCTTCGCCGCGGAGTATCAGGTCGCCGGCGAGGCTCGCGGCGTCACTCGGGAGGTCCTCGCGGCCGGCCTCCGCCGGCTCTGTCGGCTCCGCCTCCTCGGAGTCGGAGATGTCCCATCTCATCTGTCGTCAGCTCCGCCAGCGATAGACGACCGCACCCACGAGGAGGACCGCGGCGGCACCGCCGACCGGGAGGAGCGGGAGCCCGCCCGCCCCCGAGTCCGGCACGGGGCGACGCATCGTCTGACGGTCGACGCTGACCGACGTGGTGACCGACTTCTCGACGCCGCCGACGCTGTACCGAACCTCGACGGGAACCGAAGAGACGTTGCCCTGTGCGGCGGTTCGGAGGGTGAACGACGAGAAGTCGCTCCCGTCGATGCTCCCGATGAAGTAGTTGCTTCGCTCGACGCTCGACGAGTCCGCGACGGAGACGACGACTCCCTCGACGGCGTCGGAGCCGACGTTCCCGGCGGTCGCCGAGATTTCGAGCGCGCCCCCGGCCTGCGTCGCCTGCACGTCGGTCAGGATGACCTGTCCGGGGTTCGTCGGAGAGCTAAACGCGGGGCGGTACGTGCGGGTGAGTTCGTGTTTCTCGCCGCGGCTCGAGTACTGGAGCGTCACGTTCACCGGGTACGACCCGGCCTCGTCGACCCGCGCGGGGAAGGTGAACGTCGTGGCGTTGCCCGCCTCCAGCCGCGGCTTCACGCGCTCGGTGACGCTGAAGTTCACCTCCGACGAGGAGGAGACGACCCGCAGTTGTCGAATGTCCTCGGTGAGTCCGTTCGAGACGGTGACGTTCACGGACCGAGTGGCACCGGGCACGGCCTCCTCGGTCGAGAGCTCTAGCTGCGGGCGGGAGACCTCCTTCACGTCGACGGTCACCGGGTACCGAACCCGGACGTGCGAGCCGTCGTTCTGTCTGCCGACCAGTACGACGCGGAGGTTTTTCGACCCGGGCTCGTCGAACGAGACGGCGACCGGGATGGTGATGCTCGACCCGATGGTTATCGTTCCCACGTCTTCGATGCGCGCGATGTCGGTGGGGCTTCCCTGTCGGCGGACGTAGACGTCGGTGACGTCGACGACGCTCGGGCTGTTCTCGCCGTTCCGAATCGTCACTTCGAGGTCGGTCTGTTCGCCGGGCGTCGGCTCCGCCGGCGCGACCGTCACGTCGGAGATTCCGATGTGCGCCTCGGCCGCTTTCGCCGGCCCCGTCGCCAGCGGAACGGCGACCGTCGAGAGCACGATGACCGCGACGAAGAGCCACGAGAGAACCGAGCCGACGCCGTCGTTCGGTTCCCGCGGACTCATCCGTTTCTCCTCACGTGATAATGTTGTCTTGCTGCCATCATTGGCTAGTCGAACTAGCCAGCTCCACATAAGTTCCTTGGTTTACATGTCTGTTGCCGAACCAGTCTTCCTGCTGGGTTCGCACTCGGTCGCTTCCCGGGAAAAACGCGGTCGGGGTGGCGTGGGGCGAGGTGCAGTAAGGTCAGGTAAGATGGTGGCGACTTCGACGGGCGGCGCCCGGAATCAGGTCTCGACGCCGAAGCCTTCGTTGCGGAGCGCGGCTTCGAGGCGCTCGCCGTGTTCGCCCTGTAGCTCGATACGTCCGTCGTCGGTCACGGTCCCGCCGACTGCGAGCCGTCGCTTCAGGGTCGACGCGAGGGCGTCCAGTTCGTCGGTCGGGAGGTCGAGGCCGTCGACCACCGTCACGGGCTTACCGTACCGTCGGGTGTCGACGCGAATCGACGCGCGCTGGTCCGCCCGCGCGAGGTCGTCGCCGATTCCGAGGTCGTCCGGCAGGCCGGTGATGTCGCTGAAAGTGTCCTTTCCCACGTATTCGGGTACGCGTCCGCGGCGTATCAGGATGTGGTTGGAATATTCCAACCCTCCTGTGGGCGTGTCCCGCGGGACGTTCGACCCGAGTCGTCGGTCACGCGCTCGCTTCGAGCTTTTCCGGGTCGACGCGCTCTTCGACCTCGGTGCCGAGCGTGCCGGTGACGAACTGCCGGGCCAGCCACGCCTCGGCGCGTGTCAGACGGTACTGGAGCGTCGAGTTCGGGATGTCGAGTTCCTCGGAAATCTCTTGGACGGTGTGCTGGCGCGGCGTCTCGTAGTAGCCGAACTCGACGGCGGCTTCGAGCGCCGCCTGCTGTTCCGGCGGGAGGCCGTCGGCGGAGACGCCCTCTTCGAGCCAGCATTCGGGTTCGCTGATGCGCTGGACGCTCAGCGAGAGGCCGTCGCTGAGGCTGTCTTTGACCTCCTCGTAAATCTCGCTCACCGTGTCGTCGTCGGAGATGAGCAGTCGCCACTGGTTTTGGGCCCCTCGGCGCTCGGCCTGCATCAGGAGACCGTCGCCGATGTGCTTCGCGGCGACGTGCGGAATCGACTGAATCCCGTCGCCCTCCTCGCGGCAGGAGTAGACGATGCGCCCGTTGGGCGTCTCCGAGAGCACCTCGTAGTCCCACTCGACGACCGGCGCGCCGCACATCCCGAGGACGCCGTTGCACCGGGTGGCCTGTTCGATAACCTCGTCGAACGCTTCGAGCGCCTCCGTCGGCCCGGTGAGGCGGTCGAGTCGCCACATCGACTCGCTCGTGGCGTGTATCGCCATGGTCTTGGAGTGTAAGTCCGGGTTCTCGATGAAGAGGTCCATCACCTCGTCGGCACCCCGCTCGTACTCGACGGTGAAGACGAATTCGCGCATGGATTCGAGGTAGTCGCCGAAGGCCTATAGCCTTGGTTGGTATGTTCCAACTTCGGCTCGCCGCCCGGGACCACGGGCTCGGGGCCCGAACTTCGGTCGCTCGCCCCGCTCAGGACTCGTCGAACGGCGACCGGGCGTGTTCGGGCACGTTCTCGGGGCGGGCAATGAGGTTCTCTCGGCCGAGGTTTATCTTGGCGACGCTGCCCTCGTCGGCCATCCGCGAGAGGACGCGGCTCACTTTCGACTTCGACCAGCCCGTTCCCTCGACGACCTTCGACTGCCGGAGTTGACCGCCGTTGTCGTCGAGGAGTTTGAGAATGCGCGTCTCGTCGTCGAGGAGTTCCTCCGGGCCGGGATAGGCGTCGGCGGTCGGCTCCGGGCGAACCGGGCCGTCGCTCCCGCCCGTTTGGACTGCGTCCGCCGCCGCCCCGTCGCGCCGGCCGGCGGTGCGGTCGGTCGCGCGAGAGCGAACGTCCGACAGCAGCGCCCGCACCTCGCTTCCGCGGACTCGCGCGCCGACGGCGACCAGGACGACCGCGACGGCCGCGACCGCGAGGACGAGTAGCCAGCCGTCGCCACCGAGCCCCAGCGACCCGACGACCGACCCCGGCGCGGCGTTCGGGTCCGACCCCGCTTCGACCTCCGCGCCGTCTCCGCGCCCGTCGCCGTCGGTGTCGCCGCGGTTCGGGTCGGTCCCGAGGACGTTGACCTCGCGGCCGTCGTCGAGACCGTCGCCGTCGGTGTCGGCGGCGGTCGGGTTCGTCTCGTATCGGTTGACTTCGGGGCCGTCTTCGAGGCCGTCGCCGTCGGTGTCGGCGGCGGTCGGGTCCGTCTCGTGGACGTTGACCTCGGGGCCGTCTTCGAGGCCGTCGCCGTCTGTGTCGGCCTCGGTCGGATTCGTCTCGTAATCGTTGACTTCCGCGCCGTCGTCGAGGCCGTCGCCGTCGGTGTCGGCGGTCGTCGGGTCCGTGCCGTGGGTCGTCACTTCCGCGCCGTCGTCGAGACCGTCGCTGTCGGTGTCGGTTTCGGTCGGGTTGCTCCCCTGCTCGTTGACCTCGACGCCGTCGCTGAGTTCGTCGCCGTCGGTGTCCGTGTTCGTCGGGTCGGTCTCGTAGCGGTTCACCTCCTCGCCGTCGGGCACGCCGTCGGTATCGGTGTCGGCGACGAGCACGTCCGTACCGCGGTCGAGTTCGTCCCGGTTGCCGAGGCCGTCGCCGTCGGCGTCCCCGGCCGGCGCGAGCACCGTGACGCCGTGGCTCGCCTGCGCGACCGGCTCGCCGCCCCCGCCGGGTCTGACGACGGCGGTCAGAGTTCGGTCGCCGGTCGCGTTCACCGGCCACGTCGTGAAGGCGAACTCGACGCGCCGCTCATCGCTCGCGTTCGCCCCCGCGCTCCCGAGCGGTTCGCACGCCAACAGCATCGTCGAGCCGTCGTCGAGGTCGGTCTGTAGGCAGACCTCGTAGTCGTCGCTGTCGGATGCGACGGCCACCGAAACCGTCGACGGCTGCCACGAGGCGACGTACGTCCGGCCGTTCTCGGTCGCGACGACGCCCGCGCCGGCGTGGTCGACCGCACCCACCTCGACGCCGTCCGCCGCGACGACGGCGACCGGTGAGAGGCCTGCCGCGACGACGAGCAACGTCACGACGAGCGCCCACCCGACCCGCGAGACGCGTTTGACTGGCATGTGTTCGCTCCTTATCTGTCGACTCTGCTAGTGTATAATGTTTTGTTTATATGTCCATTGGGCATTTTACAACCTTTTTGAAAGTCAATTTACCAAGAATGTTTCCAAATCGTGAATTATGTACCGGTCGTCGCGGTGCGGACGCGGCGTCGGTCTCGGCCGTCGTCGCTGAGATTCACGGGCGCGTCTCTCGCCTCTCGACGGGCCTCGGTCGCCGCTTGTCGCCGCTCGCGCTCGCCCCCTGTCGTCTCTCGCCCGGTCGCCCCTCTGACGTGAGGTAACCGACGTACAGAACCGCTTTCGTCGGCGCTCGCCGCGCCGGAAAACGTTCCGTTAATCCGACTGAAACGGTCGAAACGGTCAGGCGAAACGGTTGCTCGGGAGAGAACGGTCGGGACGACTCTTCCCCATTATCATCCGCCGAGCGATACTGCTGACTGCGATGCGCGAAACCCTCACTCGACGGCAGTTCGGTGCCGGAGTCGCCGCGGCGACCGTCGCCCTCGCCGGCTGTACGGACACGGGCGGGAGCGGCGGCCCGGTGAACGGGACGAACGGCACGGACGCCGAACCCGCGGTCGGCGGCACCGAGACGACCGCAGAGACTGGTGGTGTCGAAGCGACAACCGAAGACGAGACCACGACGGAAGAAACGACGATGGAAACCACCGAGACGACGACGATGGAGACGACCGACTCGTCGCTCGACAACTCGACGACGGCGAACGAGACGGCCGAAAACGAGACCACGGCGAACGAGACATCGACGAACGAGACGACCGAAAACGAAACGACGACCGAAAACGAAACGACGACCGACGACTCGGCGTGACGGCCGCGGTCGACCCGATGACCCGCTGACGCCCGCGCCGCGACCGAGGCACGGCACGCTCGACTGGTACACCCGACTGCTCGTGCCCGCACCGGCGCTCACCCTCTCCAGCCCTCCACGGCACACTCGCACCCAGTCACCCCCGCGGGACATCCGAATCCCCCTGACGCACCCCTCCAAATTCGGTCCCCCTGACGCAGCCCTTCGCCCGTGCCCTCCAGCACGCCTTCACCGCGCCCTCCAGCGCACCCACCCCAGTCGGAGTCACCCGATTTTCGGAACTTCCCCCGCACGTCGTACCGGCGGCGCGCACTCCGCGGAACATTTACCCGCCCGTTCGCTACTCGGGGTATGGACGCAGACGACAACCACCGCGGGTGGGCCGAGCGCTCCGGCGACTTCTCGCCGGAGTACTACGCCCAAATCGGCCCGAACGAGGTCAGCGAGACGCTCGCGACCGTGTTCGAGCACTACGCGGCGGAAGACGCGTCGGTTCTCGAACTCGGCTGTAGTTCCGGTCGCCACCTCGCACACCTGCGCGACCGCGGCTACGAGGACCTCACCGGCATCGACATCAACGACGACTCCTTCGAGGTGATGGCCGAGTACTTCCCCGAACTCGTCGACACCGGCACGTTCCTCACCGGCGCAATCGAGGACCTGCTTCCCGACTTCCCCGACGACAAATTCGACGTTATCTACTCCGTCGAGACGCTCCAGCACGTCCACCCCGACGACACGTGGGTGTTCGAGGAAATCGCCCGCGTCTCGTCGGACCTCGTGATAACCGCCGAGAACGAGGGTAACGGACCGACCCGCGGACGCTCCGGCTCAGAGGTGAGCTACGTCAACGACGACTTCCCGCTGTATCACCGCAACTGGAAGGACGAGTTCTCCGACCTCGGCCTCGCGCAACTCCTCTGCGAACCGGGCAAGCGCGACACGGTTCGCGTCTTTCGGGTTCTCTAACACTGGTCGCCGTCGGTCCCGTCTCAGCGGCCGATACCGCGCCATCGACAGGCCTCCTCTCGCTCGCTTGTCGCACTCACAAATTGTTTCAACCAAGCCGGCGAACTGAGCGTGCTGACCATGTACACGATGTCCAGCGACGACTTCAGCGTTCACCTGCGCGACTGCGACGAGGCCGGCTCCGGGATTCCCATCACCAGCCTCCCGGACGAAGTCACCTCTCTGGACGACCTGCCGTGTTCCTGCTGGGACGAGTTCGACTCGTTCGACGAACTCGAGTGACGGCCGGGGCGCGAGGGCATCGTTCGGTCGTGGTTTCGGACGCCGACGCACCGCGCGCTCGGCGGGGCTCGTTTTGACGGCGACGGTTTCCTGTGAGTCACGAGTCCGGCGAGAGTGCCCAGAGTGTCCCCTCGCCTGTCTGTGCGAACGCCTGCGCCCCGGCCGCGCCGAGAAGGTAGCCGTCCGTCGAGAGCGTCGTCTCGAACGGGTCGAAAAACGACGCGCCGCGAGACCAGCGAATCCGGCCCGCACGGGTTCCGACGACGAACGCCTCTTCGGTCGAGGCGGTTCGCTCGACCGGGCTGTCGAAGCGGACTTCGTACCGCTCCGAGCCGTCCCGAACCGCGAGTTCGTACAGCGTCCCGAAGGTGTCCGACGGCGGTTCGTCCGTCCCCTCAGCGACCAGAACCGTCGAGCCCCGCTCGTGGACGCCGACCACCTGCGCGCCGCCCCCGAACGAGGTGCGCCACCGGAGCGACCCGTCGGCCGCGTCGAGCATGGCGATGTCGCCGCCGCCACCGGCGTAGACGCTGCCACCAGCCGGAATCGGCCCCACGTCGGCCCAGTCCCAACGGTCCGGCTGCCACGCCCACCGGAGGCTCCCGTCGTCGGGCGCCATCGCGAAGACGCCCTCGTCGTCGCCGTAGTAGACCGCTCGCTCGTCGGCGAACAGTTGGTCCTGCGGGGCGACGGCGATGGTAAACCCGACGCCATCGACCGCCGATTGTTCCCAGCGGACCGCGCCGTCGTCGGTCGCAAGCGCCGCGAGCGTCCCGTTCGCCGCGTACAGCGTGTCGCCCGCGGCGGCCATCGCCGAGGCGATGTTCCCGACGGTCTGAGACCACCGATGGCTCCCGCTTTTGGCGTCGAACGCACGGACTCGCCCGCGCCCCGCTCCGAGTTTCTCGCCCGCGTACACCGACCCGCCAGCGGCGAGGAGCCCCGTCGGGCGGCCGAAGTCGTGGTCCCACAGGCGCTCGCCGCTCTCTCGGTCGAACGCGACGACCCGCCCCTCGTCGATGTCGCCGTCCCGATGGCCGATGACGGCGACGACCCCCTCAGTGACCGACGGTGGGGAGAGGACGCTCGGTTCGGGCACGGACGCAGACCAGTCCGTCCCGTCGGGTGACCGGAACTGTCGGAGCGACGAACAGCCGGCGAGTCCGCTGGCGAGAGCGGTCCCTGCGGCGGCGAGAAACGCGCGACGCGACGGAGAGTCGGAATCGGAGGGAACGCGCGATGGAGGGGACGAAGGCGAGGGCATACGTCGGCTTCTCGCAGGTTGCCGATATGTATTGTGGGTCGGTGGGTGGGGCGACGACGCGGTGGCTCCCCAGCGAGCGTCGCTTTTAGAGTCGGTCGAGGTCGAGCGGCTCCGCCGCCTCCCAGTACCGCTCGAACAGTTCGTCGGCCCACGCGAGCACTTCAGGTTCGGTCACGTCGATAGAGGCTTGGAGGATGCCGTTGTCGTCGCGGAGGAACAGGTGGACGGTCGCGTCGGCGATGGTCGCGGCCATCGGAATCGGCTCGTCGGTGATGCGGACGGCGGCCGCGTCGGCGTCGAGGAGGTCGCGGAGCTGTTCGCGCAGTTGGGAGTCGTGGGCGAGCGCGTCGATGGCGTCCGCCGAGAAGACGCCCTCGAACCGCTGGTCGCCGGCGGCGGTCCGCTCTCTGACGATGTCGAGGTTCTGCTCGTTGAACGCGTAGGAGAAGATGCGCACGTCTTCGGCCTCGCTCAGGAGGGACACCGCGCGCTTGACGGGCGCGTTCGGCCGAACCTGACTCGGCGTGGTAATCGTGGCCCCGGTGAGGTGTTCGAGGTCGAACGTGATGGCGTCGGTCGGGAGCCACTCGACGACCGGCCGGAGTTTGGCGTCGGTGTCGAGGATGTCGACGAGGTCGTCGAACCCCCGCGAGACGAGTTCGCCGGTCACCGTCGCCCGGTACGCGCCGTCCTCGCGGACGAGCCACGACCGGTCTTCGAAGTCGCTGAGAACCCGACCCATTGTCGGCTGCGACGCCCCGGTCCGCTCGACCAACTCGCGCCGGGAGTGCGGCCGCTCGGCGAGGTATCTGAGCGCGTCGACGCGGTTCTGCGAGAGCGCGAGAAACGCTATTTCGTCTAATGCCGACTCCATGCGGCGGGGTTGTGCGCGCTCGGATATACTTCTTTCGTGGCGCGAAATAATTTCACAGAATGAATCATCCTCGTCCGCCGCGGACTTTTCTTGCTATGAATTGATTTCTGAATCAAACTATACGTGGGGGAGTTGTATGACTCTCTAAGATGCGTTCACTTCACTCTGCGTTCGGTCTCTCGGTCGGTGGTGTCGAATGGTGACGGCGACGCGCCGGCGGTTCGTCCTGTTCGCGTTGACGGCGTTCTTCTTCGGCGGGACGTTCGTCGCCGCGAAGGCGGGCCTCGACTACCTCCCGCCGCTCCTGTTCGTCGCCCTCCGGTTCGACATCGCGGCGGTATTGCTCGTCGGCTACGTCGTCGCGACCCGGCCGCGCGCCGAACTGCTCCCGCGGTCCGTCCGCGACGTGGTCGGCATCCTCGCCACCGGCGTGTTCGTCATCGGCCTCGCCAACGCTCTCCTGTTCGTGGGACAAGAGCACGTCTCCAGCGGCGTCGGGTCGATTATCTTCAGCCTCAACCCGATTCTGACGCCCGTGTTCGCCATGGCGCTTCTCGCCGACGAGCGACTCTCCACGCGGGGCGCGCTCGGGATGCTCATCGGCCTCCTCGGCGTCGGCCTCGTCGTCGGCGTCGACCCCGCGAACCTGCTCGGCGGCGAGGCGCTCTGGAAGGGCGTCGTCTTCCTCGGCGCGGTCAGCGGAGCGCTCGGGACCGTGCTCATCCGCTGGGCCGACACGTCGCTTTCGAGCACCGTCCGCACGGCGTGGGCGCTCCCCGTCAGCGCGGCGCTCACCCACGGCATGAGCGTCGCCTCCGGCGAGTCGTTCGCCGCGGCCACGTGGTCGCCGACGGCCCTCCTCGCGCTCGCCTACGTCGGCGTCTTCGCCGGCGCGGTGGCCTACCTCACCTACTTCGGCTTCCTCGACGATGTGGGTCCGATTCGCGGCAACCTCGTCTTCTACGCCGTGCCCATCGTCGCGACGCTCGGGGGGACGGTGCTCCTCGGCGAGTCGATTTCGACGCTCACCGTCGTCGGCTTCGCGACCATCTTCACCGGCTTCGCCGTCCTCGCGACGGAATCGCTCCTCGGCGAGGTCGCGCGCGTCTACGGGAAAATCGAGTCTCGCGTGGTCAGTCTCGCCGGGCACGGGGCTCCGGGACGCGACTGAGTCGCGGACGGGTCACTCGCGGAAGTAGAACTGAGAGGGGGTAGAGATGTAGGGGCGGACCCATCGAGCGGCGGTCCGAGGGGGCAGGGTCGGAGTACCGTTGGCACGGGATGGGCCGCCTGTCTGTGCTGTTATGTCACCGGTCCGCCGACCAGACAGCGTCGAGCGGACACGTAAGAGTTGTCTGCCACCTAAGTAGTCTTTCTGGCCCGGTTCTCAAAAACGGCCGACTGCGTCAGCTTTCACCCGTCCGTCCGTGTTATCGATACGAGAGCGCGACCGCTCCGAGCGCGGAAATCAGACAGAAGTTCCCGACGCCGATGAGGAACAGTTCGTTCGAGCCAGACGTGTCGACCACGATGACCGCCGCGAACGCCGCGATGCCGAGGGCAAACAGGGCGACGCCGAGATAGCGGTCGTATCGCGGGTCGTAGTCGAGTTCGGCCAGACGCAAGAGCGGTCCCGGCTCGGGCGACTCGTCGCTCCGAGCGTCGCGGACTTTCCCGCGAAGGTGCAGAAGCACCATGCCGGTCGCGCTGGTCCAGACGGCCCCGCCCGCGAGGTCGACCTGCGGGTCGTCGAAGGCGACGACGAGTCCCACGACGAGCGACGCGACGGCTATCGTCCCCGACACGGTCGTCTCGCTCAGCCTCGTCATTCGAAATCGAGCCGAAGATAGCTCGCTCCGTGTCGGTAGTTGTACGCCTCGACGACGACGCCGACCGCCGAGAGGATGGCGAGGACGCCCCACAGGAGATTCGACAGCGCGCCACTGGCGTACCCGCCGGCGAACAGCAGCGTCGTGTACACTGCGGAGGCGAGGGGGAACGCGGGATGCTCGCGGAAGGCATCGATTGCGCCCGTGGCCATGTAGACGAGGGGGAGCAGTCCCATGGCCGCGAGCGCCGGACTGACCGACTCGTCGGTGAGAGACAGTAGAGCGACGAGCACGACGGCGACGACCGCGAAAACGGCCAGTCGCCACCGACTGACGTCGGTGTGGAGAACGGCGGAGGGCATCCCGTTCATATATTTCTGCTGACCTTTTGAGTGTTGGGACTGTGCAGTCGTCCCGCTCTCAGGCCCTCCGCAGGCGGACGACGAAAACCGCGCCGCGGGGGTCGTTGTCCTCGACCCACACGTCGCCGCCGTAGCCGCTCACGATGGTGTCGACGAGGTAGAGCCCGAGACCGGTTCCGGGGCTTTCGAGGCCCTTCTCGCCGCGGCCGAACACCTCCTCTTTTCGGTCGTCGGGGATGCCCGGTCCGTTGTCGGCGATTCGGACGAGCGCCTCGTCGTCCCGGACCTCGACCGACACGTCGATTTCGGCCGGGTCGGCGTCGTTGTGCCGCACCGCGTTCGTGAGGAGGTTGCGGAAGACGGTCCCCAGCATGTCGTCGGCGACGACGGTCACGTCCGGCGGCTCGCCGGGGAGCGAGACCGCGGCCTCGGACGTTCCGTCGCGAACCGCGCTCGCCTCGGCCCACAGCGGCCCGGCGAGCGTCGTCGGCCGGTTCGTCTCCTCGTCGTCGAGCATCGTGGCCATGAGGTTCCGGACGTTCTCGGTGAGTTCGGTGGCGTGCTCGCCGCTCCTGATTATCGCGTCGAGGCGCTCGCGAACCACCTCGTCGTCGACCGACTCCTCGACCAACTGGGCGTTGCCGAGGATGACGGCCATGTCGTTGCGGATGTCGTGGCGGATTATCTGGTTGAGCAGGGTGAGCTTCTCGTTCTGGGAGAGAATCGTCTGCTTTTGGCGGTGTAACTCGGTCACGTCGCGGAGGACGATGACCCATCCGATGGTCTGGTCGCCCCGCTCGAGCCGCTGGGACCGGGCGCTGAGGTACACCGTCTCGCCGTCCTCTCGCGTGGTCCTGACGCTGTCGTTGCTCTCGGTCGTCAGGTCGAGGTCCGGCGAGACCCCCGTGAGCGGGTCGCCGACGGCCGCGCCGAAGCGCTCCAAGAGCGCCGCGCCGCGGTCGTTGACGTGGACGATTCGCTCGTCGGCGTCGAGGACGAACACCCCGTCGGGCGACTCCTCCATCGCGGTCGTGTAGGCGATGGGCGGCAGGTCGAGAAACCGGTAGCGGAAGAGCGCGACGCCGATAGCGGCCGACGTGACGGCCGCCGAAGTTGGCACGAGGTTCACGCCGTCGCTACTGAACGGGGGGATTCCGAACGTGGTGCAGGCCACGAAAACGAACGGGGCGGCGAGGCCGACGCTCACCAGCACCGCCTGCGGGATGTACGGCCGTCCGAGCCGAACCGCCTCGTAGAGGATGAGCGCGACGGCCAGCACGGAGAGCACCGCGTTGTAGAGCAACTGCAACACCACGTGGCCGAGGCCGACGTCGACCCGCATGACGACGACGCCGTTCGTCTCGACGAGGCGCGTCCCCTCGATGGCGAGGTCGTGGGGATTCGCGAACAGGAGCGCCAGAAAGACCACCGGAACGGCCATGAGCGCCGCGACCACTCCGGGCGTGACTCGGCGAATCCGGTCGGTGTGAAGGAGCGTAAAGAGGAGCGCGAGCGCGCCGAGCGGCGCGACGCCGAAGTAGAGGAACCGGTAGAAAAGCAGCTTCAGCGACGGGTCGGTCTGCAGGAGTTTGAGTGCCGAAAACCCGGTCCAGAGGACGAGCCCGACGTTCACGGCGAAGAACGCGCCGAGGTCGGACGACCGCCCGTGGAGCCGCATGTGCCGAAGGCTGTAGACACCTAGCAGCGCCGAGGTAATCATCGCAAAGAGGGTCGGCAGCGCGAAGACGGTGTATTGCCACCCCATCTCTCACCGCCCCCAACCGCCGCTCGCGTCCATCGGTGCGTGTTCTGTTCCCGCTCTGGTATTTAGAAGTACTTGTTCGGAAGCCGATTCCGCCTCGATATCGGCGTAAACCGTCCTAGGGTTCCCAGTTCCCCGATTCCCTCGGGTTCGTCACCCGAACAGTTTATCTCAGTCGCTGTGCCACGGACGGCCGAACCGCCGTGACCGAGACGACAGACGAGACGAGCGCGGACCCCGTCGCGGTCCTCCTCGTCGACGACAACCGCGACTGGCTGACGCTCGTGGTACAGCGACTCCACGAGGAGGCCCCCGACTTCGACGTTCGGGCGGCCAACAGCGTCGACGGGGCGCTCGACCGCCTCACCGACGACGTGGAGTGCGTCGTCAGCGACTACTACATGCCCGGACGAACGGGTATCGAACTGCTGGCGGCGGTCCGCGAAGACCGACCGGACCTCCCGTTTCTCCTCTTTACCGGCGCCGGAAACGAGGGGCTCGCCAGCAGCGCGCTGTCGGCCGGCGCGGACGACTACATCGTCAAGACGAGCGTCGACGACAGCGCCGCAGCGCTCGCCACGCGTGTCCGAACCGCGGTCGACAAGCACCGGACGGAGCGCGCGCTCGCGGAGAGCGAAGCGCGCTACCGGACGCTCGTCGAGAGCGTCCGCGACGCCATCTTCGTCGCTCGCGACGGCGGCGTCGTCCTCGTCAACGATGCGGCGACGACGCTCACCGGCTACGACCGCGCGGCGCTCCTCGCCGACGACATCGTCGAGACGGTTGTCCACCCGGACGACCGGGTCCGCGTCCGCGACGCGCTCGACCTGTCGGCCCCGCAGTCGCTCGACATCCGCATCCGCACCCGCGACGGCGAGACCCGCCACTGCATCCTCGACGTGGACCACGTCGTCGACGACGGCCTGCCCGGCAGTATCGGCGTCCTCCGCGACATCACGGCGCAGGTCCACCACCAGCGCCGACTCGAACGCGAGCGCGACACGAAGGAGGCGATTCGCGAGATTCTCGTCCGACAGTCCTCGCGGGTGGAGGTCGCGGAGGCGTTCTGCCGGTACATCGGGAGCGACCCCGACACCACCGTGGCGTGGGTTGGCGAGCGGACCGCGGGCGGCGGACTCGACCCGCTCGCGGTCGAAGGCGACGGGTCGTACCTCCGGGCCGCCGGCGTGCTCGACGCCGACGCGGCCGCGCGGCGCGACTCGACCGAACCGAGCCTGACCGCCTTCCGCGAGGGGGGAACAACCGTTCGCACAGTCGGTGCAGAAGCGTCACACCCCGGGAGCCCCGACGCTGATTCCGACCGGCGCTGGGTCGAGGCCGCGTCCGCGGCCGGAATCGAAACTGCGGTCGCAGTCTCGCTCCGATACGGCGGCGTCGACTACGGCGTCCTCGGCGTCTACCGCCGCGGTGCCGACGACGACCGCGAGCGCCGGCGGTTCGAAGAACTGGCGGAGACGCTCGGGTACGCCCTCAGCACCGCCGAGAGCCGGGAGGCGCTCGTGGCCGACGAGGTCGTCCGCGTCCGACTCAGCGTCCGCGACGGCGGTGCGGGGGTTCTGGCGGTCGGCGACGCCCTCGGTCGGGACGCGGAACTCGTCGTCCACACGGTGTTGCCCCGCGGCGACAGCGAGCGCTACTTCGTGACGGTTCGCGGGGCGACCGAGGCCGCGGTGACCGACGCGTTGGCGAGTCTCGACGGCGTGACGCCCGGGGGCGTGGTGGCCGAGGACGAAGTTGTCAGGGCGCAGTTCGACACGGCCGCGCCCTCTTTCGGGACGGCCATCGCCGACGCGGGCGGCGTCCTCCAGCGCGTCGTCGTGGCCGCCGGCGAGGCGACGGTCGTCGTCGACCTCCCCCGGCGGCGACCGGCCGGCCCGTTCGTCGAGGCGCTCGCAGCCGGGTTCGACAGCGTCGTCATGACCGCGCGGAACCACCGCTCCGTCGAGTCCGATATCGGGGCCAGCGTGTTGGCCGGACTCACAGACCGACAGCGCGAGTCGCTCGAAGTCGCGTACCGAACGGGCTACTTCGAGCGTCCGAAGCGCCGCAGCGCCGCCGAGGTCGCCGAGGCCATCGGCGTCTCGCGGTCGACGTTCACCCAACACCTCAGGGCGGCCCAGCGGAAGGTCTTCGCCGAGCTGTTCGACGGCGAGCCCGGCGACGTGTAATCCAGTCGAGCCGACACGCCCGGTCGGTCCTCGTCTCATCTCTCCCCTGACGAAGGCTATCACGTCACCCGGTTTTTGCCGGATACCGCATAGTGGTGGTATCGAATTATTGCCGCCTAATCGAGTAGCTATCTCTGAAGGTCACCCCACCCAGAACGTCACGGAAGGGAGTGGGTGTATGGTGGGCCGCACGGAGAAACCGATGCCAGAGAAAGTATTCAAACTCACACGACGCCGCGCCCTCGGGGGACTCCTCACGATCGGTGCGGGAAGCGCCGCAGCCGGGGTGGGCACGTTCGCCCTCTTCAACGACACCGAATCGAGCACCGAGAACACGCTCCAGGCGGGGACGCTGAGCCTCGCCGACGGAGCCAGTTCCGCGAGCTTCAGCGCCACGGGCCTCGCGCCCGGCGACGAGACCGACACCTTCGAAGTGGACCTCGAAAACGACGGGACGCTCGACGGGAGCCTCGACATCGACCTCGCGCTGACCGAAAACGACAGCGACGCCACGGCCGGCGACGACGGCGACGCGGACGCCTCGGTGGCGGACCTCGCGGGCGTCCTCGACGTGACGACGTTCGAAGTCGGGAGCCTCGACGTGCTCGCCGACCGCTTCGGTGGGTCGGCTACCCTCGCGGACGTGGTCGCCAACAACGCCGGCGAGGACGACGACTCCAACGTCCGAGACATCGCGCTCGCGTCCGGCGA
This sequence comes from Haloferax prahovense DSM 18310, assembly GCF_000336815.1. Taxonomy (GTDB): domain Archaea; phylum Halobacteriota; class Halobacteria; order Halobacteriales; family Haloferacaceae; genus Haloferax; species Haloferax prahovense. The sequence continues at coordinate 138,199 of NZ_AOLG01000058.1, forward strand.
GACCAAGACGTTCTCCTTCGCGCTGGAGATGCAGGAGAGCGCCGGCAACGAGTTCCAGGCCGACGGCCTCGACATCCAGTTCGACTTCGAGCTGAACCAGCGGGACAGCCAGTAACCACACTCGCGTTCGCGGGCGACGCAGACGACGCACCCGGTCGCAGTCGACCGAGTTCACCTCTTTCGTCCCGACCCGCCGGACGCACTCACCGACGCCACTCGATGCCGAAACAGACACCAACGCTGACGCTCACTCGACGCCGATTCCTCGGCGGCCTCTTCACGATTAGCGCCGGGAGCGCCGCCGCGGGCGTTGGCACGTACTCGGCGTTTTCCGACACCGAGCGCGCCGACGCGTCGTTCGGCGTCGGCACGCTCGACCTGACGGTCGACGGCGACGACGAGCGACTCACGTTCCTCGAAGAGTCCGGCCTCGCGCCCGGCGACAGCGGCACCGCGTCGGTGACGCTCCGCAACCGCGGGTCGCTCCCGGGTTTTCTCGACATCGACGTACTCGGTGTCACCGACGACGAGAACGGCCAGTCGGAGCCCCCGTCGCAGAACGACCCCCGCGTCGGGGACGGCGAACTCGCGCAGGCGCTCGAAGTCCGCGCGTGGCTCGAAGCCCCGGACGGGTCGAAGACGTTCCTCTGCGGCAGTTCCGACTACGCGATCCTCGACTCGATGTTCGTCGCAGACGAGACGTTCGACCTCGACTACGAACTCGCCCCCGGCGAGTCCGTCGAGTTCGTCATCGCGTGGCGGCTCCCGTCGAGCGCCGGCAACGAGGTCGCCTCGGACGTCGCGGGCGTCGACCTCCGGTTCGCGCTCGACCAGCGGGCCGACGACGACGGCGACGCCACTTGCGAGGTCGACGACGACGGTGACGACGATGACGACAATGGCGACGGTGACGACGATTCGGCGTCCGGTTCCGGCGACGCCCGCGCCGCGATGGGCGGGTGGGACTGGGCGACGCTCGCTCGCTACGGCGACCCCGAAGACGGCTCCGCCCCCGGTAACTCGGAGCCGGAGAACTACGAAGTCGCGGTGCTGAAGCGCTCCGGACGCTCCGAGACCCGCGTCCACAAGCAGAACGACCACTGGCAGCACGCGTGGTCCTCGGGACGGACCGAGTCGTTCCGGGTCGACTTCGACGGCAGCAAGGTGACGATGACCATCGGCGGCACCGAGTACCCGGACAAGAACGGGCGGAAGGCGCAGGGCGTCGGCGCGGACGACGTGGTCGCGCTCGGCGTCACGGTCTCCGCCTCGGCCGCCGGGTCGTCGGTCACGGTCTCGGACCTCGAACTCTCCGCGGACGGGGAGACGAGCGCCCTCGCCGACGTCTCGGTCGACGCGACCGGCACGAGCCACGTCCGCATCGACCGCGAGATTGACGGGTCGTTCTCGCTCACGGGGACGCTCCGGTTCTCGTGGGATGCTGACGAAGATATCGACCCCGACGACCTCGTGGTTCGGGTCGACGTCAAGACGGGCGACGATGACGGCGACGACAGTCATCACGACGACAGAGATGGCGACGATGACGACCACGGTCACGACGGTGACGGTGGCTCGGACAGCGATGACGACGACGGTGAAGACGAGGACGGCAACGAGAACGACGACGAGGACGGCAACGAGAACGACGACGACGATGACGACGGAGACAGTGATGACGATGAAGCGGATGATGACGACGACGATGACGACGGAGACGACTGACCGATGCACTGGTCCCGTCTCGCCGCGGCGGCTCGCGTCCTTGGCGGCGTCGTCCTCCTCGTCGCCGTCGCCCTCGTCGTCGTGCTCGCTGCCCCGCAGGTATTCGGTGCCGAGGCCAGTTACACCGTCCTCTCGGGGAGCATGTCGCCGACGTTCGACGCCGGCGACGTGGTGGTCGTCCGCGACGTTCCGCCCACAGACATCTCGGAGGGAGATATCATCACCTACCGGGAAGCCGGCAGCGCCATCACCGACGAGCGGACCGACCGCGTGACCCACCGGGTCGTCGCGGTGGACCGAAGCGGCGACAGTCCGGTGTTCCGGACGAAGGGCGACGCCAACGAGGACGTCGACTCGGACCCCGTCGCGGCCGACCGCGTGGTCGGGAGCGTCTGGTTCCACGTGCCGTACCTCGGACTCGCCTCCCAGTTTGCCCAGTCGAAACTCGGCTTGGTCCTGTTCGTCATCCTCCCCGGCGCGCTCCTCGTCGTGACCGAACTCTACTCGCTGTACACTGACGCGCTCGTCGAGGTCGACGGCGACGAGGAGGACGGCCCCGGGGGGAGCGCCGAAAGCGCTGGAAGCGACGGCCGGCCCAACGGCGGAGCCGGTATCGACGCCGGTTACGTCAGCGCCTCGGACGGCGGCGTCACGCTCTACCCGGAGCGGACGGGGGTCCGCCTTTCGGACCCCGTCGCAGTCGTCGAATCGCCTCCCTCGTCTTCCGCCTCCGACACCTCCGCTTCGACCGACGATATCGAGTGGGTGACCGACCCTGCCGACCGCGATGCGGCGGCGACGGCGGCCGACGAGACGCCCGCATCCGAGGACGGGCGGTGATTCCCTCGTGAGCGGCCCGGACGACGCGGACGCGCTCGACTGGACTCCGGAGCAGTCGCCCGAACTGATTCTCGCCGACGCGACCCGGTGCCGCCGCCTCGTCGACGAGACGGAAGCCGACCGCGACGCGACCGACTTTGACACGGACGACTTCGACGAGGTCGACTTCGAGCGCCTCGAACGCGGCGACCGCGTCCTCTGTCTCCCCGGCGAGGGCCTGCCCGTCCACGGGGTCGTCCGAGAGGTTCGCCGTTGGAGCCCCCGCTCGTCGTCGTTTGTGCGCGACACAGCCGCCGACTCCACGACCGTCGAGCGCATCTCGACCGACGAGGACGACGGCCCGCGAACCGACGAGCGTCCGGTCGCCGTCGGCGACGAGGTCGAAGCCGGCGACCGCCCCACCGAGACGGCGCTGGTGGTCGAGTACCGCCCGTCGCGAGCGGGCCTGCTCCCGATTCCGCTGTCGCTCGCCTCGCTCTTTTCGGCGAAACTTCTCGGCACGCTCTCGCCGCGGCTCTCTCAAGTCCTCGGCCGGTTAGTCATCGTCTTCGTGGTTGTCGGCATCGTGCTGGTCGGAACCGGCTTGGCCGCCCCCGGAAGCATCGACCGCTTCCTCGACGACAGCGGCGTCAACGACGCGCTCTCCGACCTCCGAGGTGACGGTGACCCCGAGCCGTCGCCGCCGGAGGTCACCGTGACGCCGCCTCCGCAGACATCGGACGCCCCGTCCGACGAGACGAACCAGTCCGGCGACACGCCGACACCAACGCCCACGCCGACCACGAGTGCGACGTCTACGCCGGCCACGACGACGGACCCCGAGTCGACGGAGACGCCGGCGCAGACATCGACACCGGCTCCACCAACGCCGTCGCCGACGTCCGCGCCGACGAGCACTCCCGGGCCGACCACTACGGCGCGCTCTACGGGCAGCGGAGGTGGTGGCGGTGGTGGCTCCGGTGGCGACAGCCAAACGACGACCGCGACCACGGCCGCATCGTCGCCCGCGCCCGACCCGACGCTGACGGTCGAGGCCGCCGACCCACCGACGGTCCGAAGCGCCGACGGAACGGTCGGGACGCTCAGCGGCCCCGTGACCGGATCGCTCTCGTGGACCGGCGCGGTCGACAGCGTGGTTCTCGTGGTGAACACGTGGGCACCGGACGACGGCTGGCAGGAGGAGCGACGCGTCACCAGTCGGGGGTCGAGTCCCGTGGACGTCGCCGACGCGCTCGGCTCCGACGTGACCTACGCCGACGGCGACCGAACCGCGGGCTTCACCGCCAGCGACGACGGCGAGACAGCCGTCACGACTGGCTACGTCTCCGTGACTGCGGTGTTCTTCCGCGGTTCGACCGAGGTCGCCCGAACCGAGGAGACCGCGTCGTTCGACGTAACCGTCGAAAACACCGCCGGGAGCGCCCCGGAGGGCGTCGACCTCGAACTCGGCTCCGGCGGGGCCGGCGTCTCGCTTCTCGACACGCAGTCGGTCGCGCCCGGCTCCGCGGGCAACTCGACGGGGACGCTCACCAACCGCGGGCGCGACCCCGGCGTGTTGACGCTGGATTCGATGCCGTTCGAGTCCGCCGAAAACGGCCGCTCCGGACCTGAACTGTCGGTCGATTCGACGGGCGGAGCCGACGAGGGTGAACTCCACGAGGCGCTCGCCGTCCGACTTCGCGTCGAGCGGGCGAACGGGACGAGCGCCTACGTGCTTGGCGACGAGACGACGTATCTCGACTTCGCCGACGTGTGGAACGAGTCCGTCACGCTCGGCCGACTCGATGGCGGGGAATCCCTGTCGCTCGTCGTCGAGTGGCGGATTCGGGAGTCGGCAGGCAACGAGATACAGACCGACAGCGTCGACGTGGAGTTCGTCTTCACGCTCGAACAGGCGACCGACTGAGCGGGTTGCGACACGTTTTCTCCTGGCCCCCCTTCACCCGACGAAGAGTCTGAGGTTGAACGCCGTGGCGAACGCCCCGATGACGGAGAGCGTGACCGGCGGCAGGTAGTACAGCACCTTATCGCCCACGCGAGCGCCGTAGACGCAGATTCCGAGACAGAGGAAGAAGACCGCGAGCTTCGGGAGGACGAGCCCCCAATGGCCGAGGGCGTCCGTGCTCGCCACGAGCAGGGCGTTCGCCTCGTCGAACCGGCGCTCGTAGTAGAGGATAGTGAGCGTCGTGACGATGTCGCCGACGCCGTAGGTTGCGAGCGCGATGAGCCAGAGGAGCGAGAATTCCCGCGCCTCGAAGGGCGTGTCCTTGAGTCGAAGATACCGTACGCGTGACACACTCTCCATTTCGGGGACCGCAATATGAATTATCCGGGCCGACGGACTGTCGCGGAAGCTGACGCGTCAGACGAGCCCGACGCCCTCGGCGAGCAGTTCGTGCGAGCGGAGGCCGTCTTCGTGGTCGCCGACGACGTGCTGAATCATCATCTCGTCGGCTCCGACGCGTTCGGCGAGCTGGTCCAACAGCCCCGAAACCGTCTCGGGACTGCCGGAGATGGCTCGCGGCCACTCTTTCGCCCCGAGCGTCGCGGGCGTGGGTTCGGGGACGCCGCCGAGTTCGTCTATCGCCTCCTCGACAGTCGGTCTCGTCCCGACCTCGCCGCGACGCATCCGCTTGTACGTCGCCTCGGCCACCGCGCGGAGCCGCGCCGCCTCCTCGTCGGTCTCGGCGCAGACCGCGTTCACCGCGACCATCCCGTGGGGTTCGTCGATGCCGCCGGCCAGTGGCGACGCCCGGAAGCTCTCTCGGTACTCCTCGAAGGAGTGGACGGCGAACTGCGGTCTGATGAAGCCCGCGAAACAGTAGGGCAGCCCGAGTTCGCCCGCGATGGTCGCGCTCGACGGACTCGACCCGAGCACCCACGGAACTGGCGGATCGCCGTTGCCTCGCGGAATTTCGAGGTCGGCGTAGGGGTGTTCGTCGGGGTAGTCGTCGTAGAGGTGGTTGACGACGGCCTCGACCTTCTCGGCGTGGTCGCCGTCAGGGTCCTCGACGTGCCGGTCCGTCCCGAGCGCCTGGTCCGAGGCGGGCGACCCGTTCGCCCGGCCGAGCCCAGCGTCGATGCGACCGGGAGCGAGCCCGTCGAGCGCGCCGAACTGCTCTGCGACCTTGAACGGGCTGTAGTGGTTGAGCAGCACCGCGCCGGAGCCGAGCCGAATCGAGTCGGTCTCCGCGGCGAGGTGGCCGAGCAACACCTCGGGGGTCGTTCCCGCGAGGGTGCTCGCCATGCCGTGGTGTTCGGCGACCCAGAAGCGCGAGTAACCCAGTCGCTCGGCTTGCGCGGCGGCCTCGACGGTGTTCGCGTAGGCGTCGGTCGCGGTCCCGCCTCGCGGAACCGGGGAGAGGTCGACGATAGAGAGGTCCATACCCCGCCTCCGAGACTGCGAGGAATAACGATTGGGCTCCCAGCAGATGCGTACTGTTCTCGGTGGGTCGGAGGGACATTAGTATTGTTTATATAGTACTTTATTATATGTTTGAATGTCTTGAAAAATCCGAATAATCTAGATTATTTAAGTAGTTATGCATTTTAAGGCATCCTACGTGGGATATATGGATAGAAGGTATCTATGGTTATCTGGGTCGGACTGTATTCTTGTACTATCTACCCATTATACTCATCTCCCGAGCCGTCGGCGTACACAGAATTCGTGACCATGGTCCTCAAAAAATTTTTACGGGCCCTATCCGATGGTTCGATAGAGGTTCCCATGCCAAGAGCCGTATTCGACAGCGCCGAGTACGACAGACGCATCGCCCGGACCAAAGAGCGGATGGCCGAACGCGGGCTGGACGCGCTCTTCGTGAGCGACCCCGCGAACATGAACTATCTCACCGGCTACGACGGGTGGTCGTTCTACGTCCATCAGGGGGTCGTGGTCACGCGGGACCGCGACGAACCCGTGTGGGTCGGTCGCGACATGGACGCCAACGGCGCGCGCGCGACGACCACGCTGAGCGAGGAGAGCATCCGGCCGTACAGCGACGACCACGTGCAGTCGCCCCACGACCTCCACCCGATGGACTTCGTCGCGGCCGTGCTGGAGGACCTCGGCGTCGACGACGCGCGCGTCGGCCTCGAGATGGACGCCTACTACTTCACCGCGAAGTCCTACACGCGCCTGCAGAAGAATCTCCCCGAGGCGAGTTTCGAGGACACGACGCTCCTCGTGAACCGGGTGCGCATCAAGAAGTCCGACGCCGAACTCGACTACATGCGCGAGGCGGCCCGCATCTCCGAGAACGCGATGCAGGCCGGCCTCGACGTCATCGAGGAGGGCGTTCCCGAGTACGAGGCCGCCGAGGCCATCTACTCGGCGCTCATCGAGGGCACCGACGACTACGGCGGCGACTACCCGTCTATCGTCCCGCTGATGCCCTCGGGCGACCACACGGGGACGCCGCACCTCACGTGGACCGACCGCGAGTTCGAGGACGGCGACCCGGTCATCATCGAACTCTCCGGCTGTCGGCACCGCTACCACTCGCCGCTCGCCCGGACGACGTTCGTCGGCGACCCCCCGGAAGAGCTGTCCCGGCGGGCCGACATCGTCGTCGAGGGGATGGAAGCCGCCCTCGACGCGGTCGAACCCGGCGTGACCTGCGAGGCCGTCGAGAAGGCGTGGCGCGACACCATCGCCGAGTACGGCATCGAGAAGAAAGACCGCATCGGCTACTCGATGGGGCTCGGCTACCCGCCGGACTGGGGCGAGCACACCGCGAGCCTCCGCCCCGGCGACGAGACGGTGCTCGAAGAGAACATGACGTTCCACACCATCCCCGGCCTCTGGTTCGACGACTTCGGCGTCGAACTCAGCGAGACGTTCGTCGTCACGGCCACTGGGGCGGAACCGCTGGCCGACTTCCCCCGCCGGCTATTCACAACTTAATTATGACTCCGGGTCACAGCCCTCATATGATGACCGAAGATGGCAAAAATCGAAACGGCGAAGCGGTCGCCGACGGCGGCTCGGAGTCCGAACCCGAATCGGCGCTGGCGACGGCGCGCAGGCAGCTCGAACGCGCGGCGAGCCACGCCGACGTCGACGACGGCGTCGTCGCGCGCCTGAAGCACCCGACACGAGTCCAACAGGTGTCGGTCCCGCTCCGCCGCGACGACGGCTCCCTCGACGTGTTTACTGGCTTCCGCGCGCAGCACGACGACGTGCGCGGGCCGTACAAGGGCGGCCTCCGCTACCACCCGGAAGTGACCGCCGACGAGTGCATCGGGCTCTCGATGTGGATGACTTGGAAGTGCGCCGTGATGGACCTCCCGTTCGGCGGCGGCAAGGGCGGCGTCGCGGTCGACCCGAAGACGCTCTCTGACGAGGAGCGCGAGCGACTCACGCGACGGTTCGCCGAGGAGATTCGGAACGTCGTCGGGCCGAAGAAGGACGTTCCCGCGCCCGACATGGGAACCGGTCCGCAGGAGATGGCGTGGTTCATGGACGCCTACTCGATGCAGCAGGGCGAGACGACGCCCGGCGTCGTGACGGGCAAGCCGCCGGTCATCGGCGGCTCGTACGGTCGCGAGGAGGCACCCGGTCGCTCCGTCGCCATCGTCACCCGCGAAGCCATCGACTTCTACGACTGGGACATCGAAGACACCACCGTCGCAGTCCAAGGGTTCGGTTCCGTCGGCGCGAACGCCGCCCGCCTCCTCGACGAATGGGGCGCGAAGGTGGTCGCTGTCTCCGACGTGGACGGGGCCATCTACGACCCCGACGGCCTCGACACGCAGGACGTCGAGGGTCACGACGAGCGCCCCGGCATGGTGTCGGGCTACGACGCCCCCGAGTCGCTCACGAACGAGGAACTGCTCGAACTCGACGTGGACGTGCTCATCCCGGCGGCCATCGGGAACGTCATCACGACCGAAAACGTCGACGCCATCTCGGCGGACATGGTCGTCGAGGGCGCGAACGGGCCGACGACGTTCGCGGCCGACGCCGTCCTCGAAGAGCGCGGGATTCCCGTCGTCCCCGACATCCTCGCCAACGCCGGTGGCGTCACCGTCTCGTACTTCGAGTGGCTGCAGGACATCAACCGCCGCCAGTGGTCGCTCGAACGCGTCCACGAGGAACTGGAAGCGGAGATGCTCAAGGCGTGGAACGCGGTCCGCGAACACGTCGACGAACGCGACCTGACGTGGCGCGACGCGGCGTACGTCGTCGCGCTCTCCCGCATCGGCGGCGCGAAGGAGACGCGGGGCCTCTGGCCCTGAGCGGCTGAGCGTCGAGCGAACCCCAATCGACCGACGACCCAAGGGCCGCGGTGCGGCCCGGTTTCTTTTTCGGCGCGCTTCTCAGTCAGCGACCGCTTCGGCGACCTTCTCTATCGGGTGCGGCGGGTCGTCGGCCGCGCCGTCCATGTCTTCGAGTTGGGTTCGACAGGACGCCCCGGGCGCGACGACGGTGTCGCCGCGGCTCTCGCCGATTTGGTCCGAGAGGATGCCGCCGATGGCCTTCGACAGTGAGTGGTGTTCGGCCTCGTAGCCGAAGCTCCCGGCCATGCCGCAACAGCCCGAATCGAGCGGGTCTACGTCGTAGCCGGCGCGCCGGAGGACGCCCACCGCGTGGTGGTCTTTGCGCGTCGCCTTCTGGTGACAGTGGCCGTGATACGTCAGCGTCTCGGCCGACGCTGAGGCGTCGATGTTTTCCACGAGGCGCTTCGCGTCGAGGTACTCCATGATGCCGTAGGTCTCGGCGGCGACGGTCTCAGCCGCATCGCTCGAAAGCAAGTCGAGGTAGTCCGACTGGAACATGACCGCGTCCGAGGGCTCGACGAGCACGACGCTCCAGCCGGCTTCGACGCGGGGCGCGAGCGCGTCGACGTTCGTCTCGGCGCGCGCCCGCGACCGGTCGAGGAAGCCCTTCGAGTGGGCCGGGCGGCCGGTGGCGGTCGCGTCGTCCGGAATCGAGACGTGGACGCCGGCGGCTTCGAGGACGCGGACCGCGGCCTTCCCCGCGTCGGGGTGGTTGTAGTTGGTGTAGCTGTCGGGGAACAGGAGCACCTTGTCGGTGGCTTCGGCCTCGGGGACGCGAGCGCCGCCCCGCGCCTCGAACCAGTCTTCCAGCGATTCGCGGTGGAACGTCGGGAGCGACCGCTCTCTGGCGATGCCGACGGTCTTCTCTATGACCGTCCGCGCGCCCGGTATCTTCGCCGCCCAGTTCGAAAGCGGGGCGAGTCGCGAGCCCAGCGCGTTCAGCCGGTCCACCTCGGCGAACAGGTGGTCTCGGAGGCTCGCGCCGTGAGACTCGTGGTGGGCGTGTTCGACCTCGGCTTTGAGCTTCGCCATGTCGACCTCGCTCGGGCAGTCGCGGGCGCAGCCCTTACAGCCGACACAGAGGTCCAGCACCTCGCGCATGAACTCGGTGTCCGTCGCGTCGGCGTCGAGATCGCCGCTCATGGCCTGCCGGAGCATGTTGGCGCGACCGCGGGTCGACAGCCCCTCTTCCTCCGTGGCGCGGTAGGTCGGACACATCACGCCGCCGGTGGTCGACTGGTCGCCCCGACAGCCGCCGCAGCCGTGGCAGAGCTCCGCCATCCCCTGAAAGCCGTTTTCGGTGTCCCACTCGAGTTCGGGGTCGAAGCCGGCGTCGAACTCGTAGTCGGGGTCGAACCGGAGGTTCTCGGTCATCGACACGTCGCCGCAGACCTGCCCCGGATTCAGGAGCCAGTCGGGGTCGAACGCGGTCTTGAGGTCGCGGAAGGCGTTCCAGAGGCGGTCGCCGTACAGTTTGCGGTTCCACTGGGTCCGCGCGCGGCCGTCGCCGTGTTCGCCCGACACCGACCCGCCGGCTTCGACGACGAAGTCCGTCACCTCGTCGGCGATGGTCTCGAACGAATCGAGGCCGGCGAGCGTCTTCGTGTTGACGAGTGGGCGGACGTGCAGCACGCCCGGCCCCGCGTGGGCGTAGAAACTCGTGTTGGCGTCGTGGTCGTCGATGACCTCGCGGAACCGCTCGACGTAGCCCGGCAGTTCGTCGGCCGGCACGGCGCAGTCCTCGATGAAGGAGATGTGTTTCTCGTCGGTCGTCCGGGAGAGCAGGATGGGCGCGGCGGCCTTGCGCATCTCCCAGAGCCCCGCGCGGGCCGCCTCGTCGTGGGCTTCCAGCGCGTCGAACGCGCGGGCGTCGTCGGCGACGCCGACGCCCGAAGATGGCGTCGCCTCCGGCGTCACCGAGGGTGCGCGAGCCGTCAGCAGGTCGGCGACCTTCCGCCGGCCGTCAGCGTCGGAGTCGGCGTAGAACTCGACCAGCAGGGCCGCGCGGGTCCCGTCGGGGAGCGACGCGGCCACGTCGTGGAACTCCGCGGTGTCGAGCGCGAGGTCGATGAGCACGTCGTCGATGAGTTCGACCGCCGCCGGGTCGTGGTCGAGGATGGGGGCCACGTCGGCGGCGGCGTCGAACACGTCCTCGTAGGTGAGGAGCGCGACGGCCTTGGTCTCCGGGAGCGATTCGAGCGAGACGGTCGCCTCGGTCACGACGGCGAGGGTCCCCTCGCTCCCGGCGAGCAGGCGCGCGAGGTTCACGGTCCCCGACTCGCAGTCCGGGTCGGTTCCGGTCCCGTCGGCCAGCGGGCGCTCCCCGCGGGCCTCCTCGACCAGCGCGTCGAGGTTGTAGCCCGAGACGTTGCGCTTGAGGTCCGGGTAGCGGGCGTCTATCTCCGCTCGTTCCTCGTCGAGCACGCGGACGACCTCGGCGTAGATTCGGGGGAGAAGCGGACTCTGCGGCCCGTCGGAACCCCACGCGTCGCTCTCGGGGTCGGCCTTCTCCCGGAGTTCGTCCACGCGCATCTCGTCGAAGCGGTGGACGCTCCCGTCGGCGAGGACGACCTCGCACTCCTCGACGTAGTAGTCGGTCTTGCCGTACTTCAGGGAGTGCGCGCCGGTGGAGTTGTTGCCGATAGCGCCCCCGAGGACGCTCCGGTCGCCCGCGGCGGGGTCCGGGCCGAACGTGAGACCATGGTCGGCCGCGGAGTTATTGAGGTCCGCGAGCGTAACCCCGGCCTGCGCGGTCGCCGTCGCCGCCTCGGAGTCCACCGACTGGACCCCGTCCATGTGCCGCGAGAGGTCAAGGACGACCGCCTTGTTGACGGCCTGTCCGGCGAGGCTCGTGCCGCCGCCGCGGGGGAGGACGGGAATCTCGCGGTCGGCGCAGTACTCTACGACGGCCGCCACGTCGGCGGTCGAGGTCGGCATGACGACGCCGACGGGGAGCACCTCGTACGCCGAGGCGTCGGTCGCGTACAGTTGTCGGGTGTACTCGTCGAACCGCACGTCGCCGTCGACGAGGCGTTCGAGGTCGCGGACGAGCGCCTCGCGGTCGGTGTCGCCGCCGACGTAGTCGTAGTCGGCGCGCGGGTCGTCGCCGGGGTCGGCTGACGGGTCGGTCCGCTGGCCGTCGCTGGAGTCGTCCGGACGTTCCTGCGTCGCCATCGGGAGTCAGTTCGACTCGGCGGCCAGCACTTGGTTCTCCAGCTCCTCGCCCTCGTCGAGCCGCCCGAGGTTCCCGGCGACGATGTCGGCGAGGCGGTCCCAGTGCTTCGGCGTGTGGCCGCCCGTGTGGGGCGTGATGAGGCAGTTCTCCAGCCCCCACAGCGGGTGGTCGGCGGGAAGCGGCTCGGGGTCGGTCACGTCGAGCGCGGCCCCGCGAATCTTGTTCGACCGCAGCGCCGACACGAGCGCGTCGGTGTCGACGATGCCGCCGCGGGCGGCGTTGACGAGCACGGCGTCGGTCGGCATCGTGGCGAACTCCGCCTCGTCGATGAGCCCGCGGGTCAGGTCGTTCAGCGGACACGCGACCACGACGTACTCGCTCCGGGAGAGCGCATCGTGAACCGCGTCGGGTTCGAAGCCGGCGACCTCGTCGGTCGGGCCGCCCTTCGACGGCGTGTAGCGGATGCCGATAGTCTCGACTTCGAAGCCCTGCAACCGCTGGGCGACGGCCTGCCCGATGGAGCCGAGGCCGATAATCGTCACCGTGCTGTCGGTGAACTCGCCGGACTGGAAGTGCCGCCACTCGGCGCGCTCCTTGCGCCGCCAGCCCTCGTGGAGGCGGCGGGCGAACACGAGCATGTTGCCGATAGCCTGCTCGGCGATGCCGGGCGCGTGGATGCCGCCGGCATTGGTGACGGCGACGCCGTGTTCCGCGAGCGCGTCCATCGGGACGTGGTCGGTCCCGGCGAACGTGCAGGCGAACAGTTCGAGGCGGTCGGCGCGGTCCAGCAGGTCCTCGTCTATCGTGATGCCCGTGACGACGCGGGCGTCGGCGACGAGTTCGCGTTCCTGTTTCGGCGTCCGGGCGAGCGTCACGGTCCGGTCCGGGAGGCGCTCGCGGAGCGCGTTCGCGTACGATTCCATCGAAAGGCCCTCGGTCCCCTCGCGGAGGACGACGATGTCTGTCTCGGTCATGGTGTGAGTCGCGCGTCGCGGGCGCGGTTGCTACATCGATTGGGTGACGTTCCCTTAGTCTTTTTGTGTAGCCGGTGTCCACGGATACCGTTTATGCTTAAGTGGGTGGCGAGTGGTACGTGTACGCATGGCCGACGCCGTTCGACCGCGACTAGCGGAGCTTCGCAGAGACCTCCACCGCCACCCCGAACCCGGCTGGTGCGAGTTCCGGACGACCGCGCGGCTCGTCGAGGAACTGCGCGCCATCGGCGTGGACGAACTCGCCGTCGGCGCTGACGCTTACGACCCCGACGACCGGATGGCCGTTCCGAGCGACGACCGACTCGACGAGTGGTACGACCGGGCGCTCGACAGCGGGGTCGACCCGGACCTCCTCGAACCGCTCCGCGGCGGGACGACCGGTTGTGTCGCCGTCCTCGACCGCGGCGAGGGGCCGACGGTCGGCCTTCGGGTCGACATCGACGGGCTGTTCATCGAGGAGTCGGACGACGCGGGCCACGACCCCGCCGCCGAGGGCTTCCGCTCGGAGACGGGCGAGACGATGCACGCCTGCGGCCACGACACCCACATGACGTGGGGGCTGGCGACGCTCGAAGCCGTCAAGGAAAGCGACTTTTCGGGTCGGCTCGTCGTGTTCTTCCAGCCCGCGGAGGAGATCTCGGGGGGCGGCGCGCCTATGGCGAAAAGCGAGTACGCCGCCGGTATCGACTACTTCTTCGCGGTCCACGTCGGCCTCGACCACCCGACGGGAGAGGTCGTCGCCGGTATCGAGAAGCCGCTCGCCATGTGCCACATCGACGCGGAAATCGAGGGGACGACCGCCCACGCCGGCAAGGAACCGGAAGCCGGCGCGAACGCCATCCACGCGCTCGGCACCGCCATCGAGAGCGTCTACGGCATCCCGCGGCACTCCGACGGGATGACCCGCGTCAACGTCGGCCGGGTCGAAGGCGGTACCGCGAGCAACGTCATCGCCGACGAGGTCGAAGCCGTCGCCGAGGCGCGCGGCGAGACGACCGAACTCATGGAGTACGCGAAGTCCGAACTCCGCCGGCGGTTCGAGAAGGCCGCCGAACTGCACGACTGCGAAGCGACGGTCGACGTGGTCAGCGAGAGCCCGCGGGCCGACAGCGACCCCGAACTCGTGGAGGCCGTCGCCGACGCCGCCGAGGGCGTGCGCGGCGTCGACCGCGTCGTGCCGACCGCCGACTTCGGCGCGAGCGAGGACGCCACGTTCCTCATGGAGCGCGTCCAGCGCGACGGCGGCCTCGCATGTTACTCCATCGTCGGCACCGACCACCCGACGAGCCACCACACCGCGACGTTCGACGTGGACGAGCGAAGCCTCGAAACCGGCGTCGAAGTCCTCACGCGGTCGATTCTGTCGGTCGCCGGCGTCGAGTCGGTTCCAGAAATCGCGGGAGCGAACCGATGAGCGACGGGCGCGTCACCGGCGAGTCGGCACCCCCGGCGTCGGAAGTCGTCACCGCCGACGACGTTGCGGACGCCCACGAGCGACTCGACGGCGTGGTCCACCGGACGCCGCTCGATAGCTCGCGAACCATAGCCGACCGCTGCGGGGCCGAGCGGGTCGACCTCAAACTGGAGAACGTCCAGCGGACGGGGTCGTTCAAGATTCGCGGCGCGTACAACGCGATGGCGCAGCTCCCCGAGTCGGTGCGAGAACGGGGCGTCGTCGCCTCCAGCGCCGGCAACCACGCGCAGGGCGTCGCGCTCGCCGGCGACCTGCTCGACATCGACACGACCATCGTCGTCCCCGAAATCACGCCGGCGGTGAAAATCGACGCCACCCGCGGTTACGGCGCGGAGGTCGTCGTCGAGGGCGACCTGTACGAGGAGTCGTACGAACACGCTCTGCGACTCGCCGACGACGAGGGACTGGAGTTCGTCCACCCCTTCGACGACGCGGCCGTCATCGCCGGACAGGGGACCGTCGGACGGGAACTCGCGGCTGACGCGCCCGACGTGGATACGGTTCTCGTCTCCATCGGCGGCGGCGGCCTCATCTCCGGTATCGCCACCGCGCTGAAGGCGCGGAACCCCGACGTGCGCGTCGTCGGCGTCCAACCCGAGGGCGCGGCCCACGCCAAGCCCTCGCTCGAGGCCGACGAGATTCGCATGCTCTCGGAGGTCGATACCGTCGCCGAGGGCATCGCCGACGCGCGGCTGTTAGAGCGGACCTTCGCGGTCGTCCGCGACCGCGTCGACGACGTGGTCTCGGTCGACGACACGGACCTCGCGGTCGCCACCACGGTCCTCGCCGAGCGGGCGAAGACCGTCGCCGAACCGGCCGGTGCGGCCCCGGTCGCAGCGCTGCTATCGGGCGCGGTCGACGTCGAGGGCGAGCACGTCGCGGCCGTCGTCTCCGGCGGCAACGTCGGCCTCTCCGAACACGCCGAACTGACTCGCGTCGGGATGGAGGCGCTCGGACGCGCCGCCGAAGCGCGACTCGAACTCGACGACTGGCCGGCGGTTCTCGGCGACCTCTCCGAGGCCGTCGCCGCGTCCGGGGCCGAACTCGATAGCGTCGAGCGCGCCGCCCGAACCGCCGCCGACGAACCGAATCGGGTTCCGGTCGAGGTTCGCCTCGACGGGAGCGGTCCGGACCACCTCGCGGACGCGCTCGGCTCGCTGGCCGCGGTCGACGGCGTCGAAGTCGCTTCGCACTCGCTGGACAGGTGCGTCGGCGAGTCTGCTGACTCGGCCTGAGTAGTCCGGAAAAACGGGACAGACCGCGTCTCGGGTCCGTTTTTTCTCACGCTGTTCGTCCGGCGAAACCCACGCTCACGCGACCGCTTCGGTCGCCACGGCGTCCATCGCCTCGCAGAAGATGCCCACGCCCAGTTCGATTTCGCGCTCGGTGGAGTCGAGCGGGGGCAGGAGGCGAATCGTCTTCTTCCCGCAGCCGAGGGTGAGCAGGCCGCGGTCGAGCGCCGCTTCGACGACGGCGTCGCGGCGCTGTTTGGTGTCGAACTCGACGGCGAGCATCAGACCCTTCCCGCGCACGTCGACCACGTGGTCGGGCGCGTCGTCGGCGAGGAGTTCCTTCGCCTGCCGGCCGCGCTCGGTCGCGTTGTCGAGCAGGTCGTACTCCTCGATGGCGTCGAGCGTGAGCGCGCCTTGCATCGACGCGAGCAGGTCGCCGCCGCCGAACGTCGACCCGAGGCGGTTCTTCTCGGTCGGGAAGACGTCGGACCTCGAGACGGTCGCGCCGACGCGGAGCCCCTTCGCGCTGGCGATGACATCGGGTTCGATGGGGTAGTGGTCGGCGGCCCACATCTCGCCCGTCCGCCCGACGCCCGACTGAATCTCGTCCACGACGAGCGGGATGTCGTAGGTGTCGCAGACGTCGCCCACCTCGGCCATGAACTCCTCGCTCGGGAAGCGGTAGCCGCCGACGCCCTGAATCGGTTCGAGAATCGCGAACGCGACCTCGTCGGGGTTGACGTGGCCGCCCTCCGGCGAGAGCGAGTTCCGCAACTGCGACCCGCCACCCGCGAAGAAGCCGCAGTCGCAAGAGTCCGCCGAACAGCCCGAGTCCGCGCAGAACGGAACCGTCTCGATGCCCGCGACTTGCGGGTAGTGGCGAGTGTAGACCTCTTTCGATTTCGTGAGCGAGAGCGTCCCGAGAGTCCGGCCGTGGAAGCTCCCCTCGAAGGCGTAGCCGTACTTCGCGGGGGCCTTGTGGTCGTGCGTTATCTTCATCGCGTTCTCGACGGCCTCGGCCCCGGAGTTCGACAGGAACACCGTGTCCATCCCGTAGTGAGAGGAGACGTCGGTGAGCTTGTCCATCAGGTGGCTCGACCCGGGGAACTCGGCGGTTTCGGGGTCCGGTCCCGCGCCGAAGTACATGTCTTGGCCGGCGATTTTCATCGGTTCGACGAGGTCGAACTCCCGGAGCTTCGACAGCACTTTCTCGTTGTTGTAGCCGAGCGGCGCGGCCCCGATGTGGCAGGTGAAGTCCAAGAGGACGTTGCCGTCCACGTCGGTGACGAACGGGCCGTCGGCCTCGGCGGTCACGTCCCAGACGAACTCGTGGGAGTACTCGCTGGGCGCGGCGTGCTTGTGGTGGAACTCGACCCACTGCTTCGCGTTGGGTCCGGGCAGCGCTGCTGCGTCCGGTTCTGCGGTATCCCGATCCATACACAGGATTTGTTGATACCGTACATTAAAACTTGGTATCATAGGAGCTACCACACATCACGGTTCGCGGTCCGCCTCGGCGACCGCGCCGGCGGCGCTCTCGGTCGGTACGGGCCTTCGTAGAATGGAGATGACGGAGACGGGGACAGAGACGGGGACGGAACCGCGTTCGGCTGGAGTCGGCGTCAGTCGTCGTCGTGGCTGGAGACGTTCGCGGCCGGTGCCTGCCCGCCGGTCGACTCCGACTTCCCCCAGAGGTTCGTCTCGTCTTGGAGGAGCAGGCTTCCGTAGTCGTCTTGGAAGGTCCGGATGAGCCCGAGCGTCGCTATCACGCAGATGACGGCGAACGGCGCGCCCGTGATAATCGCCGCGGACTGCAGGGCGTTCACGCCGCCGACGACCATCAGGATGGACGCCACAGCGCCCTGGAGGACGGCCCAGAAGATGCGGTTGAGCGCGGACGGTTCCTTTTTACCGCCGGTCGTCATCATCGACACAGCCAGCGTCGACGAGTCGGCGGAGGTGACGAAGAACGTCGTCACGAGCACGAGGAACCCGAACAGGAGCAGCGGTCCGACGATGGGGAGATTGCCGAAGAGGACGTACCCCGAGACCGCTTCGCCGTACTCGGAGACCGGCCCGAGGACGTTCGCCGCGCCCGTGTGCTGCATGATGACGCCCGCGCCGCCGACGATAGCGAACCACGGGACCGTCGCGAGCGAGGTCGCACCGATGCCGGCGAACGCGACCTCGCGGACGCTCCGACCGCGCGAGATGCGGGCGATGAACAGGCCCGCGAAGGGCGACCACGCGAGCGGCCAGAGCCAGTAGAAGACGGTCCACGCGTTGACCCACTTACTGGCGCTGGTCGCGGTGGCCTGCGTGAACAGGCTCATCTGGAAGAAGTCGCCGATGAAGCCACCGGTCGCCTGCGTGCCGAGTTCGAGGATACGGAAGGTCGGCCCGAACACCAGCGTCGCGACCATCAACAGGGTGAACACGACCATGTTGAAGTTCGAGAGCCGTCGAATCCCCTTGTCGACGCCCAGCACTAACGAGATGGTGAAGATGACGACCATGCCTGTGATGACGAGGATGGTTCCCACGTCGCCAAGTTGGATTCCCCACTGGAAGTTCAGGCCGGTGATGAACTGGCTTCCGATGAAGCCCAGCGAGGTTGCGACGCCGCCGAGGGTCGCGAACACGGCGAGGATATCGACGGTTTTCCCTATCGCGCCGTCGACGTTGTCCGCACCGAGAATCGGCGTCAGGACCGCCGACACGCGAAGCGGCGCGTCGTAGTTGTAGACGAAGTAGCCGATGGCGAGACCCATCACGGTGAAACACGACCACTGGGTCAGACTCCAATGGAAGATAGAGTACTGGACCGCCAGCGGCATCGCCGCCGAGGACTGGGCCTCGGCCCCGTACAGCGGCGGGACCGTCGAGTAGTGGAACAGCGCCTCCGCGGGACCCCAGAAGACGATACCCGCCGCGAGGCCGGCGGAGTACATCATTGCGAAGTACGAGAGGAAGCCGTACTCGGGGTCCTGGTCTCCGAGCTTCAGGTTACCCCACGGCCCGAAGATGACGAAGCCCAAGAACAGGACGAACCCGAGCATCGCCAACAGGAAGAACCAGTTGAACGTGGCGAGAATCCACCGGCGAATCCCGAGGACGAAGTCGTAGGAGGCCTCCGGATTGAGGCTGAACGCGCCGACGAAGAGCAGCGTTATCGCCGCGCCGAACGCGAACACCACCGGCTCGATTTCGTCGAGGAACTCACTCACGACGCCGTTTGAGGAGCTCACCGCCGACACCCCCCGTGCGTAATCGCCCCGTTCGACCCCGTCTGAACGAGACTGCCACCTCCCGACTGACTGGTCGAGGCCCGCGCCTCGAACTGTGCGCCACGATGACCGTTGCACCCGTGTGCTGTAATGTGGTCTGTCATACTATCGCTCCGACGGACACCATGCTACGTGATGTCTCACATCACGACAAGTGCAAACATTACCATAAAATTTGTGGTTATCGGTGACGCCGAGAACGAAATCCGTTTACAAACGGTCGGAAAGTCGGACGTCGACCCGCTGCAGTCGTGCGCTTTCTCCGCTGCGTAGCGCCTCGCTCCGCCCTCGACCGGTGCGTTCACACGAACTGTAGACGAGACTTCGGAATACCCCGGCTATCGCCCCGATTCGTCCGGATATTCGGCCCGTTCGTAACGCTTAATCGAATTCGTACACGCGTTCTGTATATGGCAAACGACGCCGACGGAACGGACGGCACCGACGACCTCGCCTACGCCGCCGACCGCGGCCGCGGCATCCTGACGCCGAGCGACCGCGAGTTCCTGCTCGGCCGGAAGACCGACTACACCGACCACTCGAAAAAGCAGAAGCGAAACCGGATTCGACGCCGCCTCCGCAACGCGATACTCGATTTCACCATCCTGTTCGAGTCGCTCGAAGACCGCGACCGCGAGACGGTGTTCAACCCCGACGCCGCCGACCGCGAGGCGTACACGCGGGGCATCACCGACATGCTCGCGTTCCTCCACCTCGGGACGATGGGCTACTACACCCCGTTCAAGGACATGCTCTCCGAGGGCGTCAACAAGGCCGAGCAGGAACTGGCCGGCTCCGACTACCGGATGGTCACGGTGGATTTCAACGTCGAACCGGTCGGCCAAATCGACGTCGACGCCGTCATCGACAAACTCGAACGCGGCGCGTTCGACCAGCTCACCGACGAGGAACTACAGGCGTTCGTCAGGCTTCTGGCGGAGTCAGACGACTTCTCTGCGACCGACCTGCGCGCCGATATGAAAGCCCAGATGTCCGAGTTCGTCGAGCGAATCGACGCCGCGAACGAGCGGCGCGACCGCCGAGTCGACGAACTGAACGACTGAGCCCCGGTTCGACTGGGCCGCGAATCTCCCGGGCGTCCGGGCGGCGACGCCACGCGCTGCGGCCTACCCGAGATACGCTATCGCGTCCATCTCGACGCGAACGTCGCCGGGCAGGCGCGCGACCTCGACGCAGACGCGCGCCGGCGGCACCTCGTCGAACCGCGCGCCGTACGCCTCGTTGACCCGTTCGTAGTCGTCGAGGTCGGTGACGTACACCGTCAGTTTCACCGCGTCGTCGAGGCCGTCGCCGCCGGCCTCGGAGACGACGGCCGCGATGTTGTCGAGCACGCGGTCGGTCTGTGCTTCGATGTCGCCGTCGACCTCCTCACCCGTCTCGGGGTCGACCGGGCCGTAGCCCGAGACGTAGAGCGTGTCGCCGGCGACGACGCCCTGCGAGTAGGGGTTATCCGTACGCGGGGCGTCGTCCGTGATGACTCGTTCGGGTGGCATCGTGGTGTTCGACCGTGGTTAGACTCGTTGCGTTTCGGCCGTGACCGCTTCGATG
Source organism: Haloferax prahovense DSM 18310 (assembly GCF_000336815.1). Classification (GTDB taxonomy): domain Archaea; phylum Halobacteriota; class Halobacteria; order Halobacteriales; family Haloferacaceae; genus Haloferax; species Haloferax prahovense. The sequence continues at coordinate 158,781 of NZ_AOLG01000058.1, forward strand.
CCGTCGGTGATGACGTCGAGCGCCGTCTCCGCGAGGTCGTGGGTGAGCACGAGCGGCGGGAGCAGTCGCAGGATGTTGCCGTGCCGGCCGGCCTTCCACACCAGTACGCCGCGCTCGAAGCAGTACTGCTGGAGCGCGTCGGCCGCCTCGCCGTCGGGGTTGCCCTCGGCGTCGACGAACTCCGCGCCGATGAACAGGCCCTTCCCGCGAACGTCCACGATTCGGGGGTTGTCCTCCGCGACCTCCGAGAGCCGGCCGCGGATGTACTGGCCGAGGTCGCGGGCGTGCGCGAGGAGGTCGTGTTCCTGGATGTACTCGATGGCGCGGGTGCCGGCGCGCATCCCGACGACGTGGCCGCGGTACGTGCCCGCGTGGTCGCCCGACCCCCACGTGTCGAGGTCCTCGTGGTAGATGGTCGCCGACAGCGGGAAGCCGGTCCCGCCGAGCGCCTTCGCCGAGGTCATCACGTCCGGCGTGACACCGTACCACTCGCTCGCCCACCACTTGCCGGAGCGGCCGAGGCCGCTCTGAATCTCGTCGAACACGAGGGGAACGTCGTTGTCATCGGCGATGTCGCGGAGGCCTTTCAGGAACCCCTTCGGCGGGGTGACGACGCCGCCTTCGCCCTGAATCGGTTCGACGAAGATGCCCGCCGGGTTGGCGAGGCCGCCGTAGGGGTCCTCGAAGATGGCCTTGACCTCTTCGAGACAGTGGTCGACCGCCTCCTGCGGGCCTTTACCCATCTCGACCGTGTTCGGGTAGGGTGCGTGGACCACGTCGGGGAGGAGCGGCGAGTAGTCGCCCTTGAACTTCTTGTTGCCGGTGAGGCTCATCGCGCCGCTCGTCGCGCCGTGGTACGCGCCGCGGAAGGCGACGAGACCGGTCCCTTCGGTGTTGTACTTGGCGAGTTTGATGGACGCCTCGATGGCGTCGCTCCCCGTCGGACCGCCGAAGACGACGCGGTTGTTCCCGCGCAGTCCCTCTGGCGCGATTTCGTCCAACTTCTCGATGAGGTCGAGTCGGGCCTCCGTCGGGAAGTCGACGGTGTGGACGAACTTGTCGGTCTGCTCGTGGACCGCCTCCAACACGTACGGGTTCGAGTGACCCACGTTGAGCACGCCGATACCGGCGAACATGTCGATGAAGGTGTTGCCGTCGGCGTCGCGCACCGTCGCACCCTTCCCGCTTTCGAACGCGATAGGGATGTCCTCGGGATACGAGACGGCGCTGCTGTCGATTCGCTGCTGTTTTTCGAGGAGTCGCGTCGATTTCGGCCCCGGAACGTCGCCCACGTTCGGTGCGTCGTCGAAGTGCAACTCGTGAATCGGCGGACCTGCGACCATGCCTCAACCCATGTAGAACAGTCATAAATAATTTGTCCACGCTTCCTATTGATGACGTACACAGTATTCGGTTTCGACATCGGCCACCCGCGGTGATTTGGTTAGCGACGTAACAGTAACCACAATGGATTTGTGCGAGGCAAGTCCTTCTTTTTCCAATGTTACACGCAAAAGGTCCGCTGCTCACGGTCGACTTAGGAAACGAGACCAGTCGGACGGAAGACATCGACGAGATTCTCGAATCCTACGTCGGGGGTCGCGGAGTCGCCACCCGCCTCGCTCACGAGCGCGTCTCATTCGACGTTGACCCCTTCAGCCCGGAGAACCGCGTCTACTTCAGCACCGGTCCGATGCAGGCGTCGAACATGAGTTTCACCGGTCGCACGAACTGCACCAGCGTCTCGCCGCTGACCGGCGGCCTCTGCTCGTCGAACGCGGGCGGGTTCGTGTCGCGGAACTTCGCGGACGCGGGCTACTCGGCGGTCGAACTCACGGGCGCGAGCGACGAGTTGGTCGTCCTCCACGTCACAGACGAGGGCGTCGAGTTCGAGTCCGTCCCGGACCTCGCCGGCGCGACGGTTCCCGAGACGGTCGCGTACCTCGACGACGAACACGGCATCGAAGCCGACCGGACGATGGTCGTCGGTCCCGCCGGCGAGAATCTCGTGCGCTTCGCCTCCATCATGACGAGCGAGGAGCGCGCGTTCGGCCGCGGCGGTCTCGGTGCCGTCCTCGGGTCGAAGAACGTGAAGGCGCTCACCTTCGGCGGCGACTCCGCGCCCGACATCGAGATTCCGTCGTCGCAGATGGAGATTCACCGCGAGGCCGCCACCGACGACCACATCATGAAGCGGCAGGGGACCGTCGCCGTGCTGGACCTCGCCAACGAGATGGACGGCCTCCCGTCGTACTACTTCTCCGAGCGCCACTTCGAGGGCGCGGAGGGAATCAACGGCGACGCCATCGAGCAGAAGAAGTACAAGAAGGGCACCTGTTCCGCCTGCGCGTTCGCGTGCAAACTCCCCACGAGAGACGAGGAGGCGGGCGTGGAAACCGAGGGCCCCGAGTTCGAAGTCACTATGGCGTTTGGGTCGAACTCCGGCGTCGACGACATCGTCGAGGTGATGAAGTCGAACGAGCTGTGCGACCGCTACGGCCTCGACGCCATCTCGGCCGGCAACACCGTCGCGGCCTACCTCGCCAGCGAAGACGAGTTCGGTAACACCGACCTTATCCACGACCTCGTGGAGAAAATCGCGCTCCGGGAGGGAATCGGCGACGACCTCGCCGAGGGCATCGCCCGCGTCCACGACGACCTCGGCGTGGAGAACTGGACGGTCAAGGGGATGGACTTCGCCGCCCACGAGGGGCGGGTCCTCCACGGACAGGGTCTGTCGTACGCCGTCGCCAACCGCGGCGCGGACCACATGTACGCGGTGTTCTACTCCCAGGAGTACCCGCTCGTCGGCAAGGACGACGCCTACCCACCGGAGGGGTTCGAGGGCAAGCCCAAGCGCCTCATCGAGAAGGAAAACCAGATGGCGCTCAACGACAGCGGCATCGTCTGTAAGTTCTCGCGGGACTTCATGACTCCCGAGCGCTACGAGATGCTGTTCGGCGCCGACTTCGAGGACCTGCTGGCCGTCGGCGACCGCATCGTCACGCTCGAACGGCACTTCAACAACCAGCGCGGCTTCGACCGCGGCGACGACACGCTCCCGTACGCCGACGAGTTAGACGGGTTCGAAGCGGCGCTCGAAGCGTACTACGAGCGTCGCGGGTGGACTGACGACGGCGTCGTCCCGTCGGGCAACGTCCCGGCGTAACGCGCCCGATTGACCGACTCGCGTCGGTCCGACGAACGTTTCTCACTTCTCACTTTTCGCTTCTCGCACTCACCCTTCGTTCGCCTCGTCCGCTTGAGTCCGATATAGTTCCGCGACGCCCTGTTCGAACCGCTCGGCGGCACGTTCGAGCAGTTCCACCTGCGTCGCCCGCGTCTCCTCGTCGATAACGTAGGCGGGACCGCTCAGATTCAGCGACCCGTACACCTCACCCCGCGGCGACTTCACGGCCTTTCCGATGGCCCAAAAGCCCTCGACCGCCTCGCCGCTGTTCTCGGCGTACCCTTGCTCGCGAACCGTCGCCAGCTCCGCGAACAGTTCCTCTTCGGTCGTGATGGAGTCGTCCGTCGCCGCCGGCAGTCCCCAGCGGTCGATGATTTCCCGCACCCGCGTCTCCGGGTACTCGGCAATAATCGCCTTGCCCGAACACGTCGTGTGGACGTGAAACGGACTGCCATCGATGAGAAATCGCGGGGAGTTCGCGAACTCGAGGTCGCCGTACAACGAGACGATGCGGCCGTGTTCTTCGACCGCGAAGTCCGCGTCCATCGACGACTCGCTGTCGAGCCACGAGACGGTCTCTTGGGCGACCCGGTAGTAGTCCTTGCGTGTTCTGACGTAGTCGCCGAGGTGGCAGAACTTCGCACCTAACTGGTACTCGTTGTCGATGTTCACGACGTAGCCGTACTCCGCGAGCGTCTTGAGGTGGGCGTGGACGGTGCTCTTCGCGAGATCCGTCGCCTCGACCAACTCGCCCATCGTCGCTCCCTCCAGTTCGAGGATGTGGTCGACGAGCGCCAGCGAGGCGGCGGTCGTCTTGAGCACGCCGGACGGGTCGTGTCTATTCATGGAGGGGAATCCACGGTCAGGGGTTAAAGATGTACCTCCGTTTGCGGGGGCCAGCCATACCGACCAGCGACCGAGACTCGATGCTGAACGCCCGGGGGTAAACGACCGGTCCTTTCTGCTCGGCGACGCAGTTGGTTCCGGAAAGCCGAACGTTTATACGTGCTCTCTGAGGTTGACAATAGTTAACACACGTCTTAGAGATGTTTACGAAGAATACATATTGGAATTATCTGTTTTTCGGCGGGGGAACCGACTTGCCTCTATATACGTATTCGGAAGTTAGGAACGCCGAGTCTCCCGAGACGCGTGAGGTTCGAATTTACGGGCGAGTGAGGGCTTGAGACCGCCTCACTCGTCACGGCTTTCGGACGCGTGAACGTTTAAGTGAGGTCGCGGACTGGGCGATGCCACCGAACTAACATCCGCACCACGTGTCGGCGGTCCGTGGTCTCGGCTTTCGTTCTCGGTCGGTTCACGGCGAACTCCCGTCCGTAGCCTCGTGACAGAATTATTATGTTCGTGGGGTCTCTCGGGGGTTACGTCTCTCGCCGACGGGGTTTCTCCCCATCCTCATTACAGACATAACTGTGTAATTCTGACGCCCCGGCCACCCGTCACGAAGTCTGTCCGGTCGGGTGGTGGGGGGCGGTGCCGTTATCGCGTCGCCTCGAACGCCGCCTGCGCCGCTTCGAGCACCTCGTCGTGTGCGTGTCCGTTCGACGCGACGAGACCCGGCTGACCCGGTCCCCACCTGTTTCCGTGGAGGTCGGTTACGGTTCCGCCCGCGCGTTCGACGAGGTAGACCCCGGCCACGGTGTCCCACGCGTTCGGTTGTTCGTCGAGCCCGACGACGGCGTCTATCGACCCGTCGGCGAGGCGCGAAAGCGTCAGTTGCGTCGTCCCGAGCTTCCGCATCTCGCCGAACGTGCCGAAGATGTCTCCCGCGAGTCGCTCGATTCCCGGCCGGTCACCGTCCTGATACCGGAGCGTCGAGGAGACGAGAAACGCGCTGGTGTTCGACTCGTCGTTGACCGTGATCGGCCGCCCGTTTCGCTCGACTCCCTCTTCCGTGGCGATGTAGGTGTCTCTCGTCTCGGGAGAGACGTTCACCGCCGCAATCGGCGTCTGGTCTTTGACGACGGCGACGCTCGTCACCCACTCGCGGGCACCTCGGGTGTAGTTTTGCGTCCCGTCTATCGGGTCGATAATCCAGGCGTATCCCGACTCGGGGACAGTCTTCAGTTCGTCTTCCTCCTCGCCGACGACCGCGTCGTCGGGGAACCGCTCTCGAATCGTCGAGATAACCCGCCGTTGTGTCTCGCGGTCGACTTCCGTGACGAGGTCTATCGCGTCGCCTTTCTGCTCGATATCGAGTTTGGTTCTGAAACGCGCCGACGCGTGGTCGGCACCTCTCTCCGCGGCGTCGATTGCGACTTCCTCGCGGGGGTCCGTGTCCATAGCGACTATGTACTACACGGCGAGAAAAAGCCTCGGACAGCGGTCAAGCCTTCGCTGTTTTCTGGCGGTAGACGACGATAGCCGTCGGTTAGTTATTTTCCGAGGGTGCAGGCGTTCTGAGGCACACAATGTACTAGTTCGCGAAATCTCTGCCGTTCTTTCTCTCAGAACGACTAACTGCGGTTCGATAATAGTACGGCACCCCGAGCGAGGCGCTGCGCCCAACGTGGCCCTCCTCCCGAGGCTACGAGTTTGCGGGGCTGAAATCTGTTCTTTCGGTGTCTCGACCGCGAGGTTGTACTCTCGCGGCGACTTACCAGACTGACCGCAAGACGCGCTGACAGTTGCCGCCGAACGATTCCTCGTATTCTGTATTCTAACGCACTTCGGAAATCCCGCTGTAATCGCGCTTCTGTGGTCAGAGAACCGGATATCCGAACTAAACTGCTCGTTTCTATTACACAATTATCTGTGTAATGCTTTGTCAGTTTGTTGTATTGACATTCTCAAATAACAAACAATATATTCACAACTGGGGGTCGCCAGTCGAGTACCGTCTCCAGTCTCGCTGGGGGTCAGTTACAGAAGACGCGAGCGTCGAGTTTTGTACTCGTCTTCCGTCGTCACGTGAACGAGGACCACGTCGGCACTCATCTGCTCGGCAATCGAACCGGCCTCGCGGGCAACCTGCTTCGAGGTCTCGGATAGGTCTACAACAGCTAGTACTCGGTCCATATCGCCTGCACGTGAGCCCTGTTTGAAGGCACTACGAGTTGGTGACTCACAGACGTTCTCCGAAGACCACACAGTTCCAACGGCCACCAAACACAATCATTCATTGACATATAGTAACGATTATTAACTAACATGATTGACTGACAGACGGATCATGACGGTGGAGTTCGTCCATAGTCCACTACTTACGTTCGTAGTTGGGCTCATACTAGTTGTACTGTTCCTCGTCGTGTGGGACCTCCCTGCGTTCGTGGGGTTGGGTCTCGCCGCGTTCTCCGTCGGCATCGTCAACTCGGTGTTCGTCTCTGACTTCGCTCTCGTCGATGCGGCGACGAGAACGGCAGCGGCGTTCGGAAACGGGATGGAAGGTATCGGTATCCCGATCCTCATGGCGGCAATCATCGGCAAGTCGATGCTCGAAAGCGGGTCCGCTCAACGTGTCGTGCGGACGTTCCAATCGCTCGTCGGAAGGGATAACTCGGAATTCGCGCTGTGGGGAAGTAGCACGGTCCTCTCGATTCCGGTGTTCTTCGACAGCGTCCTGTTCCTTCTGGCGCCGCTCGCCCGCTCGATGCGAGCACGCCGCGGAAAGAACTACGTGTTGTACCTCATCGCCGTGGGCGCCGGCGGCTCTGCGGCGCACGTGTTCATTCCACCGACTCCCGGTCCGCTGGCAGTCGCCAGCGAAGTGGGCGTCGACCTCGGCATGACGATGGCTGTCGGTGTGGCCGTCGCGATTCCCTCGGCGACGATGTCCGGACTCGTCTTCGGCCATTGGGCCAACGCTCGGATGGATATCCCGCTCCGAGACTCGATGGGGACGACGACCGAAGAACTCGAAGAACGGGCACAGCAGAGCAGTGGCTCGCTTCCGGGGACGTTCGAAGCCGCGCTCCCGATACTCCTCGCGGTCGCGTTAGTGAGTTCGCTTACGATTCTCAACACGCTCGAACCGATTTACCCGTCGCTCGCGGTTGTCAGACCGGGAGTCGCGTTCATCGGCGACAAGAACGTCGCCATGACTATCGCTGGGCTTACAGCGGCGCTCACGTACCTCCGTTGGTCCGACCTTTCGCGTTCGCTGTGGGAAGACGAACTCACTGAGGCCCTGAAGAGCGGCGGGAACATCGCTGCAATCACCGCGATGGGTGGCGCGTTCGGTGCGCTGCTCGCCGCGTCAGGAATCGGCCCGTACATCGCCGATAGCCTCCGTGGGATCGGCATCGGACTGCTGGTGACCGCGTGGCTTATCGCCGCTATCGTCCGCATCGCACAGGGATCAGCAACGGCCGCGATGCTGACGACCGCGGGTATCATGGCACCGCTGACGAGCCAGCTCAACGTGCACCCCGCGTACCTCGTCATGGCAATCGGCTCGGGCGGCATCATCTGTTCGTGGTACAACGACTCCGGCTTCTGGCTGATGAAGGAAATCGGCGGCCTGACACAGGTGGAGACGCTGAAAACGTGGACGGCGCTGACGACGATTATCTCGGTTACGGGAATCGTCTCGATTCTCGTCTTCTCGACTATCGTCCCGCTCGCGTGAATTTCGGCCGTCGAAACCGAGCGTCAAACGGAAGCGACGCACGCACCGAAACCGCAGCCGCGTAATCTCGTGGTGTCTTTCTCACCTATCGCTCGGCAGTGAATCTCCGAATGGTCGATTCTCGTCCCGAGTTCTCGAACCCGCCGAACACGCCACCCGGGTCAACGCCGTCACACCGGGTGCCGTCGCCCCGGACGCCGTCGACACGGGGACCGGCTCCGACGATAAGACCGAGTCAGACACCGAACTGACCGTCGCGAAGAAGTCGTGGCCGATGGACGGTTCGCACCGCCCGAGGACCGGGTCCTATCTCTTTCCCGCCAGCGACGACGCGTCGTTCGTCACCGGCCACTTGCTGTACGTCGACGGCGGCTGCGCCGTGCTGTGGCCCCGGTCGGTCGCTCGGTCAGACCGAGGTGAACGTCCACAGCTGGTGTTCGCCGCCGTTGTCGCTCCACTGCTGGACGTTGTCGCCGTCGGCGGTGCCCGCGCTCGCCACCTCGGCGAGTAGCCCGCTGTTCGCGTTGACGAGGCGGTACTGACCGCCGCCAGCGTCTTCGATGGTCCAAGCCTGAGTCGGGTTGGTGGTGTTGCTGTACTGCCGGATGTTGTCGCCCTCCGCCGTGCCGGCGTTCGCGACCTCCAGCCAGAGGCCGCTGTTGACGTTCGTGATCGCGTAGGTGCCGTCGCCGTTCGCCGTGACGTCCCAGTCCTGACACGCGTGGTCGGTGTCGGCGTACTGGCGGACGTTGTCGCCGTCGGCCGTTCCGGCGTCGGCCACTTCGAGCAGTTTGCCGCTGTTGACGTTCGCGATGTGGTACGTGCCGTCGGCGATGGGACCGCTCTCACAACCGGAGGGCTCGCCGGGGACGGGAGCCTCGCTGCTCGGCACGCCGTTGCAGGCGATGACCGGCCAGTCGTTGTTGTCCCACTCGATGCGGTCTTGCATCATGTAGCGCGTCTCGTCGTCGGCGGTCGCCTCCACGTGGTAGAAACACCACCAGTCGCCGTCGGGGCCCTGGAAGACGTCGTTGTGTCCCGGACCCGTGAACTCGCTGTTGCCCTGGAGGATGGGAACTCCCTGATGGGTCTCGGTGAGGTCCCGCAGGTCCGTGCCGTTCTGGTTGTAGTACGGTCCCGTGAACGACGTCGCGCGGCCGCATTCGAGGCGGTAGGTGCTGTCGTAACCCTCACAGCACTGCCCCGACGAATAGAACAGGTACCAGTAGCCGTTGTCCTGGAGCATCACCGGCCCCTCGATCATCTGGCCCGCCATCTGGAACTCGGTGCCGGGGACGATGTCGTCCATCGCGCCGTTCATCTGGACGGCGTAGATGCCTTCGTAGCTGCCCCAGACCAGCCACGGCTGGCCGTCGACGATCACCGTGTCCGCGTCGATGCAGTTCGTCAGGTCGAGGTCGCCGCTCTCGATGACCGGTCCCTGGTCGGTGAAGGGGCCGTCGGGTGTGTCCGAGGTGGCCAGGCCGATTCCGGCGTTGTCGCTCCCCCAGACCGACAGCGAATAGTAGAGGTGGTACTGGCCGTTGTGGTATCGGACGTCGGGGGCCCAGCAGCCCGGGTCCGACTCCGTGGGGTGCCAGCCCGGTGTCTCCGTGAGCGCCGGCGCGATGTACGACCAGTTGTACATGTCCGTCGACTCCGCGATGGGGATGATGTCCTGGGGCGTCTCCGTTCCGTACGCGTAGTAGGTTCCGTTGTCCTCGATGATCGACACGTCGCCGAACCCGATCGGCCCGACCGGGTTGTGGTAGTGCGTGGAACTCTCGTCCGCACTGGCCGTCCCGCTCAGTCCGAGGCCGCCGACGGTCGCCACCGCTCCCGCCCCGAGCGATTTGAGTACTGTCCGTCTATCGATGTTGTTGTCGCCATGACGTTTCGTCATGTCTTCTAGCGCACAGGTTGTACGTATATAATGTTTGTTGATAACACACATGCTAGCTCGGTCGGAACCGCGATGAGAGGACCGACGGCAGCACGGCAGACTGAACAGCAGTTCGGAAGGGAAGCTACGAACGATATCGGGTTGAACCTCCTGCGATACCGACGACGCTCTTCGCTCTGCGACTCTCGGGCCGATTTCTGGCTCCGGTTCGGTTCTCGACACCGAGTTCGCGTCTGCTACGCCCCGCTTCTGTTACGAGCGGGCAGAACGAGGACCGAAGACCGAGGCCCGAACGCTACTCCTGAGCGTCGGGGAGTCGTCGGTTCGCAAGCGCCATCGGGTCGTCGTCGGGGTCGAAGGGCCGAAGGACGACACCGAACGAGGTCGACTCAACCGGAACCTGATACCGGTCGAGTGGTTCGGTCGGCGTTCCCCCGAGGCCGGTCACCCGGTGGTCGAGGTTGAACCCGATGGACCCGCGTTCCTCCAGTTCGGATTGGTGTTCGGCCGCCGCGAGATTCGTCCACTGTTCGAGGCTGACGTTCGCATCCTCGGCTCCGAACGTCCCGAGGAGAGACACCTCGCCGTCCGAGAGCGTCGCCCACCGCGTCTGGGCCTTGTTCCCGTTGTCTGTTGGGGGGAGGTAGGGGACGTACTGTTCGTCCACGGTTCCCTCGTAGCGCCCGATTGGGACGCCCCACTTGCGGTCGGGGTAGGTCTCCAGCTCGCCGCGACCGTACCACTCGAAGTCGCCGAATCGCTCGGGGAGTTCGAGTTGGACGCCGACCTTCGGCAGCCAGCCCTCGACCGTCTCGCGAAGCCCCTCGTTGGGGCGGGCCTCCACGTCGACAGCGACATCGCCGCTCCCGTAGACGCGGTAGTGATAGCTGGTGGCGAAGCCCGGACCGTTCGCACCTTCGACGCTACTGAACTCGTCGAGCGGCAACCACGCCACAGCGCCGTCGAGCGGCGTATCCGCGGCGAGTCCCCCGAGTTCGTCTTCGGAGAGCGCACGGTCGTAGATGCGCACCTCGTCTAGTGCGGTTCCGTCGGCGACGCTCGAACCGACCTGCGTCGGCGCGTCGATGTGTTGTAGCGTCCCTTCGTAGGATCCGGTTCCGAGACGCTCCCCGTCGACGAACAGCGTCATCTCGCTGCCGTCCCAGACGCCCGCGACGTGATGCCAGCCTTCCGTCCAGTCGTCTGGAACCGGTCCGTCGGCGACGTGCCAGCCGTCGGCGTTGAATACGAACTCCAGATACCCGTCACGACCGTTCTCGCGGCGCTTGAGCAGATACTGTCGTCCGCCCTTGGAGACGTAGACCTGCGCCGCGCCACCGTCCTGTGGCTCGCCGGGGCGGACCCAGAACTCGATTGTGAGTCCCGCGTCGGTGATGTCGAGGCTCTCGGACTGCCCGAGCGAGAGCGTGCTGTCGTTCGTGAACTCGACGGCCTGCCCGGAAGCACCGGTGACGATTCGGGCCTCACCCGTGAGCACGCCGTCGTTGTCGTGTTCGGAACGGTCCGGCGTCTCCAGCCGACGGGACGGTTCGGTGCCCTCGGCGAAGCCCTCGACTGCGACCTCGACCAGCGACTCGTCGCGGCGCTCGACCTCGACAGACTCCACGGAATGAGTCAGTTCGTCCAGACCCGCCTCGTACCACGAGAGCGCGGGGGCGCTCCCCCACTGCTGAATCTCGTTCATCACCGGGGCGCGCCACGAATTGAACAGCGGGCCGCGTTCGAGTAGTTCGGTTCCCTCGTACGCCATTGAAGACAGCGTCCCCACGTCGTCGGCGACGACATACTCGAAGCCGTCACCGGAGATGGTGATATCGCCGGCTTCGTCGACCGATAGCGGTCCCATCGAATCGAGCGACGCGGATTCCGGTTCTGGCGCGTCGACGGGGACTTCTAACTGCTCGAACGCGACTTCGTGACCTGCGTCGGCGTACGCGGTGCTTTCCGCGAGTGTGAATCGCACCGTTAGTCGGCACTCGACGCCCGCCCCGGGATTCGACGGCGCTTCGACGGGGAGGCTGACGCGGCGAGTCTCTCCCGGACCGATGTCGACATCGAAGCCACCGGAGCGGAGCGTTTCGCCGTCGGCGGTCAGTTCCCATCGCCCCTCGACGGCGTCGAGGGACGTGAAGTTGTAGCGGTTCGAGATGTAAATCTCGCCCGCCGCAACGTCAGCGTCGGCGACGCCGACCGGCTGGTGGCTGTGTTTGAGTTGCCACAGTTCGGGCTGTGGGTCTCGATCGGACCAGACCAACCCGTTGAGACAGAACGCCCCGTCGGGGCCGTCGCTGTGGTAGAACTGGAACGGCTCGCCGTCCGCCGTGGTGTCGTTCAGGTCCTGGTTGACCCAGTCCCAGATGAACCCGCCGACGAGGCTCTTGTCTCGCAGCAGGTCGGCGAAGTCGTACGCGACGAGAGCACCGTCCCTTCGTTCGCCGTCGGCGTCGCTCGTCTCGTCGGGGTTCACAGCGCGGTCGTAGATGCCGACGCCGTCGACTGCGAGGTCACCCTCGCCACCGACTCGGACTGGCTCCGTACCAGCGGGAAGTCCCGAGCCGGAGCGATTCGACGTGCCTGCGCGCTCGCCGTCGACGTAAATCGCGAGCGCGTTCGAGTCAGCGACGCCGACGATGGTCGTCCAGTCGCCGAGGCCGCCGTCGGGAATCGGGGCTGTGGCCGTGGCCGTGCCCTCGGCGCCTCCGACCGAGAATTCGATTTCACCGTTCGAAAGCGTCAGCGCGTACCTGCCTTCGTCGACGACGATGGGGATGTCGCCCATCGCGGCACCCTCGTCGACGGAAATCGTCGCGCCGACCGTGAACTCGCCGTCGTGTTCGAACTCGGGGTTTCGTCGGATTTCAATCGCGTCGCCCGCGCCGAGTTCGACCGTCCCGTCGGTGTTCCCCCCCGGTGCCGCGTCCGGCCCGGGAACGACGTCCGGCGACCCGACGAGCACGCCGGGGGTATCGGACCCTGCCCGGTCGGTCGCTTCCCGGACTGGCGGCTTTATGTGCTCGTTCCACATCTCGTGGACGAGTCCCAGACTGTTTCCCATCGCGTGGTTGTACTCACCCATCACCACGGGACGGAGTCCGTCACCGATGTACGACCCGTCGCCGACCGACAGCAACGTCTCGATGTCCGCGTATCGTGGTCCGAGCATGTCGCTGTACTCGACGTTCCAGCCGCCGCCGTTCGGTTGGTGGTAGAGCAGGCGGTCGGACGCTAACCCCTCCGCAGTTCCCTCGAATGACTCGACCGTTCCGACGCCGCTCACGTCGGCGGTATCCTCGGGGATGTACTCGTCAGAGTCGGCCGCTAGCGACGCCATCTCGAGGTGTTCGGCACCCGTCCCGGCCTCGTTGCCGGTCGACCAACTGAAAATCGAGGCGTGATTTCGGTCTCGAAGTACCATTCGGCGGAACTGCGCGACCGCCTGGTCGTGGTAGACCTCCGTGTTCGCGAGCAGTTCCTGCCACCAGTGGCTCTCGACGCAGACTTCGTCTTGCAGGTAGAGTCCGTACTCGTCTGCGAGCCGGTACAGCGACGGGTCGTTCGGGTAGTGGGAGGTCCGGACCGCGTTGATGTTGAACTGCCGCATCGTCTCGATGTCCTCCCGAACGCGCTCGATTGGTACCGTCCGCCCGAAGTCGGGGTCGGTCTCGTGTCGGTTCACGCCCTGAATATCGACCGATTCACCGTTGACCAAAACCTCGGCACCGTGTTGTCCGCGGGTCGTCTCGTAGGTTCGGAAGCCAACTTTCTCCAGCATCGCTTCCGTCGGCTTGCCGCCGGCGGGAGCGAGTTCCAACACGAGTTGGTAGAGGTTCGGATGCTCGGCCGACCACTTCGCGGGGTCCGTTACGTCGGCATCGAGTGTGACTACCGCACCGTCTTCGTCCACGGCCGCGGTCGTTGAGAGGGTCGTAGCCTTGCGCCCGCGGGGCGGCCCGCGGCCGGACCCGGTGTTGTCCGGTGGGTCGCGACCCTGGGGTGCCTCGCGGCCCTTTTGTTTCCCGTTGTCTCGACCTGCCGCGTTCGTACCGTTCCCACGCGGTGGTCCGCGGCCCGGTTTCGTGCGGGAGGTCTCGTAGAGGTGCGCGCGGACCTCGTACTCTCCCGCGGGCGCATCGCCGTAGTTCGCGATTTCGGCATCGATACGAAGCTCGCCGTCTTCGTAGTCGTCGTCGAGGTCGGTGCGCGCGTAAAAGTCCCTGAGGTGTACCGTCGGCGTCGCGAACAAGTAGACGCTTCGGAAGATTCCGGCGTACCGGAACATGTCGATCGTCTCCAGCGCCTCGCTGTCGGACCAGTGATACACCTGCACCGTAACCTGGTGGTCTCCGCCGGCCTCGACGTGGTTGCTGACGTCGAACTCGGCGGGCGTCATCGACCCCGTCCGGAAGCCGACGTACTCGCCGTCGACCCACACGAAGAATGCCTGCTTGACGCCTTCGAAGTGGAGGAACGTCTCGCGTCCGTCCCACGCCTCTGGCACTGCGAACGACCGTCGGTACGTGCCCACGGGGTTGAGGCCGTCGTCGTCGATGCCCGGAACGTCGACGGTGCCGTTCCCGTCGGGCACCAAATCACCTTCCTGACTCGGCTCGTAGGCCTCCCACGAGATGGCATTGTTCGCGTAAATTCGCTGGCCGTACCCCTGCGTCTGCCAAACACCGGGAACGTCTATCGACTCCCACTCGTCGCTCGCAAGGCCGTCGTACGAGTCGGGAAGGTCGGCAGGCCTCTCGTGGAACGCGAACTGCCACTCCCCGTTGAGTAGCTGGACGTACTTCGACTCCGCGAATCGCGATTCGAGTTCGGTAAACGGTTCGTCCGCCGTCCGGGCCGCGTGCACGGACCCGTAGGGAACGGCGGTCGTAACGTGCGTTGGCTCGACGTTCTCGGCGACTATCTCGGGGGCTTCGAGGTACGCCGCGAGATTCGAGACCCGGCCGGGCGACCCCGGCGCGTCCGTCTCCGCCGCGGCACCGGATTTCGAACCGGCTCCCATGGCTACCGCGGCCATTCCGGTCGCCTGCAAAAACTTCCGTCGCGTCGGCGTGAGCCGACTATCGGGTGACTGTTCGGTTTGTGTCTTCCGCCGATTTGAGTGTGTCATGGTGCTTCGATGTGCGGTAGGAGGTCTAGATCGCTCGTCAACCGCCTTCCTGACGCGCAGTTGAGGAACTACGACCGTCAAACTATAATCATATACAGTTAACTTAATTCTAATGGCAGTATTACATAGAACCAATAGAAAATGCACGGAGTATTATCTGATTGATGACTACTTGTCACTGAATAGCCGGCTCGACCCGTAATCACACCGTGTTAGATAACTGCTATTTTGGGGCCACTCTCGCCTCGTGGCTTATGATGTGGTCTCTCCCCGTCTGTCGTTCGAGAAGCCGATTCCACTATCGTGTTCACCCGGAGTGAGAAGAAACGAGTCAGACAATAACAGTAAAAAACATTATGTATGTGTGTCTATAGTTTAGCAGTTGCATGGCAGAAGATGACAGTGGCATGAACAGGCGGAACGTCTTGAAAAGCATCGGTATCGGCGCTCTCGGTTCGACTCTTGCAGTGGCGGGGAGCGGGTCAGTCTCTGCGACGACGGACGATTCGACACACTACCACAACGCACTCTACGGCCCTCACTTCCCCGACCCGACGATTCACCGGGACGGAAACGGAACCTGGTGGGCCTACGGAACGAACATGAATCGGAACAACGACTCTGACGAGTTGCTCGTCCCGATTCTGCGCTCTGACAACCTCCACGAGTGGACCTACGTCGGTGAAGCCTTCGACTCCCGTCCGGGCTGGACGTACGGGTCCATCTGGGCACCGGACATCCACTACTACGACGGAGAGTGGGTGATGTTCTACTCGCTTTCACCCCGCCCGTGGGAGAGCGGTGAGTTCGGTATCGGCCTCGCAAAGTCCGACACACCGAACGGCCCCTTCACTGACTACGGCCAGATTATCGGTGACAACGACCACGCGGGCGGCGGGTCCATCGACGGGTACTTCGTCGACTACAACGGCACGCCGTATCTGTTCTGGGGGAGTTTCCAGGGAATCTATCTGATGGAGCTCACCTCGGACCTACAGGACTGGAAGCCAGGGACGCTCCAACAGGTCGCCGGTGACGCCTACGAGGGGTCGACAGTCTTCTACCGCAACGGCTACTGGTACCTGTTTGTCGCAACCGGGACCTGCTGTAACGGCTACAGCAGCACCTACGAGGTGGAAGTCGGGCGCTCGACGAACTTCTTCGGGCCGTACACCGACGTGTCCGGAACGGACATGATGAACTACAACAGCGACAACGCCGGCATCGCGCAACTCACCTCGAACGGTCGGTTCGTCGCGCCCGCCCACGGCGACATCACGACGGACGACAACGGGCAGGACTGGTTCGTCTATCACGCCTACGACCGTACTGGGCCGGAGTACGTAGACGGCGTTCCGGCCCGGCAGTTCTTCATCGACCGTGTCGAGTGGACAGACGACGACTGGCCCGTCATCGCCGGAGATAAGACGCCCAGTCTCCAGTCGGTCGAACCGAACACCAACGACAGCGGCATCCTCGCTGACGGGATTTACGAGATCCAGAACGTCAACAGCGGGAAAGTGATGGAGGTCGCAGATGCCAGTACGAGCGACGGTGCGAACGTTCGGCAGTGGACCGCGAACGACTGCAACTGCCAGCGGTGGTGGGTTGAGTACATCGGCGGCGGCGAGTACCGCATCGTCAACGAGAACAGCAACCGTGCACTCGACGTGCCGGACGGGACGACCACGGACGGCGCGAGTCTCCAGCAGTGGCCGTGGTACACCGGAGCGCCCCAGAAGTGGAACATTATCGACAACGGTGACGGGACCTACCGCATCAAAAATATCGCTACTGATGACGTTGCTGAGGTGTACAACGCCGGGACTGCTGACGGAGACGACGTCGTCCAGTGGCCGTGGAACGGTGGGGACAACCAGCGGTGGAACTTCAACTTCATCGGTGGCGTTCAACCTCTCTGGGACGGCCGCCCTTGGTGATCGGCGTTACTGCGTCACAACGACGCTGATCCAGCACCGCAGCCTCTGACTCCGCGTTGCAATGGCAGTCGTTTAGGTTGCTCGCGCTCGGCGCATCGTCGTGGCACCGACGCGCCGTTTCTCTGTTCGAACGTGGAATCCACTTTGTACCTCTAAGACCAGCACTCGGGTGCGTCTAACATTCGATTACAGATAGCTCGACTCGACTTCTCTGAACCAGATACACGTTCTGTCTCTGAGAGTTCACTGATGCTTGTGTTGAAAGGAAGTGACGCATCAAGCTATCCTCCGAAACTGTGGACACAACCTCGGAGGATGGAAGTGTTGCGTGTCTTCTGTTCAGGCAAACTAAGACTGGAATTGGAACTGCCTGTTGATTTTGATTGTGTGTCCACCGTAATGAATTCGAAAACGCAAGACAGGAAGCTAATAGGAGACAGACATCACAGTTATCGATGAATTCGGGCTAAATCTGTTGCCACCGCCTAGCTCGCTGGAAACATCTGAAAATAAACATTGCCAAAATGTATTTATAACCTGTGTATTTATAGTAGAATATAAAACATCATGGATAGAAAACATAATGAGGTGACAGGAGTTGCGAAATCCCGTCGTAGCGTTCTGAGAAGTATGGGTATTGCCGGTTTCGGAGTTACTGGTCTGAAATCAGTAAACTTCCAACAAGTTGGGAAGACAAAATTCATCGAAGCCAGGTACGAACACAAGGTAGAATCGATGAGTGAGGAATTGAAGGTAGCTTCAATGAAACATATCGATTATCCATATGAACATTACGTTGATGAGAATAGTAAACAGCTATCTCTCAAAAAATTCGCACGCAACTCGACGGTCAAGTTATTTAAACAAAATAGTGCAGTCGTTCAATTCGAGGGAGAATATCAAACCCCCGGGCCGAACCTCAGTTCAAAGAGTGGTACGATTGTGACAAACACTGGCAGTGGTTTTCGACCACTGATGGGACTCTCAGCTGCAACGCAATATAGTGCTCCGCCCTTCTCGGCCTCATTTCAAGGAAAGGTGGGTCGAGTTGGTGGTGAAAGATCTCTGGAGCACCCAGAAGCGGCTGAAACCACGGTTGAGCTTCCTACCCGGCCAGTCCAAATTCGCACACACAAAAAACGATTACCACCGGAAAAGCGCGACACGGTCGAAGAGGTTGAGACAGTACAAGTAACTCCCCAGTTGAAACTGCGGAACCACGGTGAGGTCGCGGTTTCAACTGCTGATGCAGAAAATTCACAGAGGTAAATAATGGGATACACATTAGAAGGTACGGCAGTCGGCGGTGATACGAGTAAAGACCATACGATGCGAATTAATCTAATGAAGGCAGCAAATCCACCAATGTCTGATCTGGATGCTGCTTTCGATGCCGTTGTAAATGCGTGTGAGCAGATCCAGAATCGTCAGACAAGCCATAATATGGAGATTCCAGGGTATGTGGTCAAAAAATATACTACGGATAAGAATATTAATTGTACAAGTAAATTTGACTCTGGGAACCAATTCTTAGATAACCATGGTTTTACTGAAGGACAATTCACCTGGATCTACGAGTGTAACAATGATAATGCAGCCGAAGCTGCGATAAAAGGGGCCTGGGAGTCTAGGTCCCAAGGGTTCGTTTCGAACGGCTCTAGATGGTATGACGAGGAACATATGCTGGGAGTGATGGCTATTCACGAGTCATTCCACCCTTTCCTCATTGATTACTGCGTCCAATTACAGATGCATACGGGGGCGCAAGAACACAGCCTTGGTCACGACATCGTTGAAAACAATCAGAACATGTGTACGCCCATGGCTGCTTCGTATGAGGATGACCCAGATTATGACTTCGAGCAGAGTGGAGAATGTGGACAAGACTACAACACTGACGGTGTTACTGAGACGCTGAGTGATTGTACAATTAAAGCGATGCAGGATTCCCGTGATCACGCATATCACAATGGGGTACACTAGGTACGCTCTAGGTGCCCTCCAATTCACTAAGGATCGTAAGGTGATTAACGGTACTTAGTGAGGCCAATACATATTCATGGCCTCATATCAAATCCACAATCCCACTCATGAAAAAAATCTACAAGTTGTCTATTGTTATTGTAGTGATTCTAGTTGCAACAGTATCTGTCCCTAATTCTCCCTATAATCCCTCAGTCCACAGCGAAAAGATTCCATATGCCCCAGATCGACCACCTCAACTAAACAATTCGAGCGTTAAAGAGTATGCAATTAATTATGAAGAGACGGTGCTGTATAATGGGCTCCTATACTCTCGTGGGTTGAGTCGAGACAGGGGCGATGAGTTCATTAATGATTGTACTGTTACCAATTTAGAAAAACAATTATCTTCAGAGTTTGTCGTCACCATGAATTGTCATGGTGAAATTAGAGACATTTACAGAATCATCCAACCAACTAATTTCAATTACGAAGTAGTATATCGGATCACACCGGAGTCCACAAAACAGTTATCAATTAAAGGATACCCAATAGATGATAGCAGGTATCTGAGAGAATCATGAATGTGTGGTAGCCAAAGATGTGAAATATCTTTTAGAATTCTTCCGCAAGAGCACAGTCTAGATACTGGCTTGAACTATCGCTTGTCGAGGTATTGATGAGCAGCGTTGAAATATCGGTCGTATGGAAGCCCGTGCTGCTCGAATGACCGATGCTTTTCTTGTTGGTCTCGACCTTCGAGAATATCTTCGGTTTGGAAATTCGCTTTCTGAAGCATTCGAAAAACTTGAGATCCGGGTCAATACGCTTGAGGACAACTATCTTGAGTGGCATCCATCATCGTATCCGTTTCATGGGATGCTCAAACTCTTCTTCTACCGCGAAGTCACCGGAGACAGTTATCGAGAACTCTCCAACCACCACGAACTCGCCTCAGCGTGTGGCCTCGACCGTATTCCTGACAAGTCAGCACTGTCGAGGACATGGCGTAACCGCTTCGACGACGCCACCCGTGAGTTTGTCAAACGAGGCGCACACCTGCTCGTCAAAAATATCCACGACTTTGGCCCATCTGTTGCCGAAGTACGTCCTAAGCACGAAGTTATTGATTCGGAAGAACGTGGCTCAGAGAAGTCTGGAAGTGGAGAGAAACAAGAAGCCACATTCAATGATAAACAGATATTTCGAACGACTCGTCTTGCGCGTGAACACTGCTTCACACCATTCGACTCTGGCAGAGCAGACAACTCGTCGTATGATGATTCTCGGTTCTTTGAGTTGCAGACGTTCATGGGGATGGTCGGGTGTGGAACTGCCCAAGGCGCAGCACGCTTTCAGTACCGACGTGGAAAGGAATACGGCCCGCATGGAGATACACACCTCCGATCAGTCAAGCAATTCGATCCCGAATCTCTCCTCGATGGCTTTGACACTGCCACTGACCAACTACTTTCAGTAACCGAGTCTAAAGTCTCATTTCGGCGGCCAGTGACCGTCGCACTTGACATTACCACAGTGCCCTACTTCGGTGATGTTGAAGGAATGTCAATGGTGAGCGGGACGAAAGACGGTGATGGACGTGCGTTCAAGTTTGCCACCCTCTCGATTGTTGGGCAGAACGTCCCGCTGGTCTTGGCTGTTGAACCGGTTCGAGAGAGTTCAGCGTGGGATGACAATCCGCCGAATCGAATTCATAGTGTTGTTCGGCGGCTGGTTCGCCAAGCGAAGGAACACGTCCCTATCGAGATGGTACTCTGTGACCGTGAATTCGACTCAATGAGGGTGTTTCAAACGCTCTCGAACCTTGGCGTGGACTACCTAATTCCAAAGCGAATCACCAGCTCAGAGCATAAGGCGATTGAACAGATGGAGCGAGACGGCCAAGAAGTCGCTGTTGAGTCAGCGTCTGTCCACGTCGAACAGGGGTCACACGCGATGCAGTTCCTCTACGTCCCGTCGACAAAGTCAGATGGAACGACTGTCTTTGGGACGAATGCTCGTGTTACACCAGATGAGGCCGAAGCATTCTGTCGGCGATACAGTAGTCGCTGGCAGATTGAAAACGAGTACAAATCAATCAAACACGATTTCTTGGCGAAAACATCGTCGAAGGATTATCGAGTTCGATTGTTCTACTTCGTGTTTGCTGTCCTCTTGTACAACATCTGGCGGCTCACTGACTTTCTGTTGAAAGCTGCTGCTGAGGGTGAGATGGACTACGCACCAGTCATTACTGCTGGAGAGTGTGTTGAGTTGGTCTCTTCAGCGTTGCTTCCACCTGACTAATTGGGTGGACACTCCGGCTTGCCCCTCGTGAGCGGTGGCACTATTCCTGGGCAGAACTTTTCGGATGATTTCTGACAATCACAGAGGATTAACTGGGTTGGACAAGTTTTCTAGCGCACTTTTCCCCGTAATCTAGACTAACTCAGTGGCAAATCAACGCTAAAATTGCCCATCCTCGGAAACTGTGCTATCTCCATGGCAACAGATGATATTGCGCTATACAATTTATGAATCCCCGACTATCGTATTGCGGTACAAGACGAGTGAAAACAGGAGATCGACACCCCGAACCTCGTAGAATAGAACTGTGAGGGCCGAAGAAGCTATTTCCAGAACTAACGCTCGATGGTTCAACATCGAGTCGCAGTACCGAACTGGCGACGCACTGGAACAGCCAACCACTACATTCCGATGTCTCACCTGCGAGCTGCTTGTTCGGTCCACAACTCCCGGGCCGGAGCACCCAAACCGGGCCTCCGCCGACCAATCCGAATCTGAATCCGGGATTTTCGAGACAATCGGCGATTATGAAATATATTTGAATTGAATACTAGTATCGTTGTCTGTAGTAGACAACGAGGATTAGTAAAATAGTGCTCAAAGAGCGCCATCAGATTATATATCATATATCGCTATATAAAATGTCATCCGCGCCGTAGGGCACAGTTTCGGAGTTTGGGTTCTGTTGCGTGCCTTATTTTCACGCCAACTGAATTTGATTAGGCTCTCACCTTGCAGTTTTCGAATTTAGCACNGCACAGTTTCGGAGTTTGGGTTCTGTTGCGTGCCTTATTTTCACGCCAACTGAATTTGATTAGGCTCTCACCTTGCAGTTTTCGAATTTAGCACGGTGAGAGAACTTGAAAAGATTTTCTGAGTAACATAAAATCAGAACCGGCAGACTGCTCCTATTTCACCGTTGTTGTGCTTGAATAGAAGGCACGCAACACTTCCATCCTCCGAGGTTGTGNCATAAAATCAGAACCGGCAGACTGCTCCTATTTCACCGTTGTTGTGCTTGAATAGAAGGCACGCAACACTTCCATCCTCCGAGGTTGTGAGATAGCTGACTCGGAATTCATTCTGGATTCTCAGCCCATTTTACAATATAGAATAACACAGCTATCTGTGTAATGGTTCCAGTACGTTTTCACCCCCTCACATGTCCCAAAATCAAACGTTCTGACTCCTCAAAAGGCATCGAACACACAGAATGGACCAGATCGATATCCGATTCGTAGCACAACTGCTTTGGACAACGAAAATGAACACGCTTAGTATGCGAACCGGTGTCATCATCGCCGGCGGGTACTCGACGCGGTTCGGTGCGGAGGACAAAGCAGTCGCTTCTCTCGCTGGGACCCCTCTCATCCGTCGCGTCGCCGACCAGATGGTCGGTGTAATCGATAGCCTCGTCGTCAACTGCCGACCGGAACAGGCTGATACGCTCCGAACCGCGCTCGACGGTTACGACCACCCGATAACGATTGCAGAAGACGCAGAGTGCGACGAGGGGCCGATGGCGGGAATCCTGACCGGTTTGCGGGCCGTGGAGACGGAGTACGCGTTCGTCGCCGCATGCGATATGCCCTTTCTCGAACCCGCGCTCATCGACAGACTGTTCGAGCGGGCGGGCGGTCACGACGCTGCCGTGCCGCGGGTCGGTGACGGCTGGTTCCAGCCTACTCACGCGGTGTACCGTGCCTCGGCGATGGCCGACGCTTGTGAAACCGCGCTAGCTGAAGGGAGCCACAAAATCATCGACCCGCTGTTCACGCTCGACTACGTCGTCCTCGGGGAGGACGAGGTGCGCGAGTACGCGAGCCTCGATACCTTCGAGAACATCAACACCCCCGAAGAGCTCGCTCACGCGGCGGAACAGTTGCGCTAGCGTTCTACGACGGCCACGACGGGGTCAGACGCCGTCAACTGCGTCAGTACGACGCGTGGGACGTCCGACTGAGCCAGAACGTCCGAAGCAATCTCCCGTGCGACAGCCTCGAGGGCCGCGTCGTCGACCTTGTTCAGCACGGGAATCACTGTCGCACCGTCGGGGACATCCGCGTGGCCGCCACGTTCGCTGGTGAGTACTGTTGCGACGTCGGACGGGCGGATCGTGTCGCCGAGTTCGAGGTCGGTGAGGGCGGCGACCCGCTCCGGGCGGTGGACGCACGCTTCGGTAAGCGGTTCGCCGACCGCGTGGACGCTGGCGATGGGGAGGACGGTGTCGGCAGTCTCCGGGAGTTGTGGTTCGCGGTCACCTGGTGCCTTGAAATCGCGCATCCGCGCGCCGTCGGCCTTCACCAGCACGGCGTCGGTGGCGTCCGATTCTCCGATGGCGTCGACCACGTCGGGGTCGTACCCGCGGTAGCGGTCGTCGCGGTCGCGGTCGGGAACGACGCCCACCGGCCAGTCCGCCACCCGTTCGAGCGCGGCAGCCGGGCGCTCGGTCACGACCACGTCGGCGACGTGCTGGTCGAAGATGGGGATGCGGACGGTGGCCGTCACGACGGCGCGGTCGAGTTGACGCGCCAGCGCGTACAGTGTGGACTTTTTACCGCCCGCGCCGACGACGCAGACCACGCCGCTTCGAGCGCAGAGCAGATCGGCGAGCGTCATATTCGCTCCACGGGTAGTGTACAGTTCGCCGTCCCGCCGTTCGTGTGGTGTTCAATCATGGAGGTGGTCGAAGTCCTCGGTGAGTTCAGTAAGGTCGAGGCGGTCGATAGTCTGGGCCGTCGGCACGCCGTTTTCGTCCCAACCACGGCGGCGGTAGTACGCGTCGAGCATCGAGTCGAAATCGTCGCTCTCGACGACTGCACCTGCGCGTGGCCCTGTCCCAAGCGGCTCTTGGAGCGTGGCCGGCAGCGCATCGTCCTCGCGCGAGATACCTTCACGGACGTTGAACAGGCGCGTCACGTTCCAAACTCGTTCGCCGACTGTGGCGAGTTCCCCGACGGTTTCGAGGCTGACCGATTCGAGCCACTCCCGGCCGAGGTCGTCGAGCGCGTCGCCGAAAAAGTCATCGGCGATAAGACTCCAGAGTATCGACCGCTGGTCCTGTTCGCGAGTGACCTCCGCCGCGGTCCGGTCGGCTCCCCAGTTCCCGTCGAACACCTCGCGCTCGATGGGTCGCGCCCGCCGATGGCACGCACCCCGATCGCTGGTCGCGTACGCGAGTGCCATGCTCTGCGCGCCGCGCGGGTCGTAGGCAGGGAGCTCCATCGACTTCACCGTGGGGACGAGGTCTCGCCCGCCGAACTGCGTCGCCGCCGCTTCGACTCCGTCCGCGAGCGCGTCGCCGAGGTCTGACTCGCGTTCCGCAATCTCCCCTAAGAGGGCGCGTGCTCCGTCGGGGTCACCGAACGAGAGTGGGCGGTCGAGTACGTCGGCGGCGTTGGCCTTGATGGTCCATGCGACTGCGCTACCAGCGCTAATGAGGTCTATTCCGAGCCGATCACAGGTCTGTCCCAACGCTGCGACGGCGTCGAAGTCGTCGATGTCGAGTCCGGCTCCGAGCGACATCGCGGTGGCGCCGCGTGGGACGTAATCGCCTTCTTCCGTGGCCACGCGATACCCTCCCGGAGTCGTCGCCTCGGCGTATTCGCGACCGACGGCTCGGTCTTCGACTGTCGTGATTCCTACTTCATCCGTCTCGTCGAAGTGTCCGCCACTCCAGCCTCGCGTCGAGAGTGCGCCGATTTCGTTCGCGAAATCGATCGTCTCGACGGTCCCGCTGGCACGTAGCCACTGTCCGGTAGAGGTCTCTCGGTACTTCGTCGTGTAGGCCTCTCGCAGGTCGTCTAACCCGTCAGGGGGGTCTCCTTTCGCGATGATCGCCTTCAGCCGCTTCGAACCCATCACCGCTCCCGCTCCCCCTCGGCCCGCGTGGTGGTCGCCGGCGTCGGAGGCGATCGTGGCATATGCGATCTGTCGTTCTCCCGCGGGGCCGATACACGCGACAGACGCGTTCGGGAACGCTCGGGCCGTTTCGACCGTACTGGCTCCCCACGTCTCGGCGGCTTCGATTGTCGCGCTCCCGTCTTCGATGACGAGGTGAACGGGGTCGGACGCGATGCCCGTTACGAGCAGGCCCATGTGCGACCCGAGCGCGCCGGCCAGGGAGTCGGGAAACTCACCCCCCGCGTACGAGTCGAGAAAACACCCTGTCAACGGGGATTTCGTGATGGCGGCGTATCTCGAGTCACCCGGGAGATAGCCCGAGAGCGGGCCAAGCATGAACAGAATCGCGTTTTCTTCGCCGAGCGGGTCGACGCCGGCGTCGAGTTCGTCGTAGAGATAGCGGGCACCCAACCCTTTTCCGCCGACGTATCGCTGTCGCCACCCGTCCAGAATCGGCGTACTCTCGACCGAGCCGGCGGACAAGTCGACTGTGAGGAGTCGGTCAGCGATTGGAGGCGCCATCTGGTCGTTCGTCAGTACCGGCGACCAAAAAGATGATGCCGTTCTCGCGGACCGTCGAGCGATTTCGAGGGGCGAACGTCTCCGACAAAGACGCACAGTTCGGTTTGTTCGGTGTTCGAGGTGCCCAACACGAACGGACAGGAAACCAGAAATATCAAAGAATAGTTATGATGTGTTTTTCACGACGGCAGTTCGGAGAACGGCGGGTTCTGTCTCCTGTGTGAGTCGGCCGCCCCAGTTTTCATTACGACCACTCGTGAGGCGTCACACACATCGACATGTCCACAGCCGAAATACCGATTACGGTCGTTAGCGGTCCACTCGGGGCGGGTAAAACGACGTTGGTCAATCGACTCCTGAACGACCCCGGTGACAGAGACATCGCCGTCGTCGTCAACGATATGGGCGAATTGAACGTCGACGCGGAATTAGTCGCGTCAGAGGCTGACGATGGAGTCGTCGACCTCTCGAACGGCTGTATCTGTTGCCGGTTGCAAGACGACCTCGTGACTGAGGTGACGCGGTTGGCGGAGACGCGTTCGTTCGACTATCTCCTCATCGAGGCCTCGGGAATCAGCGAACCGCTCCCGATTGCGCGGGCGCTGACGGGCGAGTCGAACGAGGGCGGTCTGCCGGAACGACTCCGGTTAGATACCACGGTCTCGGTCATCGACGCCTACGGGTTCTGGAAGGCGTTCGACCCGGAAGAATCGCTTCCGGACGCCGCTCCCGACCCGGAACGGCCGTTGACGGAGGTGCTCGTCGAGCAGGTCGAGTTCTGCGACGTGTTGTTGCTGAACAAGTGTGATATGGTCCCCGATGATGCGTTGGACGCCGTCGAAGCGGAGATTCGGGAACTCCAGCCACGTGCGAGCCTCCACCGGACGACCTACAGCGAAGTCGACCCGACGCGGGTTCTCGATACGGGACGCTTCGATTTCGAGGCGGCGAAGCGCCATCAGGGCTGGAAACGAGCCCTCACGGGCGACGGGGCCGAGGCGGACCACGACCACGAACACACCCACGACGATGCCGCCTCGGCAGCGACGGCCCACGGTGTCGAATCCTTCGTCTACCGTCGAGACCGCCCGTTCCACCCGCACCGACTCGATGCTTGGCTCGGTGACTGGCGGGGGAACGTCGTCCGTGCGAAAGGGTTCGCGTGGGTCGCGAGTCGTCCCGAAACGGTTCTCGGTGTGAGTCAGGCGGGGCCGTCGGTGCAGGCCGGCCCCATCGGTCGATGGGAAGACGATGACCCCGAGACGCGACTCGTGTTCATCGGCCGCGGCCTCGACGAGGGCACAGTGACTCGAGAACTCGACGAGTGCCTGGCGACGACGGACGAACGAGGGGCGGCGTACCCCGACGACCCGTTTCCCCGCGAGTCTGCCTGATTAGGCCGCGCCGAAATCGACCTCGTCTCGGAGTTCGTCCCACGGTTCGTGGAAGCCGTAGGTCGACTCCGAGTCACCGCTGATTACCGTCTGATACACCTCGTCGTACTCCAACAACTGCGTCCAACCGTCGTGGTACCGGTAACTGCAGTACTGACACATAGAACGCGATACCGGACTAACCGGCAAAGGAGTGTCGGTGAGGGGGCCGAGTTGAGAGACTCCGCTACGTTAGGGTTCCAGCAGTACCTTCGTGACTCCCTCCTCGCGGTTGTCGAACTTCTCGTACATCTCGGGCGCGTCGTCGAGGCCGACGCGGTGGGAGACGGCCCAACTCGGGTCGGCGCGGCCTTCGATTATCATGTCCCGGAGTTGTCGGTTGTACTCCTTGACGTTACACTGGCCGGTGCCGAGTGCCTGACCTTTCTCGAAGAGGAGGCCGAAGTCGATGCCGAGGCGACCCTGAGCGGCCATCTCGTCGGGAGCGCCGGGGTCGTCTGGCACGTAGAGACCGGGAATACCGAGTTCGCCGGTCGGTCGGACCGTCCGAATGAGGTTGTTGATGACGACAGCCGGGTTCTCGCGAGCAGGGTCGTACGCGGCGTCGGCTTCCTTGTCCGGGTCGATAGCCTGGTAGCCGACCGCGTTGACGCCCTTGTCGACGCCGCCGCCGTGAATCTCTTTGATCTGTTCGACGGGGTCGCCCTCCTCGAAGTTGATAGGCGTGGCGTCGCAGTGCTCCTCGGCGAGTGCGAGGCGACTGGGAACGCGGTCGACGACGTAAATCTCGGCAGCGCCCTTGAGCTTGGCGCTGTAGGCGGCCATCAGGCCGACCGGACCGGCACCGTAGATAGCGACGGAATCGCCGGCTTCGAGGTTAGCGAGTTCCGTGCCGTGCCAGCCCGTCGGGAAGATGTCCGCGAGCAGCGCGAACGAGTCCTCGTGCTCCCGTCCGTCCGGTAGCTTGAGCGCGTTGAAGTCGGCGTACGGAATGCGGAGCTTCTCGGCCTGCCCTCCTTGATAGGGTCCCATGGCGACGTACCCGTACGCTCCCCCGGCGAACCCCGGATTAACGTTCGTACAGAAGCCGGTGTAGCCGTTCTCACAGTTCTCACAGAAGCCACAGGCGACGTTGAACGGTGCGACGACGCGGTCGCCGACTTCGAGACTACTGACGGCCTCGCCGACCTCTTCGACGATACCCATATTCTCGTGGCCGAACACGATTCCCGGCTCCGCGGCCGTCCGTCCCTCGTACATGTGGAGGTCGGACCCGCAGATGCAGGTCGTCGTGATGTCGATGACGACGTCGTTTGGATGTTCGATCTGGGGCTCTTCGACTTCTTCGACTGCGACTTCTCGTTCGCCTTTGTAGACGACTGCGTTCATAGACATTGTGCGGACTCCACTCGGCCTCTGCGAACGGTTGCTATTTATATCTCGGGTCGATTCAGCCTTCCTGATATCGGACACTTCACGCTTGAGGAGGGTTTAGTAATGCATTCTCAAAACATCAGAAAAATTAT
This sequence comes from Haloferax prahovense DSM 18310, assembly GCF_000336815.1. GTDB lineage: Archaea > Halobacteriota > Halobacteria > Halobacteriales > Haloferacaceae > Haloferax > Haloferax prahovense. Next base: position 187,159 of record NZ_AOLG01000058.1, read on the forward strand.
TATGTGTGTTTTCTATGTTGAACCCGGTTCGATTACTCGCTCACTGAAGCTCGAGTTCGAATTCGACGGTCGCGGCCGCGTTCGGCGCTATCTGTCCGACCGACTGTCGCAGGACCGTACCACAATCAACTTCGCCGGAGTCTGCATCTCACGTGCGAGCCGAGATATCCCACAAGCACTCTGCTTTCTTACATGATGTGCGGGGCGTTCGCCCCCGGAATGAATCCACGACGGACCGCCCAAAACGGCTGGCGATGAAGCGCATCAGTAGCACTTCGACACCTCGGCAGTTGTTGGCGCATAGTGTCAGGTAACGACGGACAGCGATTTGGTTCTCACCGTGGGACGGCGTCCGCTCGCGCCCGACGCGGAGCGACTCGGTGACACGTCCGACACGTCCCGACGAGAATGCGCTTCCGAACACCCGGTACCAGAGTAATGACTACTTCAATCGCATGTTCTCGGCTCGCTCCGCCGCGAGGTCGGTAATCTCCTCGACGTCGCTATCGGAGCGGTCCGCGAGGACCCGAACCAGCATCCCGAGTTGGACGGCCGCAGTCTCGCGTAACTCCGACGCCTCTTCGGTATCGTTGGCGAAGTAGTACTCGTGTCGACCGTCGTGGTGGACGAGCCCGGTGTACACGGACAGGACGTCGTCTTCGCGAGTCGCATCGGCCGCCTTCTCTCGAACGTCGTCGAACCGTGGGTTCGTCATCATCACGGTAGACGGCACGTCGCCGCCTTAGGTCTTTGCTCCGCTCGCTGTCCCGTCCGGTGCAGTCACCTGTCTCCCGCCCAATCGCGCTCGCGCCGACTTCGACGCGTTCGGGAAACCGAACTCGAAGCCGGTTCCGAACTCTCTCGAATGCCTCGACCCCGCACTCCGGCGCGCGTGGGTTGGGATGATTTTTTAACCCCGCCGTGTCTCTTCATCCGTGAGAATGAATCGCACAGGCGAAGGGCTCCAGTCGCCGACTGTCCGGGTCTCGGGAGCCGGACGAACGGAACACGGCGAGCGCGTCTTGAGCACCGCACGTGCCGCCGCCGACTCCGTCACGGTCCTCCGAACGGGACCCACCGGAATCAGCGAGTACGACCCGTTGGTCCTCGCGACCGACGCGGGACGGACTGTGTTTTTCCCAGCTCCGGAGACGCCGAAGGTCCGAGACCTCGTCGCCGCCATGGAAGATGGGGAGTTACCGACGGACGGTGGCGCAGCAGTCGTCGAACATGACGTCGAGACGACGACGCTTCCGGTTCCGACGGACGGGCCGTTCGCGGTGGGGGAGCGGCGCGTCCTCGGTCCCTGTGGGTGGGTCGGCCCCCTGGACCCGACAGCGTACCAGTTTCACTCGCTCGATAGAGACGCGGGCGCAATCGCGGACGCTGGGCTCGTCGGTCGCGGCAGAGGTGATGCCACCGCTGACGAACCGGTCGCGGACGCTTGGCGACGCGCACGAGAGGCCGACGGCGACCCAGTCGTCGTCGTGAATGCAAACGACGCGGACGACCGGCAGCGGGCGGACCAAACGCTCCTCGCCGGGTCGCCGATGTCGGTGCTCGACGGAGTGGCGGCCGTCGCCGAGTACCTCGATACGACCGATGCGGTCATCCACCTCGCAGAGACCGACACCGAACTCCGGGAGCGTCTTCGGCAGGCCATTGCGGCCGCTGCGGACGAACTACCGGTCGTTCCGGTACTCGTCGCAGGCCCGGACGAATACCGTGCCGGCGAACCGACGGCGGCGCTCGAAGCGGTAGAGGGTGCGGATAGAATTGAGCCCCGTCTCCAGCCACCGTCGCCGGCCGAGTACGGGCTCTACGGTCGCCCCACGGTCATCCATACGCCGCGGACCTTCGCCCATATCCATCTCGCGCTCTCGGACCCGGAGGAGACCAATAGAAGCGGGTCTGGATCGGCGACGCGACTGCTGACTGTCACCGGCGACGTGACTGCCCCCGCGACGATAGAGTTGGGTTCTGACGCCCACCTCTCGGCGGTTCGGAACGCCGTCGAACTGGAGGGTTCGTTCAAGATGGCCTGCGTCGGCGGGGTTTTTGGCGGAGTCACCCGGACGCTGGATATCGCACCAACCGTAGCCGGACTGACTGCGGCTGGCCTCGGAACGGAGGGCGTCGTCGAACTGTTGAACGATGAGCGGTGTGCGGTTGCGACTGCCGGAGACCGAGCGCGCTTTGCCTCGGAAGCCAACAGCGGGCGGTGCGTTCCGGGACGAGAAGGGACCGTTCAACTCACCGAGCTGTTGCGAGCGGTCTACCGAGGCTCGTTCGACCGGGGGAAGATACGCGAACTCGGCCGGGTCATGACTCAGTCGAGCAACTGCCTGATCGGTGCCCATGCACCGCGTCCGGTCCTGACTGCGATGGACGAGTTCGAATCGAGTTTCGAAGCACATGCTGACGGCCGCTGTCCGAGCGGCACCTGTACTGACAAACTATGAGTACTGACGACCCACTCCCGGGCGTTCCGGAGATAGACGACCCACAGCACGAGACAGCGGTCACGGCGGAGTTTGAGACCGGGACCGCGAACGACCCACCCGTCGGAACCGGCGGTGAGAGTCCAACGACAATCACGGTTAACGGAACACGGGTTACCGTTCCACCGGGGTCGACTATCATCGACGCCATGCAGGCCGTCGACGACGAGATAGTGAGCGTGGACCCCGGTGCCGACAGCCTCGACGAGGACGCTGACGTTCCGGCGCTCTGCTACTACGACCGCGAAGGCGATGCGAGCGACGAAATCGGCCCTCGGAGCGAGTGTCGAACCTGCATGGTCGAAACGGACGAACACGGGGTTGTCCCCTCCTGTTCGTTCCCAGCTGAGGATGGGCTGACGGTCGAGACCGACACGGCGACCGCCGAGGAGTGCCGGAGCGTCAATCTCGACCTCGTCCTCTCTAACCACAATCTGCGCTGTACGACCTGTAACGGAAACGGACGCTGTGAACTACAGGAGACGGCCATCAGCGAGGGGGTCGACCACCCGCGCTACGGCGTCTTCGACGAGCGCAGCGAATACGAACCGCTCGACGACAGTTCCTCGTTCATTCAGATCGACCGCAACAAGTGCATCCTCTGTAACCGGTGCGTCGAGGGCTGTAACGACGTTCAGGTCGAAGGCGTCCTCCGCATCGAGGGCTCCGGGGAGGACACCCGCATCGGCTTCCAGTCCGACGCCGAGACGATGGCCGACTCCGACTGCGTCTCCTGCGGACACTGCGCCACGGTCTGTCCGACCGGCGCCCTGACCGAGAAGGATATCGGCGGTGCCGGGACGCTCCCGCTGCCGGGATTCACACAGCGGAACTCAGTCGGACGAGTCATCGAACACGAGGAGGTAGAGACGCTCGACGACACGACGGCACCGAACCGCTCGCCCGCTCCCGGTAGTGCGGGGAGTGCTGGGGACGAAGCCAACGCAAGACAGGAGGAGCAAAGCGGTGTCGCCCGCTATATGGCTCAGAGCAAACGCCGGGCGTCCGACTTCCTCGAAAAATACGGTCGGAAGGCCGTACTCGCGGGCGAACACACCGCGGAGAACATTGCGGCGCAGACGCTGCCAGAGGGTCGGCTATTCGACATCGCGTCGCTCGTCAGCGACTACCGATTGGGCAAGGTCGACAAAGCGGAGACGACGTGTGGGTTCTGTGCGGTCGGCTGTCGGTTCGAGATGTGGGGCAAAGACGGCAACGCCCTCGGCGTCCAACCCGTCGACGACCCGGACAATGCACCGGCCAACAACTTCTCGACGTGCGTGAAGGGGAAGTTCGGACACGACTTCGCCAACAGCAAGAAGCGGCTCACGAAGCCACTGATTCGAAACGAGGACGGCGAGTTCGAGGCGGCCTCGTGGGACGAGGCGCTCGACTACGTCGCCAGCGAACTCCACGGGATTCAGGACGAACACGGCGTCGACGCGGTTAGTTGCCTCGCGTCGTCGAAGGGGAGCAACGAGGAGGCGTATCTCGTCCAGAAGTTCGCTCGACAGGTGCTCGGCACGAAGAACATCGACAACTGCGCCCGACTCTGTCACTCGTCGACGGTGGCGGCGCTCCAACAGACGCTCGGCTACGGCGCGATGACGAACCGCATCAACGAGGACATCGGCGAGGCCGACGCCTACCTCATCAGCGGGTCGAACACGACCGAGTCGCATCCGGTGTTGGCGACTCGCATCAAGCAGAACGTCCGCGACGGGGCCGACCTCGTGGTGTTCGACCCCCGGAAAATCGGCATCGCCGAGCACGCCGACCAGTACACGAGAACGACGCCCGGCTACGACGTGGCGTGGCTCAACGGACTCATCCGATACCTCATCGAACACGACCTGCACGACGAGACGTTCATCGAACGGAATACGAACGGGTTCGAGGAGGTCAAGCAGAAGGTCCAGGCGTTTACACCCGAGAAAGTCGAGGAACTGGCCGGCGTCCCTCCAGCAGAACTGCAGTCGGCCGCCGAGACGCTCGCAAACGCCGAGAACGTCGTCTTCGGCTGGGCGATGGGGATGACCCAATCCAGCCACGGGACGGAAAACCTCCTCGCGATGGCCGACCTCGCGCTCACGCTCGGGCAGGTCGGGAAACCGGGTGCCGGACTCTCTCCCTTCCGGGGCCAGAACAATGTGCAGGGCGGCGGCGGCGACATGGGTACCCTGCCCGGCAGTCTCCCCGGGTACCAAGACCCGGCCGACGACGAGGTCGGCGAGAAGTTCGCCGAGGTGTGGGGCGAACGTCCGCCGGCCGAACCCGGGCTCAAAGTCCCGGAGATGCTCAGCGAGGCCCACGAAGGCAAACTCCGCGGAATGTACATCGTCGGGGAGAACCCCGCGCTCTCGGAACCCGATATCCAGCACGCCGGTGAGGCGCTCGACGGCTTGGACTTCCTCGTCGTACAGGACATCTTCATGACGGAGACTGCAGAGCACGCGGACGTGGTGTTGCCGGCGGCGACCTCGCCGGAGAAACACGGCACGTTCACCAACACCGAGCGTCGGGTACAGCGGGTTCGAGCGTCGGCGGAACCGCCCGGAAAGGCGCGTCAGGACTGGGAGATTACGCAGGAACTGGCGGCCAGACTGGGCTACGACTGGGGCTACGACCACCCGCGGGAAGTGATGGACGAGATTAGCGAGCTGACGCCTATCTACGGCGGCGTCAGCTACGAGCGTCTCGAATCGGGCGACGAGCACGGACTCCAGTGGCCCTGCTGGGATGAAGACCATCCCGGTACGCCGTATCTCTACGACTACGAGGAGGGAGAGTTCAACTTCGACGACGGTCTCGCCCGCTTCGTGCCGGCAGACGGCGGCCATCCCGGTGAACTACCGGACGAGGAGTACCCCCTCACGCTCACGTCCGGGCGGGTTCTCTATCACTGGCACACCGGACAGATCACCCGACGTGTCGAGGGGCTTATGAGCCACGTCGGCGAGAGCTTCGTCGAAATCAGCCCGACGACCGCCGCGGAACTCGGCGTCTCGGACGGCGAGTACGTCAGGGTCGAATCCCGCCGTGGCGACATCGTCGTCAAGGCGGAGGTGACCGACCGCGTCGGCGACGGAACGCTCTTCATCCCGATGCACTTCGCGGCCGGTGCGGTCAACAAACTCACGCAGGAAACCTTCGACCCGCAGGCCGGCATTCCGGAGTACAAAGTGTCGAGCGTGCGCGTCGAACCGCTCGGACCGGATGCCGACCCGGACGTGCTGCGGACTCCGGACGCAGGTGCTGGCAGCGCCGACCGCGGCAGCGACTGATTTACGGGGGTCGCTTCGTTTCGCCGGACTGCTCTACAACACCTGGCGGCTTGCTGACTCCCGCTGAAAGCTGGGATTTGTGGCGGGGTGGACTACGCGCCTGTACTGGCGTTCTCGGCTCACGGGCGGTCGGAGCTTTCAATAAAGTGAATAGCGCTATATCTATTATCGATCGGTGGTGTCCCACCCATCCTCCGGGGCTGTGAACGCGCCACCGACGGTCGAGTTTGATTCTCCCGACAGACGCTCGTATTGTTGATTCTCTATCGGTTCGTCCGTCTCCTCAATCTGCTCCGCGCGGAAGGACGTATCCACACGAGTCGCAGACGAAGGCGACGTCGTAAAACGAATCGTAGACGGCGAGACTGTGACTACACTTTGGGCAACGCATGCATTTTCTTAGCCATTCGATAGTCACTTAACCCTTACTACGACGATTGTCGTTATCTCTTGGAGAGCGGTCGCGTTTAGTTCCGGTGTTAAGATTTGCAGAGAAAGAAAAACTAATGTGGGGCTCAATCGTCGAGTTATATGGTCGATAGCGTAACCGACCAACGAGGCTAACGTATCAGTCATGTCATAGACGTGGCGTTATGGGCGGAGTAGGTCTGTCCCGGTCGAAGCTTATGAACACCTGACAGCACTACCACGTCGAGCTCAACACACCACCCACTGCCATCATTTTTGTTCTATATCTGATAGCTTTAACCGCGAGTTTCGCCTCCCGAGTTAGAACTCTTGTGTCGCTTGGGAGCCATGGGTCACCGACCAGTTGGGAATAGTCCGACATCTACCTGAGCTTACGCGATGACCCCGCTTTCACGTTTCCCCCAGTCGAGATATTGTTCTCGATACCAGAAAACTTAGCAAAACTTGCCAAGTTGTGCGAGTTGAAACGCAGGAGTGTAGTGTCACTGAGTCGGCCACCTCTCTCCATAAGCAAAAGCGTAGACCCAAACCGTCTGACGACGCTCCAGGAACACAGTCCGTGTTGCAGTCTGGGGATAATTACAGGACGGAACTACTGTCTCCGTGAACTCGGATGCGCGATCGAGGACGAACGCCTCGGAGGGCCCGCCGTATCGAACCCTCTGTGAAACCGGCCCGGCGGTGTTCTGGGAACGGGTCGTATTTCGGCGTCGGCTCGTCGCGCCAGCAGCGATAGATTTCACGGGGCACTCTCTGGACCGGGTGCCGGATACGGTCAACGTCGTCGAGCTAACGGAACTAACTGTTCACTACTATGCCCACGGGTTATTGCCGCTGTTCACTATGACGGAACAACATACCGGATGCCTCGAACCCGCCCGGAGAGACCGGTTTCGTAGAGTATCCGCTGCTACCCTGATAGAGATTACATACGTATGCTTGTAATCATTGTGCGCAGAACGATATTGTCTCGTTCTGAAATAGGGAACCTTAGAGAAATTGCAATGACCGCGTTACCGACGGATTCGAGGCACCAGCGCTTCGACCTGCGTCCATCGCGTAACTGGATGGTTCCGCATCTGACCTCGTGCAAACAGGGAACAAGGCACAATAGTTATTTAACCGGGTACTGATGAAAGAACGTATGCAGAGTGAAGTACGCGTTAGCAGTCAGGAGCCGATAGACCATATCTCGGAGAACATCTACGGTCACTTCGCCGAACACCTCGGACGGTGTATCTACGGCGGTCTCTGGGTCGGCGACGACGATAGGGTCGAGACCGAGGACGGCATCCGAATGGACACCGTCTCGCTGCTCCGCGGACTGAATATGCCGGTGCTCCGTTGGCCGGGTGGCTGCTTCGCCGACGATTACCACTGGGAAGACGGTGTCGGCCCGCGAGAGGACCGTCCTCGCCGGCGGAACCTGTGGTGGACGCAGGGGCGAGAAAACGTCCCCGAGGAGTCCAACGAGTTCGGGACGGACGAGTTCCTCCGACTCTGCCAACTCCTCGACACGGACCCCTACATCGCGGTCAACGTCGGGTCGTCGACGCCGCAGGAGGCGCTCGACTGGATCGAATACTGCAACTACGGCGGCGACACGGAACTCGCCGACAGGCGGCGAGAGAACGGGCAAGAAGAGCCGTATGGGGTGAAGTACTGGGGCATCGGGAACGAGAACTGGGGCTGTGGCGGTCGGTTCGCGCCGGACGAGTACGCCGACGAGTACCGCCGGTTCGCGAACTACTTCAACGGCTTCGATAAGCTGATGAACGAGGACTCGACCGAATTCATCGCCTGCGGACACCTCACGGACGACTGGAACAAGGTCTTCTTCGACAGCCTCAACGGCGGGATGGAGTTCGGCCCCGGCTCGTTCCTCGGCATGGGGTCGCCGTTCAACCTGATGGACCACTTCTCCGTCCACCGCTACTATCAGGCGGGCGGTGACACCGATTTCACCGACGAGCAGTACTACAAGATTTTCGCGCGCGCACAGAAGGTCGGTGGGGACATCGACCGAGCCGCCGAGACGATTTCGGAGTACGTTCCGGAGGGAGAAATCGGAATCATCGTCGACGAGTGGGGCGTGTGGCATCCGGAGGCGAGAAGCGACAACGGACTAGAGCAGGAAAACACCGTTCGGGACGCGCTGACGACCGCCGGTGTGCTCGACCTCATCCACGCGCGGGCCGACGTCGTCTCGATGGCGAACATCGCACAGCTCGTCAACGTCCTGCAGTGCCTCGTCCAGACCGACGAAGAGGCCGCGTGGCGGACGCCGACGTACCACGTCTTCGACCTGTACGAGAACCACGTCGGCCAGACGGCGCTCGAAACGAGCGTCGACACGGAGCAACGCGAAATCGAGGGCGAGGACCACGACGTCCCGATGGTCTCGGCGTCGGCTTCTGAAGGCGACGGAGAACTGTTCGTCACGGCCTCGAACCGCCGCCACGACGAGGCTGAACTGCTCACCGTCGACGTCGGGTCGTCGGCGTACTCGGTGTCCTCGGCGACCGTTCTCTTCGAAGACAACGACATCCGGGAGTACTCGACGAAGGAGAATGCGGAGTCGTTCGAAGCCAGCGACTTGGCCGTCACCGACGATGGCGACGGAACTATCACGTTCGAAGCGCCGCCGGCGTCCGTCGTCGGTCTGACGCTGACGGAGTAACGGAGCCGCCGTCGTTCTTTTTCGAGCTGACACCGGGGATACAGTTATTATGGTGTCGTGTGAACACATAGCAGCGTCATGAGCGAACGCGATTCCATCCGCCAGCACAGCCGCCGGAAGTACCTCGCCGCGGTCGGCGCCGTCGGGGCCGCAGCAGTCGGGTCAACCGGCGTTATCGCGGGCAGTGGCCGCGACGACGAACAGACAGACGTCGAAGGAACGCTGTACTCGCCCCCGTCGGACGCGCCCGCCCCCGGGTCGCTGTATCCTCGAGTCACGCGACTGAAACACGGGTCGGGAAAGGGCGGCGAGAAGCAGTTACTCGCGACGTTCGAGTTCTACCCGTCGATGAGCGGCGGGTCGGAGCCGTATTTCCCCGTCTACCGGAGTACTGACGGAGGACGAACCTGGTCGAAGTTCTCCGAGATTCACGACACGAGCGGGAAGGGCTGGGGGCTTCGATACCAGCCGACTCTGTTCGAACTCCCGCATGCGGTCGGTCCGTGGCCGGCCGGGACGGTCCTCGCCGCCGGGAACTCCATCCCGATCCTCGACGACCCCGAAGACGTCCCCGAGGGCGAGATCGGCGAACTCGGCGAGACGAGCATCGACCTCTACGCCAGTACCGACCGCGGGGCGTCCTGGGAGTTCGTGAGCACCGTCGTCACGGGCGGCAAGGCCGTCCCCTACGACGGGAACAGCCCCGTCTGGGAGCCGGAGCTTGGGCTGGACGACGACGGGAATCTCGTCTGTTACTTCGCCGACGAGCGGATGGGGAGCGACGACGACTACAATCAGCTGGTCGCGTACAAAGCCTCCGAGGACGGCGGCCAGTCGTGGGGCGACGAGCAGTTCGTCGCGGCCATTCCGGACGAGACGACGCGCCCGGGGATGCCCACCGTCACCCCGCTGCCCAACGGTACGTACATGATGAGCTACGAGGTCATCGGGCCGGACTACCTGTACGGCGAGGTCCACGTCAAGACTTCGCCCGACGGGCGTGACTGGGGCGACCCGACGGACGCGGGAACCCTCGTCTCGACCGCCGACGGCCGGCGGTTCATCAACGGCCCGTACGTGACGTGGACCCGCGCCGGCGGCAAAGACGGAACGATACTCGTGTCCGGAAAACAGCTCGTCGACGGGAACCGCGAGCTCGCGGAGGGGAACGGCGAGGTCGTGCTCGCGAACTCGAACCTCGACGGGAGCGGCGACTGGGAGGCGGTCGACGCCCCGCTGTCGTTCGAGACGGAGAGCGACCTCGGCGGTCGGGCGTTCGTCGGTTGGACGACACCGCTGCTGCCCTCGCGCCACGGGGATGAGCTACTGCAGCTCACGTCGGTCGCGGACGGGCCGAATCTCTGTGAGATCAGTTACGGCGTTCAGTCGCTAAAACTCGACGACGGGACGTAGCGTCACCGTCGAAACGTCGCGGAGAAATCGTTTCGCAGACTCTCACCGGAGACTGGGCGGTCGGTCGGAGCGGTCGAGTCCGCTGCGTCGGCCGCATCCTCTTTTTGGTCGCGCGTCTGGGCGGCCAGTTCCGTGTGGAACGCGGCCACGAGCGCGGGAAACACGAGCGGGAGTGCGACCGTCAACACCGAACACACGACGAGTAGCGTCGCGGTCACGACACCGACCAGCACCGTCGCCACCGGCCGCTCGACGGACCACCGGTATCCGTCGGTGACAGCGTCGAACGCGTCGTCACCCTGCGCGAGCGCGACGAATGCCAGCGCGAAGACGACCCACGCGTGGTACGCGAGATAGAACCCGACCATCCCGAGAACGCCCGCGAGCGCCGACCCGGAGGCAGCGAACCGGCCGAGATAGAAGACGGCGAGAGCCGGGAACGCGACCATGAGCCCGCTGAAGAGGAGCGCGTCGAGCCAGTAGTTCGAGAGCGTCGCTCTGACGGCGTCACGGTCGATGTGGCCCTGTTCGCGGACGGAGGCGACGGCGCTGTAGACGCCCAACGTCGCCGGGCCGAGCGTGACCAGGGGGATCGATGCGAGTACCCAGCCGACGCTGATGGCGACCATCTGAACGGGGTGATGGAACACCGTTCGGACCGCGGCGACGAGCGCGCGGTGGACGCCGACGGTGCCGTCCGCTGACTCGCTCATCCCGTCGCGCCCTGCATCTGCACTGCTCGCACGATCTGTCCCTGGAAGATGAGGTAGATGATGAACAGCGGCAAGGACCCCAGAATCGCGACGGCCATGTGGAGTCCGGGCGTGTCGATGTTCCCCTGATAGAGGTTCACCAGTCCGATGGGAAGCGTGTACGCCGTCTCGTTCGACAGCACGAGCAGCGGCCAGAGGAACGCGTTCCAGTTGTAGACGAACATGAACAGCGCCAGCGCCGAGAGAATCGGCTTCGCGAGCGGGAGGATGATGCGGGTGTACACCTGGAACGTGGTGAACCCGTCGAGCCTCGCCGCCTCTTCGTACTCGACCGGGATGTCCTTGAAGAACTGGTAGAGGAGGAACACGCCGAGCGGACTGGCCACGGCCGGCAGTATCACGCCCCAGTAGGAATTGATGAGGCCGAGGTCCGAGACGATCTGGTACAGCGGAACGATGTTCATGTAGTACGGAACCATGAAGCTCGCGAGGATAACCCCCATGACCACGCCCTGTCCGGGCCAGTCGAGCCGCGTGAGCGAGAACGCGACCATCGAGTCGATGACGACGATGAGCAGCGTCGCACCGGCGGCGATGATGAAGGNCGCCCTGTCCGGGCCAGTCGAGCCGCGTGAGCGAGAACGCGACCATCGAGTCGATGACGACGATGAGCAGCGTCGCACCGGCGGCGATGATGAAGGTGTTGATGGTCCACTCCACGACGAGCGTGTTGTTCAGTAGGTACTGGTAGTGTTCGAGCGTTATCGGCTCGCCCGCGAGCGGCGGTATCCAGTAGGGTCGCGGGTCGCGCAACAGCTCGGTCGGCTGGAAGGACCGAGAGAGCGTGTACAGGTACGGGACCGCCATGAGAACGGCGAGGCCGTAGAGGAACGCGTGAAGCAACACGTTCCGCACCGTGTCGCCGTTGAGCCGCGCGCGTATCGAGCTCTGCGATGTCGTTTCAGTCATTTGAGTCACCGATTACTTTGAAGTTCACGATTGCGATAATGATGAGGATTGCGACCAGCACGTACCCCATCGCCGCGCCGTAGCCGAACTGCTGTTGGGAGAAGGCGCTCCGGTACAGATAGTAGACGAGCGTGTCCGAGGTGTCCTTCGGGCCGCCCTGCGTCATCACGTACGGCTGTGCGAACACCTGGAACTGGAGGATGAACTGTACCATGACCACGAACACGACCGAGTTTCGCATCTGGGGGAGCGTGATATCCTTGAAGGCCCGCCAGCCGGTCGCGCCGTCGAGGCGTGCGGCCTCGTAGAGCCGTTCGGGAATGCTCTGTCGGGCCGCCAGGAAGATGACGAAGTTGAACCCGACCAGCCACCAGACGGTCATGAACGCGAGCGCCGCCATGACGAGGTCCGGCGACGTGAGCCATCCCGGCGGGTTGTCGATGAAGAAGCCGAGGTAGTAGTTTATCAGGCCGTAGCTCTGGGAGTACACCTGTCCCCAGACCAGCGTCACGACCGCGACAGTGAGGACGTACGGGCTGAAGTAGATGGCCCGGAGCGTGCGCTTTCCGGCCACATCTCGGTTCACGCCGAGCGCCATTATCAGCCCGAGGATGACCAGCGCTGGAACCGAGATGGCGACGAAGAGGAGCGTGCCCTCCATGGCGTTGTAAAACACCGGGTCGCGGAACAGTTCCACGTAGTTCTGGAGGCCGACCCACTCCGTCTCCGTGAGGTCGAACTTGTTCGGGTACGTGTGGAAGCTCATGTAGAGCCCCTTCAGCGCCGGCCAGATGAGGAACACCGTGAACACGGCGAGGTACGGAAGTGACCACAGGACGCCCTCGATGGTCTCCTTGCGGAGACCCATGACTGTCTTGCTGTTCGTCGCGTTCTCACCTCCCATAATGCGTTCTGTTATCCCCATCTTCGATTACTCCGAGATGCCGTTAGAGACCGTCTGGATTCCGGAGTCGATAGCCGCCTGCGGCTCAGAGTTCTGCGCCCAGATGTCGACGAGCCACGTGTACCAGTTCTGTGCGTTCGGGTCGCCGTTCGGGACCTTCGGGTGGTAGAAGTAGTCGCCGTCTTCGGCCATCTCGACGTACTTGTTGAGCGTCTTGTCGTAGTACGGACTGTTCTGGAAGGCGTCGGACTCGTAGATGCTGTTCGCGGCGGGCAGGTGACCGGCTTCGGCACCCCACGAGGGGTTCTGTGTGGTCATCCAGTGGGCCACCTCGGCGGCGATCTCAGACTTGGCGTCACTTCGGCCCTGCTTCTTCGGGAGGACGATAGAGTGGCCGTCCGCCCAGACCTTATCCTGCTGTTTGTTCGGACCGACGGTCGGTTCGAAGAAGCCCCAGTTGAGTCCGTCGACGTTTGCTAAGGCCGCCACGTACCACGTTCCGTTCATCGCCATCGCACACGTACCGTTCTGGAAGGCGTTGTTCCCCCAGTTGGCCTCGCTCGTGGGCTTCGACCAGCCCATATCGCCGGTCATATCGGAGAACAGCTGGGCGACGTTCTGTCCGGCCTCGCTGTCGAACGTTGGGTTCCACTCGTCGTCGTACAGGCTCCCACCCTGCTGTTTGACCCAACTACTCCACACGCGGTACGAACCGAAGCCGTCGTTGTACGGCGACTGCGTAAACGCGTGGGCGTCAGTATTCTCGACGACCGCGTTACCCGCTTGCTGGAACTCCTCCCAGTTCGTCGGCGGACTCTCCGGGTCCAGGCCGGCCTGCTCGAACAGGTCCTTGTTGTAGTACACGCCAAGGGGATGCATGTCCATCGGCAGCGCGTTCACGTTGCCGTCGACGGTGACGAGGTCCCAGTGGCTCGCGGTGTAATCGCCCTTGATCGACGCCGTGTCGGCGTAGGTGCCGATTGGGTCGATACCGCCGTCCCACGCTCGCAGGTACGCGGCGTGCATGATCGCCATGTCGGGCGCTTCTCCGCCCGAGAGGGCGGTGAACAGCTTGTTGTAGTACTCGTTCCACGGCGTTCGTTGTCGATTGATGGTCACCTCCGCGTCCGTGTCGAGCGGCTGTTCCTCGTTGAACTTGTTGACGATGCTCTCCATAATCGGCCCTTCGCCACCGCTGAACAGCTCCCAGAAGGTGATTTCGTAGGACTCGCTCCGCGTGTTTCCGGAGCTGCCACCGTCGCTGTTGTCACCGTTACCGCTGCCGCTTCCGCTGTCTCCACCGTTGTCGCCGTTACCGGCACAGCCTGCGAGTGCGACGGTCCCCGCGACTCCGGCAGATTTGATAAACTTCCGACGGGTACTGCTAGTGATAGCTTCTCGAACCATGTGTCACATGTACATGCTGGAGCATGGATTAAACTATTTTCCGTGACCAATACTGCCGGTAGATGAGGCCGGACACACCACCCGTTCGTCCGTCTGTCGTGGCGGCGCGGTGAGCTGACGTTCAGAATGCGCTCGCGTACCCGAATGATGCAGCCTTGACCGGAAGTAACCACAACTATTATTAGTTCTCTTGGCAACCCACGCACTATGGGTACTGTTAGCATCGAAAACGTGCGGAAAGTCTACGGCGGCGACTCGGATATTGTCGCTGTCGACGACATCAGCTTCGAGATAGAAGACGGGGAGTTTCTGACTATCGTCGGTCCCTCGGGTTCGGGCAAGTCGACGTTGCTCCGTATGATTGCGGGTCTGGAAGATATCACAGATGGGACGATACGTATCGGAGACCGTGTCGTCAACGGCGTACAGCCGCAGGACCGCGACGTCGCAATGGTGTTTCAGAACTACGCGCTGTACCCGCACATGACCGCGCGGAAGAACATGAGCTACGGGTTGCAGTTGACGACCGACCTCCCCGAAGACGAGATCAACCGACGGGTGATGGAGGCGGCGGAGATGATGGGCGTCACGGACCAACTGGACAAGCATCCTGGGAACCTCTCTGGCGGTCAGCAACAGCGTATCGCCACGGGCCGCGCCATCGTGCGCGAGCCGTCCGTCTTCCTGTTCGACGAGCCGCTCTCGAACCTGGACGCCAAGCTCAGACTGCACATGCGGACGGAACTCCAGCAGTTACAGGACACGCTCGGGACGACGACGGTGTACGTCACGCACGACCAGGAGGAGGCGATGACGATGTCCGACCGCATCGCTGTCGTCGACGGCGGCGAACTCCAGCAGATAGGGACGCCCGAGGAGATATACAACGAACCCCGGAACCTGTTCGTGGGCGACTTCGTCGGGAACCCGCCGATGAACCAGTTCAAAGTGCGGCTGTCGGGCACGTCGCTGGTCGCCGACGGCTTCAGTTACGACCTCTCCGAGAGGGTCCTCGAACACATCAAACAGTACGCCGACGGAGTAGACGAGTTCGTGCTCGGTATCCGCCCCGAGAACATCACCCTCACAGACAGCGACGAGCCCAACGCGGTTCGAGCGTACCTCGACGTCCGCGAGCCGGTGGGGTCGGACAACTATCTCCACTTCGACATCGAGGGCGAGGAGTGTTGGGTCCGCGTGCCCGGAGACGTCAAACCCGACACGAACCAGGAGCTATCGCTCGCCTTCGACGAGGAGCGGCTGCATCTCTTTCGGCAATCGGACGGCATCAACATTCTCGCTCAAGAGGAACCGTCGTTAGAGGCGGCGGCTGAACAGTAGTGTTTTCGCGGAGCGAGACGCGAACGACGCGTCGATGAGATTCGTCGGTGAAGGCGGGAGTCGGAACTACGGTTCGACTCCGACGAGGAGCGGCGACGCCATCGATGTCGCTATCGGTCTCCGTCGGTCCCCCCCGTCGGCAGACTGAACTCTTCGAGGATATCGGTGGGTGTGGGTGTCATACGGTAGTGACGCCGTTCGAGAGGGTGCCGATATCTTCGACGGTGATGTCGACGCGGTCGCCTTCTTGGAGGTCGAACGGTTGTTCGGGGACGAGCGAGGTACCGGTGAGGATGACCGCCAGTTCGGGGACCGTGTTGTGGCGCGTGAAGTACGACACGAGTTCCTCGCAACTGCGGACCATCTCGCTGGTGTTCGTGGCGTCGTCGTAGACGACCTCGCCGTCGCGCTCGATGGTCATGCTCATCTCTAACTCGTGAGGGTCGTCGATGTCATCGGGCGTGAC